>NZ_CP075191.1:100000-1472500 GCF_020510625.1 Ferribacterium limneticum | reverse complement strand
GCTGGTTGGTGGCAATGCGCATGCCGAGGCCGAACTCGGCGTTGTCCTCGAACAGCGAATTGCTCCAGGCCGGGCCGCGGCCGTTGGCATCGGTGGTGTACGGCGTGGTCGGCAGATTGCCGCCGTAGATCGACGAGCAGCCGGTGGCGTTGGCAACCAGCATGCGGTCGCCGAACAACTGCGTGGCGAGCCGGATGTAAGGCGTTTCGCCACAGCCGACACAGGCGCCGGAAAACTCGAACATCGGCTGCAACAGCATCGAACCCGGGATGGTGTTGCGCTTGGCGACAGTGCGATCGTAGGCGGGCAGTTTCAGGAAGAAATCCCAGTTCTCCGCTTCCGGCGCGCGCAGCGGCGGCTGTTCGGCCATGTTGATCGCCTTGCGCGAGACGTTGGACTTGTCGCGGATCGGGCAGACCTCGACGCACAGCGTGCAGCCGGTGCAATCCTCGGGCGCCACCTGGTAGCTCATCTTCCAGCCGGCCGGGTAATCCTTGCTGCGGATCGCCATGGTCTTGAAGGTGGCCGGCGCTTCGGCCAGCAGCTCGGGCGGGAAAGCCTTGGCGCGGATGGCGGAATGCGGGCAGACAAAAACGCACTTGCCGCACTGGGTGCAGAGGTCGGTTTCGAGAACCGGAATTTCAAGCGCCAGATTGCGTTTCTCGTACTTGGCCGTACCGGTCGGGAAGGTGCCGTCGACCGGGAAGACCGAGACCGGCAGGCTGTCACCCTTGCCGGCGATCATCGGCAAGGTCAGCTTGCGGACGAATTCGGAGGCTTGCTGGACGGTGCGTTGGGGGATGCGAATTTCAGACGCAGCAAACTCGGCCGGCACCGGCACTTCATGCAGGCAGACCAGCGTCTTGTCGATGGCCTTGTAGTTCAGTTCGGCGATGCGCCGGCCCTTGCGGCCATAGGTCTTTTCGACGGCATGCTTGATCGCCGCGATGGCTTCGTCCTGCGGCAGGATGCCGGAGATGGCGAAGAAGCAGGTCTGCATCACGGTATTGATGCGCCGGCCCATGTCGGCCTCCAGTGCGACCTGATAGGCATCGATGACGTAAAAGTGGATGCGCTTGGCGATCATCTGCTGCTGCATCGCAGCCGACAGCGTGGCCCAAACCCCGTCGGCAGGTACCGAGGTGTTGAGCAGGAAAACCGCGCCCGGTGCGGCGTGCGCCAGCAGGTCGTGGGTTTCGAGGAAGAGCGGCTGGTGGCAGGCGATGAACTTGGCATCGCCTTCGCCGGTCAGGTAGGTCGAACGAATCGGCTGCGGCCCGAAGCGCAGGTGCGAGACGGTCATCGCGCCGGATTTCTTGGAGTCGTAGACAAAATAGCCCTGGGCAAAGAGTTCGGTTTCGTCACCAATGATCTTGATCGAATTCTTGTTGGCCGACACCGTGCCGTCCGAACCCAAGCCGTAGAAAACCGCACCGAAGGTTTCGCGCACGGCATCGCTACGGAAAGTCGAGTCATAGGGCAGCGACAGATGCGTCACATCGTCGTTGATGCCCACGGTGAAACGACGTTGCGGCAAGGTTTTGTTCAAGGCCTCGAACACGGCACAAACCATGGCCGGGTTGAATTCCTTGGAGGCCAGCCCGTAACGCCCACCAACCACTTTGGGCAGCGTGGCGAAACGTGGCGACTCACCGGCCGCATTCTCGGCCAGCGCGACAAGCACATCCTTGAACAGCGGCTCGCCATCGGCACCCGGCTCCTTGCAGCGGTCGAGCACGGCAATCGACCGGGTTGTCGTCGGCAGCGCCGCGAGCAGCGCCTCCGGCGCCCACGGCCGGTAGAGCCGAACCTTGAGCAGGCCGACCTTTTCACCTTGCCGGTTCATGTGCTCGACCGTTTCCTGCGCGGTTTCCGCCCCCGAGCCCATCAGGATGATGACGCGTTCGGCATCGGGCGCACCGACGTAATCGAACAGCCTGTATTGCCGACCAGTCGCCGCGCCGAACTCGTCCATGGCCTGCTGGACGATGCCCGGGAAGGCATCGAACCACGGGTTCTGCGCCTCGCGAGCCTGAAAGAAGACATCGGGATTCTGCGAACTGCCGCGCAGTACCGGATGTTCCGGCGACAGCGAACGGTGGCGCTGGGCGGCGATCAACTCCGGCGGCAGCATTTTGCGCAAGACGTCATCGCCCACCGCCGTAATCTTGGCCACTTCGTGCGAGGTGCGGAAACCGTCAAAAAAATGCAGCACCGGCAGGCGCCCGGACAGCGTTGCCGCCGAGGCGATGGCCGCCATGTCCTGCGCCTCCTGCACCGAATTCGAGGCAAGCAGTGCGAAGCCAGTACCACGCGTCGCCATCACATCGGAATGGTCGCCGAAGATCGACAAGGCGTGGGTAGCGATGGCGCGGGCCGCTACATGGAAAACCGTCGGCGTCAGTTCGCCGGCAATCTTGTACATGTTGGGAATCATCAGCAGCAGGCCCTGCGAAGCCGTGAAGGTCGTCGCCAGCGACCCAGCCTGCAGTGCGCCATGGACAGTACCGGCAGCACCACCTTCAGACTGCAGCTCGACGACGCGGGGAACGCAGCCCCAGACGTTGGTCTTGCCTTGCGCTGCCCATTCATCGGACAGCTCGCCCATGCCGGACGACGGTGTGATCGGGTAAATGGCGATCACTTCAGAAACGCGGTAAGCCACGTTGGCGACGGCTTCGTTACCGTCGATGGTCAACATCTTGTTCATGTTCAATCCTGCCCTGAAAGGTGTGCCGCCCTGGGAGGTGATTGCTTCCACTTGATTTTGTTGCGGCGCAGCACCTTGATTCTACGCCCGCGCAGCAAGCATTTCAGCCATCCGGAATGAAAAATATGCGGCCGCATGTTGCCATGCGATGACCTGCCCTAAACCTTTATAATGTCCGGTTTTCAAGTATCTGGACGCCCCATCATGGAAGCCGAACACATCAACAGCATCTCCAACAAGCTCGACGATCTGGCGCAGCGCGCCGCCGAGCTGCGGAGGTATCTTTGACTACGATCAGAAACGCGAGCGCCTGACCCTCCTCACCCAGGAGATGGAAGACCCGAAGATCTGGGACGACGCCAAGCGCGCCCAAGAGCTCGGGCGCGAGAAGAAATCGCTGGAAAACATCGTGCTGGTGCTGGAAGAAGTCGCCACCGGCCTCAACGACGGCCGCGAGCTGTTCGACATGGGCAAGGAAGATGGCGACGAAGACACCCTGCTCGCCGTCGAGGCCGATAACGCCGAGATCGAAGCCAAGGTCGCCGCCCTCGAATTCCGCCGCATGTTCAACAACCCGTCCGACCCGATGCCCTGCTTTCTGGAAATCCAGGCCGGCGCGGGTGGTACCGAAGCCCAGGACTGGGCCTCGATGCTGCTGCGCATGTACTTGAAGTACGGCGAGAAGAAGGGGTTCACCGTCGAGGTGATGGAAGAATCCGAAGGCGACGTCGCCGGCCTGAAGAGTGCCACCGTCAAGTTCACCGGCGATTACGCCTACGGCACGCTGCGCACCGAAACCGGCATCCATCGCCTGGTTCGCAAGTCGCCGTTCGACTCCAACGCCCGCCGCCATACGTCGTTTACCAGCGTTTTCGTCTTCCCGGAAGTCGATGACTCGATCGAGATCAACATCAACCCGGCCGACGTGCGCACCGACACCTACCGCGCTTCCGGCGCCGGCGGTCAGCACATCAACAAGACCGACTCCGCCGTGCGTCTGACCCACGTCCCGACCGGCATCGTTGTGCAGTGCCAGAACGACCGTTCGCAGCACCGCAACCGCGACGAAGCCTGGCAGATGCTGCGCGCCCGCATCTACGAGTTCGAACTGCGCAAGCAGCAGGCCGAGCAGCAGAAGCTGGAAGACGCCAAGTCCGACATCGGCTGGGGCCACCAGATCCGCTCCTACGTGCTCGACCAGTCGCGCATCAAGGATCTGCGCACCAACCACGAAACCGGCAACACCCAGGCCGTGCTCGATGGCGACCTCGATCCCTTCATCGAGGCCAGCCTGAAGCAAGGCGTTTAAGGCAGTGATTGCCAGCCGATGAGGCGCTTCCTCAAATGGCTGGTAATCACCCTGTTGCTGCCGCTCAGCGTAGCGGCAGCGCTGATTCTTTTTGCCACCGACCCGCAAGCGCTGGTCGACCGCGGCGAAGTAATCTCTCCGGCTTCGGTGGCTCAGGCAAAACACCTCCTCGCCGCCAACGATCCGCGGCGCCAGCAAGCCGGCGAAATCCGCACCCTGGCGATTCCCGCCGCCCTGATCGACGAAGGCATCAACTATGCGGCCAGCCGGTATCTGCATGCCCGCGGCGCCCTGGCTCTGATCGACGATACCGGAGAGGTTCGCATCACCTTCACGCTGCCCGGCAAGCGCTTCCTGAACCTGCGCGCGCTGGCCCATACGGTCGATGGCAAGCTGCGCATCGTCGATGCCAGGCTAGGCGCCATTGCTGTGCCGCCCGCCTTGGTCGAATTTGTTTTCACCAAGGCAGTGGCTGCGCTTGGCTTCGACCGTGAATGGCTGATGGCCGAAAACGCCATTCAGCACATTTCCTTCAACCAGTCACAAGCCACGGTATCGATTACCTACATCTGGGAACCGGGCATCCTCGACCGGGCGCGTGCGGTGGCCTTGTCGCCGGACGACATTGCCCGCCTGCGCGAAGCCCGGGGCTCGCTGGCAGCGCTCGTTGCCCATCGCGCGCCAGGCTCGCGAATCATCCTGTCCGACGTTCTCAAGGCCATGCTTCCTGCGTCCGGCGACCCGCTCAAACAGGGACGAGCCACTCTGCTGGTTCTGAGCAGCCATCTGGCCGACAAGGATCTGGCGGCCCTGGTGCCCGCCGCCCGAAACTGGCCGCGCGTGCGCTGGGTCAATATCACCCTGGCCGGGCGCCACGATCTGGCCCAGCATTTCGTCATCTCGGCCGCCTTCGCCGCTTGGACCGGCGAGCCGGTGGCCGATGCCATCGGCCTCTATAAGGAACTGGAAGACGCCAGGCGCGGTAGCGGCTTTTCCTTCATTGATCTGGCTGCCGACCGGGCGGGCACCCGCTTTGGCGAAACCTTGCTCAGGAACCCCGAAGCGCTGCAGAAAAAAATAAAAGGGGGGCTATCCGATGAGCAACTTCTCCCGGCTGTCGGCGACCTTCCGGAATACCTGCACGAACCTGAATTCAAGCGCCGTTTCGCCAGCCATGAAAGCCCGCAGTTCAAGGCCATGACCCATGAGATCGAACGCCGCCTGGACACCCTCCCGCTCTATCGGTAATCAGCCACCATGCTCGACAACCTGTTCGCCAATCTCCCGCCCCTCGGCACCGAAGACGAAGCATTCGCCACCTTGCTGGCCGAACCCGGACTGGTTGTTCAACGCATCGTCTCGACCGGCCACTCCAGCCCGCCGGGATTCTGGTACGAGCAGCCCGAAGCCGAATGGGTATTGTTGATCAGCGGCGAAGCAAGCTTGCGCTTCGAGGACGAAAGCGAAGCCCGACTGCTGCAACCGGGCAGCTATATCGACATCGCCGCCGGTCGCCGGCACCGTGTCGAATGGACGGCGCCAGACACGCAGACCATCTGGCTAGCGATCCACCGTCCAAACGCCTGAGCAGTTCAGCCAGCCAGGCAACGCAGCATGGTCTCGAACAGCACCTCGGGCCGGATCGGCTTGGAGATGAAGTCGTTCATTCCCGCATCCAGACAGCGCTGCTTTTCGTCGGCAAAGGCATTGGCTGTCAGAGCGACAATCGGCACCCTCTCGCCCCCCGGCAAAAGCCGAATGCGTTGCGCGGCCTCCACGCCGCCCATGTTGGGCATGAGCATGTCCATCAGGATCAGCGCGTAGTCGTTGCGCCCAGCCATATCGACGGCCTCGCGACCATCGTTGGCGGTATCGATCTCGCAGTTCAAGCGGGAGAGGATGGCCTCGGCGACCTGTCGATTGACGATCTCGTCATCGACGAGCAAGAAGCGACAACCCGCGTAATCCCTGGCCAGAACAGTCTCGGCGCTCTCGGTCGCCGGCAGGGGTGCCGTCGGCCGTGCGGCAAGTACGGTGTTGCGCTTCAAGGACGCAGTAAACCAGAACACACTACCTTGCCCAAGCGTACTGGAAACCCCCGCCTCGCCCCCCATCAACTCGGCCAGCTGGCGCGTGATGGAGAGGCCGAGGCCGGACCCGCCATAACGACGGGTGGTCGAATTGTCGGCCTGGCGGAATGCCGAAAATATCTCATCCATGGCGTCCGCACTGATGCCGATGCCAGTGTCAGCCACCTCGAAGCGGAGCAGGACCGAATCCTCGCTGGCTTCCTGCGTGACAACCCGGACCTCAACGCTGCCTTCGGCGGTGAACTTGATGGCGTTTGAAACATAGTTGAGCAAAGCCTGCCGGAGCCTGACCGGGTCACCGACCAGACCGGACGGCGAATCCAGATCCCCAATCCGTACATCTAGCCCCTTCTCCGCAGCCGATTCGGCGATCATCGACAGAACTTCGCAAACGATGTTCTCGGTCGCCAGCGGAATATGCTCCAGCTCCAGCCGACCCGCCTCGATTTTGGACAGATCAAGCACATTCGTGATCAGGCCGAGCAGGTGCTGGCCCGCCGCATCGATATGCCCGACATACTTGCGCTGGGCATCATCCAGTTCGGTCCGCGAAAGAATATGGGCCATGCCGATGATGGCATTGAGCGGGGTGCGAATTTCGTGGCTCATGTTGGCCAGGAACGCCGTCTTGATCTGCTCCGCCCGCTCAGCCGCCTCCGAGGCTCGCGTCAGATAAGTCGCCAGCGCCTGCTCTTCGCTGATGTCGCGCGCCAACAGGGCGAAATGACGAACCCCGTCACCTGAATTGATTTCGACCACCGTCAATTCGACCGGGAAATACTCACCTTCGCCATGCAAACCCACCGCCTTGAGGCCGGAAACGCGTTCGCCGGCCATGACGCGCTGCATCAACTGGCCGAGCAAGGCCGGATTCTTTTCTTCAGGCAGCAACGCCGACAAAGGCTGGCCGCGCATGGTTTGCATTCTGGGCCGGAACATCTCGAGGGAGTTGTCATCCATCGACACGATGACCCCGTCCGTGCCAACCACCACCACACCGAGCGCCGTTGCTGCCAGCAACATCTGGCTGCGCTCGACGGCACGCTTCCGGGCCAGCAGGTTATGCAAGCGGGCACGCATTTCCTCGGCCAGGATCGGCTTCTGGACATAATCATCGACCCCGAGCTGGAACAACTCGATCCGCCGCAGCGGATTATCGAAGGCAGTCACCGCGAGGACCGGCGTACCGCCCTTGGGCAAAGGCAGGCGACGAATCCGGTTGATCAGCCGTGTGCCGGTCATGTGCCCACCGAGAACGACATCGCACAACACCAGATCGTAATCGTTCGCTTCGAAAGCCAGCCACGCCTCGTCAGCCGAGGCAATGGCATCGACCGTCATGCCCCATTCGCGCAACTGGGCCTCCAGCAGGGCACGCTGATCCCTGGCATCCTCGACATAAAGAATCCGGCAGCGCATCGGTTGCAGCAATTCGACGTAATGCCGCATGAAGCGGAGCAGTTCGTCGATATCCTGCTTGCGAAAAAGCTCGGTCACACCAGAGCGGGTCGCCTGCGCAGCCAATTCGGAACTAGCACTCGATGTCAGCAAGACGATCGGTTCGACCTTGGCCCGCCCATCGGCACGCAAGGCTCTGGCCAGTTCGATACCATCGCCATCCGGCAACTGGCCTGAAATCACGAAAAAATGGAAGGTTTCGCGGGCGACCAGTTCGCGCGCCTCCTGTTGCGACAAGGCGAGTGCGACCCGAACATCCGCATAGTGGCTCAAAGCCTGCTGCAGGATGTCCCGGTAAAGATGCGTGGCATCGACGACGAGGATGTTCATTGGCCCCCCACGACTCTGTTCATGCGCAGGCAACTTTGCCTGAGGCACCGAGCACACAGCAGGCGGATTTTGGACGCTTTGCCCTTGTTCCAACCGGGTGTAATCGGCGAAAATTACGGATTCTAAGCCATAGTCGGCTTACTCATCGCATCCAAGGATTCTTCATGTCCAACCCCGAACAGCAAGCCCCGGTCCAGCAAGACGAAAACCAGCTCATCGCCGAGCGCCGCGCCAAACTGGCCGAGTGGCGCAAGACCGGGAAAGCCTTCCCGAACGACTTCCAGCGCGAGAACACCGCGGCCAAGGTCCTCGAAGGCTATGGCGAGAAGACGGCGGAAGAACTCGAAGGTCTGCCGGTTGAAGTCAAGCTGGGCGGCCGCATGATGCTCAAGCGCGTCATGGGCAAGGCATCCTTCGCCACCATTCAGGACCTGTCCGGCCGCATCCAGCTTTACATCACCCGCGACCGCGTCGGTGAAGAGGTCTATGCCGACTTCAAGACCTGGGACCTGGGTGACATCATCGGCGTCACCGGCAGCCTGATGAAGACCAAGACTGGCGAACTGTCAATCCAGGCCAGCGAAATCCGCCTGCTGACCAAGTCGCTGCGCCCCCTGCCCGACAAGTTCCACGGCCTGGCCGACCAGGAAATGAAGTATCGCCAGCGTTACGTCGATCTGATCATGAACGAGGAAACGCGCTTCACCTTCCGCGCCCGTTCGGCCATCGTCTCGTCGATCCGCAATTTCATGACCGGCCACGGCTTCATGGAAGTCGAAACGCCGATGATGCACCCGATCCCCGGCGGCGCCTCGGCCAAGCCGTTTGTCACGCATCACAACGCGCTCGACATGCAGCAGTTCCTGCGCATCGCCCCGGAGTTGTACCTGAAGCGCCTTGTGGTTGGCGGTTTCGAGAAGGTTTTCGAAATCAACCGCAACTTCCGCAACGAAGGTTTGAGCCCGCGCCACAACCCGGAATTCACGATGATGGAGTTCTACGAGGCGTACGCGAACTACCATACGCTGATGGACTTCACCGAAGGCCTGCTCCGCCACACCGCCCGCGAGGCGCTGGGCAAGGAAGTTTTCGTCTATCAGGGCCGTGAACTCGACCTGTCCAAGCCTTTCCATCGCCTGACCATCAACCAGGCCATCCAGCGCCAGCATCCGGAATTCAGTGATGCCGAGCTGGCCGATCCCGAATTCCTCAAGGCCAAGATCAAGCACTTCGGCGAGCCGCTCAAGCCGGGCGGCCTCGGCAGTCTTCAGCTGCAACTGTTCGAAGCTTGCGCCGAAGCCCAGTGCTGGGAACCGACTTTCATCATCGACTACCCGGTCGAAGTGTCGCCGCTGGCCCGTGCCTCGGATACAAATCCGGAGATTACCGAGCGCTTTGAATTGTTCATTGTTGGGCGTGAAATTGCCAATGGCTTCTCGGAGTTGAATGACGCCGAAGACCAGGCAGCGCGCTTCCAGGAACAGATGAAGGCGAAGGATGCCGGCGATGAAGAGGCGATGTATTACGACGCTGACTTCATTCGGGCGCTGGAGTATGGCCTGCCACCGACCGGTGGGTGCGGGATCGGCATTGATCGTCTGATCATGCTGCTGACGGATGCTGCAGCCATTCGCGATGTCATTCTCTTCCCCTCCATGCGTCCCGAGTAATGCGTGGCTGCGCTTGAAGATTGCTGAAGATGCAAATCCGTCAGTTGCAGATCGCCAACGACCACCTGCAGGACCGCCTGGTCCTGCGCGTCGCGACGCAGGCTGACGAGGAATATCGCGTCTGGCTGACCCGGCGTTTCCTGCGTGAGTTATGGCCACATCTGGCTGCCCTGCTTGGCAAGGTGACCACACCAGCGCCGGCGATGGCCGAGATTGAGGTTGCCGAGCAACCCAGCTTCGAACAGCCGTTCAGCGACGACAACGCCACCTATCCGCTGGGCTCGTCGCCCTTGCTGACCAGCGAGATCAAGTTCGACACCCTGAGCGATGGCAATTTCAGCCTGACTTTCCGCGAAGGCCGGGAACGCAGCTTCCAGTTGTGCCTGCCCCCCGACCTGCTGCAGGCACTCTGCGCCATGCTGCGGGCCGGCGCCGAACAGGCACAGTGGAATCTGGCACTGGACTACGCTGCGCCGACCGAGCCAGCGCCCGCTCCCGGCAACAGCCGCCCATCCCGCCTGCACTAGTGGAAAAACTGCAGCCTGCCAGGCTCGAATTCGTTGCCTACGACACGCCCTACTCGGCGGCCTTTGACGACGTTTATCACTCCGCCCTCGGCGGACCGGCGCAGGCCAGGCATGTCTTCCTGGCTGGCAACGAACTGCCGCAGCGTTGGCAGGACAAGGACCGTTTCGTCATCCTCGAAACCGGCTTCGGCACCGGACTGAATTTCCTGGCCACCTGGCAGGCCTGGCGTGATGATCCGCAACGCTGCCGCCGGCTGCACTTCATCTCCTTCGAGAAACATCCGTTCTCACTGGCCGACCTCGCCACCTGCCAGCAGGCCTGGCCGGAATTCGCCGAGCTGGCGGCCGAACTGCAGCAAAAATGGCCGCCGTTGGTGCCCGGTATGCACCGCCTGCATCTCGATGGCGGGCAGGTCATCCTGACCCTGACCTTCGGTGACGCCGCAATGCAATTGCGCACTATCGATGCCTCGGTCGATGCCTTTTACCTTGACGGCTTTTCACCGCCCAAGAATCCGGAGCTGTGGTCCCCGCATTTCTGCAAAGGGCTCGCCCGCCTGACCGCGCCCGGTGCAACCCTCGCCACCTGGTCGGTCGCCGGCCATGTCCGCCAGGCATTGAAGGACGCTGAATTCGAAGTCGCCAAACGCCCCGGCCCAGTGGGTAAGCGGCAGATGCTGGTCGGCCGCTTCCGCTCCCGTCGCCCGGATCGCCACGTCGCCCCGACCGATCGCCGGGCCATCGTCATCGGCGCCGGCATTGCCGGCAGCACCACAGCCTATGCGCTGGCTGCTGCTGGCTGGCAGGTGACGGTACTGGAGCAGGCCGAAGCTCCCGCCCAGGGCGCTTCCAGCAATCTGGCCGGCATGCTGCGCCCCTTGCCCAGTGCCGACGACAACCGTCTTTCCCGCATCACCCGTGCTGGTTTCCTGGCCACCCGTGCCCTGCTCGCCGCCCTGCCCGAAGCCCGCTGGTCGCCCTGTGGCGTGCTGCACCTCGCCCGCGAACCCGAGCATGAAGCGCAACAACGGCGGGCCGTCGAGCAACTCGGCTTCCCACCCGAACTGCTGCGATTCGTCGAGGCCGACGCAGCAAGTCGCCTGCTTGGCCAGCCAGTAAGCATTGGGGGCTGGTGGTTCCCGAACGGTGGCTGGGTGCAGCCGCCCTCGGTCTGCCGGGCCGCTCTCAGCGCCTTTCCCGAGCGCATCACGACGCACTTCAATGCCGCAGTCGACCGGATCGTTCGCACCAACGATCAATGGCATGCCCTCGAAGCCAATGGCAAGCTGCTGGCCGAAGCGCCCGTATTGGTCATGGCCAGCGGCGCTGCTGCCCCGCGTTTCGAACAGTTCGCCTGGCTGCCGCAACGTTCCGGCCGCGGCCAGGTCAGCCATCTGCCCGCAACCGGTGGCAAGCCGCTGAATACCGTGCTCTTCCAGATCGGCTACGCCATACCCGCCATTGACGGCACCCAGCTGATCGGCGCTTCTCTTTCCTACGAGGACGATGAACCTGCCGAACGCGAGGCGGACCACCGCGACAATCTGGCCCGTCTCCGGCTGACCCTGCCCGATTTCGCAGCCGGCCTCGACCCGGCGACCCTGCACGGCCGCGTCGGCTTCCGCCCGATGTCGCCAGACCGGATGCCCATTGTCGGCGCCGTGCCGGACGCCATGACCGCAACCCCCAACACCCGCCTCCACAATATTCCCCGCCAATCCGGCCTGTGGTGCGTTCAGGGCTTTGGCGCCCGAGGCATCGTCTGGTCGGCGCTGATGGCCGATCTGCTGATCAGCCAGCTCGAAGGTGAGCCGCTGCCGCTTGAGCGTGACCTCGTCGATGCGCTAGACCCCGGCCGCTTCCTGATCAAGGCTGCGCGCAGCCCGAGCGGGGAATTTCCACCGGACGAAGAGGCTACCGAACCGGCAGCATGACGTTCAGGCATATGGATAGAAGACATCCTTATTGGCGCTCGTCGCCGGGCGCGCTAAGCTAGAAGGCCTGTTTCAAGACTTTCCTTTTTCAACAACAACTCAAAGAGAGACACGCATGAAGATCGAAACCATTGCCGTCCACGGCGGCTACTCGCCTGACCCGACCACCAAGGCCGTGGCCGTGCCGATTTACCAGACGACCTCTTACGCCTTCGACAGCACCCAGCACGGCGCCGACCTGTTCGACCTGAAGGTCGCCGGCAACATCTACACCCGCATCATGAACCCGACGCAGGACGTGCTGGAAAAGCGCGTCGCCGAAATGGAAGGCGGCATTGCCGCGCTGTGCCTGGCCTCCGGCATGGCGGCCATTACCGCCGCGATCCAGACCATCACCGAAGCCGGCGACAACATCGTCACTTCCAGCACGCTGTACGGCGGCACCTACAACCTGTTCGCCCATACCCTGCCGCAATACGGCATCGAAGTCCGCTTCGCCGACTACCGCGACCCGCAGGCTTTCGAAAAGCTGATCGACGGCAAGACCAAGGCCGTCTTCTGCGAATCCGTCGGCAACCCGCTGGGCAATGTCGTCGATTTCGAAAAGCTGGCCGAAGTCGCCCACAAGCACGGCGTACCGGTCATCGTCGACAACACCGTGCCCTCGCCCTACCTGTGCCGTCCGTTCGAGCACGGCGCCGACATCGTCGTCCATGCGCTGACCAAGTACCTCGGCGGCCACGGCAACTCCATCGGCGGCATCATCGTCGATAGCGGCAAATTCCCGTGGGCCGAGCACAAGGCCAAGTTCAAGCGCCTCAACGAGCCGGACGTCTCCTACCACGGCGTCGTCTACACCGAAGCCCTCGGCCCCGCCGCCTACATCGGCCGCGCCCGCGTCGTGCCGCTGCGCAACATGGGCGCCGCGATCAGCCCGTTCAACGCCTTCCTGATCCTGCAAGGCATCGAAACGCTGGCCCTGCGCATGGACCGTATCTGTGAAAACTCCCTGAAGATCGCCCAGTTCCTGCAGAACCATCCGAAGTGCAGCTGGGTTAACTACGCCGGCCTGCCTGACCACAAGGACCACGCGCTGGTCCAGAAGTACATGGGCGGTCGCGCTTCCGGCATCCTGAACTTCGGCGTCAAGGGTGGCCGCGAAGGTGGCGGCAAGTTCCAGGATGCCCTGAAGCTGGTCACCCGTCTGGTCAACATCGGCGACTGCAAGACCCTGGCCTGCCACCCGGCCTCGACGACGCACCGCCAGTTGTCGCCGGAAGAACTGGCCAAGGCCGGCGTTTCCGAAGACATGATCCGCCTGTCAGTCGGTATTGAGCATGTCGACGACCTGATCGCCGACCTCGATCAGGCGCTGAACGCCGCCTGAGCGTTTTCGCTCCCTCGGAACCCGGCCGTGTGCCGGGTTTTTTATTGCCACTTTTCAACAGTCAGCTCAACATGTCAGCGTGCTATGCTGAACGGCACATTCCGCAGTCTTTCGCCTTGCTGCCACCCCACAGAAGGAGCCGAAAAATGCTAACCCCAACCCAGAAACAAACCGCCCAATCCATCGTCAATCTGTTCGAAACCGGGGCGGTACTCGGGCATTACGGCAACGTCACGGTTATTCCCGGAGACACCGGCCACCTTACCTTCGGCCGCTCGCAAACCACGCTCTGCTCAGGGAACCTGCTGGACTTGCTGCAGCGCTATTGCGGCAACGATGGCGCCCGCTTTGGCGACAAGCTATCGGCCTGGCTGCCGCGTTTTGAAGCCGGCGACCTGTCGCTCGACGATGACCTTTACCTGCACAATCTCCTGCGCGCCACCGCCGACGATCCGGTCATGCGGGAAACGCAGGATGTCTTTTTCGACGAAGTTTATTGGCAACCGGCGGCCAAAGCCGCCGACAACTTCGGCATCAAATCGGCGCTGGGTGTCGCCGTGGTCTACGACAGCTGGGTGCATGGCTCATGGAAAGCCTTGCGGGAGTTGACCAACCAGCAATCCGGCCCGCTCGCGACAATTGGTGAGCGCGCCTGGATCAAGGCCTATCTTGAGATTCGGCGTTCATGGCTGGCCAATCATCGACGCAGCGATCTGCATGGCACCACCTATCGCATGGACGCGTTTTTGCGCCTGATCGAACAAGGCTATTGGGGCTTGGCTTTGCCGCTGGTAGTTCGTGGCGAGGAAATCTCACAGGCCACGCTACGTGCAACGCCCCCGGGCTGCTACGACGGTCCGCAACCAGGAACGCGCAGCATCGCCCTGCAAACCCCACTGGCCCGCGGTCTGGACGTGCGGCTGCTGCAACTCGGGCTTTCAGCCCAAGGCGTCGCCATCAAGGCAGATGGCATCTTCGGCCAGACCAGTGCCAACTTGCTCAAACGCTATCAAGCCAGCGTTGGCCTGCCCGCCAACGGGATCGCCGCACCAAAACTGATCAGCGAACTCGTCGACTAGGCCTTGTTTCAGGAGTTTGCCGGCTCCTTTTCCAGCGGCAGGACTGGCTGCGGCACACTGGTGGCGTAAAGCACACCAGCACAACAGCCGAAGAAGGCGACAACAGCCGCCAGGCTGGGGGTCCAGGTATCACCCAGCCCGCGAGTGAACCAGAACCAGATGAAAAATCCGACAGCGGGCAACATCATCAGGGCACATAGCCCGGCACAGACAAGGGCAATTTTGTGCCCGATATGACGCGGTTTTCTAATCATTCTGCTTCCTCAATTTTTAACCAGATAGAGCGGTTGTCGCGGGCATCGCTAGTACCTACGCTGAACGCACCGCCTTGCTGACCGGCGGCTTGCCTGCCGCTGCCGCCCAGTTCGATCCATTCACCCAGGGTACCGGAAACCGTCGTTGCCAGACGCTGGGAACTGACTGCACCTCGACCATAGGCCGGATCGAAGCTCTCGGCCTGCTGTGAAATTTCCAGCGTGACACGCTGGCCGTTAACCCGTGGCGTGGCGAAGAAACCACTGCCGATATCGCGATAGACAACGCCTTCATTGACCATGGCCCCACCCGGCCCGACGATCATCTGACGCATCGGGACTGCCAGCGAACGACCAACCTGAATGAAAGCCCGGCCGCCCTCGACGGTTTGCACCATTTGCGAGGCACTTTCACCGCGCACGCTCTTCGTATCCCAGACCCGAACCTCAACATTGCTGCGGCGCGTCCCGCCCAGCACGACCTGCCCACTTGCCTCGCCACCCCGTGCAGAATCCTCCGCCTGACGATTCTGCGAAATCCGGATAATCAGCCGGCGCGTTGGTGTATCAATGCTCGCCAACGCCCGCTTGATTTCCGCCCGATTACGCGGCGAGGCCTTCAGAAACAACTGGTTGTTCATGCCAGTCAACGTACCGCCCGGCTCAACCAGAGGCAGCAGGGCCGGCAACACCTCCTCGACATTCTTGCTGCGCAGCTCGATGATTTCCATCTGCTGTGCGCCTGCCGCCAGCGCCCAGAAGGCCATCACGATGGTGCACAGCAATTTCAGGACAATTTTCATGGCGTCTCCCAAGAGTATCCGGACGGTATTCGGAGAGTTTCAGCCTCCCCGCAGTATCCATCCGCGAGGGTTATTCTCAAAGCCGAGCTTCGGGTAGTAATCATTTGCCTTCGGAGCAGCCAGGAGAACGATCATGCACTCCGGCCGCAAACGACTTTGGGTTTCACGAATGAGGCGTGCGCCAATCCCCTGCCTTTGGTAGTCGAAATCGACGGCAAGATCGGAAAGATAGGCCACATAGGAAAAATCGGTCAAGGAGCGGGCAATCCCGACCAAGCGCCCGTCATGCCAGGCTGAGAGCTTCAGATTGGCATGTTTCAACATCGCTTCGAAGATATCCGGACGATCTACCGGCCTTCTCTCGCCAAGCGTGGATCGCTTGTAGAGATCGATCGCTGCCTCGACGGTAATTTCGGCATCGTCCAGATATTGAATGCTCATCGCTCGCTTATCGGTGATCACTCGGATGGAAGATGCGGCAGCGCGAGGTATTCCTTCGAATTCATCTCCGTCAGACGACTGACCGTACGCTTGAATTCGCTGGCTTGGGTACCCTCGGTGTACAGATCATCGGCGGCACAATCGGCAGTCGCAATCAGCTTGACCCTGTGGTCGTAGAAAACGTCGACCAGCCAGGTAAAGCGGCGCGCCTCGGAAGCCTGATGCAGGGTCATCTTGGGAACATGCGAAAGCAGTACCGTGTGATAGGCGCGGGCAATCTCCAGATAATCATTCTGCGAGCGCGGGCCGCCACAAAGCGTCCGAAAATCGAACCAGATCACGCCATGGCCGCGCCGTACTGTATCGATGTTCCGCCCGAGCACCTCGATATGACCGCCCTTTTTACCCTCTTCACCGGCCACCATCCTGAAATAATCGAGCATCTTCTTTTCGGCCGCGGCATCGGATGGATAGTGATAAATCTCGACCTGCTCCAACGCCCGCAAGCGATAGTCGACACCAGCATCGACCTCAAAAACGTCGAGATGTTTCTTGAGCAAGGCAATGGTCGGCAGGAAGCTTTCGCGATGCAGGCCGTTCGGATAAAGCATGTCCGGCGGATAGTTGGAGGTCATGACCAGAATGACGCCCTGTGCCACCAATCCGTCCATCAGGCGGCCGAGAATCATTGCATCGGCAATATCTGAAACGTGGAACTCGTCGAAACACAATAGCCGAACTTCCTTGGCGATGGCCTCAGCCAATCTCAGCATGGGATCAGGTTCGCCCTTGTATTTTTCCAGATCACGATGAATCTGCTGCATGAAGGCATGAAAGTGGATGCGTCGCTTGCGTCGATAAGGGACTGAATCGTAAAAGCAGTCCATCAGGAAGCTCTTGCCGCGCCCCACGCCGCCCCAGAAATAAACGCCCTTCGGCGGCTTGGGCGGCGACAGCAGTCGCTTGAAAGTGCTGCTGCGATGCACCTTGAAGGAGAGCAGATTGGTATAGAGGCTCTGCAATGCGGTTGCTGCAGCCATCTGCGCAGCATCGGCCATGTAACCGCGGGTATCAAGCAGGGCGTTATAGGCATCGAGCATGCCCTGCGCGGCGACATTCAATTTTTTATGCGGCATGTTGGTGAATCTGGATTGGGGAGAAACGTATTCTGCCAAAAAACAAAGGCGGGTGCGTTTCCGCAACCCGCCCTGGAGCAGCTGACTTACTGATTAGAAGTTCAGCGTGCGCTTGTCACAAGCCAGCGCCGCTTCGTGCACGGTCTCCGACAGGGTCGGGTGGGCGTGGCAAATACGCGCCAAATCTTCGGAAGCACCACCGAATTCCATGGCCACAACGGCTTCGGCAATGATTTCGGAGGCATTGGCACCAATGATGTGGACGCCGAGGATACGGTCGGTATCCTTGCAAGCCAGCATCTTGACAAAGCCCGACGGATCGCCCATGCCCAGTGCCCGGCCGTTGGCCAGGAACGGCACCTTGCCAGCCTTGTAAGCCACGCCTTCGGCCTTGAGCTGCTGCTCGGTCTTGCCGACCCAGGCGATTTCCGGCGAGGTGTAGATGACCCACGGAATGGTGTCGAAATTGCAGTGACCGGCCTGACCAGCCATCAGCTCGGCAACCATGACGCCTTCTTCATGCGCCTTGTGGGCCAGCATCGGACCACGAACGACGTCGCCGATGGCCCAGACACCCGGCAGGTTGGTCTTGCAGTGACCGTCAACTTCAACGAAACCACGAGCGTCCAGCTTCAGGCCAACGGCATCACCGTTCAGGCCGTCGGTATTCGGCACACGACCGATGGAGACGATCAGGCGATCAGCATCCAGCTTCTGGTCCTTGCCATCCTTGTCGGTGTAGGCGACGGAAACCGACTTCTTGGTCGCCTTGATGTCGCCAATCTTGACACCCATCTGGATATTCAGACCCTGCTTGGTAAACAGCTTCTGGGCTTCCTTGGCGACATCAACATCAGCCGCTGCCAGGAAGTCCGGCATGGCTTCGAGGATGGTGACTTCGGCACCGACACGACGCCAGACCGAGCCCATTTCCAGACCGATAACACCGGCACCGATGATGGCCAGCTTCTTCGGCACGGATTCCTGGTTCAGCGCACCTTCATTGTCCATGACGATCTTCTGATCGACCGGCAGATTCGGCAGGTGACGGGCCTTGGAGCCGGTGGCGACGATGACCTGCTTGGCCAACACTTCTTCAGCACCAACCTTGACCTTCCAGAAATCGCCTTCCTTGCCAACGAAGGAACCATGACCGGCCAGGAAGGTAACCTTGTTCTTCTTCAGCAGCATCTTGATGCCGGAAGTCAGTTGATTGACCACGCCATCCTTGCGACCCTTCATGGTCGGGACGTCGATGGTGGCCTTGCCGACCTTGATGCCCTGGGCTTCGAAGCTGTGATTGGCTTCCTCGAACAGGTGCGAGGTATGGAGCAGCGCCTTGGACGGAATACAGCCGACATTCAGGCAGGTACCACCGAGACGCGGCTCACCTTTCGGGTCAGCATACGGATTGGATTCGGCGCAAGCAGCCGTAAACCCAAGTTGCGAAGCACGAATGGCTGCGATGTAGCCGCCAGGGCCGCCGCCGATAACAAGCACGTCAAATTGCTGGGACATGTGTAAACCTTTCAGATTTCAGATGTGCAAAAGCGCCAGCGCCCTTTTCGGGACACTGGCGCCGGCAAACGTCGATTAGACGCCGAGCAGCAGGCGGGACGGATCTTCCAGCGCTTCCTTCATGGTCACCAGACCGAGGACGGCTTCGCGGCCGTCGATGATACGGTGGTCATAGGACATGGCCAGATAGTTCATCGGACGCACAACGACCTGACCGTTTTCAACCATCGCCCGGTCCTTGGTGGCATGGATGCCGAGGATCGCAGACTGCGGCGGGTTGATGATCGGGGTGGACATCATGGAACCGAAGATGCCGCCATTGGAAATGGAGAAGGTGCCACCGGTCAGTTCTTCGATAGTCAGCTTGCCATCCTTGGCCTTGGCACCAAATTCGGCAATCTTCTTCTCGATTTCAGCGATGCTCAACTGGTCAGCGTTGCGGATGATCGGCACGACCAGGCCACGCGGCGAACCCACAGCGATACCGATATCGATATAGCCGTGATAGATGATGTCGTTGCCATCAACCGAAGCGTTCAGGACCGGGAACTTCTGCAGAGCGGCACAAGCAGCCTTGACGAAGAAGCCCATGAAGCCGAGGCGCACGCCGTGGGCCTTCTCGAACTTCTCGCCGTACTGCTTGCGCAGCGCCATCATCGGGCCCATGTTCACTTCGTTGAACGTGGTCAGAATGGCGTTGGTTTGCTGGGACTGCAGCAGGCGCTCAGCGATCCGGGCGCGCAGACGGGTCATCGGCACGCGCTGTTCGGTACGATCACCGAGGGAAACGCTGACCGGCGGGGTCGGCAGGGCAGCCTTGGCGGCAGCCGGTGCAGCAACCGGACCCGACTTCGGGGCGGCGGCGACAGCATCTTCCTTGGTCACACGACCACCACGACCGGAACCAGCGACGTCAGCGGCAGCAACGCCCTTTTCGTCGAGAATCTTGCGGGCGGACGGGCTGGCCGTACCTGCCGGCGCAGCAGCAGCGGCGGCCGGAGCGGCAGCAGGTGCAGCGGCCTTCGGTGCCTCAGCAGCCGGCGCAGTAGCGCCTGCCTTGGCTTCGGTATCGATACGGGCGATCAGTTCACCGGAGACAACGGTTTCGCCGTCAGCCTTGATGATCTCGACCAGAACGCCAGCAGCCGGGGACGGAACCTCAAGAACGACCTTGTCAGTTTCGATGTCGATCAGGATTTCGTCGCGAGCAACGGCTTCGCCAATTTTCTTTTTCCAGGAAGCGAGCGTGCCTTCGGCGACGGACTCGGAAAGCTGGGGAACTTGGACTTCAATAATGCTCATAATGACTCCACTCTGCTTTAGTTATTAGTACTCGATCTTGCCCAATGCGGACTCGACCAGTGCCTTTTGTTGCTCATTGTGCTTGGCCAGGTAACCGACGGCCGGCGAGGAGGAAGCCGGACGGGAAACCAGCAGCAGTTTCTGCTTGACGCCCAGTTCGCTGTCCAGATGGTGACGGGAAGCAAACCAGTACCAGGCGCCCTGATTGCGCGGCTCTTCCTGACACCAGACAATTTCGGTTGCCTTCGGATACTTGGACAGTTCGGCGTGCAGTGATTCCTTCGGGAAGGGATACAACTGCTCGATACGAACCAGAGCGATATCAGTGATCTTCTTTTCACGACGAGCCGCCAGCAGGTCGTAGTAGACCTTGCCGGAGCAAAGGACCACACGCTTGACCTTCTTGGCATCGATATCGTCGATTTCGCCAATGACACGCTTGAACTCGCCATTGGCCAGTTCTTCCATCGAGGAAGCTGCATCCTTGTGGCGCAGCAACGACTTCGGCGTCATCACGATCAGCGGCTTGCGCTGCATGCGAACGCCCTGACGGCGCAGCATGTGGAAGACTTGAGCCGCGGTAGTCGGCACACAAACTTCCATGTTCATCTCGGCACAAGCCTGCATGTAGCGCTCAAGACGGGCGGAAGAGTGCTCAGGGCCTTGACCTTCGTAGCCATGCGGCAACAGCATGACCAGACCGCAGGCACGACCCCACTTGGCTTCACCGGAGGCGATGAACTGGTCGATAACCACTTGGGCGCCGTTGGCGAAGTCGCCAAACTGACCTTCCCAGAGAACCAACTCATACGGATTGGCCGATGCATAGCCGTAGTCGAAAGCCAGCACGGCCTCTTCGGACAGCACGGAATCGTAGCACTGGAAGCCAGCCTGCTTTTCCTGAAGGTTCTTTAGCGGATAGTAAGTACCTTCATCCCAGCTGGTGCGGTTCTGGTCATGGAAGGCGGCATGGCGGTGGAAGAAGGTACCGCGACCAACGTCTTCACCGGAGATGCGAACACCGTAGCCGGAAACCAGCAAGGAGGCGTAAGCCAGATTCTCGGCCATACCCCAGTCAACCGGCAGCTTGCCCTCGCCCATCGCAGCACGATCTTCCGCAATTTTCTTGACGCGGGAATGCAGCGTATAGCCTTCGGGGAAGCTGGTCAGGCGCTTGGACAGACGCTTCAGTTCCTTCATCGGCACCGTGGTATCACAGGTTTCGATGTAGTTCTTGGTCAGGAACGGGGTCCAGTCGATGGTATTCGGGTGCTTGTAGCCAGCAAGAACCGGGTTGTACAGCAGTTCGCCCTTATCCAGATGCTCACGGTATTCCTTGATCATCTGATCCGGACCGTCAGCCGGCAAGACACCTTCGGCAATCAGCTTGTCGCCATAAACCTTGCGGGTACCCGGATGCTTGCTGATGATCTTGTACATCAGCGGCTGGGTGACCATCGGCTCGTCCTGCTCGTTGTGGCCGAGCTTGCGGAAACAGATGATGTCGATCACGACATCCTTCTTGAATTCCTGACGGAATTCGATAGCCAGCTGGGTGACCAGCGCCACGGCTTCCGGATCATCGCCATTGACGTGGAAGATCGGTGCATCGGCCATCTTGAAGATGTCGGTACAGTAATGGCCAGAGCGGTAATCGCGCGGGTCGCTGGTCGTAAAGCCAATCTGGTTGTTCACCACGATATGCAGCGTGCCGCCCGTACCATAGCCACGAGTTTGAGCAAAATTGAGCATTTCCTGGTTCACACCCTGGCCGGCAACGGCGGAGTCGCCATGCACAACCACCGGCAGAACCTTGGACTTGCCCTCTTCGCCACGACGAACCTGACGGGCGTAAACCGAACCCTCGACGACCGGGTTAACAATTTCAAGGTGTGACGGATTGAAGGCCAAGGTCAGGTGACAGGCTCCACCCGGGGTGGACACGTCGGATGAGAAGCCCATGTGGTACTTGACGTCACCCGCGGACAAATCGCTCTTCTTCTTGCCTTCGAATTCGGCGAACAGCATGGACGGCGCTTTGCCCAGCGTGTTAACCAGCACGTTCAGACGGCCACGGTGGGCCATACCGATAACCACTTCGTCGATGCCGAGTTTGCCGCCAGCACGAATGGCTTCATCCATGGAAACGATGAGCGATTCGCCGCCTTCCAGCGAGAAACGCTTCTGACCAACATACTTGGTATGCAGGTAACGCTCCAGGGTTTCTGCGGCAGTCAGTCGTTCTAGCAGACGCTTTTTCTGCTCCGCACTATAGGTCGGACGCGAACGAATGGTTTCCAGACGCTCCTGCAACCAGCGCTTTTCATTGTAGTCGGACATGTACATGTACTCGACGCCAACAGTGCCACAGTAGGTCTGCTTCAGGGTTTGCAGAATGTCGCCGAGGGTTGCCGATTCCGGCAGTCCCTTCAACGAACCGACGCTAAAGGTCTGGTTCAGGTCACCATCGGTGAAGCCGTAGAAAGACGGCTCCAGTTCGTCAATCTTCGGTCGCGGTAAACGCTTGAGCGGATCAAGCTCAGCCCAGCGCGTGCCCATCGAACGATAGGCCGTAACCAGTTGGCCAACCGCCGACTGCTTTTTGTTGTCGCCACCGGTGGCTATTGGTGCCGGGCGGAAACCACCATCCTTGCCTAGTTCGGCAAAGGCAGCCACGACGGGCGCATGCGCGACATCGCGTGCAACTGCACCTGGCATTTGGGCGAGACGGTCAAAATAATCGCGCCACTCAGCCGGCACGGAAGTCGGATCATTCAGGTAATTTTCGTACAGCTCTTCAACGAACGGCGCATTGCCGCCAAAGAACATCGTGCTGTCGAACAATTGATTCATCGTAGTCATAGGCATCCCCTCTAGGGTGTTATTTTCCTCTGTAGCTGCATTTTGCAAAGCCACAAATCTCCACGGGTAAAAAAAGGGCGGCCACACGGCCGCCCAATTTTTTCCTTAGCCGCGCTGGGCAAGCGGCACTACGTCGCGCTTTGCTGCACCCATGTACAGCTGACGCGGACGACCGATCTTGTATTCCGGATCAGTGATCATTTCTTCCCACTGCGTCATCCAGCCAACCGTGCGGGCCAGCGCGAAGATGCAGGTGAACATTTCGGTCGGAATGCCGATCGCCTTCTGAACGATACCGGAGTAGAAGTCGACGTTCGGGTAGAGCTTCTTCTCAACGAAATACGGATCTTCCAGGGCGATCTTTTCCAGTTCCATGGCCAGCTTGAACAGGCGGTCGTTTTCCAGACCAAGTTCAGACAGAACGTCAAAACAAACCTTGCGCATCAGTTTGGCGCGCGGATCAAAGTTCTTATAAACGCGGTGACCAAAGCCCATCAGCTTGAAGGAATCGTTCTTGTCCTTGGCGCGGTTGATGTACTCACCAACCTTGGAGACATCACCGATCTGCTCGAGCATCTGCAGACAGGCTTCGTTGGCACCACCGTGCGCCGGGCCCCACAGACAGGCAATACCAGCAGCGATACAGGCAAACGGATTGGCGCCGGAAGAGCCAGCCAGACGAACCGTCGAGGTCGAAGCATTTTGCTCGTGGTCGGCATGCAAGGTAAAGATGGTATCGAGCGCGTTGACCAGAACTGGATTCGGGACATACTTTTCGCATGGATTGCCGAACATCATGCGCATGAAGTTGGCAGTGTAATCCAGCTCATTGTCCGGGAACATGAAGGGCATGCCCGTGTTGTACTTGTATGCCATGGCGACGATGGTCGGCATCTTGGCAACCAGACGGTTGAAGCTGATGTTGCGATGTTCGGCGTCGGAAAAATCCATCGCATCATGGTAGAAGGCAGAAAGCGCGCCAACCACGCCGGTCATGACTGCCATCGGGTGTGCATCACGACGGAAACCGGAGAAGAACTTGGCCAGTTGCTCATGGACCATCGTGTGCTTCTTGATGGTGCCCTCAAAATCAGACTTCTGTTTGGCGTTCGGCAGTTCGCCGTTCTTCAACAAATAGGTGACTTCGAGGAAGTTGCAGTTCTCGGCCAGTTGCTCGATCGGATAGCCGCGATACAGAAGTTGCCCAACATCGCCATCGATAAATGTGATCTTGGACTTGCAGCTAGCGGTGGAAAGGAAGCCGGAATCGTATGTAAACAATCCGGTCTTGGCACCAAGGGTACGAATATCAACGCAATCGTTGCCGTGCGTCGGAGTCATGATCTGGAAATCGACGGGAGCCTGTCCATCGATTGTCAAAATTACCTTGCGTTCAGTCGTCATGGAGTCTTCCCTTTACAGGTGTTGGTTATCACTGCAATGCCAAAAAAAGCGGTCAACATTCCCAAGATAGAATGCAAACCTTACTCAACTCTTACGAATCAGCGCCACCATGTGCGCCAAGCGAGGATCATCAATCTCTGCCTTGCCTGTCAGCAAATCCCACAGATCGTAATCCTCCATGTCAGCAAGCTCCACGAACGCCTGTTGCTGATCGCCATCCAACTTCTCAAATTCACCACCATCCAAAAAACGGGTCAGGGTGATGTCAAGCTCGAGAAGAGCGCGACGAATACAACGCCAGCGCAGGCGCTCGTAGTCCGCTCTTTCCATCAGACGGCGCGACGAACCATCATGTCCTTGATCTTGCCGATGGCCTTGGTCGGATTCAGACCCTTCGGGCAAACGTCAACACAGTTCATGATGGTGTGGCAGCGGAACAGGCGGTACGGGTCTTCGAGGTTGTCGAGACGCTCGTTGGTCGCTTGGTCGCGGGTGTCGGCGATGAAGCGGTAAGCAGCCAGCAATCCGGCCGGACCGACGAACTTGTCCGGGTTCCACCAGAACGACGGGCAGGAGGTCGAGCAGCAGGCACAGAGGATGCACTCGTAGAGGCCGTTCAGTTCCTCGCGGTCTTCTGGCGACTGCAGGCGCTCACGCTCCGGGGCCGGATCGTTATTGATCAGGTACGGCTTGATCGAGTGGTACTGCTTGAAGAACTGAGTCATATCGACGATCAGGTCGCGGATGACCGGCAGGCCGGGCAGCGGACGCAGCACGATCGGCTGCTTAAGGCTGTCGATATCGGTCAGGCAGGCCAGGCCGTTCTTGCCGTTGATGTTCATGGCATCGGAACCGCAGACGCCTTCACGGCAGGAACGACGATAGGAGATCGCGTCGTCCTTGGCCTTAAGTTTGGTCAAGGCGTCCAGCAGCTTGCGGTCAGTCGGTTCGAGTTCGACCGAGATGTCCTGCATGTACGGCGCGTCATCCTTGTCCGGATCGTAGCGATAGATACTGAATTGAACCATGCGTTTGCTCATTCTGGACTCCAATTAGTACGAGCGCGTCTTGAGGGCTACGGCCTCGACGGTCAGGGGTTGCATGTTGACCGGCTTGTAGCTGATCGAGTTATCAACCGGCGAGAACAGCGTGTGCTTCAGCCACTCCTTGTCGTTGCGGCCGTTCGGGAACTCGGCGGTATCCGGCGCATCGTCGCGGACGTGGGCGCCGCGCGATTCCTTGCGAGCCTCGGCGGAGATCATCGTGGCCTTGGCGACTTCGATCAGGTTTTCCATTTCGAGTGCTTCGGTGCGGGCCGTATTCCAGGCCATCGACTTGTCCTTGATTTCGAGTTGGCGAGCGGCCTTTTCGACTTCGAGAATCTTCTCGACACCCTGCTTCAGCATATCGCCGAAGCGGAACACGCCGGCGTGATCCTGCATGGTGCGCTGCATGGCCAGGCGGGTTTCGTGCACGTTGGCGCCGCCCTTGCGGTTGTCTAGCGCGCTGATGCGGGCCAGGGTCTTGTCGGCGACGTCCTTCGGCAGATCGCGGTGAGCGCGGCCAGCCCTAAGGTCTTCAACGGCGGAATCGCCAGCCGACTTGCCGAACACCAGCAGGTCGAGCAGCGAGTTGGTACCGAGACGGTTAGCACCATGGACAGAAGCACATGCACACTCGCCGCCAGCGTAGAAACCGGGCACGACGGCGTTCATGTCGCCGCCCTGCGGCATCACGACACGGCCGGAGTAATGGGTTGGAATACCGCCCATCTGGTAGTGGCAGGTCGGGACAACCGGCAGCGGCTCCTTCAGGCAATCGACACCAGCAAACTGCAGGCCGATTTCGTGGATACCCGGCAGACGCTTCATGATGGTAGCGGGGTCGAGGTGGGTGATGTCGAGCAGGACGTAGTCCTTGTTCACGCCACAGCCGCGGCCTTCCTTGATTTCGGTAGCCATGGCGCGGGAAACCACGTCACGCGAAGCCAAATCCTTGGCGTTCGGAGCATAGCGCTCCATGAAGCGCTCCTTGCTGCTGTTCCGCAGGATGCCGCCTTCGCCGCGCACACCTTCGGTAATCAGCACGCCAGCACCGGCAACACCGGTCGGGTGGAACTGCCAGAACTCCATGTCTTCGAGCGGGATACCGGCACGAGCCGCCATGCCTAGGCCGTCACCGGTGTTAATAAACGCGTTGGTCGAAGAGTAGAAGATGCGGCCGGCACCGCCGGTTGCAAAAATGGTGGCGCGAGCGTGGAAGATCACGATCTGACCGGTTTCCATTTCCATCGCAGTAACGCCGAGGACATGGCCTTCTTCGTCACGAATCAGGTCAAGTGCCATCCATTCAACGAAGAACTGGGTATTGGCCTTGACGTTGCGCTGATACATGGCGTGCAGCATGGCGTGACCGGTACGGTCAGCGGCAGCGCAGGAGCGGCGCACCGGCTTTTCGCCAAAGTTGGACATGTGGCCGCCGAACGGACGCTGATAGATCTTGCCGTCGTCGGTACGGTCGAAAGGCATGCCGTAGTGTTCGAGTTCAACGACCACTTCGTTGGCCTTCTTGCACATGAATTCGATCGCGTCCTGGTCGCCGAGCCAGTCGGAACCCTTGACGGTATCGTACATGTGCCACGTCCAGTGATCTTCCTCGGAATTACCAAGGGAAGCAGCAACACCACCCTGCGCCGCAACGGTATGCGAACGGGTCGGAAAAACCTTGGACAACACGGCAGTCTTCAGGCCGGCTTCGGACAATTGGATTGCGGAACGCAGACCGGCACCGCCAGCACCAACGATCACCGCATCAAACTTGAGAACAGGAATACTCACGCTTACAGCCTCCAGAGAATCGCAGCAGCCCAGGCGGTGTAGCCCACCAGAGCGCAAATGGTCAGGACGTGCAGAGTCAAACGGATACCCGTCGGCTTCACGTAATCCATCCAGATGTCACGCACGCCGATCCAGGCGTGGTAGAACAAACTGACGAAGAAGAGGAAAGTCAGGAACTTGATGACGCCATTGGCAAAAACACCCTGCCAAGCCTCA
This sequence comes from Ferribacterium limneticum, assembly GCF_020510625.1. Taxonomy (NCBI): domain Bacteria; kingdom Pseudomonadati; phylum Pseudomonadota; class Betaproteobacteria; order Rhodocyclales; family Azonexaceae; genus Ferribacterium; species Ferribacterium limneticum. Next base: position 1,445,233 of record NZ_CP075191.1, on the reverse strand, counting down.
AAGGTAGCCGGACGAACAACCAACAACACAGCAGCAATCAGCACGGAGTAAACAGCCATGATGACCGCGGTAGCACGCTGGGCAATCCAGTCCTTCAGGCCGTAATGGGCACCCACAACAATACGGTTGATCACAGAAGAACCCCCCAAACCAGGATCGCGGTCAGCGGCAGGCTGACAGCCAACACCACTCCAGCGGACTTGTTAGCAGCCTCTTTTTCGATGCCAACATGCAGGTCGAGCAGCAGGAAGCGGATACCGGCGCAGAAATGATGCATGAACGCCCAGACCAAGCCCGCCAGAATCACTTTCACCAAAAACATACCGGCAATCGCCTTGACACCGGAAAAGCCCTCGGGCGAGGCCAAGCTTGCACCAAACAGCCATAGCAGAAGCGGAAGACAAAGGAACAAACCCACACCGCTGACGCGATGCAGAATTGAAACCTTGCCAGGCAACGGCAACCTAATTGTAGTCAAGTCCAAATTTTTTGGACGTTTCTTGATGGTCATTTCTGCCATGAACGTCATCCCTCGCGTGAAGATGCGGTTATCCGCTTGTACGTGGTTTGAAAAGAACTGTAATTATACATTCAAAATCAGCCAGAACACGCCACGCCGGGCGCTTTCCGACCTAATCCGAAAGCATGGGCCTCTCAACCCAAATCATTTCGGTAATAGTGCCGGCGCGTGCAATACAAACCGCGACGCCACTCCACCGGTTTATTTCCATAGGTATAAGCCGTTCGCTCAACAAGCAGGAGCGGCTCACCTTTTTGCACCCCAAGCAACTCGGCACTATGGACATCAGCGGCAACCGCCCGCAAACGCTCTTCCGCGTGGATCATTCGTACGCCGAAATCACCCTCGAAAAGGCTGTACAAGGAGCGCTCACCACCACGCAACCCCTCAAGCACCAAGCCATTGAACAGATCGGCAACCAGATAAATCTGATCAAAAACTACTGGCTCACCGTTAAAACGCAGCAAACGCTTGACGTGCAGCACACTGTCACCAGCCTGCAAACCCAGTGCAGCGGCCACCTCGGGCGTTGCAGAGATGGTTTCACAAAAAAATGGGTCGCTGACCGCGTGCGTCGCCTTGCCATCATCCGGCACCAAGCGCAGAAAGCGATAGAACGAGCGCGGATCACTGTGCGTGGCAACAAAGGTACCCTTGCCTTGACGCCGAACCAGCAGGTTCTCGGCAGCCATTTCATCAATCGCCTTGCGCACCGTTCCCTGACTGACATTGAAACGTGCCGCCAACTCTCCCTCGCTGGGAATGGAGTCGCCCGGCCCCCACTCACCCTGCTCCAGACTGCGGATCAAAAAATCCTTTATCTGACGATAGAGCGGACTGAAGGTAGGCGATGACAAACGAGGAGCAGAACGGGAGACGTCACGGGTCATAGGGCCAAATTTCAGCACATTTCAGGCAGACCGTCCACGAAAAGTTGTCTTATATAAGACATATGATGAATTGACACATAAACGCCGAACTTCTAACATCACGAGTCTCTCGCGCCGGCTGACGCAAGGGATAAATTCAAGGCCGGCACCCGAGCAAACTCAAACAATTCAATCACGCAGTTTCATTACAGGAGCGATACATGTCCAAAGCCCCCATGCGCGTAGCTATTACCGGCGCCGCCGGCCAGATCGGTTATAGCCTGCTGTTCCGCATCGCCTCCGGCGAAATGCTCGGCAAAGATCAGCCGGTCATCCTTCAGTTGCTCGATCTGCCGCAAGCTCAGCAAGCCGTGAAGGGCGTGATGATGGAGCTGGAAGACTGCGCCTTCCCGCTGCTCGCCGGCATGGTTGCCACTGATGACCCGAATGTTGCCTTCAAGGATGCCGACGTCTGCTTGCTGGTTGGCGCCCGTCCGCGCACCAAAGGTATGGAACGCGCTGACCTGTTGACCGCCAACGGCGCCATCTTCACCGTTCAGGGCAAGGCCATTGCTGAAAACGCCAACGAGAACGTCAAGGTTCTGGTCGTCGGCAACCCGTGCAACACCAACGCCTTCATCGCTGCCGCTGCCGCCAAGAAGGTTGGCCGCACCAACCCGAACAACTACCACGGCATGCTGCGCCTGGACCACAACCGCGCCCTGTCGCAGTTGGCCAACAAGATCGGCCGCCCGGTTGCTTCCCTGAAGAAGCTGGTCGTCTGGGGCAACCACTCCCCGACGATGTATGCCGATTACCGCAGCACCACCTCCAACGGTGACAGCGTCAAGGCACTGATCAACGATCACGCCTGGAACAACGACACCTTCCTGCCGACCGTCGGCAAGCGCGGCGCCGCCATCATCGAAGCCCGCGGCCTGTCTTCGGCTGCTTCCGCCGCCAACGCTGCCATCGATCACATCCGTGACTGGGTGCTCGGTTCCGACGAATGGGTCACCATGGGTGTTCCTTCTGATGGTTCCTACGGCATCCCAGCCGGCATCGTCTATGGCTTCCCGTGCGAGTGCAAGGGCGGTTCGTTCAAGATCATCCAGGGTCTGGAAATCGACGAGTACAGCCGCGAGAAGATGAACTTCACGCTCAAGGAACTGACCGACGAAGCAGAAGCCGTCAAGGATATGCTGTAAGGCAAGCTGTTAGCTGCTAGTTGTTAGCTTCTAGCAAGCACAGGGGCCGCGGTAAAATACTGCGGCCTTTTTTATTTTTAGCCCCCCTAATAACCTGATCCCGACAACCAAAATGCGCCATCCGAAAGCAGTTCTTTTTGCCGGCGAAAAGCCCTTCCCTGTCCTGCCTGCGGTCGACCATTACGCAGGTTCGGAAAAACTGATGCGCAAGGCGCTTCAGTTGCAAAAGGAGCTTGGCCCAATCTTTGATATCACCTGCGACTGCGAAGATGGTGCTCATGCGGGAGCTGAACGCGAGCACGCAGAAATGGCGGCCGCCGTGATCATGAGCGAGGACAACCTGTTCAACCGGGTTGGCGCGCGTGTCCATGACGTCACTCACCCCCATTGGCAGCAGGATATGGAAATCCTGGTCAGCCGGGCTGGAAATCGACTGCCCTTCATCACGCTCCCCAAGCCCTGTAGCGCCGGCGATGTTCTGGTGCAAATCGAAACACTCCGCGAAATCGAGCGAAAGTTTGGTATCGACCACCGGATTCCCGTTCATGTGCTGATCGAAACCCATGGTGCGCTGCGTGAAGTCTGGGAAATCGCCGCCCAGCCCGGTGTCGAAAGCCTGGATTTTGGCTTGATGGACTTTGTTTCAGGGCATCACGGCGCCATCCCCGGCAACGCGATGAGAAGTCCCGGGCAATTTGATCACCCGCTGGTCGCCCGTGCCAAGTGTGAAATCAGCGCCGCCGCACTGGCTAACGGCATTGTTCCGGCACATAACGTGACGACCGAACTGAAAAACATCGAGTACATCCGCAATGATGCGCTGCGTGCGCGAAATGAGTTTGGCTTCCTGCGTATGTGGAGCATTCATCCGAATCAGATCTTGCCCATCGTCGAAGCCATGCGCCCAGACTTCTCCGAAGTGCAGGCGGCCGCCGAGATCCTGATCGCCGCTCAGGACAAGGACTGGGGCCCGATTCAGCATGAAGGCAAACTGCACGATCGAGCCTCCTACCGCTACTACTGGGAACTTCTCGATCGTGCTCACATAACAGGCATGGGCATCCCGGCTACAGCCCAGCAGCGCTTCTTTGCCTGAAGAACTGCCCATTCTCTTTCGCGACGAGCACATCGTCGTCATCGACAAGCCTTCCGGCTTGCTTGTGCATCGTTCCGAAATCGACCGCCACGAAACGCGCTTCGCCATCCAGATCCTGCGTGATCAGATCGGCCAGCGCGTCTGGCCAGCGCACCGACTAGACCGCGGCACCTCCGGCGTATTGCTTTTCGGGCTGAGCCCAGCCATGGCCAGCCAGCTTGGGCGGCAATTCGAACAAGGCACAGTGGACAAACGTTACTGGGCAGTTGTCCGTGGCCACCCGCCAGCATCTGGCAGCATCGACCATCCACTCACTCGCCAGCGCGACCCTTACGAATTCAAGGGGGAGCAGTGCAGTACCGAGGCACAGCCGGCACTGACCCATTTCCGGAAACTGGCCGAGATCGAGCTACCAGTCGAAATCGACTGTTACCCGAGCAGCCGTTACGCCCTTCTGGAACTGGAGCCGGTAACCGGACGCCGTCACCAGATCAGACGCCATTTAAAGCATCTTGCCCACCCGATCATTGGCGATGCCACCTATGGCAAGGGGCGTCACAACCGTTACTTTGCTGAGCAACTCGGTAGTCACCGATTGCTGCTGGCCTGCGTCGGGATGTCGTTCAACCACCCTGTCAGCGGGCAGCGACTGGATGTAAAAACGCCAGTGTCCGGCGAGTTCGCCGCCACACTGGCGCGCTTTGGCTGGCCTGGCGGCTAGTAGCCGATCGACGCCTCAAGCTCTTCAAGATGTTTCATTTCGCGCTCAAGGTCGACCATGTCCTGACCCAGCGCATCCCGGGCGGACACCATGCCAAGCGGTGCCCCGCTGGGATCGACCACCGGCACATGGCGGAAGCCGCCCTCGGCCATCATGTAGAGCGCGTAGGAAAGGGGCTTGTCAGCACCTATCGTCTGCGGATCCCGGACCATCACCTGATCCAGAGTCGTCGCATCAGGATCAAGGGCGGCTGAAAGAATCTTGTTCAGGGCATCGCGCTCGGTAAATATCCCGGCAATCCGGCCATTCTCGACGACCAGCAAGGCACCGATTTTCTTTTCCGTCATCAGGCGACAGGCTGAACGTACGCTCATTGTCTCGCTGGCCGTAACCAGCGCACGACCATCGAGCAGATTTCTGATCATTCTTCTGGGCATTTTTGTCTCCTTCGTTATATGAACATGTAACGCGCTTCCCACCAGCTTGGAAACCGTCACAAGGACGGAGATTACCCTGCCTTTATGACGATTATCGCAATGGCTATGAAGATGATGACAATGCCGATCAGCTCAACGTTCAATGGAAACTCAAAAATTCTCAGGGGGTCAGTTCGTAAACGACACGAACCCGGGCATCGGCCTTGGACAGTTCAACAAAGCCGATACCGCCAGGATGAGACACCACCCATTTCAAAACCTCCTCTGGCGACCCAACCTTGGTCGGCGGCTGCATTCGTCCAGAGAACACCTGTCTCGACCAGTAGGCGTTGATTTCGGAGAGATCCTTGCCGAGCAACGCATTGTAGAAACGTGCCCGATCCGGATGGGAGTCCGACATATCAACGGGCTGCGCCTCGATACCGTTAAAAAACTGCCTGGTACGCCCAAAAAAGAGATTGACCACCTCGTTGCGCGTCATTGCCGCAACGCCACAGCGAGCATTGACGACGACGACAAGCTCGGCATGAACCTCTGCCGCCGGCTGGATCAGCAGCCAGGACATCAGACACAGGAGAAGGAGGCGACGAACTGGCATCTGCTTAGAAGACGAAATCCACCGTCAGGGAATAAATATCCATCTTGCCGGACCAGCGACCATTCGACGGATCATTGCGGTACGGAAAAATCGATGTCGGATCTCCACGCACACCATCCCACTGCGCCTTGATCGCCACATTGCGTGCCACATCCCAGCGCATGCCAACGATGCTTGTCTTTTGATCCGAATGGGAATCGGCCATCACATGACTGACATAGGGATCCGCGCTTGGGCGCCGGGCTGATCGCACCCAGGAATAGCCAAGATAAGGCGTAACCTCGCGAATTCTGTAACCAGCCAGCACATAGCCACCATTTGAATTTTCGAGAGCGTTATTACCCTGCTCAATGTAATTCAGCATCAACTGAAGCTGCAACGGCCCTTGGTCATAGACCACGCCCAAAGAGTAGTAGTCAGTACGCTTGTCTTTCATCGAGAGGTATTCAGCCGATGCAGCAGGCACCAAACCGCCAATCGGCAAATCATTCTTGAAAGTGATATTGGCGTAGCTGGCGCGGATCAGCCACGACGAAATCTGGTACTCAACAAAGGCCCCGAGCATCGGCGACCCCTTGATTTCCCATTGCCGGTCAGCCAATGGAATTTGGCCGTTGGAATTGCCGTAGAAGACCTTGAGGCGCAGCAAGTCGTCATCAACAGGCCGTGTATATGCAACGTCTGCCCCGTGAATACTGTAAAAGGGCAAATACCAGAAGTAATCACCGGGTGGCCGCACGGTCAGGAAGGAATATCCCACCCAGCGGGAATCAGCCATCATGAAGAACTCAGTCCCGAGGCGCCCGGCGCGCAAACTCAGATTTGGCGTCGGATCGTACTTGACGTAGGCCCAGGCGATCTCCGGGTTGTACGTCTTGTCATAGCGATAACGGATTGTGGACTGAACTACCGCCTCAAGCTGTTTGTTGATATGCCAGGCGCCCTGAAGGCCCAGTACGCTATCTACCCGCCCGTCCCAAGCCTTCTTGATACCGCTCGGTTGCGACAAGTCGCGAACAAATTCCAGATCATTGGTCGTCGTTCTGGCCACCCCCAGCGTACCAAATCCCTGCAAGCTGAAGGCCTGCTCCGGATCAGCCCAAGCCGACGCAACAGCAAGCTGTGCGAGGGCACAGCCGACCGTCAGGAATCCGAACAAACGTAGCGCGTTTGTCAGGCGCAAGACTTTGGCGACGAGCATGTCTTTTTTGAGCGAGATAGTCAGCAGATGTGCAGCGTTAACCAAAAACGCACGAGTAGCTTCGTGCGTTTCTGGTTCAGCCAGCTTGCAGTTCAGGCAAGGCGATTTTCTGTTCCGTACTGAACTGATAGTCCTTGAAAATATGCTCGGCCGACAGCACCTGATAGCTGCCATCTTCAAGGCGACGCGTGGTGTCCTTCAGGCGATAGGTCAAGTGCCCGCAGGTCCAGATATCGAAGTTGCGCATATGAGTGCACAGACAGGTCTTGTCCATGACCGTTACCTTGCGCGCTTCGGGATGCGCGACAACTTCGCGATTGTAGGCCGTCACATAGGAACACTTGCCGTTGGCGTCGAGCAGGTAGCCATAGGCTTCGCAGTTCGGGCGAATGCCGGAACCGATGCCTGGGCTGCCCTTGATCATTCGCATCGGATAGCCGGTCGGTGAGATCTGGTTGACCTCGATGTCGTCTTCGCTGGCCTTGAAGTATTCCTGCTTGACGGCAGTCGGCAGGCCGCACTCTTCCGCGACGGTAAACCGGGTTGCCACCTGGACAGCTGCTGCGCCAGCCTCAAGGAAAGCGCTCGCATCGGAACCGGTGAAGATGCCGCCAGCCGGAATGACCGGAATATCCAGATTTTCGTTTTTCAGGTACTGGATGACTTCAGCGACGATAGTCGCCAGATCATACTGCGCCCAGTCCATGCCAAAACCGAGGTGCCCGCCAGCCAGCGGACCTTCGACCACGATGTAATCAGGCAGGCGCCCGGTACGGAAATTCTTTTTCAGGAAAAGTTGCAGGGCGCGCACCGAGGAAACAATGATGCCCAACTGCACATCACGGAAACGCGGGTGATCCTCGATCAGCGCAAATGACCCCAGGTGCAGGCCGGCAGCCAGCGTGATCCCTTCGATACCGGCGTCCATCGCCGCGGTCATGCGAACCTTGAGCGTCTCTTTCGGCGCGTTCATGGTCAGCTTTTCCATGCAGTTGATGAAGATCATGCCGTCGCCCTTCTTGCGCGACATGGATCCTTCGACGTGCAATCGGGTAGCTTCTGCCAGCTTGCCGAGATCGAACTGGACCGGTGATTTGTCTTCGCTCTCGACGTTGTATTTGTAGAGCGCGAGCTTTTCCTTGACGAACTTGGTCTTGTAGCGGCGATCCGAGACAGTCTTGATCATTGCGTCGGAAATATGGCCGACACCGCCCAGACGCGCCACCTCGACAGCCAGATCGGCACTCGATATATCGACGCCCATGCCACCGACCATGATCGGTACCAGTTCATGCTTGCCAAGCCGCAAGCGGAAATCATCCACACGCTTCATCATTATCCTTATGGAAACCGGCCGGCATCCCCTCTCGCCCGGCCAAGGTGAGAATTTTACGCCAATGTTAAGACCGATGCTTGACGAGCCGGGGATAAATCAATTTTGTCGGCACCGAGTATCGTTAAACTTGCGACTTAGATACCCCACCCCGGCAACAGGTTCGCCATGCACGTTTCAAATCATCCTCTCTGGCTGGTCGGCTTCCGTCCATTCTTTACCCTGGCCTGCCTGGCCGGCATGTTGCTGCCCGTGCTCTGGGCGCTGATATTCAGCGGCCACCTGCCGGCGCCGGAATCGCCATTCACCTCGGTACAGTGGCACGCCCACGAAATGTTCTTCGGCTTCGGCTGGGCGGTACTCGGCGGCTTCCTGCTGACCTCGACCAAGAACTGGGTCAATATTCGCGGTTATCACGGCCTGGCGTTAATGTGGCTGGCCGCGGCCTGGATCATTGAACGAATCGGCATGAGCTTTGGCGGCACCTGGTCGATGCCGCTTTTTCTGCTGGTTAACAACCTTTTTCTGGGCAGCATCATCGCCATGTTGCTGTGGACATTGATCCGTCATCGCAACCAAGACAGCTACCGCGACAACGCTTTCTTCATGGTCCTGTTACCCGCCTTCCTTGTCGCCAAATACCTGATGCTGGCGGGCGGCGACTTCACGGCCGGCTACAGCATGGCCATCGCGCTTTTCCGGCTGGCCTTTCTGGTCATGCTGGAACGAACGCTGACCGGGTTCATGAAGGCCGCCTTTCAGGCCCAGATTCTGCGCCACCCGGTGCTGGACATGGCGATCAAGTTGCTCGGCCTGCTGCTCGTCATCGAGTTTGTGCTTCCCCGTGCGCTGACCGCAGCAATTTCGCTACTGCTCGCCACGCTGCTCGCCATCCGCTTTTTCTACTGGAAGCCGCAACTGGCCTTCAGGCGCATCGATGTCGGCATCATGTACGTCGGCTATCTGGCCATCGTTGGCCAACTCTTGATCGAAGCGCTCGGCCATGTGATGAGTTTTGTCTGGGTCGGCTCGGTATCCGTCCATCTCTTCACCTTCGGTGCCATGGGTTGCGTCATTCCAGCCATGATCATCCGGATATCAAAGGGCCACACCGGGCGCAAGGTGGTCTTTGAAGGGCACGATCGCGCCATCCTGTACATCATGCTTGGCGCGTTGATCGTACGGATTGCTGCGCCGCAGATTGCGCCGGCCGGCTATCTGGTCTGGATTTACCTCTCAGCCACCTGCTGGCTGGTCGCATTCGGCCTCCTGGCCTGGCGCACTGTCCCGATGCTGCTGCAGCCGCGCATCGACGGCAGGGAACATTGATTCGTGGGATACTTCGCCCCCCGCCGTCTGTCCGAGTAAGCCATGCACCCCCGCAACAAGAATGCCGAAGGCTACGATTTCGCTGCCCTGGCAGCCACTTCTGCTGCGCTATCCAAGCACATCAAGACGACGCAGGCTGGCACGGCCAGCATCGACTTCGCCAATCCGACTGCCGTCAAGATGCTCAACCGGGCGATCCTGATGCACCACTACGGCGTCAAAGGCTGGGACATTCCGGCCGGCTACCTGTGCCCGCCGATTCCCGGCCGGGCCGATTACATTCACAGCGTCGCCGACCTGCTGGCTACCTGCAACAAGAAAAACATCCCGAGCGGCCCCGGCGTACGCGTGCTCGACATCGGCACCGGCGCCAATCTCGTCTATCCGCTGATCGGCCACGCCGAATACGGCTGGTCCTTCCTCGGCGTCGATATCGACGAAGCGGCGCTGGCCAATGCCGCCACGATCATCGGCAAGAACCCCGAACTCGCCGGCGACATCGAACTGCGTCACCAGACCGTCTGGGAGAACATTTTCACCGGCCTGCTGCGCTCCGGCGAGGTTTTTGACCTGTCGATCTGCAATCCGCCTTTCCATAACTCGCCGGATGACGTTCACGCAGTCAGCCAGCGCAAATGGAACAACCTCAACAAACCGGGCGCCAAACGCGGCGCCGCCGAGCCACGCCTCAACTTCGGCGGCGGCGGTAGCGAACTGTGGTGCAACGGCGGTGAACGCGCCTTCGTCAAACTGATGATCGAGCAAAGCTGCAACATCCCGAAGCGCGTCATGTGGTTCACCAGCCTGCTCTCGCAGGGCGACAACCTGCCGCACATTGAAGCGGCGCTGAAAAAAGCCAAGGTCGTCGAGTCGCGCATCATTCCGATGGCGCAGGGCCAGAAGCAAAGTCGCCTGGTCGCCTGGACCTTCTGCGGCAACGGCGAACGCGAAAAGTGGCGCCGTGAACGGTGGACTGCCGCGCCCTCCTACGCCGTTCCAGCCTTCGCCGAGCAGACTGCTCCGTTGGCGTCCGAAGCAACGCCGACAGTCGACCCCGTATAATTGCCGGTTTTCTGCCTGGAAATTCGCCCGTGTCCGACCGCCTCGCCGTCCTGCCCCAATATCTGATTCCGAAACAGGCGCTGACCGCACTGGCCGGCAAGCTGGCCTCGGCTGAAGCCGGCAGCCTGACGACCAGCGTCATTCGCTGGTTTGTTGGTCGCTACAACGTGAATATGGCGGAAGCGGCCAATCCGGAGATCGCCAGCTACAAGAGCTTCAACGAGTTCTTTACCCGCCCATTGAAGGACGGCGCCCGCTCGCAGGCCGACGCCGATTTCATCTGCCCGGTCGACGGTGCGATCAGCCAGTTTGGTGCTATCGAACGCGACCAGATATTCCAGGCCAAGGGGCACAGTTATTCGACTACGGCGCTGGTCGGCGGTGATCGCCAGCTGGCCGAGCAGTTCGAGAGCGGCAGCTTCGCCACGCTTTACCTCAGCCCGCGCGACTACCACCGTATCCACATGCCCTGCGACGGCAGGCTGACCCGCATGATCTACGTGCCCGGCGCGCTGTTCTCGGTCAATCCGACCACGGCGCGCGGCGTTCCCGGTCTGTTTGCGCGCAACGAGCGCGTGGTCTGTGTTTTCGAATCCGAGTTCGGTCCCTTCGTACTGACGCTGGTCGGTGCCACCATTGTCGGCAGCATGGCCACCGTCTGGCACGGCATGATCAACCCACCCCGCCCCGGTGTGCTCCGCGAATGGCGCTACGATGGTGACAACGCGCCCAGCCTGAAAAAAGGCGATGAAATGGGCCGCTTCCTGCTTGGCTCCACAGTCGTCATGCTTTTCCCGAAAGACAGCCTCGCCTTCAACCCTGAATGGACACCGACCCGCGCCATCCGGATGGGTGAATTGATGGGCAACAAGGCCGCCTGAAGCCGCCCTTCGGTACTTACTGAAAAGCGCCCGGCGCCAACGCGCTGCTTGGTCGCATCGAGCGACTGCCCACCGGAAAACGGAATTCTGCATCGGGCAGCAGTTCAGTACCCCTTGCCTGGCCAGGCGGTCGGACCGCGCCACGCAGCGGTGACAGATTGGTCAGTCGCAGGGGAACGCCATTGGATTCGATCAAATCTCCCCTTGCCATCAAGCGGTTGCCATCAAACCGCCCCTGTGCCGGCTTGAACAGATCACCAATGCCGACCATCAGATTGTTGAGCAGCCAGACCTCGAGATCGCCCCCGATTTTGTCGATGCGTACATTGACGAAATTGCCGGCCGGCGCATCGTTGATCAGCGTATTGTGGGCCACATACAAAGCATTATCAGACCAGCGCGGCCCCTCGGCGCCATAGGCGACGATGCTCGGATTATCGGTGCCGGCACTCTGGCCGATGGTATTGCCGATCACGTAGGCAAGGCCACCATTCGGAAACTCCAGTTCGTAGGAGGCCTTGCCACCAGCGCCATCGACCAGCATGTTGTAAAGAATATGGTTTTCGCGGGCCCGTGATTTGACCAGGTGTCCGAGGTAGCCATTACGAAACCGGCTGCCACGCAGCACGAACTTGCCAATCCCCCCGACGTACAGCAGATGGTGCAGATCCCCCTTGTGGCGCGGCGCATCGCCGAACTCACTATCGATGACCTCCAGACTCAGTTCTGGAAAATTGGCCGTCAGGATGCCCATTTCATTGTCGAAAAAGGCGCAGGATCGGATGCTCAGACTCCCTTTCTCGAAGCGGATGCCCGCCCCGTTCAGGCTGGCCACCCGGGCACCGCGAAATTCAATATTCTCGATTGCCACCTTGCCGCCACGCACAACCCAGATTGCCTTGCCCTCGGCGCTCAGGCCATCCGCCAGCATGACCGGACGCTCACCGACCCCACGAATCAGCAGATTATTCTGTGTCCAGACAACCGGCTGACCTCGGTAATCGCCTGACCGTATCTCGATCACCTCACCATCCTTGGCGAGCCGGGCCGCCTCGGTAATTGTGGTCAGTTTTTCACCGGGACCGACAATCATCGTCGCTACCGCTTCAGCCGAACGCACGAACCTTTTCTCTTCGGCAACCGCCCTCAATTTGCCATCCGGCGTACGGCGTATTTCACCAAGGTAGTCGGGGCTAGGCGGCAGTTTGTCAGGAAGCTGAGCACACACCCAAGCGGCCTGCACAAGCAGCACAGAGGCAATGCCCAGCATACGAATACGGCCGAAAAAATGGTTGGGGGTCATTGGCATCTCCAGGCTGACAGGCGCCAAAGCGGCCCCTACTCACCGGAACGGCAAATTGCTGAAACCGGTGCCTGCCCATGAAACGGCAGCAGTGATGCGTTTGTCAACTGAACTGTCCGTGGCAATATTCGCCTTCCGGAAAAACTGGCGAAGACCTGCTCCTCCGGCTCGCCATCCTTATGCATCGCCCTTTCGCCCCTGCCAGGAGATCACCCATGCCCAGCCCCGTTTCATCACGTGTTGATGGATTTTTCCGCCGCCTCCTCCTTGCCGCCGCACTGGCAATAGCCTCGAGTTTTGCCTGCGCCGAAGCTCCGCAGCAAAAAACGCAAGTTCCCGGCTACTACCGCATGATGCTCGGCAGTTTTGAAGTCACCGCGCTCTACGACGGCGCCATTGATCTTGACGAGAAATTGCTGAAAAACATCCAGCAGCGCGACATCCAGCGCCTGCTGGCCCGTGAGTTCCTCAAGGGGCCGAAGGTTCAAACCGCCGTCAACGCCTATCTGATCAACACCGGCAGCAAGCTGGTACTGGTCGATGCCGGTGCCGCCAAGCTGTTCGGGCCTGGCCTGGGCAATATTGTCGATAACCTGAAAGCCGCCGGCTATGCACCGGAACAGGTCGACACCGTGCTCATCACCCACCTTCACGGCGACCACGTCAATGGCCTGGTCACACCGGAAGGCAAGGCTGTTTTCGCCAATGCCGAAATCTGGTCCGCCAAGGCTGACAATGATTTCTGGCTGAGCGAGGAAATCGCCGCCAAGGCGCCGAAGGACTTCCAGCCCTTCTTCAAGATGTCACGCGACGCCGCCGCCCCCTACCTTGCCAGCGGCAAGTGGAAGACCTTCGACAGCGACCGTGAACTGCTGGCGGGCATTTCCAGCGTCGACACGCACGGCCACACCCCCGGCCATGCCAGCTACCTGTTCCAGAGCGGTGACCAGCGCCTGCTGATCCTCGGCGATCTGGTGCACAACCATGCGGTCCAATTCGCTCGTCCGGAAGTCGCCTTTGAATACGACAACGACCCGAAACAAGCCGTCATCGCCCGCAAACGTGTCTTTCACCAGGCTGCTCGCGAAAAGCTGATGGTCGCCGGGATGCACCTGCCCTTCCCGGGCATCGGCCACGTCCGCAAGGAGCCGAAGGGCTACGCCTGGGTGCCGGCCGAATTTGCACCGCTGGCCAAATAGCATGCAAATCTGGGTCGATGCCGACGCCTGCCCTGGCGTCATCAAGGAAATCATCTTTCGCGCCGCCGAGCGTCGGCAGATCCAGACCATCCTGGTTGCTAACCAGATGCTGCGCACACCGCCGTCGAAGTTCATCCGCGCCATCCAGGTGCCGAGCGGCTTCGATGTCGCCGATGCCCACATCGTCGATCAGCTAACGGCCGGCGATCTCGTCGTCACCGCCGACATCCCGCTCGCCTCGCTGGTCATAGCACGCGGCGCCCACGCCCTGAATCCACGCGGCGAGATGTACACCACCGCCAACATTCAGGAACGCCTGACCATGCGCAACTTCATGGAAGATCTGCGTAGTGCCGGCGTTCAAACTGGCGGCCCCAATGCCTTCAGTCAGGCCGACCGACAGGCCTTTGCTAACCAACTGGATAGCTTTCTGGCCAAAATCCCGGTTGCCTGAAACCCCGGAAATTTTCGGTTCGCCCGATGATCATTGGGCTCATTGAAATTCAAAAAGTATCGGCCTTGGCACTGAGGAAGCACCAATTCATAGCTTCGGCAAGGTCTGATTTCGCCCGGCCGCCTTGGCCGCATAGAGCAGCTTGTCGGCCCGCTGAAGCAGTTCCTGGACGGTTTCGCCAGGTACGTGCTGCGTTACACCGAAGCTCGCCGTCACCGTCAAGGTCGGAACCAGCATCACCATGCTTGGAGAGAGGGCCAGACGCAGGCGCTCGGCAGTCGCAACTGCGGCAGGCAGCGAGGTTTCCGGAAGAACGATGACGAACTCCTCGCCACCGTAGCGCGCCACCCAGTCGATATGTCCTCGCAATTCCCGACGGAAGCACTCGGCAGTTTCCTGAAGAACCTGATCGCCGAGCAGATGCCCGCAAGTGTCATTAATCTGTTTGAAGTGATCGATATCGCAGAAAATCACCGCCAGAGAGCGCTGATAGCGGACCGCCCGATCAAGTTCCTGCTGAATTCTCTCGTTGAAGAGGCGACGGTTGAAGCAACCGGTCAAGGGGTCAATCGTCGACAATCGATGGATGGACGCCAGTGCCGCTTCCAGTTCGGCGGTTCGCTGGGCGACCTGTTCGTCCAGGTTCGCGATGTGGCTGTTGATCCCGGACTGCAGCACGGAAAAACCTTCGACAACCAGATCAATCTCATCCCGACCATGTCCAGGCGAACGCGCCAATTCCAGCGGAATCGTCAGACGATTTGGGGTCAGTTCGCTGGCGAACTGCGCGACCTGGCGCAATGGACGTTCAAGATCGCGCTTCAGCAGGTAGGCAATCAGTATGCAGATCAGCAGCGTCAGCACCCCATAACCTAGCGAAGCGACACCGAGCGTGTAAATAAGCTCTCGGTAAAACGCAGCGGGGTTCTCGAATATCTCCAGATTGCCGATTACGCCAACCGGCCGGGCTGGCGGCGGAATATCAAAGCGCCGGGGCTGATTCTTCGCCAGTCCTTTGTCTCCGGCCGAAAAAACCTGCCCCGTGGTCACCGTCAGACTGACGTAGCCTATCTCCGGCCGGGCAGCGATCACTTCGAGCTGCCTTCGAATCGCTTCAGGCTCAATGTCCCAGATGCTGACCGATAACAGCGGCACATTGGTCTGGCCGATCTCCCGAACGGCCAACTCGAAGCGATCCTGTACATGAATGTAGGAGTAAGCCGCCTGGATAGACCCAATGGCCAGGGCGCACAAGGTTGCCCACAAAAATACCGTGCGGATCAGGGTCGTGGCGATCGGTCGAAACAGGGACGGGCTCACACGAATCCTTGCCCTTAATCCAGCAGCTGCCGGAAATTGAAATCGTAACGTTTCAACTTCGGATTCAGCACCTTGCTGAAGCGGCGAAAATTCACCTGATCAAAGCGCAACTGACCAAAACGCGCCACAAAACGATCCGCATCTTTCTGGGTAAACAGCGCGAACATAGACTGATTCAGCTCGACACCCTCGGCCTCTGCAAAGTCCCGGCCATGATCGTAGTCATAAAGCATGACCAGCGACCAGGCCCCGCAAATGAAATGTCCGCCAGCCAGCGCCGCCAGGCGGCCGGACTTGAGGGTAGCCATCGCTTCGGGAGACGCATTCACTGCACTGAACCAGGCATCCTTACCCGGCTTGCCGCCGCGTTTCTCCCATATCTGCATGGCGCCAAAAGCCATCTGGTCATTTCCCGCCCAAACCAGCCTGGCCAGCGGATAGCGCTGAAACAGCCATTCACTCTGTTCGGCCGCCTTGGCCATGTTCCAGCCGGAGAAAATCTCCTGGTCGAGCACGACATCACCGGCCTCGGCCACCGCCCGGCGCATTCCCTCGCCCCGCCGATTCGAGGTCGGCGTCGATCGATCTCCGCTGATCGCCAACAGGTGCAAGCGGCCATCAGGCGCCTGAGCTTGAGCCCGGCGCCCCTGCTCGATCAGTGCCTTGGCGGTGAGATAACCCGCGTCCTGAGCCCGCGGTTCGAGAGAGCCCAGCCACCCCTTGAAATGTTCCCGTGGCCGACCGGTCACCGCTCGCTCGACTGCCTCGGAAATGCCGCTGAAGGCCAGAAAAGTCTTGATCCCGGCAGCGTCGAACAGCCGCAACAACTCCGGCCCGGTCGCATAATCATTGGTGATCACCACGTAATCCGGTCGGTCCGCAACGGGACGGGCAACGATCTGGCGGGCAAACTCGAACACCTTGGGATGCTGCCGCTCAGCGTAATAGACTTCGAAGCGTATATCGAGGTCTTGCGCTGCCGCTTCCATTGCTTTGGTGACTGTCAGCCAGTACGTCTCATCCGGTTTTCCCGGATTGATGAAAGCCACCGACATGGCCCAAACCAGATTCGGGAGAACCAGCAACAGCAGGACAAGGACACCGGCAAGACGTTTCATCAGACTCACATGGACGGCGGGGCAGGAAGTCTAGCGCAGATGGGGGGCTACGCAACAGAAAACACCGCCTAAGTTGGCGCCACAAAATGCCTGCAAAAGGCAGAGTACGACAAGCACGAAATAAAAACCCTCGCCGGTTTCCCGACGAGGGTTCTTGCTGACATCGAAGCTCTAGAAGCGCCGATGTTCGCGAATTACATCTCGACCGTAGCCGCCTGTTCCACAAACTCAGGAATCTGGTCGAAGTTCATGTAGCGGTAGACTTCGGCCGCCTTGGCGTTGACCAGCTTGATCTGCTCCATGTACTCCGGAACCGTCACGATGCGGCCGGCCAGGGCGCACATGGCGGCCAGTTCGGCGGAACCGAGGTAGACCTGGGTGTCGATGCCGAGGCGGTTCGGGAAGTTGCGGGTGGAGGTGGAGATCGCCGTCGAGCCCTTGCGGATCTGTGCCTGATTGCCCATGCACAGCGAGCAGCCCGGCATTTCCATGCGCGCACCGGACTTGCCGAGGACGCCGTAGTAGCCTTCTTCGGTCAGAATCAGCGCATCCATCTTGGTCGGCGGGGCAATCCACAGGCGGGTCGGGATGTCCGACTTGCCTTCGAGGACCTTGCCGGCGGCACGGAAGTGGCCGATGTTGGTCATGCAGGAACCGATGAAGACTTCGTCGATCTTGGCGCCGGCGACTTCGGACAGGATCTTGACGTCGTCCGGATCGTTCGGGCAGGCCAGGATCGGCTCGGTGACTTCGGCCAGATCAATTTCGATGACAGCGGCGTACTGGGCGTTGGCGTCAGCCTTGAGCAACGTGCCGTTGGCGATCCAGTCTTCCATGGCGTTGATGCGGCGCTTCAGGGTGCGGGCATCCTGGTAGCCTTCGGCGATCATCCACTTCATCAGGGTGATGTTCGAACGCATGTACTCGACCATCGGTTCCTTGTTCAGGGCGACGGCACAGGCGGCAGCGGAACGCTCGGCAGCAGCATCGGACAGTTCGAAAGCCTGTTCGACCTTGAGGTTCGGCAGACCTTCGATTTCGAGGATGCGGCCGGAGAAGACGTTCTTCTTGCCCTTCTTCTCGACGGTCAGCAGGCCAGCCTTGATGGCGTACAGCGGAATGGCGTTGACCAGGTCACGCAGCGTGATGCCCGGCTGCATTTCGCCCTTGAAGCGGACCAGCACCGATTCCGGCATGTCCAGCGGCATGACGCCGGTGGCGGCGGCGAAGGCGACCAGGCCGGAACCGGCCGGGAAGGAGATGCCGATCGGGAAACGGGTGTGCGAGTCGCCGCCGGTACCAACGGTATCCGGCAGCAGCAGGCGGTTCAGCCAGGAATGGATGACGCCGTCGCCCGGACGCAGCGCAACGCCACCGCGGGTGCTGATGAAGGACGGCAGTTCGCGGTGCATCTTGACGTCAACCAGCTTCGGATAGGCGGCGGTGTGGCAGAAGGACTGCATGACCAGATCGGCGGAGAAGCCGAGGCAGGCCAGGTCTTTCAGTTCGTCGCGCGTCATCGGGCCGGTGGTGTCTTGCGAACCGACGGTGGTCATCTTCGGCTCACAGTAGGTGCCGGGCAGGATGCCGGTCACGCCGCAGGCCTTGCCGACCATCTTCTGGGCCAGCGAGTAGCCCTTGCCGTCGTCGGCCGGGTTTTGCGGCAGGCGGAACAGCGTGGATTGCGGCAGGCCGAGGAATTCACGGGCCTTGGTGGTCAGGCCGCGACCGATGATCAGGGGGATACGGCCGCCGGCACGGACTTCGTCCATGATCACGGCGGTCTTCAGCTGCGATTCAGCGATGACGGTGCCGTTCTTCAATGCGGTGACCTTGGCGGTGGCGGCATCGACACGCAGTTCGATCTCGTCGCCCATGTCCATCTGGCCGCAATCGAGTTCGATCGGCAGGGCGCCAGCATCTTCCATCGTGTTGAAGAAGATCGGAGCGATCTTGGAACCGAGGCAGACGCCACCGAAACGCTTGTTCGGGACGAACGGAATATCTTCACCGGTGAACCACAGCACAGAGTTGGTGGCGGACTTGCGGGAAGAACCGGTACCAACCACGTCACCGACGTAGGCGATCAGGTTGCCCTTGGCAGCCAGCTTTTCCAGTTGCTTGAGCGGACCACGGGTGCCCGGCTCGTCGGCTTCGATACCCGGACGCGGGTTCTTCAGCATGGCCAGGGCGTGCAGCGGGATGTCAGGACGCGACCAGGCATCCGGTGCCGGCGACAGGTCGTCGGTGTTGGTTTCGCCAGTAACCTTGAAGACGGTCAGCTTTTGCGAGGCCGGGACTTCCGGACGCGAGGTGAACCACTCGCCGTCGGCCCAGGATTGCATCACGGACTTGGCGTTGGGATTGCCAGCCTTGGCCAGTTCGGCGACATCGTGGAAGAAGTCGAAAACCAGCAGGGTCTTCTTCAGGCCTTCGGCGGCAACGCTACCGCAGGTGGCGCAGCCGAGCAGATCGATCAGCGGCTTAACGTTGTAACCGCCGAGCATGGTGCCGAGCAGTTCGGTGGCTTTTTCCTTGGAAATCAGGGCGCAGGCTTCTTCGCCCTTGGCAACCTTGGCCAGGAATTCGGCCTTGACCTTGGCGGCATCATCGACGCCGGCCGGAACGCGGTAAGTGATCAGCTCGACCAGAGCGGCTTCTTCGCCAGCGGGGGGATTTTTCAGCAGGGCCACCAGTTCGGTGGTCTGTTGCTTGGACAGGGGCAGCGGCGGGATACCGAGGGCTGCACGCTCTGCTACGTGGGCGCGATAGGCTTCAAGCACGGCGACTTCCTTTCGTAAAGGGTTGCTCTGGGAAACGAATATTTTACGACAACGGCGACGGCTTGTTGGTTCGAAAAACACCGGCTCGCCACCGTGACTTGCGGGTCTTATATATTTTATATGTTATATCACCTGAATGACTAGAGCTGTTGCTGCAAAGCACAAAGCAAAAACCGACAGTTGCACAAAACTTAGGCAACACAGAAAAGCACATTTCCCGGCAATAACTTCCATGCGTTATCCGAAGATTCTCAACAGACTTACGCGACCGTAATGGGAACAAGCAAACAAACGGCAATAAGCTCAAAAATCGATGTCACATAATTCATTTCTGGCATTTTTATTGCTTAAAAATGGCGATATTGTGAATAACACTAGCTATTTTCCTGTAAGATCAGCGCGTCAAGCCCCATAAAATCAAGCACGTACCACGGAGAATCTTGTGTTTAATAAACTGTCACTCAAAGGGCGACTCTGGTTGCTCGGTATCGTCAGTGCCTTGAGCGTTGGAATTCTGGCGCTTTCATCCATCTGGTTTGCGTTCAGCAGCGAAAAGCTGCTGCACGATTTTGTCGATAACCGGATCGCCGTGCGGCATTCAGCGGTCACCGCCTACGCCAACGGCCTGCAAAAAGGCCAGGCTCTGCGCAACGTCCTGCTCGACCCGAGCAACAAGAAGGGTTACGACAACTTTGCCAAGGCCGATGAGCTATTCAAGTCCGAATCCGGCAAGCTGATCCAGCTAATTTCCACCGCCACCGGCGCATCGGGCAAGGCCGACAAAATGAAGAGTGAGATCGAAACCTGGCTACCATTGCAAGCCCAGATCATCGATCTGATCAAGGCCGGCAACCGTGAAGAGGCTCAGGCCCTGCTGGTCAGCAAGGAAACGCCAGCCTGGCGCGCCGTCCGCGAAAACCTGCTTGACTTGGTCAAAACCTCTGAAGAGGCTGCAACCAGGGATCGGACCGAACTTCTCGACGGACTGAACAAATCACGCACCTTCGCCATTGTTCTCAGCGTAGCCAGTCTCTTGCTGGTTGCCTTGATGACGGCACTGGTCGGACGTGGCATTTTCCGCCAGGTGGGTGGCGAACCAAGTTATGCGGCGGCAATGCTGCAGCGTTTCGCAGAGGGCGACCTGAGCGAGGTACCGAATGTTCAACCGGGCGACCAGAACAGCATTCTGGCCGCCATGCGCAGCATGCAGGCGCAGATTCATCAACTCATTTCGCAAACGGTCTCGAACGCAGACACAGTGGTCACCGAGAGCGAAGCCATGAGCGCTGACGCGACCCGCCTTGCACAGACAGCCGAGGAACAAAGCGCCGCCACGTCGGCGATCGCTGCCGCGGTTGAGGAGCTGACCGTCAGCATCAGTGCCATGTCACAGAACGCCAACGAGGCCGGCGACCTTTCCGAACGTTCTGAAAAGCAGGCGCACGAAAGCCTGGCGGTTGTAGGTCAGGCGACAACACTCATTCAGCAGGTTGCCTCCGGCATGTCCGATGCGGCGACGACGATGGAGGAACTCTCCGGCAAGGTCACCAACATCACCGGTATCGTGCAGACCATCCGCGAGATTGCCGACCAGACCAATCTCCTCGCCCTCAATGCCGCTATCGAAGCTGCCCGCGCCGGCGAGCAGGGCCGCGGCTTTGCCGTCGTCGCCGACGAGGTCCGCAAGCTGGCGGAATTGACTACCAAATCGACCGAACAGATTTCCAGTATCGTCAGTGGCGTCCGGCAGTCGACCGATACCGCCTTTGCCATGATGAACAAGGCCAAGGAAGGCGCACTCGAAAGCGCCAACCGAACCCAGGATCTGCGTGACGCGGTGAGCACGATGGACGACTCATCGATTCGCGTTGGCAAGGCCGTCGAGCTGATCGCCGAAGCGCTGCGCGAACAAACGGCGGCCAGCACCGACATCGCCCAACGCATCGAGTTGATCGCTCAGGGCATTGACCAGACACATGGGGCATCTACCGAATCAAGCAGGCGCTCGAACATGCTGGTCAGCCTGTCGCACGGCCTTAAGGAAAGCGTCCGCCGCTTCCGCGTCTAAGGCTTGTAGGTACCCGCCTCTGCCGGCAGCTGACCCGGCAGGGGCGGCAAACCGAAACGCTGACGCGCCTTGGTACACGCCGCATGTTCGGTATCGAATTCCCGGCATGGCGATGGCCGGGAATAATAGATCCCACATCCGACGTTTTTCCCGACTTCACCGTTGAGGGCGATGCAACGCGGCGATGCGGCATCGGTACCACACAGACGAACGATGGTTGGCGTGACCGGCACCGTCATTTCAACGGGAACGCCCTGCCCCCAGGCAAAGCGGCCACCCGCCAGTTCGACCGGGTGAAAGTCGACACGAAAGCTGGCGCAGCAGGCGCCGCAGGTCTGGCACACGCTCATCCCAGATTGATCCGGCAACGCCAGAGCTCATGGCTGGAGGCGAGATATTTTTTTTCAAAGGGTGTCATCGGATCATCGGTGGCATACGATTCCGCAGCCACCGGCTGAGCGGCAAGCAGGCTCAGCGCCAGGGCCATTTCCTCGATGTAAATGCGCCAGTTGCTGCGGCATTCCAGTTCGCCGCCCAGTTCGCGCCAGACCGGGAATACGGCATGGCCATGCCAGCGCCGGGCGAGATGGCCGATCTTTGGCCACGGGTTCGGGTAGAGGTTGTAATGCCGGGCCAGACGAACCCCGCTTTCCGCCAGCAGTCGCCAGAAATCAACCAGATCGGCCCGCAGCAGCAGAGCATTGGCTGGCATGGGCAGTGGCTTGCCGCGGCTGATGCGATCTAGCGATTGATCGACACCCAGCACGAAATGATCGGGATAGGTTTCGGCGATGCGCTGCGTGCTCCAGCCGACACCGCAGCCGGCATCGAGAATCAGTGGCGCCTGCGGATTCCAGGCCTCGCGGGCAGCCTGCGCCACGGCCAAGGCGTCGCGGTTGTAATCGGCGATCGGTTTCTGAAACGGATGCGCCATATGCTTCAGCACGAGCGCTTCCAGATCGCGGTGCGGACCGTCCTGGGCGCTGGAAATGAAGCGGGAGTTTCCTTCGTTCAGGCTGTCCATCATGCCGCCAGTTGCTCTTGGGTCACGAGGCCCTCTTCGATCATTGCCGCATCAATGTCGGCCGCCCCCTTTATCGGCCGCAAACGCTGGTATAGCACCTCGGCCTCGGGGTAATTTCGCCGCATCATCGCCAGCCACTGCTTGAGCCGGCCGCCGGCATGCACCGGTACCACTTTCTTGCGCACGCCCAGCCAGTAGGTGGCCACGGAGGGAAGTATTTCCTGCCAACCGCCGGTAGCCTCGCCGCGCACCCGCCGGGCCAACAGCGGGTCGGCCACGGCACCGCGGCCAACCATGATGTCGGCGCAGCCGGTTGCCTGCTGACAATTGCGGAAATCCTCAAGGGTCCACACCTCACCATTGGCAATCAGCGGAATGTGGATGGCGTCGCGAACCTTGTCGATCCACTCCCAGCGTGCCGGCGGACGGTAGCCGTCCGTTTTCGTCCGGCCATGCACGATCAGTTCATTGATGCCGGCGGCTTGCAGCGCCTGGGCGCAATCGATGGCCCGGCTGGTGTCGTCGATGCCAAGACGCATCTTGGCGGTGAAAGGAATGTGGGCCGGCACCACGGCACGCACTGCACTGGTAATTTCATTCAACAGTTCCGGCTCACCGAGCAGGGCCGAACCACCACGATGACGAAACACGGTGGGTGCCGGACAACCAAAATTGATGTCGATACCAGCCGGATTGAGCGTCACCAGCCGGCGAGCGTTTTCAGCCATGAAATGCGGGTCGGAACCGAGCAGTTGCACGCGCATCGGCGTGCCCGTTCGGGTCTTGCCACCATTCAGCAGTTCCGGACAAATCCGCTCGTAGGTCTTGGTTGGCAGAAGCGTGTTGGAAACCCGGACAAACTCGCAAATGCCCCAGTCGTAACCGCCGATGTCGGTTAGCACGCCGCGCAACAAATCGTCGGCGAGCCCTTCCATCGGGGCAAGAAGAATGCGGGACATCGTGTTGCTTTCGAGGCTGTGCTGGAGAGGCGCGCATTATAATCCGCCTCATGCTGCGCTTCGTTCTCGATACCAACGTCGTCCTTGATCTCTTCCACTGGGGCAATACCGATGCCGTGCCGATCATGGCTGCACTGGAGGCCGGACAAATCGAGTGCTTTGCCGATCTGCGAACGCTCGATGAACTGCAACGGGTGCTGACCTATCCGCAGCTCAAGCAGACGCCGGAAATGATCCGTGAGCGCTATGCCCACTACAGCAGCCTAGTCCAAATCGTTCCCGAAGGCGAAGCCCCGCCCCTGCCCCGCTGCAAGGATCGCGACGATCAGAAATTTCTCGAACTTTCCGCCCGCTGCAAGGCCCATGTCCTTGTCAGCAAGGACAAAGCACTACTAAAGTTGCGTGGCCGGACTACACTGGCTTTCCAGATTGTTCTTCCGGCGGTTGCGGCAAAGTTGATTGCCGGTGAGATGGAATAGCCAGGAGAAAAAAGCACTGTTGCACCAAAACTTTATTTGCTAAAATTAACAACAATAACAACGCTTGCTAATAAATGTAAGCGCCCATTTTCAGGACACAGCCCCTCAGCACTTGCAGGGCTCAGGAGAGATGATGGCCAATATCGTCTGGATGCAAACCGGCGCCTGCAGCGGCGATACGATGGCCTTGCTGTGCGCCGACCGACCCAGCGTCGAAAACCTGACCCAGCAATATGGCATCAATTTTCTCTGGCACCCGTCGCTGACGGCCGAACGACGATTCGGTGATGTCCTTGAGGCCGTTACCAGCGGCCGGGAAAAGCTCGACATCCTGTGTATCGAAGGCAGTTTGATGATCGGCCCGAACGGCAGCGGCCTCTACGACACCTGGAAGGGCCAGGCCAAAATCGACATCGTCCGGCAACTCGCCCCACTGGCCACGCACGTCGTGGCGATGGGCACCTGTGCTGCCTTTGGTGGCGTTCATGCCGCCGGCCCGAACCCGACAGATTGCACCGGCCTGCAATTCATGAAAGACGAACCGGGCGGGCTGCTTGGGCCAGACTGGCGTTCGCGCAGCGGCCTGCCGGTGATCAACGTTGCGGGCTGCCCGGCCCACCCGAACACCATCACCAAGGTGCTCGCCATGCTGGCCGAGAACGAGCCGCTGAAACTGGATGCGCTCAATCGCCCATCTGCCTTCTTCGCCAGCCTCGTGCACCAGGGCTGTACGCGCAACGAGTACCACGAATACGACATCGAGGATGACGTCCTCGGCGGCCGCGCCTGCATGTTCTTCAGCCTCGGCTGCCGTGGCCCGCAGACCGAAGCGCCGTGCAATACCGAACTGTGGAACGGCCGTAGCAGCAAGACCCGCGCCGGCGTCCCCTGCTTCGGTTGTACCTCGCCCGATTTTCCATCCGACCGCGATTTGTTCGTCACGCCCAAGATCGGGGTCGTTCCCAAATTCCTGCCCCTCGGGGTCGCCCGCGCCAAATACATGGCCTACAAGAATCTGGCCCGCGCTGCCGCGCCGGAGCGGGTCGTCAAGCGTGAGATGGAACCATGAGCCGCGTTACTGTCGACATCGACCTCAACCGCGTCGAGGGCGATCTCGAATTCCAGCTTGATCTCGAAGACGGCATCGTCGTCGATGCCCGGTGCATCGGCACCCTGTATCGCGGCTTCGAGCAGATCATGATCGGCCGTGCGCCACGCGATTCGCTGGTCATCACACCACGGATCTGCGGCATCTGCGGCACCGCCCATCTCTACGCCGCCACCCTGGCACTGGAACAGATCGCCGGCATTACCCCGCCGGCCCATGCCGTGCATGTGCGCAACCTGTGCCTGATGGCGGAAACGCTGCAAAGCGATCTGCGTCAGACCTTCCTGTTTTTTACGCCGGACTTCTGCAACCCGATCTATGGCAGCCATCCGCTGGCTGGCGAACTGAGTGAGGCCTTTGCGCCACTCAAGGGCAGTGTGGTGCGCGGTTGCCTGAAAAGCACGCGCGAACTGGTTGGCATCGTCGCCATTTTTGGCGGGCAATGGCCCCATTCGACCTACATGTTGCCGGGCGGCATCACCCAGCCGGCCAACAACCGTCGGCTGCTCGATTCCCGCGATACGCTGGCGACGGTGCGCGAGTGGTTCGAGCAAACGGTGATCGGTGGCGATCTCGATGAATGGCTGGCTCTCGACAGCGGCGCCGCCCTCTTCCGCTGGCTGGCCGCCAGCCCGGCCCGCGAACGCAGTGCGTCCGGCCTGTTTACCCGCTTTGCCCGCGACATCGGCCTGCACCAGCTGGGCCGCGGCACTGGCCACCTGCTCAGCTACGGCGTCAATCACCGGCCCGATGGCAGCGGCAGCGAATTGCCGGCCGGCTTCTTCAATGCCGACACCCGGCAGATCGAGCCTCTCGACCACCTGCAGATCAACGAGCATGTGCGCCACAGCTGGTTCCTCGACTACCCCGGCGGCAAGCATCCGTGGCAAGGCGAAACCATCCCCGATCACCAGCCGGGCACCGACCGCTACACCTGGGCCAAGGCCCCGCGCTACGGTGACAAGGTGGTGCAGACTGGCCCGCTGGCCGAGTTGCGCATCGCCGGCGACCCGCTGATTACCGACCTGCTGGCCAGTGAAGGCGACAATACCTGGCTACGCCAGTTCGCCCGCCTGCGCCGAGCCGGCTGGCTGCTGAACTCGATGGACGGGACGCTCAAATCGCTGAAGCCCCTGATCAACGAGCCGCATTTTATCGATCCCGGGATCGATGTCTGGCCGGATGGCGAAAGCTACGGCATGGTCGAAGCGGCACGCGGTGCGCTGGGCCATTGGGTGAGAATCCGGAACGGTGTCATCGAAAGGTATCAGATCGTCACCCCCACCGCCTGGAATGCCTCACCACGCGACAGCAGCGGCCAGCATGGCCACTGGGAAAGCAGCATCATCGGCCTGAAGGTACCCGACCCGGAAAACCCGGTCGAGATCGGCCATATCGTCCGCTCCCATGACCCGTGCCTGGTGTGCACCGTCCATTTCATCGGCAGCCAGAAAAAAACGCATTTCAATGTCTGAACAAAAGCGGCTGCGCATCCTCTGCTTCGGCAACCCCTTGCACGGCGACGACGGCTTCGGCCCGACCGTCGGCCTGGCATTGCGGCGGAAGGCGCTGCCGCCTGGCGTAGAGGTCGTCGACTGCGGCACCCGCGGCCTCGATGCCTTGCACCTGTTCGAAGACTGCACCAATCTCATCATCATCGACGCGATGGCCGGAGAGCGCCCAGGCACGCTGCACGAACTCAGCCCACATCAGGTGCCGGTTGAAAATGCGGGCAGCGGCGGACATGGTGCCGGGGTGGGTTATCTGTTGGCAGCCGTGCGCGAGATGATCACCAAACCGCCGCTCATCAAGATCATCGCGGTCGAAATCGGCGCGGTTAAAAGCTTTTCCCCGGGGCTCTCGCTGGAAGTTGCCGCCGCAGTGAGCGAGGCTATCGAGCTCATCCAGAACTGTTGTGCCGCGATGGCCGGACATGATCCCGATGAACTGGTTAACGAACTGGACATGTTGCGGCAGGCCAACCAGGCGCTGGAAGCAGAACTGACCAAATGCACCGAGGCACTCGACCAGCTGATCAGCGAGCAGGAAAACCAGAAGGACGAACTGCGCTACCGCTCTCAGGAACTCGCCCGACTGCAAGGCACGGTTGATCGTGCCATCGACACGATGGCCGAAATCATCGTCATGCTCGGGCCGGACGGACGAGTCACCCGGGTTAACCGACTGCTTGAAATCGAACTCGGCTACACCCCGGAATCCCTGGTCAAAGGATATTTTGAAGATTGCCTCCTGCTCGCCAGCCAGAACGCCCTGCGCGCCTTGTTGCCGGCCGGCGCAAAACCGCCGCTACTGCTCAATGCCATCCGCGCCGCGGGCGGACACTTCGTCGCCGAGCTCAACTTCCGACGCGCCGATGCGACATCGGACCATGACACCGAAGGCAGCGTGCCCTACCTGGTCCACGCCAGCCTGATCCATAGCCAAGCCGGCAAACTGGAAGGCGCCATTGTCATTTCGACCAACATCTCGGTGCTCAAGGCGCGCGAAAAAGCCTTGCGCAACAACGAACGTCAGTTGCACGAAACGGCCGAAGAGCTGCGCAATCACCGCGACAACCTCGCCGCGATGGTCGAAGAACAGACCCGCGACCTGCGCCTAGCCAAGGAGCAGGCAGAAGACGCCAGTCGCGCCAAGAGCGATTTCCTGTCCAACATGTCGCACGAAGTGCGCACCCCGCTCAACGCCATTCTCGGGCTTTCCGACATCTGCCTGCTGACGCCGCTCAACCCTCAGCAAAATCAGTATCTGAGCAAGATCCGGCTGGCGGCCGACCATCTGCTCGGCATCATCAATGACATTCTCGACTTCTCGCGTATCGAGGCCGGCAAGCTCAGTATCGAAAAACTAAGCTTCGAGCTGCCAGTCCTACTGGAAGAAATCAGCGACCTTTTGATCGGCCGGATCGAAGAAAAAAACCTGGAACTCTGCGTCGATATTGCCGCCGAGGCCACCCGCAGTTTCGTCGGCGACCCGCTGCGCCTCAAGCAGATAATCATCAATCTGCTCGGCAACGCCATCAAGTTCTCGGACAAGGGCAGCATCCTTCTTGGCTGCTCGCTCGAAAGCACCGAGCGCAGCGGCAGCTTGCTGCACTTCTCGGTCACCGACGAGGGCATCGGCATTTCGCAGGCCCAGCAGGACATGCTCTTTTCTGCCTTCAGCCAGGCGGATACCTCCACCACCCGGCGCTTTGGCGGATCCGGCCTGGGGCTGGTGATTTCCAAGCGCTTGGTCGAACTGATGGACGGCCGCATCTGGCTGGAGAGCGAGGCCGGCAAAGGCAGCACCTTCCACTTCACGGTCCGTCTCGACAACGCCCCCGATGCGCCCTTGCTGCTGGACCAGCTGCGCAGCCATCTGGCCCCACATGCCGGACGCACCCTGCTCATCGTCGACGACAACCCGGTCGCGGCCAGGACTCTGGCCACCCAGTGCCGCCAACTCGGCCTGCAAACCGAAACCTGCCCATCGGGCGAGTCTGCACTGACCGCACTGACTCGACCGGGCACCCACTACCTCGCGGTACTGGTCGACTGGCACCTGCCCGTTGGCATGGATGGCTTGGAAACCGTCAAGGCCATCCGCAGCATGTTGGGCACGCAGGCACCGCCGCTGATTCTGATGAGCGCCCAGAAAACGTCAGACGCCAGCATCCTCCGCGACCAGCCAGCCGATGCACTGCTGCTCAAGCCATCCAGCGTGCGCCACCTTTACGCCGCCATCGCCCGTCCACTAAACCTGCCGGAAATTGCCATGCAGGCTTTGGCGGCACCGGCCCTTGATCTCTCCGGCATCGCGCTGCTCAGCAACACCGATATTCTGGTGGTCGACGATATCGAGCTCAATCGAGACCTGATGCGCGAACTATTCGCCACCGCCGGCCTCAATATCCGCCTCGCCAGCAATGGCCGAGAGGCGATCGTCGCGATCCACCAGAAAAAGCCCGACCTGGTTCTGATGGACTGCCAGATGCCGATCATGGACGGCTTCACCGCGACCCGCCAGCTTCGCGCCCAGCCGCAATACGCCACGCTGCCGATCATTGCCCTGACCGCCGGTGCGCTCGATCACGATCGCGAGCAATGCCTCGCCGCCGGCATGAACGCTTACGTCACGAAGCCGGTCAATCTCGAAAAGCTGCTCCGCGTCATCGCCGACCAGCTTTCACTGGGCGCCGTACCGCCCATGCCGGAGCGGCCCGCACCATTGCCGCCGCCCCCCAACGCGGCCACGCCGGCACCACGCCCCGAAACCACCAAATTGCCGGAACTGCCCGGCATCGATGTCGCCGGCGGGCTGATGCGAGTTCGCAACAAGGCCGATTTTTACTGCCGGATGCTCATCAAGTTCCGCGATACCCATGGTGCCGCCCTGTCGGCCGAGCTTCGGGCGGCCCTGGACGACGGCAATCGCCCGGAAGCCATTCGCCTGGCGCACTCGGTCAAGGGCATCGCCCTCAGTCTTGGTATTGACGGGCTTGGCGAACGTGCCTTGAACCTCGAAATGAAACTTAAAGACCCAACGGCCACCGACGTTTCAGCCGAGGTCGAGCTATTGCTCAGCGAACTGGCCAAAATCCGCCAGGTCTTGCAGGCGCTGGGCTGACAGCGCGCCAGTCGGCCCTTGAGTCGCCGGCTTGCTGCACCCCAAACCGGGTGACAGACAAATCAATAACAATCCCTGAACAAGTAATCAGCATAATGCGGATGGTATGTTATCGTCAGTCACCGGCATACACTAATGGCATTTAGCTCACATTTAGCGCTTTTTGTCGCCAGACACTGCCCCCCGTTTTGACACTATTTCAACGCAGCAGCTACATCATGGCCAAGCAATCAGAATTGCACCGAAGCAACAGAAAACCGGCCGCGGTTTCCACCGTCTGGCTTGCTGCAATGCTGGTGTTTTCCAGTCTGACCGCGCTGTTGGGATACGACCTGTACAACTCGTACAAGCGCGAATACGCCAGCGTTCAACGCGACTCCGAGAACCTGACCGGCGTGCTGGAAAGGCAGTTCACGGCAAGCGGTGAAAAAATCGACATCGTGCTGCGCGAGGCGGTCCATGAATACACGCCCATTGTCACCGGCGCGGCGTGGCGTGATGTTTTGAAGGCCAACCGGGATCTGCTGCGGCGCGAGGCGGTTGTTCCCGAAACACAGGATGAAAGCCTTCGCGTCATTGATGCCAAGGGGCGAGTCATTTTCAGCGCCGCCGATTCGGCGACACTGCCCGAAGTGAACGTGGGTGACCGCGCCTACTTCCTGAAACAGAAAGCCAATCCAACGGCAGGCCTAGTCATTTCGGAGCCGATACTGTCCAGATTCACGGGTAAATGGCTATTCACGCTGAGCCGTCGCATCAACCACCCGGATGGCCGCTTTGCCGGCATCGTCCAGACGGCGATGCGCGCCGACTATTTCCAGAACGCCTTCAAATCGATCGACATCGGCGAAAACGGTTCGATTGCCATGTTTTCCAACGATTTTCGCCTGGTTGCACGCTACCCCATCCTGGATGCACTGCTCGGCAAGCCTTTCGACCTGACGGAGATCAAGGCCGGATTCGACAAAGGGGAAAGCATCGGTTCATACCAGGCGGTCTCCCGTGCCGACGGAATGGAACGGCTGTATGGCTATCGCCGGCTGGAGACCTTGCCTCTGGTCATCTCGCTGGGCGTTGCCCCGAAAGATTTTCTCAAGGACTGGGAGCGCAAGGCCTGGATCTATGGCATCAGCTGGCTGGCCTTCGGCGTCGCACTCATCGTGCTGATCCGCCTTGCCGAGCGGCGATCCTGGGAAATCGAGAAGTTGAACGGCCGGTTGGCTGAACAAGCCGATCGTTCCGAAGCCGCCAGTCAGGCGAAAAGTAATTTCCTGGCCAACATGAGCCACGAAATACGAACGCCGATGAATGCCATCATCGGCCTGACCCACATTCTCAGGCGCGACAAGGTGACACCGGCCCAGGGTGAAAAACTGGCCCGCATTGCCGGTGCTGCCGATCATCTGCTATCGGTAATCAACGACATTCTCGACCTTTCCAAGATTGAAGCCGGCAAGGTGGAACTGGAAAACGAAAATTTCTCGCCGGAGGAAATGCTGCAGCGCATTTGCAACATCGTGGTACTCCGCGCCCAGGCCAAAGGCATCGAACTCGTCGTCGATGCCGGCGACCTGCCGCCACTGCTGAATGGTGACGTAACCCGGCTGGGTCAGGCGTTGTTGAATTACCTCGGCAATGCCGTCAAATTTACCGAAAGAGGTTCGATCGTACTGCGCGGCAAAATCGCCGAAGAGACTGCCACGGATGTGCTTGTCCGCTTTGAAGTCGAGGATTCCGGTATCGGCATCCCCCCCGAGCACCTCGGTCGCCTGTTCTCCGCCTTCGAGCAGGTCGACACATCAAGCACGCGGGGCTTTAGTGGCACTGGTCTGGGCTTGGCAATTTCGAGACATATCGCCACCTTGATGGGTGGTGAAGCAGGAGCCAGCAGCACACCGGGCAAAGGCAGCACCTTCTGGCTGACTGCCCGCCTGGGCAAGGCCCATCAGGAGCCTAGCCCGCTATCGACCGAATTGGCCGGACTGCGCGCCCTGGTGGCAGACGACCTGCAAATCACGCAGATGGTGCATTGCCACCTACTCCGCCAACTAGGCCTGTCGCCGGAAGCCGTGGTATCGGGACCGGCGGCAATTGCCGCCATCGAGAAAGCCGACGCCGAGAATGACCCGTTTTCCATTTTGCTGCTCGACCTGCTGATGCCGGGCCAGGGCGGCATGGATACCCTGGCCAAGATCCAGAAGCTGCCACTGAAACACCCGCCGATCTGCCTGCTTGTAACCGCCTCCGGCGATACCGGCATCGCCATTTCGGCGCGCGCTGCCGGATTTGCCGATGTGCTGGTCAAACCGATCAATCACTCGATTCTCAAGAACGCGCTATCGGCGCATTTCGCCTTGTCCCCCACCCCGGCCAACCGGAAAAAGGCAGGCCCGGAGCAAATCCTGCGCTGGGAACACGCTGGCGCAAAAATCCTGCTCGTCGAGGACGAGCCGATCAATCAGGCCATTGCCCGGGAATTTCTTGAAGAGGCGGGACTCGACGTCAAAGTAGCCAATGATGGCAAGGAAGCGCTTGAAATGGCCGAAAGCGGAGCATTCGACCTCATCCTGATGGATATGCAAATGCCGGTCATGGACGGCCTGCAGGCCACCCGCCTGATTCGTGCGCTACCCGCCTATTCGGCAGTCCCGATCATCGCCATGACCGCCAACGCCTTCTCCGAAGACCGCGCCCAATGCCAGCTTGCCGGCATGAACGACTTCATGAGCAAGCCCGTCGAGCCACACATGTTCTTTTCGACCCTGCTGAAATGGCTGGCGCCTGGAAAAACATCAACCGGAAATACGGGACCATTGCCCCCTACTCAGCCGAGGTCTGGATCATCGGTTTGACCCGGCTACCACGCCCGGCCCGGGTCCATAAAGTTTGACCCAGCCCGGGTAGCCGTCCGAGACAAGCTTGACCTGCTTGTAGCCGAGCTTGACGGCCTTTTCGGCCGAATCGAAACTCAAGCTGGAAGCCGAACCCTCGCAGTAGAAATACAAAGGTCTGTCCTTGTCGGCCGGCAAGCGATCGCGCATCTTCTCGAAATCTGCATCCGGCAGACTGATGGCGCCCGGAATATGGCCCTTGTCGTATTGGCGCTCTTTCGGACGCGAATCGATCAGCGTCAACGGCAGGCCTTCGTCGAGTTGTTTTTTCAGGAATGGAATCGATACGCTACCCATGTGGCCGCTCTTGATCCAGCCCGGATAGCCGGCAGCATAGACCTTGATGTTGGTGTAGCCGCGCTCTTCGGCCTTGAAGGCTGCGTTGTGACTCAGCATGCACTCGACGCCGTCGCAATAAAAAATCAGCAAGATTCCCTTATCCCCGGGCAAGCGATCGACCAGCTTGTCGAATTCCCTTTCCGGCAAATTCATCGCGGTCGGGATGTGCCCCGGAGCGAAGCGACGCGCTGTCGCACGGGCATCGATGATCTGGACGCCATCCGGCTTGGGCAGCACGGCATATTGGGCCACGAAATCAGTATCGACCAACTGCTCGAACCAGCCGTCCTTGACGTCGAGGGTCGTAGCCTCGTCGGCACAGGCTGCGCCAACGATGATCTCGCCAGGTGCCGCCGCCAGAGCTGCAAGCAGACCCATGCAAAGCAGATTTGGATAAAGCTTCATGTTCGCCCCTTGAATGATCACCCTGACTCAGTTTTCCCGGCGCCGGAAGACCCAGCTTTTGTCATCGGAAACGTCCGGCACGAAAGCATAGCCATCGTAGTCGAATTCCTTCAAGCCATCCGGCTCGGTCAGCCGGTTGTCCACCACGTAGCGAGCCATCAAGCCCCGCGCCCGCTTGGCGTAGAAGCTGATGATCTTGTATTTGCCGTTCTTCCAGTCCTCGAACACCGGCTGAATCACCTCGCCATTGATCTTGCGCCCGACCGCAGCCTTGAAATACTCCTCGGAAGCGAGGTTGATCACGACCGGTCGGGACATCTCGGCCAACTCGGCATTGATTGCATCAAGCAGACGCTCGCCCCAGAAGGCATAGAGATCCTTGCCCGCCTTGTTGGCAAACTTGGTGCCCATTTCAAGGCGGTAAGGCTGCATCAGATCGAGCGGTTTGAGGATGCCGTAGAGCCCGGAGAGGATGCGGACGTGCTGCTGGGCGAAATCGAGGTCTTCGGCCGATAGCGTTTTCGCGGCCAGCCCGTCGTACACGTCGCCGTCGAAGGCGAGCACGGCCTGCTTGGCGTTTTCCGGCGTAAACGGTAGCGACCAGTCGGCATAGCGGTTGAAATTGAGCAAGGCCAAGGGATCGGACAAGTCCATCAAATTGGCGATGTCGCCCGGCGACAGCTTGCGCAATTGCTTGATCAGCGTTTCCGACTGCTTCAGATACGCCGGCTGCGTGAAGGTGGCGACATGCGGTGCTGTCTTGAAATCCAGCGATTTGGCGGGGGAGAGAAAAATAAGCATGGTCGTGACTCTTGGGAAACTGAGGTTTGTGCTGTGCGCCATTTTAGCGGCTGGTAAAATCTCATCTTTGAATTTTCTGGAACACCGATGAAACGCACCCGCTTTGGCTCACGCGACCGTCTTTCCCGCGACGCAGCCGAACTGCAACGTCTGGCCGCCGGCCTTTCCGAATCCGGCGGCAAGCTGGAAGACGCCTACTGGGAAGCGCAACTGGCCGAAGTCGTCGACAGCCTGTTGAAAAATGGTGCCGAAGATGACATCAATACCGCCCTCGACCGCCTGTTCGAGGCCAACCCGCGCGGCCATGACGAACTGGCCGACATGGTCGAATCGCGGGCTGAAACCAATCGCCTGGAGGCCCTGGGCCAAACCTTCGACATCCAGCTCTTCGCCGCGCCGGTGCTGGCCTGGTCGCGCTTTTCCATCCCCGCCTGCCCGCTGCCCAAGAGCACGCTGCAGGCGCTGGCCGTGCAACTCGGCGCCCATGTTTTCGGCGGCGATGCCCGACTGGCAATCGCCGATTTCCTGTTCAGCCCCGACCAGTTGCCGCGCAGCTTCTGCGACACCTGGCAACTGACCCGCGAACTGGGCGAAGCCGCGCTGGCCGGCAACCATCTGGCCGTCGACACGGCCGGCATGGCCGAAACCAACCGTTTCCTGTCCGATGTCCGCTACATCGTCGGCGCCATCGCCGTGCCTCACGGCAAGCCGCTATTCCGCTGGAACGAGGCAGATGGCAACCGCGAAGCCTCGCTCAAGGATTGGATCAAGCAAGGCAGCCCGAACCTCGAACCGCTGCTCACCGGCTGCGCCTGGCAACCGCTGCTCGCAGACTCCTACCACGCCGCCTGCCGCAATGCCGACCGCCTGTCCCGCCCCTATTCGCTGAAGGCCTCGGTCGCCTTCCTGCAGACCATGCTCGGCCTGATGCCAGCCGACATCCGCGCTGTCGTCGGCCCCTGCTACGACCGCCGGATGGAGGAATACCGCGTCAGCCTCGGCCCGACGACCGGCGACGAGATCTACCACGGCATCGTCTGGCCGCTGCTCGGCGCCGAAGACGAAGCCACCGATGCGGCCGGCGAGATCGAAGCCGTGCTGCGCGAAACCGGTGTCAAGGAAGTGCTCTTCCTCGACCATCATTTCCCGATGGAATTCTGCGACGACTGTGGCGCCCCGCTCTTCCCCAACCGCGAAGCCGAACTGGTGCACGCCGAAATGCCGGAACAGCCCACCGCCAACTCGCAAGTCCTGCATTGATGGCTCCAACCCCGTCATTCCCACGGCTCCGTCATTCCCGCGCAGGCGGGAATCCAGGGATTCCGGACGACTGGATTCCTGCCGTCGCGGGCATGACGAATTGAAACCATGACCCAATCCTCCAACGCCGACTGGCTGGCCCGCAGCCAGGCCGCCGTCTGGCACCCGTGCACGCAGATGCAGCACCATGCCCAGACGGCCTCGCCCGGCCATCTGCCGCTGATTCCCATTGCCAGCGGCAAGGGCGCCTGGCTCTACGATTTCGACGGCAAGCGCTACCTCGACGGCATCAGCTCATGGTGGACCAACCTGTTCGGCCACGCCAATCCGCGCATCAACGCGGCACTGAAAGACCAACTCGAAACCCTCGAACACGTCATGCTGGCCGGTTTCACGCACCAGCCGGTGGTCGAGCTTTCCGAGCGTTTATCGGCCTTGACCGGCGGCGCCCTCGGCCACGCCTTCTACGCCTCGGACGGCGCCTCGGCCACCGAGATTGCGCTGAAAATGAGCTTCCACTACTGGCGCAATGTCGGCCGGCCCGGCAAGGCTCGATTCCTTTGCCTGCAAGGCAGCTACCACGGTGAAACAGTCGGCGCGCTGGCCGTCACCGACGTTGCCATTTTCAAGGATGCCTACGCGCCGCTGGTGCGCGCTGCAACAGTCATTCCCTCGCCCGATTTCCGCCTGGCCGAAACCGGCGAATCACCGGCCGACGTAGCCCGCCGCGCGGCGGCCGGACTTGAGGCTCACCTCGAAAAGCACGGCGAACACATCGCCGCCCTGATCGTCGAACCCCTGGTCCAAGGCGCCGCCGGCATGGCGATGTACGACCCGGAATACCTGCGCCTCGCCCGCCAACTGTGCGACCGCTACGAAGTTCACCTGATCTGCGACGAAATCGCCGTCGGCTGTGGCCGCACCGGCACCTTCTTCGCCCACGAGCAGGCCGGCATTCGCCCCGACCTGATGTGCCTGTCGAAAGGCATCTCCGGCGGCTACCTGCCGCTGTCCATCGTCCTGTCCAGCGACACGATCTACAACGCCTTCCTCGACGACTCCGTCGCCCGCGCCTTCCTGCACTCGCACAGCTACACCGGCAACCCACTGGCCTGCCGTGCCGCACTGGCGACGCTCGACATCTTCGAATCCGATGATGTTCTGGCCGCCAACCGCCAGAAATCAGCCAAAATCAGCGCCGCCCTTGCCCCCTTGGCCAACCACCCGCAAGTCAGACACCTGCGCCAGCGCGGCATGATCGCCGCCTTCGACGTGGCCACCGACGACCCGCACTTCTCCCGCAA
Organism: Ferribacterium limneticum; assembly: GCF_020510625.1. Classification (NCBI taxonomy): domain Bacteria; kingdom Pseudomonadati; phylum Pseudomonadota; class Betaproteobacteria; order Rhodocyclales; family Azonexaceae; genus Ferribacterium; species Ferribacterium limneticum. The sequence goes on along the minus strand of NZ_CP075191.1, from coordinate 1,408,537 downwards.
GTTCTACCGCGCCGCACTGGATCGTGAGGCGCTGATCCGCCCGATCGGCAACACCGTCTACCTGATGCCGCCTTACATCATCGGCGACGAGGAAATCGACCACCTGGCCCGCGCCATCAATGGCGCACTAGCGGCAGCACTTTAAGCGGCAACTTGCACAATCCCCGGCTTTGTATTACCGTTAATACACCCCATCCCGGAGCCATGCCATGACGACTACCGTTCGCATTCCCCGGCGTCTCGAGCAGGCACTGGCCCGCTATTGCGTGGAAACCCGTCGCAGCAAGTCCGAGGTAATCATAGAGCTTTTGGAGAAGCGCTTTACCGCAGAGGCTCCGCTCAAAACCCCCTATGAACTAGCTTGCGAAGCGGGGTTCGTCGGTGTCCTCGCGCTGGATGAAGATTCGGCCGAAAACAGCCGTAACACCGTCCGCGCCGCCATCGCCAAAAAACACGGACGCCAGCCCGAATAATGGAAATTTTGCTCGTCGACACCGGCCCCTTGGTGGCCATCGCCAATAAACGCGACAAATTTCACAGCAGCTGCTCGGAATACCTCAAAAACTATCGGGGCCGCCTGCTCACCACCTGGGCCGTGCTCACCGAGTTTGCCCACTTGGCAGATTCAATCAATGCCACCTTGCCGCTCTATCACTGGATCGAACGCGGCGGACTTGAACTGATGCCGCTGGGCCGTGACGAGTTGGTTTCGGCCATCGACTGGATCGAACGTTACGCCGACCGACCGATGGATCTGGCCGATGCTTCTCTCGTCGTCGCCGCCCTCAAAACCGGCTGCGCCAAAGTCTGGACGCTGGATCGCGCCGATTTTGAAACCTACCGCCTCCCCGGGCGCAAACATTTCACCCTGGTTTGACCGATGAGCATTGAAACCCGCCTGACTGCCGAACTCGCCGACATCGCCGCCGCCGGCCTGACCCGCCGCCGCCGCGTGCTGGATACACCTTGCGGCCGGATGGCCACGGTCGATGGCAAAAATGTGCTGAATTTCGCCAGCAATGACTACCTCGGGCTGGCCGGCAATGCCGACATCGCCCAGGCGCTGGCCGACGGCGCCCTGAAATGGGGGGCTGGCAGCGGTGCCTCGCATCTGGTCAGCGGCCATCTCGGGCCGCACGAGCAGCTTGAAAAGGAAATCGCCGAATTCACCGGTTTTCCGCGCGCCCTGACCTTCTCCACCGGCTACCTGGCCAACCTCGCCGTAACGCCGACCCTGGCCGGCCGCGGTGATGCAGTGTTTGCCGACAAACTGAACCACGCCTCACTGATCGACGCCATGCAACTGGCCAAGGCGAATGGCGCCGATGTCCAGCGCTACCCGCACAACGACGTCGCGGCACTGGAAAAGATGCTGGCCGCCAGCACCGCAGCACACAAGATTATCGTCACCGATGCCGTGTTCAGCATGGATGGCGACCTCGCGCCGCTGCCTCTGATCTTTGCGCTGGCCGAACGCTACGATGCCTGGCTGGTCATCGACGACGCCCACGGTTTCGGTGTCCTCGGCCGCGAAGGCAAGGGCAGTTTGGCCCACTTCAACCTGCCCGCCTCGCCGCGCATCCTGTTGATGGGCACGCTGGGCAAGGCGGCTGGCGTCGGCGGTGCTTTTGTCGCCGGCTCCGAAACGGCCATCGAATACCTGCTGCAGAAGGGTCGCAGCTACATTTTCACCACCGCCCAGCCGCCGGCCATCGCCTGTGCGCTCGCCAAAAGTCTGCAGATGATCAGGAACGGCGATGCCCTGCGCGCCAACCTGATGGCCCGCATCGGGCAGCTACGGGACGGCTTGGCCGGCCTGCCACTGAAACTGCTGCCGTCGTTGACCGCCATCCAGCCACTGATCGTCGGCGACAACGACGCCGCTGTTGCCCTCTCGAAAGCCTTGTGGGAGCGCGGTCTGTGGGCGCCTGCCATTCGCCCGCCAACGGTCCCAAAAGGTACGGCCCGGCTGCGCATCTCAGTGTCCGCAGCCCATACCGAAGCAGACATCGCCCAATTGATCACCGCCTTGAAAGAACTCGCATGAGCGCTCCCCTTGTTTTCCTGCCCGGCTGGTGCGTTGGCCGCACGCCGGTCAAAGCCACCGTCGACGCCCTCGAGGGCGAGATCTTCGACCTACCCGGTTATGGCAACGCACCGCTGATCGCTGATTTCTATGCCGCAGCTGACGACATTGCCGCTCGCCTGCAACCCGGGACAACGCTGGCCGGCTGGTCGCTCGGCGCCCAACTGGCGCTGGCTGTTGCGGCCCGTCATCCGGACAAGGTTGGCAAGCTGGTTCTGGTGGCCGGCACCACTTCCTTCGTCCAGCGCGACGGCTGGCCGCATGCGATGGCCCCCGAGATGCTGGCCGAATTTGCCGCCGGCATCGCGGCCGATGTCGAGGCCATGCTGCCGCGCTTCGTCGGTGGCTTCAATCGCGGCGACGCCCGCGCCAAAGCCGTCACGCTCGAACTGCTCCAGCTGGCTGATCCTCGCCCCGCCGCCGAGGTCCTGGCCACCGGCCTCAACTGGCTACGCGACATCGATCTGCGCGACATCGCCCCGCAGGTCAAGGCGCCGACCCTGCTCATCCATGGCGCAGCTGACCCGCTGATGCCGCTCGGTGCGGCCGAAGCACTTGCAGCGTTGATTCCCGGAGCCCAACTGGCCGTCTTCGACGACTGCGCCCACGCCCCCTTCATCTCCCGACCTGACGACTTCCTCGCCACGGTACGTCGCTTCCTGAATGACTAGTGCCATAAAACCAAAGGCGGGAACCCGACCTTCCAAGGCGCGCATCCGGCAATCGTTCGAACGCGCCGCCCCGACCTACGATAACGCCGCTGCCATCCAGCGCCGCATCTGCACCCGACTGGCTGAAGGCCTGCCGAACATCACCCCGGCCCGTCTGCTCGATGCCGGCTGCGGCACCGGCTATGCGCAGGCCGACCTGCAGGCCCGCTTCCCGGACGCCCATGCCGTCGCCCTCGATCTCTCGCCGGGCATGCTGCAACACGTGGCCAGCCCTTGCTGTCGCGTTGCCGGCGATCTGGAGCATCTGCCCCTGGCAGACGACAGCCTGGATCTCTACTGGTCCAGCCTCGCCGTGCAATGGTGCGATCTGGCGATTGCGCTGCATGAAGCGCGACGCACTTTGCGGCCTGATGGCGCTGTTGCGCTGGCCAGCCTCGGCCCGGCCACCTTCCACGAATTGCGCCATGCCTTTGCCGACGTCGACGCTCACCGCCATACCCTGAGCTTTCATAGCCCGGACGAAATCCGGCGCCTGGCCAGTGCCGCCGAGCTGTCCGCCATCGACATCAGACGCAGCACCGAAATCGCCCACTACGCCGACTTCAAGACGCTGCTCCGTGCCGTCAAGGCAATTGGGGCCAATCAGCTTGGCGACGGCCGGCGCACCAGCCTGATGAGTCGTTCCAGCTTCCAGCAAGCCGAGGCGGCCTGCGAACAGCTCCGCACTCCGGCCGGCCTGCCGCTAACCTACGATGTGATTTACCTCTACGCCCGCAAATGAGTCCAGCCTACTTCCTAACCGGCACCGATACCGAAATCGGCAAGACCTTCATCACCTGCGCCCTGCTCCAGCGAGCCGGGCTGGATGGCCTGAAGGCGGCCGGCCTGAAGCCGATTGCCGCCGGCACCGATGCGGCGGGGTTGAACGATGACGTCGAAGCCATCCGCGCCGCCAGCAATATCGAACTGCCGCGTGAAATCATCAATCCTTATTGCTTCAAGCCGGCCATAGCCCCGCATATCGCGGCGGCAGAAGCGCATGTCTGCATTGAATTCGAACCGATCAAGGCGGCCTGCGAGCAGGCACGACAGCAAGCCGATCTGGTCATTGTCGAAGGCGTCGGGGGATTTTGCGTACCGCTGGGTGATGGCTACGGCACAGCCGATCTGGCGGTCGAACTTGCCCTGCCGGTCATCCTGGTCGTCGGCATGCGGCTGGGCTGCATCAACCATGCGCTACTGACGGCGGAAGCCATTGCCAACCGGGGCCTGAAACTGGTCGGCTGGGTGGCCAACCGCATCGATCCGCAGATGTCGCGTTTCGATGAAAACCTGGCCACTTTAAAAACACTGATCGCGGCACCACTGCTCGGCGTTGTCCCGCATGGGCCGCAGGGAGGCGCCATCGGCGCCGCCGGTTTCCTGCAATTACCGGGCGCTTAGCACCGTCGCCACTTCGCGCAAGCGCTGTTGCAAGCCGGCCACCGCATCGCCAAGACCATCGATCTCGCCATTCCTTGCCTGCTTCTCGACCAGCATGGCCTCAGCCGCTCCGTCCTCATCCGAAAAAGTCGCCAGCAAGCCCTTGATGGTATGGGCTTCGCGCTGCAGGGTCTGACTGTCACCAGAAGCATAGGCCGAGGCGATGGCGGTGCAGTTGTTGTCCACATCCTGTAGATACATGTCGACCATCATCGAATAAATATCCTCGTCGCCACCCAGGCGCTCGAGAATCGATGCTCGATCCAGAACAAAAGCTGTTGCCATCCTCTTCTCCATTCAACGCCCGTTGCCGTAGGCAAAGTTCGTTGCCAATACGTTCAGATTTGCGGAATTTCCTCGTCGCGGAAGCGCTGACGAATTTCCAGAATTTGTTCCCAACCGGCCAGAAATGCTTCGATGCACAACGGGTCGAAATGCTTGCCACGCCCGTCTTCAAGAAACTTGCAGGCATCGTCCAGCGACCAGGCGCGTTTATACGGCCGCTCCGAAGTCAGGGCATCGAAAACATCGGCCACGGCGACAATGCGCCCGAACAACGGAATCTGGTTGCCCTTCAGGCCCAATGGATAACCGCTGCCATCATATTTCTCATGATGTGAAATCGCCACTTCCGCCCCGGCGCGCATGATTTCAGAACGACTGTCCTTGAGCAGCTCATGGCCAATCCGCGAATGCCCCTTCATCACCTCGAACTCCTCCGGGGTCAGCTTGCCCGGCTTGAGCAGGATGTAGTCCGGAATGCCGATCTTGCCCACATCGTGCATCGGCGCCGCTTCAAGCATCAGTTTCTGGATGGTGGGGCTAAGGTCCAGGCCCTGGGCAATGATCTGCGAATAATGCGCCATGCGCTGGATGTGTGCCCCGGTCTCCGGATCGCGAAATTCGGCAGCGCGCGAAATACGGAAAATCAGCTCCTTTTCGCGTTCGCGGATTTCTGCGGTGCGTGCCTCGACCAGCGCCGAAAGATGCTCGGCGCGGTCGGCCAGAAATTTCTGGCCGGTGCGCAGCGACAGCATGTTGCGGGCCCGGGCCGAAAATTCGATGCGATCGATCGGCTTGGTCAGGAAATCATTGGCGCCACCGAGCAGGGCATCGTAGCGAATGTCCTTTTGATCGTTGGCCGTGATCATCAGCACCGGAATCTCGTTCCGCCCGTGCAGGGCACGGAAAGCACTGATGAAACGCAGGCCGTCCATATCAGGCATCATGTAATCGACAATGACCAGATCGGGTACATTCTCGCGGCACCATTCAAGAGCGGCGATGGGCTTGTCGAAAAGGATCGGGCTGCAGTCGCCCAGTTTGAGCACCAGCGCCTTGATCAGTGTCAGGTTGATGTCACTGTCATCGATGATCAGGACGGTATGCATGAGCTCTCTTGCTTGCGGTTCAGTAGTTTTCGGCAGTATATAATGCCCCGCCATGAAACTGCTCTTCGACCTCTTCCCCGTCATCCTCTTTTTCGCCACTTTCAAGTACGCGGAAAAGAGCCCTGAACTCGCGGCCAGCTGGATGGGCTCGCTGCTTGGCTTCGTCCCCGACGACATCAAGATGGCGCCGATCCTGCTCGCTACCGTCGTCGTCATCGCCGCCACCGTCGCTCAGATCATCTGGGTGCACTTTCGCCACGGCAAGGTGGACAAGATGCTCTGGATCAGTCTGGTCCTCGTCGTCGTCTTCGGCGGCATGACCCTGGCCTTCCAGAACGAAGCCTTCATCAAGTGGAAACCGACCATCCTTTACTGGGTATTCGCCGGCAGCATGGCCTTCAGCGCCCTGATCCTCAAAAAGAACCCCATCAAGGCCATGCTCGGCGAACAGCTGACCTTGCCCGAACCGATCTGGGGCAAGCTCAGCCTGGCCTGGATAGGCTTTTTCCTGGTCATGGGCGTGCTCAATCTGGTCATCGCCTTCAATTTCCCGACCGATATCTGGGTCAATTTCAAACTGTTCGGCGGCATGGGCCTGATGCTCGTCTTCGTGCTCGGCCAGGGCATGCTGCTATCCAAATATGTTGAGGAAGAAAAATAATGCTTTACGCGATCATTGCTGAAGACAAGGCCGGCACGCTGGACAAGCGCCTCGCCGCCCGCCCCGCCCACATTGAGCGCCTGCTCGCCCTGCAGGCGGAAGCCCGCCTGATCCTGGCCGGCCCCTGCCCGGCCATCGACTCGCCCGATCCCGGCCCGGCCGGCTTTTCCGGCAGCATCATCATCGCCGAATTTGCCTCCCTCGCTGCGGCCCAAACCTGGGCCGATGCCGACCCTTATATTGCCGCCGGGGTTTACGAGAAAGTCAGCATCAAACCGTTCAAGAAAGCCTTGCCGGCGTGAGTCCTGAAACCATCGAACTGCTGCGCCAACGTTTGGCCGTGCTGCAGCCCGAATCCATCGCCATCGTTGATGACTCGCACCGCCATGCCGGCCACGCCGGGGCCCGCGACGGTGGTCACTACCAGTTACAAATTGTTGCACAGGCATTTGCCGGGAAAAGTACTATTGCCCGTCACCGCATGATTTATGATGCGGCAGGTGATTTGATGCGCGGACGGATTCATGCGCTCAGCATCTGCGCTGAAGTGCCCGGCGAAGTATAATTTTTCTGTTATTCCCTAGACCCAAGGATAGATACATGTTCAAACTCTCCCGCCTGGCCGCCCTGCTTGTCGCCGGTGCCGTCGTTTCCGCTCCGGTTCTCGCTGCCGACAAGGCCAAGGCCTTCGCTACCGTCAATGGCCAGCCGATTTCCCAAACCGTCTACAACGCTTTCATCGCCGAGCAAAAGGCTCAGGGCGCCCCTGATTCGCCGGAACTGCAAGGCGCCATCAAGGAAGAACTGGTTCGCCGCGAAATCCTCGCCCAGGAAGCCAAGAAGAAGGGCCTGGACAAGAACCCGAACATCCAGGGTCAGATCGACTTGGCCAAGCAGGCCGTGCTGATCCGCGCCTACCTGTCCGACTACGTCAAGGCCAACCCGATCAGTGAAGCCCAGCTCAAGGCCGAATACGAACTGATCAAGAACAACCTGGGCAGCACTGAATTCAAGGCTCGCCACGTGCTGGTCGAGAAGGAAGATGATGCCAAGGCGATCATCGCCAAGCTCGACAAGGGCGAGAAGTTCTCCGAACTGGCCAAGGCCTCCAAGGATCCCGGTTCCAAGGACAAGGGCGGCGAACTCGGCTGGAGCTCCCCGAACGCCTACGTCAAGCCGTTTGGCGAAGCGCTGGGCAAGCTGAAGAAGGGCGAATACACCAAGACCCCGGTGAAGTCCGATTTCGGCTACCACGTCATCCAGCTCGACGACTCCCGTCCGATGACCCCGCCGCCGTTCGATCAGGTCAAGCCGCAACTGCAACAGCGCGCCAGCCAGCAGCAGGTCGAGAACCTGGTCAAGGAACTGCGCGGCAAGGCCAAGGTCGACTAAACCTTCGCCGAGCATGCGAGAATGCCCACCCTGCGGTGGGCATTTTCTTTTGGGGGAGAGAGATTCGTGTTCAACGGTCTGAAAAAGCTGTTCGGCAAGAAGCCAGAAACCCAGGACATACCCTCAGCCGAATCAAGCGGCAAACCCGGCCGCCCCGTCAGGGAGACGCCTTTTCTTCGCCGCGAGGCAGTTTTCGACCGCAGCAACCGTCTGTCCGGCCATCTTTTTCGCCTGCAACAATCGACCGTGCCCGCCAGTGTCGACGATGGCAAACAACGCGACTTCGACCAGACTCTACTCGACACGCTGAACGCCAGTCCCGAGGCCTGGAACACCAGCCTCGCCTTCATCCCGCTCAGTTCGTCCAGCCTCGACCTCCCGGCACTTGATCGCCTGAAGAAGACCAACATCGTGCTGCTCATCCAGCTGGCGGCCGATGCTGAAGCCGACATGGTCTGCGAGGCAATCGACCAGCTACGCCAGCGCGGCCTGCTGATCGGGGTTTTCCGCCAACCGAAGCATCGCGCCTTTGCCCGGGTCATCCAGCAGGTCGACTACGCGGCGATCGATGTCGCTGGCAGCGAGGCCAACGCCGTCCGGGACTTTTCCGCGGCCATCCGCTCCGGTGATCGGGAACGCCCGGTCCGGCTATTTGCCTGCAACATCGACACTTTCGACGATCACCTTTTCTGCCATCAGTGGCATTTCGAAAATTTTCACGGCAAGTTTGCCGAATCCGCCCCCAAGCTCCCGAACGAAACGAGCGGCGATCCGCACAAGGCACAGTTGCTCAACCTGTTGCGCCTGGTCCAGGGCGATGCCGAGACAGTGGAAATTGCGGCGGCAATGAAACAGGACCCGCTGCTCAGTTTCCGCATCCTGCGTTACCTGAACTCCCCGGCGCTGGCCCTGAGTCGCCAGATCGACTCGCTGGAGCAGGCCCTGGTCATTCTCGGCCGCCAGCGCCTGAGCCGCTGGGTGGCTGTCCTGCTCTTCTCGGTACGCGACCCGCATCTGGGCGACTGGCTGATGATCGAAAACGCCCTGACCCGTGGCCGCCTGATGGAAGTCCTGGGCGAACAGGCCATGCCCGGAAAGGCGCACGATGCGCTGTTCCTGACCGGCATTTTTTCCTGCCTCGATCGCCTGCTGCGCCGCCCGCTGGCCGAAACCCTGAGCGACATCCCGATTTCTGCGGACATCCGCCAGGCCCTGCTTGAACGCAGCGGGCCCTACGCCGCGCTGCTGGCCGTGGCTGAAGCCAGCGAGGCGTTCGACCCGCCGCTGATGGAAAGTACTGCCCGGGCTGCCGGCGTCGATCCGGACAGTGTCAACCGTGCCCTGCTGGCGGCCACCGCCTGGGCCAGCGAAGTCACGGAATACTGGGAATAATCCGCCCCCGATATTGCCGAAAACTTGATGCAGGTCGAGGCGAAAATCCTGCCGTGCTGGCTTAATCCGGCCAAATGAGCCCCCGTTTCGTCCTCGCCCTGTTTGGCCTCTGTCTGTCTCTCACAGCCTTCGCCGGCCAACCGCTGCAAGCCTGGCTCGATACCGCGCTACCCGGTACGGTTCTGCGCCTGCCGCCCGGCAATTACAGCGGTCCGGCCACGATCAACAAACCCTTGACCCTGGAAGGCAACGGCAAGGTCATCATCGACGCCGGCGGCAAGGGAACCGTCCTCACCATCAAGGCCGACCGGGTGACCTTGCGGGGCCTGACCCTGCGCGGCAGCGGCGACTCGCACGACGCCATCGACGGCGGCATCATGGTGGCGGAGGGCAAGGGTCTGCTGATCGAAAACAACATCGTCGAAGATGTGCTATTCGGCATTTCACTGCACCGGACGACCGACAGCATCGTGCGCAATAACCGCATCCGCTCCCGCCCCGTCGATTCGGCCGACCGTGGCGATGGCCTGCGCCTCTGGTACAGCACCGGCAACCGTATCGAGAACAACGACATCGCCCAGATTCGCGACATCACGGTCAGCAATTCGCCGCAAAACCGCTATACCGGCAACACCATCCGCGACAGTCGCCGGGCTTTCAATCTGCTTTTTTCGCATCGCAGCCTGATCGAACGCAACCTGCTGGAAAAGAACTCGACCGGCGTCATCGCACTGAACTCGAACGGCCTGATCATCCGCAACAATCGCATCCTGCACGCCATGGATGCCTCGGGTGCCGGCATCGCCCTCAAGGAAACCTCGGCGGCACTGGTCGTGGACAACGAAATCGTCCATTGCGCCCATGGCATCATGGCTGATTCGCCAATGGATGCGATCAACCGCATCGTCTTCATCAACAATGTGATCGCCCACAACATCACCGGCATCTATTTCTACGGCGCCAAGGGTGGGCACATCGCCATCAACAACACCTTCAAGAGCAACCTGTGGCCGGTCACCATCATTGGCGATGGCGACCCGATGAACGATACCTGGTGGGGCAACAACTGGGATACCTACGAAGGCTTCGACCTCGACGGTGACGGTTTCGGCGACAAACCACACGAGCTGCACGCCTACGCCGACCGGCTGTGGATCGAAACGCCGAGCGCCACCTTCTTCCGCAACTCGCCCGTTCTGGAGTTGCTCGATTTTCTCGAACGGCTGGCCCCCTTCTCGTCACCGTCGCTGATCCTCCGCGATACGGCGCCGCGCATGCTGAAATCGCCGTAGGAGAAGCTTCAGCAGGGCGAGGTGACGATCAGTAGACTCAGCCTAGCCAGTCGATCAGGTCGTCAATCAGGTCGTCGACGGCACCCAGCGACAGATCGAAGTAGGCGCAGGCGTTCGAGGCGGCCTTGTCCCACTCCTGCTCGCCATTGCCGCTACCGTGCAAACGGATGATGTGCTCGGCCAGCACACAGACGGCAATCAGGGCGCGCGCCGTATCCGAAACGCTGCCGGGTTTGACCAACACGCTGTAATCGTGGTGATATAGCACCCCCTCGGCGACAAAATCGGCAAGGTGCCAGCGCTTGGCCAGGAAGTAGCCGACGACGGCATGGTTGGTTCCCATCATGGCGTCTTCGACATCGGTGAAGCCGCGGTCCTCGGCGGCGTTGGCCGATGCCAGCACTTCCCTGGTCTGCGAAAAACGCTTCATCAGCAAGGGAATGCCGCAATCGTGGAACAAGCCGAAGGTATAGGCCACATCGGGCCGAACACAGCGCAAGCGCTTGGCCAGCTCGGCCGAAACGCGCGCCGTCTGCGCCGAGCTCTCCCAGAAACGATCCATCGCGGCATCCTGGTCGCCGGCCAGCGCCAGTTTCAGCAACTGCGAGACCACCAGACTGAAGATGCTCTGCATCCCCAGCACGTTGATTGCCTGCATGATGGAGACCAGTTTGCGCCCGGTCGAGAAGGCCGGGGAATTGGCGATCAGCATCACATGCCCGGAAAGCGCTACATCCTGGCTGATCAGACGGGCGATTTCCCGTTGATCCGGTATGTCTTTTTTCAGCTCGGCATCGAGTTCGATCAATACGGCGGGACAAGGGGGAATGTCTACCCCGTTCAGCATGCTCTGCAACTGCACTTCTTCAGCGACTGCGTTCATGAAAAGCCTCCAGATGGCGGCAGACTACCCGTGAACAGCACCGCTGAAAATATAACTAAAGTTATAGCTGATATTCATCACCACCACCTTGCATAGCCATTTCGACTACGTGCCTGGACAAATGCGGGGCAAACAGGGTGATCAGATCGTAGTCGTAGCGCCTGAGATAGGTGCCACGGCGCAAGGCCAGGCGGGTGGTGTTGGATTCGAACAGGTGAGCGGCGTCGATCGCCACCAGCCCGGCATCGCGCTGGGCATCGAAAGCCAGCGCCGAAATGATGCCGAGGCCCAGGCCAAGGCTAACATAGGTCTTGATCACGTCGGCATCGAGGGCGGTGAGCGCCACATTGGGCTGCGCGCCAATCCGCTCGAAAGCTCGATTGATCCGCGAACGGCCGGTAAAGGCGGTGTCGTAGGTAATCAGCGGCCATTTCGCCAGTTCGCTCAGCGACAGTGGCTGCGATTTCAGGATCGGATGCCCCTCCGGCGCAATGACGCAATGCGTCCACTGGCGGACCGGCAGTGTGATCAGTTGCGGATACTGGTCAAGCGATTCGGTGGCGATGCCGATGTCGGCCTCGCCGGCCACCACCCATTCGGCAATCTGGATCGGGCTGCCCTGGTGCATTTCCAGCTTGACGTCTGGATGCTGGGCGACAAAATCGCGAACCACAACGGGCAAGGCATAGCGGGCCTGGGTGTGCGTTGCCGCCAGAACCAGCCGGCCGGTGTCGCCCGAGGCGAACTCGCCGCTCGCCCGTTTCAGGTTTTCCGCCTCGCGCAGGATGCGTTCGGCAATGCCGAGAACAACCTTGCCCGGTTCGGTCACGCCGGTGAAACGCTTGCCGCTGCGCTCGAAAATGGCGATACCGAGTTCGTCTTCAAGCAGTTTCACCTGCTTGGAAATGCCGGGCTGCGAGGTGTAAAGCGACTCGGCAGCCTCCGAGACATTCAGTCCCTGACGCCGGATTTCGACGATGTAACGCAGCTGTTGGAGTTTCATGGGTAGTCGCTAGTCACTAGTTGTTAGCCAAAAGCCAGTCGCTAACGACTAGCGACTAATAACCAAAAGCTATACCAATCTAACCCAATATTCTTTTTGATTCAAATGGCCACTGTTAACATGCGCGCCATGGATTACCTCTACACCCTTTCCGGCTTTGCTGTGGGCGCCATTGTCGGCCTGACCGGCGTTGGCGGCGGCTCGCTGATGACGCCGCTGCTCGTGCTGCTGTTCGGCGTGCCACCAGCCACCGCCGTCGGCACCGATCTGCTTTACGCCGCGATGACCAAGGCCGGCGGCACCGTGGCACACGGCAGGAAAGGCCATATCGACTGGGCAGTCACTGGCCGGCTGGCGCTCGGCAGTATTCCCGCCGCCGCGATTACCCTCTGGGTACTGTCCCAGATGCCCAAGGGCAGCAATGTCATCGGCCAGCTCATTTCGCACGGCCTTGGTTTTGCCCTGATGCTCACGGCCATCGCCATCCTGTTCGGTCGCAAGCTACGCGATTACGCCAGCAAGCATGAAGATTCGCCGCTGCGCCAGTGCTGCCTGGGCAAGATCACCGTCGCCGTCGGCGCCCTGCTCGGTGTGCTGGTCACCATTTCGTCGGTGGGCGCCGGTGCGCTCGGCGTTGCCGCACTCTTTTTCCTCTACCCCAAACTTTCGCCGGTCAAGATTGTCGGATCGGATGTCGCCCACGCCGTGCCGCTGACGCTGGTTGCCGGCCTCGGCCACTGGCTGCTTGGTGGCGTCGACTGGTCGCTGCTCGGCGCGCTGCTGCTCGGTTCGCTGCCCGGCATCTGGCTGGGTACCCAAGTTTCTGCCAAGGTGCCGGAGCACATCCTGCGCCGCCTTCTGGCCGCCATGCTGGTGCTGATCGGCACCAAGCTGGTTTTTGCCTGACGTTTTCCCGAAGGACGTTTCATGTACAAATACGATGCCATCGACCGCCAGCTCGTCACCGAGCGTGTTGAACAGTTCCGCGACCAGGTTTGCCGATGGAAAGCCGGTCAGCTGAGCGACGACGAATTCCGCCCGCTGCGCCTGCAGAACGGCCTCTACATCCAGCGCCATGCGCCGATGTTCCGGATCGCCGTGCCCTACGGCATGATGAATTCCGCCCAACTGCGCACGCTGGCCCACGTCGCCCGCAAGTACGACCGTGGCTACGGCCATTTCACGACGCGCCACAATCTGCAACTGAACTGGCCGAAGATCGAGGATGTGCCAGAGATACTGGCCGAGCTCGCCGAAGTCGAGATGCACGCCATCCAGACCTCGGGCAACTGCCTGCGCAACATCACCACCGACCAGTTCGCCGGCGTCGCCGCCGACGAAGTGATCGACCCACGCCCGCTGGCCGAAATCCTTCGCCAATGGACGACTTTCCACCCGGAATTCGCCTTCCTGCCCCGAAAGTTCAAGATCGCCATTTCGGGCACCAAGGAAGACCGCGCCGTGACGTGGTTCCACGACATCGGCCTGCATCTCAAGGTCGTCGATGGCGAAGTCGGCTTCACCGTCATCGTCGGTGGCGGCCTCGGCCGGACGCCGATCCGCGGCCAGGTCGTGCGCGAATTCCTGCCCTGGCAGCACATCCTGACCTATTGCGAAGCGATCCTCCGCGTCTATAACCGCCAGGGCCGCCGCGACAACGCCTACAAGGCGCGCATCAAGATTCTGGTGCAGGCGCTGGGCGTCGAAGCCTTTGCCCAACTGGTCGAAGAGGAATGGGCGCATGGCAAGGACGGCCCGGCGACCATCACGCAAGCCGAATTCGACCGCGTTGCCGCGCATTTCACCGCGCCCGCCTACGAAAAGCTGGGCGAGGCCGCCTTGCCGGACGACAAGGCCTTCCACAACTGGCTGGCCCGCAACACCCATGCCCACAAGGTTCCTGGCTACGCCGCCGTCACGCTATCGCTGAAGAAGCACGGCATCGCACCGGGCGACATCACTTCGGAACAGATGATTGCCGTTGCCGATCTTGCCGATCGCTACAGTTTTGGCGAACTGCGCATCAGCCATGAACAGAACATCATCCTGGCCGACGTCAGGAAGTCCGATCTGCATGAAGTCTGGAAGAAAGCGAAGATCGCCGGCCTGGCGACGCCGAACATCGGCCTGCTGACCGGCATCATCTGCTGCCCGGGCGGCGACTTCTGCGACCTGGCCAATGCCAAGTCCATCCCTATCGCCAACGCCATCCAGGCCCGTTTTGACGACCTCGACTATCTGTTCGACATCGGCGAGATCGACCTCAACATCTCTGGCTGCATGAACGCCTGTGGCCACCACCACGTCGGCCACATCGGCGTACTCGGTGTCGACAAGAACGATTCCGAGTTCTACCAGGTCACGCTGGGCGGCCGTCAGGGCAATGAGGCCAAGCTCGGCAAGGTCATCGGCCCATCGTTCGCGGCCGATGAAATGCCGGACGTGGTCGACAAGATCATCAAGGTATATATCGAGAGCCGTCACCCCGACGAGCGCTTCCTCGATACTTTCGATCGCATCGGCATCGACCCGTTCAAGAACCGCGTTTACGAAGGCCGCGCCCATGGCAAGGCCAAGGCTGCACAGCAGGAGGCTGCATAATGGCTCAACTGATCAAGAATAACGCTGCGACCGTCGACACTTGGCAAACGCTGCAACTGGGCGAAGGTGAAACGCCGGAAACCGTTGCCCTGCCTGCCGGTGACGTCATCTTCCCGCTCGCCGTCTGGCAGGCCCGCAAGGCCGAAATCATCTCCTGCCACAAGCGCATCGGCCTGCTGATCCAACCGGATGAGCGCGTCGAGGACATCGCTGCCGATCTCGATTACTTCATTGTCATCGCCGTCGCTTTCCCGAAATTCGTCGATGGCCGCGGCTACTCGACGGCCAGCCTGCTGCGCCAGCGCTACGCCTATCAGGGCGAACTGCGCGCCGTCGGCGATGTGCTGCACGACCAGTTGTTCTTCATGCAGCGCGTCGGTTTCGACAGCTACGTGCTGAAGGACGGCAAGAATGTCGTCTACGCCATCGAAGCCGGCTTCAAGCCCTTCAGCGATGCCTACCAGGCCTCGACCAGCCAACCGCAACCCTATTTCCGCCGCCGCGCCTAGGGAAACCATGGAAATATTCGTCATCCCCGCGCAAGCGGGGATCCAGCCCTGACACTTCTGGGTTCCCGCCTGCGCGGGAACGACCAAATAGATAAAGCGCTTCCCAAGGAACATCATGACCCCCAGCCTGCTCAACATCACGCCCGAACTGACCGCCAGCGTCGCCGCCAAGACCAAGACGGTCAAGGCGCTGCTTGCCGACATCGCCGCCAACTGGTCGCCGGCCACTTTCGCCAACAGCCTGGGCGCCGAGGACATGGTGCTGACCGACCTGATCGTCAAGGCCAAGCTACCGATCGAAATTTTCAGCCTCGACACCGGCCGCCTGCCCTTGGAAACCTACGACCTGATTGCGGCAGTCGACAAGCACTACGGCCTGAAACTGAAGCTCTACTTCCCGCAGGCCGAAGAAGTCGAAAGCTTCGTGCGCAACCATGGCATCAACGCCTTCTACGAGTCGGTCACGCTGCGCAAGGCCTGCTGCTACGCTCGCAAGGTCGAACCGCTGAAACGCGCCCTGGCCGGCAAACGCGCCTGGATCACCGGCATGCGCGCCGAACAGGCAGCGACGCGCGGCGACCTCGCCGTCCGTGAATACGATGAAGGCAACGGCCTGGAAAAATTCAATCCGCTGTCAGACTGGACCGAGAAGGAAATCTGGACCTACATCAAGCAGAACGCCGTGCCCTACAACGGCCTGCACGACAAGTTCTACCCCAGCATCGGCTGCGCCCCCTGCACCCGGGCCATTTCGCCAGGCGAGGACGTTCGTGCCGGCCGCTGGTGGTGGGAAAATCCGGAAACCAAGGAGTGCGGTCTTCATTTGAAAGCCACCTCCTAAGTCGGCATTTCGTCGCAGCCTGACTGGCGCGGCAAATATTCAGCCCTGAAGATCGCAAAAAACCGGCTTAAGGCCGGTTTTTCTATTGGCGAACGCCGACATGGAGGCCAATCCGCAGCCTTCCGTTTACAACGGGCCATCATCCGGCCAGGTCGCCATTCAGCGTCACCCTTTTTGCCTTTCCCGGCCTGAATCCTGTTCACATCGCCCTCCCGAAAACACTGCCACGGCACTGCCAGAATGCCAAACGGCAGTCTTTTCTGCCATTATTCCAAATGCAAGCCACTGATTATTCTATATTTAATTGATTTCTCATGCTGGCACGCAACTTGATATAGATGCACCCGATGCGCCATGGACGATGAATATCCTCCCTCCTGGCGGAAACAGACTTGCGTGAATTTCGGCGGGGCTTGCCCCCGCCATTTTTTTGTCTGCCCAGGCCGCAGAAGGCGAACTAAACTGTGTTGGAAGCCTCATTCCAGCCAACGCCAGCCATGCCATTCCGCGCCCTTTTCCGCGCCCTTTTCCGCGTCATTTCCCGCGTCATTTGCCTTGCCCTGTTCCTGGCTATCATCCCGATCTCCGGATGGAGCGCGAATCGCGTCGAGTTGCATGTCTTCTGGTCGCTCAGTTGCCCCCACTGCCAGGAAGCCTTGCCGCAGTTGAAAGCCCTGGCTGCCGAGCATCCCTGGCTGGATTTGCAGACGCACGAAATCACCCAGTCCGCCGTTGCGCTGGAGCGCTTCCAGCACATGGCCGAGGCACTTGGCGAAAGCGCGCAGGCCGTCCCCACGCTGTTCTATTGCGGCCAGATGGACGTCGGCTGGAGCGATGACCCCGACCATGTCGCGCAATTGCTCGACCGCCTCAAGGCCTGTCAGGGTGGGCAGCCGCTTTCCCCCGCCGCCGGTCGCTCGCTGGCTTTGCCCCTGCTCGGCACGATCGATCTGGGCGACCTGTCGCTGCCGGTACTGACTATCTTGCTGGCCAGTCTCGATGCCTTCAATCCCTGCGCCTTTTTCGTGCTGCTCTTCCTGCTCTCGCTGCTGACCCACCAGCGCCAGCGCAGCCGCATGTTGCTGATCGGCGGCGTTTTCGTGGCCTTCTCCGGCCTGCTTTATTTCGCCTTCATGGCGGCCTGGCTCAATGTCTTCATGGTGGTCGGCAACCTGCCGTGGATCACCGCAACGGCAGGTATCGTCGCCGTGCTGATCGGCGTGCTCAACATCAAGGACTATTTCGCCTTCAAGCAGGGGCTTTCCCTGTCGATCAGCGACACGCGCCAGGCCGACCTGTTTCAGCGCAGCCGGCGTTTGCTGCAGGCCGAACGGTTGCCGACCATGCTGGCGGCAACCGTGCTGCTGGCGATTGCCGCCAATTTCTACGAATTGCTATGCACGGCCGGCTTGCCGATGGTCTTCACCCGCCTGCTCACCCTGCGCGAGCAAGGTACCGGCCAGCACTACCTCTACCTGCTGCTCTACAACCTGATCTACGTCCTGCCCTTGCTGCTCATCGTGATCGGCTTTGTCCGCACGCTGGGCAGCCGCAAGCTGAGCGAGCGTGAGGGCCGGCTACTCAAGCTGCTCTCCGGCCTGATGATGTTCGGCCTTGGCATTTTGCTGGTCTGGGCGCCCGAGAAGCTCGACCAGCCCATGTTTGCCCTGCTGATTCCGCTCGCGGCCATTGTTCTGACCTGGCTGAGCGCCCGGTTCGGCCGGAAATAGATTACCCCTCCAAGGCCTTCAAGCGCCGGTACAAGGTACGTTCCGACAGGCCAAGCTGGCGGGCCAGGGCCTTGCGATTGCCGGAAAAACTGCGCGCGAATTCGAGTAAAGCATGGTCGGTCAATGCCGTCCGGTCAGCCAGGCCGGCCGGCGCCCGCGACGAGCGGATTTCGCCGGCACTGGGCAGGTGGCGGAGATCGATTTCGTCGCCGTCGCAGAGCAGGCAGGCGCGCTCCAGCAGATTGCGCAATTCGCGCACGTTGCCGGGGAAGGCGTAATCGCGCAGCCAGGCGATGGCTTCGCGCGAAAAGCGGAGATTGCGCCCCGCAACCAGCCGGGCCAGCAAGCCCTCGGCCAGCAGCAGAATGTCTTCCCGCCGGTCGCGCAGGGCCGGCAGGTAAATGGGAAAGATGTTCAGGCGATAGAACAGATCCTGGCGAAACCGCCCATCAGCCACCATGTCGCTCAGCGGCCGGTGGGTTGCCGAGACCACGCGAATATCGGCCTTGAGCAGCTCGGTCGAGCCGACCCGGCGGAAGGTGCCGGTTTCGAGCAGGCGCAGCAGCTTGACCTGGATGGTCAGCGGAATATCACCCACCTCGTCGATGAACAGCGTGCCGCCAGCCGCGGCCTCGACCAGCCCCACCTTGCGCGTCACGGCACCGGTGAAAGCCCCCCGCTCGTGCCCGAACAGCTCGCTTTCGAACAGGGTTTCAGCCAGCCCCGAGCAATCGACGGCAACGAAAGGCTTGGCGGAGCGCCGGCTCAACTGGTGAATGGCGTTGGCGACCAGTTCCTTGCCGGTTCCCGACTCGCCCTGCAGCAGCACGGCGGCATCCGACGGTGCGACGCGCGCCACCATTTCCATCATTGCCAGAAAGGCCGGCGAACGGCCGAGCAGGCCCCGGGCGTGTTCCTCGCTGCGCTGCACCGGCAGCGGATCGAGCTTTTCGATGTAGTAGGCGATTTCGCCGGTGTCGTCGCGGATGGGCGTCAACTCGATGTTCTCGAACTGTTCACCGAGGTGCGTATGGTGCAAATGCACGATCCGTTCGCGCTGCCCGGAGCGCAGGCTGCGCTGCAAGGGGCAGGATTCGCCGGCCTGGTCGCACGGCACCGAGTAACGATGGGAAACCTCGTAGCAGGTGCGCCCGACCACCTCGCGCTGGCCGACCCATTTGACCCGATAGGCCTCGTTGGCTGCCAGGATGCGGTAATTGCGGTCGCACAGGATATGCGGCTCGTTCAGGCTTTCGATAAAGGACACCAGTTCGCGAGGGGGCTGCTCCGGCTTGGACATTGTGCATCTCCGTTCAGGCGATAACTGCCATTTTAACTGCCACCGCCAAATAACTGCCACGATTACTGCCACAAAGCCCCGCAGCAGCCTTTTTCAAACAACCTAAGCCAATGATTTTATGAACATTAATTTCACCAGCCGACTGGCACGCATATTGATAAGTAAATGCGGTCATTCCATCTATTTTGCCTTCCGGGACACGCACCATGCAGAAGCTCATCCTCGCCCTTGGCCTCATCCTGCTCACCGTCCAGCCGGCCAGCGCTGATGACCACGCCCAGCACCAGCCGCCGCAAACCGTCGACTACGCGCTGATCCTGCCCGCCAACCTGCCCCACTTGCTGCGCACCTCGCTCGACAAGGCCGAGGTGCTGGGCCTGAACGATGCCCAGCGCGACGTGCTGCGCGAGTTGATGGCAGAAGCCCCGCTCAAGGTCTTTTCCCGACTGTCGCAGGCGGAAAAGCTGGAGCAGGCCATCGCCCGCGACCTGCTCGACAACGCGGTGCCGCTCGCCGACTTGCAGCCACGGCTGGACGAGCTGGCGGCACTCAAGCGCGGTGCAACCGAAGCGCAGATCGCCACCATCAACCGTATGCAGGCCTTGCTGAGCCGGGAACAGTTCCGCGAATTGCTCAAATTCATCCCCGTCACCGACCGCCACTGAGGAGCAAGCGATGTCCGAATGCCTATGCCAGGGTGAATCCTTCACCACCTGCGCCAGCCCTACCCGCCGCCAATGGATGATGGCCACCGTCGGTGCCGGCGGGGTGCTGACCATCGCTGCCGTGGTGCCCTTCGTTTCCAGCCTGATGCCTTCCGAACGGGCCAAGGCAGCCGGCGCGCCGGTCGAGGTCGACATCGGAAAACTGGCCCCGGGCGAGATGCTGATCGTCGAGTGGCAGGGCAAGCCGGTGTGGATTCTCAACCGGACGCCGGAAATGCTCGCCGCGCTGAAGAAGGCCGAGCCGATGCTGGTTGACCCGGCCTCGGAAAAGCATCAACAACCGGCCTACGCCACCAACGAGACCCGGTCGCGTCGCCCCGAGATGCTGGTCACCATCGGGATCTGCACCCATCTCGGCTGCTCGCCTTCCCCCGCCTTCACGCCGGGCGAAGCGGCGCTCGGTGCAGACTGGCCGGGCGGCTTCCTCTGCCCCTGCCACGGCTCGACCTTCGACTTTGCCGGCCGCGTGTTCAAGAACAAGCCGGCGCCGACCAACCTGGAAGTGCCGCCCCACAAGTACCTGAGCGACACGCGCCTGCTCATCGGCAGCGACGAGCAGGACAAGGCCTGAACATGAATAACTGCCCCAATCCTCAATGCGGTTCAGTTAGTCGAATAACTCTTGCGTTTGTCGTTCCCGCGGCCTCGACACACCCGGAACTCCGCTTCGCGGCGGGCGAAGCGGGAACCCAGTAAATGCGTGGTGCCTGGATTCCCGCTTTCGCGGGAATGACACCTAACTGAACGGTATTACGCCCCAACCCCTCCATTTCTCTTGAACGACAGAGCACCATGCAAATCGCCATCAGCAGCCAGAATCGCAAGACGATCACCAGCCATGCCGGCAAGTGCCGCAACTTCTGGATCTACGACATCGAACAAGGCCAGGTCAGAGACAAGCGACTGGTCGAGTTGCCGATCGAGCAAAGTTTTCACGCCAGCCACCAGCAGTTCGCCGCGCCACTGGCCAGCATCAACGTCCTGATAACCGGCAGCATGGGCAACGGGCTTTACCTGCGCCTGAAGAATCAGGGTGTGCTGCCCGTCGTCACGGCGGAGGAAAACCCGGACGAGGCAGTGCGCGCCTTTCTGGCGGGCGCCCTGACCGCCCTGCCGTCCGTGCCCAACAACCATTGCCACGAGCACGAGCACGACCATGGGCACGCCCATTAAGCCGCGCTGCCCTCCGCTTGGCCTGAGCGGCCTGTTGGTGGCCGGCCTGCTCGGTGCGCAACCGGCCCTGGCCGACAACGCCAGACTGACGGTTCAGATCGATGGCCTGCGCGACGACAGCGGCAATCTTCGCGTTTCGCTCTATCGCGAATCGGACAGCTTCCGCAAGGAAGACCGGGCCTTCAAGCTGCTGAGCCAGCCGGCAAAAAAGGGCAAGACCAGCCTGGTGTTCAACGACATCCCACCCGGGCGTTACGCGCTGATGGCCTATCACGATGCCAATGGCGACAACAAGCTGAACCTGCGTTTCGGCATGTTTCCGCTGGAGGGCTACGCCCTGTCCAACAACCCGCAGGTTGTCGGCCCGCCGCGCTTCAACGATAGCACCTTCGATTTTCCGGGCGCCGACGGGGCACCGATCAACCTTCAAATCAAGTATTGAGCCATGGAAAAATCAGCGATCAATTCTTCTCAAACCGGCCTGTCGGCGCGCCACTCGACAACCGGCAGCCAGGCCGGTCTGCAAAAGGCCGAAACGGAATTCGGCGCGGCAGCCCGCTGCCTGCAGGCCCTCGGCCATCCGCTCAGCCTGCGCATCCTGTGCCTGCTGGCCGATGGCGAGGCCTCGGTGGGCGAAATCCAGGAACGCGTTGGCCGGCCGCTGCCGACCATCTCCCTGCACCTGCACAAACTGGCCGACCGCGGCGTGCTGCGCTCGCGCATTGTCGGCACCCGCACCTACTACGCCTTGCGCAGTTCGCAGATCGCCGCCCTCGTTGCCAGCATCCGCATCAATTACCTGAACTGATTTCTTACTACGGAAGAACCACGATGAAACAAACCCTGCTTCAAGAGAAATACCCCATCTTCGTTGCCGAAATCGGCAAGAACGAAACCACCTATCGCAGCGTCGATGAACTGGTTGCCTACTACCAGGCGCGTATCGCCGAGAACCCGAAGGTCCAGTTCATCGGCGTTTTCGACCACTACGCCCACACGCGCAAGATCGAAGGCCCCATCGTCGAGGGCATGACGGCCGCCGTGGACATCATCTTCTGCTTCGGCTTCGCCATCCCGACCCCACAGATGCTGGCCGTGCGTCCCCGCTCCATCGGCATCGCCGACATGGGCGACAAGTACGTCATCAGCTTCCTCGAAGCCCCCATGCAGCCGGCCAACCAGGCCATGGAAGCGTGGACCAAAGCCCTCCGCAACGCCTGACCTTCAACCCATCCCAAGGACCATCATGAAAAAATCCCTCTTCGCCGCCGCCAGCCTGCTCGCCTTCTCCGCCGCCCACGCTGACCCGCAGGCCGCCACCATCATCCTCAACTCGGCCAGCCCGATGACCCAGGGCATCGCTCTCGTCCTCGCCAACCAGATGCAGGGCCAGGGCGCCCAGGTGCAGGTGCTGCTCTGCGACAAGGCCGGCGACCTCGCCCTCAAGGAGGCCGGCGGCGACAAGCTCAAGCCGCAGGACGTCACCCCGGCCCAACTGCTCGACGGCGCCATCAAGAAAGGCGCCACCGCCAACGTCTGCGCGCTCTACCTGCCCAACAGCGGCAACACGCCCGACAAGCTGAAGGACGGCATCACCCCGGCCAAGCCGGACGCCATGGCCCGCACCGTGCTGGAAGCCCAGCGCAAGGTCCTGGTTTTCTAAGGTGGACGTTCGGCTGGCGGCAGGCCAAGGCTGCGCCTGCTGCCGGCCATTGCGCACGACAGCCCCGAAACAACACGCAGGCTGACCCTCGGTGCCGCCCTTTACCCCTAAACCTGAATCCCGGCCATGACCACCCTCGCCCTGGAATCCCTGTCGCTTCGGCAACGCCGCCTGCCCGGCGACCTCGCCATCTGGGTCTTCATCCTGTCCGAAATGCTCGTCTTCGCGGTGTTCTTTGCCGCCTATGCCTTCGCCCGGGCGAAGAATGTCGAGTTGTTCAACGAATTCCAGCAGACGGTGAATCGCGACCTCGGCGCGCTGAACACCTTCCTGCTCATCACCGGCTCGTGGTTCGTGGTGCGCGCCGTGCAGGCGGCGCATCGCGACGATCTGCCGGCAGTGCCGCGCAACATCCTGCTCGGTTTCCTGTGCGGTGGCGGTTTCCTGGTGGTCAAGGTGATCGAGTACGCGGCCAAGTTCGGCGCCGGCATCACGATGTCGACCAACACCTTCTACATGTTCTACATCTCGCTAACCTTCTTCCATTTCATGCACGTCATTCTCGGCATGGTGATCCTTGCCGTGATCTGGACGCATGCCCGCCAGGGGGCTTACACCAGAAAAGACGCGCACGGCCTGGAGAGTGGCGCGGCGTACTGGCACATGGTCGACCTGTTGTGGATCATCCTTTTCCCCCTCGTTTATGTGATGCGCTGATCATGGTCATGCTGAAGAATCCCGCCCATCGGGCCTGGCTGGTGTTGATCGTGGCCACGGTCATCACCTGGTATCTCGGCGAGGTTGGCGCGGCCGGCACCTCGGCCATCGTCGCCATGCTGGTCATCGCCTTCATCAAGGGCCGCCTGGTCATTCTCGATTTCATGGAACTGCGCGAGGCGCCGCGGATGTGGCGGGTGCTGCTCGAAGGTTGGCTGATCCTGGTTTCCGGGCTGATCCTGCTGGCCTACTGGATTTCGCTGCGTTGAAGCTGCTCGCCCGATGAGCCCCGCCACCGAGCAAGCCTGGCGGCGGGTGACGCAACTCGGCTTCTTCGCCCTCTTCGTGCTGGCGCCGGTCTTCGACCTGTTCCGCTACGACATGGTCGAGAAGCACGCCTATGTCCTGACCTTTCCCTGGCAGCTGGGCATCGACGACCTGCTGGCCAAGCGCATTCCACCAGCCCAGGCCGTGCTCAACATCGTGCTGCGCCTGATCCTGCCGCTGGTCGTCGCCATCATCGTCTTCATCTACACCACCCGGCGCTGGGGCCGGATTTACTGCGGTTGGCTGTGCCCGCATTTCGGCGTCGTCGAATGGCTCAACAGCCTGTTCGTCCGCGCCATCGGCAAGCCGACGCTGTGGGAAAGCAAGGCGCTGCCGCCCATTCAGCCGAACGGCCAGCCCCGCGTCCACGACTGGCGGGCCTGGCTGCCGATGCTACCCATTGCCGCGGCCAGCGGCTTCATCTTCACGCTGGCCGCGCTGACTTACATCATGCCGCCGCGCCACGTTTATGGCAGCCTGCTCCGCGGCACCCTGCTGCCCGGCGAAGTCTGGCTGCTGATCGCCGGCACCGTCGCCTTCAGCCTGGAGCTGCTTTTCGCCCGCCACCTGTTCTGCCGCTACGGCTGCTCGGTCGGCATCCTGCAAAGCCTGGCCTGGATGAGCAACCGGCGCGCCCTGGTCGTCGGCACCGAGCGTTCGCGCCTGGCCGAATGCGCCACCTGCCTGGAAGGCCAGGGCAGCGCCTGCGATGCCGTCTGCCCGATGCGACTGAAACCGCGCAGCCTGAAGCGCTGGATGTTCTCCTGCACGCAATGCGGCCTGTGCATCGACGCCTGCACCACCGTCAACACGGCCAAAGCCGCCGCCCCGCTGCTGCGCTGGACGAGCGGCGATGCCGCGCGGCGCAACGAAGCCGCCTTCTCGGCAGTCGACGCGATGACGCCGCTTTCCCGTAAACTGCCGCCGAACCCCACGAAACCCACCGAGACCCCATGACCGGAATCCTCGCCCGCTTTCCCCGCCCGCGCCGCCTTGCCCTGCTGCTCGGCGGTTCCGCCCTGGCTGCCGTTGCCTACTTCAGCCTGGGCGGCGAGCGGGCCGAGGTGGCGCGTGTCGAACGCGGCGAACTGCGCCAGGCCGTGGTCGCCAGCGGCCGGGTACGCACGCCGCAGCGGGTCGAGGTGGCCAGCCAGATCACCGGCCGGGTGACCGGCGTGGCGGTGCGCGAGGGCGATGCGGTCACTGCCGGCCAGGTGCTGCTCCAGTTCGACGCCGCCGAATGGCAGGCCAGCGTCGCCCAGGCCAGGGCCAGCCTAGCCCAGGCCGAAAGCCGCCTGCAGCAGATCGGCGAAGCCAGCCTGCCGCTGGCCGAGCAGAGCCTGCGCCAGGCCGAGGCCAATGCCCGCCAGGCCGAGCGCCAGTACCAGCGGGTCGGCGAACTGGTCGCCAAGGGCTTCTACAGCCCGGCCCAGCTCGACGACGCGCAGCGTGCCCGCGACGTAGCGGCCAGCCAGTTGCAGGCGGCGCAGATCCAGGCGGCCAGCAACCGGCCGCAGGGTAGCGAGGTGCGCGTCGCCCGCAGCAATGTCGAGCAGGCCCGCGCCGCACTGGCCGTGGCCGAAGCCCGCCTGGCCTACGCCACGTTGCGCGCCCCGGTCGCCGGCCGGGTGCTGACGCGCAGCGTCGAGCCGGGCGACACGGCGCAACCGGGCAAGGCCCTGCTCACCCTGGCACCGAACGGCGACACCGAACTGACGGCGCAGATCGACGAGAAGAACTTCGGCCTGCTCGCCCTCGGCCAGAACGCCCTGGTGTCGGCCGATGCCTACCCGGGCGAGCATTTCCCGGCCACGCTCAGCTACATCGCGCCGTCGATCGACGCCCTGCGCGGCTCGGTCGAAATCCGCCTGGCCGTGGCCCAACCGCCGGCCACCCTGCGCCACGAAATGACCGTCTCCATCGACATCGAAGCCGCCCGCCGGCCGGATGCCCTGAGCCTGCCCTGCGACAGCGTGCGCGATGCCGGCGGCCAGCCTTGGGTGATGGCGGTGCGCGACGGCCGCACGGTGCGCCAACCGGTCAAGCTCGGCCTGCGCGGCGCCGGGCGCTGCGAGGTGGCCGAGGGCCTGAGCGAAGGCGAGGCTGTGCTGCCGGCCAGCGCGACGCTCGGCGAAGGCCGCCGGGTGGCTGCGGTCAAGTGGAAATAAGGGCCAACATTGAAAACCTGGATGCCCTTCGAATGGATCGCCGCCGTGCGCTTTCTGCGCGAGGGGCGGATGCAGTCCTTGCTGATCATCGTCGGCGTCGGGGTCGGCGTCGCCGTCATCGTCTTCATGTCGGCGCTGCTCTCCGGCCTGCAGGCCAACCTGATCAAGCGCACGCTCTCCTCGCAGGCCCATATCACGCTGCTGCCGCCCGAGGAAATCGCCCGCCCGCAGCATGCCACCGACAGCACTGCCCTGCGCCTGCAGAAACAGGCCCAGCGTCTGCGCGCCATCGACCAGTGGCAGACGCTGCGCGACCGCCTGGAAACCTGGCCGGAAATCGCCGCCGTCTCGCCGGTCGCCTCCGGCCCGGCCTTCGCTGTGCGCGGCGAGGCCAACAAGGCGATTACCGTCGTCGGCATCGAGCCGGAACGCTACAACCGGGTCATTTCCCTGGCCGAGCGGCTGACTGCCGGGCAGTTGCGGGTCGGCGCCGGCGAGGCGGTGATCGGCATCGAACTGGCCAAGGATCTCGGCGCCGAGGTCGGCGACAAGCTGCGCCTGAGCGCGGCCGACGGGCGCAGCGACACGCTGACCATCACCGGCCTGTTCGACCTCGGCAACAAGGGCGTCAATGCCCGCAACGTCTATGTCGGCCTGCGCACGGCGCAAAGCCTGCTCGATCTGGTCGGCGGCGTATCGAGCATCGACCTGGCGCTGCACGACCTCGACCTAGCCGAGCAACTCGCCCGCCGCATCGCCGGCGAAACCGGGCTGACCGCCGATTCGTGGATCAAGACCAACGCCCAGTTCGTCACCGCGCTGACCTCGCAGCGGGTGTCGAGCAATGTCATCCGCTTCTTCATCGCGCTCTCGGTCGCCTTCGGCATCGCCAGCGTGCTGGTCGTTTCGGTCATCCAGCGCGGCAAGGAAATCGGCATCCTGCGCGCCATGGGCGCGACGCAGGCGCAGATGCGGCGCATCTTCCTGCTGCAGGGCGGCATCGTCGGCTTTTTCGGCTCGCTGCTCGGCTCGGCACTGGCCTGGAGCTTCCTGATGCTGTGGCAACTGCTGGCGCGCAACCCGGACGGCACGCCGATGTTCGTCATCGGCGTCGAACCCGGCCTGGTCGCCTTGGCGGCCGGCGGCGCCAGCCTGGTCGGCATCCTCTCCGCCCTGCTGCCGGCCCGCCGTGCGGCCCAACTCGACCCGGTGGTGGCGATCCGTGGCTGAATCCAAGGCCGAATCCAACGACCGCGTCCTGCACCTGGCCGGCATCCGCAAGTCCTACGGCAGCGGCGAGGTGGAGAGCGAGATCCTGCACGGCATCGACCTGACGCTACGGCGCGGCGAGTTCGCCGCCCTGATCGGCCCGTCCGGCTCCGGCAAAAGCACCCTGCTCAACCTGATCGGTCTGCTCGACCGGCCGACCAGCGGCCATCTGCACATCGACGGCGAAGACAGCGGCCAGCTCGACGACACCGGCCTGACCCGCCTGCGCGGCCAGCGCATCGGCTTCGTCTTCCAGCACCACCACCTGATCCCGGCCTTCACCGCCGAGGAAAACGTCGCCATGCCGCTGCTCGTCGCCCGGGGCCGGCCGGATGCGGAAATGTTCGAACGCGCCGGCCAGCTGCTCGATCAGGTCGGCCTGGCCGACCGCAAACAGTATCTGGCCAACCGGCTGTCCGGCGGCCAACAGCAACGCGTCGCCATCGCCCGCGCCCTGGTCACCAACCCGTCGCTGGTGCTGGCCGACGAGCCGACCGGCAACCTCGACACCCATTCGGCCGACGACGTCTTCGCCCTGCTCCGCGAATTCAACCGCCGCCAGCACACCACCTTCCTGATCGTCACCCACGACCCGCGCCTGGCGGCCCGCTGCGACCGCATCATCGAACTGGTCGACGGCCGCATCGTCGCCGACCAGGCGGTAGCCAGCGCCTGAGAGCCGGCTTTAAGCGGCCGGCTTCTTGCCGAACAGCGTATCGGTCAGCTTGACGTACCACGCCGCCGACTGCACCTGGATGATGTAGGCCAGCGTGATGACCAGCGCCGCATCCGAACTGGCGCTGCCGAAGGCGTTCATGGCCAGGGCCAGGGCAATCGACAGGTTGCGCATCACCGTGCCATAGACCAGCGCAATGGCGTCGCCGCGCGGCAGCAGCAGCTTGGCGACCACGGTGCTCAGCAGGTAGTTGCCGACATAGAGCGCCAGCAAGGGGCCGAGCAGTTGCAGCAATTCAGCCGGCCGGGCGGCCAGTTGCTCGGCCTTGAGCGCCATCGCGACGAAGACGATGCCGAGAACACCAAGCGTCGAGAACGGCGGGAAACGCGGCGCCCATTCGGTCTGGAAGGCCTTCTGGCCGTGCTTCCTGAGCAGGTAGGCCTGTGTGTAATGGCCGGCAACCATGGGCAGGAAGACGATGAAGGCGATCTGCGAAAACACCGCCAGCAGATCGACCGGCACCGTCGCCCCCATCAGCCATTGCACGTAAAAAGGCGTCGCCAGCGAGCCGAGGATCAGGCCGAGCACCGTCATCTTGACCGCTGCCCCGAGGTTGCCGCCGGCAAAGCCGGTCCACGAAATGGTCATGCCCGAAGTGGGCAATAGCGCGGCAAGCAGCAGACCCATCGCGTAGTACGGCTGTTCTGGGAAGAAATAGCGACCGAGGCCGAAGGCGAAAAACGGCACGATGCCGAAGTTGATCACCTGGGCCAGCAACTGCGCCTTGCTGTCGCCGCCCTCCAGCACCTTGGCCAGCTTCAGGCTGACCATCATCGGATACACCATCAGGAAAGTCAGCGGCACGATCAAGGTCTTCAGCCAGCCGGCCGGCACGGCCAGGCCGAACAGGAAACCGGCCACCATGACAGCGGGAATGGCGCGCACCAGATGCTTCGACAGCATCGACAACAATTTCAACATCTTGCTTCTCCAAAGGCCCCGCAGCCAATGTATTTAAGCATTCGATTATATACAGAAGGTGATAGTCGCTGGCAGTTGTTGTCTTCAGAACGGCCAATGATTGGGCCAAGCGTATGAAAATGCCCCGATCATTCCGCCGGATATGCGTGAAAAGCCGCGCAGGCGGGAATCCAGTACTTTGAACCCCCTGGGTTCCCGCCTGCGCGGGAACGACTAATTCGAAGGGTTTTCCGCTTAACTGAACAGAACTGGGCTCCGGGCCGGGTTTTTATTGGCCAGCGCCGGGATGGTCGGCCAGATAGGGGATTGAAGTCAAAAACAGGACAGCAACGGTCAACCGGAAAAATGGGCAAAAATGAAGAGGCTCGGCGCCCTTGCGACCTTCAACATCAAGGCTAGCAGCCTACTTGGCGAAAGGCCCCGTGCACCACTGAGACTCACAGGGAATACCATCCCCGTCCCCATCCATCTCCGTATTCGGGCAGTTTCTCAGGAAGTACGTGGCTTCCTCGCAGGAGGTCATGTCTGAGCAAAAACGTCTGCCATCGCAACGGAAGCGACCAGCAATCGTGGCTGGCGAACTCTGTATGGCCTGCACCTGCGAAGCTTTCGACTTTGGTTGCAACGTCAGATAGCCCATGTAGCCCAACCCAGCAACGAAGCAGGCGGAAAGGATAGTACCGAAGAAGGAGCCTTTTCCTCTCGCAGGGGTTCCGCGAGACGGCTTAGATTTCGCTGGTTTTGTCTGAGCGGGACGATGCACATTCACGGCATTCTTTTTGCCGTCAGCATTGAGGGCCACCTCAAAACTTAGTGCTTCGCCAATAACCGGTTTGCCACCTTGGCGGGGATACTTTGAAATATGAACAAAAATATCTTGGCCACCATTAGTCGGGGTTATGAAGCCGAAGCCCTTCTCGTCGTTCCAAGTCTTCAGCTTTCCGTCGATTCGAGTATCCATGCGTCCCAACATCCCTGAGTCCAACCATGATTATCACACGTCATTAATTGGAGAGATGGGGCTCGAATGAAATCTAGGCGAGCAGCAAATGCTGCCCTCCGATCTTCCCAATCTCCGCATCAGGCACCCCGGTTTCCCGCGCGAACTCAGGCCAGTTCCTGATCGCCTCCCTGACCTTCCTGATCACCCGCGGCGCAGTGCCGATCTTGAAGCGGTCGGCCTCTGCCAGCAGGTCATCTTCGCTGAAGTTCTTGAATTTTCCGTTGACCGACATGAGGTGCTGGTGGGTCCATTCGCCGGCCGGGTTGTGGGCGAAGGTGATGTCGTAGGCGGGGGACAGGGCCCAGGTTTCGTTGGCTTTTAGCCGGAACGAGATGTTCTTGGTGTGGTCGTCGCAATTACGCGCCATGACGTTGAAGGCCATGCGCCGGAATGCCTCTTCCTTCTGCTCGTAGGGTAGCCCGAGTTTGTCCATGACCAGGAAAAGCTGCGAGTAGGCGTTGGTGCCTTTTTTCTTGTAATCCAGGTGATCCATGGCGCACAGGGTTTGCATGTGGTGGCGGACGGTGCCGTCTTCGCGGTCAAAGCGGCGCGTCATGAAGTGCGCCCGGCCGTTTTCTTCGAGCAGCCGGCATTCCATCATCTCGATGCCGGCCGTCCTGGCCATCAGGTAGTACGCCTGCTCAATGCGGCCGTAACCACCCGAGGCGCCGAGTTCGAGGTCTTTGCCGATGCCGTCGAACTTGAGCAGCCAGTGCTCGAAGCCATCGCCGGCTTCGAACTGACCGGAGCGAACCTCGTTGGTCGTCCGGTTCCAGGCGATGACGGCCTTGGCGCGCGCGCCGCCGGCCGAGGTGCCGACGTCGATGATGCTGCGCAGGGCGGCGTCGGTGTGCTCATCGTCTTCAATCGTCCCGGCGACGGCCTTGCGCGCTTCGTTCACCAGATCGCTCAGTTCGATGGGCGTCGGTTTCTGGCGAATGGGGCCGCGGCCCGGCTTGAAAACCATGGCCCCCATGGCGCGGTTGCCCATGTAGGCCAGTCGGTCGATTTCAGACACCTGGCTGGCCGGGATACCGCGGTCGGCCATGTATTTGTTGATCAGGGCGTTGCCGAAATCGTCCGGCAGGGCGTCGCTCAGTAGCGCCGGCAGCGCCTTGTAGGTTTCCCGCGGCAAATCGGTAAAGATGTAGGGCTCTTCGCGCAGCGGCATGCGCAGGGGGGCCGGTTCAATCCCTTTGGCGATGAAGCTCGGTGCGTAGGCAAAGGCGTAGAAGCCGTAGGCGGGATCAAGGGCGACCGCGCCCATGAGTTGGCCCCAGAGATGGACTTCGACACGGTCGACGTGCTTGTACGGCGCAGCGCGGGTACGACGGGGCTTGAGCGGAGTAGCCATGGCTGTCTTTGCTTTATTTTGCCGGGGACGACTTCACCCGAACTGATGTAGCTCGCTGCCGCTCGCGGCGGGCGCGAACCATGTTCAAGGGATTGATGGTGGCAGTCGGCGCCAGGAGCATTAACCAGTCTTCCCGACCGAGCGCGCGAACCACGGAAAGCAGGCTGGCGGTACTGGAGCCCGTACCCGCCTCCAGATTCTGCAGCGCCCGGCGACTGATGCCGGCCCGTTCGGCCAGCAGGGTCTGGTCAATGTTTCGGCTCAAGCGGAGCTTTTTAAGCTGCTCACCCAATACTGTTTCGAGTTCGGCTAGCGTATGGCTGGTCTGCATATCGATGCTCCATAAGGCGCACTATTGCGCGCTTAATTTTAATATTCGACAACTACGCGCATCTTTTGACGCACTATATCACCAATACAAAACTCTGGGACGCGCACAATAGTGCGCTCAATATACACAAAAATAATTAACGCGCGTTATATTGCGCTTTCCGAAAACATGTACAAGCTGGATCAGCGTAGTCCGTGTAGCGAACCCGGCATCAAGCACCCCCCAGAACATCCCACCAAGCGGGCCCAAGACAGAATATTCGACAGAGCGCAGGCTTTCGGCAAAAAACGCGATTACCACGGACAATCGGGAAAAATGGGCGGAAATGAAATTCCTCCCGGCAGTCGAAGGTTTCAGCTTCGCATTCTGATTGGAGCAGCCATTTTTCCCTGGCCACTGCTCAGATCACAGCCAGCCAGCGGCATCACTCCGCCCGGCGTCCGCAGCAGGTCGGCTAGCGTGTAGCCGTCAAGGACGAGGAACATGGCTTTCAGGGCTTCATTGAGGATTGCGGGCAGGCAGCAGCCCCCCTGAATCCGGCAGGTGGACCTGTCGGCAAAGCACTCGGCCAGCGTGAAATCGTTTTCGGTATGGCGAATGACCTCGCCGACAACAATCTCGCTTGGCTGGTGGGCAAGGCGCAGACCGCCGCCCTTGCCGCGCACGGTCTCGATATAGCCGCCACGCCCGAGCTGATGAACCACCTTCATCAGGTGGCTCTTTGAAATATCGTGGGCGGCGGCGATTTCGGCGATCGTTGCCAGCCGGTCTGTTTGCACGCCGAGGTACATCAAGACGCGCAGGCTGTAGTCGGAAAAGGCGCTCAGTCGCATGGTCACTTGAAAGATATATTTTAAATATTGCTTACGGCAATCTTGGTTGATAGCATCAAGATTCATTTGTTTTATATCTGATGCCAGCCAGCGGCGCAATTCGCCCGGGTGGTCATCGCCGGAATAGTCATGGCCAAGCAGCCCGCAAAGAAAATCTTTGAAATCAAGCCAGTCGTCGATCCGGACGCCAAGGTTTATCCGCGTTCGATCAGCGGACCTTACACGCGCTGGCGCTGGGCCTTTGTCTGGCTGACCCAGATCATTTTCTACGGCCTGTGCTGGCTGCCCTGGCATGGTCGTCAGGCGATCCTGTTCGACATAGACACCCGCAAGTTCTATTTCTTCGACCTGGTACTCTGGCCGCAGGACACGATCTATCTCGTGCTGCTGATGATTCTCGGGGCGTTCACCCTGTTCCTGTTTACCGCCGTCGCCGGGCGATTGTGGTGCGGCTATACCTGCCCGCAAACGGTTTATACGGAAATTTTCCTGTGGTTCGAAAAGCTGATCGAGGGCGAACGGCCGCAACGCATCAAGCTCGATGCCGCCCCGTGGTCGGCGCGCAAGCTGGCGCTCAAGAGCGCCAAACAGGCGACGTGGATCGTCTTTTCGCTGTGGACCGGGATCACCTTCGTCGGCTATTTCATGCCGATCCGCGACCTGGTCAATGACCTGATCACCCTCTCGCCCGGCGCCTGGTCGTCCTTCTGGGTGGTGTTTTACGCCTTCGCCACCTATGGCAATGCCGGCTTCCTGCGCGACCAGATGTGCCGCCAGATCTGCCCCTACGCCCGCTTCCAGTTCGTGATGTTCGACCCCGACACGCTGATCATCGCCTACGACACGGCGCGTGGCGATGCCCGCGGCCCGCGCGCCAAAGGGGCCGACCCCAAGGCCATGGGCCTGGGCGACTGCGTCGATTGCGGCATCTGCGTCCAGGTCTGCCCGACCGGCATCGACATCCGCAACGGCTTGCAGAACGAATGCATCGGCTGCGCCGCCTGTATCGACGCTTGCGATCAGGTCATGGACAAGATGAACTACCCGCGCGGATTGATCCGCTACTCGACCGAAAATGCCGTGACCATGCGTTATTCGACGCTGGAAATCATCAAACGGGCAGCCCGGCCGCGAGTCATCATCTACACGGCCATCCTGCTCGCGTTGACGGGGGCTACCGCCTGGTCGCTGGCTACCCGCGTCCCGCTCAAGGTCAATGTCCTGAAGGACCGCAACGTGCTGTCACGGGAAGCGGACGATGGCTCGATCGAGAACACTTATCGCCTGCAGATCATGAATACCGGTGACCAAACGCGGAAGTTCCGGATCAGCATTGCCGGGGTCGAAGGCGCCCGTCTGAACGGCGACAGCGAAATCACCGTCCCCGGGGGCGAGATCGGCAGCCAGACCGCCATTGTCAGCGCCGAGCCGGGCGCAACGAAATCCGGTGCGACGCCGATCAGTTTCAGCATTACCGATGTGGCCGACGAAAAAGTCTCGGTCACCGAAAGTTCGAAGTTCTGGATGCCCTGACAAACAGACGAAAGCCACACAAACAAAAATCCCGGCTTCAAACGCCGGGATTCTTGTTTTCGCAGTTCGCCAAATTAGCTGTTCGACTTGCGCCGCTGCCAGCCAGCAATTGCCAAGGCCACGCCCAGGAGCGCGAGTGACCCCGGTTCAGGAACACTGACCGGCGGTGCCGTGGTGATGGCACCAACCGCATCAATGTCGGCACCGACCGTTCTGCCATTACCCTGCTCTCCCTCGTCCGTGTCGTCAGTCAGACGCACGAACGAGAAAAAGTCAGATGTACCGTAACCGTAGAAATCAATATCAATTCCCGCGGTGGCCCCTGCAACTTTGCCAACGTTAAACCAAGTGGAACCATCCTTACTGATCTCGACAAAGGTATCCTCGACATCCGGCCCGACCTCGAATATCCAAAGATCCAGCGCAGAACTACCGCTGCCGGTCAGCGAATTATCGGTAAATCGGAGCGTAATTCTGCCGCCATCACCGAGCGTAACGAAGCTCGTGCCATCACTACCGGTTGGGATACCGAGCGCCTGCGACGAGTCTCGAGCGCTCGCCTCGGGGCCTAAGGCACCGCCAAACGTTGGCTCATAGGACACGACAGCATCGGCAAATGACGATGCGCCACCGGGAAAATCTACGTTGCCGAAAATTTCTGCATGAGCGGAAACGCTGGCAAACAACCCGATCGCTGCGATCATGCAATTCACTACGCTTAGCGATTTGTTGAATTTCTTTGCAAACATGATCTTTCTCCATCTGTATAGCACCGTCAAAGACCAAGCAAGATAAGCACCTGAATTCACAACACAATGATTTTCATTGGCTTTATTTATTAGCAACAAAGCCATGGCCGAAAACCGTAAAAAATATCGACACTGCATAGCAGTTAGCGATATCAAAACATCCGGGCAAGTACTCTTATTCAGTCCATGAAAAAAGCTTCATCACCCGCCTCCCTTGGTCTCAAAAATAGACACAGCAGGGACTGATTTGACGGACGTTCAGCATATTCAAATTAAAATACATGCTCACCGGAAGCCGACCAAAATGGTCGCTTTCAACGGTCCTCTTTTCATGCAGAATGCCTAACATCGCTTCCCTCTTCACGGTGTCTGAAATTTACAAAATAGCCCAAGGCACCCGCACCGTGAAGCATTCCCATCCATTATTCACAGAAGTCCCGACCCCGACTCATGTCCAGCCTTACCCCTCAAACCGGCGCCCAGCCACGGCGCTGGAAGCTTTATCTTTCCCTTGGCATTCTGGTTCTGGGCGGCGCGGCAGGTGCCGTCGGCTGGATCGAAATGCAGGAATCGAATTTCCAGGCCCGCTACTTCAACGAGCTGGCGAAAACCTCCACGTGGACCGTTGAGCCCGGCGCCAACAAGGACATCTGGTTTCCTTACGCCGGGCCTTACGAGCAGCGCCTGGGCTATGCGCAACTGAATACTTTCCTGCCGCGCCTGACTAATTCCGGTTTCGCCATTGACGCGCAGGCCCGCCAATCCCGGGGGTTTCGCGACATTGTCGCGCTTGGGCATTTCCCCATTTATCGGGAAAAATCGCGTGCCGGACTGCGTATCCTCGATCGCCACGACCAGCCACTCTACGACAGCCAGTACCCGCGCCTGCAGTACGCCGATTTCGAAGCCATTCCGCCAGTGCTGGTCGAGGCGCTGTTGTTCATCGAGAACCGCGACCTGCTCGACCCGGCCACCCCGAAGCGCAATCCGGCCGTCGACTGGGGCCGGCTAGCCCGGGTCGCCGCGGGGCAAGCCTTGCGTAGCGCCAACCTCGGCAGCGGCGGGCGCGCCGGGGGCAGCACGCTGGCAACGCAGATCGAAAAATTCCGCCATTCCCCCGGCGGCCGCACGCATGACACCGACGACAAATATCACCAGATGATGTCGGCCGCCCTGCGCGCCTATCAGGACGGCGAGGAAAACATGCCGGCCCGCCGCCGCATCGTGCTCGATTTCATCAATTCCGTACCGCTCGGCGGCATCCCGGGCTACGGCGAGGTCAATGGCCTGGGCGATGGCCTGTGGGCCTGGTATGGGCAGGAATTCGCCGCTATCAATCAGTTGCTGGCCGATCCCAAGGCCGATCTAACCGCGCGGGCAACCGCCTTCAAGCAGGCGCTCTCGCTGTTCGTTGCCCAGCGCCGGCCGTCCGGCCTGCTCGGCGATACCACGGGCCGCCTCAATGCCCTGACCGACAGCTATATCCGCCTGCTGGCCGAAGACCAGCTGATCCCGGCCGACCTGCGCGAGGCCGCCCTCAGGGTGCAGATCAGCCCGCTCCGCCACGCCCTGCCCGGCGAGGAGGTGTCTTTCGTCGAGCGCAAAGCGGTCAACGACATCCGCGGCACGCTCGGCGACCTCCTGGATATCGAAAATCTCTACGCCCTCGACCACTACGACATGGAAGCGCACAGCACGCTGGACGGCCCCAGCCAGCAAGCGGTGACGCGCATCCTGAACCGCATGGCCGACCCGGCCTTCCTCGCCTGCGCCGGCTTCAAGGAAGCACGCCTGCTCGCCAAGGGCGACCCGAAACTGGTCAATTACAGCCTCACCCTCTACGAGCGCACCCCGACGGCCAACGTGCTGCGTATCCAGGCCGACAACCTCAACCAGCCGCTCGACATCAACGCCGGCACCAAGCTCGATCTCGGCTCCAGCGCCAAGTTCCGGACCCTGGTTTCCTACCTGCTGGTCGTCGCCGACCTGCACAAGCGCTATGCCCAGCTGCCACAGGAAGAACTGGCCAAGCTGCCACGCCACCCGGCCGACCGCCTGAGCAACTGGGCCATCGACAGCTTGCGCGCCAAGCCGGAAATGCCCCTGGAGGATCTGCTCGAAGCCGCCATGGAGCGCCGTTATTCGGCCAGCCCCGGCGAGACTTTCTTTACCGGCGGCGGCATCCACCGCTTCAGCAATTTCAAGCACGAAGACGACGGCCAGACGCCAACGGTCGCTGGCGCCCTTGAACAGTCGGTCAATCTGGTTTTTGTCCGGATCATGCACGATGTCGCCCACTATCACGCCTACGAAGCGGTCGACGCCCCGGCCCGCGGCCTGCGCGACAAGGATGACGAAGAAACCCGCCAGAATTTCCTCAACCGTTTTGCCGAACGCGAAGGCCTCGGCTTCCTGCGCACCTACTGGCACAAGTACCGCGATGTGACGCCGGAAGACCGGCTGGAAGTACTCAGCGACTCGGTTCCCTCCCGGCCCGTGCCACAGGCTGCCGCCTACCTCAGCGTGCTGCCGAAGAGCGATTTCGCCAGCTTCGAGGCCTTCATGCGCAAGCAGCTCGGCGACAAGGCCGGCACCGACGCCGGCCTGCGCCGCCTGTTCGATACCCACGCCACTCGCCAGTACAACCTGGCCGACCAGGGCTATCTGGCCCGGGTTCATCCGCTGGAATTGTGGCTGGTCCGCCATCTGCAGGACCAGCCGAAAGCGACACTGAAAGACATCGTCCCCGCCAGCGTCGAGGCCCGCCGCGATGCCTCGAAGTGGCTATTCTCCACACGTTTCAAGCATGCCCAGCAGGTGCGCATCGACATCGTCGTCGAAGTTGCCGCCTTCGAGCGCATCGCCGAGGAGTGGCGACGTTTGGGCTACCCCTTCGAGCATCTGGTGCCCTCGCTGGCCACCTCGATCGGCAGTTCGGCCGATCGCCCGGCAGCGCTGGCCGAACTGATGGGCATCGTAGTCAATGACGGCATCCGCCGCCCGACAGTGCGCATTGATGCGCTTCAGTTCGCTGCCAACACCCCTTTCGAGACTCGCCTCAAGCGCCAGCCCGAAGCCGGCGAACGAGTCATGCCGGCCGAGGTCGCCCAAGTCACCCGGCGCGCCCTGCTGCGGGTGGTCAATAGCGG
Source organism: Ferribacterium limneticum (assembly GCF_020510625.1). Lineage (NCBI taxonomy): Bacteria > Pseudomonadati > Pseudomonadota > Betaproteobacteria > Rhodocyclales > Azonexaceae > Ferribacterium > Ferribacterium limneticum. The sequence continues at coordinate 1,370,652 of NZ_CP075191.1, read as the reverse complement.
CACCGCTCGACGCATCAAGGACACCTACCGCGACGAAGAGGAAAAGCCCTTGGCCGTGGGTGGCAAGACCGGCACCGGCGATCACCGCTCCAAGGTGATCGGCGCCGACGGCGGGGTGCGCAGCGCCAAGGTAATGAATCGTGCCGCCACCTTTGCCTTTTACATCGGAGACCGCTTCTACGGGGTCGTTACCGCCTTCGTGCCAGGGTCAAAAGCGGCCAATTACGACTTCACCTCGGCGCTGGCGGTACAGATCCTCAAGGAAATGGAGCCGGCCCTACGGCCTTTGGTCGCCGATCGCCCTGCGGCGGAAGGTAAATGCAAGGGTTGAGGGGAAATTGTCATTCCCGCGCAGGCGGGAATCCATAAAAGTATCTCGCCGCTGCGGATTGAGAGAGAGCCCCTGGATTCCCGCCTCGCCCGCCGCGAAGCGGAGTCCCGGGTGTGTCGAGGCCGCAGGGAATGGCGAAGAGCGCCCGCTCTCCGTGAAAACCACACTTTGCTGCGGCGCAACAAAATGGTAGTCTTTGGCGCATAAAATAACGCGATCCAAGCGAGAAACAGCATGAGTGAAATCGATCTGAAACGCTTCTTCCTGGAACAGGTGCGCCTGTTCGAGAACTTCCCGGCCGACAAGGTCGAGGAAATCGTCATCAAGTCCCGACTGGCCACTTACGAGGGCAACGAAGCCATCCTCGAAACCGGCGACGAAGGCCGTTTCATCGGCGTCATGATCAGCGGCCACGCCGAGATTTCGATGACCGACAACACCGGCACCCGCGCCGTGATCACCCAACTGGGGGTCGGCGACGTCTTCGGCGTCATGTCCTTGCTCACCGGTGATCGCATCGTGGCCGACGTCATTGCCGGCAACCGCTGCTTCGTGCTGATGATTCCGCAGGACGTCTTCAATACCCACATCCTGACCAACCCCAAGGCCGTCGGTTATCTTTCCCGACTGCTCGCCGACCGCACCCGCGCCATGTCGGTCGATCTGGTCACTGCCCAGGCCAACGCCATCACCCGCTCCAGCGACCCCTATGCGCTGTCGCTGACCACCAGCCAGCCAGGCAAGGTCGTCGTCCTCAATGTCGGCATCAGCCAGATTCATTTCGGCATCTACGATACCGAGGAAAGCGGCGCCGACGTCCATGGCATCATCGACCACGCCGACCAGCAGGTTACGCTGATCAGCGTCATGGTCGGCCCGCAGCAGAAGACGATGGAGCACGCGCCGTTCAAGCTTTCCGACCTGTTCAAGGTCATGCAGGAAGCCACGGCCCTGCTCGGCGAGGCTTTCACCTTCCATCCGGAAGATGTCACCGCCGTTGGCCACCGCGTCGTCCATGGCGGCAACAAGTTCTCCAGCTCGGTCGTCATCACTCCGGCCGTGATTGCTGAAATCGAAGAACTGGCCGTTTTTGCGCCCTTGCACAACCCGGTTAACGTGGCCGGCATCCGCGTTGCGATGAAGCAGTTCCCGAACGTGCCGCAGGTCGCCGTGTTCGATACCGCCTTCCATCAGACGCTGCCGCCCTACGCCTACCTCTACGGCCTGCCCTACGACCTCTACAAGCAGCACGGCATTCGCCGCTACGGCTTCCACGGCACCTCGCACCGCTACGTGTCGTTGAAGGCAGCCGAAGTGCTGAAGCGCCCGCTCGGCGAACTGGAAATCATTTCCTGCCATCTCGGTATCGGTGCCTCGCTGTGTGCCATCGATCACGGCCGTTCGGTCGACACGACGATGGGCATGACCCCCAGCGATGGCCTGATCATGCCCAGCCGCTCGGGCAGCATCGACCCGGCCGTAATGATCCATCTGATGGACCAGCACAAGATGTCACCGGAGCAGTTGTCCACGCTGATCAACAGCGAGAGCGGCCTGAAGGGCATCTCGGGCATTTCCAGCGACATTCACGATATCGAGGCAGCCGCCGCTGAGGGCCACCACCGCGCCCTGCTCGCCCACAAGGCCTACTGCTATCAGGTGCGCAAGAACGTTGGCGCCTACGTCGCGGCGATGGGTGGCATCGACGTCCTCGCCTTCACCGGCGATGTCGGTGAAACCAGTGCCGCCGTGCGCAGCCTGGCCTGCCAGGGCCTCGAATTCATGGGCATCAAGCTCGACGAGGAAAAGAACCGTAATCTCGGCCGCATCGATGGCTACGCGATCATCTCGGCCGACGACTCGCCGGTCACCATCCTGGTCGTTGCCAACGACGACGAGCGCCTGGTCGCCTGGGAAACGCTGCGCGCCATCGAGCGCAACGCCCTGCTGGTCGCCGCCAATGCCGAAGATGCACCGATTCCTGTGGAAATCTCGGCCCACCACGTGCACCTGTCGCAAGGCGATGTCGAAAAGCTGTTCGGCCCCGGCCACCAGCTGACGCCGATGCACGAACTGTCGCAGCCCGGCCAGTTTGCCTGCGAGGAACAAGTCCATCTGGTCGGCCCCAAGGGCCGGATCGCCAAGGTTCGTGTCCTCGGCCCGACCCGCAAGGAAACCCAGGTCGAAATCGCCATGACCGAGCAGTTCAAGCTCGGCGTCCAGCCGCCGATCCGCCAGTCCGGCGACCTGACCGGCACGCCTGGCGTGACGCTGGAAGGCCCGTACGGCAGCACGGTGATTGAACGCGGCGTCATCTGCGCCCAGCGCCATATCCACATGACGCCGGAAGACGCCATGCGCTTCCATGTTCGTGACAACTACGTCGTCCGCGTCCGCATCGAAGGCGAGCGCCAGCTGATCTTCGGCGATGTCGTCGTCCGCGTGAATCCGGGCTTCCGCCTGGCCATGCATATCGACACCGACGAAGGCAATGCCGGCAATATCCAGACCGGCATGCTGGGTTATATCGAAGAGATCCAGAACCGGCACTGAGCCACAACGAGCCGGGCAAAAACAAGGGGATAACCGGAAGGTCATCCCCTTTTTCGTTTCGACTCACTGACAGGGAATGGTGAAGAGCTTCAATGCCCCCCAGACGATCCTTTGCAGCCTGATGATATCCCCGCAGTGAATGCCTCAAACGTGCCCAATACCGTCATTCCCAAAACAGAATGGAGAACGTCAGTCACCCGAACTTGAGCAATGATTTATCGATCTATCGTGTTTCGGATCGCCGGCGCCCTTTAGCCCGCGCCTAGCTGAAATGCTTCTGGCACATGAGGAGCGTGATATCCGTTGCACAAGGTCTCCATCTCTTGGCGCGCGGCAAAGGCCAGCATTTTTGCGCCTTCCTCACCATGCCTGGATATCGAGAAATAGCGGGCGCCGACCTTGATTCCCCGAGGCGGTCTGGCAACCCAATAATCGGCTGACCAGATCTGCCCCGAGCGCTTTTTGGTGCGTTGAGTTGTCCGCACGACGCCAGCGGCACCAGAGGTGTTGTTGGGCCGAATCTGCGAGACAAACTCTTGCTTGGTCAGTGGTTCCAGTCGGCGAGTTTGTTCATCGCGCCATGCTTGAGCTGCAATCAGGGCTGCCGCCTGACCGCCACAGAGGGCGAAGCCGAACCATTGGGTATATCCGACATGACGCCGCTCGATTTTTACGAGATAGCCCGGGGCACGACCTTTCAGGGCCATCAGGCGAATACCGTACATCGCGTGTGCCGGGTCAAAGCTTTCGTCTGGATTGATCATCGCCTGAATGCAAATGGTGGGGTCGGATTGCAGGGCTGTCTGCCAGAAATCAATCGACAAACTCGCCGCGCTTGAATTCGCGGTCGGGGAACATCGGTTGTTTCTTGGGTGGTTTGGGTACTGGCCAACCATTGGCCTTTGCCCATGCCTTGATGTCGGGAATGATGCCTGGGATTTCGCCGTTGGGACATTCGTGGAAACAGACCCAGGTATCGAATGCCTTGCCGATCACCGGCTTCGGCGGCACATCGAAACGGCCCCAGCCGGTGGTCTCATGAACGTAGGAAACGAGTTTCTTCGGCCGACGCCCCTTCTTGTTGGCTGGTTTTGTCTCATCATCCTCCCATTGGTAGGAGGTAATGTCGATATAAGGGTGCTCATCACTTTTAAGGTAGTAGCCCCATTCGCGGCAACCGAAATTGCCTTGGACAATATCGGCTTCGTAGCCCTTCTGGTATCGCCCTTTTGAGGTCGAACTGAGTCCCATATCCTCGTAACTGCAGATGGCCGGCGCAAAGACTAAATCGTCATCGCTTCGGCCGGTGTACCAATAGCCGAGCAAAAACCACCAATCATTTTTCGTTGAACCGGCGGCAAGCACGATGCTGTATATGTGATTCAGATGCCCAGCCAGTCCTTTGGGGCCGGTATGCAGCGTTTTGATATTGCCGGACTCGTCGAATTCGATCACGAGTTTGGCAAGGGGTTTGGTTCCAAGATCGGCGTACTCATTTCGACGCACATTGGCAACTTCGCTGTAGGGAAAGATGCCTTCGTAGGTAGCCAATCCACCGACCTTTGCCGCTTGAAGACTCTCTTGCCAGTCCTTGATTCCCCATTTCATATGTTGAGCAGTATCGATATTGATGAAGTATCTAAACTCCCAGGGACGCTCGATCCACCTCTGACTGACGGGAAGTTGGTCTTCCGCATGAAGCTCCGATGCGGTCACAAGCGCTACGCCACAGCCAATCAAAGACAGCACTTTCCTAATCTGCATTTCTCTACTTCCTGATCTTGGGTTCACGCACGGTGATGTGCAGATGATGGGCGTGAAGCTTCTCGTTGGCGTCACGCTGCTCATTGGGTTTGGCGGCAATCTGATCCTGCGTGTTGGCGTCCATGAACCAGGGATCGAAGATTTGGCTGACGCACTTGCACTTTGAAAGGCTGGCCCGGTAGCCCTTCACCTTCGCGGGTTCGTTCTTGTCGCGTTCTTTGTTCCAGGCTTCGTTGGTTTCCCTCTTGGCCTTCTGCGCCTTATTGGCATTTTCTGTTGCTTCTTCAAGCGCTTTAGCCAGTGCCGCTTCCTTGAGCGGATCGACCTTGCCAGGATTGGTTTTCTTGAGGCCATCCAGCTCCGTCTGCTGTTTCTCAAGCGCCTTCCGTTTGGCTATAGCCTCGTCTGCCTCCTTGTCCGCCTTCTCCTTCTCGGCAAAGAGTCGTTTCTCTTCGTCACTCACGTTATCGTCAGCGGCCTTAGTCGGCTTCTTGCCTCGCAGTTCCTCACGGTTGAGTTGTGCGTTGTCGAGGTAGTTTACGTCAAGACCAAGTCCCGCACGATGGGCGATAGACCCGATCATGGGGCGCCAAGTCGAGGTGAGTTTGAGGGTCTCGATTCCCGCCTCCTGCGCCGCTTCGAGCAGCGCCACAAATCCTTCCGGATGCACCCGAGGCAGCACATCTTTGTACAAGTCGGTGGCGGCCTGAATGTTGGCGCTGACGTTGCTCATCGATTCCGATTTATTCGGATCGATGACGATGGTTTGAGTCCCGTTGCTGCCTTGCTTTGGCACAGTCACGCTTAACTTGGGCGATGCGTCGGAAAGGCTGCCATCGTAAAACTTCAATACGGCTGCCTTGATCTCCGCCCCTGTCGTCGGTGGAATCCTGGCTTTGGCCTCGTCAATGCTGTATTTGTGCGTAACCTTGAGCCAGATATCGCCGGTTAGCGATGCGGTGTAGTACTGCGTTGTTACCGTTGTCCCGTTTTTATCGGGTTCGCTGATCCTGGTTTCTTTCAACGTCGGCGCATCCTTGTCGGCATGCTCGCCTGTCTTTTCGGTAATCGTCACCTCCAGCGGGCCATTGCCAACGCTAACCGCGTAGACCGGCTCCTTGCGAAAATCCGGACTGGCATCGCTATTGAGGTAAAGCTTCACTTCTTTGCCGCTCTCGGCGTAGAACTCGATCTTGCCATTTTTGCATGCTACCCCGAAGGCGCGATCTTTGAACGCCGCGTCGACGGCGCCGCCGATGGCAACCGCGTAGGGCATGTTCAAATCGGGTTTGGAGGCAATTACAAAGCGGTAAGTGATTTTGTGCTTTTGCGCGCACTTGGCGTCGACGCAAGTGCCAGGCGTTGCATTCGTCGTCGCGCTCGCTGCAGGTTTGGTGTTTTGCGTGTTGGCCATGATTAGCATTCCATTTCCGGAGAATCATCGGGCCACGCCGTTACTTCCGTGGTATTTGTCCAGTAAAGCTTGATGCTCTGGGGATCGGTCGTTGGGATACGGAAGGTTCTGCCTTGATCGTCCGTTACTCCTTCGAAGACATCGCCTTGCACTGTTTCTATGCGGTACGGTTGGTTGGCGAGCGTCATGCTGGAAACCTTGTCGACCGCCCGAAACTGCTCGTCGTACATCTTCACCCTCGAATCCGGCAACGCCTCACTCTGAGCCGGACTAGACCCCGGTCCCAAGAAAGCACACCCACTCCCCTTGACCGAGAAATTCCCCGGGCAAGCAAAGGTGATATTGCCGCCTTCGAGGGTGACGGAGGACTGCCCAGCCTGAAGGACGATCTTGTCCTTGGCCAGGATGTGGATTTCGTCGTTGCTGCTGGTGATGGTCAGCGACTGATCGGCCAGGATTTCCATCTGGTCGGTGTTCGCCTGAATGGTATGGGTGCCGGCCTGGGCGATGCTCTTGATACCACCGGCGTGGCTGAACCAGCTGGCACCGTGGCCGGCGGCCGTCGATACGGTATGCGCACTGGCGATATGCAGATCCTGCTGCACCGTGGCATGCAGGTTGGCGCCGGCGAAGAGGAGTGTACTGGCTGGGCTGGCGAGGCCGATGTCACCCGGTGCTTCTGCCAGGATGAAGGGCTCGGCGAAGCGTTCGGTCAGATCGCCCAGCTCGCGGCTGCCGGGTTGTGCCTTCTGGGCGGCCTGACCGCCGATGTTGCCGGAGAATTTTCCCTGCTGCTGTGGATCAATGGCTGTAATGAACTGGCTTTGGGCGGCATTCGCTTTTAGGGGCAAGGCCTGTTGCTGGCTTGCGGCATCGGACAGGGCTTTGGCGGTTTCCTGGGCGGCTTTCAGCTGTGCCACCGTCTCCGCCACATCCATCTGAGTGCTTTGCGCATTCGGGCGAGCCGTCGCTGAAATCAGGATGCCTTCCCCGGCTCGTACGGCTAGCCAGCCATCGGTTCTCAGTTCAAAGCCGCTGCCGCGCCAGGCGCCCCGGCTGGCGCTTTCCGGAGCTTGATGCACCAGATGCCCCAAGCCCAACTGTCCGGCATTCTCGCTGGTCGCCAGACGGGTGCGTAGCTGCCCTGGCGCATCATCGACCACCCACTGGTTATGGCCTGCATCGTGGTTGTGGCTCATCCAGCCCGACAACACCCCGGGGTGATTGGCACTCGCCTCATGGCCAGCCGAGAAGGGAGGCAGGTCTGCCCCGTTATAGCTCTGGCCGACGATGACCGGGCGGTCGATATCGCCATCGAGGAAATCGACCAATACTTCGTTGCCGATGCGCGGCAGGAAGTGACTGCCCCAGTTCGGCCCCGACAGCCATTCGGCGACCCGAACCCAGGTGCCGGATTGGTCGTTGCCCGGGGCGTTGCCGGATTTGCCGGCGGTGCGCCCGCTCGGGCCGGTTTCGGCGAGACCGCCGGTGTTGGGGGCTTCGCCCCGTTGCCAGGGAAACTGGATCTTGATCCGGTGATCGCGTTCGGTGGTGATGACCTGATCGGGTAGGCCGACGACCAGGGCGGTTTGCGGCCGGGCCGCCGGCTTGGCCAGCGAGGCCGAGACAACCGGGGCTGAGGCTGGCTGGGCATGCAGCGTATTGCGATAGCTGCCGGCTTCGACGTCGGTACTGCCCAGCAACTCGGCGGCACTGGCTCCCAGATTGTTGGCACCGTGATGATCAACTGATCGCACCTTGAATTGTGCGTCATCACCGACATAGGCGTCATGCTGGGTCAGCGTGAAGATGGTGCCTTCAGCCATCTGGCGGACGGTGCTCTCGCCAGTAAAGCGCCGATAGCGGGCTTCGACGGCAGCGAGGGCCAGATCGGTCCGCAATTGAGCGGCGGCACTGTCTTCAAACCGGTAGGGGCGGGAGGCGTCGTGGATTTCCAGACGGGGGAGTTCGCCGTTGTCGAGGCCGCTCTGGGCCTGGGCGCCGGTCGCAACCAGGGTCTTGTAATCCCAGCCGGCGAAAGAGACGGCGTTGGGGAGGACGGCGCGGGTTTCATGCCATTGTTGCAGGGTGTCGGCGTATTCGGTGGCGTTGTTGCGGTGGAAACGGATACTGGGCTGGGCGCCATCGGGGAGTTCCGCCTCCCGGTCGAAGATGATTAGCTGGTGACGGGCATGGCTGGCCTCATCCCCGGCGGATGCCGATTGGTCGTGTTCGAAACGGAAGGAGAGGCCTTCTTCAGAAAGCAAACGACGGACGAACTCGAAATCAGATTCTCTGTACTGGGTTGCGACGCTATAGGTGCGCAGCGGCTGGGTGACTTGATTCGACCAATGGGCTTCCGGGTAGTCGGCCAGGATCTGGCTGATGATGTCGATGACCGTCTTGTCCTGAAACAGGTAGCAATCCCGGCGCTGGGCGAGGAAGGCGAGGAAAGGTTCCATGATCAGGCGGTAACGGGCCAGCCCGCCATCAGCACCGAGTTGCATGGCCTGCGTGACGTAGCCATGCCACGAACGCTTGCTGCCATCGGCTTGCAACAGGCGCAGGGTGATTTCTTCACCGATCAGTGGCTTGAGATCGAAGTGGGCGTTGGTCGAGACGCAGTCGATTTCGAAGCGGAAGGATTCAGAGATGGCTTCGTGACCGTTGAAGCGCTCGACGATCAGCGCGGCATCGGGCAGGGCGGTCTTGAGTTCGAGCAGGCGGGCATGCTGGGTGAACAGGGTGTCGAGGAGGGAGGAGATGACTGACATCTGGCGCACCGAATATGCCTAAGGGATGGAGATTTTAGTATGACGATGGCAATCCGGCAAACTATTTGGCATTGGTGAAACAGGCAGGACCAGGATCAAGACTTTAGGTGGACACCGGTTTGGGCGAGTGCCGGTTGTTTGTGTGGCTGCGGACGTTCGTTTTTGGGGCTTTATTGGCGACTGGATGGCTGGTTGTGGCCGCCTGCCGCCCCTCCCCTGCTACCTTCCAGCGCAGCTGATATTTTCCCTCTTTAAGACCGCCGCAACTTTCGCTGCCAGCCCAAGGAACTCAGCCTTCAACGACCCCCATCTCCTTCAGCACCTCGTGCGCGGAGCGGAAGGCGTCGATGGCCAGCGGGAAGCCGCAGTAGACGGCGGCATGGAGTAGCGTTTCCTGGATTTCCTGCATCGTCGCGCCGTTGTTGATGGCGCCGCGGACGTGGCCTTTGATTTCAGTAGCGCGACCGAGGGCGGTCAGCATCGAGAGGGTGAGCAGGCTGCGGGTTTTCAGGTCCAGCCCTTCACGGCACCAGGTCGTGCCCCAAGCGTTGCGGGTGACGAATTCCTGCAACGGCGCGGTAAAGGCGTCGACATTGGCGAAAGCCTTGTCGACGAAGGCCTCGCCCATCACCCGTTGGCGCATCAGCAGGCCTTGCTCGAATTGTTCGTCGCGATTCATTTGGTCTCTCCGGAAAGTGCGCCGGATTCGTCGCTTACGCCCGACGCGTGGTACGCCACCGGTAGCCACAGGCGGAAGCAGGTACCCTTGCCGGGGGTGCTGGTGACATCCAGACGCCCGCCATGTTTCTTGACGATGATGTCGTAGGAAATCGACAAGCCAAGCCCGGTGCCTTTCCCGACCGGCTTGGTCGTGAAGAAGGGCTCGAAAATCCGGTGGCGAACTTCTTCGCTCATCCCCAGCCCGCTATCCTCGACCTCGAACCAGACATGCGAGTTCTCCAGTCCCGAACGCACGGTAATCGTGCCCTGTTGCGGGATGGCTTGTGCCGCATTGACCAGCAGGTTCATGAAGACCTGGTTGATCTGGGCCGGAATGCAATCGACCAGCGGAATATCACCCAGTTCGCGGGTAACCACTGCCTTGTATTTCAGCTCATTCCAGACAACGTTCAGGGTACTTTCCATCGCCGCGTTGAGATCGGCGGGCTCATGCCCGGCATGATCGACGTGGGAGAAATCCTTGAGGTCCTGAACGATCTTGGTGACGCGGCTCAGTCCTTCCTGTGATTCGGCCAGGAGCGAGGGCACATCTTCGCGCAGGAATTCGAGGTCGGCGGCCTTTCGCGTCGCCGCGATCACCGCCGCGTCACCCCCCTCGTAGGCTTCGAGGACTTCGAGCAGACGCCCGACATAGGTTTTCAGGGTACCGAGATTGGAATTGACGAAGCCGACCGGATTGTTGATTTCGTGGGCAACCCCGGCCGCAAGCTGGCCGATGGCAGCCATTTTTTCGGATTGCAGCAATTGTTGCTGGGCCTCTTCGACCTTGCTCAACAAACCGGTCAGCTCGGCCTGTTCGTTGGCCAGCCGCTGGTTGGCTTCGGCCAGCGCATTGGTTCGCTCTTCGACCCCTTGCTCCAGCCTGACATTGGCTTCGTTAAGATTCCGGTTCTGCTCGGAGACGAGAGAATAAAGCCGCCCCAGCGCCTCAAGAAGAACCACGGTGCCGTTGTCCGCTGATTTCTTCTCGGCATCGAAGGACTCGGCGGCGGTTCGCCCCTGCTTGATGGCAAGCATCTGGCGGGCCATGACCTGGTCTTCACCCAGGATATGCACGGTCAGCCAGGCGGCGAGGAAGCCATGCAGGGTTTCGGCCGGCTTGGCCATCGCCGCACGCGATCGCCATAGCGCCTGGACCTGATCGATGAATTGATGGTGATGGGCGACATGCCGTTCGCTATGGCGCGGGTCGAGCCCCAGGTCGTGCATCAACTGCTCTTCATCATGGAAATGGTGCTGGGCATATTTGGCCAGCTGATGAAAGAGTGCCTCCAGCCTTTCCTCGGAAATATCATGCCCGGACAGGGCATCCCCCAGCTCGTTGATGATCTCGACCAACTGCCGATGCTGGGTATCGACCAGCTGGATACCCGTTTCGAAATGGGCATCCCAGATGAATGTTTGCATGTTCAGTTTTCCCCGGCCATCGGGCCAAGCACCCGGAGGACTTCCTCCAGGCTGGTCGCACCTTCGACGACCCGCTCTGCCGCGTGGTAGGCAATGCTGCGCAGACCTTTCTGGCGCACCATGCGACTGATTTCCAGCACGCTGGCGCCGCTGCCGATACGATCACGCAGATCGTCATCCAGCGTCAGGATTTCATAGATGCCGACCCGCCCCTTGTAGCCGCTGCCATGGCAGCTAGTGCAGCCACGCCCCCGGCTGACTTCCCCGATCTGACTGAAAACGCTGCCCAGCCGGGCAAGAACAGCCGGATCGGCGGCGACGGTTTCGCAACAATCGGGGCAGACATGGCGGACCAGGCGCTGGGCGATGATGCCTTCCAGCGCCGTGGCGACGACATAGGGTTTGAGGCCGAGGTCGAACAGGCGAGCGATGGTGGCGACGGCTGAATTGGTGTGCAGCGTCGAGTACACCAGATGGCCGGTCAGTGCCGCGTGAAAAGCCACTTCCGCCGTCTCGAAGTCACGAATTTCACCGAGCAGCACGACATCGGGGTCCTGGCGAAGCAAGGCGCGCAGCACGGCCGGGAAGGTCAGGCCGATTTTCTCGCGAACCAGCACCTGCCCGGCCATGTCAAGGTAGTACTCGACGGGATCTTCGATGGTCACGTAGTTCTTGTCGGGCGTCGCATCGTGCTGGAGCAGCGAATACAGTGTCGTGGTCTTGCCGCTGCCGGTCGGGCCGGTCGCCAGGATGATGCCCTGCGGCTTGGCCACCATGTTGGTGACCCGTGGCAGATCAATCGGCGAGAAGCCGAGTTTGTCGAGCGAGTGCACCGTCGAGTTGCGGTCGAGAATCCGCATCACCACCTTTTCGCCGTTGATGGTCGGCAGGGTTGAAATTCGCAGGTCGACCATGCGCATCGGCGTCTTGACCGTGATGCGCCCATCCTGCGGCCGACGGCGCTCGGAAATGTCGAGCTCCGACATGATTTTCAGGCGCGACACCAGCGACTGATGCAGATGATGCGGGATGTTGATCTTGTCCGAGAGCACCCCGTCGATACGGTAGCGCACGACGACGCTCTTGGTGCGCGGCTGGATGTGGATGTCGGACGCCCCGAGGCGGATGGCTTCGAGAATGATCGCGTTGGCCAGGCGGATGGCCGGTGGCGAATCGGTGTCGCGCAGCAGGTCTTCAAGCTTGGCCGCATCGTCATCCTCGATGACGATTTCTATCCCCTCGTAGGGATCGACCGCACCAACCAGGGTTTCCAGCTCCTTGAAATCGACCTCGCCATTGCCGTAGAGCTCGTCAATTTTTTTGCGAATCGCTGCGGCATCGGCCGTCACCGCATTGATGTCGAGCCCGGCAGTGAAGCGCACCTCGTCGATCAACCCTTCATCCAGCGGATCGGCCATGGCCAGCATCAGCCGGCGGCCCTCCAGCTTGAGCGGCAAGACCAGCTGGCGCTGGCAGAAGCTGCGCGGAATGAGATCGGCCAGCACGGCATCGATCCGGAATTCCGGCAGTTGCACCTCCTCGATCATCATCTCGCGCTTGAGCAATTCGCGGATGCGGCGCTCCGGCACCCAGTCCTTCTCCAGCAAAAGCGCAATCAGCGGTTCCTTGCGCTTTTGCTGCAGCAAGGTCAGTTCCTGCAATTGGGCGGAAGTAAGCAGGCTCTGCTTGTGCAGCATGATCCCCAGGCGACTGCGGTGAGTGGCCGCCAGCCGGGAGAGGGCAGAAATTTCTTTCGACTTCTCGACGTTTTCCGCCTTCAGGCTGCGGTTGCGCGTGATCAGGTCGAATTGTTCGAGGGCAAGGGCGACGGTCACCCGCAGATCGTCGTCGTTCCACGGCTTGAGAATGAATTTATAGACCGCCCCCTCGTTGATCGCCCCCATCACCGCATCGGTATTGGCATGGCCGGTGAGCATGATGCGGATAGTGTCCGGCGAGCGTTTTTTGACCTCCTGAAGAAACTGGGCGCCGTTCATGCCGGGCATCATGAAATCGCTGATCACCAGATGCACCGGCCCCTGGGCCAGTTTATCCAGGCCCTCCTGGCCGCTCCAGGCGGTAATGACCTCGTAGTTCTCCTGGCGGAAAACGCGACTCAGCGCCTTGACAATGCTCGGCTCGTCATCGACAAAAAGCAGGCGGTAGCGCGGCGGCGTCAGATGCGTGGCCGGCGCCTGCGGTGCAGCCGTCTTGCCGGTAAAGAGCGAGGAATAGTCGGTCATTTCGGAGCCGGGAAGAAAAGGGAGACGGTCGTCCCGCCATCGGGTTGGCTATCGAGCGCAATCCGGCCGCTGTGGGCGAGCACGATATTGCGGGCGGTGGACAGGCCAATGCCGACCCCGGACCCCACCGGGCGGGTCGTGTAGAAGGGTTCGAAAACGTGCTCCAGCTGCGCCGCGGTCATGCCGATGCCGTTATCGTGGATGCGGATGGCGATCCCTTCCTCATTGGCTTCCGACGAAATCTTCACCTCGCCCGGGCGTTTGGCATCCTGGATAGCCTGCATGGCATTGCGGATGACGTTGAAGAAAAGCTGGTTGATATGCCCCGGCAGGCAGACGATTCTGGGCAGCGGCAAGAGTTCGAGGCGGAAATTGATGCCCGCCGGCTTCTGGGTTTCAGCCATGCTCACCGCCTGATGCAGGCACTCGTTGAGGTCGGTGAATTCCTGGGTGGCCCGGTCCACGTTCGAAAAACCCTTCAGGTCGGCCACGATGCGGGCGATTCTTTCCAGCCCGGAGGCGCTTTCCTTGAGCAGGTCCGCGCAGTCTTCAATGACGAAATCGAGATCCAGGGCCTGCCAGGCCTGCTCGGCAGTGCCGGGTTGCGCTTTCAGTTTGGCGATTTGGTCCAGATAGTTGCTGAAAGAGGAAAAATTGCTGCGAACGAAGCCCAGCGGATTGTTGATCTCATGCGCCATGCCCGCCGCCAGCTGGCCGACCGAGGCGAGTTTCTCGGCCTGGTAGAGCATCTGCTGGCGCTCTTCGAGCTGGGCGGTTTGTTTCTTGACCCGCTCTTCCAGTTCTTCCGACAGCGTCTTGTAACGGGTTTCAGACTCCATCAGGCGGGCATGTTCGCGGCGCAACGATTCGAAGTCTTCAGCCACCGCTTCGAGATGCAGGCTCGATGCCATCTTGAAGCGGACCTGCGAGCGCAGCAGGGCAAGCAGCAGATTGCTGGCCGCTTTCAGGGCCGGCGTGTCGGCCGAACTGCTGAGCAGATAAGCAACGGGTTCCAATTCGAGAATCAGCGGCTCCCGGCGGGCTTCAGGCGCGGGCAGCCCCCAGAAGACGGTGCCAGCCTCGTCGGTGATGGCCAGATCGCCACCGAGCAAGGCGGCCATGGCCGGCCCTATTTTTTCGACCAGCGGCGCATCGAGCAGCTCGCCCAGCCGCCATTCACGGTCGAAACCCTGGCTCACGGCTGTGGCCCCAGCGCGCCGGCGATGAAGGCTTCTTCATCCAGCCCGTGCCGGCTTGCCAGCTCGTATTCACTGTTGAAACGCTGGTAAACGCTGCGCAACAGGATGGCGAATGTCGACGCGATCCCCTGCCCGGTCAGCGCTACCGAGAAAACCAACGGCCAGGGCGCGGCTGACCAGCGATCACGAACCTCTGCCTCCGGCGTGGCATTGGGCAGGTCACACTTGTTGAACTGGACGACCAGCGGCAAGTGCTCGAAATCGATGCCGACCCGGGCGCAGTTTTCCGCCAGGCTCTGGAAGGATTCGCTGTTGTTGGTTTCCTGAGCGCGGTCGGCATCGGCCACGAAGACGACGCCATCGGCCCGCGACAACACCGCCTTGCGGGTGCCGTCATGGGCCACCTGGCCGGGCACGGTAAACAGGCGAAACTTGATCAGCAGGCCGGAGGGGGCACGAAAGCCGAGGGGCAGCAAATCGAAGAAAAGCGTCCGGTCATCCTTGGTTTCCATCGTCATGATCTCGCCCTTCATGGCCGGGGCGAGCAGGTCATGCAGACGCAGCAGATTGGTCGTCTTGCCGCTTTGCGCCGGCCCGTAATAAACGAGCTTGAAGGTCAGGAAATCAGGATTGCTGTCAGGCATTGGCGCTTTAGTCCCTGGCCTGGAACTCGGGGTCAAGCACGACGGAACCGTCCGGCCCCCAATTCACATCGGTAATGCCCGGCTCAATGCGTTCGAGGCGCTCGGCTTCCAGTTGCTCCGGCGAGGTATCGCCCATCTCCAGACGCACCAGGTTGGCCAGCTGGCGGTTTTCCAGCATCAGGTCGCGGTGCGCGAGCGCCTGGCCGATCGCCGACATCAGGTCGTAATCGTTCCAGGGCTTGCCGATGAAGCGCTCGATGCCGACTTCGTTGACCGCCCGGACCAGGGCATTGAGGTCGGCATAACCGGAAAGAATCAGGCGGGAGGCGTCGGGCTGGATGGCCTTGGCCGCCTTGAGAAACTCGATGCCATCCATGCCCGGCATCCGGTAGTCGCTCATGAACAGCTCGAAGTCTTCACTGCGCGCCGCCTCCAGTGCGGCCAGCGGCGAGTTGAAGGCACTCACTTCCAGCGCATACCGTTTGTTGCCGTAAACGCACGGGGCCAGGCGCAATACCCGCTTCAGGGAATTGAGGATGGAATCCTCGTCATCAACGATCAGGATACGGCTCATTTTTCCTCCTGGCGGATGTAGAGCGTCAGCATGTGTTGTTCAGTCGATTCCATGCGGATCAGCTGGGCAATGATTTCGGCGGTCAGCGCACTCCCTTTGGCCAGCAGCATGTAACCGTCACGGTGCTCCAGGTCGCGGGAGAGCACCATGCCCGGCTTGAGGTGCATGGTGCGCAGCGGCACTTCGACCGCACCGGTCTTTTTGGTTTCGGCCAGGAGCTTGACGAAAGTATCGACCACCGTCGGGTCATAGCGCTTGCCCCGATTGTCGATCAGGAAATTCAACGCTTCAGCCGGCTTGAGCGGGCGCTGGGCCAGCGTGCCGATGAGCAAGGCGTCATAGTCATTGACGACACACAGAATGCGGCTGCCCTGCGGGATGGCTATCCCGGTCAGATGATCGGGATAGCCACTGCCATCAAAACATTCGTGGTGGTGGCGCACCAGTACGGCGGCCTCCTTGAACTTGTCGATGCCCATCAGGATGTTCTGGCCGACCGCCGGGTGTTTCATCACCAGATTCCGTTGCTCGGCCGTCAACATGTTGTAAGGCTTGGCCAGCAATTCGTCGGGCAGGCCGAGCTTGCCGATGTCGTGCAACAGGCCGGCCAGCATGACGTTCTGGACCTCGGCATCGGGCAGCCCGAGGCGCTGGGCAACGCTGCGCGCCTGCTCGGCGACGCGCCGGCCGTGGCCAGACATCTGACTACCCAGCGGCCCGCCCCTCAACTCGATGACGCCGGCAAACACCTGGACGCTGGTCAGGAAGGACTTTTTCAGCTCGCTGTGCGCCTGTTCGACAAAGCTCAGCGCCTGGCGCAATTCAGCGGTGCGCTCGGCAACTTTCTGCTCCAGGCTGGTGTTCAGTTGCTTCAATTCATCGTTCTGGGCCTTGGTCAGGGCGCTCAGACGCTGGTTTTCGGTTTCGAGCCGCTGGCGTTCGGTTGCTTCGCGGACGATGGTGATGATCTCGTTGTCATCCCAGGGCTTGGAAACGTAACGATAGATTTCCCCCTGATTGATCGCCGCCACGGTAGACGTGATATCGGCATAACCGGTCAGCAGGATGCGCATGACCTGCGGCCAGCGGTTCCGCACTTCCTTGAGGAAGGCGGCACCATCCATTTCCGGCATGCGCATGTCGGAAATGACCAGATCGACCGACTCTTTGGCGAGTATTTCCAGCCCGGCCGCACCGCTCTCGGCAATGAAGATGCGGTAGCCGTGCGGGCGGAAAAGCCGCCGCAGCGCGGACAGGATGCCAGGCTCGTCATCGACGAAAAGTAGGGTCGGGAAGCTCTGTTCCTCGCTCACAATGATGTCTCCACAGATTCTCTTTCGGCTGTCTTTCCTTGATGAACAGGCAGGATGACACGGAATGTCGTTCCCTTGCCAAGGCTGCTCTCGACCTCAAGGTGGCCGTGATGTCTCTCGATAATGCTGTAGGCCAGAGAAAGTCCGAGACCGGTCCCCTGGCCAACCGGCTTGGTGGTGTAGAAGGGTTCGAAGATGCGGTTGAGGTTTTCGGGAGCGATACCGACGCCGCTGTCGCTGACTTCAACGCAGACCGCATCGTCGCCCCGGCGATAGGTACGGATGGTGATCGTACCTTGATTTTCGATGGCATGTCCCGCGTTGACCAGCAGGTTCATGAAGACCTGGTTGAGTTGCGAGATCAGGCAGAAAACAGGCGGGATGTCGCCATATTCCTTGATCACCTTGCACTTGTATTTGAGCTCGTTCCAGACAATGTTCAGGGTCGAATCGATACCCTGATGCAGATTGGCCTCCTGCCACTCCTGCTCGCCGACGCGCGAAAAACTCTTCAGATCCTGGACGATCTTCCGCACCCGGCCTAGCCCATCCTTTGACTCGCTCAACAGGCTGAAAATGTCTTCCTTGAGGAAAGCAAAATCACAGTCATCCTTCAGACGGAGGACTTTTTCCAGCGCGGGGAACGACGTCCCCATCTCGCCGGCCAATTTGTCGTAGGCCTCGATGATGGCCATCAGGTCATGCAGGTAGCCATCCAGGGTGCCGAGGTTGGAATGCACGAAACCGATCGGATTATTCAGTTCATGGGCGACGCCGGCCGCCAGCTGGCCGATGGACGCCATTTTTTCCGATTGCAACAACTGGTTGTGCGCCTCTTCAAGGCGTTTGTTCAGCAGTTTCTGCTGGGCCAGGGTTTCGCTGACCGCCAGCTGCTGGGTCTTGCGCTCCGTGATGTTGGTCAGGACGCCATCGTAAAAGAGGGCCCTGCCCTCGGCGTCGCGCCGCACGATGGTGCGGTCGACGACCCAGATGACCTGATTTTCAGCCGTCAGCAGACGGTATTCCTGTTCATAACCATCCAGCCCGGCGGCAGTCTTGCGGCTGACCTCGTCGGCAATACGGGACAGGTCATCGGGATGAACGAGTTCGCTGAATGGTGGCTTGCCGGCTTTCAGGTCATCCGGTGTATAGCCCCATTGCTTGACGTTCTCCGAAACAAAAACCACCGGCCAGCCCTCGCTGGCGGCCCAGCGGAAGCAGACCACCGGGCTGGCATTGACCACCTGCATGGCCAGCCGCAGGGCATTCTCTATCCGCTGCCGGCGGACAATCCGCCAGGTTTCGTTGGCGATCAGTTGCAGCGTTTCGACGTCATAGTCGGTGTAATCGCTCGCTTTGTTCCCGACGCCGGCCACCATCCTGACGGCCCCGCCATCCATGACCGGAATGCTGAGAAAGCGCAGCAGCACGGAATGCCCCTCCGGAAGCCCGTGCTTGCCCGGAGCCGCCGCGTAGTCGTTGACGACGACAGGCATTTTTTGCCGTACCGCATCCGCCCAGATACCCGCTTCGGCCAGCGGGTAGTGCTTGTCGAAGGCGGCCGTGCAGTATTTTTCCAGCGTGCTCCGCGACCAGGCCACCAGTTCGATGCTATTGCCGTCATCGTTGACCAAGTGAATGAAAGCGACAGCGCTCCCGGTCAGTTCCTCGGCGCATTCGAGGCCGTATTGCATGAAGTCCTTTTCAGGGAGCGCCTCGGCCTTGATCGGCAGTTCAAGAAAAACGGCCGAGCGCCGGTCGCGCTGGTACAACTGCTGTTCGGCCATCCTTCGCTCGGTAACATCGAGGGTGATGCCCCCCAGGTCTGCCGTGCCATCACCGCGCGGAATGACGAACTTGGTCGACTGGTAGTGGCGACCGCCAAAACTTTCCTCGATGACCTCGGTTTGGCCGCTGGCCATGATTCGCGCATCGTCGGCCAGAATCTTCTCGCCGAACTCACCCGGGAAAAAATCCTGCGAGCGGCGACCGATCATTGCCGCGGGCGCCAGGCCCAGTTGTCGGACGAAACCACGATTGGCAATCAGGATGCGTGAGTCGGCATCCTTGACATACGCCGTTCCGGGAAAGTGATCGATGAAGCGCTGCAGCGTTTTTGCCGACTGTTCCCATTCCCGCTCGGCCAGAATCCAGTTGCTGATGTCCTGGACGACCACGGCAAAAGATTTGTTCCGCCCGCTGGCACTGCGGATGGCACGGACGGAAACATGGGTTTCGACCACCGAGCCATCAGCTCTCAGGAAGCGTTGCTCCATCGAGTAGCCATCGGACTGGCCAGCCATCAGCCGCTCGAAATTGGCCTGGCTCATCGCCAGGTCATCCGGGTGGGTCAGCTCAGGCCAGGCTTTCCCGACCAGTTCGTCGTTGCTTCGCCCGAGGATGCGGCAAAGCGCGGGGTTCACTTCCAGACAACGCTGAGCCGTATCGGAACGCGCCATGCCGACCATGGCATGGTCGAAAATGGCACGAAATTCTTGTTCAGCTCTCCGCTCGTCCCTTCTGCCCCTGACGATCTGGCGCGCCCCCAAAGCGGCCAGCCCGATGAGCAGCACCGAAAAGGCCCAGGGGCTGAGTCCCTGCTCAGCCCAGAACCAGATACCGACCAGAATCAGCAGGACTGCCGGCAGGAAAACCCGAAGAAATGCGACGCTGGGACTATTTGGGTTCATCTTGAGCGAAAAAGGCGTGGCGCTGATGATCCTTGGTCATCCGGAAAGCTTCGCGGATCTGTTCGCGCAGTTGGTCATCATCCCAGGGCTTGGTCAGGAATTTATAGATCGCGCCGCGATTGATCGCATCGGTGACCGAATCGAGATCGGTATAGCCGGTCAGCACAATGCGGATGGTTTCCGGATAAAGCTGGCGGACGCGGGCAAAAAACTCGGTCCCGGACATTTCCGGCATGCGCTGGTCGGAAAGAATGACCTGCACCGGATTCTTGGCCAGCAATTCGAACGCATCATTCGGCGAGGTCGCGGTGAGGATCTGGAAGCCCTCGCGGCGCAGCAGGCGCGACAGCGCCGAGAGAATATTGGGTTCGTCATCGACGACCAGCAAGGTCTGGCCGTTGTCGGTCGGTTTATCGACCAGGGCCAGACGCTTGTTGCCAGACAGCAACTGCTCGAATTGCCCGGCCGGCAGGGCGGGACTGAACAGATAGCCCTGCATCGAGTCGCAGCGTCGCCCGCGCAGGAAACTGGCCTGTGCTTCGGTTTCCACACCTTCGGCGAGCACGGTCAGGTTGAGGCTGCGGGCCATGACGATGGCCGCCGTGGCGATCGCCGCGTTGACCGGATTTTCGATAATGTCGCGCACGAAGCCCTGGTCGATCTTGATCTTGTCGAACGGGAAGCGCGAAATATAGGCCAGCGAGGAATAACCGGTACCGAAATCATCGAGCGAGAGCTTGGTCCCGAGCGTCTTCAAGGCATGGCACTGGGCAATCGCTTCGTCAATGTCATCGATGAAGGCACTTTCGGTAATTTCCAGCTCCAGCGCGCCCGGCGGCAATCTGGTTTCATCGAGCACCTGACGGACGAGGCCAGCCAGGTTGGGCTGGCGGAACTGACGCGTCGACAGATTGACGGCAACGCGCAGGTTGGCCAGACCGAGATCGAGCCAGCGCTTGGTCTGCTCGCAGGCGGTGCGCAAGACCCACTCGCCGATGGGCAGGATCAGGCCGGTTTCCTCCGCAATCGGAATGAATTCAGCCGGCGACACCGGGCCGAACTGTGCGGTGTTCCAGCGCAGCAAGGCTTCCATGCCGATCATGTTGCCGCTTTCAAGGCTGATCTGCGGCTGGTAATGGACCGCCAGCTCATTGCGCGCAAGGGCATCGCGCAGCGCCGCCTCCAGCCCCAGACGGCGAGCCGCATTGGCGTCCATTTCCGGCGAGTAGAAGCGGAAAGTGCCGCGCCCGCCCTTCTTGGCGCGCAACAGGGCGGCGTCGGCGCAGGTCAGCAGCGTATCCGCCTCTTCACCGTTGCGCGGGGCGACGCTGATGCCGATGCTGGCGGTCATGACCAGCGATTGCCCCTTGATCTCGAAGGGAACGGCAATCGCATCGAGCATGCGCTGGGCGAGTGCAATGGCATCGCTTTCCTGCGCCAGGCTGGCCATGACGAAACCGAATTCGTTGCCGGAGCGCCGGCCGATGGTGTCGCCTTCCCGGACCTGCAGATTGAGGCGACGGGCGACCTCGACCAGCACTTCATCACCGGCCGGTGGGCCAAGGGTGTCATTGATGAAACGAAAGCGATCGAGGTCGAGCAGGATGACCGCCGTTTCCCGCTTGAAGCGGTGCGCGGCAATCAGCGACTGGCCGAGACGGTCAGCAAACAGATTGCGATTGGGCAGGTTGGTCAGCGGATCGTAGCTGGAAAGATACTGGATGCGCTCCGCCGCCGCCTGACGCTCGGACAGGTCGCTGAAGAGGCCGACGTAGTGCATCAGTCGGCCCTGGGTATCGCGAACGGCCGAAATGCTCAGCCATTCGGTGACCAGATCGCCGCTCTTGCGCCGATTGGTGATTTCACCCTGCCAGTTGTCGTGGCGATTGAGGCAATCCCACATGTCGCGGTAAAACTCGGCGCCGTGAATGCCCGAGCGAAGTATCTTCGGGTTCTGGTTGAGCACTTCACTGGCGGAATAGCCGGTCACCTTGGAAAAGGCGGCATTGATCAGCAGAATTTTGCCACCCGGATCGGTAATGCAAATACCGTCGCTGATCCCGGTGAAGACGACCGCGGCCAGACGCTGCTCGGCTTCCGCCGCCTTGCGCTGGCTGATGTCGACCATGGTACCGAGCGTCAGCAGGGGAGCGCCCTCGGTGTCGCGACGAATCACCTTGCCGCGCACCTCCATGGACACCCAATGGCCATCCCGATGCTGCATTCGGATGTCGTCGATAAAAATTTCATCGCCCTTGAGCAGTGCCTCGGCCAGATAGTTTTCAGTCCGGGCGCGATCCTCCGGATGGATCAGCGCCATGTGCTCGGCAATGGGCGCCGCTCCCGGTTCCCGGCCCAGTATCCGGGCCAGGGAGTCGTTCCACAGGCTGGTTCCCGCTTGGTGGTCGTGCTCCCAGATGCCGGAGGCGGAGCTTGAAATCGCCATCTGCAGGCGAGCATCAAGTTGCTTGTTTTCGGCCACCCGGCGACTGACCTCCTGCTCCAGCCAAACCTTTTGACCGGCCAGCAGATCGCGGGAACGCTTGATTTCAATCTGGCTTTCGACCCGGGCCCGCAAGATGGCCGGCTGGATCGGCTTGGTGATGTAGTCGACCGCCCCTTCGTGCAGCCCGGCCCCTTCCTCGTCCGGGTTGTTGATCGCCGTCACGAAGATCACCGGAATATTGCTGGTTGCCGGGTCGGCACGCAGTCGGGCGAGCACTTCATGGCCATCCATGCCGGGCATCATGATATCGAGCAGGATGAGGTCCGGCTGAGGGTCGAGCCGGGCGTAGCGCAAGGCGGTCTGGCCGTTGCTGGCGGCGCGGACATTGAGGCCCATGTCGCGAACAATTTCGGAAACAATGTTCAGGTTGACCGGGACATCATCGACGACCAGGACAATAGGCCTTGTGCCATCTGCCGCCCCACCTGCCGGATTTATCATTTCTCGCCGCCTTGCCATATATCCTGTTAGTGCGAGTTTCTCTCTACTGGCTCGGCACGACAAGGGAAGCAGCGCCTCCCGGCAAAATTTTATTGAATCTTTTTCTGAATCTTTCCGAGCAGCACCAAGGCTGCCTCGAAATTGTAGGCACTTATTTCACGGCTGAGGATTTCACACTCGGCCGGCCAATGAGCTTTCAGGACAGGCTTGAGGCGGGTAAAGAGGTGGGAAGCTTCGGTATCGCCAGTGTCCAGAAGCCGGGCCAGCTGCGCCAGATCTTCGGCCACGAGCAGGACGTCGGCCGGCGCAACGCCATCCTCCGGCGAGACGGCTGGTACTTCGGCTTCTGGCAGGTACTTGGCGAGGACGGCGTAGAGGATGTCCGGGTCCACGGGTTTCGAGACGAAATCGGTCATGCCGGCGGCGAAGCATTTTTCCTTGTCCTCCAGGAAGGCATCGGCCGTCAGCGCAACGATGGGAATGTCCGCGCCGCCGGGTAGTTGGCGGATCTGGCGGGTCGCATCGAGACCGCTGAGTTCCGGCATCTGGACATCCATCAGGATCAGGTCGAATTTTCCCGGCGCGAACTGATCGACGGCAGCGACACCGTTCTCGGCGGTTTCAACCTGCAAGCCGATGGCACCAAGCAATTCAATGCCAATTTCACGGTTGATCGGCTCATCTTCTGCCAACAGGACATGCCCGCGCAGCGGCTTCGCTTCCTGGATGCCAGAAGGTGTTTGCTCCACACTGACCGCATCATCGCCCGTTGCGCCAAGCCGGGTGGTGATCCAGAAACTGCTGCCGGCGCCGGGCGAGCTCTCGACCCCCACATCGCCGCCCATCAGTTGCGCCAGATGCCGGGCGATGGCCAGGCCAAGACCGGTGCCGCCAAAGCGCCGGGTCGTCGAGCCGTCAAGTTGCTCAAAGGCACTGAACAGGCGCTTGCAATCGTCGGCAGAAATGCCGATCCCGGTATCGCTGACCGTGAACCGGCAAATCATCTCGCCGCCCTCGTTGCCCAGCAAGCTGCCAGAAAGCGTGATCGACCCATGCTCGGTGAACTTGACCGCATTGCCGACAAAATTGAGCAGCACCTGACGCAGACGCGTCGCGTCACCGAGCACCCGCTCCGGCAGATTTTCGGCCCTGATTTCAAAGCGCAGCCCCTTGCCTGCCACCTGGTCCTGCACCAATGTCCCGACCGTCTGCAACAGCTCGGACGGCGAGAAGACATTGCGCTCCAGAACCAGTTTGCCGGCCTCGATTTTCGAAAGATCGAGAATGTCGTTGATGATCTTCAGCAAATGCTTGGCGGCCGACGAAACCTTGAACAGTTTTTCGCGCTGCTCCGGGTCGAGCGGACTCTGCTGCAGCAGGTAATTGAGCCCGATGATGGCATTCATCGGGGTACGGATTTCGTGGCTCATATTGGCCAGGAATTCCGATTTCGAACGATTGGCGGATTCTGCGGTGTCCTTGGCAATGGCCAGTTCCCTGGTCCGCTGTTCGACCAGTTCCTCCAGATGCTGGCGGTGGGCCGCCAACTCGGCTTCATTGCGGCGCCGCTCGGAAATGTCTTCCTTGACGGCGACGTAGTGAGTGATCGCCCCCTGTTCGTCACGGACGGGCGAGATGGTCGCCTGTTCAAGATAACGGGAACCATCCTTGCGCTGGTTGATGAACTCGCCGGACCAGGTTTTCCCGGCCAGCAAGGTCGGCCAGAGCTGTTCATAGGTGGCTCTTGGCGTCTCGCCGGAGTGCAGGATGCTCGGATTGGCCCCGATGACTTCTTCGGCCGTGTAGCCACTCGACCGCAAGAATGCCTCGTTAACAAAAATGATTTTTGCACTGACATCGGTGATCACGATACTGGCCGGACTCTGCTCCACCGCTGTCGACAGGCGACGCAAATCCGCCTCGGCCAGCTGGAGGGTGGCCAGCTTGGCCGCCAGCGTCTGGTTGAGCGACTCGATGGCCTGACGATTGTCCAGATTCCGTTTTTCTCTGTACTGCAGCGCTTCCGTCATCTCGTTGAAGCGCTGAATCAGGATTTCCAGCTCGCTGGGCATTCTGGTTTCGGCAATCCGCGTTGAGAACTCACCCAGGGCCACCTTGGCCGTGGCATTTTTCATTTGCTCAAGCCCGGTTTCAATCAGGCGATAAAGGTAAAAACGACCGAGCAGGATCGAGAACAGGCTCAGCACCAGCAGTAACCCGATACGCAGCCAGAAGTGCTCGCTGAGCCGGCTCAGCGTTTCATTGAGCGGCGCTGCCACGCTGATGAGCAGTTGCTCATCAGCCACTCTGACCGGAGCCAGGAAATACAGGCGCTCGGTGCCATCCAGGCCGGTCATGGTGACGCTGCTCCGGCCTTCACGAACGGCAGCGACAAAGCGTGTCCGGCTTTCTTCGCTCAAGGCCTTGTCCCGCCAAAGTTCGGGATCCGGGTAGCGGGAGAGCACCTTGCCATCCACCGTAAACAGGGCCGATATCCAGCCGGCCGGCAAGTTGTAGCTTTTGGTAAAGCGGTCGAACCAGCTGATGTCGCTCGCCGCGAACAGTGTTGCCCGGAGCTTGCCCTGGGCATCGGTGAGGGGAAAACCGAAAACGACGCCCGGCTTGCCAGATATCTTCCCGGTCACGAACTGCCCCTTGGTCAGGCCCTTGGCGGTCAGCGACTCCTGAAACCAGCGCCGCTCAGCGACACTGACGGGCGATGCCGATGTCAGTGCAGCGCAGAAAACCTCGCCATCGGGCAATGCCGCGCCGAGATTCGAAAATCCGTCAAAGGTGCTGAGCAGGCGGCGGCTCAGGCCATCGCACTCCTCCGGGTCCAGATCCCGCATGTTGTCCGCCAGCGCCATCGTCCGCAGCAGAAGACCGACATCCCGCAGGGAAGCATCTTCTTCAATCTGCAAGCCCTGAATCATCAGGCGACCTTCGCGCTCGATCTGCTCGGTGGCCAGATCAAATTCGATGCGGTAGTCGCGGAGGGTCAGCCCGACCAGCGGCAGCAGGACAATGGCCAGCACCAGCCAAAGACGGCTGCGCAAGGAGAATTTCGCAAACAACATGATCCGGATGGCTAATCCACGACAATCGACAAGGCGTCAATACTCGACCGGTTAACGAATTCTGTAAATCCATAATTTTCCTGACCAAACTTTTGCCCCACCTGCCTGCCTTTGCGGCGCTGACCACTTGCCCATGGGCGCCACATTTCACTGAGGCTTTTCGGCACCTTGACGTAAACTGCGGGCCGCAGCATCGCCGCTGCCTAACCTTTGACGCCTTTGGCAGGACGCCCGATGCAAAACGAACACTTCATTCCGGGCAAGGACGCCTCGCTCGAACACTCCATTTCCTCGATGCAGGCCAAGCTGGCCGCCCGCGGCTTCGATATCGAAGAATGCTCCTGGCTCAATCCGGTCGATAACGTCTGGTCGGTGCATGTGCGCAATCGCGCCTGCCACCTGATGTTCACCAACGGCAAGGGCGCCACCAAGCTGGCCGCCCACGCCAGTGCGCTGGGCGAGTATTTCGAGCGCCTGTCGTGCAATTACTTCTGGAACCACTATTACCTCGGTGACGCCATCGCCAACCGCGAATTCGCCCATTACCCGCGCGAACGCTGGTTCCCGGTCACCGGCGCCGACTGGCCGAGCGAACTGCTGACGCCGGAACTGCAGGCCTTCTACAACCCGGAAGGCAGCATCCCGGCCGAAGCGCTGATCGACATGAACACCGGCCACTACGAGCGCGGCATCTGCGCCATTCCTTACGTACGCCAGCGCGACGGCGCCGAGGTCTTCATCCCGGTCAACATCATCAGCAACCTCTATGTCAGCAACGGCATGTCGGCCGGCAACACGCAGGCCGAGGCCCGCGCCCAGGCGCTGTCGGAAATCCTCGAACGCCACGTCAAGTTCAAGGTGATCGCCGAAGGCCTGTGCCTGCCGGACGTGCCGGAAGACGTCATCGCCCGCTACCCGAGCATCGCCGCCGGCATCCAGGGCTTGCGCGATGCCGGCTTCGGCATCCTGGTCAAGGACGCCTCGCTCGGCGGCAACTACCCGGTGATGTGCGTGACCATGCTCAACCCGCGCGACCAGGGCGTCTTCGCCAGTTTCGGCGCCCACCCGCGCTTCGAGATCGCGCTCGAACGCGCCCTGACCGAACTGCTGCAGGGCCGCGCCCTCGAAGCCCTCGACGGCTTCCCGCCCCCCGGCTTCGACCTCGATGAAGTGGCCAGCGCGCCGAACATCGAAATCCATTTCGTCGATTCGAGCGGCATCGTCCACTGGAACTACTTCGGCGAGACGCCGGACTTCGAGTTTGCCGACTGGAACTTCAACGACCTCGAAAACGGCAAGACGGCCGACGACTACGCCTGGCTGGCCGAGCGCATCCACGCCGACGGCCACGACATCTACGTCGCCGACTTCGATCACCTCGGCGTCTACGCCTGCCGCATCCTGGTGCCCGGCATGTCGGAGATCTACCCGATCGACGATCTCGAATGGGAAAACAACAGCAACGGCGCTGCCGTTCGCCCGGCCATCCTCAATCTGGCCGAACTCGACGAAGACCAGTGCGGCCAGTTGCTCGACACGCTGAACGAGCTGAATATCGCCGACGAACGCCCGGTCGCCGCCCTGATCGGCCTCGCCCCGGACGCCGGCTCGCTGTGGGCCGACCTCCGCGTCGGCGAGCTGAAGACCATGCTGGCGCTGGCCGTCGGCGACACCGATGCGACGCTCGAAGGCTGCGAATGGGTGCGCCAGTTCGAACAACTCGACGCCGGCCGCCGCCGCGTTTACCAGTGCATCGCCACCCTGCTCGAAATGGAAGACCCGAACATCTTCGAAGATGCGCTGGTCAGCCTCTACGGCGAGGAGACGCTGGACATGGCGACCGACCTGATCGATGGCGAAGTGCGCTTCTTCGGGCTGGTTTCACCGGGCCTTGATCTCGTCGGTTGTGATCTGCACCAGCGCCTGCTGCAGGAATACGCCAAGGTGCACGCCAGTCCCGCTCAAGGCACCTGACCGGCAGGAAGCAAAACGCAGGGAGAGGCTGGCTCGCCTCTCCCTGCCAAGGACTCAGGACTGCGTCCTGACCAGCCACTTGGCCAGCGTGGCGTAGAGAAGGCCGGGATCGACCGGCTTGGCGATGAAATCATTCATCCCCACTTCAAGGCAGCGCGCCTTGTCCTCGGCAAAGGCATTCGCCGTCATGGCCAGAATGACGACATCGGCCCCGCCAGCCTTTTCACGAATCAGCCGGGTTGCCGTCAGGCCATCCATCCGCGGCATCTGCATGTCCATCAGGATCAGGTCGTAGCCGTTGCGCTCGAGCATGTCGATGGCGGCGCAGCCATCATCGGCCACATCGGCGATCAGGCCGACATCGTCAAGCATGGCCAGCGCAATCTCCTGATTGATCGGCTCATCCTCGACCACCAGGATCCGGCATCCCGGACAATCGCGGCGCAGTATCTGCTCGGCGCCGTCTAACGATACGCTGCCGTCAAACGCAGTCGCATCGTTCGCCCCTTTCTTCAGCCGGGCGGTCAGCCAGAAAATGCTGCCCTGCCCCGGAACGCTGGTCGCACCGGCATCGCCCCCCATCAAACAGGCAATTTTCCGGGTGATCGCCAAGCCCAGCCCTGTGCCGCCATAGCGCCGGGTGATCGAATTGTCGGCCTGCTCGAAAGCCGAAAAGAGCCTGGGCAAATGCTCGCCAGCGATGCCTATCCCCGTATCCTCGACCTCGAAACGCAAGAGCACGCTGTCGGCAGACTCTTCGACCCGCCTGGCCCGCAGGGTGACGCGGCCTGATTCGGTGAACTTGACGGCGTTGGTCGCATAGTTGAGCAAAGCCTGCTGCAAATGAATCGGGTCGCCGAGCAGGGGCGGCAACGACACCTCGCTGTCGATCAGGAGTTCCAGGTGCTTCGCCTGGGCGCGATCGCGCACGATGGCCACGACGTTATCGAGAATGCCGGCCACCCGGAGCGGCATTTCTTCGACAGCAAACTTCCCGGCCTCGATCTTCGACAGGTCGAGAATGGCGTTGATCGTCTCCAGCAGATGCTCACTGGCAACTTCCAGGCGGTCCAGCCTTTCCATCTGATCGGGGGCCAGACCGCCGCGCCGGATCAGGTGGGCCATGCCGGTAATTGCATTGAGCGGGGTCCGTATCTCGTGCGACATATTGGCCAGGAAGGCGCTTTTCGCCACGTAGGCCAGCTCGGCGGCTTCCTTCGCCACAGCCAGTTCCGCCGTACGCTCCGTCACCAGCTCTTCCAGATGCTGGCGGTGCTGCTGCAGTTCCTCCTGGTTGCGGACCTGCTCGGAAATATCCCGACTGACGCCAAAAAGGCCGACGACCTGTTTTTGCTCGTCATAGAGCGGCCACTTGTAGGTCTGGACGTAACCGCGCACGCCTTGGGTGTCGTAGTAGGGATCGATCTTGTTCAGCAGGGGCCGGCCTTCGGTAAATACCGGGTACTCCTCTTCCTCGTAGATCCGGGCGGTATCCGGCGGGAAGACTTCGCGGTCGTGCTTGCCGATCATGTCATGCCAACTGGCGTGCCCGGTAATGTCGGCCAGGGTCTGGCTGCAAAAACGGAAGCGGCTGTTGGCATCCTTGAAATAGACAAAATCGGTGGTCTGATTCAGGAAGGCCTCGAAATCCCGATTGAATTCCGCCAGCTTCTCTTCGGCCTGCTTGCGGTCGGTGACATCGACATCCATGCAAACCAGTATCGGTGTATCGGGCGTTTCGCCGGGGATGGAGAACATGGTCGACTCGACCCAGCACAAGCGATCATCGCGAGTTCGGGTGGCGTATTCGGTGGATTCGATGGGCTTGCCGGTGACAATCACCTCGCCCAGTCGGCGCAAGAAATCGGCCGCCTGTTCCCGGGAAAAAATCAGCCGGTCCAGCGTCTTGCCGGCGGCTTCCTCGGCAGACCAGCCATAGAGTCGTTCGGAGGCATGATTCCAATAGACCACTCGGCCCTGCTGGTCGTACCACTGGACAGCCACATCCGGCGTGTTCTCCAGTGTTGCCGAAAGTTGTCGGCCGGAGGATTCGGCCCGCTCCCTGGCCTGCGAGGCCTCACCCAGAGCGCGCCCGAGCACTATGAAGGCCCCGAGGACGAGCAGCGCGACCACCGCCATGCCCAGGCGTAACGACCAGACGTTATCCGCCCGGACCGGCCAGCCGCCGCGCGGCACCGCGGCCAGTTGCCATGAGCCATGGGGCAGATTGATCTCGGCCAGCACCGGCGACTCGGCAAACAATTCCGGCCGGCCGAAGAAGATGCCGCCTTCGGCCCCTTGCCCGTCGGCACCACGGATCGCAATCTCGATCGGCGAACTTTCATCCCGCAAGCCGCTGTTGCGGTACAGCAGCTCGGCATCAACGACCGCGCTGACCACCCCCCAGAAATACTCCTGCCCATCGACATCCGGCAGGTAAACCGGCAGACGTGCAACGATGCCGACGCCGCCCTGAACGAGATTCAGCGGGCCAGCCAGGACAATCTGGCGAGTCAGCCTGGCCTTGTCGGCGGTGGCGAACTGCGCCGGACTATTGCGGAAATCGAAACCAATAGCCTTTTGATTGCCCTGCAGCGGGTAAATCAGGCGAATCACCATATCCGGGGCAACGGCGATATTGCGCAATTGGGTGCGGCCGGCAAACAAGGGCTGGGCAGCCCGCTCAAAACGCGCCTGAACCAGATTGGGCTCCAGCGCCACGACCCCGACCAGGCCGCGCACCAGTTGGATATCGCCATTGAGATTACCGTCGAGACGATCCCGGGCCCGGGTCAGAGATTGCTGAACCTCACTGCGGACGGTGCTGGCATAGCGCTCGTCGTTGATCCGCTCGGCAACATAGGCAGCGAGAGCCATGCCGCAGGCCAGCAGAACCATGACCGTATAAAAGACACCCCGCCTCATTGCGCGCTACCCCGCATTCCGGCCACGCCGCCTTCTGGCGGGCGGGATGTGAGCCAACCGCAACACTCGACAAGCATCGACATCAATCTGCGGCTCCGGTGGGAATAAGGACGGGGTTCGTATTGGGTGATTTTAGCGAGGCCGCGCGGCAGGTAGCAAAAACTATCGTCGGCGATCCGGCCTTTTTTTGGTGGCCGGCATGGCAGGTACGGCCCTATCTGTTGCGCTGCTCGAACTTAGCGGGCCGAAAAGGTTCTAATTTGCAGGCTGGAAGAATTATGCCGCCCAGCCGACGAGGAGCATGCGATGGAACCCGGTAGTGGAACCCGTCTTGAAAACGACTCCTTCGGCCACATCGAGGTCGCCGCCGAACGCCTGTGGGGCGCGCAAACACAGCGGGCATTCGAGAACTTTGCCATTTCCAGCGAACGCATGCCCGGCGAACTGATCCATGCCCTGGCCACGATCAAGGCTGCCTGCGCCAGCGTCAATCGCGAACTCGGCCTGATGAAGCCGGCCATGGCGGCGGCCATCGTCATCGCCGCCAACGAAGTGGCCAATGGCCGCCATGACGACGAATTCTTGCTGCCGGTCTGGCAAACCGGGTCCGGCACACAAACCAACATGAACATGAACGAGGTGCTGGCCAACCGCGCTTCAGAGCTGCTCAATGGCCCCCGCGGCAACGCCCGCCTCGTTCACCCCAACGACGACGTCAATCTTGGCCAGTCATCCAACGACATTTTCCCGACGGCCATGCATGTTGCCGCAGTGATCTCCATTACCCGGAAGCTGCTGCCGGCGATCCGGCAACTGATCACGACGCTGGCAGAAAAAACCGGCGAGTTTGCCGAGATCATCAAGATCGGCCGCACCCATCTGCAGGATGCCACGCCGCTATCGCTGGGCCAGGAATTTTCCGGCTACGTGGCCCAACTGCAGCACGCCGAAACACTGATCAGCGCCGGCCTGTCCTCGCTCTACCCGCTGGCGGCGGGCGGTACTGCCGTCGGCACCGGCTTGAACACGCACCCTGAATTCGGCCCCCGTGTCGCGGCCGAACTCGCCATCCGGACCGGCCTGCCCTTCACCAGCGCGGCCAACAAATTTGCCGCCCTGGCCGCGCATGATGGCCTGGTGGCCGCCCACGGCAGCCTGAAAACGCTGGCCGTGGCCCTGATGAAAATGGCCAACGACATTCGCTGGCTGGCCTCCGGGCCACGCTCCGGCCTTGGCGAGATCATCCTGCCCGAAAATGAACCGGGCAGTTCGATCATGCCCGGCAAGGTCAATCCGACCCAGTGCGAAGCGCTGACCATGCTCTGCTGCCAGGTCATCGGTAACGACGTGACGATCGGCATTGCCGGCGCTTCCGGCAATTTCGAGCTGAACGTCTACAAACCGGTGATTGCCCACAACTTCCTGCAGAGCGTGCGCCTGCTGAGCGACGGCATGCTCAGTTTCGAACGCCACTGCCTGCGCGGCATCACGGCCAACAAGGCACGCATCGCCGAGCTGATGGAAGGCTCGCTGATGCTGGTCACCGCACTGACCCCGCACATCGGCTACGACAAGGCCGCCGAAATCGCCAAACTGGCTCACCACCAGGGCGGGACGCTGAAACAGGCAGCACTGGCACTCGACTACGTCTCGGCCGAGAACTACGAACGCTGGGTGGTGCCGGCCGAGATGACTCGCCCGGCAGCGCCAGTCACCCGTACTAATTGAACGGAATATTGTTTCTGCGGTCGACTGGGTGAGGCTGGCGAAGCGACGGGTTTTCCGGTTTTTCCGGCCTCAGCGGGGGAGGAAATGACCGATATTTTCCTGAGCTATACCGAACGAGACCGGGACACGGCGCGGCGGATTGCCGAGGTGCTTGATTCGGCCGGCTGGAGCGTCTGGTGGGACCGGCGGATTCCGGCCGGGGAAACCTGGCGCAGCGTGCTGGAGCAGGCGCTCGAAGAGATGCGCTGCATGGTGGTCTTGTGGTCGGCCAAGTCGATTGAAAGCGAGTGGGTATACGAAGAGGCCAGCGAGGGGCGCCGGCAGGGCAAGCTGGTGCCGGTGATGATCGAGAACGTGCGCCCACCGGCTGGTTTTCGCGAAATTCAGGCGGCCGATTTGACCGGCTGGGATGGCTCGCCCGATTTCGATGGTCTGCGCATGCTGCTGGCGGATCTTGAGAATCTGCTGGGAAAGCCCGTGGTGAGCGCTGCGGACAAGGCAGCGTCGGCTGGCCGTAACCCAGCCGGGCAGGCCGATGCCGGCAACGATCCTGACTTGCCCTACGACACGACTGAATTACCCGGCTATTCGGACCCAGCCAAGCCAGAGGCCAAACCACGCTGGCCACTTTGGGCCTTGGCCGGCGGTCTGCTGGTGGCAGCTGTCGTGACCGGCATCGGCCTGTCGTCGCGGCAGCCAGCCGGACCGCTAGCGCCAGCCCCGGTATCGGCCAATCGGCCAGTGGAACACAGCGCGCCACCGGCTGCGCCGCCGCTACCAACGGCAAGCATCCAGCCGGAAAAACCCCGTGCCTCAGATGCTGCATTGGCTGCATCGGCTGCAAGCCCTTCGCCCAGTAGTACCCGGCCCGAGCCTTCCGCGGCCGTCAAACGTTCCGATTCGACGCGCGTCTCCAGCCCCCGCTGTACTGATCTGCTGGCCCGCATCCAACTCGGCGAAACACTTTCCGCGGCAAGCCACGCAAGATTCGACAAGGAGTGCCGGCAATGAAAACTCGATTCCCCTGCCTTTCGCCTTCGGCCTTGTGCGCCGTCGCTTTCGCCACCCTGCTGCTTAGCGGTTGCGACAATCTCAAGGAATTCACCAAGTCCTCGCCACCGACGTCTTCCGCAGCCGCCTCTCCTGCCGGGCCGGCCACGCCACCGCCGGCGCAGCTTTACGACAAGGCGGTGTTGAGCGCGGCGACGAGCCTGTTCACCAATGCCAAGCTGCCGCCGGCGGGTAGCCCGGCTCAGGCGAAGTACCCGCTGGTGATCGACCCGCTGATCGACGGCATGACCGGCGCCCAGTCGGTGCAGACGAAGTCGATGGGGATTCGCCTGGCCGCGCTGATGCGCGAACGCTACCCGCAGTTCGACGTACAGGAGTTTTCGGCGGCCAATGTCGCCAAGAGCCCGCTGGTGCTGATCGGCACCTTCACCGGGGTCAATGCCGAGCGCAAGACGGCAGGCAGCCGCGAGGCCTACCGCATCTGCTTCGCGCTGGCCGACCTGCGTAGCGGCAAGCTGGTCAGCAAGGGGCTGGCCTTCGCCTTGCCTGATGGCGTGGACCCGACGCCGCTGGCTTTCTTCCGCGATGCCCCGGCCTGGTCGGAAGACCCGGCCACCGAGGGCTATATCAAGACCTGCCAGGGCACCAAGGCCGGCGATCCGATCAACCCGCTCTATCTCGACCGCATTCTGGCTGCCTCGGTGGTGGCCGAAGGCATCGAGGCCTATGAGGCCGGCCGCTACCGCGAAGCCCTCGACTTTTACACCAGCGCCCTGGCCATGCCGTCCGGCGACCAGTTTCGCGTGCATAACGGCATTTACCTCGCCAACTGGAAACTCGGCCGCCAGCAGTCGGCCGAAGCGGCTTTTGCCAAGGTGGTCGACTACGGCCTCCAGCACCAGCGGCTGGCCGTCAAATTCCTGTTCCGCCCCGGCTCGACAGCTTTCATGGCGAATCCGGCACTGAGCGGCGCCTATCCGAGCTGGCTGAAAACCATCGCCCGGCGCACCGGCGATAGCGGCAAATGCCTCGAAATCACCGGCCACACCAGCCCGACTGGTCCGGAACCTTTGAACGAACGGCTGTCGCTGCTCCGGGCCGAATTCATCAAGTCGCGTCTGGCCCAGACTTCGCCCGGGATGGACAAGCGGATGATCGCCAACGGCGTCGGCTCAAGGCAGACCATGGTCGGCAACGGCCGAGACGATGCCAGCGACGCACTGGATCGCCGGGTGGAGTTCAGGGTGATTGGGTGTTAATGCATTCCGTCGTCCCCGCAAAAGCGGGGACCCAGGAGCTTGTTTTCTGGATTCCCGCTTTCGCGGGAATGACGGATCGAGCAATTTCGGCAAATCGGCTCAACCCTACGGTCAACCGCGCCCCGAAGGAAATTCCCTTGGGGGAGAAATTCCGGCCAAAAATGAAATGCCGCCGGCGATACTCAGCGCGCCGCGATGACGCCGCAGGCAATCCGCTTGCCGGAATTGCCGGCCGGTTGCGACTTATAGTCGTCCGGGTCGGCGTGGATTACGACACTGCGGCCGACAACGCCGGTCATGCCGTTCAGGGTCAGACCTTCAACTTCGGCGCTGTAGCGCGCTTCGCCGGACGCATTGGCAACCAGATTCGGCATGTCGCCGCCGTGGCGTTCCATGCTGGCATGGTGGCCGTGCGCTTTGGCCATGGGATTGAAGTGGCCCTTGGCGCTGCTCGCATCCGGTGCGCTGCAATCGCCCGCCTCATGCACGTGGAAGCCATGCTCACCCGGCGTCAGGCCGCTGACCTGGGCCTCGACCCGCAGCCGACCGTTGCTTTCGGTAAAGCTGACCTTGCCGGCCACCATGCTGCCCGAACGGGCTTGCAGGTCAGCGCCAGCCATTGGCCCGGCAGTGGGTGTGGCGCAGGCCACCAGCAGAAGCGAGGAAAAAACACTCAGGGCGAATCCGGGATGCAATTGCATGGCTGTCTCCTTCAAATGATTTGAACGGGCCGCGCACAACTGGCGGATACCTGAACAGACCTGCCGCGCGGCAAGACGTTCCTGCCATCAATCGCCGTGTTTTATAACCATTGGAAATAACAAGATGCGCACTTGTTCTTAAAAGAATATTAAGCGCTTTGTTACAATGGCGCCCATTCGACAATCCCTGCGGATTACCCAAGCAATGACCCAACGTTCCACCCTCTCTCATCTCGACTGGCTCGAAGCCGAAGCCATCCACATCATGCGCGAAGTGGCCGGCCAGTGTTCCAACCCGGTGCTGCTCTTCTCCGGCGGCAAGGATTCGATCTGCATGTTGCGCCTGGCCGAAAAGGCCTTCCGCCCGGGTAAGTTCCCCTTCCCGCTCATGCACATCGACACCGGCCACAATTACAAGGAAGTGGTCGCTTTCCGCGACAAGCGTGCGGCCGAACTCGGCGAGCGGCTGATCGTCCGTTCGGTCGAAGACTCCATGGCCCGCGGCACCGTCGTCCTCAAGCATGAAGGCGAATCGCGCAACAAGCACCAGTCGGTGACGCTGCTCGAAGCCATCGAGGAATTCGGCTTCGACGCCTGCATCGGCGGCGCCCGCCGCGACGAGGAAAAGGCCCGCGCCAAGGAACGCATCTTCAGCTTCCGCGACGAATTCGGCCAGTGGGACCCGAAGAACCAGCGCCCGGAACTGTGGAGCCTGTACAACGCCCGCAGCCACAAGGGCGAGAACATCCGCGCCTTCCCGATCTCGAACTGGACGGAAATGGACGTCTGGCAATACATCGAGCGCGAAGGCCTGGAACTGCCGAGCATTTATTTCGCCCACACCCGCCCGGTCGCCATGCGCCAGGGCGCCATCGTGCCGGTCAACGTGCCGCTGGTCGGTGGCGGCGTCGCCAATCCGTCCAAGCCGGGTGAAGAGATCATCGACCTGCAGGTGCGTTTCCGCACCGTCGGCGACATTTCCTGCACGGCGCCGGTCGAATCGGACGCCGACAACGTCAGCAAGATCGTTTTCGAAACCGCCACCACCACCATCACCGAGCGCGGCGCAACGCGTCTGGACGACCAGACCAGCGACGCCTCCATGGAACAACGCAAGAAAGAGGGTTACTTCTGATGACCGCCCATCAAGTTGAAGATCATGGCCTGCTGCGCTTTCTGACCTGCGGCAGCGTTGATGACGGCAAGAGCACCCTGATCGGTCGCCTGCTGTTCGACACCAAGACCATCCTCGCCGACACCCTGTCGGCCATCGCCAAGACCTCCGAAAAGCGCGGCATGGGCGCGGTTGACCTGTCCCTGCTCACCGACGGCCTGCAGGCCGAACGCGAGCAAGGCATCACCATCGACGTCGCCTACCGCTATTTCTCGACCGGCACGCGCAAGTACATCATCGCCGACGCGCCGGGCCACGAGCAGTACACCCGCAACATGGTCACCGCCGCGTCGACCGCCAACCTGGCCATCATCCTGATCGATGCGCGCAAGGGCGTGCTGACGCAGACCCGGCGTCACTCGAAACTCGCTTCGCTGGTTGGCATCCCGCACCTGATCGTCGCCATCAACAAGATGGACCTGGCCGATTACTCGCAGGAAACCTACGAGCGCATCAAGGGCGAATACCTCGAATTTGCCGCCAAGGTTGGCATCGAAGACATCCGCTTCATCCCGCTCTCGGCGCTCAACGGCGACATGATCGTGGACCGTGGCGACAAGCTGAACTGGTACGAAGGCCCGACCCTGCTCGAAATGCTGGAAGTGGCCCCGGCCGCGCACACCGAGCACACCGAAAAATTCCGCTTCCCGGTCCAGTACGTGTGCCGCCCGCAGGATTCCGCCAATCCGGACCTGCACGACTACCGCGGTTTCATGGGTCGCGTCGAAGCCGGCTCGATCAAGGTCGGCGATGCCGTCACCGTCCTGCCCTCCGGCCGCGAGTCGACGGTGAAAGCGGTGCAAATCGGCGGCGTCGATATCGGCGAAGCCTTCTGCGAACAATCCATCACCCTGTTGCTGGCCGATGAAATCGACACCTCGCGCGGCGACATGATCGTCAAGTCGAGCGAAGTCCCGGCCGCAGTCAAGCAGATCGAAGCCACCGTTTGCTGGATGGCCGAAGCCCCGATGGACCGCGCCCGCACCTACCTGATCCGCCACACGACGCGCGACTCGAAAGCCAAACTGGCCGCCATCGACCATCGCCTCGACGTGAATACGCTGGAAAAAGTCCCTGCCGAAAAGCTGGCCATGAACGACATCGCGCAAGTCACCTTCAAGCTGGCCCAACCGCTGTTCGCCGATCCTTACCTGGAAAACCGGGGTACCGGGGCGTTCATCATCATTGACGAGAGCAACAACAACACGGTTGGGGCGGGAATGATTCTTTGAGTCAGCCCCCTCGCCCGCTTGCGGGAGAGGGGGCTGCGGAGAAGGCAGGGTTAAAACCTCCGGGAATTACAGGCAAATGTCCCCGCACTCTCTGACTAAGGACGCATTTTCCGGCGCTTCCCTTTGTGCGCATGCGTTGTCGATTTGGTGACCGTAAACTCATTTACGCTTGGCCAACATCTAGCACGCTCACGGGCGATGCGTACCACCTCGTCAGCCATCTGCTGCATTTCAAGCGGCAAATCCTGCAACTTCGCTTCCTCACCAGCCAGCATGTACAGCGCCTGGATAAAGGGCAGCAAAAATATCGCCTGTTCGCTACCGGCCATCCACTCTGCCAGTCGCGTCCCCAACCCCAGCTCGTGGCATTCCCACACCTGCTCTTTCAGGCGATAGAAAGCGAATTGTTTCCCCTCCTGCGCAGACAAAACCAGCGTATGCAGAGAATCAACCGCCAACTGGCGGTTACCAAGGCATAGATTGGCTTGCAATGGCAACTCCGCCTTATCCGCCCCTGGTAAGGCAGCTACTTCGCGGTAAAGTACTTCAGCCTCCTGTTGCCTACCCTGCCGCCACAATAAACGGGCGAGATTAGCTTTCGGAAAGTCATTCTCATTACCAAGTTCAATCGCCTGGCGGTAAGCAATCTCCGCTTCCCTATGCTGCCCCAGATGGTCTTGCAATAAATTGCCCAAACCAGTCCGCGGGAAAGCTAGTTTTTCATCCAGATCAATTGCCTGACGAAAAGCTGTCTCTGCCTCATCGTAGCGACTAGAATATTTCTGCAACAGGTTGCCCAAACTACCCCAAACGAACGCAGGCTGATTATCCAGAGCAATAGCCTGACGATAAGCTACCTCCGCTTCATCGTAGCGACCAGGATACTCCTGCAACAGGTTGCCCAAACAGATCCAGGTGAAAGCAGACTTGTCATCCAGAGCAATAGCTTGGCGATAAGCGGCCTCCGCTTCATCCAGACGATCAAGATGATCCTTAAGTAGCTCGCCGAGACTGATCCAAGCGAAAGCAAATTTGCCATCCAGAGCAATAGCCTGACGATAAGCTGCT
Organism: Ferribacterium limneticum; assembly: GCF_020510625.1. Lineage (NCBI taxonomy): Bacteria > Pseudomonadati > Pseudomonadota > Betaproteobacteria > Rhodocyclales > Azonexaceae > Ferribacterium > Ferribacterium limneticum. Next base: position 1,331,909 of record NZ_CP075191.1, on the reverse strand, counting down.
TCTGCCTCATCGTAGCGAGCAGGGTATTTCTGTAACAGATATCCCAAACAGATCCAGGCGAAAGCAGACTTGTCATCCAGAGCAATAGCTTGGCGATAGGCGGCCTCCGCTTCATCCAGACGATCAAGATGATCCTTAAGTAGCTCGCCGAGACTGATCCAAGCGAAAGCAAATTTGCCATCCAAAGCAATCGCCTGACGATAAGCAGCTTCTGCCTCATCGTAGCGACCAAGACAATCTCCCAACAGATCACCAAAACCATCCCAAAAATAGGGATCGCTACCATCAAAGGCAATCGCCTGTCGATAAGCCGACTCCGCATCATCGTAGCGTCCGAGTCGCTGGTGTAACAACCAAGCACGTTGATAGGCTATTTGCGCATCCTGCGGCAATACGAGTTGTGCCAATTCCAGAGTTTTTAAGCACCACTCGTCCTCATGTTTGTCACAAAGCAGATTACAGGCAAAACGCAGTGCTTCGGGGTACTGACAAAAACAAGAGCGAATCTGCTCGTAAGCCAAATGAGAATCCGGAACATCCGGAAAAAAGTCGTAGGTCAATACGGCGCTGCGAAGAACTTGGGCAGCCTCGCCGCCAAGTTCTTTCTCCAAGTTCTGGCTCTCCTCCGAGGATACCTTAAGCAATTCCTCGTATTGCAAGTTACTCAAACTCTCAGCTACCTTTGCAATTTGCTCCTTTTCCTCCAAACCCAAATTTAGTGAGCCAAGCACCGCTCCTACCCACCGTGTTTTCTCATCTTCGGACACCGCATGCGGACACCGTCGCAACAAACTGGATAAGAGGGTGGCGCGTTGCAGGTAATCGGCAGCATCTCTAAAGTCCCCGTCTTCGCCGTCGAGCTCAAAGATCTCACTCAACTGGGCGCGACTCTCTTTCAATTGTTTAAGCAGCGCCCAGCGCAGGGCATGGCGCTCCCGGGCTTCCGGTGGCAGAGCATCAGCCAAGGCACGGTCATATTCCCAGTTATACGCACAGCGCAAACGCCCGTGAATACCGCCCATGCGTTGCTGAGCTAGGCCACATAATTCGTCGCTACTGAACCACAGGCGCATAAACTCAACCAACCACGATAAACGTGCACGTTGTCGGCGCGGGGAAAAACGCATCAGATACCAGATATTGAAGAAGCGCTCAGCCACCTGATAACCACTGCGTGTGGTGCCATGCAGCCTGGTTTTCTGGATCAGGCCATCCAGTTCCAGACGTTTCAGCTGCGGACTGATGCTGGTATTGACTACTTGCGATGTTTCCGCCAGTTGCCCCAGCGAGATTGGCGCCCAGTGTTCGAGAATGTGGGCGAGCAGTTTGCGCGGCAGGTCGGCCAGTGAATCCATACGCGCCTTGTACAGTGGGGTCATGCTGTCGAGTAGCGCCTCGAGATCCCCACGCACATCGCTTTTCTGTCCATTGGCAAAAAGTTCGTAGAGCATGACTGTCGTGCGCGGATTGCCGCCCGAGAGTTGACGCAGGGTCGGCAGGCGTTCGGGATGGGCTGCCAGTTGTCGTTGCATGGCCTGTTTGGCTGCATCACCGCCAAAGGTGGCAGCCAGGGCAAGCAGCGCCTGTTTCATTTCCGGCAGGCGTAGGGGGCGTAGTTCGACAGTATGAAAAAAATCGAGAAAGGCGTCGTGGTAGTCGCTATCCGCTTCTAAGCTTTGATAGCTTCCGCCAACCCAGAGCAGGCGTGAATTGCTTTGCAGTGTCTCGCGTAGGGCCCAATGTGCATCGCGACCGATGTTATGCAGCAGCAGGTCCGTGTTGTCGACCAACAAAAGCAGGCGTTGTCCACGTTCGTCCGCGCAGTGATTGATGGCCTCGAGACAGGCTGCCGCCTGCTCCGCAGCAGGCAAGGCCTCAATCCGTTGTGCCGTGGCATCAAGCGCGGCAGTCGCTTGCCCCTGACGCTCCAAGGCATCAATCAAGCTATCGAGGACATTGGCCCAGAACTGGCCGACGGTGCTGACCGTGTATTGCTCTTCGGGGAAACGCAGCGGCAACCAGGCGCGATGCAAGTCTGCTTCATCTTCGACCGCGAGGGCAAGACGCTGCATCAGGGTAGATTTACCCATGCCACGCGCGCCAACCAGCAAAACGTGCTGACCCACCGTATCAGCCGGCGTAGTTCTGAGTGCACGTCTCAGGTCAGCAAGCTCGTTTTGGCGCGTCACGAAAATGGCACGCAGTTGTTCGGCACTCCACAAATGTGGATTGTACTTGCTAATGGCGGCAAAACCGCCAGCCGGCGCATGGGACACCGAGGCGGTACCGGAAGGGCTTTCAGACATGGTTACGATTCCACCAATCGCGAAGCGGGAAAGAAAGAAACTGGACGCGTTTGTTAGCGTCGGGTGTGCTGGTATAGCCTTCATCGGTCAAACGCACCAGCAAGTCCTGCAAACGCTGGGCGCGGCATTGAGCATCAGTTTCGCGTTTGGCGAGACGGCTGCCTAGCTGACTCAACGTCATCCCTTGCTCGTGCCGGGAGAGCGCGGTGAGCAAGGCAAAGCAAAACTCCAAATCTTCAGGTAGCAGAGCATCCCTGAGCCGCTTCTCCCAATGAATGAAACGCGAGCGTGCGGCGAGAAGATTTTCGTAAGCAGCGTCGACATCGTCGATTTCAAGAATATTTTCCGGCTCTACATCGCTCGGTGGCGAGCACTCCTGCCGCCGCTCGCGCGCTGCCCTAATCGTGGCGTCAAGCATCAAGCAGAGAAAATAAGGTGAAAGCCAGCCAATCCGCGCCATGGCATGGTCGAGCGTCGCCTCGGGAACCTGCCAACAAAGCTCACTATGTGTTTGCGCAAAATGCGCCCACATCTTGCGCGCCTCTGCTTGTTGAAAGGGGCCAAGCGGGAAATCGAAACAGTCGTTCATCCTGTCGGCGAATCCATGCCTTTCGAGAAGGGATTGCAAGCCGATGGAGCCGGTGAACACAAAACGGCAGGCACCCGGCGTTTGCCGCCAGATGCGTAACCAGGCCAGAAGCTGCCTTGCTTCACGGGGATCTTTTTGAATCAGCGTCTGCAGCATGACAGGGAATTCGTCGAGCAGAATCAACAAAGGTTGTTTGCCAAGCCGCGATCGCACCGTCTCTGCCTTTTCCAGCCAAGCGGGAGCAGCATCGCCATCAAGCTCGACACCAAGTCCACCACCACCGACTGCATCCGGCAGTGTCGCTTCGATCTTGCGCAGACGCTTGAACCAGTCTTTTACTTGCTGCGCCCGGTCAGAGAGAAAACGGGTGATGGTTTTCTCGGGGAAAGCGCGATCCAAGAGGGCAACAAAACTTTCAGCCGAATCGACATTGGAGACATCCAGCCATTCTGCCAACACACCGTGATCCGGCGCCTCTTCCAATAAACGCTTGAGAATTGAGGTCTTTCCCAGACGGCGCACCCCAGGAAATTTGAGATGATCATCAAGAAGATAGCGCCACAAGTCTTCTAGCACCAATGCGCGACCGAAGAAATCCGAACCTGTTGCCGGGCTACCTAGTTTCATCACAACACCTCGAAAATATATTCAATTGAGAATTTATTCGTTTTTGAATTACGTGTAAACTAATTACGTCAAAAACACGCCTTAAGACCCTGCCCCCAGGCCAATCAACCCGCTCTACCGCAACAAACAAGTCACCCCCCTCTCCGCCATCGACCGCACCTCGGAAAAACGCGGCATGGGCGCGGTTGACCTCTCGCTGCTCACCGACGGCCTGCAGACCGAGCGCGAGCAAGGCATCACCATCGACGTCGCCTACCGCTATTTCTCGACCGGCACGCGCAAGTACATCATCGCTGACGCGCCGGGCCACGAGCAGCACACCCGCAACATGGTCACCGCCGCCTCCACGGCCGACCTCGCCATCATCCTGATCGATGCACGCAAGGACGTCCTGACGCAAACCTGTCGCCACTCGAAGCTCGCCTCGCTGGTCGGCATTCCGCACCTGATCGTCGCCATCAACAAGATGGCCCTCGCCGATTACTCGCAGGAAACCTACGAGCGCATCAAGGGCGAATAATGAGAGCAACAACACCGTCGGCGCCGGGATGATTATCTAAACGCAGACCCCTAAGCCAAAGAACGCCTCCTCCGGGAGGCGTTCTTGTTGGTTATCCGGAATCCGCTGCAGAAGTCAGGCACGCTCGCCTACAAAACGACCTGTGACCCAAGTTCGACAACGCGATTCGAAGGAATCTTGAAAAACGCGGTGGCACTGCCGGCATTGCGGAACATGGCGATGAACAGCAGTTCCCGCCAATAGGCCATGTCCGAACCCAGTTTGGGTATCAGGGTTTCCCGACCGAGGAAGAACGAAGTATCCATCATGTCGAGCCGCAGCCCGGCTTCGGCGCAGAGCCCCAGCGCCAACGGAATATCCGGTTCATCCTTGAAGCCGTACTGAACCGTTACCTGGCTGAAGTTGCCATCGAGGTGCCGCACCTCAACCCGGTCCACATCCGGTACGTAGGGCACATCGAAAACCCGCACACTCAGGATCACCACCTGCTCGTGTAGCGTCTTGTAGTGCTTCAGGCTGTGCAGCAGGGCGTGCGGGACATTCTCCGGATTCGGCGTCATGAACACCGCCGTTCCGTTCACCCGCTCAACGCCCCCCTCGACGATGCTGGCAACAAAGGGTTTGAGTTCCATGGCATCAGCGGCCAATCGCAGGCCGAGCAACTCCCGTCCGCGCTTCCAGGTTGTCAGCAGGATGAAGACACCCAGGCCAAAGACGAGCGGGAACCATCCCCCATCGGGAATTTTGACCGAGTTGGCGAGGAAAAACCCGAGGTCGATGCAGATGAATGGCAAGGCCCCCAGGATGGCGCGAGCCGGGCTCCAGTTCCAGAGACGCACGGCAACTGCAATCGCCAGGATATTGGTAATCAGCATCGTCCCGGTAACGGCAATGCCGTAGGCGGCCGCCAGATTTGACGAGGAACCGAACTCAATGACCAGGGCGATGATGGAGAGAAGCAGCAGCCAGTTGATGGCCGGCAGGTAAATCTGCCCCATCTCTTTCTCCGAGGTATGCTGGATTTCGAGGCGCGGCGTGTAGCCAAGCTGAATGGCCTGCTGGGTGATGGAAAAAGCACCGGAAATGACCGCTTGCGAGGCAATCACGGTGGCCACCGTGGCCAGAATCACCAGCGGATAGCGCGCCCATTCCGGGGCCAGCAGGTAGAACGGGTTCTCGATGGCGCTGGGGTCGGCCAGCAGCAAGGCGCCTTGCCCAAAATAGTTGATGAGCAACGCCGGCATGACATAGCCCAGCCAGGCGTACTGAATCGGCTTGGCGCCAAAGTGGCCCATGTCGGCATAAAGCGCTTCGGCACCGGTGATGCAGAGGACGACAGCCCCGAGCGCGAAGAAGCCGAGCATTGAATTGCCGAGAACGAAGCGGTAGGCATGGAGCGGATTGATGGCCGCGAGGACGGATGGATTTTCAACGATAGCCAGCCCGCCAAACGCCGCCAGCACGGCGAACCACAGCACCATGACGGGGCCGAACAGAGCCCCGACGCTGGCAGTTCCCTTGCGTTGAAAAACGAACAGGCCAATCAGAATCGCCAGCGAGATAGGCAGGATGTAAGGCTTGAAGGCAGGGGTGATGATTTCCAGTCCTTCGACCGCCGACAGAACGGAAATGGCCGGCGTTATCACCCCGTCGCCATAGAACAGGGCCGCCCCGAACAGGCCCAGCATGACCAGCAATTTCTGTTGCCAGGTACCCGGTGTCCCCTTTTGCAGCGCCAGCGTCATCAGGGCGATGATGCCGCCCTCGCCTTTGTTGTTGGCGCGCATGATGAAGGCAACGTACTTGATGGTCACCACGATGATCAACGACCAGAAAAACAGGGACAGGATGCCCAGTACGTTCTCCGGGGTGATGGGCACGGGATGGTGCGCCCCGCCGAATACTTCCTTGATGGAATACAGCGGACTGGTGCCGATGTCGCCATAAACGATGCCGAGCGCGGCCAGTGTCAGCGTCGCCAGACGCTTCTTGTCTTGTTCGGATTGCATGATTCTCCCCTACGGCTGGAAGCGATAGCCCACGCCGGTTTCAGTCAGAAAGTGTTTGGGTTGGGTCGGGTCGTCTTCGAGTTTTTGCCGGAGATGGCCGACGTAGACCCGCAGGTAATGGCTACTCTCGATATAGGACGGCCCCCAGATTTCCCGGAGCAGGTTGCGCTGAGTCAGCACCTTGCCCGGGTTCCCGACCAGCACCGTCAGCAGGCGATATTCGATGGGGGTCAGGTGCACGGCTTCGCCGGCACGCACCACCAGCCTGCGTGACAAATCCACCACCACCGGGCCGAATTCAATGATCGGCGAGGCAGAATCGGCATGCCGGCTACGGCGCCTGAGCAAGGCCCTGACCCGTGCCCGCAACTCGCCGACACTGAACGGTTTGGTCAGGTAGTCGTCGGCACCGGCGTCCAGTGCATCAATCTTGTCGTTCTCCTGCGAGCGCGCTGACAGAATCAGCACCGGCACGTCGGACCAGCCACGCAGATCGCGAATCAGGTCGATACCATTCCCGTCAGGCAAGCCAAGATCGAGGATCAGCAAGTCGGGTTGCCGGGCACCGGCCTCAAGCAGGCCCTGAGCCATCGTTTCGGCTTCGGAAACCTGGCAGCCCTCTTCCTCCACCGCAACGCGGACAAAGCGGCGTATCTGCTTTTCGTCTTCGACGATGAGCACCTTGGCCGGCGTCGTCATGCCAGTTCCTCCTCGATACTCGGCGGATTGCCGACCGGCAGCGTGAAGCGAACCATGGCACCGCCTTCCGGCCGGTTATCCGCTTCAATCGTTCCACCGTGCGCTTCAACGATCGCCTTGGAGATGGCAAGCCCCAGGCCGGTGCCCGGCTTGCCGGACTGAGCATTCCCGCGCACGAACATGTTGAAAAGTTCATCCCGGCGATGACTCGGGAACCCGGTCCCGTGGTCCAGAACGGCCACCTCAACAACCGTGCCGACCGGCTTGGCCTGCAACTCGATCACCGTCTGCGCCGGCGAATACTTGGCCGCATTTTCAAGGAGGTTGCACAGCACGCGCTCGATCAGCACGGCGTCGAATTCCAGCAAGGGAAGCGCCTTGTCGAGCAGCACCTTGACCGGATGCCCGGCCAGGGCGCCCCCCAGGAGCTTGATGCTGGCACCGACCACCTCTTCAAGCGGCTGCCATTCGCGACGCAGGGTGACTTCGCCGGCATTGAGCCGCGCCATGTCCAGCAGGTTGCCGACCAGGCCAGCCAGGCGTTCGGCTTGTTCATGCAGGGCTTGCGCCGTTTCGAGGGCAGCGGCAGGCAAGGCCGGCTTGACCAGGAACAGCGAGTCGGCCAGACCGACCATGGCCGTCAGCGGGGTCCGCAGGTCATGGGAAAGCGCAGACAAGATGGAACTGCGCAGCCGCTCCGTCAGCATCTTTACTTCAGTGGCCTGGGCGATTTCAACGTAATGCAGGCGCTCCAGGGCAACGGCCACCAGCGAGGCGAGCGCATCGAGCAGGGACAAGGTTTCATCGCTGGGCTCTTCCGGCTGTTCTTCAAAGGCCACCGCCAGCACGCCCCGTGTCCGCATGGAAGCCTTGAGCGGGAAATACAGCGGCGCAAAGCCCATGCCGCGCATTTCGTCGCTGCGCACGAATTGGCCGCTTTCAAAGGCAACATGAGCAAGATGCGCCTCAAACGGCAAGTTGCTTGATTGGACAACAGCATTCAGTGTTTTACGGGCCTCATCGGGCAACAGCACCACGCAACTGGCATGCAACTGCGACCGGACAAAAGCATCGGTAATCTCGACCACCTGCTTGATGGCCAATGCCCCGGCCAGTTGCTTGGCGAGTTGATAGAGGGCCTGGGTTCGCTGCTCCCGTCGAACGGCCTCCTCTGCCCGCTGGCGGAGAGTCGAGGTGAAATGCGTGGTCGTCAGGGCCGTGACCAGCATCACCGCAAAGGTCACGAGATACTGGATATTGCTGACCGCCAATGAGAAGCGCGGCGGCACGAAAAAAACGTCGAAGCAGAGAACGCTGAGCACCGACGCCAGGATTGCCGCATTTCGCCCCAGCTTGACCGCGACGATGAGGACCGTGAGCAGGAAAAGCATCACGATGTTGGCCAGGTCGAGATAGCCCAGCAGCGGTGTCGCCAGCAATGTCATGCCGGCGCAGGCAGCGACGGTCAGAATGACGCGTTGCGTGCTGCTGTAATTCTTGTCGCTGACAGAGGTCTCGAATGACATTTTGCGTTTCCGATAACGGGATGCCTAAAGACTAGGGGCTGTTCACAAATGACGAAACTATGTACATTCTCGCTTTTTGGAGTCTGCGAGGATGGACCGGAAGATGTTGCGAGACGACCAATGGCGGCGAATCGAAGCCCTGTGCTCAGGCAGAGCCAACGAGCGCGGGGTAACTGGGCGCGACAACCGACTCTTTGTCGAAGCGGTGCTATGGATCGCCCGCACGGGCTCGCCGTGGCGCGACCTGCCCACGCACTTCGGAGCTTGGCACACGACGTACATGCGCTTTTCCCGCTGGAGCAAGAAAGGGGTTTGGGCGCGGATGGCCGAAGCACTCAAGAGCGACGCCGATCTGGAGCAGTTGTTTGTCGACGCGACCATCGTGCGAGCCCACCAACACGCGACTGGCGCCCAAAAAAAGCGGGCGATCAAGCCATCGGGCGTAGCCGGGGCGGACTGAGTACCAAAATTCATGCGGCGGTTGAGGCCCTGGGTAATCCCTTGCGTTTGCGCCTGACCGCTGGGCAAATCGCCGACATTACCGAAGCAGCCGCTCTCATCGAGGGGATTGAGGCGCAGAGCGTCATCGCCGACAAGGGCTACGATGCCAACGCATTCGTCGACACCATTGAAGCGCAGGGCGCACAGGCGGTGATTCCGCCACGCGGTAATCGCCTGACTCAGCGTGCCTATGATCGTCACCTTTACAAAGACCGCAACCTCGTCGAACGCTTTTTCTGCCGACTCAAGCAGTTCAGGCGCATCGCCACACGCTACGAGAAGCTAGCGCAGAACTTCATGTCCATGCTCAACCTCGCTTCCGCCTATATCTGGCTGGCATGATCGCCAAAAACCCAATTGTTAACAGCCCCTAGGACAAGCCGTGTAAAAACGCTGACCATTCTGGCGATCAGGGCGTAAAAATGTCGTAAAGATTTGGCCGGCCAGTCGCGGCTGCAGCGCCATTTGCGGTCACGAACCAAAAGGCTCTGAAGTCTTCAGCTAGCCCGCAGCGCCCCTCTATCCGTGAGCGGCATTACCTTCCGGCAGCGGCCGTTTTTGCATCCCCGTCAGCCGATTTTCGCACGCTGCGCGCCAGCTCCAGCAGGGTGGGCTTGGCTTTCAGATTGGCCCGCTCGCATTGCTCCAGATTGACGTCGAACATCAGCCGCTTGCCTTCCAGCGCCAACATGATTCCTACCGCCGGCAAGCCCCCTTTGTCGGTGACTGTCAGGGTCGGCTGGTTGCCGAGGATGGATCTGATTTTTGGCAGATTGACCACCTCGCCAGCGCCGACATAGAGAATGTCGCAGGCGCGGATGGGCGTGGGTGTTGTCAGGCGGGCGATCACGATGCGCTGGCCGTTGACCCGGCGGTCGTAATAAGCCTGCACTGCCGTGCCCACGTCGTCATCGCCAAGCACGCAGATGTGGAAATTGGCGCGCCTGGATTCGGGCCAGTCGAACAGGTAGGCGAAGTTGTACAGATAGGCCGCTTTCATCTCGTGCTCGGCCACCACCTGGGCGTTTGCCGCCAGGCTGAAGCAGAACATGAAAAGAAGGGTCAGGACGCGCATGTCGAGGCTCAGAGGTCCACGTTGAGCTGGAACCAGTAGGTCCGGCCATCCATGCGCAGGGCGTCGATGCCTGTGCCCGGCGCCCAGTCAAAGGGCGACACCACGTCGTAATTGCGGTCGAACAGGTTGCGGATGCTGAATGAGGCCGATAGCCCATGCCATTTACGCTCACTGGAGAAGGTCAGGTTGGCCAGTACAACGCCCCCCAGCCGGCGACGCTCTGTGGTCAGACGCGAGCCGAGATATTGGGCCTCCAGGCCGGCCCGAATCGAATCGCCGGGCAAGGGAGAGGTCAGCTGGAACTTGCCCAGCAGATTGGGGGAGTTGATCGAGTCCTGGCCGCTGGTGTCGTGCGAGTGCTGCCAGGCACCACTGGTTTTGGCCCGGATGCCGTTGTCCCAGCGCGCCTCGAATTCCAGCTCGCCGCCCTTGGTGCGGCTGCTCCCGACTGCCGCAAAGTCGCCCAGTCCGGTGAGATCAACCTGTTGCTTGCTGCGGCGATATTCATAGAGCGAGCCAGTAATCCGCATGCGGCGATTCAGGTCGTGCTGGAGCACGAGTTCCTTGGCCGCGACGTATTCGGGCGTGGCCCCCGTGCGGTAGTTGGATCTGTCGTCGGCGTTGGGCATGCGAAAAGCTTCGCTATACGAGGCTTTCAGCGTGGTCTTGAAATTGGGCTGATAGATCAGGGCAACGCGCGGGCTCCAGTTGCCCTCGAGATCGCTGGCCTTGTCATAGCGCGCCCCGACATTCAGGCGCCAGCGCTCATGAAAGCGGAATTCATCGGCCATGTACAAGCTGGTCGTGTTGCGGGAATAGGACTGCTGGACATCCCTTGCGACCGCCTGTGCCGGCGAGTAGTAGGTCCAGCGCATGTTCTGGCTGTGGTCGCCGCGATGCTCCAGGCCGAACAGAATGGCGTGGTTGGCGAACCACTTGCCAACGAACTTCTGGTCCACGCCCCACCACTTCGCCTGATGTTGCCGACGGGCGTAAGGATTCGGATCATCGACCACCCGTCGGTTCTCATAGTCGTAGGTGCCGTAGTAGAAGCGCGATGACGAGTACAAATGAAGGCCAATATCGGTCTCATAGCTGGCGTTGAGGTAGGCGCTCTCGTCGGAGGTCGAGAACGGCGTATTGAATATGGCAAATTCGGTTGGCTTGGTCGGCACCGTCTTGCTGCGATCGACGTAGCCAGCCTCGACGCTGAATCCGTCCAGCGAGAACTTGCCGAAGAAACGCTTGTTGCGTTCATCGTCGATGCCGTTGGCCCAGCCATGATTGGTGGCGGGGGTGTCGTAGGCCGGGAAATAGAGGTTCTGCCCCTGGGAATCCAGCGCCGAGGCAGAAAGCAGCAGGTCGGCGCCATTGTCGAAACGCTTGCCGAAGGTGGCCCGCTGGCGGTAGGTATCGTGGCTACCCGCTTCGCCGGAAATCTGCAGTCCGTTGAAATCGCTGCCCTTGCGGGTGACGATGTTGATGATGCCGAGCATGGCGTTGTTGCCGTAAGTCACCGAACCGGTACCCGGCACGTACTCGACACGCTCGACCAGCGCCAGGTCGAGCAAGCCGGATTCGTCGATGTAGGCCTGGTTGAACAGGCTGTCCTGCGTCACGTAGCCGTCGATCAGGACCATGATGCGCCCGGTGTAGTCGCCCGGCGCGCCGAAGCCACGGCCACCCATGTACTGGTAGCGACGATCGGAAGTCGTGTACAGGCCGCGCATGCTGTTGATCACGTCGGCGATGGTCCGGTAGCCATAGGCCCGGATGTCTTCGGCGGTGACGATGGCGACGGCAGAGGGCGAATCGCTGATCTGGCGGACCAGTTTCGAGCCGGAAACGACCTCGCGCTTCACCAGTTGCTCGAAGGGCACTACGGCAAGGTCGTCGCCTTCTTCGGCCAGCGCCGAGTGCCCCGACAAAGCCAGACATAGCAGCAGCGGCAAGGTTTTCAGGTGGCTGGCAAACCGGCGCTGCCGGCAGGCCGTTTTACCGGTGCGGTGGGCGGTCAAGGTCTGGCCCTCTTCGGCTTGGGGCGCAGGCTGGCGGAGCGGATGAAATGAAGGCTCATGGCTGGTTGGCACGAATGTTCGCTCGCCGTTGGGTTCAAATCCCGGCAAGGCACTCGCGACGACAATAATGTCAAAGGGGTGAATTTTGCCAGCCTTATCGACTGCCGTTGCATTCCGGGTAAAAACAAATAGCCGCCGCAGCGACATTCAGGCGGAGTCCCAGCCGCAAAACGATCTGCGCAACAATGGTAGGATTCTGTTTTCTGGTTTTTCGGCCACTTTTGTTCAAGAACTGGAACAGTTTTCGTCGTTCAGTGGCTCCATCCTGCTCCCGGCCCGAATTTCCCATCATGAACAAAACCAAAAGCACGCTCCTTGTCGTCGGCATCGTCATTCTGGCCGGCGGCGGTTTATGGATATGGAGCGGCAATCGTCACCCGGCCACGGCTCCGAGCAAAGCTGCGGGGCCGGTGCCAGTCACCGTCGCCAAGGCGCAGAGCGGCGAGATGCCGGTATTCCTGAACGTCGTCGGTCGAGCAGAAGCCTACGAAGGCGTCACCGTCAAATCGAGGCTGGATGGACAGGTCCTGGCCGTGGCCTACACCGAGGGGCAGGCGGTCAAGCAGGGCGATGTACTGGTCAGGCTCGATCCGGCCGATTTCAATACCAGAGTGGCGCAGGCCGAAGCCATCGTTGCCAAGGATCAGGCGCAACTGGCCAAGGCCCATGCCGATGTCGAACGCTATTCCGGGCTCAAGGCGCGTGGTTTTGTCTCCGACGAGAAGGTCAATGAAGTCCGCACCAACGAAGCTGCTGCTGCCGCTACGCTGAAGGCCGACGAGGCGACGCTGGCGCTCGCCCGCCTGCAGCTTTCCTACACCACGGTGCGCGCTCCCTTCGCCGGCGTGGTCGGCGCCCGACTGGTTTTCCCCGGTTCCTCGGTCAAGATCAATGACACGGCCCTCGTCGTCGTCAACCGTGTTGATCCGCTTTACGTGACTTTCTCGGTACCCGAGCGTCACCTGCAACGCTTGCGCCAGACGGTCAGCAAGGGGCCGATGCCCGTACAGGTTGCCCTGCCCGGCAACAAGGAAATCCGCTTCGAAGGCAAGGCGAAATTCATCGACAACGCGGTCGATGCGACGACCGGTACCATCCAGATGAAGGCCCTGCTCGACAACAAGGGCGCCAGGCTGACCCCCGGCCAGTTCCTGAATGTCAGCATGGTGCTCGATCAGGTGAGCGATGCCGTGCTGGTGCCCAACGAGGCCATCCAGCAGGGGGCCGATGGCAATTTCCTTTACGCGGTGAAGGCCGACGACACGGTCGAAGTGAGAAAGATCGAAATCATCGCCAGCCATCAGGGCAACTCTGCCATCGCCAAAGGGGTCGCAGTCGGCGAATCCGTGGTCACCGATGGCCAGCTCCGTCTGACGCCAGGCGCCAGGATCAGCGCAAAACCGGCGAATGCCGAGGCCGCCAAGCCCAAGGCCACCGAACAAGCTGCTCCGGCACGCTAAGGGTCTGGCGATGAACCTCCCCGAGCTCTGCATCCGCCGCCCGGTGATGACCACCCTGATGATGGTGGCGCTACTGATCTTCGGCATCATCGGCTATCGCGCTCTGCCGGTTTCCGAACTGCCGGCCGTCGATTTCCCGACTATTTCGGTCACCGCCAACCTGCCCGGCGCCTCGCCGGAAACCATGGCTGCCGCCGTCGCCACACCGCTCGAAGGCCAGTTCTCGACCATCGCCGGCCTGGATTCGATGACTTCGACCAGCGCCCAAGGTTCGACCACCATCACCCTGCAGTTCGCGCTCGACCGCAACATCGACGCCGCCGCCCAGGACGTCCAGTCGGCCATCGCCGCCGCGCAGCGAAAGCTGCCACCCAACATGCCGACGCCGCCGTCGTTCCGCAAGGTGAACCCGGCTGATTCGCCGATTTTCTACATTGCGATGTCGTCGCCGACCCTGCCGCTATCGCTCGTTCACGAATACGCTGAAACCCAGCTAGCCCAACGGCTTTCGACCATTCCCGGCGTTGCCCAGGTGCAGATCTACGGCTCACAGAAATTCGCTGTCCGCGTCCAGGCCAACCCGGACCAGCTGGCCGCGCGCGGCATCGGCATCGATGAACTGCAGCAGGCCATCGCCCAGGGCAACGTCAACCAGCCGGTCGGCCAGCTCGACGGTAGCCGCCAGACCTTTGCCCTCAAGGACAATGGCCAGCTCAGCAATGCCGCCGCCTACCGCCCGCTCATCGTCACCTGGCGCAATGGCGCGCCAATTCGCCTGGAAGACGTCGCGACGCCGATCGACAGCGTCGAAAACACCCGCATCGCCAGCTGGAACGTGGACAAACGCGCCATCGTGCTCGCCGTCCAGCGTCAGCCGGGGGCCAACACCATCGAGACGGTCGATGCCATCAAGCGCATCCTGCCCTCCTTCCAGGCCAAGCTGCCGGCGGCAGTGACGATGAAGGTGCTGTTCGACCGCAGCAACTCGATCCGCCACGCCATCGATGATGTCCAGTTCACGCTGATCCTGTCCGGCTTCCTGGTCATCATGGTTATCCTGCTTTTCCTGCGCAACCTGTCGGCGACCATCATCCCCAGCCTGGCGCTACCGATTTCGGTGGTCGGCACCTTCGCCATGATGTCGGTGCTCGGCTACAGCCTGGACAACCTGTCGCTGCTCGCCCTTACGCTGTCGGTCGGCTTCGTCGTCGATGACGCCATCGTCATGCTGGAAAACATCGTCCGCCACGTCGAGGCCGGCGAACCGCCCTTTGAGGCGGCGATCAAGGGAGCCAAGGAAATCGGCTTCACGATCATTTCGATGACCATTTCGCTGATCGCCGTCTTCATTCCGGTGCTCTTCATGCAGGGCATCGTCGGCCGCCTGCTGCATGAATTTGCCGTCACCATCTGCGTCGCCATCCTGGTTTCCGGCTTCGTCTCCCTGACCCTGACACCGATGCTGTGCAGCCGCTACGTCAAGCACGCTGATCCGGATTCGCATGGCCGCGTTTTCCAGATGTTTGAACATTTTTTCGAGGCCGTGCTCGGCGCCTATGAAAAGACGCTCAAACTGGCCATGGGCCACCCGAGAACCATCCTGGCCAGCTTCTTCGCCACGCTGCTGCTCACCGGCTATTTGTTCACCCAGGTTCCCAAGGACTTCATCCCGAGCGGCGATTCGGGCCAGATCATCGCCTTCACCGAAGGCGCGCAGGATGCCTCGTTTGCTTCAATGGTTGCCCATCAGCGGGCGGTGGCCGAGATCGTCGCCCAGGAGCCGGACATCGCTTCCTTCATGTCCGCAGTCGGCGCCGGCGGCATCCGGCCAACGGCCAATACCGGCACGGTGTTCATGATCCTCAAGCCGCTCAGTGAGCGCAAATCGACGCCGGACCAGATCATCCAGCGCCTGCGCCCCAAGCTGGCGGCCGTGCCCGGCATCAAGGTCTACATGCAAAACCCGCCAGTGATCCGTATCGGCGGCCAGATCACCGCCGCCCAATACCAATACACACTACAAGACACCGATCTCGATGAACTGTATGAATGGACGGCGACGCTGACCCAGAAGATCCGCCAGCTACCCGGCTTCGTCGATGTGACCAATAACCTGAGCAACCTGAGCCCGGTCGTCGGCCTTGATATCGACCGCGACAAACTGTCCTCGCTCGGCCTCACTTTCGGCCAGGTCGAGGACGCCCTGCAGAGCGCCTTCAGCGCCCGCCAGGTATCGACCATCTATGGTTCGACGGCGCAGTATCAGGTCATCCTCGAAGTCGCCCCGGAATTCCAGGCCGATCCGCAGGCCCTGTCCCGCATCTACGTGCGCGGTGGCGGCAAGCTGATCCCGCTCGATACGGTGGCCCGCTTTACCCGCAAGACGCAGGCGCTGACCGTCAATCACCAGGGCCAACTGCCGTCGGTGACCATCTCCTTCAACCTGCTGCCCGGCGTCTCGCTGGGCGATGCCGTCGATCGCATCAAGGCGCTGGAGCAGGAAATCCGCGTCCCGGTGTCGCTGACCACCAGCCTGCAAGGCACGGCCCAGGCCTTCCAGTCCTCGCTGCAGGGTCTCGGCATCCTGCTGCTGGTCGCCGTGCTGGTCGTCTACCTGGTCCTCGGCGTGCTCTACGAGAGCTTCATCCACCCGCTGACCATCCTCTCCGGCCTGCCCTCGGCCGGCCTCGGCGCCCTGATCACCCTGCTCATCTTCAAGGTCGACCTCAGCCTCTACGCCTTCGTCGGCGTCATCATGCTGATCGGCATCGTCAAGAAGAACGCCATCATGATGATCGACTTCGCCCTCGACAAGCAGCGCAAGGAAGGCGCGCCGCCGTTCGAGGCGATTTTCCAGGCCAGTCTGGTCCGCTTCCGGCCGATCATGATGACGACCATGGCCGCGCTGGTCGGCACGCTGCCCATCGCGCTGGGCATCGGTGCCGGGGCCGAAGTGCGCCAGCCGCTCGGCCTGGCCGTGGTTGGCGGGCTGATGCTGTCGCAGTTGCTCACTTTGTACCTGACGCCGGTCATCTACCTGTATCTCGACCGCTTTACCGACAAGTCAAAACTGCCGCCCGAAACTGCAACGGCAAACTGACCGGACAACGGAAGCGCTTTCGGCCGCGTTAGGCTATAAATACAGCATGCGCAAAACGCCTTTCATCCTTCTCGCTGTCGCCCTGCTCGCCCAGCCGGCCACCGCGGAAATCTACAAATGCCGTCTGCCCGACGGCAAGATGGAGATTTCCAACGCACCCTGCACCAGCGGCACTACCGTCACGGCACGCCCGGACGAATCGGTACCGGAAGCGAGACGCCTGCAGGCCGAACGCGACCTCGAACGGATGCGCACTTACGTCGAGAAACGCGAAGCCAGCCAACGGGCGGAAGAAGCAGCCGAACGCCAGGAACGTACGAGCCAGCGCCAAGCCACCGCCAGCAACCCGCCCCGCACCTACGGCGACCCAGCTGCCTGCCTGCGCGATCTCAGCCAGCAAGCGCTGGAAGCTTCGCAGCGCGCCCAGCTCGAAGCCGAATGTCGCGGACTGGTCAGACCGCCCGAAAACACGCAGCAGCCGGTCTACGTACCGATCTATGGCGTACCCGCCCGGCCACACCAGCATTACCCGGCCCCGCCACCCAAACCTGCCGCCACCTCGCCCGCCCCGTCGATCATCATGTGCCCGCCGAACAACAAGAATTGCGCTCGATAAGCGACACACTGAGCAACACCGGCCGCCATTCCCGTACAATCCTGCGGCACCGTATGCAAACAGCAAGAACGCTTTCGCGACACAGAAAAGTGGTCCAAAAATAATGCGTGCAGGAACGACTCACCGGCTCGCAACGCTCTGCCAGCTTGCAGCCGACATCACAAGGGAAAACAGGTGGGACTATTCGACAAAATCAAGGCCCTGTTTGGGGGCGAGGCTCAGGCACAAACACAGCCCCCGGCACCGCCTGAGCAAGAGCCGCTGCAGCCCGAACCTGGCGTCGCCGAACGCCGCAAGCGGGCACGCGTCAATGCCCGTGAAGGCACCAAGGTCCTGATCATTGACGACTCCAAAACCATCGTCGTCGCCCTCAAGAAATTCCTGCGTTCGGCCGGCTACGAGACACTCGAAGCTTTCGATGCCGAATCAGGCCTGGCCCTGATGCAGGAGCAGCGACCGGAACTGGTCTTTCTCGACATCGTGCTGCCCGGCATGAACGGCTTTGCCGCCCTGCGCACGATTCGCCGCGACCCGCAGTTGCGCGACATCCCCGTCATCATGATGAGCGGCAACGAGCAAGCCATGGAGCAGTTCTTCGGCACCCGGATCGGCGCCGACGATTTCATGAAGAAGCCCTTCTCGCGCTACGAGATCTTTTTCCGGATCGAGCGCCTGCTCGATGAAAATCTGGTGCCGCGCCGTGTTATCGCGAAAGCCGACCAGCCAACGCCCACTGCGCCCGCGCCCTGACTTCTCCGGCCTCTTCGCCGGCAGCGACGAACTCGGCGGCCGGCGGGGCCAAACTCGAATCCACCGCCCAATAGTCCCCATCCACCGGAGAAAGCGCCATGCCCAAGTCCGCCCTGATCGTCATCGACCTGCAGAACGACTACTTCCCGGAGGGCCGGTTTCCGTTGTGGAATGCCGAAGCCACGCTGGCCAAGGTTGAGCAGGCCATCGGCCAGGCACACACCAAGGGCATGCCGGTCATTCTCGTGCAGCACGTCGCCGATGCCAGCAAGGGCGTGGCGCCGTTCTTCAACACCGGCACGCCGGGCGTCGATATCCACCCGCGCATCCTCACTGCCGCCCCCGAAGCGCCCATCGTCATCAAGTCGTTTGCCGACAGCTTCCATAAAACCACGCTGGAAGAAACGCTGGCCCAACTCGGCGTCGATGAACTGCTGGTCTGCGGCATGATGACCCAGAACTGCGTGACCCATACCGCCATTTCCAAGGCAGCCGATAAGTACAAGGTCAGCCTGCTGGCCGACTGCTGCACAACGGTCAGCGAAATCCTGCACAAGATTGCCTTGAACGCCGTATCGACCCGACTGACCGTCGGTCTGGCCGGCGACCTGATCTAGGCTCAGGCCGGATCTCTATCTACCGAAGCACCGCACTTCAGAGACTCACGCCATGTCCCAGGTTCTCAGCCCCTTCGCCGACGCATCCGCCGCCGAGGAAATCATTGCCAACACCCAGAACTGGCTGGAGCGTGCCGTAATCGGCCTGAACCTTTGCCCCTTCGCCAAGAGTGTGTTCGTCAAGAAGCAGGTGCGCTATGCCCTGACCGGCGCAACCACGGCCGATGAACTGCTGGCTGAACTGGAACATGAACTGACCCGGCTGGCCGAAACCGACCCGGCCGAACTGGACACCACGCTGCTGATTCATCCGCAGGTGATGACGGACTTCCTCGACTTCCATTTCTTCCTCGGCGAAGTCGATGCCCTGATCCGCAACCTCGGCTACGACGGCGTCTTCCAGATTGCCAGCCTGCACCCGCAATACGAATTTGCCGGCAGCGAACCGGACGACATCGCCAACTTCACCAACCGCTCGCCCTACCCGACGCTACACCTGCTGCGCGAAAGCAGCATCGACCGCGCCGTGGCGGCGTTTCCCGATGCTGAAGCGATTTTCGAGCGCAATATCGAAACGATGGAGCGCCTCGGCCACGAGGGCTGGAAGAAGCTCTGGCTGAGCTGATCGCCCGAACCGGCCAGGCGCTTATTTAGCTTTGCCGGCAGGCCGTTTGGCCGCCTCGGTGTCGCTTGACTGATCTTCCTCACCCTGCGCATGGAGTAGCCAGACCAGGTCGCTGCCCTGCACCGGCATCGGAATCATCTGGTTCCAGCTCCAGCGGAACACCGGCCCGCTGGGCACGTAGCGGGCAAATACCTCGCCGCGCGAACTGACACCGAAAAAGGGCCAAGGCCCGAGGACGGCTTCCTTGAGTTGTGCATCGGTCATGACGAACCTCCTTCTGCAGGCTGGACGATGGGCTCAGTCTGCGCCGTCTGCTCGGGTGAATCAAGGCATTGAAGCAGGCGGATCAGCGCAAAAGGAACGGGCCGCAACAGCGGCCCGCCGATCCAACTCACCAACCGCCCGGAATCAGGCCGTTTCGTGCGCTGCGCCATCCTTGCTCTGGCTGCCCAGCGTCAGCTCGGTGTTTTCGCTGAGCGCGAAGAAGAAGGCTTCAACGGCTTTCGGTTCGCCCGAGGCGGCAAAGGTGGTGTGGCCACAGTCGCACTGGCCGACCCAGATCGCATCGATACCGCGCAGACCGCGGGTGCTGACCGGATGAATGGCCGTCACATCGGCTTTGCAGCTGTTGCAGACCAGCTTTTCCGGGCGTGTCGCCTCGATTTTCTCTTGAGCCTGAGCCTGAGCCACACGCTGTGCCAGCGTGCCGCGGTTTTTAGCTTGTCCCATGTCAGTTCCCCACAATTTTCAAAGGCTGGCAGGATACAGGAGTTTTTCCCCTCGGCGTTGCGATGGACTCAGTCCCCGGCGAAGCAGAATCGCCGCTTGCCCTCGGCCTTGGCTTGATACATGGCCAGATCGGCGCAGCGAATAATCGCCTCGGGCGTCGCCGGCCCGCCGTCGCAGGGAAACAGGCAAATGCCGATGCTGGCGCTGAGCGCCTGGTCATCCGGCAAGCCGGGTACCGGCTGTTCGATCAGGGAGATCAACTTTTCGGCCAGATGGGCGGCGCTATCGCAGGAACCGATGTCGTGAACAAGCAGAAAGAATTCATCCCCGCCGAGCCGGGAAACGGTATCGGTCTCGCGCATCGACAAGGCCAGGCGCCTTGCCACCTCACGCAAGGCGATGTCTCCGCGGTCATGTCCGAGCTGATCATTGACATCCTTGAAGCCATCGAGATCGACAAAAAACCCGGCATGGAGCGCCGAATCACGGCGGGCCAGGGCCAGGGCCTGATTGATCCGGTCGTCGAGCAATTCACGGTTGGGCAGGCCGGTCAGCCGGTCATGCAGGGAACGATCAAGGTGAAGCTGCCGTTCGTCTTCGAGTTGCAATTCGCGCAGGAAAAGCCGGCGCCCCTGGTACTCAGCCAGGTAACCGGCCGCACCGCCGATCAGGTTGGCAGAAACGATAAAGAAGTTCTGGCTGAGCAACATCGCTTCAGGGAACTGCCGCAGATACCCAAATAGAATGTTGTAGAGCAACAGGACCAGGACATTGACCACCAGGGCCTGGATGAAACGCGCCCCGATCAGGTTGTAGGTGTAGAACGTTGCCAGCATCAAGCCCGGGTAATAGTAGTTGCTGCTGGCAACGGGCAAATGCCAGAGCATGCCGATCAGCCCCAACGCTGCGGTAAATCCGACCAGCGAGAGCGGCAACTGGTTGGTTTTTTCGAACCACGGAGAATAGGTAAATGCCAGCACGCCGACCGGAACCAGCAGGGCCAGCACGCGAATCATCCAGACCTGCCCGATCTGCTCAGGAAGAATGAACAGATGCTCCAGTGCCGCATACGAAACATAGACGACGATGCCCACAATGATCGCCGCCCGGCCTTGCAGGCGAAGGCGAGGCAGCCGATGCCGGGCAAAGGCGCGCTCCGTCGCGGAGTCATGAAAGCTGAGCGTCAGCGGGTGCATCCTGTTCATCTTCAACGCGCCTTGAAGGAACTTCACTCTGAGGGGAGCGGGAGCGCTATCAAAGAGTGCTCCTCGGTTATGACCAATAGCATAGACCCTGTCGCCGTGGGCGATAAGGTTTTTTTCCGATGCACTTCTCGAATCTTGCCTTCCAGCCGTTTCAGGCCGCTTGGCCAATCCGTAGTTTCGGGGCTTCCAGATTCGCAGATACCCACGACACCCTTGCCGTTCAGCTAACTCTTACCTTGCCGAGCGCACCCAAGAAAAAGCCTCCTGGTGTATCCAGGAGGCTTCTCAGCCCCGCTTCCGGCATCAAGGGGCAAGCGGGATGATGCGCATTAGCCCTTGCGGAGGGCGCGACGGCTCAAACCCAAAGCAAACAGTGCAACACCGATGACGGCCGGCATTGACGGTTCGGGAACCGTGATCGGCACGGAGGTAATGGCAAATCCGAACTGAACCTGATTGATTTGCCCCTCATTGGTGATGAAGCCCTGGCAGAGATTGTGTCGGGTAGTTGCCAAAGTGGAATAGCCATCAGCAAAGCCCAGCGCAGCACATTGCCCGTCATTCAGCCAATAAATCGGAATTGACGACTCGCTACGCGGGTCGAACACGATCACACTGGCGTAGTACTGCTCGTCCTTACCATCACCGTAGTCGGCATCGTCACCATAGCTGAACGGCAGATTGAAATTCGGGGTTCCCTGGAATCCGAATAGATCGCCGCAAATCGTGCTGCTACCTGCGTTGCCGCCAGGACATGGCGTGCCATTGAGCGTCTCGATGAAGTGGAACGAAAAATCCAGCGTCGGCGCATCGACAGAAACCGACGATGAAGAAGGAAGAAGTGGCGTGAGCGTCAAGGTGTCATGGACGATGCCACCCGTCAGCGTGCCGTAGTCACCGCTGATCGCGTTGTTCCAGTGCGTGAAGATATCGCCCTTTACGGCCACGCCATCGGTGGAAACGCTACCTGTCGCAGCAGCCCCGTTGTAAAGACCATTTGCTCCCACTCCGTTACCGATGGTGAGATAGCTTCTATCGACTCCGCTTGACGGAGTGGTTGCACTCACCGAGCCGTTTCCCCAGGAGAGGACTGCGGGACTGTTATAAGTTGTCCCATCCGATCCAGAAGAAAAGGAAGCAGAAGTGAACGATGCCAGCGTTGAATAGGACCATTCGGTCACGACAGTGGCCTGAGCGGTCAGGCTTGTTCCAGCCAGAGCAAGCGCAATGGCCAGCTTATTTAGGTTGCTCATGATTACCCCCTGTAACAATAAATTAGTGATGACACCACCTATTACTTAGGTAACAGAAATCACGCATCGAACGTGCCAGAAAAAATTAAACTCGATTGATCAGGCACTTGAAGAAATGGTCTTGGATCCAATAACAGTCAATGTAAAGAACATCGACACTCACTGGATCAAGTTGCCAGCGCAGCGAAGATGCGGGCTCTTTGCTCGCCACCGGCTGCCGTGCATTGGGTGGCTGGGTCCAATCAGACACAAACTCGATGCCCCCTGAGGGCCAATAATTGGTTTCAGCAGTAAATACCCGGTGCAGCCAGCTGAATTTTTATGGCTTCGCTGCTCCGTCCCGAGCACGCAGGCGTCCTTTCCAGGCCACCTTCAGCTGGTCGAGCGCCATCCCATGGGCGCGGGCAACGCCCCCCCATGCATGGCGAGGTTCTTCCCCAATATCCGAAGCGCAGGCTCTATGGCAATATGCGGGAATGCATGCCCTGCCCCACCTTAGCGCTGTCGATTGGCTGTCACTGGCGGTGTTCTTCGCCTGCTGGGCCGGTTATGCCTGGTATTCGGAACACAGCCAGTGGGGTGCCAATGGCCTGATCCGCACCACCCAGCAATTTCGCCTGCAATGGGCCTACCGCATGCTCGAACGCGACGTGCGGGTGACCGATTCGACGCTGATCGGCAATCTGGTGACCAGCGTTTCGTTCTACGCCAACACCACCATCTACATCATCGCCGGCCTGGTGGCGGCCCTCGGCGCCTCCGACAAGCTGGTCAGCTTCACCGCCGACCTGCCCTTCGGCAATACCGGTAACCGCGAGCTGCTCGAAATCAAACTGATGCTGGTACTGGCCAGTTTCGTTTATGCCTATTTCAAGTTCACCTGGTCGCTGCGCCAGTTCAACCTGCTCTCCATCCTGGTTGGCGGCGCCCCCTTCGGCAAGGCTGGCGAGCCCGGCATCGACGTCTATGCTCAGCGTGTCGCCGGGGCCAACAACCTGGCCGGCGACGACTTCAACCGAGGCATCCGCGCCTATTACTTCGGGCTGGCCGCCTCGGGCTGGCTACTCAATTCGATGGCGCTGAGCCTGTTGTCGATCGTTGTGCTGGTCGTGCTCTTCCGGCGCGATTACCGGTCGCCGGCCTTGCATATCCTGCGCGATCCGGCCTGAGGCATGAACGCCAAGCTCCCGCTGGCCGGGATCGGCTACGGCCTGCTTGCCTACGTCATCTGGGGCTTCTTCCCGCTTTTCTTCCGGCAGCTCGGCCATGTTTCGCCGATGGACATCCTGTCCAACCGCACGCTATGGGCCTTCGTCTTCGTCGTCATTCTGCTCACCCTGCGGCAACGCTGGGACAAGGTCGTCGGCCTGTTCGCCACACCGCACCACATCATCCGCCTGAGCGTCGCCGCCCTGCTGCTCGGCAGCAACTGGCTCGGCTTTCTGTGGGCCGTCGATCACCAGCAGGTCGTCGCCTCCAGCCTCGGCTATTTCCTGACCCCGCTGGTCAACGTGCTGCTCGGCCTGCTCGTTCTCAAGGAACGCCTGTCACGCCGGGAATGGCTGGCGATCGGCCTGGCTATGGTCGCTGTTGGCAACGAACTGGTCGCCCTCGGCAGCCTGCCGTGGATCTCGCTGTTCCTGGCCGCCACCTTCGGCTGCTATGGCCTGTTGCGCAAGCAGGTGCCGGTCGATGCCATTTCCGGGCTGTGCCTCGAAACGCTCGCCATGCTGCCCATCTGCCTGGCCTATGCAGCGTGGCAGGGCTGGCACGGCCATGCGGTCTTCACGCTGGCCGGCGACACGACCACCCTGCTGCTGATCGCCTCCGGCCTTCTCACCGCCCTGCCGCTGATGGCCTTTGCCGCAGCAACGCAGCGCCTCGACCTGGCCATGGTCGGCATGCTGATGTACATCAATCCGACCATGCAATTCGTAACGGCCGTCTATCTGTTCGGCGAGCCGTTGCAGCCAGCCCGTCTGGTCAGCTTCGCGCTGATCTGGATCGGCCTGCTGATCTTCACCAGCGCCAGCTGGTTGCGCTTCGGTCAGCGAGCCTGAGGCGCGGTAGCCTGGCAAACGCCGCCCCGCTTTCGCTCCCCTATCGATTCCCGACCTGATTCTGCTTGCCATCATGATGCCCCGGATGGACGGCCAAGAAGCAGTCCGGCGGATTCGCCGGATGGCGCATTACGCCAGCACCCCTATCGTCGCCCTGACCGCCAACGCCTTCGACGAAGACCGGCCTGCGCGCCACCCTCGGCAAGCCGGAACTGCTGCTTGAACTGCTGAAGCTGTTCGTCAGTTCGCACCAGGATGCCCCGGAGAAACTGCGCCACAGCCTGGGCAGCGGCGATCAAAAAGGCGCCCGCCTGCGTCTCGAAGTGGATGACTACGATTTTGCCACCGCGCTGGCCACCCTCGACGCAATCCTCGAAAACCAGCCCGCCCTGCGCGCCATCGAGTGATTTGGCGGCAGGACAGGCAGCCGCCATCTGGCCGATAATGCGCGGATGTCACGCCTGCTCATCTACGCCATCGTCTTCATCGAAGGCTTCTGTTCGCTCGGTGCCGAAGTCATCGCCCTGCGCCGCCTTGTCCCGCATGTCGGCAGTTCGATCATCATCACGGCGCCGACCATCGGCTTCTTCCTGCTCGCGCTGGCCCTTGGTTACGCCTCGGGAGCCCGGGTCGCCGCCGATTACAAACGAATCGTCGCCCGCAACTTCCTGATTTCTGCCGCCCTGGCCGGACTCGGACTGGCCGGCCTCAGTGTCGACTGGATGTTTGCCCATCTCCAGCCCGTGTTGGTTGCCTACCTTTTCTTCATCGGCGGCGTGCTTTGCCCGCTCGCCTGGCTGCTTGGCCAGACCGTGCCCATCCTGACCAACCTGATGCAGGCCGAACGCACTGGCGAAGCCAGCGGCATGGCACTCTATTGGTCGACGCTCGGTTCCTTCCTCGGCTCGCTGACGCTGTCGCTGATCGTCATGCAATGGCTGAGCGTATCGGCCGCCGTCTTCGCCTGCACGCTGGGGCTGGTCATTGGCGCGCTGCTGCTGGCCGGACGGAATCTCAAGTTTGCCCTGCTCGCTTTCACTATCGTCGCCGTCGCCGCCGGCTTCAATGGCCAGCACACCGTGACGGCGGACACGGCCTACGCCGAATACATCGTCGGCCCGGCCGAACTGGCCGGCCAGAAAGATCCGCGGGCCTTCATGGTCAACAAGTCGCTCGCCTCATTGATCGACGACAGCGAGCCTCCCAACTACACCCGCTACATCAGACACCTGCGCCAGATCCTGCTCGACGATCTCGGCTTCAAGGGCAAGGAAATCCTCGTCCTCGGTGCCGGCGGCTTCACGCTGTCGCATCGTGAGCCGCTGAATCGCTACACCTATGTCGATATCGACCCGGCCATCCGTGACATCGCCGAAAAGCATTTCCTGAAAGAGCCGTCCCGCGGCGAATTCATCGTCGATGATGCCCGCCGCTTTATCGCCACCAGCGAGCGTCGCTTCGATGCCGTCGTCGTCGACGTTTACAGTTCGCACACCTCGATCCCCAGTCACCTGGTCACTCGCGAATTCTGGGCCGGCACGCGCCGCGTGCTGAAACCGGAGGGTGTGCTGCTCGCCAACCTGATCCTCGATGGCAAGCTGGAAACGCCCTACGCCCGTAATCTGCTGAGCACCATCGAAAGCGTGTTCGGGCGTTGCGCGGTCGACGTGCTGCACAAGGCAAAAGCACTGGCCAATGTCGAAGTCAGCTGTTTTGCCAGCAGCCAGCCGGCTGCCAGCGGGATCTATGTCGACGAGAAAAACCGCGCCGACCTCGATCTGGCGCGCTCCCGCTGACCCTGACATTTTTTGGGTGGGCGCACCACCCAGTTTGAACGCGAGAAAAACCCGGGCCACAGAAGATCACTGCGGCAATCGGGGCAAGCGGCTGCCGCCCCAAGCTTGGCCTACAGCAAAAGCCTGAGTTACCCCAGGCGCCGACGCGCCTCGAACAAACAGACGCCAGCCGCCACAGACACATTCAGGCTTTCGACGGTGCCAAACATGGGAATCTTGACCAGCTGGTCGCAGTTTTCGCGAGTCAGGCGGCGCATGCCCTCGCCTTCGGCCCCCATCACCCAGGCAGTCGCTTTTGGCCACTCGGCGGCATAGAGATCGCTCTCGGCCTCGCCCGCCGTACCGATCACCCAGATCTCGCGTTCCTGCAGTTCGCGCAAGGTACGAGCGAGATTGGTCACCATCACGTAAGGGATCGTTTCTGCCGCACCGCATGCCGTCTTGGCCGCGACATCGGTCAAGCCGACAGCCCGATCCTTGGGCGCGATCACCGCATGCACCCCGGCCGCGTCAGCAACGCGCAGGCAGGCACCGAGATTACGCGGATCGGTAATGCCATCGAGCACCAGCAGGAAAGCCGGCTCTTCGAGCGTATCGAGCACATCATCGAGATGCGCCACCTTGCGGCCGCCTTCGATGCGCGCAATCACTCCCTGATGACTGGCGCCCGGCGCCATGCCGTCGAGGCGCTTGCCATCGCTGGCCACCACGTTGATACCCTGCAACTCGGCATGACTGAGCAGATCACGAGCGCGCGCATCCTGGCGCGTGGCATCGATCAGGATTTCCTTGACCGAGCCCGGATCGTGACGAAGTTTGGCGGTGATGGCGTGAAAACCGTAGATCAGGCGGGAAGACATGACTGCTTTCGTGATTCAGGATGGAGGATTCTAACGTGCCGGCGAACAGCGCCGGAAACCGGCCATGACCGGGCAAGCCTGCGAAAAAGACTCAAAACCCCTGGATCAGGGAGTCCTCGCGGGAAATCCAGCGGGACAACAGGAGATCATGCAAGGCAATGTGATTGGTGATCCAGCGGGACAACAATGCGTCGAGCTCACGGATCCGCGAGACGATATGCAATGAATCAAGCGACGAGACGATTTCCTGCACCTTGGCGGCAATCTCGGCATGATCTTCCATGTGCGCCTGGCAGACATCGCGATCGACCATGATCATCAGCGAATCACGCATGATGCTTTCCTCGGTCTTGAAATGATCGAGAATGAAGGCAAAAACGTCACCGAGCATGCCAATCAGCTGGCTCTCACAAGCCTCCCGGATGCCACGCCCGCAAGCCTTGCAATTCACAAGTGCTTCGTGATCAATGCACACCCTGCGCAGATTCGCGATGGCGGAAACCAGAAATCGATGCTCGAAATCGATCAGCTTGTGACCGGTAACCAGTTCCGGAGGCAACTCTCCGGTCATCAGCCAATGGGCGGCAATACCGGACAATGCATCGGCGGACTCATCCCTGTGAATCGGGATTGAAGCCATCCGCTGTGTCGTCATTGCCACTCCAAGGTAGTAGTAGCCCGCATTTTATTACGATTTTGTTGAACTGAACGACGCATATTCATTTCTGAGTGATACTGACGTTAAAGAAGTATCAACTCAGTTCCAGGAAAAAATTTGCTGTCCGACCATCAAAAACGCTGGGGTGTCGATCAATGGGCAGCTCACCTGAGTAGCCGCGAACTCCCTTGCATGCCACGCTCCAAAGCCATGTTGCTGGCCCTGGAAGCCTGCCAGGGCGAACAGCTGGCCGCCCGGGAACTCGCCGACATCGCGGCCGGCGACCCCTTCCTCTGCCTGCGCGTACTGCGCGAGGCTGAAAACCGGCGCGTCCAACGCCTGGGACATGAAACCACCACGCCGCTTGCCGCAGTGATGCAAATCGGTACGGACACCTTTCGCAAGCTGCTGCTCAACAGCCAGGAAACCGATGAAACCAACATCGGCCTCGCGAGTTGTGAAGCCAGCGCCTATCTGGCCCGACACCTTGCCCTGCGTTGGGGATCGGCCCGAGCCGACATTTCCCCGGACGAAGTCGCCATGGCCGCCTTGCTCTCGGAACTGGGCGAACTGCTGCTCTGGCTGTTTGCCCACGAACTGCCTGAAGCCGCCCAGGCAGCCCTACACTCCGGTCGTGCTTCACGCTCCGCTCAGGCCCAGCTAGATACCTGCGGCTTCCGTTTCAAGGATCTGACGCTGAAGTGCGCCACGATCTGGCATCTGCCCTCGCTACTCACCCAGCTGATTCGCGGCGTCGACAACCCGCGGGCCAATCTCTCCCGCCTTTGCGTCGATACCGCACGACATCTGGCTTCGGGCGGCCCAGACGATCCTGCCTTGCCGTCGGATATTGCCGAAGCCAAGCACATCATCCCCGGCGCCTCGCTGGAGTGGCTGGCCGAGCAATTGCCCGGCCTCGATGCAACACAGGTTGCAAACATCGCCCTCAAGGCAGGCGATCTGCTCGATCCCACCCACCATTGAGGACGAATGCTGCGGTTAGCGCCGCTTGGCAGCCGCTTTTCGCGGTGGCTTGGCGACGCCTGCCTTGGCCTTGGCAGAAGACGGCTTCTTTCCTGCCGGCTTGGCCGAGGTATTTGCCGCCTTGACCGGAGCCTTGACCGGAGCCTTGGCAGGCCTCTTGGCAGGCGCCTTGGCTGATGCTACAGGCGACCGTGCAGATTTGGCCGGTTCCCTTGCCGGCACTTTGACCTGAACCTTGGCCAGAGACGGCTTGCCGCCCACCTTGACGGCTGGCTTGCCGGCCGGTCTTCTGCCCCGAACCGCATTGTCATCCCCGGCTAGCACAAAATCGATCCGGTTCGACTCAAGATCGGCCCGCACCAGCCTGACCTTCACCCGGTCGCCGAGGCGGAACCGCTGCCCGGTCCGCTCACCAAGCATCTGGTGCTTGATGTTGTCGAACTGGAAGTAATCGGAACCCAGCTCTGAGACATGCACCAAGCCTTCGATATAGATGGTATCGAGCGCCACGAAGAAACCAAAGGCCGTTACCGCCGAAATCGTCCCCTCGAACTCTTCGCCGATGCGCTCCTTCATGAAGAAGCACTTCAGCCAGTTTTCGACATCGCGCGTCGCCTCGTCAGCCCGCCGCTCGGTCGACGAACATTGCAGGCCAATGTCGTCCCACTCGCGTGACGGCACATATTTCTCGCCGGCCAGCACCGCCTTGATGGCGCGATGCACCAGCAGATCGGGATAGCGCCGGATCGGCGAGGTGAAGTGGGTGTAGTGATCATAGGCCAGCCCGAAATGGCCGACGTTATCGGGGCTATACATCGCCTGCCGGAGCGAACGCAACATCACCGTCTGCAATAGCTGGAAATCCGGACGCTGCTTGACCTTTTCAAGCAGGATGCCGTAATCCTTGGCCCGAGGTTCATCCCCCCCGCCAAGGGCGAGTCCGAATTCGCCAAGGAAGGCGCGGAGATTCTTCAACTTGTCTTCGGACGGCGATTCATGGATGCGATAGAGACAAGTCTGCTTGTGCTCGGCCAGGAAATCCGAAGCGCAGACGTTCGCGGCCAGCATGCATTCCTCGATGATGCGATGGGCGTCGTTGCGCACCACCGGCACGATGTTCTCGATCTTGCCCTGCTCATTGAACAGCATCTGGGTTTCGGTCGTTTCGAAATCGATGGCCCCCCGCTGACCGCGTGCCTTATGCAAAGCGCCGAAGAGCTTATAGAGATTCTGTACGTGCGGCAGAACGCTGAGATGACCCTCGGTTTCCGGCTTTTTCTCGCCGGAAAGCCACGACCAGACGAGGTTGTAGGTCAATCGCGCATGCGAGCGGAAAACTGCAGGGTAAAAACGGTATTTGCCAATCTTGCCGCTCGCACTGATCTCCATGTCGCAGACCATGGCCATCCGCTCGACATCCGGGTTCAGCGAGCAGATGCCGTTCGACAGCTTCTCCGGCAGCATCGGAATCACCCGACGCGGGAAATAGACCGAGTTACCGCGCTCCAGGGCCTCCTTATCGAGTGCCATGCCAGGCTTGACGTAGTGCGACACGTCGGCAATCGCCACCACCAGCCGCCAGCCGCGCCCCCTCTTCTTGCAGAACACAGCATCGTCGAAATCGCGCGCCGTTTCACCGTCAATGGTGACCAAGGGCAACTCGCGCAAATCCTCCCGGCCAGCGAAATCGGCTTTCTTGACCTTGTCCGGCAGCGCCTTGTTCTCGTCGAGCGCAGCCTTCGAAAACTCGAAGGGCAAATCGTGCTTGCGCAGCGCAATCTCGATTTCCATGCCCGGATCGGCATAGTTACCCAGCGTCTCGATAATCTGCCCGATGGGTTTGGAGTACTTGCTCGGCTGCTCGATGATCTCGACCATCACCACCTGGCCCGACTCCGGCTTGAACTTCGCTTTCTTCTCGGGCGGCACCAGAATATCCTGCGAAATACGCTTGTTTTCGGGCACCACGAAGACGACACCGTGCTCGACGAACACCCGGCCAACGACCCGGGTATTGACCCGCTCGGTCACCTCGACAATGCCGCCTTCCGGGCGCCCCTTGCGGTCGATACCGGTCACCCGGACCAATGCCCGGTCACCATGCAACACTTTGCCCATCTGGTGCTGGTCGAGGAAGATATCCGCGCTGCCATCATCCGGAACCAGAAAACCGTAACCATCCGGATGTCCCTGTACCCGTCCCGGCGTCAGACTGGCCCGCTCGGGCAGGATGTAGGCCCCTTTGCGGTTGCGTAACAACTGACCTTCACGCTCCATGGCGCCAAGCCGGCGCTGGAACATCTCGCGTTCACTGCTGGTGATATCGAGCAATTCAATCAACTCGGCAAACTCAAGCGGCCGCCCCTCATCAGTCAGCACCTGCGATACATATTCACGTGACGGCAAAGGGAATTCGTAGCGGGCTAATTCACGCTCGAAAAAGGGGTCGGCTCGTCGGATTTTGGACAGCTTCTTTCTTGACATTTACTTTATTTCCTCTAAAATTCGCACTCTTCGCACCTGTGCCCAGGTGGCGGAATTGGTAGACGCACTAGTTTCAGGTACTAGCGGGTAACTCCGTGGGGGTTCGAGTCCCTTTCTGGGCACCAAAGATTCGGATCAGAGGCTTCGAGCAATCGAAGCCTTTTTTCTTTTCGGCATCCGCCGAACGACTGCGCGAATTGTCTCACAGCGCCAAGAAAAAGCCCGAATGTAATCTCGGCACAAAAACTATTTACAGCTGCCGGAATTCATGTAAAATGCGCGCTCTTCGCACCTGTGCCCAGGTGGCGGAATTGGTAGACGCACTAGTTTCAGGTACTAGCGGGTAACTCCGTGGGGGTTCGAGTCCCTTCCTGGGCACCAGCGATTTTGATAGAAGGCCTTGTTCAAACAAGGCCTTTTTTCATTTCTACAGCCAGATTTGTCTGCCGCTCAAGATAGCCATCTGCCAAACGCTGCACCTGCCTTTCAGGCAGCCCACGGCTAGCCCGCTGCAACAATTGCTAACACTTGCGTACACACCACAGGTAATCGCTTGCGCAGGGCAATGCGTTATTCGGCTTGTCCAAACGACAAACACGAGTCGAACCATGAAAAAGTTTTCCGCCCTCTGCATCGCCGCACTCCTGGCCCTGAGCACCACCACTTCGGCCCAGGCTGACTGGGGCCGCCATGGCGGCCACCATCACCGCGGGCATCAGCATCACCGCGGTGGTTCCGGCTGGGTTGGCCCGGCAGCTGTGCTGGCCATCACCGGCTTGGCCGTTGGCGCCGCTGTCGCTTCGCAGAGTTACTACGCCCCAGCCCCTGTCTATAGCCCCCCGCCCCGCCCAATGCCACAACCTGGCTACGGCACCTGGTATTACTGCGGATCTTCCGGCCAGTACTATCCGTACACCAATGCCTGCCCGGAAGGCTGGCAGGCCGTACCTGCACGCTGAAATGGAGAACGGGCCCATTGGGCCCGTTCTCTTTTCTTACCTGCGTCGCTGCGGATTAATTGAAGGGATGCTGCTTGAGAATGGTCTCATCGCGCTCCGGACCGGTCGACACGATGGCGATCGGCACTTCACACAGTTGCTCCAGGCGATTCAGGTAGGCTTGCGCCGCTACCGGGAGATCCTCCCAGCGCTTGACGCGGAAGGTTGTCCCCTCCCAGCCCGGCATGGTTTCATAGATAGGCACACAACGTGCAACATCATCAGCGCCGATCGGCAGCAGATCAACGATCTTGTCACCAAGCTGGTAGCCTGTGCAGATCTTGATTTCCTTCAAACCGTCCAGAACATCGAGCTTGGTGATGCACAAACCGGTCAGGCCGTTGATACGGGCGGAGCGGCGCAGCAAAGCTGCATCGAACCAGCCACAGCGGCGCTTGCGACCAGTAACGGTGCCAAATTCCTTGCCAACGCTGAACATCTGGTGACCTGGCGTACCTTCGGTATCGATATCCAGTTCGCTCGGGAACGGTCCGCCACCCACGCGCGTACAGTAGGCCTTGGTAATTCCCAGAACGTAGTGAAGCATTCCCGGGCCGATACCGGCGCCAGCAGCGGCCTGACCAGCCACGCAGTTGGATGAGGTCACAAACGGGTAGGTGCCGTGGTCGATGTCGAGCAACGTTCCCTGGGCACCCTCGAACAGCATGTTGTGGCCAGCTTTGTTGGCGTCATACAGCGCAGCTGACACATCGACGACCATTGGACGGATCACTTCGGCATCGGCCATCGCCTGATCGTAGACCGTCTGGAAATCGACGGCCTCAGCCTTGAAATACTGGGTCAGCACGAAGTTGTGATATTCGAGAACTTCCTTCAGCTTTTCGGCAAAGCGCTCCGGGTGGAACAGATCATAGACGCGCAGACCGCGGCGGGAAACCTTGTCCTCGTAGGTCGGACCAATACCCTTGCCGGTCGTGCCAATTTTCTTGTCGCCGGCTTTGGCCGCCTCGCGCGCCTTGTCGATGGCCGAGTGATAAGGCAGGATGAGCGGGCATCCCGGGCTGATTTTCAGGCGGGAACGGACATCGATACCGCCCTTCTCCAGTTCGGCAATTTCAGAAATCAGGTGATGGATATCGAGCACGACACCGTTGCCGATATAGCACTCGACACCATCACGCACGATGCCGGAGGGCACCAGATTCAGCTTGTAGACATTTTCACCGACGACCAGCGTATGGCCGGCGTTATGGCCGCCCTGGAAACGAACCACGCCTTTGGCGTGATCGGTCAGCCAGTCGACGATCTTGCCCTTACCTTCGTCGCCCCACTGGGTGCCCACCACGATGACATTCTTGGCCATTTTTTAATCCTCTTGTATTGCTTCAATAATCCAGTGTTCGCCGACCAGCGCCAACTTGCGATCGCAGAGCGGACCTTCGCAGGCGGTCTCGCCAGGCAGAAGTTCAACGACAATCTCACCCTGTTCGCGCAACGCAGCAATATGCACTGCTAGGCGCTTGTCCGGTCCGGCATGTGGGGCCAGAATCGCACCATTCGACTTGCCTGCCGGCGCCAGACGCGCTACTTCTCGCAAATCCATCGAGAAGCCGGTAGCCGGACGGGCCCGACCGAACGCCTTGCCCGCACCATCGTAGCGGCCACCAAGCGCAATCGCTGCGGGGTAGCCGTCGCAGTAGGCCGCAAATACCACGCCGTTGTGATAGTGGTAGCCGCGCAGATCGGAAAGGTCGATCGAAAATGGCAACTCGGGGGCGCTGGCCAACAGGTGGCGCAAGCCTTCCAGCGCAGCAGTGATGGCTGGCAGTTGCGGCAATTCTGTGGCAGCACGCTCCAGCACTTCGACGCCGCCATAAAGTTGCGGCAAACGCTGCAGCGCTTCGCGATAAGGTGACGGTACATCGGCACAAGCTTCGATCAGGCCCGGTACGTCCTTGGCCTGCAACAGGCTCAATACGTTGTCTTCGGCCTCCTGCGGCAAACCGGCCGCTTCGGCCAGCGCGCGGAAGATGCCGACATGCCCGAGATCAATGCGACTGATCGGCAATTTGACCTGCCCGAAAGCTCCGGCCATCAGACGAATGACGTCAAGGTCGGCGGCAATTCCGGCATAGCCGTAGAGTTCAGCGCCAATCTGTAGCGGCTCGCGACCGGCAGATATCGTTGCCGGCAAGGTATGCAGGACGCTGCCGCAGTAGCAGAGACGGGTTACACCTTGATGGTTGAGCAGATGGGCATCGATACGAGCAGCCTGCGGCGTGATGTCGGCCCGCACCCCCATGGTCCGACCGGAAAGCTGATCGACCAGTTTGAAGGTGCGCAGTTTCAGGTCCTGCCCTGCACCGGTCAGCAACGACTCCAGATATTCGAGCATAGGCGGCATGACCAACTCGAAGCCTTGGCTGCGAAAATGATCAAGAACGGCGCGGCGCAGGCGTTCGATGCGTGCTGCCTCGGCGGGCAGCGCATCGGCCAGATATTCAGGTAACAACCAGTTCATGAGAAAAGTATCAGTAGGATCAAGCCGATCAGCATCGACGTCAGGCCGACAAAGCGAATCTGCCCATCCGAAAATTGAGTGAGGCGGCGAAAGGTTTCACGCCAGGCCGCCGGGGCGATAAAAGGCATAAGGCCTTCGAGCACCAGCATCAGCGCGAAGGCCAGCAGAATGGTCGATGTCATTTGCCCTTGTCGTTACCGCGCCCGACGCTCTTCATGTATTTGAAGAAGTCTGAACTCGGCTCGATAACCATCACATCGTTCTTGTTCTTGAAACTGCCACGGTACGCTTCAAGACTGCGATAGAAGGCATAGAACTCCGGATTTGCGCTGAACGCACTGGCATAGGTTGCCGAAGCCTTGGCATCGCCTTCACCCTTGATCTTCTGGGCGTCGCGATAAGCATCGGCGATGATGATTTCGCGCTGGCGATCGGCATCGGCCCGGATTTTCTCAGCCTCGGCAGAGCCTTCGGAACGTAGTTCGTTGGCGACGCGCTTGCGCTCAGCCTCCATACGACGATAGACGGCTTCACTGACCTCAGTCGGTAGCTCGACGCGCTTCAGGCGAACATCGACAATCTGCACGCCAATCTTGCGCGCATCGGTGTCGGCCTTTTGGCGCATCTGCTCCATGATCTTGTCGCGCTCACCGGACACCACGTCATGCACGGTCCGCTTGCCGAACTCCTCGCGCAGGCCGGCGTTAACCGTCTGATTGAGGCGCGTCTTGGCGCGAACTTCATCGCCACTCACCGAAATGTAGTAGAGATTAGGATCGATGATCCGCCACTTGATGTAAGAGTCGACGAGAACGTTTTTCTTCTCGGAGGTAATGAAACGTTCCGGTTCATTATTGTCGAGCGTGATGATGCGCTTTTCGAAATAGCGCACATTCTGGACCAGCGGAATCTTAAAATTCAGCCCCGGCTCGGTGATCACCCGCTTGACTTCACCCAGTTGGAAAACCAGCGCGTACTGGCGCTGATCGACAGTAAATATGGACATTGCAAGGACCACCAGCAGGGTGGCGACAATTGCACCGATCAAATTGCTACGCGGACTCATCAACGTCCCTCCCGATCACGCGAGCGCAACGAACCTTCGCGCGAACTTCCAGAATAAGATCCACCACCAACCTGCGGTGTACGCTCCAGTTGCGGCGGCACTTCGGACGAAACCTGTGACGACGGTTTTACTGTGCCGGTAGCTCCCTGCGTTTCAACCGGGCCGACCTGCGCTGCGGACATTCCCGCAGCAGACTGCATCAGCTTGTCGAGCGGCAGGTAGAGCAGATTGCCCTGCCCCTTGGCATCGACCAGAACCTTGCTGGTATTCGCATAAACCTGCTGCATGGTTTCCAGATACAGGCGCTGACGGGTGACCTCCGGAGCCTTGGCATATTCGACCTGAACCTGCCTGAAGCGCGAAGCATCACCTTCCGCCGTCGAAATAACACGTTGCTTGTGGCCGTTGGCCTCCTCCAGCAAACGAGCCGCCGTACCTTTGGCCTTCGGGATCACGTCATTAGCGTAGGCCTGGCCTTCGTTTTTCTGGCGCTCACGATCCTGGCCTGCCTTGACGGCATCGTCAAACGCAGACTGAACCTGCTCGGGCGGCTGGGCATTCTGCATGGTTACCTTGGAAACCAGAATGCCGCTCTTGTAACGATCAAGAATGTCCTGCATCAACTTGGCAGCCTGAGTCGCGATCTGCTCACGGCCTTCATAAAGCACGAAGTTCATCGCGCTCTTGCCAACAATCTCTCGAACCGCCGACTCGGCAGCGCCCATCACTGCCTCATCCGTAGAACGATTGTTGAAGAGATACTCGACCGGATCTTTCAAGATGTACTGAACGGCAAACTGGATATTTACGATATTTTCGTCATCCGTCAGCATCAGCGCCTCTTTCAGCACCTTGTTCCGTTCTGTTCCACGATAGCCTATTTCGAGGGTACGCACCCCGGACAGATTCACCAGTTCATGCGACTGGAAGGGGTACGGAAAACGCCAGCGCAGGCCCGGTTCGGTCGACTCCTTGTAACTGCCAAACTGCAGCACAAGGCCACGCTGCGAGGCGTCCACAATATAGAAGCCCGATGCCAGCCAGACGATGGCCGCCAGACCGACCAAAAGCCCCAGGCCACCCCCCAGAAATTTCGGGTTGAAATCGATGTTCGGCATGCGTGGGCCATCGCCACCGCCATTGCCGCCTCCACCGCCTTTATTACCGAACATGCCGGACAATTTGCGATTGAAGTCACGCCAAAGCTCTTCGAGATCCGGCGGGCCATCGTTGGGGCGGCGCGGACCGTTGCCGTTGGACTTGTCACCGTCGTTGCTGCCACGGTTGCCCCACTGCGGGTCGTTGAGCGACATGAAAATACCTAGGGTCGGAATCATGGGTGTCGGGGATTCAGTTTATATAGTCGTGTTGTGCTTCTTGTTCGGCCTCAGCCAACGCCTTTTTACGGGCCTGGGCCTTGGCTCGGGCATATTCGGCCAACGATTCACGCAGCAAATCGAGGCCGTCTCCAGAACGCGCACTGACGCGAACGCGCGCGATATTACCATACTCGTCCCGCTCAACTCCCGGCGAGGCATCGGTGAGATCGATCTTGTTCCAGGCGATAACCTGCCTGACACAATCTGCTCCAATTTCCTCAAGCACCTTGTTGACCTCGCTCATCTGCTCTTCACGAGCATGACTGGCACTATCAACCACGTGCAAAAGAATATCAGCATCGGTCGCCGCTTCCAGCGTCGCGTGAAACGCATCAACCAGCGAATGCGGCAGATTCCGTATGAACCCCACGGTATCGGAAATCACAATATTACCGGCGCCTTCGATCCACAACTTTCGTGAAGTGGTATCGAGCGTTGCAAACAACTGATTGGCAGCATAAACGCCAGCATGGGTCAGCGCATTGAACAAGGTCGACTTGCCGGCATTGGTATAGCCAACCATCGAAACACTGAGAACATCGCCACGCATCCTAGCCTTGCGCTGAACACCGCGTTGCCTGGAAAGTTTAGCCAGCCTCTCCTTCAGCAATTTGACGCGATTGCCCAGCAAACGCCGATCGGTTTCCAGCTGCTTTTCACCGGGACCACGCATACCGATACCGCCGCGTTGCCGTTCCAGGTGAGTCCAGCCACGAACCAGTCGGGTCGAAAGATGTTCGAGTTGAGCCAGTTCGACCTGCAACTTGCCTTCTGCACTGGACGCGCGCAAGGCAAAAATATCAAGAATCAGACTGGTACGGTCGATCACCCGACATTGCAATGCCCGTTCCAGATTACGCTGCTGCGCCGGCGAGAGTTCATGATTGAAAATCACCAAGTCCGCCTCGGCAGCAGCAATCATCGCTGCAATTTCATCGACCTTGCCTTTACCGGCGTAGGTTTTTGGATCGGGACTCTGTCGGCGACCGCCGACTTCTGCCACGACCAGCCCCCCCGCTGATTCAGCCAGCAACCTGACCTCTTCCAGCTGATCTTCAAGATCAAGCTGGCCGAAGTCAATCTGAACGATCACCGCGCGTTCACCGGCGGCGGGTCGTTCAATCATGGGCGATTCCTGAAGTGTTGGGAAGTCAGCCCGCCGATTGGGCGGGCCTGTGGACAGTAGGCGATTATTCCGCCGCCTGTTCCTGCTGAAGGTTGACCGGACGGGCCGGAACCACGGTCGAGATAGCGTGCTTGTACACCATCTGGGTAACCGTATTTTTTAGTAAAACGACGTACTGGTCGAACGATTCAACCTGGCCCTGCAATTTGATCCCGTTTACCAGGTAAATAGAGACGGGAACATGCTCGCGACGAAGAGCGTTGAGGAAGGGGTCTTGTAAAAGTTGCCCTTTGTTGCTCATGGTGTGGACTCCATGGTGGTAGTTGTTATGAGGGTCCTAATGTACCCAAATTTGGGGGGTGATGCGAAAAAATTTGCAGATTATTTCTTGTCTTTGTCGGCAAATGGGTTCTTTGCTGAGACGAACTGGATGCGCAATGGCGTTCCCTGCAATTTGAAGGCTTCACGGAACGTATGCTCAAGGAAACGACGGTAGCTATCGGTGATCTGATCAACCGCGTTACCGTGAATCACGATGATCGGCGGGTTTGAGCCACCTTGGTGGGCATAACGCGGCTTCGGGCGGAAAAGGCCATGCTTGGCTGGCGCCTGCTTGGCTACCGCATCAATCAGCACCCGGGTCAGGCGTGGCGTAGTCATCTTTGCCATCGCTGCCGCATAGGCGGAATCGACCGAGCGGAACATGTTGCCAAGACCAATGTTGTCGCGTGCTGAAATGAAATGGAATTTGGCAAACTCCAGGAATTTCAGCTTGCGCTGCAATATCTGTCGCGTCTGCTCGCGGGTATAGGCATCAAGGCCATCCCACTTGTTGACGGCAACCACCAGCGCACGGCCACTTTGCACGATGAAATCGGCAATATGTGCATCCTGGTCAGAGACATCGGCCTGGGCATCGACCATCAGGATGACCACATTAGCATCCTCGATGGACTGCAAGGTCTTTACCACCGAGAATTTTTCGATCGACTCGAAAACCTTGCCGCGCTTGCGCATGCCGGCCGTATCGACCAAAACATATTTGCGACCACCACGCTCGAAGTCGATTTCGATCGAATCACGCGTCGTACCCGGTGCATCGAAGGCGATAACCCGCTCTTCACCGAGCAGCGTGTTGATCAGCGTGGACTTGCCGACATTGGGGCGACCAACAATGGCGACGCGAACAGAGTCGGAGTGCCATTCATCTTCTTCTGGCTCCGGGAAATCCTCCAGTGCCATTTCTACTAGACCGCGGACACCTTCGCCATGGGCCGCAGAAATGGCATTGGGCTCACCCAAGCCGAGTTCGTGGAACTCGGCTTCGACCATCCCGGAGTTCATGCCCTCAGCCTTGTTGACCGCGACAAATACCGGCCGGTCGATGCGCCGCAGCTTGTTGGCGATTTCCTTGTCGTGGGGCGTCAGGCCGCTACGACCATCCACCACGAAGATGATGGCGTCGGCCTCGGCAATCGCCTGCTCGGTCTGGCGGGCCATTTCATGCAGGATGCCTTCCTTGACCAGCGGTTCGAAACCGCCGGTATCGACGACCAGATAAGGTTTCTTGCCCAGTTTGCCATGACCATAGTGACGATCACGGGTCAGGCCCGGCATGTCGGCGACGATGGCGTCGCGCGACTTGGTCATGCGGTTGAAAAGGGTAGATTTGCCGACATTGGGCCGGCCAACCAGAACGAGCGTAGGTTTCATTGAGCCTCGATTGCGCTCACGCTACCACCGGAGGTTTGAACCAGAACCGAGGAACCGAGCAATTGAAGAGGCGCGCGAACCGGCGTGCCATCGGTTTTCAGGCGTGCGGCAAAGCTACCGTCTTCACGAGAAAGAAAATGCAAGATGCCTTCTGCATCTGCCACGACGACCAAACCGCGCCGAACGACAGGTGCGGAAAGGCGACGATTTTTCAGCTTGTCCTGCTTCCACAGGCTGCTGCCAGACAAGCGATCCAGGGCATAAACGACACCCTTGTCATCGGTGACGAACACGTAGCGGCCATCCATGGCGAGGCCGGATACCGAAGAGATGTCGCGTGACCAGACCATGGCCCCACCTTGCCCCATATCGAAGCAGGCAACCCGCCCCTGAAAGGCGACGGCACAAATCTGCCGACCATCAATCACCGGCGAGGCAACAATATCGGCAACCCGATCAAGTTCGGTCGCGCCCTTCGGCAAAGCAACCGCACCCTCCCAGACAGGGGCACCGTTCTGCAGGGCCAGCGCAACCAGCTTGCCCCCAGGGTAACCGACGAACAAATAGCGATCAGCAAAGACAGGCGATCCGGCACTACGCACCGACAAGGGCGGCGTCGCACGCTGATAGGCCCATTTCCGCCCACCATCGCCAGCATCGAGCAAAAATACCTGATTGTCGCCACTCTTCACGGCAACGCCATCATCACCAATCGCTGGTGCAGCAAGAACTTCACTCGACACCCGAGCTTTCCACAAGGCTTTGCCGTCCTCTGCCGAGAACGCCAGCACTTCACCCTTGGGTGTAGCGACCACCACCAGGCGACCATTGGCACCGACACCAGCCGACAAAGGCTGGCCTGCGTCAATTTTCCAGACAGCCTTGCCATCTTCAATTCGGCTGACCGTGCCATTCGCCGCAGCAACGTAAACCACGTTTCCAACAACCGCCGGCGTAAAAGTGTAGTTTCCTGCCTTGCTGACGCTGGTCGACCACACAGTGCGAACTTCAGCAGTGGTATTGAGCGGTGGCAGAGGGGCCATTTTCGGCCCGGAACTGGCGAACGGATTGATCGCATCCAGTCCATCGGAGATCGTGGCGCAACCGCTCAGAAGCAATCCCGCGGCGGCAAACAAGGCAATCAGCTGACGTGACATCAGGCTGCCTCACCCAAGCCGTCAAGCTTCTGCTGCAGCAATTCGCGACCTGCGCCCTGCTTGCCGGCCATCTTGTCCAGCGCTGACTTGTAGGCAGCCTTTGCTTCAGCCTTCTTGCCCTGTGCAGCTAACACATCACCCTTCAATTCCTGGAAGCGTGCGTCAAAGGCCGGCGCATGCGCCGCATCAAGTTGCTTGATGGCTTCATCGTAGGCTTTTTCGTCGAGCTGCACGGCGGCCAAGCGGAGGCGAGCCAGGTCCTTGACCTCATCCTTGCCGTTTTCTGCCACCCAGGTCAGCTGGGTCTTGGCCGTCTTCAGATCACCCGCGTCAAAAGATTGCTTGGCAGCAAGCATCGCGCCGAGTGATGCATAGTTGGTGCTACCGAACTTCTCAGCCAGCTCGCCTGCGGCAGCCTTGACTTTCTGGGCATCACCAACTGCTGCCGCCTGTTCGAGCACGCCATAGATCGCCGACGCCTTGGCGGCCTGACCGCCTTGATACCAGTTCCAGCCCTGCCACCCGATCACTGCCAGCGACGCCGCGACGAGCACGCTCGTCACGAGGTTGCCGTACATTTTCCACCAGGTCTTCAGGGTGTCTATCTGTTCCTGCTCTTCGAGGTCGTAATGCGCCATGCTGCTTATTCCTCTTCGTCCAAATCAATCAGTTGACCGATGATGGCCTCGGCCAGATCATCGACTTTCAGTTTCAATTGCGCCGAGCCTTCTGCCCGCAGCGGCTTCAGTTGAGCCTCTCCGGTTGCCGCCTCGTCGTCGCCAATAATGACGGCAAAGGTTGCTCCGCTACCGTCAGCCTTTTTCATTTGCGACTTGAAGCTGCCGCCGCCACAGTGCTGAAGCACATTGATGCCTTGATCACGCAAGCCTTCGGCGACCCGGAAGGCCAGGCGTGAAGCCTCTTCGCCCTGATGCACGATATAGACATCCGGCGCCGGTGCGGCCGGCTCGCCGCCCGATTCCTTGATCAACGCGATCAGTCGCTCGACACCCATGGCAAAACCGCAGGCCGGCGTTGGTTTGCCACCGAGTTGCTCGACCAAACCATCGTAACGGCCGCCAGCACAGACCGTACCTTGGGCACCGAGTTTGTCGGTCACCCATTCGAAAACGGTCAGGTTGTAATAATCGAGACCACGCACCAGACGCGGGTTGATGGTGTAAGGCACGCCCGCATCGCGCAGCACACGCTGGACGCCCTCGAAATGAGCCAGCGATTCGGCGCCGAGATAGTCGATCAGCTTGGGGGCTGCAGCACACAGTTCCTGCATCGCCGGGTTTTTGGTATCCAGAATGCGCAACGGGTTGGTATGCAGGCGACGCTTGGCATCCTCGTCGAGCAGTTCGGCATTTTCTTCGAAGTAGGTGATCAGCGCGGCGCGGTGCAAGGCACGCTCCTCCGGCTGGCCCAAACTGTTGATCTGTAATTCGATGCCATCCAGACCAAGGTCAGCCCACAGACGGGCGCCCATCAGGATCATTTCGGCATCGATGTCCGGTCCAGCCATACCGAAGGATTCGACACCGACCTGGTGAAACTGGCGATAGCGACCTTTCTGCGGACGCTCGTGGCGGAACATCTGGCCAATATAGTAAAGACGCTGCGTCTGGCGGGCAGCCAGGTTGTGCTCGATCACCGCACGAACGCAACCGGCCGTGCCTTCGGGACGCAGGGTCAGCGCCTCGCCGTTCAAACCATCGATGAAGGAATACATTTCCTTCTCGACGATATCGGTCACTTCACCAATCGCACGCTTGAACAGCGGCGTCGGTTCGACGATGGGCATACGGACCGGACGATAGCCATAAGACTTCAGCCATGATCGGATGGTGTCTTCGAACAGTTCCCAGAATTCA
Organism: Ferribacterium limneticum; assembly: GCF_020510625.1. Classification (NCBI taxonomy): domain Bacteria; kingdom Pseudomonadati; phylum Pseudomonadota; class Betaproteobacteria; order Rhodocyclales; family Azonexaceae; genus Ferribacterium; species Ferribacterium limneticum. The sequence continues at coordinate 1,288,984 of NZ_CP075191.1, read as the reverse complement.
GCTTCGTCGGGCAGGATGTCGTTCATCCCGCGCACGGCTTGCAAGGTTTGACTCATGACTTCAGTTTCTTGGTGTAGGTGCGCTCAACGTAGCGCTCGATGATCTGTTTGAACTCATGGGCGATATTGTCGCCCTTCAGCGTTACTGTCTTTTCGCCATCTTCGTAAACCGGGGCGGACGGCGCTTCGCCGGTACCCGGCAAGGAAATGCCGATATTGGCGTGCTTGGATTCACCCGGCCCATTGACGATACAGCCCATGACGGCCAGCGTCATGTTCTCGGCACCGTCATAGTGCAGCTTCCATTCCGGCATTTTGGCGCGAACAAAATCCTGCACTTCACCAGCCAGCTCCTGGAAAAAGGTGCTGGTCGTCCGACCACAGCCGGGACAGGCCGCAACCATCGGGGTAAAAGCGCGCAAGCCCATGGTCTGCAGGATTTCCTGGGCGACGATGACTTCCTGCGAACGGGAACCGCCGGGCTCTGGCGTCAGCGACACACGAATCGTGTCGCCAATGCCTTCCTGCAGCAGCACCGAAAGGGCGGCGGTCGAAGCAACGATACCCTTGGAACCCATGCCAGCCTCGGTCAAGCCAAGGTGCAAGGCGTAATTGGCCCGCTGCGACAAATCACGATAGATGGCGATCAGATCCTGAACGCTGGATACCTTGCACGACAGGATGATCTTGTCGCCGGCCAAGCCAAGTTCTTCTGCCTTGGCAGCAGACTCCAGCGCCGAGGTCACCATCGCATGGCGCATCATGTCAGTTGCATCGAGCGGCTCAGCCCGGCGGCTGTTCTCGTCCATGACGCGGGCCAGTAACTCCTGGTCGAGACTGCCCCAGTTAACACCGATACGCACCGGCTTGTCGTATTTGCAGGCCAGTTCGATCATCTGGGCAAATTGTTCGTCTTTTTTCTTGCCGAAGCCGACATTGCCCGGATTGATCCGGTACTTGGCCAATGCTTCCGCACAGGCCGGATGCTCGGTCAGCAGGCGATGGCCGTTGTAGTGAAAATCACCAATCAACGGGACATTGCAATTCATCTTGTCGAGATGGTCGCGAATCAGGGGCACCGCGGCGGCCGCTTCGAGCGTATTGACCGTGATGCGCACAAGTTCGGAGCCAGCCCGGGCCAACTCGGCACACTGGATGGCAGTAGCGAGATAGTCGGCGGTGTCCGTGTTGGTCATCGACTGAACCACTACCGGTGCATCGCCACCAAGCTTTACATGACCGACAACACAAGCGCGGGTCGGCCGCTTCAAAACAGCACTCACGGCTTACTCCAGAACGAGGCGAGCCACATCGCCCTTGGTATGCGGCACAAGGTCAACGGCCTCACCGCGCCAGAACAGACGAACCCCCGGAGCATAGCCAATTGTCAAAGACAACGGGCCTTGGCCGGAAACGGCTTGTTCAGCCCCCGCACTCAGGCGCTGGGAAAAGATGACCTTGTTGTCACGATCTCGCACCTCGATCCAGGACTCCTTGTCGAACAGGAAGCGCATCTGGGGCTGATTTGCCGCAGATTGGGCTGGCTGTACGGATGTCGCATCCGTCTTTGGCGGAGCAATAGAAGACGGCGCCGGTGCTTCGGCCGGAGCCAGAACCTGCGGATACATGACCTGTTGCGGAGTAGCCCCAGGCGGGAAAACCGGCTCACCAGGTGTTGCGGCAGGAGTTGCATCCGGGGCAGGCCCTTGCGTCGGAGAAGGCGCATCTTTTCGGGCGAGGGAATCGAGCAGTGACTGCGTGCTATCGCGCAAGGCTGACAGATCGGTTGGCATCAGGAAATAGGCCAAGCCAGCCAATACAACCAGGCCAGCCCCGATCAGCACAACAACCCGGTCACGTCGCGAAACAGCGCCACCGGAATTCGGCATCGATGCTGGACGAGCTTCCTGCATGGCCAGATTGTCAGCCGGTTTTTCAAGCACCCGGGTTAGCTGAGCCATCAGGGGGGCTGGATCAATTTGCACCAGACGCGCGTAATTGCGGACAAAACCGCGAATAAAGGTTTGCCCGGGCAGGCCATGCCAGTCGCCACACTCCAGCGCCTCGACCTGTCTTGGCCCAAGCTTGAGGGTTTGTGCAATATCAGCGACCTCCAGGCCGCGCGCCTCGCGCGCCAGACGCAATTGTTCCCCAACCGGCATCTCGGAAAGCACGACGCTTTCCTCAGCGCCAGCGTCGTCGCTAATAACCTGCTCACTCATTCAAAATTGCCCTTTAGGAATTCCTGATACTCCGGCGACGATGGATAACGGCCGCGCAGTTGCGAGGCATAGCCGCTTTCGGCTGAGCGGTTGCCCTGCTTTCTTTCGATGCGCAGGCCGAGCCAAAGCGCCTCCGCCGATGGTGGCTCCATCATTTTTAATGCATCGCCGAGATAGATGCGGGCCTCTTCCAGAATGCCGCGCATAAAAAATAGTTTGGCCAACTGCAGACGGGCTGGCGCAGCACCATCTCGAGCCATCTGCAGCGCCTTGAGCAAATAGCTCTGCGCGCCCTCCAGATCACCAGCTTTAAGAGCACAGGTGCCAGCATTGGTATAGGCACGATCCGGGGTTTCGTACAAAGGGCTCTTGAGGGCGTTCAGGAAATAGGTGATCGACTGGCGCTCCTTACCTGTTTCACAGAGATACCAGCCGTAGTTGTTATTGACCTCGGGGTCATTGGGAGCAAGGTTCAGCGCACGACTGAAATCGTCCTCGGCTTTGCTGTATTCCTTAAGTGATGAGTGCACCAGGCCACGCACGCTATAAGCAGGGTAATAACTGGAATCAGCACTCAAAGCAATGCGCAATTCATCGAGGGCAACCCCGGGATTCCCTGCTTGGAAATACATTGCCCCCAGTTCCGTATGAACTTTGGCCCTGTTCCGCTGGTCGCTTCCTTGAGACTGATTTGTCGCAGAAGGATTGAAGTCATACTGGGCCTGTGCAGAAATAACGCACAGGACACCAAGGCAAATACCGGCAATCCGGTTTTTCAGCGAAAAGACTTTCACGATCTAGCCTCCTTCAGGGGAATAACGCGTCCAGCTGTTCGTTTGGTTTTATCTTGGACTTGTCCGGCCAATTGGCCGCAAGCTGCATCGATGTCATCTCCGCGCGTCTTGCGCGTTGTCGTGACGATGCCGGCCTGCATCAGGATATCGGCGAAACGCCGCACCCGCTCAGCCGGAGAGCGCTTGAACGGCGACCCCGGGAAAGGATTGAAGGGAATCAGATTGAATTTGCAATGCACCGATCTGACCAGTGCCAGCAGTTCGCGGGCGTGGGCATCGGTATCGTTGATGCCATCGAGCATGATGTACTCGAAGGTAATGAAATCGCGCGGCGCCTTGTCCAGATAACGCTGGCAGGCAGCCATCAGTTCTTTCAGCGGATACTTCTGGTTGATCGGCACGATCTGGTCGCGCAACTTGTCGTTCGGCGCGTGCAGGGAAACAGCCAGGGCAACCGGGCACTCGTCGCCAAGACGATCCATGACCGGCACCAGGCCGGAGGTGGAGACGGTGACACGGCGCCGCGACAGGCCGTAGGCGTTGTCGTCGAGCATCAGCTTCAAGGCGGCAACGGAGTTTTCGAAATTGGCGAGCGGTTCGCCCATGCCCATCAGGACAACGTTGGAAATAACGCGTTCGTCACCGTGGACCGCGCCGAGCGCGTGATTGGCCTGCCACAGCTGGCCGATGATTTCCGCCACCGTCAGGTTGCGGTTGAAGCCCTGCTTGCCGGTCGAGCAGAAAGCGCAGTCAAGCGCACAGCCGGCCTGCGTTGAAATACACAGCGTACCGCGGTCGTCTTCGGGAATGAACACCGTCTCGACGGCATTGCCGTTGCCGACATCGATCAAAAACTTGCGCGTACCGTCATCCGACAGTTTGTCGGAGACGACGGCAGGCGGTGCCACGACCGCTTTCGCCTTGAGCTTCTCGCGAAGACTCTTGGCGATGTCGGTCATGGCATCGAAGTCCGCCACGCCGGAACGATGGATCCAGCGCAAGACCTGCTTGGCGCGGAAGGGCTTTTCGCCCTGCTCGGCAAACCAGGCAGTCAGGCTTTCGCCATCGAAATCCAGCAGGTTGACGGTCATTCGGTGTTGCTTAACGGCCGGAGTAGACGTTCAGGCCCGGGAAGAAGAAAGCAACTTCCACGGCAGCGGTTTCCGGTGCATCAGAGCCGTGCACGGCGTTGGCGTCGATCGATTCGGCGAAATCAGCGCGGATGGTGCCCGGTGCGGCTTCCTTCGGGTTGGTGGCGCCCATCAGTTCACGGTTCTTGGCGATGGCGTTTTCGCCTTCGAGCACTTGAACCATGACCGGACCGGAGGTCATAAAGGAAACCAGATCCTTGAAGAACGGACGGGCCTTGTGCACGGCGTAGAACTGGCCGGCTTCCTGCTCGGACAACCAGACCATCTTGGAAGCAACGATCTTCAGACCGTTGGTTTCAAAACGGGAGTAAATCTTGCCGATGACATTCTTGGCGACTGCATCGGGTTTGATGATGGAGAGGGCGAGTTCGATAGCCATTTAATTGCTCCGCAAAAGCTAGACAGTTGAAAAACGGGCAATTTTAGCAGAATCGGAAGGCAAACGCCTGCTTCACTGACCAACCGGTTTGGCAACTTCGACCGTCGCCAGAGGTTCGCGCAGCAGGGCAAAATGGCGCGGCGCCACATATTGCAGCAGCTCCTTGCCTTCGCCATCAACTACGACATCCAGCCCCTTGTCCGGGTAAAGCAGATGCACCCGCTTTTCTGAAACCGCCACCCGCTCGCCCGGCGGACCGAAGCGCTGGATGACCGTTGCCTCGTCAAGATTCACCGTTGGAATCACACTGATCGCCCTGACCGGCAGACTATCAGCGGCCGCCAGATCGTCTGGATGCAAAGTAATCCGGCGCGTCGTGCTTTCCATGTGCTTGGCCTTCAGTGCCCGCTCCCGCATGGCAGAAACCATCTCGCCAGAGGCATCGATTGTTACCACCAGCTTGGCCAGCACGAAGCCGAGCGGCACCTGGGCGTAGTAGCCCTCGAGCAATCCGACTTCATTGGGTTCGGCAATGATCGCCACTTCGATCTCATTGCCAAGTTTCTGGCGCACCTCACCCAGGGTACTGACGCCTGGTTTCAGGCCGAACACCGAACTGCCGCCCTGACCATCCAGCTGAATCTGCCACGGCAAATTGCTGTTCGGATCAACTCCTTCACGCTTGCCCATGCCCGGAAACAGAAAGGGAACAATCAGGGCAACGAGAATCAGCGCGATGATGGAGAGAGCAAATTTCATGATTTCCTGATGAATCTTCCGGGGAGCCGAATTGTGCCATACCCGGTCCGCCAAAAAGCAAACCCCGGCCGAAGCCGGGGCTTGCCCCAAAAGAAAGCGTTGCGATCTAGATCATGCCAAGCTGACGAGGGAACCACAACGACAGGTCCGGCCAGTACGTCACAACCCCAAGGAAACACAACATGGAGAGCAACCAAGGCCAGACAGCGACCGTCAGTTCGGTAATGCCCATCTTGGTAATCCCGGAGGCCACGTAAAGATTCAGACCGACCGGCGGGTGACACATGCCAACTTCCATGTTGACCACCATGATGATGCCGAAATGCACCGGATGGATACCCAGCGCCACGGCCACCGGAAAGAGGATGGGCGCGAAGATCAACACGATGGACGACGGTTCCATGAAGTTACCGGCAAGCAGCAGCAACACGTTGCACATCAGCAGGAAGGTGATGACGCCCAATCCGTTGCCCATCATCCAATCGGCCAGCGACTGCGGGATATTCTCGTTGGTCATGATGAACGAGAAGAGCACCGCATTGGTGATGATGTAGAGCAGCATCGCCGACATGTTGGCCGAATTGAGCAGCACCTTCGGGACATCCTTGAGACCCATGTCACGGTAGACAAAAACCGCTACGATGAAGGCATAGACTGCGGACATGGCCGCCGCTTCGGTCGGCGTAAAGATGCCGGTGTAGATACCGCCCATCACCACGACGATCAGCAGCAGACCCCAGACGGAAGCGCGGAAGGATTTCCAGCGCTCACCCCAGCTGGCTTTCGGCTGACGGGGATAGTCGAACTTGCGGGCCCGGTACCAGGTCACGCCGCCGAGCGTTGCCGCCAGCGCCAGGCCCGGAATGACGCCAGCCATGAACAGGGCGCCGACCGAGGTATTGGTCGCCACCGAGTACATCACCATGACGATGGACGGTGGAATCAGGATGCCCAAGGCTCCGGAGGTGGCGATCACGCCAGCCCCGAATTTGTTCGGAAAGCCTGCCTTGACCATGGCCGGCAGCAGGATGGAACCGATGGCCACGACCGTCGCCGGGCTGGAACCGGAAACTGCCGCAAACAGCGCACAGGCCAGCACCCCGGCCAGACCGAGACCGCCGTACCAGTGGCCGACCATCGAAGTCGCGAAGTTGATCATCCGTTTCGCCACCCCGCCATGAGTCAGGAAATTGCCGGCCAGGATGAAAAAGGGGATCGCCATGATCTCGAACTTCTCGATGCCGGTGAACAGCTTCAGCGCCACCGACTCAAGCGGCACCTGGGTCATCGTGAAGAGGAAGGTCAGCACGGTCAGGCCGAGGGAAATCGAAATCGGCATGCCGGTCAGCATGAGGACAGCCAGCAGACCGAAAATGACTAGCGCGTTCATTGCTGGCCTCCTTGGTTCTCATTGGTGCGACGTTCACCTTCGCGCCGATCGTTGTCGGGCTCCGCTGCCTCGCCCTGACGGCGATCGCTGCCAGCGCGACGTTCGCCCAGTTGCGCATGTTTCAGGTCATGCATGTGCAGGTTGTCGCCCATGCCGTAGACATCGACGTCGACCGGCAATTTCTCTTCCTCCTCCAGACCTTCGACATGGCCATGGTCGTGGTGCGGCAACTCGCCCGTTTTCAGGAAACCCCAGGTCACCTGCAGAAAGCGGAAGCACATCAGCGACGAACCAAGCGGAATGGCGCTATAGACGATCCAGGTCGGCCACTCGAGGTCCGGCGTGGTCGGTCCCTCGTAGAGGTCTTCAGCCTGAATGCCAAAGAAATTAAAGACGGCGTAATGCGCCCCGTTTTCCCAGACAAAGTTAGCCCCGAGCGCACCGACGATGCCGGTAAACAAGGCGCCGGCCAGCAGGCCGAAAACGATGAACTTGCCGCGCATCCGATCGCCCAGTCGGTTGATCAGGACATCGACCCCGACGTGGATGCCGGTGCGCACACCGTAAGCCGCACCAAACTTGGCCATCCAGACAAACATGATGATGCAGAGCTCCTGAGCCCAGCTGAAATTCAGGCTGAGCAGCCAGTCCTGCAAACCGGGGATTTCAACCCCGGCCAGGTAACGATGCGCGACAGCCGCAAAAATAATCACCGTGGCCGCTCCCATCAGGAAAGTGACCAGCAGTTCTTCTAGGTGATTCAAGGCCTTGTTAATCATGACGAGTTCCCCCGGAGTAGCGCGGGGGCCGCAGCCCCCGTTTTTCTTGTTACTGGGCGAATTACAGGCTATCCGGCTTAAACCCGGTATCCCGATAGACCGCCTGGATCACTTCCTTGCCAACACGACCTTCCATTTTCTGGTGCACGGGCACCAGGGCTTTCTTGAAGACGAGACGCTCTTCCTTGGTCGGCACATAGACAGCCGTCTTGCCGCTCTTCTTCACGGCCTCCAGCGCCGCTTCGTTCTCGACCTTGGCGATCTGGTTGGCATAACGCGTCGCCTGCTCCATCGCGTCGTCGAGTTGCTTGCGGATATCCGCCGGCAGACCATCCCAGAATTTCTTGTTCACAATCACCGCATAGCCAAGATAGCCATGCTCGGTCAAGGTCAGATGCTTCTGAACTTCATGCATCTTCTGGGTATACAGGTTGGAAATCGGGTTCTCGGTCCCGTCGACCACGCCGGTCTGCAGCGCCTGATAAACCTCAGAGAAGGCCATGACCTGAGGCATGGAGCCTATCGTCCGCATCTGTTCTTCAAGCACCTTGGACGACTGGATGCGCATCTTCTTGCCCTTCAGGTCAGCCGGAGTCTTGATCGGCGCATTGGCAGAGAAGGACTTAAAGCCGTTGTCCCAATAACCCAGTCCGCGAATACCCTTGGGTTCCAGCTTGGCCAGCAATTGCTTGCCGACCGCGCCATTGGTGACTTTGCGCAGAGCATCGTAATCACTGAAGATGAACGGCAGATCGAAGACTTCGAATTCCTTGACGCCCAGTGGGCCGAACTTGGCCAATGACGGGGCCAGCATCTGGACGGCGCCGAGTTGCAGCGCTTCCATTTCTTCCTTGTCCTTGTACAGCGTCGAATTGGCGTACACCTCGACCTTGACTTTGCCCTGCGTCAGCTCGGCCGCCTTCTTGGCGAACATTTCAGCCGCCTTGCCCTTGGGCGTATCGGCGGCCACGACGTGGCTGAACTTGATCACGATCGGTTGCTGCGCATAAGCCGCGAGCGACAGGGCTCCAGCAAACAGGCCAATCAATAGCTTCGAAACTTTCATTGTCTTCTCCTCCGGAAATGGGGTCGCGCTCAAGCGAATTGCGACTGGATAAAATTATTACGAATTGAGGAACCGCTGTGTATTGTGGATTTCCACATACGATAGACAATAAAAAACCGCCGGGCTAGCCGGCGGTTTGATTTATTCGGATATTGTCGATTAGTGGTGTTCGACAATCGGGCGCGGAACGTGAGGAATGATCACATCCGGCGCATCGTCCAGCACCAGTTCCGGATTATCCGCTTCATCAGTTGTTTCGTTGTTGAGCACCGCATTCATCCGTTCAACATCAAGCGCCTTGCACCACTTGGCAACCACCAGCGTCGCCACGCTATTGCCGATGAAGTTGGTCAGCGCCCGGGCTTCCGACATGAAACGATCGATACCGAGAATCAGCGCCAAGCCAGCGACCGGCACAGTGCCCACGGCAGACAGCGTTGCCGCCAGCACGATGAAACCGCTACCTGTCACACCTGCCGCCCCCTTGGAAGTCAGCAGCAAAATGACCAGCAAGGTGATCTGTTGCGACAGATCCATCGGCGTGTTGGTCGCCTGGGCAATGAACACGGCAGCCATGGTCAGGTAAATCGAGGTGCCGTCCAGATTGAAGGAGTAACCGGTCGGCACGACCAGACCAACGACTGACTTCTGGGCACCGGCGTTCTCCATCTTGGCCATCAGACGGGGCAGCGCAGACTCCGACGAGGAAGTACCCAGCACCAGGAACAGTTCTTCCTTGATGTACTTGATCAGTTTGAAGATCGAGAAACCATGCGCTGCCGCAATGGAGCCCAACACCCCGACGATAAAGATCACACAGGTCAGGTAGAAGGCGCCCATCAGGCTGGCCAACTGGGCCAGGCTGCCGACGCCGTGTTTGCCAATGGTGTAGGCCATGGCACCGAAAGCGCCGATCGGGGCGACTTTCATGATCACGCCGACAATGCCGAACAGCACGTGCGACAGCTTTTCGATCAGATCGAAGACCGGCTTGCCACGCTCACCAAAGGCGTGCATCGCATAACCGAACAGGATCGAGAAGAACAGCACCTGCAGCATGTCGCCCTTGGCAAAGGCATCGACGACGCTGGTCGGGATGATGTTCAACAGAAAATCGACCGTCGATTGCATCTTGCCCGGTTCGGCGTACTTGGCGATGCCCTTGGTATCGAGCGTCGATACATCGACATTCATGCCGACACCTGGCGCCCAGACATTAACGACAATCAGGCCGATGATCAGTGCAATGGTGCTCACCACCTCGAAATAAAGCACCGCCAGGCCGCCAGTCTTGCCGACTTTCTTCATGTCTTCCATGCCGGCAATGCCGACGACGATGGTACAGAAGATGATCGGGGCGATGATCATCTTGATCAGCTTGATGAAACCATCACCCAGCGGCTTCATTGCCGCGCCGGTTTCCGGATAGAAATGCCCCAGCGAGACACCGATGGCAATCGCAACCAGCACCTGAAAATAAAGACTCTTGAATACCGCTTTCTTGGCCATGGAATACACACTCCTAAGATGGCTTCATCCGGAAAACCCCGGAAAACGGTGCGCAGTATCCAGAATTCAACCGCAGCAAACCATTGTGGTTATCCGAATTGTGGAAAACCACAATCGCCCGGCCGGAAATAACGTGGTGTACCATTTTCAGCATGAAACCGCTCTTCCTCACCCCCCCCGGCAGTTCGCGCCGGCTTGGCTGGCTGCTCGCCTTGCCCAAGCTGGGCATCGTCCTGCTGCTGGCCGCCCTGCTTGCACTCATCTGGTTGCTCCACCGCAACGAAGTCGAAGAAGAGCGCGCCGCGCTGATCAAGGATGTCCTGTGGCTTGAGCAGAATCTGCGCTTTCACCTGAACAGCAACGAAGAACAGGTTCAGCAACTGGCCCTGGAAATGGCCAATCTCCCCGACCGCCAGAAAATGTTCCGGCTGCGTGCCGAACACATGCTCAAGAACGCGCCGGAAATCGCCCAGATTCTCTGGCTCGACCACAATCGTCAGGTCGTCGACGCCCTGCCCTCCACCACCCAGCCGGATAGCGAAATCGAATCATTCGGCCCACCCGTCACCGCCCAGGCCTTTGACGTAACCAGTCGACTCGGCAAGCTTCATTACAGCGAACCTTTCTTCCTCGAAGGCAATCGGGCCTTTGTCGAAATGCTCGTTCCGATTTATGGTGACGCGCGCGACATGAGCGGCATGCTGGCCGTGGTTTACCCGCTCGAAGCCCTGCTCGACAACCAGGTTCCGTGGTGGTTTACCGAAAAATACAAGGTCGAAATCGTTGATAACAACGATCTTCAATACGCCACCAAAACGCACATCGAAGGGAAAAGCGACCAGCGCTACGAAATCCCTTTCGACCCGCCGGGATCTGGTTTATTGCTGCGCATCACCAGCTACCACACCCCGGACAACTCAATGCAGCGCCTGCTGGTTGCCGCAATTTTCCTGCTCGCCACCGGTGTTTTCTGGAGCCTGTGGCTGGTTCGCGACCTGATGAAGAAACGCAGCCGCGCCGAAGAGGCACTACGGGCCGAGCACGCCTTCCGTGCCGCCATGGAGGACTCGCTGACTGTCGGCATGCGAGCCCGGGACCTGGTCGGCAAGGTCATTTATGTCAACCCGGCCTTCTGTCGAATGACCGGTTTCAGTGCCAGCGAACTGGTCGGCAGTTCGCCGCCCATGCCTTACTGGGCACCAGAGGAACTGGAGGAGTCGTACGCCAGGCATCAAACGGTGCTGGCCGGCGAGGCCCCCTCTGACGGCTTCGAAATCACCTTCATGCGCAAGAATGGCGAGCGCTTCCAGGCACTGGTTTACGAGGCAAAACTGATTGACGGCAACGGCAAGCACACTGGCTGGATGGCCTCGGTACTCGACATCACCGAACGCAAGCGGGCCGAAGAACTGGCGCGCCAGCAGCAGGAACAACTGCAATTCACCTCGCGGCTGGTGACGATGGGGGAAATGGCATCAACACTGGCCCACGAACTGAATCAGCCGCTGGCCGCCATCGCCAGCTACAACACGGGCTGCCTGAATTTACTGAATGGGGGCAAGGCCAATCCCGATGAAATCCTGCCTGCGCTGGAAAAGATTGGCCTGCAGGCCCAGCGGGCCGGCAAGATCATCCGTCGGGTGCACGATTTTGTCCGCAAGAGCGAACCCAAGCGCGCGCCCTGCCTGATTGGCGAAATCATCGAAGACTGCCTGGGTTTCGTCGAAGCCGAGGCCCGCAAACGTCACGTCAGAATTGAATGCGACACACCACCCTTGCTATCTGTCCAGGCCGACCGGCTGATGCTCGAACAGGTGCTGCTCAACCTGATCCGCAACGGCATGGAAGCCATGACCAGCACCGGCGAGGCTCACCGCCTGCTCCGCATCGCCGTCGAGGTCAGCAGCAACGAACTGCGCATAAGTGTCAGCGACCAGGGTTGCGGCATTGCCCCGGAGATTCGCGACAAGCTATTTACCGCTTTCTTCACCACCAAGCCAGAGGGGATGGGAATCGGCTTGTCGATCTGCCGCTCGATCATCGAATTCCATCGCGGCAGATTATGGGCCGAGGACAACCCCCGCTCATCGACCGGAAGCGGTACGATATTCTGCTTCACCCTACCCTTGGAAACCGCATGAGTACGCCACAAGCCTATCTGGTCGACGACGACGAAGCGATTCGTGACGCCCTGTCCTGGCTACTCAAATCGCGCGGCCTGGCCAGTACCACCTTCGACTCGGCAGAAAGCTTTCTCGCTGCGTGGAGCGGGGAGATGAGTGGTTGCATCGTTCTCGACATGCGCATGTCCGGCATGAGCGGACTGGATTGTTTCGATCGACTGCACGAATGTGAATCAACCCTGCCGGTCATTTTCCTGACCGGCCACGGCGACGTCCCGCTGGCCGTCGCCACGCTGAAAAAAGGCGCTTTCGATTTTTTCGAAAAACCATTCAACGACAATGCCCTGGTCACCCGCATCGAGGAAGCCATGGCGCTCGATGCCCGCCAGCGTGCCGCGAATGCCACGGTAGACTCGGTCAAAGCCCGGCTTTCCTGCCTGACCACCCGCGAAAGGCAGATCATGGAACTGGTGCTGGCCGGCAAGTTCAACAAGGTCATTGCTGACGAACTGAATATCAGCATGCGCACCGTCGAGGTGCATCGCGCCAATCTCTTCGACAAGATGCAGGTCAAAACCGCCGTCGAGTTGGCCAATCTACTGAAAACCGGTGGCTGATGCTTCCCTAAGCCTGCATTTTTCGCTAGCATCACGCCAACTTTCCAGCCGCCTGTCCGGCGCAATTTATCCGATACACATTCCCATGAGGCAACCATGAGCGAGCACATCCATTACGTCACCGACGACACTTTTGAAGCCGAAGTGCTGCAGTCGCAGCAACCGGTTCTCGTCGACTACTGGGCCGAATGGTGCGGTCCGTGCAAGATGATTGCACCGATCCTCGACGAAGTCGCCAATGAATACGCCGGCAAGCTGAAGGTCGCCAAGGTCAATATCGATGACAACCAGGCCACCCCTGCCAAATACGGCATCCGCGGCATTCCTACCCTGATGATCTTCAAGAACGGCAACATCGAAGCCACCAAGGTTGGCGCGCTGTCCAAGTCCCAACTCGCTGCTTTTATTGACAGCAATCTGTAATCTCCGTAGTCTCCCGGCCTGAAGGTGCGTTCTGCGCCTTCAGGCAGACGCGACAGGCAACCGTCCGGCGTCATTCTCCTCCCCCCAAGATCTCCGCATCTGCGCCCTGGCCACCGGGCAATCGCCCGTTCTGCATCCGGCGCCACACACTCCCCACATGCAACTTTCCGAACTAAAGACACTACACGTCAGCAAACTGCTGGACATGGCCACCGAACTGGTCATCGAAAACGCCAACCGCATGCGCAAGATGGAGTTGATTTACGCCATCCTGAAGGCCAAGGCAAAAAATGGCGACACCATCTACGGTGACGGCACACTGGAAGTCCTGCCGGATGGCTTCGGCTTCCTCCGCTCCTCCGATACGTCCTACCTGGCCAATCCGGACGACATCTACGTTTCCCCGTCGCAAATCCGCCGTTTCAACCTGCGCACCGGCGACACGGTCGAAGGTGAAATCCGCACGCCGAAAGACGGCGAGCGGTACGTTGCGCTGACCAAACTGGACCGCATCAACGGCTTCTCGCCGGAAGCCAACAAGAACAAGATCATGTTCGAGAACCTGACGCCGCTGCACCCGACGCGTCACCTGAAACTCGAGCGCGAAATCAAGTCCGAAGAAAACATCACCAGCCGCGTCATCGACATGATTGCCCCGATCGGCTGCGGCCAGCGCGGCCTGCTCGTCGCCCCGCCAAAGACCGGCAAGACAGTGATGCTGCAGAACATCGCCCACGCCATCACCGCCAACCACCCAGATGTCGTGCTGATCGTGCTGCTGATCGACGAGCGTCCGGAAGAAGTCACCGAAATGACCCGCACCGTCAAAGGAGAGGTTGTCGCCTCGACCTTCGACGAACCGGCCTCGCGCCACGTCGCAGTCGCCGAAATGGTCATCGAGAAGGCCAAGCGCCTGGTCGAGCACAAGAAGGATGTCGTCATCCTGCTCGACTCGATCACCCGCCTCGCCCGCGCCTACAACACCGTTCAACCGGCCTCCGGCAAGGTACTGACCGGCGGCGTTGACGCCAACGCCCTGCAGAAGCCGAAGCGCTTCTTCGGTGCCGCGCGCAACATCGAGGAAGGCGGCTCGCTGACCATCCTCGCCACCGCGCTGATCGATACCGGCTCGCGGATGGACGAAGTGATCTACGAAGAATTCAAGGGTACCGGCAACTCCGAAATCCACCTCGACCGTCGCATGGCCGAGAAGCGGATGTACCCGGCGGTCAACGTCAATCGTTCCGGCACCCGTCGCGAAGAATTGCTGCTCAAGCCCGACGTCCTGCAAAAAATGTGGGTTCTGCGCAAGCTCTGCTACCCAATGGATGACCTCGAAGCCATGGAATTCCTACTCGACAAGGTCAAATCGACCAAGGGCAACCAGGAGTTTTTTGACGCCATGCGCCGCGGCTAAGCCACTGCAAAACCTGTTGCAAGCGCGTGATTTTTCGAAGATAATCACGGGCTTCCCAGATCGGCCAAATCCGCCGGTCGCTAGATTAAAGGACAAAAGATGAAAGCCGATATCCACCCGAACTACAAAGAAATCCAGGTTAATTGCTCTTGTGGCAATACCTTCACGACCAAGTCGACCATGAGCAAGGATGCCTTCCACGTTGAAGTCTGCTCCGCCTGCCACCCGTTCTACACCGGCAAGCAGAAGATTGTCGACACGGCTGGTCGCGTCGAGAAGTTCAACCAGAAGTTCGGCGCCATGCGCGGCAAGTCTGCTGCTGCCTGATCTGTCCGAAATGCGTTATAAAAGGCAGCCGACTGGCTGCCTTTTTCATTTCTGGCCAACATGTCTGAATTGACCAACCTGCTCCGTCGCGGTATCCGCCTGCCTCCGGCCGGCTGGATGCTCGCCGCCATGCTTGCCTTCTATGTGCTAGCCGGCCTGTTCGGTCGCGACCCGTGGAAGGGCGAGGACGCCATCCACATCGGTGCGGCTTGGCACATGCTGAACTTTAGCGATTGGCTGTCTCCGGACCTGGCCAGCCGACCGTTCCACGAACCACCGCTTTACTACTGGAGCGCAGCGCTGACCGGCAAGATGTTCGGCTGGCTGCTGCCCTTGCACGAGGCCATGCGTCTCGCCAGCGGGGTCTGGGTCACCCTGGCCTTGATGGGGCTGTACTACGCCAGCCGCGAACTTTACGGCGAGGACTCGGCTGCAGCGAGCCCAATGTTGCTGGCCGGCTGCGCCGGTCTGCTCTTCCATGCCCACGATGCACAGCCGATGCTGATTGCGCTTGCTGCCTACAGCGGTGCGCTGGGTGGCCTGGCCGCCATCGGGCGCAAGCCGCGGTTGACGGGCATCTACTACGGCCTGGCTGTGGCCGGCTGCCTGCTCGGCACGGGCATTGCCCCAACCCTGCCCTTGCTGGCCATTGCTCCGGTTGCCTGGTGGTTATCACCGGACCGCCCCAAGGCCTTGCACACGCTGCTCATCGGTCTTGGCATCGCCACGCTGCTGATTCTGCCGTGGCCGCTGTTGCTGCTCGCTCTGGAGCCCGCCCGCTTTCATGGCTGGCTGGCGACCGAACTGGCCCCGTTGAAAACACCGTTCTCTTTCGGCGGTGGTGGCCGATTCCTGGCCATGTTGCCCTGGTTTGCCTTCCCAGCCATGCCGCTGGCGGCCTGGACCTTGTGGATTCGGCGCAAAGAACTGAAAACCCCGTCGCTGATGCTGCCGCTGGCCTTCCTGCTGATCACCCTGCTGATGCTGGCCTGGGCATTCCGCCCCCGGGAAATTCCGGCCCTGTTGCTATTGCCGGCACTGGCCCTGCTCGCCACGCCTGGCACACTGGCCTTGCGCCGCGGGGCAGCCAATGCCTTCGACTGGTTTGCGATGTCGACCTTCAGCTTGTTTGTCGCCATCGTCTGGCTGGCCTGGTCGGCCATGGCCCTCGGCTGGCCGTCAAAACTTGCCGAACGGGCACTGATCCTGCGCCCCGGCTTCGTCGGCCATCTCAGCGTACTCGCCCTGATCATCGGCATTGTCGCGACCGCGTGGTGGATCTGGCTGATCGTCACCGCACCGCGCTCACCGTATCGCAGCCTGACGCACTGGACCCTCGGCTTCACCACCCTGTGGCTGCTGGCAACGACGCTGATCCTGCCGTGGTTCGACTATGGCAAGACCTACCGGCCAGTCGCCCAGGCAATCGCCCAAGCCCTTCCTGCTGATCACGGCTGCCTGGCGGAACGCGGGTTGAGCGAAACCCAGCTGGCGTCGATGTCCTATTTTGTCGGCATCGAGCCGGTCGCCGAAGACTCCAAGGCCGGGCAGGCTTGCAACTGGCTCCTGGTGGTCGGCGATACGCGCCGCGAACTGGCGGCCCCGGACAAGCAGTGGAGCAAGGTCTGGGAAGGCAACCGCCCTGGCGACCGCAAGGAAAAATTCCGTCTCTTCCGGCGCTGAACGCGTTGTAACCCATTCGGGCTACAACGCAGCAAGGCTTGAATCTTAAGCCGCAGGCTTGATCAGGAAGTGTTCGCGGTAGTACTTCAGTTCGTCGATGGACTCGTAGATATCGGCCATCGCCGTGTGCTTGCTCTTCTTCTTGAAGCCCTTGTAAACCTCTGGCTGCCAGCGCTTGCACAGCTCTTTCAGCGTGCTGACATCGAGATTGCGGTAATGGAAGAAGGCTTCCAGCGTCGGCATGTAACGGGCCATGAAACGGCGGTCCTGGCCGATCGAATTGCCGCACATCGGCGAGTGTCCGGCCAGCGAATATTTCTTCAGGAATTCCAGTGCGTCGGCTTCGACCGCCGCTTCATTCGTCGTCGATGCCTTGACCTTGTCGATCAGGCCGGAACGACCATGGGTTTTCTGGTTCCAATCATCCATGCCAGCCAGGATTTCATCCGACTGATGAACGACCCAGGAGGGAGACTCGGCAACCATTTCCAGTTCCGAATTGGTGACGACCATCGCCATTTCGATGATGCGGTCGCCATCCGGGTTCAAGCCCGTCATTTCCATGTCCAGCCAGACGAGGTTGTTTGCGTTGCCTGCCATATAATTGCCCGATTCCTTTAAAACCGTGATTTTCGCACAGCTTTCATCGACCTTCGTGACCGAAACCTTCAAGCTTTTCTTTCTTGTCTTCTTTGCCCTGACGCTTGCTGCCCGCTTGTGGTTGAAGCTGCGGCACATCCGTTTCGTTGCCGCCCATCGCGAAATGCCGCCGGCCGACTTTGCCGAGCGCATCACGCTAGCGGCCCACCAAAAGGCCGCCGATTACACCGTGGACCGCAGCAAGGTCGCGCTGCTCAGCACGCTGATCGAAGCCACTCTGTTGCTGACACTGACCCTTGGTGGCGGGCTGGCCGGCCTGCACGAATTCTGGGCGCCCCGCGTCGATGGTCTGGGCTATGGCCTGGCGATGATCTTCAGTCTGATGTTCATTTCCGGACTGATTGATCTGCCACTGTCGCTCTACAGCCAGTTCGTCATCGAAGCCCGCCACGGATTCAATCGAATGACGCTCGGCCTGTTCATCACCGACCTGATCAAGCAGACGCTGCTTGGCCTCGCCATCGGCGCCCCGGTGATTCTCGCCGTACTCTGGCTGATGGGCGCGATGGGCCAATACTGGTGGCTCTATGTCTGGCTGTTCTGGAGCGCCTTCAATCTGCTGATCATGTTCGTCTATCCGACCTGGATAGCCCCGCTGTTCAACAAGTTTTCACCCCTCGAAGACGGGGAAATGAAAGCCCGCATCGAAGCCCTGCTGCTCCGCTGCGGCTTCCGCTCCTCCGGCCTGTTCGTCATGGACGGCTCGAAGCGCTCCAGTCACGGTAACGCGTACTTCACTGGGTTCGGCAACAACAAGCGCATCGTCTTCTTCGACACCCTGCTCTCCCGCCTTCAGCCACCGGAAATCGAAGCCGTGCTGGCCCACGAACTCGGGCACTTCCGCAAGAAACATGTGGTCAAGCGCATGGTCGTCATGTTTGCCGCCTCACTCGGCTTTCTCTGGCTGCTCGGTCAACTGATCGACGCCCCGTGGTTTTATGCCGGCCTCGGCGTCACGGCGCAAAACACCGCCCTGGCGCTGATCCTCTTTTTCCTGGTCATGCCGGTCTTCACCTTCCCGTTCACCCCGCTGATGAGTCATTTTTCGCGCCAGCACGAATTCGAAGCCGATGCCTATGCAGCCGAACACGCCGAGGCCAGCGATCTCATCCGCGCCCTGACCAAGCTCTATCAGGACAACGCTTCAACGCTGACGCCCGACCCGCTACACTCGCTGTTCTACGATTCCCATCCGCCGGCAGCCCAGCGCATCGCCCATCTGCAACTTCAGGAGAAAGCCGCATGAAACCGATAGCCGTGCTTCTCGCCAGTTCTCTGATGGCGCTGCCTGCCTTTGCCGAGCCGTGGGGCAATGCCGACCCCAAGGCTGGCAAGGAACACCATGAAAAAGCCTGTGTTGCTTGCCACGTCAGGCTTTACGGCGGCGATGGCAGCAAGATGTATACCCGCGACGGTCGCCTGCTGATGACCAAGCTCGATGTCCTGCAACGGGTTGCCACCTGCAATTCGCAAGTCAGGGCCGGCTGGTTTCCGGAAGAGGAAGCCGAGGTTGCGGCCTACCTGAACCAACAGTATTACCACTTCAAAGAATGATCGAAGGCCGCGTCATTGCCGCCCACGGCCGCCAGTACGTTGTCGAACTGGCTGATGGCAGCCTGTTGCCCTGCTTCCCGCGCGGCAAGAAAAGCGATGTGGCCTGCGGTGACCGCGTCGACATCAAGCGCACCTCGGACGACCAGGGGGTCATCGAAGCGATCCAGCCGCGCACCAGCCTGCTCTATCGGTCCAATGAAATCCGCCAGAAGCTGATCGCCGCCAATGTTGACCAGATCATCATCGTGGTCGCTACCGAACCGGCCTTCTCGGACGAACTGATCACCCGCGCCCTGGTCGCCGCTGAAAGTGAAGAAATCGAGCCGCTGATCGTCCTCAACAAGTGCGATCTGGCGGACAAACTGCCCGCCGCCCGCGAGCGACTGGCTCCCCTGGTCGCCCTCGGCTACCGCGTCCTCGAACTTTCCGCCCTTGACCACGCCGAAGACCTGCGCCCCTACCTGGCTGACCGCACCAGCGTTCTCGTTGGCCAGTCGGGGATGGGCAAGTCCACGCTGGTCAATGCGCTGATTCCGGAAGCCAGGGCCGCGACCCGCGAGATTTCCCAGGCGCTCGACTCCGGCAAGCACACGACGACCCACGCCGAGCTTTACCATCTCGACGCCAGCAGCCATCTGGTCGACTCGCCCGGCCTGCAGGAATTCGGCCTTGGCCATCTCGACCGCCAGGAAATCGAATTCGCTTTCCGCGAATTCCGCGATTATCTCGGCCAGTGCCGCTTCCGCGACTGTCGACATGACCGCGAACCGGACTGCGCCTTGATCGCCGCGCTCAGTACCGGAAAGATCGACAAGACACGTTTTGCCACCTACCACCGCATTGTCGGAACGCAACGGTCTAGCTGAACCCACCGGCGCTCAATCGTCACTCCGCTTCACAAAGATAGCAATATCCCCCTCAAAAGGTGATAATTCTGGCAAAGTCGCAAATGTTGCGCGACCGGAGAAAATGAATGGGCGCCCGCCAGCCGACCATATTGATTGTCGATGACACCCCCGAGAACCTCAGCGTTCTGGGTGAGCTATTGCAGCCCACCTATCGCGTTCGGGCGGCCAACTCGGGACGGCGCGCCTTGCAGATTGCGCTGGGCACCCCGACCCCCGACCTGATCCTGCTCGATGTGATGATGCCGGAAATGGACGGCTACGACGTTCTCGCCGAGTTGCAGGCCTCCAGCACCACCCGAGGCATACCCGTCATTTTCGTCACGGCAATGGACGGCACGGAAGACGAAGAACGCGGCCTCGACCATGGCGCCGTGGACTACATCACCAAGCCGATCCGCCCCAGCATCGTGCTGGCCCGGGTGCGCACCCAGCTTGAACTGAAGCAGGCCCGCGACATCCTCAGCGATCAGAACAGCTTCCTCGAAGCCGAAGTCATCCGCCGCATGGGCGAAAACCAGCTGATCCAGGAAGTCAGCATTCACGCCCTGGCCCGCCTCGCCGAAACCCGTGACCCGGAGACCGGCAAGCACCTCCGGCGCACCCAGGAATACGTGCTGACACTGGCCCGCGCCCTGCGCGAGCACCCCCGTTTTGCCCACTATCTCGATGAGCGGACGATCAACGCGCTCGCCCAGTCGGCACCCTTGCACGATATCGGCAAGGTCGGCATCCCCGATCACATTCTGCTCAAGCCCGGCAAACTGACGCCGGAAGAGTGGGAAATCATGAAGACCCACGCTGTGCTCGGCAGCAACGCCATCGCCCAGGCGGAGGCCGATGCCGAAAAGCCGGTCGAGTTTCTCGCCATCGCCAAGCTGATCGCCCGCTCGCACCATGAAAAATGGGATGGCAGCGGCTACCCTGACCAGCTGGCCGGCGACGACATCCCGATTGCCGCCCGCCTGATGGCACTGGCCGACGTCTTCGATGCCCTGACCTGCAAGCGGGTGTACAAACCCGCCTTTTCCTTCGATGACGCCTACCGCATCATCGTTGACGGCAGCGGCAAGCACTTTGACCCTGATGTGGCCGATGCCTTCATCCGGGAATACGAGACCTTCATCACCATCGCCAAGACCTACGCTGAATAGGCCATGGACCCCACCCGGCAGGCCAGGCAACACACCGAGGAAACTGCCCCGCCTCGATTCAGGCCCGCCGACTGGCTGTTTTCAGCCCCGGGATGCCACGCTGGCAAAGCGTATCGCCCCCTTGAAGCCGTAAACCCCTAAAAAACACTCAGCCATCTGCCATGGCCAACACCGACCACACACACATGCGCACAATCCCGTCCTCCACCCTTGGCGACATCATGACCCGCGAGGTACGCAGCCTGCCGCCGCAAGCGACGCTGGAGGATGCCGCCAGGCTGATGGCCACCGAGCACATTTCCAGCCTGCTGGTGATCTCCGATGGGCAGGCGCTGGGCATCGTCACCGAAAGCAACATTCTCCGCGCCCTGCATGCCCGCCACCCGCGGCAGACACGTCTCGACGCGATCATGTCGCAGCCGCTGATCACCGCCCCCAGCGATCTTGACCTGATCAGCGCCCGACGCCTGGTCGAAGAGCGCAACATCCGGCACCTGGTGGTCGAAAACGCCGGCGGCAAGGTCGTCGGCATCGTCAGCGACACCGATTTCCGCATGCATCTGGGCACGGCAGCCTTTCGCCATCTGCGCACGCTGGAAGGCATCATGGATCGCCATATCCCGAAACTTCCGCCGGATGCACTGCTTGATCAGGCCATTGCCTGCATGGTCGAAAATGCGGCTGACTACCTGATTGTCAGCAACGATGACAAGCCGCTGGGCATCCTGACCGAACGGGACATCCCGCGCCTGCTCGACAAGTACCTCATCCCGCACGAAGTCCGCCTCGATGAGACGATGAGTTCCCCCCTGCGCAGCGTCCATGTCGAGACATCGGTCACCGGCGCCCTGGAAGCGATGAACCGCTTCCGCCTGCGGCACATGGTCGTCCTCGACGACAACGGACAAATTCTCGGGGTCGTCAGCCAGCGCCGTCTATTCGAACAACTGGCCCTGGAACGACTGGAAAGCGCGCTGCATCAGGTGCAACAGGAGCGCGACCGTCTCCGTCTGGAAGCCCACCTCCAGTTAGCCCTCGACGTCGGCAATGCCGGCAGCTGGGAATACCGGCACGATATCGACCGTTACATCGTCAGCGATGGCATCCTGACCTTGCTCGGCTGTACTCGGGACAACACGCCAAGGACACTGAACGACTGGCTGGCGCGTATCCACCCGGAAGACCGGCATCTGCTGGTAACCGCCAGCGGCGATGCCGACAGCAAGGCGCCATCGCAGGTCGCCGAATACCGTATCCAGCACCAGGACGGGCATTGGCTATGGGTAGAAAGCCGCAGTTGCGTCACCGAGCGGAATGCCGATGGCAGCCCCCGGCTGACCGATGGCGTCCTCAACGACATCACCGAACGCGAACTGACCCGGCAGCAGATTAACCGCCAGAACCGGGCGCTCCGCATGATGAGCGGTGTCGCTCAGGTTCTCGTCCGCTATACCGATGAACGGGAGATGCTGGCCGAAATCTGCACCGTCGCCGTCGAAGTCGGTGGCTACCTGATGGCCTGGGTTGGAGAAGCAAGGCATGACGAGCATAAAAGCATCGTGCCAACCGCCGAGTCCGGTTTCATCGGGGACTACCTGGATCGGCTGAACATCAGCTGGGCTGACTCGCCCAACGGCCAGGGCCCGACCGGTCGCGCCCTGCGCACCGGCGTGCCGAGCATCGTTCGCGACACAGAAACAGATCCTGCATTCGCCCCCTGGCGAGAAGCGGCAAAAACCCTCGGCTTTCGCTCGTCAATCGCCCTCCCGCTCCGGGTGGACGGAAAGATCGTCGGCGTTCTCAGCCTCTACTCAAGCCGCATCGATCCCTTTGATGATGACGAGATCGCCCTGCTCTGCAATCTGGCCGGGGAGCTCGGCCTGGGCATCGGCATGCAGCGCTCCCGGCAGACGCTGGCGCGCAGCGAGGAAATGCTGCTCCAGGCCCAGCGGCTGGCCAGGATCGGGCACTTTACCTTCGATGCGGCCACCGACACCCTGAGTGGCTCGCCAACGCACAACGAACTACTCGGCATCGAAGCCGGCCTGTCGATCAACACCGAGACCTGGCTGGCGCTGATCCACCCCGATGACCGCCAGCGCATGACCGACTATTCGCGCGATCACGTTTTCCGTGGCCGGCAGCCTTTCGATACCGAATACCGCGTCATCCGCCGCAACGATGGCGAAGTCCGCTGGCTGCACGGCGCCGGGCAGATCGAAATTGCCGCCAACGGCCGGGTCGCCCGCCTCTTCGGCACCAGCCAGGACGTCACTGAGCGCAAGCATTTCGAACGACGCCTGAGCCGGAACGAAGCGGCGCTGAAGGAAGCCCAGGCTATCGCCCATCTGGGCAGCTGGACGCTGGACATACTGACCGACAAGCTGACCTGGAGCGATGAGGTCTACCAGATATTCGGCCTATCCAAGGATCACCCGCTGAAACTGGTCGACTTTCTCGCGCTCATTCACCCGGATGACCGCGAACGGGTCCAGGCCGACTGGAATGCCGCACTTCGGGGCCAGCCCTACGACAGCGAACACCGGATCAGCATCGGCCAGCAAGTACGCTGGGTGCGCGAGCGGGCTCATATCCGCAGCAACGATGAAGGCGTGGCAGCCTTCGCGGTCGGCACGGTCCAGGACGTTACCGAGCGCCGCGAGGCCGAAGAACAGTTGCGCAAGCTGTCGCTGGCCATCGAGCAAAGTCCGCACAGCATCGTCATCACCAACGTGGCGGCCAAGATCGAGTACGTCAACGAAGCTTTTGTCCGCAACACCGGCTACACGCGCAGCGAGGCCATCGGCTGCAACCCGAGCGTGCTGCACTCCGGAAGGACCCCCAGCGATTCCTACGACGATCTTTGGCAAACCCTGGGACGCGGCGAGGTATGGCGGGGCGAGTTTCTCAACCGGCGCAAGGATGGCTCGATCTACGAGGAATTCGCCATCATCTCGCCGGTACGCCAGCCCGACGGGCGAATCACCCACTACCTCGCGATCAAGGAAGACGTCACGGAGAAAAAGCGTATCCAGTCCGAACTGGCGACCTACCGCCAGCATCTGGAAAAACTTGTCAGCGAACGCACCCTGGAACTGCATCAGGCCAAGGATGAGGCCGAATCAGCCAGCCGGGCAAAAACGGCCTTCCTGGCCAACATGAGCCACGAAATCCGGACCCCGATGAATGCCATCATCGGCCTCACCCATCTGGCCCAGCGCAGCACCAGCGAGCCGGCGCAGCAAAAGCGCCTGGCCAAGGTGACCGATGCCGCCCATCACCTGATGTCGATCATCAACGACGTACTCGATATTTCGAAAATCGAAGCCGACAAACTGCTGCTCGAAAATACCGAATTTTCCCTGGCCCAGCTCTGTTCCACCGCCTGCGAACTGGTCGCCCAGCGCGCCGAGGCCAAGCACCTGCCGGTCACCTGCGTGCTCGACCCGGCCTTGCCGCCGGCGCTGTCCGGTGACCCGCTGCGGGTCCAGCAGATATTGCTCAATTTCCTGTCGAATGCGATCAAATTCACCGAGCGCGGCAAAATTGAAGTTCGCGCCCAACTGCTTCAACAAACCGGCACAGACGTCCTGATCCGCTGCGAAGTCAGCGATACCGGCATCGGTGTCGCACCGGAGGAACAAGGAAGGCTCTTCCTGCCCTTCGAACAGGGCGACACCTCGACCACCCGTCGTTACGGCGGCACCGGGCTGGGGCTGGCGATCAGCCGGCGTCTGGCCGAAGCGATGCAGGGCGAGATCGGGTTCACCAGCCAGCCCGGGCAAGGCAGCACCTTCTGGTTCACCGCCCGGCTAGCCGTCGGCACTAGCGAAACCCCGGCCGATACCGGCAAGCCTGCGTCGACGACACATCAGCTTGGGGCGCATATCCTGCTGGCCGAAGACAACGCGATCAATGCCGAAGTCGCCACCGACTTGCTGCACGGTGCCGGTCTCAAGGTCGATCTGGCCAATAACGGCGCCGAAGCCCTGAGCCTGGCTCGCCGGCAACATTACGACCTGATCCTGATGGACATGCAAATGCCGGTCATGGATGGTCTGGAAGCCACCCGCCAGATTCGCACCCTGCCCGGCTGGGGCAAGATTCCCATCCTGGCGATGACGGCCAATGCCTTCGACGAAGACCGGGACACCTGTCTCGCCGCCGGCATGAACGACCACGTCGCCAAGCCGGTCGCTCCCGATGTGCTTTTTGCCGCCCTCGCCCGCTGGCTACCGCCCCAGGCAAGCATCCAGCCCGCCTCGGCCAGCCCTCGGGAAAGCATCGATGTGCTGGCCCACATCAGCGGTCTGGACAGCCGTTTTGGCCTGCAGGCCGTGCGTGGCCGCATGGAGAGCTACCTCCGCCTGCTCGGCAAGTTCTCCGAAAACCACCTCGGAGACTTTGCACGGATTCGCGAGAATCTGGCCACTGGCAACCACGATGAGGCGCGCCGCCTGGCCCACTCGCTGAAAGGCGTCTCCGCCACGCTGGGCGCGGTGCACATCCACAAGACGGCCATGGTCCTTGAAATAGCCATCAAGGAAGAGTGCCCGATCGAGCACATCGAACCATTGATCGAGCAGACGGAAGAGGCTTATCTATCGCTGCACCAGCAACTCGCCGTGCTCAAGGCCAGCGAACAGCCGGGCGCCAAAGTTGGTGATGCTTCAGCCACCGCCGCCTTGATCGAGCATGTCCGGCGCGAATTACAGCAGGGAGAAATCAGTGTCCAGGAACTGGTTCGTCTGGAAGCCAAGACCTTGCAACAGGTGCTTGGGCCGGCTTACCCGGAGTTCGAAGGACTGGTTTCATCGTTCGACTTCGAGGATGCGCTGCTATTCCTCGATCAATATCGGGCCCGGTAAAAATCCGTTTCAGGCCCCCAGCCAGTGCCGCACGCCCAAGCCGGCGGCGCGGCCGCTGGCCAGGCAGGCAGTGAGCAGATAGCCGCCCGTCGGCGCTTCCCAGTCGAGCATTTCGCCGGCGCAGAACACGCCGGGCTGGCTGCGCAGCATCAGGTGCTCGTCCAGTCCTTCGAAAGCCACGCCACCGGCCGTGCTGATCGCTTCATCAATCGGCCGGGTCGCCGTCACCGGCAGCGGCAAGGCCTTGATGGCAGCAGCCAGACTGGTGGCGGCATTCAAGGTCTCGGCCGGGCAGAACTCCCTGAGCAGGGCCGCCTTGACACCTTCGATGCCGGCCCGCCGCCGCAGATGGTTGGCCAGCGTATCGCGGCCGCGTGGCCGGGAGAGTTCCGCCGCCAGTTTTTCCAGGCTGCGACCGGGCGCCAGGTCCAGCGTCAGGGCCGCCTGGCCATCGCGCGCCAGCGCATCGCGCAGCGGTGCCGACAGCGCATAGATCAGGCCGCCCTCGATACCCGTTGCGGTGATGTTGAATTCACCCTGCTGGCGCTGCGCGCCCACGGAGGCAACTACAGCCTTGACCGGCTCACCGGCAAAACGCTCGCTGAAATAAGGCGTCCACGCCACATCAAAGCCGCAGTTGCTCGGCCTTAGTGGCGCCACCGACACGCCGCGCTCAAGCAGCAAGGGCACCCAGCGGCCATCCGAACCGAGCTTGGCCCAACTGCCGCCACCCAGCGCAAGCACCACCGCATCGGCCTCGACAGCGATCTCACCAGCCGGCGTTGCGAAACGCAGCTGGTCATCGGCCCAGCCCAGCCAGCGATGGCGGACCTGGAAATGCACGCCCTGGCTGCGCAGGCGATGCAGCCAGGCGCGGAGCATTGGCGCCGCTTTCATTTCAGTGGGAAAGACCCGGCCGGAGGTGCCGACGAAGGTTTCGATACCCAGGCCGCGTATCCACTCACGCAAAGCCGACGGCCCGAAAGCGTCAAGCAGTGGCGCGATCTGGTCCGCACGCTCGCCGTAGCGACTGACGAAATCAGCCAGCGGCTCGGCATGGGTAATGTTCATCCCGCCCTTGCCAGCCATCAGGAACTTGCGGCCGACCGAGGGCATGGCATCGAACACCGTCACCGCCAGACCGCCGGCTGCAGCCAGCATTTCAGCCGCCATCAGGCCGGCCGGTCCGCCCCCGATGATGGCGACTTGTTTCGTCATGCCTTCTTCGCTGCAGCGTCCGGCTCGTCGAGCAGCTCGTCGGGAATGTCTTCCTCGTCGAGCGGAACGACGGTGACCGCGACATCGGGTTCGGTGCCGCCACCGCCCAGGATGATGCCGCGCAGCGGCGAGATGTCGGAGAAGTCGCGGCCAAAGGCCAGGGTGATGTGCTCGGTATCCGGCAGCAGGTCGTTGGTCGGATCGAAATCGACCCAGTCGCTCCCGTCCTCCTGGCTGCCCGGCGAATAGACCGAGACCCAGGCGTGCGAGGCGTCGGCACCGATCAGGCGCGGCTTGCCCGGCGGCGGCCGGGTCAGCAGGTAGCCGCTGACATAGCGGGCGGCCAGCCCCAAGGCACGCAGGCAGGCGATCATCAGGTGGGCGAAGTCCTGGCAGACGCCGCGCTTGTTTTCAAGCACTTCGAGCACCGGCGTCGACACCGTGGTCGCCTCGGGATCGAAGGTGAATTCGTGGAAAATCTTGGCCATCAAGGCCTTGGCGCCGACCAGCACCGGCCGGCCCGGCGGGAAGCAGTCGGCCGCGTAGTCGGCCAGTTCGTGCTTGACGCGGACATGCGGGCTTTCGAACAGGAAGCGCGTCGCGTCGAGATCTTCCGGCAAGGGGTCGGTCGAGTCGTAGGCCAGGCGGTCGCGCACCTTCTCCCAGGGCAGGGAGTCCGCCAGCACTTTGGGGCGGTGGGGCGTCACGGCCACCACCATCACCGAACGAATGAAGAGCATTTCATGCGGGGCATGGAAAGCCATCCAGGTCACCGGATTGCCAAAGGCATCGCGCCCGTCGCGCCGCCAGGTGGGCACAGGCTCGATGTCGATGCGCTGCTCCTCGACCTGCTGCCACTCGAGAACGCGCGGCGACAGGTGGAGTTGCTGCTGCGACAAGGACACGGCGCTGCCGTAGTCGTAACGGGTTTCGTGCAGGACGCGGTAACGGACAGCCGACATGATCAAACCGCCATGGTCTGCCGGCTGACATCGCCGACATGGGTGAAGTAGCGCATGCCCAGCGCCGCGGAAAGCTGCGCTGCGGCACTGTCGAGGCCTTGCAGCAGATCGGCAAGTTCTTCGCAGGGCGGGCAATCCATCGAGTCGTCAAACTCGATATTTTCCAGCCGCTCAAGATCGAAGCCGTGCAGCCGCTCCAGGGCTTCGGCCAGGCCCTCCTCGAAACTCACGCCAAGTTCGCGGGCCATGCGCTCGAGGTAGCGCATCAGCACTTTGGCCTGAAAGACGACACCGTGCGGGTTGCTGTCGTCAAAGACGAGCAGGTCGATGACCGGCAGCAACTCCGGCTGGCGGGAGTAACGCGAGCGGTAGGTGATGATCGAATCGGACAGTTCGAGCAGCCACTCCAGCGAGCCGGCCCCACGCGAGGACGGCATGCGCAGGAAATGCGCCACGCTCATTGCCAGGAAGGACAGCCGTTCGAGGCGGCGGCCGATGATCAGGAAACGCCAGCCGTCGTCGCGCGTCATGTTGTCCATGGCGAAGCCGGTCAGCGACGACGAAACGCCGAGCACGCGGTCGAGGAAGGCGATGGCTTCGGTCAGCGTCGGATGCACTTTCAGCGCGGCCTGCTGGTCGCGCTGCAGGCGGTTCAGCGAATGCCAGTGGTCGAGCGACAGGCGCTCGCGCACATGCGTTGCCGACCACATCAGGCTGCGGATATTGCTGGCCAGCCCGCCCGGTTGCGCCGGGTCGTAGATGGCTTCCAGCAATTCGTGTTCGCTGCCTTCCTTGATTTCGGTGTCCTCGCCGATTTCGGGCAGAACACCGAGGCGCCGCGCCAGTTCCATGGCCCAGACCACCACCGGCGTCTTCTGCCCGCCGCCGACGACGACGCGCGATAGCGCAACGCGCAGCATGCGCGCGCTGTCGTCGAAACGTTCGGAATAGCGGCCAAGCCAGAAGAGGTTTTCGACGACGCGCGAGCTGAGGTTGGCGCCGGCCCGCACCAGGTCGCGCACGCCGACCGAGGGCTTGAGCATCGAGAACTGGCTGACCGCGCCCTTGGTCAGCACCCAGGCATCCTTCGAGGCACCGCCGCGTTGCATGGAAATGATGCGGGCGCCGGCCCCGGTCGTCACCCGGGCCAGGCCGCCCGGCATCACCGAGTAGCCATCCGGCGTGGTCACGGCATAGGCGCGCAGGCCAACCGGGCGGGCCAGCAGGCGACGTTCGTGGGCCCGGCTCCAGGTTGGCGCCTGCGACAGGTTGATCATTTCCTGGGCGACGTAGGCATGCGGTCGCGCCTCGATCCGGTGCAGCATCTCGGCGCGCGCTTCGCCCTTCAATTCGTTGCCGAAAACCGGCTCCATGTTCTGCGTCGGGTAGGCCGGCTTGATGACAAGATCGTCAAAGTTTTCCTTGACGAAATCGAGCGCCGGCTTTTCGCCGCACCACCAGGTGGCGACCGACGGCATGGCCAGTTCTTCGCCGAGCAGGCGTCGGCAGATGGCCGGCAGGAAGCCCATGATCGCGCCCGAGGCGAGCAGGCCGCTGCCCAGCGCATTGGCGATGACGACGCGGCCGGCGCGCGCCACATTGACCAGCCCCGGAATGCCGAGCGCCGATTCGCCGCGCAGTTCGAGCGGGTCGCAATAGGCGTCGTCCTGGCGGCGCAGGATGACATGCACGCGCTTGAGGCCACGCAAGGTTTTCAGGTAAACCGTGTCGCCGCGCACCGTCAGATCCTGCCCCTCGACCAGCGGAAAACCAAGGTAGCGGGCCAGGTAGGCGTGTTCGAAATAGGTTTCGTTGTACGGCCCCGGCGTCAGCAGCACCATGTGCGGCTGCTCGTCGCCCTCGACCGGCGCCAGCGCGGAGAGGCCGTCGAGCTGGTCGCGGAAGAAGTCGGCGACGTGCTGGACGCGCAGGTCGCGGAACATTTCGGGAAAGACGCGCGAGACGACCAGCCGGTTTTCCAGCGCATAACCGGCCCCGGACGGCGCCTGCGTGCGGTCGGCGATGACCCACCAGCGGCCATTGGGCGAGCGAGCCAGATCGACGGCGTAATGATGCAGCCAGACCCCGCCCGGCGGCTTGATGCCGCGGCAAGGCCACAAATAGCCGTGCTGACCATAGACCAGCGCCGGTGGCAGCAGCCCCTCGGCGAGCAAGGTCTGTTCGCCATAAAGGTCGGCCAGGATGGCATTGAGCAGGGTGGCGCGCTGGGCGACGGCGGCCGACACTTCGGCCCATTCCTCAGGCGGAATGATCAGCGGCAGCGGGTCGAGCGCCCATGGCCGGTCACCGCCGTTCGGGTCGGCGTAGACGTTGTAGGTGACGCCATTTTCCTGAATCCGCTGCTCGGCAAAATCGAGACGCCGACGCATTTCTTCCGGCGTCAGCGTATCGAGATGGTTCAGGAACGGCGCCCAATGCGGACGCACATCGCCCTTCGCCGTCAGCATTTCGTCGTAGCGGCGGGGACTGTTGGGGTAAATCGTCAGGAGCGTGCGAACCATTTATCTTTTACCAGCGAAAACAGGCCGTTTCCGGCGCAATGCCATTCAGTCAGTGGGATTTCTGGAATTTGTCGTTCCCGCGAAAGCGGGAACGATGCTTAACTGAACGCTATTACCGTCTCCGGCCCGTTCTGCAGGCAGCCCGATTTTTTGATCAAAACCGCCGCAAGTCTAGCGTAAACGGGTGCTCCCCGCTGACCTCAGGCGCCCTGACCTGCAGCTTGCCCGGCGTGTGGCCGAAGCGGAAGAAGCGCGCCAGACGGCGGCTTTCAGCCTCGAAGGCATTGACCGGGAAGGTGTCGAAACTGCGCCCGCCCGGGTGCGCTACGTGGTACTGGCAACCGCCGAGCGAACGCTGCATCCAGGTATCGACGATGTCGAAGACCAGCGGCGCATGGACGCCGATGGTCGGGTGCAGGCAGGACGCCGGCTGCCAGGCGCGGTAGCGCACGCCGGCGACGAACTCGCCGTTGGTGCCGGTGTTCTGCAGCGGCACCGGAACGCCGTTGCAGGTCAGCACGTAACGGTCGGGCGCCATGCCCTTGATCTTGACCTGGACGCGCTCGACCGAGGAATCGACGTAGCGCACCGTGGTTCCAGCCCCGCCCTCCTCGCCCGTGACGTGCCAGGGTTCAAGCGCGTGACGCAGTTCGAACTCCATGCCCTTGACGGCGAAATCGCCGTATTTCGGGAAGCGGAATTCGAAGTGCGGGGCGAACCATTCGGCCTTGAAGGCGAAGCCGGCCTCGGCCATTTCCTGCATGACGTCCTTGAAATCCTGCTCGGCGTAGAAGGGCAGCATGAAGCGGTCGTGCAACTCGGTGCCCCAGCGGGCCAGGCGGGCCGGCTCGTAGGGCGTTTCCCAGAAGCGGGCGATCAGGGCGCGCAGCAGCAGTTGCTGGGCGAGCGACATGCGGGCGTGCGGCGGCATTTCGAAGGCGCGCAGTTCAAGCAGGCCGAGGCGTCCGGTCGGGCCG
Organism: Ferribacterium limneticum; assembly: GCF_020510625.1. Classification (NCBI taxonomy): domain Bacteria; kingdom Pseudomonadati; phylum Pseudomonadota; class Betaproteobacteria; order Rhodocyclales; family Azonexaceae; genus Ferribacterium; species Ferribacterium limneticum. The sequence continues at coordinate 1,257,526 of NZ_CP075191.1, read as the reverse complement.
TCCGGCGAGTAAAGCTTGTCGATACAGAACTCGGAACGGTGCGTGTTGCCGGTGACATCGGTGAGCAGGTTGCGCAGGATGCGGTCGATGAGCCACGGCGGGACGACGCCACCCGGCTGCGGAATCTGCTTGAAGGCGATTTCGAGCTCGTAAAGGCTGTCGTTGCGGGCTTCATCGACGCGCGGCGCCTGGCTGGTCGGGCCGATGAACAGGCCGGAGAACAGGTAGGACAGGCTCGGATGATTGTGCCAGTAGGCGATCAGGCTCTTGAGCAGGTCCGGCCGGCGGAGGAAGGGCGAATCGTTCGGCGTGGCGCCGCCAAGCACGAAGTGATTGCCGCCGCCGGTACCGGTATGACGCCCGTCGACCATGAACTTTTCGGTGGTCAGGCGCGAGTAGTGGGCCGACTCGTAGAGGTGGGTGGTCTGGTCGACCAGTTGATCCCAGGACTTGGCCGGGTGGATGTTGACTTCGATGACGCCGGGGTCGGGCGTGACGCGGAAGTGGGTCATGCGCGGGTCGGACGGCGGCTCGTAGCCTTCCATGATGACCGGCATCTTCATCTCTTCGGCCGTTGCTTCGACGGCGGCGACGATTTCGAGATAGTCGTCGAGCTTCTCGGTCGGCGGCATGAAGACGTAGAGACGGCCGTTGCGCGGCTCGGCGCACATGGCGAGGCGGGTGATCCAGCCGGCCGATTCCTTGAAGCGCGGCATCGTTTCGGTCGGCTTTTCCCACGGCCGGACCTTGCCATCGCCGGACTCGCCGCCGGCGGTGCCGACGCTACCCGAATGGCGGCTCTGCATCTGCGGCTCGCGGACGCCAGTTTCGCCGCTGACGCGGGCGCGCAGCGCAGCCCAACTGGCCAGCGGATCGGTCGCCATTTCGGCATCTGGCACATTGACGTAGGGATAGTCGCTGGTCGCCGTCCAGGGCTGCGAGTCGAAGGGCAAACGGTAGCCCATGGCCGAATCGCCGGGGAACAGGTAGCAGCGCTCGGCACGCAGGAACCACGGACCGGTCTGCCACTGGTTCCAGACGTTCTTCATGATTGGCAGCACATGGCCGACGGTGTAGGTCATGCCCTGCGTGAACACCTTCATCAGGCGCTCGCGCTCCAGCGCGTCGTCGACGCGGGAGTCGAAGGGATCGACGTTACCCGGCAGGCGGCGCTCGCGCCACATGTAGTAATAAACGTCCTCGAAAGCCGGGAAGACGTAATCCGAAGTCATGCCCAGGCGTTCGGCGACGCGTTTGAGGAAACGCTGGGCGTGTTCGGCCGTCGCGCCGTAATCGACGCTTTCGTTGGCGTACAGCTCGGGCGCATTCCAGATCGGCTCGCCGTCCTTGCGCCAGAAGCAATTCAGGCTCCAGCGCGGCAACTGTTCGCCGGGATACCACTTGCCCTGACCGAAGTGCATCAGGCCGTTCGGGGCGTATTTTTCGCGCAGGCGATGGAAGATGTCGGCCGCGAAAATGCGTTTTGTCGGGCCGAGGGCGGCGGTGTTCCATTCGGCGCCATCCGGATCGTCGACGGCGACGAAGGTCGGTTCGCCACCTTGGGTCAAGCGGACGTCCCGCTTGCCGAGGGTGTCGTCGATCTGGTGGCCGAGGTTTTCGATCTCGCTCCACTGTTCATCGGTGTAAGGCTTGGTGACGCGCGGCGCTTCCCAGATGCGGGTGACCTGCATGTGGTGCGAGAACTCGGTTTCGCATTCGTCGAGGCTGCCGGTGACCGGCGCGGCCGAACCCGGCTCCGGTGTGCAGGCGAGCGGGATGTGGCCTTCGCCGGCAAACAGGCCAGAGGTCGGGTCGAGGCCGATCCAGCCGGCGCCCGGCAGATAGACTTCGGCCCAGGCGTGGAGGTCGGTGAAATCGGCTTCCGGGCCGGACGGGCCGTCGAGCGACTTGACGTCGGCGGTGAGCTGGATCAGGTAGCCGGAAACGAAACGGGCGGCCAGGCCGAGGTGGCGCAGGATCTGGACGAGCAGCCAGGCCGAGTCGCGGCACGAGCCGGTACGCTTGGTCAGCGTTTCTTCCGGGGTCTGGACGCCCGGTTCCATGCGGATGGTGTAGCCGATGGCCTTTTGCAGGTTGGCGTTGAGGGCGACGAGGAAATCGACGCTGCGCAGCGGCTCGCGCGAGATGCCGGCCAGGTACTTTTTGAGCTCGGGCGTTTCCGGCAGCTTGTGCAGGTAGGGCGTCAGTTCGTGGCGTTCCCAGGCCTCGTAGGCGAAGGGAATCTTCTCGGCATGGTCTTCGAGGAAGAAGTCGAAGGGATTGATGACCGACATCTCGGCCACCATGTCGACCTCGATGCTGAATTCGCGCGTCTTCTCCGGGAAAACCAGGCGGGCCAGGTAGTTGCCCTGCGGGTCCTGCTGCCAGTTAACGAAGTGCTTTTCCGGCCCGATCTTCAGCGAATAAGACAGGATGCGGGTCCGTGAATGCGGACAGGGCCGCAGACGAATGACCTGCGGCCCGAGATTGATCAGGCGATCGTAACTGTAACGGGTGACATGATTCAGGGCGACGTGGATCGACACAGGCTTGCTCCAGACATAATGACTAGCAGCTTAAAAGCAAGACGCGAACCAGCTTGCAAGTCATTGTTTTTCAATAGACCCAATTTTTGCACGCACCTGATGAAAGCCCGATGACACAAGGCGCGCGCCAAGTTGGTGCAGTTCCGGCGACTGGGCGCCTGATTACAAAACCGGGGGGAGTTTGACGAAACCATCCGTATCGAGCTCGATGAAGGGGTTGTGGCAGACCTCCCACAAAAAACCGTCCGGGTCGGCAAAGTAGCCGCGAAAACCGCCCCAGAAAACCTTGTCCGCCGGCCTGACCAGGGTCGCGCCAACGGCGACTGCCTCTTCCAGTGTCGCGATCACCGCTGCCTCCGAGGGCACATTGTGGGCCAGCGTAAAGCCGGAAAACCCGCTCCCTGCGGGCGACACCGCCGCATCCTCGGCCAGCGCCTCCCGCTGGAACAAGGCAAACGCCACCGAGCCGGCCTGAAAGAAGGCAATCGCCTCCTGGCTGGCCGAAGATTCCTGCCAACCCAGGGCCTTGTAAAAAGCCCGGCTGCGGGCCAGATCGGAGACACCGAGGGTAATGAAGCTGATTGTCTGTTTCATGGCGATACGATATCTCCAAAAATGGTGAGCGATAAGCGTCTGGCGAAGAGTCGCCCTTGCTTGCTGCCCGGCTTTGGCTTGACCGATAATTCGGGTTTTCAAGAAACCCGCTACGCCTGCCAGTCGCGGACACTGCCCAATGAACGAATCTACACCCTACAAAATCAAATACGAGGTTTATCCGGAAGGTGACCTCTTTATCGCCCGCTGCCTGGATATCGATGTCGCCAGCGATGGCGAAACCGATGCCGAGGCCGTTGCCAACTTGCGCGAGGCGATTGAACTCTATTTTGAACGGAACGCGGAAGGCTTGCTCCGGGCGCATGAAGAGGAAGAGGACGATTAAGCCCCGGACTCCTGGGCGCGCCTGCGTGACGCCAGGCTTCCAATGACGCCCAACAGCCAGAAGATCCGCTCTCTGCGCCAACGCATTCCTGCCTTCGAGTGCGTTCCCGGCTGCCACGATTGCTGCGGCCCGGTCACTGCCTCCAGTGAGGAAATGGCCCGCCTTCCGTTCAAGACCGAAGCCGAGCATGCGCAGGCCCTGGCCGAACTCAACTGCCCGCACCTCGGAAAAAATGGCTGTCAGGTTTATGCCGAGCGCCCCCTGGTCTGCCGCCTGTTCGGCACGACGCCACGGCTGGCCTGCCCGAATGGCAAGCGGCCCGAGGTCATGATAGACCCGGCCATCGAACAGCAGATTTACGACTACTTCAAAGCGACCCGGCACGTTCTGGTTTGAGCGAACTGCGCTCTACAGCCCAACAGCATTCGGGTTGAAAATCGGGCAAAAAAAGACGAACATGCCGCCCCTTCCCCTGAGCTTCTGAAGTTGCCTGGCGCACCGGGTTCCAGAAGCCAACCCCCACCTGAACCGCAGATCGGCCATGACCTTCAAAGACAGTTCCTTGCAATTCCAGATCGTCGACATCACGACACTCAAACCCGATGCGAAGCATGCCCGGCAGAACATCAACGAAGACAATCTGAAGGGCCTGATCAACTCGATCGAGAAGATTGGCCTCATTCAACCCATCGTGGTTCGCCCAGCCGATGCGGCCGGGAACTACACTGTCATTGCTGGCGAACGTCGCCGCCAGGCGGCCATTGCCGCCGGTGAAAAGACCATCCCCGTGGTAATCCGCGCTTGCGATCCGGATGAAATGCTCAAAGTCCAGGTCTTCGAAAACATCGGCCTGGGCGTTCGTTCGGCGCTCGAACCGCGCGACATGGCCAATGCCATCCAGACCATCTCCGAACACTTCGCGACACTGGAAGAGGCCGCCCAATACTTCGGCCGCGCACCGACCTGGCTCAGCCAGGCCACTGCTGCCGCCAACTTGTCGGAAAAAGTCACCGCCCTGCTCGATTCGGGAAAGATCTCCAGCACCGGCACCGCCGTCCAGCTGGAGAAGCTGGCCAAGAAGAACGAAGCCAAGGCCGAATCGCTGATCGATCAGATTGAGCAGTTGCCGGAAGGCGAGAAGGTCTCCAAGAAGGTCGTCGACAATGCGCTTTCCGAGGCGACCGGTCGTCGCAAGAAAACCGAAGAAGCCGCCCCCGCTAGCGAACCAGCGATGAACGGCGCGACCACAAGCGCCCAGGGGCCCGCCGCAGTTACCGTTTTGCCTTGGGAGGATGCACCGAGCACGCCCGTTGCCGCACCCTCCCCTGCCGCCCGCAGCAAGGTCAGCCCCGGCAAGGTCAAGCTGGTTGCCGAACTGCTTGGACTGAATGAAGAAGATGAAGAGGAAATTCTGGTTCGGCTGATCGATGAATTCCTGGCCATGAAGAACGCCTGACACGTCCAGACAGGCCAAGCCTGCCGCCAGCGGGCTTTCAGCGTCGCCAAGCCGGACCCCGTATAATCTCTGCCTCCGGGTTCCGTCCCGCTACCGATTGCCTGTCATGTTCAAACCCTTGAAACCTCGCCTTTTTTTGCTGCTCTCCGCAGCCATGCTTGCCGCCTGTGGCGAGGTCGAGGATACGCGGCCGGGACAACCGGTGAAGCAGCGCCAAATGGCGTTCAAGGAGATGGTCAAGACTTTCGAGCCCATGGGTGTGATGCTGCGCGAGGGGCGCTACGAGGCCGATAAATTTGCCGCACTGGCCGACAAGCTGATGGCCAAGCGCGATGCCCCCTGGTCGCATTTCGGCCCGGACACCCATTACCCACCGACCAAGGCGACACCGGAAGTCTGGAAGCAGCCGGAACAGTTCGAGAAGAACAAGCAGGCTTTCATCACGGCCACCGACACCCTGCGGACTGCCGCTCAGGGCAAGGACAAGGCACAGGTGGAGAAGGCCTACGAGGCCGTTCACGAAGCCTGCAAGACCTGCCACAAGCAGTTCAAGGAACGCTGAGAGTATTCGCATGTTGAGACTGACCGAACTGAAGTTGCCGCTCGACCACGCCAAGGACGCCCTGCGCCCGGCCATCTGCCAGCGCCTCGGCATAGCCGACGGCGAACTGCTCGATTTCACGATCTTCAAGCGCAGCTACGATGCGCGCAAGAAATCGGCCATCACGCTGATTTATACGGTTGATCTGGAAGTGCGCGACGAAGCAGCCTTGCTCAAGCGCTTTGGTACCGATGGTCATCTCGTTCCCAAGCCGGACACCCAATACAAATACGTAACCCAGGCCCCGGCTGATTTGAAGAGCCGCCCGGTCGTCATCGGCACCGGCCCCTGCGGCCTGCTGGCCGGGCTGATCCTGGCCCAGATGGGCTTCAAGCCGATCATTCTCGAACGCGGCAAGGCCGTGCGCGAGCGGACCAAGGACACCTGGGGCCTGTGGCGCAAGAACAAGCTCAACCCGGAATCGAACGTCCAGTTCGGCGAAGGCGGCGCCGGCACCTTCTCGGATGGCAAGCTCTACAGCCAGATCAAGGACCCGCAGCACCACGGCCGCAAGGTGCTCGAAGAGTTCGTCAAGGCCGGCGCGCCGGAAGAGATCATGTACGTCAGCAAACCGCACATCGGCACCTTCCGGCTGGTCAAGATGGTCGAGAACATGCGTGCGACGATCACAGAACTGGGTGGCGAAATCCGCTTCGGCAGCAAGGTCGACCGGCTGGTCATCGAAGACCATCAAGTGCGCGGCGTGGTCATGGCCGATGGCGAAACCATCGCCACCGACCACGTCGTCCTCGCCGTCGGCCACAGTGCCCGCGACACTTTCCAGGCGCTCTACGAGCAGGGCGTTTACATCGAAGCCAAGCCCTTCTCCATCGGCTTCCGGGTCGAACACCCGCAGGCCCTGATCGACAAGGCCCGCTTCGGCCCCAATGCCGGCAACGAAATTCTCGGTGCCGCCGACTACAAGCTGGTCCACCACTGTGCCAACGGCCGCGCTGCCTACAGTTTCTGCATGTGCCCGGGCGGCCAGGTGGTCGCCGCCACTTCGGAAGAAGGCCGCGTCGTCACCAACGGCATGAGCCAGTACTCCCGCGCCGAACGCAACGCCAACGCCGCGCTGGTGGTCAACGTCAATCCCGAAGACTTCCCCGGCGACTACCGGACCAACCCACTGGCCGGCATCGACTTTCAGCGCCAATGGGAATCCGCCGCCTTTGTGGCCGGCGGCAGCACCTACGCCGCCCCCGCCCAGCGCGTCGGCGACTTCCTGGCCGGCCGGCCATCGACCGCCTTGGGCGAAGTCGATCCCTCCTACCAGCCCGGCGTGCACATGACCGACCTGTCGAGCTGCGTGCCGCCCTACGTCATCGACGCCCTGCGCGAGGCCATCCCGGCCTTCGACAAGCAGATTCGCGGCTTCGCCATGGCCGATGCCGTGCTGACCGGCGTCGAAACCCGCACCTCGTCACCAATCCGCATCAAGCGCGGCGACGATTACCAGAGCATCAACACGCGCGGACTCTACCCGGCCGGTGAAGGGGCGGGCTACGCGGGCGGCATCCTGTCAGCCGGCGTCGATGGCATCAAGGTCGCGGAGGCCTTGGCACTGTCGATGGCAAAAACGGTCGAAGCTGCAGCGCCCGCGCGGGCTTAGCAGAGCTCATTCCGCGCGGGAAAATCCATGGAAGCCCACATCGCCCCCGTCAGCAACCGCAGCATTCCCCGGTTCGTTCGCGAACGGCGATGGTGGCTGTTGCTATTGGTCGTCTGGACAGTCGCCGTGGCCTTTTCGCTGCACGCCCAAATCGAGCAAATTCGCCAGCAGACGACGGCGATAGCCATCGAAGGAGCTCGCAACATGTTTCGCATGGTGCTGCTCACCCGCAACTGGAATGCCAGTCATGGCGGCATTTACGTGCCGGTCACCGAACGCACCCAGCCCAACCCATATCTGAATGTGCCGCACCGTGATGTGACGACCACGGAAGGGGTTGAACTGACCATGGTGAACCCGGCCTACATGACGCGCCTGATCGCCGAAATGGCCGAATCCGCGTCGGGCGCGGTCTTCCGGCTGACCAGTCTGCGGCCCATTCGCCCCGAGAACAAACCGGATCGCTGGGAGCGCCAGGCGCTGGAGGCGTTCGAACAGGGCATCAAGGAGACTTCCGGCATCGAACCCAGCCCGGAAGGCGACATGTTGCGCTACATGGCCCCGCTCAAGGTGCAGGAAAGCTGCCTGCAATGCCATCGCAAGCAGGGCTATCAGGTTGGCGACATTCGCGGCGGCATCAGCGTTTCGCAGCGCAATGCACCGATCGAGGCGGCCGTGCAAGCGGGTTGGCACAGGGTGCTACTCAGCCACGGACTGGTTTTCATACTGGTCCTGGTTGCCGGCTGGCTGATGCTTGAAATGCTGCGTCGGCGCTGGTTTGAACTCGGTGACAAAATCCAGGAATTGCAGGACGCCCAGAGCCAGTTGCTGCAATCCGAAAAAATGGCAGCGATTGGCCAATTGGCCGCTGGCGTGGCGCATGAAATCAACAACCCGGTCGGTTTTGTCAGCTCCAACCTCAACTCACTGAAAAACTACAGCGAACAAATGATTGCACTGCTTGAACGCTGCCGTAGCGGTCAGGCCAGCGAAGCCGACTTTGTCGCCGCCGATTTTGATTACCTGAAGGAAGACTTGGCCGATCTGCTGCGCGAATCCCGCGATGGCCTGGGGCGCGTCACAAAAATCGTCAGCGATCTCAAGGATTTCTCGCACGTCGACGAAGCCGGCTGGCAAGAGGCTGATCTCAACGCCGGCATCGAGGCCACACTCAATGTGGTCTGGCATGAGTTGAAATACAAGGCCGAAGTCGTCCGCGAACTGGGTGAATTGCCGCTGGTCCCGTGTATTGCCGCGCAGATCGATCAGGTGGTCATGAACCTGCTGGTCAATGCCGCGCACGCCATTGAAAGCCGCGGCACCATCGTCGTCCGCACCGGCCACGACGATGCCTGGGCCTGGATTGAAGTGGCCGATACCGGCAAGGGCATGACGCCAGCCGTCATGCAGCGCATCTTCGAGCCCTTCTACACCACCAAACCGGTTGGCAAGGGCACCGGGCTGGGTCTTTCGCTTGCTTACGACATTGTGAAAAAGCATGGCGGGCGCATTGAAGTCCATAGCGAACCCGGCCAGGGCAGCACTTTCCGGGTGTGGCTACCGCTTCAAGGCGGCCCGGCCGAAGAACAGCACCAGAAGTAATCGACGTCCAGCCACTTCGGGGAAATTCGATATCGCCCGGAGCCTCGCGCCAAACTCAGGCGAACTGCCCCGCCACCCAGCCCGACGACCACGCCCACTGGAAGTTGTAGCCACCCAGCCAGCCGGTGACATCAACGACTTCGCCGACAAAGAACAGCCCCGGCGCGGCCTTGGCCTCCATCGTCTTCGATGACAGCGCATCGGTCGATACGCCACCCAGCGTCACTTCGGCCTTGGCGAAACCGAGCGTGCCCGCCGGCATCAGCGGCCAGGCGTTGAGTTTGGCGGCAACCGCCTCCAGATCACGCCGACTGAGCTCGCTGATCGGGCGAGTCAGCATTTTTTCGCCGCCCTGGAGGGCACACCATTCATGAGCAAAACGCCGCGGCAGGTGTTCAGCCAGCAGGTTGGGCAAATGCACCCTGCCCTGCCGGTGCTCTTCCAGCCAGGTCGCGGCATCGAAAGCGGGCAGCAGATTGATTTCCACCGGCAGTTTCTTGCCCTGCCGGTATTCCTGCATTTGCCAGTAGCTGGAAATCTGCAGGATGGCCGGGCCAGACAGTCCGCGGTGGGTAATCAGCACGTTCTCGCGGAACTGTGCATCGTCGAACTGTGCGATCGCATCCAGCGTCGCACCGGCCAACGGCTTCATCGGTTCAAGCAGTTCCGGTGCTAGGGCCAACGGTACTAGGGCCGGCTTGGGCGGTACGACCGGCAGGCCAAACTGCTCGGCCAATCGATAACCAAACGGGCTGGCGCCAATCTTCGGAATGGCCAAGCCGCCCGTGGCCACCACCAGAGACTGGCAGGAAAAATTCCCCTGCTCGGTGGCAACAAAATAACGCTTGGCCGTCTCGCCCCCCTGCCGCTCGATGTGCAGCACGGCGCAGGGGAAAGCCCATTTCACCCCGCCGTCGTCACAGGCATCGCGCAGCATGTCGATGATGTCCTGGGCCGATTCGTCGCAGAACAGCTGGCCGTGTTCGCGCTCATGATAGGGAATGCGCCGCTTCTCGATCATCGCGATGAAATCGAACTGCGAGAAGCGGGCGAGTGCCGAGCGGCAAAAGTGCGGGTTCTGCGACAGGTAGTTGTCGGCACTTACCGTGCGATTGGTGAAATTGCAGCGCCCGCCACCGGAGATGCGGATGCGTTCGCCGAGCGTTTCAGCGTGATCGACCAGCAGCACGTGTCGTCCGCGGGCAGCCGCCTGCGCGGCGCACATCAGGCCGGCCGCGCCGGCGCCGATGATGATGACGTCAAAATGCATGGGGGTCCGATCCGAGGAAAAACTCGCGCTGAAACGCCGCGGATTTTATCACCCGGGTTCTGCGAGGCCAGGGCGTGTTCTCAATAAGCGACGGGCAGCCGATCTTTTTTCATCGAGAGCACAGCGCTTCGACACCCGGAGTACAACTCGCGGAAATATTGTTTCAGAAAAGACAAAAACCAAGCTCAGTTCCACTATTTCAGGTACTTTTAAAATCTCTGAATACCTCAGAGCATGTTTTGGACAATTCGTTTGAAACGATTGTTTGCCTAAAATATCCGCTAACGAGTTGATAAAAATCAACAAATCAATAATGCTGCATTGCAACATTTATGCAAAAACACTGTTACAATCGATTTGCTGTAATTATTAATTTTCTCTTCTAGGAGCGTCCGATGTCTATCAATCCCGAGCAGTTAGCCGCCGCCAACAAGGCCGCCATTGATTCTCTGTTGTCCGTTGCCAATACCGCCCTGGCTTCCGCCGAGCGTATCGCTACCCTGAACCTTGAAACCGCCCGCTCCGTCATCGAAGACTCCGTCTCCGGCGCCAAGGCGCTGATGGGTGCCAAGGATCCGCAGGAAGCCATGTCGATCCAGGCTTCCCTGACCCAGCCGAACGTCGAGAAGGCCGTTGCCTACTCACGCTCCATCTACGAAATCTCTACCCAGACCCAGGAACAAATGGCCAAGATGGTCGAAGCCCAGTTCGGCGACTTCCAGAAGTCCGTTGCCGACATGCTTGAAAAGGCTGCCAAGGCAGCCCCGGGCGGTTCCGATGTCGCGGTCAATGCTTTCCAGAACGCTATCGCTGCTGCCACCAGCACCTTCGAAAACATGCGCAAGGCTGCCCAGCAAGTGACCGAAATGGCCCAGAACAACATGGCTGCGGCCACCAGCGCCACCGCCAAGGCCGTCAAGAAGAACAAGTAAGCTATCCTTGCCTGAACAAAAAAGCCCGCGTTGATCGCGGGCTTTTTTTGTCTGCAAGGCCGCCCGGCCTCGAATCACCGGGCGAGGAAAAGCCTCTCCCTAGGCCACCTCGGCCATCGGCACCAGGAAGTCCTTGCTGATGCCATCACCGAGCAGGTAGATCCGATCCATGAAATCGGTCAGCCACTCGTGCAAGCCCTGCGCCAGAATGTCCTCGATCCGCCCGTAATGCAGCTGGGCATGCAGCAATCCGGCCTGGCGTGCCGTTTCTCCTGACTGACGATTGGCGATCAGGTCGAGGTTCTTGATCACGCTGTTCATGCAGAAATGCAGCGAACGCGGCATGTCCTTGTTGAGGATCAGCAGTTCAGCCACCCGGTCCGGCGTGATCACGTCACGATAAACCTTGCGATAGACCTCGAAAGCCGAGACCGAGCGCAGCAAGGCCCCCCACTCGTAGAAATCGGTGGCCCCTTCGTCACCCTGTGGACGCAGGACGTGGTATTTGAAGTCGAGGATGCGCGCCGTGTTGTCGGCTCGCTCAAGCAGCGTCCCGATACGGATGAAGTGATAGGCCTCGTCCTGCAGCAAGGTGCCCAGCGTGGTGCCCCGCGATAGCGAGGAGCGCATCTTGACCCATTCGAAATAATCACTGATACCGGCGCTGATCAGTTGCTCAAAACTCCGCCCCCGGGCTTCCAGCCACGTGTAGTTCAAGGTTTCCCACATTTCGGTGGTCAGCGTTCCGCGCACGGCATGGGCGTTCTCGCGGGCCAGACGCAGGCAGCTGTGAATGGACGAGTAATTGTCCGGATCACTGACCATGAATTTCAGGACATTTTCGCCATTGACTACTGAATACTTGGCAGAAAAAGCATCCTCCAGACTATTCAGGACGATGATCGCATTCCAGTTTTGGTTGGCCGCTTCCTCGGATTGGGGGACCAGTGACATTTGCCACGTCACGTCAAGCAGACGGGCAAGGTTTTCGGCCCGCTCGATATAACGGGACATCCAGAACAGGTGATCGGCAGTACGGCTCAGCATGTTGTCTCTCCTTGAACGGCGGGCCGCAAACCTCCGGCTTTGGCTGCGCCAAATCCACCAGGTTTTAGTTCCGGCATAACGTACGCTGCGCTTACGTTAGCCTGCACTGAAGCCCGGCACACCGGGCTTTCGGCCCGCTCGATATAACGGGACATCCAGAACAGGTGATCGGCGGTACGGCTCAGCATGGCTTAATCCTCCAGAACCCAGGTGTCTTTGGTACCGCCGCCCTGCGACGAATTGACAACCAGCGAGCCCTTGGTCAGCGCAACACGGGTCAGGCCACCGGGCACCATGTTGACGCATTCGCCCGACGACAGCACGAAGGGGCGCAGGTCAAGGTGACGCGGCGCAATGCCCTCTTCAACGAAGGTCGGGCAATTGGACAGCGCCAAGGTCGGCTGGGCGATGTAGCCATCCGGCTTGTCGATCAGCAACTGGCGGAAATGTTCGATCTGCTCCTTGGTCGAAGCCGGGCCGACCAGCATGCCGTAACCGCCGGCACCATGCACCTCCTTGACCACCAGTTCCGGCAGGTGATCGAGCACATAAGCCAGATCGTCCGGCTTGCGGCACATGTAGGTCGGCACGTTGTTCAGCTTCGGCTCTTCGCCGAGATAGAAACGGATCATCTCCGGCACGTACGGGTAAATCGACTTGTCGTCAGCGACGCCGGTACCCACCGCATTGGCCAGGGTCACGTTACCCGCCTGGTAGGCCCGAATGATGCCCGGCACGCCAAGCGAGGAATCTTCGCGGAAAACGGTGGGGTCCATGAAATCATCGTCCAGGCGCCGGTAGATGACATCGACGCGCTGCGGTCCCTGGGTCGTCCGCATATAGACCACCTCGTCCTTGACGAAGAGATCACGCCCTTCAACCAGTTCGACACCCATCTGCTGAGCCAGGAAAGTGTGTTCGAAATAGGCGCTGTTATAGGCGCCAGGCGTCAACACGACGACCGTTGGATTCGAAACGCCTTGCGGGGCCACAGCGCGCAGCTTCTCCAGCAGCATGTCCGGGTAATGCTGGACCGGTGCCACCTTGTGCTTGGCAAACAACTCCGGGAAGAGTCGCATCATCATCTTGCGGTCTTCAAGCATGTACGACACACCGGACGGCACGCGCAGATTGTCTTCCAGCACGTAGAACTCGCCTTCGCCAGCCCGGACGATATCGACGCCAGTGATATGCGCGTAGATCCCTCCCGGCACATCAACGCCTTTCATGACCGGACGATACTGGGCATTGTTCAGCACCTGCTCGGCAGGAATGATGCCGGCCTTGAGAATTTCCTGATCGTGATAGACATCCCACAGAAACATGTTCAACGCCTTGACGCGCTGGCGCAGTCCGGACTGCAGTGCCTTCCACTCCGCCGATGGAATGACGCGGGGAATGATGTCGAAGGGAATCAGGCGCTCCTTGCCCGCCTCCTCGCCATAAACCGCGAAGGTAATACCGACGCGGTGAAAGGCCAGATCCGCCTCGGCCCGCTTGCGCTCGATGCGCTCGCCTGGCGTTGCCTTCAACCAGTCTTCATATCCCTTGTAATGCGCACGGACACCGCCATTGGCGTCATACATCTCGTTATAGAAGTTCATTTTTCCACTCGTCGCTGAGGATGCTCTCGTACAGGTTTCAGCAGGTTCCATGCCACCCGCAAACAAGCTTTAAATCATGCGCTGAATACTACTTTCTGGCTATTGACGCACCGCAAAGGTGCGACAGATTTTCAAGATGGTGCAAATAAAAAAACCCGCCGGATTACTCCGGCGGGTTTCTGGTACAGCCAGTTCGAAGTGCTTAGGCGCGTTCGAAGATGACCGCAATACCCTGACCGCCACCGATACACATGGTGACCAGCGCGTACTTGCCGCCAATGCGTTCCAGTTCGTACAGCGCCTTGGTGGCGATGAACGCACCGGAACAGCCAACCGGGTGACCGAGGGCGATTGCGCCGCCGTTCGGGTTGGTCTTGGCCGGATCGAGGCCGAGAACCTTGGAAACCGACAGTGCCTGGGCAGCGAAGGCTTCGTTGGATTCGATGACATCCATCTGGTCCAGGGTCAGACCGGCCTTCTTCAGGGCAGCCTTGGTCGCCGGGATCGGGCCTTCGCCCATGACATCGTTCGGCACGCCGGCAACGGCGTAACCAGCGATGCGGGCACGGGCCTTGTGACCAGCCTTGGCAGCCACATCAGCAGCAGCCAGCACGAAGAAGGCAGCGCCGTCGTTGATGCCGGAAGCGTTACCGGCAGTAACGGTACCGTCCTTCTTGAAGGCCGGCTTCATCTTGGCCAGGGACTCCATGGTCGTGCCACGCTTCAGGTGCTCGTCGGTGTCGAACACCACTTCGCCCTTGCGGGTCTGCTTGACGATCGGCACGATCTGCGACTTGAAGTAGCCGGCATCGATAGCAGCAGCAGCACGGCGCTGGGATTCGACCGCGAAGGCATCCTGGTCTTCACGGCTGAAGCCATGCTTGGCCGCGAGGTTTTCAGCGGTGATACCCATGTGGCCAACGCCAAACGGGTCGGTCAGCACGGCAACCATCGAGTCGATGGCCTTGGTGTCACCCATGCGAGCGCCAGAACGCAGCGTCGGCATCAGGTAGGCCGCCTTGGACATCACTTCAACACCACCGCCGATACCGTAATCGGCATCACCCAACATCAGGTTCTGGGCGGTGGTCACGATACCTTGCAGGCCGGACGCGCACAGACGGGAAACCTGCATGGCGACGGAATCCATCGACAAGCCGGCCTGGATGGAAGCAACGCGGGAAACATAGGCGTAGCGGGAATCGGTAGGCATCGTGGTGCCGACGGTTACGTAGTTGATTGCCTGGGGATCGACACCGGAGCGGGCAATCGCTTCCTTCATGACGATACCAGCCAGCTCGGTAGATTCGAAATCAGCCAGGGCGCCACCAAAGGCACCAATAGCGGAACGAACTGCGCTCAGAACGACAACATCTCTGCTCATGTAACTACCTCCACTTGGAAATTGATTCAGCCCACCAGACTGGCGAGCCCCAACAAAAAGAGCAACAACATCCACAACACCGTAGCTCGCCAGACGAGCCCAACGGCACTCTGCATAAAATCTACGTCGGCCGGATCACCCAGACCCAGCTCGGCACGATCGGATACTTCCACACCGTCAGCCACCGGCCGTCCCAACTGGACACCAAGGGCGCCAGCGCCGGCCGCAAGCACGATGCCCATGTCGCGATCAGGCCACTGCGCCGGCTGAGTACGCCAGCAATAGGCGGCATCCTCGAAATCGCCAACAATGGCGAAAGCCGAAGCGGTCGCTCGCAAAGGCAACCAGTCGATCATACCGAAAACTTGTCTGGAAAATATGGGAAATTCATTACGCTGATTGGCAGTTTCACGATTCCAGCGGTCGCGGACAATCAGGGAAAGACGGTAGAGCAAGGCACCACAAGGCCCGGGCAACAGGACAAACCACAGCAAGACGGCAAAGACGTGCCGATGCGAAGCCCCCAGCGCCCCCTCGATGGAAAGCCGGGCAATGTCTTCCGAGCTGAGGCTGTAGGTTGAGCGCCCCTGCCATTCACCGAGCAGTTGCCGGGCTCGCTCCAGATCGCCCAGACGCAAGGCGAGCTGGATTTCGGTGTAGTGATGGCTGAACTGACGGAAGCCCATGGTCAGGTACAGCACACCGATATTGAGCAGCAGGCCGAAGAGCGGGTTCAGGGAGTAAAGCAAGCCGTAAGCGGTCGCCACAAGCAACACTGGCAGCAACACCGCCAGACACCAGGCAAGGACACCATGCCGGTATGCACCGGCGTTGAAACGGGATTCGATAAAATCCGCCCAAACACCGAGCGGATCAGCGACAACACGCCGGTAATCAAGGGGTTGCAGCTGCTCGATGAGAAAAACTGCAATCAGCGAGAGAAGACTCATGGGGTGCCAAGGATTGCCGTATTCGGCTTATTTTGGTGTCTCAAAGCGCCACGATACCACAAGCTCAGGAAGCTTGGAGAAGCCCAAGGCGCTCGCTCAGCGAACGGATCATGCCGGCGGTGGCGCCCCAGATGAAATACTCGCCATAAGGCATGGCGAAATAATTCCGCAGCGCACCACGGTAATGCAGTGAATGCCGCTGATGATTGGCCGGATCAAGCAAGAATGAAAGCGGCACTTCGAAAATCTCTGCGACCTCAAAAGGATCAGGCTGGAGGTCGAAAGGCGGCTGGACCAGCGCCACCACCGGGGTCACGCGAAACCCGGTACCGGTTCGATACTCGGGGAGAAAGCCGACAATCTCGACCCGCTCGCGAGACAAGCCAATTTCTTCTTCCGTTTCCCGCAGGGCGGTGTGGATTGGCGACAGATCCTCGTCCTCGACTCGACCGCCGGGGAAACTGATCTGCCCGGCGTGATCCCTCAGATGGACGGTGCGCTGGGTCAGCAGTACAGTGTGCCCGCCTTCGCGCAGCACGATGGGAAATAGCACTGCTGCCGGCGTCAACGGCTGGTCGGCAACGCCATCTTCCTGGACAAAGTGACCAGCCAGCGGTTCGGGCAGCAAACTGGCCCGCAAGCGCTCCAGATCAATCGTCATGCCGTCGCAGAGTCTTCCTCGATTTCGGCGTGCACGGCAGCCAGAGCATCCTGGAGCGTTTCTTCCTGAAGATCGTTGATCGTCGTTGCCACCAGATCAGCCGATTCGATCGCACCGAGCGGCAATCGCTTGCTGTCGAGGCTGGCAATCAGCACCGCCGAAGCACCAGCCACGCGCAACAGCGCCTGCCGCTCGCCCATCAGCATTTCCAACTCTTCGCGCAACAGTGCTATTTCCTGATCTCTTTTTGGCACTTTCTCTCTCCTAAAATCGTTTTTTCAGTGTCATGGTACTGCCATCGCGCTGCATTTCCATCCGATTCAGGAAACTCATGCCGAGCAGGGCTGCGGGCATTTCGGTTGGAAGGATACCGGCCTCAACGTTATGTAATGTGATATCTCCTATACGCACTGTATCAAGCATGACTCGCATATAGACCGCATTACCATTGGCGGTACTCGCCATCGCCTTTTTCCCTTTGTTGGGGTCAATACCAATCCGTCGCGCATCACTTGGGCCAAGAGCGATGAATGTCGCGCCAGTATCAACGACAAAGCGGACTGAAGTACCGTTTACCGTTCCTGTTGTGAAAAAATGGCCCTGCCCATCGGCGGTCATGGTGACTTTACCGGAACCATCGCCACTGGAAGTGCCAATGGCATGTTGACCAACCCGCAGCGGACGTTTCTTGCCGCCCACTTCAATCGTTGCCTGATCACCCTGAATGGACAACACCTTCACGCCATCCACTGTCTGCCCAACCGGCACAGCCTGCGGCTCGCCGCCATTGATCATCAACATGGCCTTGCTGCCCATGATGCCGGCCAGCCCGACATCCTGCGCCATCGCTGGCACCTGAAACAGACACACCAGCACAGCGAGCAGCGTAGAATGACGCATCAATTTTCCGGACATTTTCACCATGCAACCAGTCGCCATCTTTCGTCACTCCCCTACTGAAGGTCCGGGCTATTTTGCCATATTCCTTGAGCAGCACGGGATTCCATGGCAATTGATTGCCATTGATGAAGGCGCCGCCGTGCCAAGCACAGCCGATGGGTTTTCCGGCCTGTGTTTCATGGGTGGCCCAATGAGCGTCAACGATTCTCTGCCCTGGATCGAACCGGTCTGCGCCTTGATTCGTGACGCCGCCGACAAAGACATCCCGGTCATCGGCCACTGCCTGGGCGGCCAGTTGATGAGCAAGGCATTCGGTGGACGAATCACGAAAAATCCGGTCAAGGAGATTGGCTGGGGCGATGTCCACGGCGAAGACAACGCCATTGCCCGCCACTGGCTTGGCGACTATGCGGGGGAAAACAGCACGGTCTTCCAGTGGCACGGCGAAACCTTCAGCATCCCGACGGAAGCGACCCGCTTGTTCGCCAGTAGCCATTGCGCCAACCAGATGTTCGCCCTCGGACCACATCTTGGCATGCAGTGCCATGTCGAAATGATGCCGGAAATGATTGCTACCTGGTGCGAACAATGGGCTGACGAGGCCATCGCGGTTGCCGACCAGCCGAGCGCTCAAACGCCTGAGGTCATGCAAGCGCAGATTGGCGAACGCCTGCCGCGCATGCGCCAGTTGTCAAACCAGCTTTATTCAGTATGGATAGAGGGGCTGCGGCGCTGATGGCCCGCTTCTGAAAAACAAAACAGGCAGCCAAGCTGCCCGTTTTTCATTCACTGCTACCCAGACCTTAGTCGCGGAAATTACCGTACTTGATCGGAAAGTCGGTAATCGACTTGGTAATTAGAGCAATACAGCCCTGCAGATCATCGCGCTTGGCCCCCTGGACACGCACAGTATCGCCCTGGATCGAGGCCTGAACCTTGAGCTTACCGTCCTTAACCAGCTTGACGATCTTCTTGGCCAGGTCGCTGTCGATGCCATCCTTGATCTTCATCTCCTGCTTGACCTTGTTGCCGGAGACGCTGACCACCTTCTGGTGATCCAGTCGCTTGACGCTTTCCTTCTCCTTCTTTTCCATCGCCGGGAAAAGCAGGTCCTTGATCTGGTCGAGCTGAAAGTCGGAATCGCCCCAGAGGGTGATGACCTTGTCCTTTTCGTTCAGCTCAACCTTGGCGCTGGTACCCTTGAAGTCGTAACGGTTATCGATCTGGCGTGAGGTGACGTCGACTGCGTTCTTCAGACCAACCATGTCCGCTTCGGAGGTGAAGTCAAAACTCGGCATGGCAATTACCCGAAGTGACAGACGTAGTGATAGGGCTCGTCACAAGCAATTTCGAAGCTGGAGTTGCCCGGCACGTTGAAGGACTGACCATCGCCGTAGGTCTTCCATTCACTTTCGCCTTTCAGCTTGACGCTGCAGGAACCACCAACGCCTTCCATGATTTCCGGTGCGCCGGTATTGAAGGTCAGGCTGGACGGCAGGATCACACCAACCGTTTTCTTCGTGCCGTCGGCCAACACCACGGTGTGGCTGACGCACTTACCATCGAAGTAAACATTGGCCTTCTTGACCACGGAAACATTGTCGTATTGCGACATTTAAATACCCCAGAGTTTCTGAATGACTGATTTGGCGATGAACCCGACCATGCCGAAAGCCAGCACGAAGAAGAGTACAAAGGTACCCGTCTTGCCAGCCTTGGATTTGTAGGCGATCTCGCCAATGATGAACAGCATGAAGAGGATGAAGGCGCCAACGCCCCAGGTCGAGAAGAAGTCTGCGATCTGTTCTTCGTTGAGCCCGAATACGGTGCCGCCCTCCATCGCTTAGCCCTTCTTCTTGGCGGCCGGTTTTTTAGCCGGCACCTTGGCAGGCGCTTTCACGGCCTTGGCGACAACCGCTTTGGCTGCAACCGCCTTGGCAGCAAGCTTGGTCGCAGCTTTGGCAGCTGGTTTAGCTACGGCCTTGGCCACAGGCTTTGCAGCTTCAGCTTTCTTGGCAACCGCTTTCTTCGCAGCCGGCTTGCCGGCTTTTTTTGCTGCCAGATTGGCCGCGATACGCATGCGCAAGGCATTCAGCTTGATGAAGCCGCCAGCATCGCGCTGGTCGTAGGCGCCAGCGTCGTCCTCAAAGGTGGCGATGGTCGAGTCGAACAGCGAATCGGTCTTCGAATCGCGACCGACGACGATCACGTTGCCCTTGTACAGTTTCAGGCGGACGGTACCGTTGACCGTCTGCTGAGTGTGATCGATCAGCACCTGCAGCGCCTTGCGCTCAGGGCTCCACCAGTAGCCGTTGTACACCAGGCTGGCGTAACGCGGCATTAGGTCATCCTTAAGGTGGGCGACTTCGCGGTCGAGCGTCACTGATTCGATGGCACGGTGGGCGCGCAGCAGGATGGTGCCACCCGGGGTTTCGTAGCAGCCGCGCGACTTCATGCCGACATAGCGGTTCTCGACCAGATCAAGACGGCCGATACCGTGCTTGCCGCCGATCTCGTTCAGCGTGCCGAGCACTTCGTGGGCCTTCATTTTCTTGCCGTTGATGGCGACGACGTCGCCCTGGGCGAATTCGAGGTCGAGATACTCGGCCTTGTTCGGCGCTTTTTCCGGCGAAACGGTCCAACGCCACATCGACTCTTCGGCTTCCGCTGCCGGATCTTCGAGGTGACGACCTTCGTAGGAGATATGCAGCAGGTTGGCGTCCATCGAATACGGGGAACCGCCCTTCTTGTGCTTCATGTCGATTTCGATGCCATGCTTCTCGGCATAGGCCATCAGCTTCTCGCGTGACATCAGGTCCCACTCACGCCACGGTGCGATGACCTTGATGCCCGGCTTCAGCGCATAGGCGCCCAGCTCGAAACGGACCTGGTCGTTGCCCTTGCCGGTGGCGCCGTGGCAGATTGCATCGGCACCGGTTTCATTGACGATCTCGACCAGGCGCTTGGCGATCAGCGGACGGGCGATTGAGGTACCCAGCAGGTACTCGCCTTCATAGACGGTGTTGGCACGGAACATCGGGAAGACGAAATCACGGACGAACTCCTCGCGAACGTCGTCGATGTAGATATTCTTCGGCTTGATGCCGGCCTTCAAAGCCTTGACGCGCGCTGGCTCCAGCTCCTCACCCTGGCCGAGGTCGGCCGTGAAGGTGACGACTTCACACTTGTAAACATCCTGCAGCCACTTGAGGATGACCGAGGTATCCAGACCGCCCGAATAGGCCAGCACAACCTTCTTGATGTCGCTCATTTCTGTTCCCTTGTTTCGATTAACCGCGCCACTCAGCCCTGAAGCCGGCCCAGCAGCAAATATTCCATCAACGCCTTCTGCACGTGCAGGCGGTTTTCAGCCTCATCCCAAACCACAGATTGCGGCCCATCGATCACCTCGGCAGTCACTTCCTCGCCGCGATGCGCCGGCAGACAGTGCATGAACACGGCTTGTGGATTAGCTACCTGCATCATCTCGCCATCGACGCACCAGTCAGCAAAGGCCTTGATCCGTTCCTCGTTCTCCGCCTCGAAGCCCATTGAGGTCCACACGTCAGTGGTCACCAGATCGGCATCACGGCAGGCATCCATCGGATCAGCAAAAACCTTGAATCGTGCCGAATCGATCTTGCCGACCAATTCTGGCTGAATCTCGTAACCCGGTGGGGTAGACACGTGAACCTTGAAGTCCAGCACCTCGGCCGCCTGCAGCCAAGTGTTGCACATATTGTTGGCATCACCCACCCAGGCCACGGTCTTGCCCTGGATGCAGCCGCGATGCTCGATGTAGGTGTAGATGTCAGCCAGAATCTGGCAGGGGTGATATTCGTTGGTCAGTCCATTGATCACCGGCACGCGCGAATTAGCGGCGAAACGCTCGATGATCTCCTGCTCGAAGGTGCGAATCATCACGATGTCGCTCATCCGGGAAATTACCTGCGCCGCATCCTCGACCGGTTCACCTCGCCCAAGTTGGGAATCGCGAGTGTTCAGGTAGATCGCAGAACCACCGAGTTGCTGCATGCCAGCCTCGAACGACAAACGCGTCCGCGTGCTGGCCTTCTCGAAGATCATAACCAGTGTACGGTCGGAGAGCGGCCAATACTTCTGATAGGACTTGAACTGATTTTTGATCCAGCCAGTGCGCTCGAATACATATTCGAGCTCTTCACGGGTGAAATCCTTGAATTGCAGAAAGTGTTTGATTGCCATGATTAAGCAGCCAGAAATTCCTTGATCAGTGGCGTGGTGCGCTCCACCAGCTCACGAGCATCGCTTTCACTGAAAATCAGCGGCGGCAGGAAACGAATGACCGTGTCGGCGGTGACATTAATCAGCAGCCCCGCGGCCAGCGCCTTGCCAACCAGAGCACCGCAGGGGCGATCCAGTTCAAGGCCGATCATCAAGCCATGCCCGCGAATATCGACCACACCTTTGACGCCGGCCAGCACTTCGGCAAACAGCTTACGGATCAGGGCGCCAATACGCTCTGCATTGCCCAGCAAACCATCCTGCTCGATCACATCGATGGTCGTCAGGGCTGCGGTCGACACCAGCGGATTACCACCAAAGGTCGAGCCATGATTGCCCGGCCCGAATAGTCCTGCGGCCTTGCCGCCAGCCAGACAGGCACCAATCGGCACCCCAGAGCCCAGCCCCTTGGCCAGCGTAGCTATGTCGGGCTGCACGCCGGCCTGTTGATAGCCGAACCACTTGCCGGTACGGCCCATGCCGCACTGCACCTCATCGCAGATCATCAGCCATTCCTGCGTATCGCAGAGTTCGCGCACACCGCGATAGAAAACCGGATCGGCCAGATGAATACCACCTTCACCCTGAATGATCTCCAGCATGACCGCCACAATATTATTGTTGTGCTCAGCCAGCGTCTTGATCGCTTCAAGATCACCGTACGGCACGCGCACAAAGCCCGCCACCAGTGGCTCAAAGCCGGCCTGCGCCTTGCGGTTGCCTGTTGCAGAGAGCGTCGCCATCGTCCGGCCGTGAAAAGCCTTTTCCATCACGATGACAGTCGGTAGTTCGATATTCTTCTTGTGACCGTAGAAGCGCGCCAGCTTGATCGCCGCCTCATTAGCCTCGGCACCGGAGTTGCTGAAAAAAACCTCCTGCATGCCCGAAAGCCCACAGAGCCTGTCAGCCAACTGTTCCTGTTCAGCAATTCGATACAGGTTGGAAGTGTGCAGCATGCGCCCGGCTTGAGCTGCAATGGCCGCAACCAACCGGGGATGAGCGTGACCGAGCGTCGAAACAGCAATCCCGGACAACGCGTCCAGATACTCCTTGCCCTCGGTATCGGTAATCCGGCAGCCATTTCCGTGACTGAAAGTCACCGGCAACCGGGCGTAGGTATTCATGACATGCGACATGAGGCAACCCCAAAAAACGAAAACGGCGGCCAATGCCGCCGGAAAGCTAAATTCTAGGTGAAAAACAAGGCCTTGTATAGAACAGCAGGACCAAGCCAAATCGCCCACCAGAATGACGACCGGCGTAGTGATGGAAAGACATCGAGCTTCTGCTAGAATGCGCCAACGCAAGGTCGTATCGCCCAAAAACGCAGAGTAGAACAATGACAAATCAAGAATCGACCACATTCATCATTGTCGGCCTCACCCAACAAGGGAAGAAATTTCGCCCAAGCGATTGGGCGGAACGTCTTTGCGGCGTCATGTCCGCCTTTGGCGCCGAACGCAAGATGAAATACTCCCCTTACGTCGGCCCAGGTGACTACAACGGCGAAAAAGCCGTGTTTGTCGATGGGCGCCTGGGCGAGATTGAACCCATGGCCTACCGCTTCATGCTCAACTTCGCTCAGGACAACGACCTGCAAATTATTGACGGCGTCTGCGCCATCGACAAAAAGTAAGCAATAAAATCAGGCAATAAAAAAGGCGCCCGCAGGCGCCAATTTTTTGAGTACCAGCTCAATCAGGCAGCAGCAAGTGCCTTGATTTGAGCAGACAGACGGCTCTTGGTACGGGAAGCCTTGTTCTTGTGAACAATCTTCTTGTCAGCAATGCGGTCAAGCACTGCGACGGACTGCTGGAAGACGCCTTGAGCGGCGGCTTTGTCACCAGCTTCGATCGCCTGACGGACACGCTTGATTGCGGTACGCAGGGTCGAACGCAGGCTGGCGTTATGGGAACGCTGCCCGTCAGCTTGACGGGCGCGCTTGCGGGCTTGTGCGCTATTGGCCATGTTAATGTATCCGGTATCAAAAAATCTAAGTCAGCTAGTATAACAAAGGAGCCTATTCTTAGCAAGCGAGATCGCCAGAGAATCCACACTCAGGAGTGAGGATTGCTCTACACAACTTCTCCCTAAGTGAGGGCGATCGGTTATTTGCTCCAGCAGGTCGGACTATCCAATGTGGCCCCCGAAACTGACTTCTGATTGGAATGGTTGACGATAAGGGTTCCGCATTTGTCTCCCGACTGAGCATTCTTGGGAGCTGCCTGAATCTGGAATGCGGTGGCAGTCTGGGCCGCTACAAAGCTAATGTCGTAGAACTTGGTGCCACCATCCTTCGGTGCTTCTGTAATCGGCAAAGTCGCATTTAGATATGTTCCATTTTGCGTATAGAAGCGTTCGAGAAATTGTGCATTTTCCAGCAACACCGTCTTGGCATCAGCCCGCCGCGCCCTGGCGATGTACTCCTGGTAACTCGGATAGGCTATGGCAGCCAGCACTCCGACAATTGCCACGACAATCATCAGTTCGATCAATGTGAAACCCTTATGTTTCATGATCCATCATTCCTTATTGAATCTGACGCCAAGCCGGGCGTGGGCGGGTGGTTGATCCCTGCTCAGCAACGACCAACACATTGCCGGTGGTACCGCTACTGATCTTGAAGTCTTTGGAACCGGCTGAAATGATGGCGGGCGATTTAATGATGCCCTCCGTCGATTTGACTCCATTGGCCGGAACATTGACTGCAACCCCACCAATCGTCACTGAAACATAATCAGAACTTGTGAAAGTACCGTTATTATTCAGGTCGAATACCGAGAATGACGGACGATTTCCTGTTTCCGGATCGAATTCCATAATCCAGCTTGTGCCACCAAAATCACAGGGCGATGCACTGGGAATCATGCTCGTCACGATAACCCGCTTATTGCGAAGAATCGGCGGGGTAACCACACGTTCCCGCGATGTCACACCCATATTGAGATACCAGCCGCGCTTGTTGGCCCAGTTGATAGATCCGGTATCATCGGTAACCCGGATGTCCCCCCCCCCCGCCAACGGGTTCGGCATTTCAATCAAAATTGAGTGTTTTTGCAGTACAACATCTTTTTCGGAAACCGTATCGACAGTTGATGCAGCAATTTCATCATTGCTGGCCGTCTTATCCCAAATCCCGTAGATTGTTTGCTGAGCAGTAGAGGTGTTATCACCTTTTTCGAAATACTTTCCTGTTCCGAAATACACCATGTAACCACCATTTGGATGGGTGCCAATATCCAGACCGGCGGTGATTGGCTGGCGATTTCCAGCATCGTCAAAAGCAGTAAATAACGGAGTCCCTGCTCCATTATCCACTTTCCAGTTATTGGTATTGGAACCCGTTACGTCAAATTTCCAGAGATTTCCTTTTAGATCTCCCGCAAAAATTGCTGATAGCGCCCCGGTGCCGGAATCGAATATCGCAGCGGGAGCAGAAAGCCCATTAGGACTGGCTGCAGTCGATCCATCGCCAACCTCAATTTTCTTGATCAAGCTACCATCAGCCAGATTAACGATATAGAGCACAGCCTTGCCATTCGCGGAACTATAACCATTGCCAAAAACCGCTGCCCATTGGTCATTTGCCATTCTGGCAATCACAGGCTGGCCATAGGTATAGCCAAGATCGGCATCCCCAAATTTATCCGTAAACTCCCAGAGCACGGTATCGGTGGCAGTCAGTGCAGCATAGGTCGACTGAGTTGTTGCCACATCCGAAGTTGACAACGTTTCGCTGGTACCGTCGTAACTCTTGGTCAGATCCACTGCAAAAACTCCCTTGCCACCCGCTGCCGCGGCCCCGACAAGAAGCGTCTTCCAAGCAACCCCTGCCCCCGTATCGACGTAGGCATCACCAACTACCAGGTTGCCATCCAGAAGATACTGATGGTTCATGTTGGCATTCAGAAGGTTGCGAAGCGGACTACTATTCGCTCCGCTGTTGCACCCGGATGCGGCCGTTTCGTCAGGGCAAATCAACCAACTTGGCAAGTAGGTGAATATTTCGTTGCCATTCTTGGCGTCAATCACATGCATCATGCCGTCATTTGAATTAACAACGATCAGCGGATTTTTGGCAGACCCCGTCGTTGAAAACTTCTTATCCACTTGGGCTGCATAAGAGTCATAGCCGGTGATGCTGCTGATATTGCCATAGGAGAAATTTTGCCCGCCGATAAAGACCGGATCAGAATTGATGATATCCCCCATGAGTGACGTTCGCGGCCGATAAATACCGACGTCGAAAACACCATCACTCGGCACAGAGGTGTCCTTCAACTCCTGACTCTGATCACCGCGCAGATAGCTAATCACAGAAGATGAAGTGTTTACAACATTGGCATCATCCAAACCTGCCTTCTGCTTCGCAGATAGCGAACCCCATTTAAAGTCAATACCTTTAAGCGTCGCACTACGATTATAGGTATATATTCGACGCAATGATTCGGCAGGATATTTCGCCAGAAC
Organism: Ferribacterium limneticum; assembly: GCF_020510625.1. Taxonomy (NCBI): domain Bacteria; kingdom Pseudomonadati; phylum Pseudomonadota; class Betaproteobacteria; order Rhodocyclales; family Azonexaceae; genus Ferribacterium; species Ferribacterium limneticum. The sequence continues at coordinate 1,231,288 of NZ_CP075191.1, read as the reverse complement.
GCCCGCATCCCAAGCCAAGGTTCCTAAGGCGGCTGAAGTTGTATTGGTAGTAGTATTGGTGACAGTCACGACGGGATAGGCTAGCACCTGTCCACTCCAGTCGGTCGCCTTGAAGCGCGCTTGATAGACAAAGGTGTCCGTATCCAAGCGGGTCGAGTTCGTCGCAATCGATGACGATGATGAGGGATCAGCCAAGGACTCCTTCAATGCCGAGCCGATGGCCTGCTCCAGGCCAGCGGGATTGCGTACCCGGAAGAAGTTATCTGCCTGACCATCGCCATTCACGAGCGTCGCACGCGTGGCGTTATTCTTTTTGTCCCAATTTGGCCAAGCCGCGTATTTTGCAGTGTAGTAGAGCGGATTCTGCATCAGGTTGGCCGTGGTGCTCGCCGATATCGAGTATCCGACCCAGGCAGGAGTGCTCCAGGATGTAACCGGCTTTGTGAACTCGCTGTTTGCAGCATAGGTCGAATAGTTTGCGTTACCTGGACGTAATACATCCATCACCGTCCCATCAGCCGTACTACCGGAGATCGTGTAGCCATATTTCAACGCATGGCCTGCCGCCGCGGTCATCGACGCAACCTTAAGATACAGCTTGTCAGCATCGGGAATAGCCGGCATGCCATTCTGTCCGGCATAGGCATTACACGCCGCGCCAACGCAATAACGGATATGAGCGACGCCGTCCATATCGTAGTCGTTACCCCACGTCGAGTCTTCCCACATGATCTTGAAGCTACCTGCAGTCTGGTTGGTACCCTGCTCTACTTCCAGATCAACCATACTGCAGGCACGCCAGCCTGTATCACCTAGCGCAGCCGATCCGTTCGAATTGGCCTGACAGAAGGGAATGAAGGTGATTTCTTTGCCGCTCACCCCAACCGGGATCGAAAAATCCGGGAGATTCTCAGCCAGCGCAACCGCAAAGGTCGTCAATGGCTGCCGCAGCGCGTACTCGGGTTTGGATTTACTCCACAACGAATTGCGTTTAGAAGCATAACCGGAGCGCAGGTCGAACAAAGAAGTACCCAAGGCCAAACCGGCCACATGGTAGCTGCCCTCAACGCTGGGCACCTCCGGGCAGATGCCGGAGGCTTGCGAAAGGTCGCCCAACGCTTTTGAGGAACAGACAGACTCGTAGTTGGAGGCCCCGGTCACACTGCCGATCATGAAATTGCCTGTGAGCTTCTCATGCGAAGCATCGGCAACCTCATTGGTCAAAGTTGCTGTCGACTTTCCCCAGCCTAGGTCGTGAGCAGTTTCGTCAAAGTCAAAGGAGTTCAGGCCTGTCGAGATCATCACGATATTCGACTTGGCACACCATTCGGCGGCCGGAATCGGATCTTTCCAGGTTAGCTGCGGCAAACCTGCAATATACGAGGCATCACTACCATTGAAGTTAGCTGTTGGCGATGCGGCACTGGTATCGCTAGCCAGCTTGGTGGTGGCATTTCCGGCCTGGAGATAGCGCAGCGACTCCAGATACATCTCTGAAATGGGATTTCCCCAGTCAACACAGTTGCCGTTGGCAAACGAGGTAACTCCCGGATTGTTACAAACACCGTCATACTTGCTGCCATCCCAACCTGCAATTCGCAGTCGGTTCAAAGTTCCTATGACTCCGCCAGTGGTAGGCAAGTCGTCGGTCGACGAAGCACTTCTCGGCAAGCCCTGATTATTGACAAATAGGCCTGTGCAAAAATCAACCTCATCGGTTGAACCTGAGACGAAACCCTCGCCCGCTGTGGCACAGTTGTAGTTGTTCGGGTACTTGCCGCCGCTGTTGCTCAGGCTGCCAATATTCTTCCGGAGTACGCCACCGGATTTGCCGTGCGCCCAACTTCCGGTCATCAGGCCAAACTTCAGGCTGAGCGACACATCGGCATCCCCGTATTGTTGCAGTAAGCCGATTGGCTTTTTAGCAGCCCCCGTTTTCAGGTAAGTCTTGCACTTCGGGCCGGGGCCACTGATGGTATCTGTACCGCCAGCATCGTCGCAAACTTTGACCCGAGCATTCAGTGTTTCACGAAGTGATGCAGGCTTTGTGCCTGAGCCTGTTCCGCACTGAGGATGCTCATTGGCTGCCCAGAGACGGAATGCGCCGTTGGCTATCTGCATGACCGGCGGATTCGTCGATGACTTCGAAGCACTGGCCCCATCGTTAGTCAGGTTACAGAAACTAATGGAAGTCTGATCGTTGTATGGGGTGAACTTGTTCATATTGGCCGTCGTGGCCGCATCGAACACCTTGGCAAACGCATGGACGTCGCGGGGCAGATGAGCACGCTCAAGGACCGTTAGCGACTCGGTGTCCGTCGAGCGATACCCACCATAAAAAACCTTCCGAACAATGTCGGCTCGGGTCATGCTTGCCCAGTTGAGCAAATTACCACTCCACTGACTGGCGCAGACGTATTGGGACTTGGTCGCCGTCGAGCCATTCGGAAAGCTCACAGTCACCGTTTCTGTTGTAGCTGCTGATGTCGCTTCGAAACGATTGTTTTGATAGGTGTAACACTTCCGCGGATTGAAGTAGCCGTCGTACTCAATGTAAGGCGTGAAGGCAGTATCAAGGAAGCCGTCACCATCAAGATCGGAATAATCGGTATAAGCCTTGATGAATAGCTGGTGGTCGCGAGACGCAACAAGCATGACGCGAGGATCGGCCTGAGCACTTATGAACAGAGGATCCTGGGCAATGACTCCGGCCTGCGCCGAAACGCAGGAAACCATCGCCAATATCAAACCGCAGAATAATTTTTTCATTTCGACCTCCAATTAGCCGCAGCCGCGGTCAAACCATGACTGAAGAATGACCACCGACTCAGTAGTCCGCCCCTGCCCACGTGCCGTAATCTTATAAACATTACGCGGCGGCGGTGGCGGCCATTTTTTTGAATACCCAGCACATGAAATTGCCGGGTATTCCTCGATGACATATCGAGGCTGGGTTTGCCCACTAAGCACCCCGCTGGCTTTCGTCGCCGCCACTGAATTGGCTGACCAGTTGTGAGTATCCCGCCAGTAAATTTCCTCAGTCTGACCAGTCGGCGAGGTATTTAGATCGCGGTAGTAACCACCGGTAGAGCCACCCGAGGTGGTAAATGGCGGCAAAACCGCATTTGACAGAAAATCCTGAGCTTCTCGCATAGCATATTCTGCCGACTCGAACGCCAGGGAACGATCGCGGGTATTCCCGGCCATACGCTCTTCAAAAACACTAGTATTCACCACGCTGAGGGCCAACAGGGTAACCATAACCAGAATCAACAGGGACACTACAAGCGAGATCCCTTTTTGCGAATACGCTACTGACAGAGGCTTTTTCATGGCAGACGATTCCTGATTCCAATAACCGTCGTGAAATCGCGCTTAATCCGCTTGTCGGTCACAGCGGCTCCATTGAAGGTATAAGTCAAACTCGAAGGCCCCGCGTTGTCGGACTCGCTGCGCACAGAAAAGCGGACCTGCAAACTTAGTGCCTGTGGCCACGTTACCCCTCCAAGTGCGGGCGGCGAGCCTGTTGAAGTCACGGTTGAATCGGGGGCGCTATCCGCATTGGTATCAACCCTCGCAGCAAGCACCTGCATATCATAAACATTGGCAACCACATCATTTGCTGTTGTTACTGTTCCGTTGTAGCTTATTTCATAAAGCATCGGCAGGTTTAGGGTGGGATGCATACCGATAAAGAATGTCTTTTCACCATATCCGAAGATCATGGCTTCTTTGCCATAGGCCTTAGAAAGTTTCTCATCGGTATTTGCTGAATTTGCATGTGCGATGGTGATCGAGCCAGAGCTAACATTGGTTGCGGCAAAAATATCGACATTTGTACAGTCGGCGATTACCAGAATCTGCCCGGCTGTCCATCCGCAGGGATTGGTGCCGATCTGAATATTGGCGTTAACTGCAGTCATATTGCCGGTCAGCCGGCCAGTACAGGCCCCCAGCCCTTTGATCTGGATAACATCAGTGCCAGCTACCCGAACAATCGCTGAGGGATTCACCCAGCCCACACCATTGTTGTAGACCTGAATACCGTCTCCTGCACCGAAAGTGACATGCTCCGCAGTGTTACCATCTTTGTCTGGATCGGCGATGATTCGTGGCGTGATATCAAGTGAATTCGAACATCCCATGAAGCCGGCTTGGCGAATCTCCCGCGCCAAGCGCTCCATGGCCATGCGACCATCCTCCTGAATCCTGGCGATCGCATCATTTGAAATATAGGCCGTGCGCGTACTCAGAAAGGTGTAAAGAACACCACCAATAATAAACAAACCCAAAACCAGCGTGATCATGATCTCGATAATCGAAACGCCAGTCTGTCGATGCCTCGGGAAAAACACAGGCTTGTCCATCAAAGTTCTCCCACGAAGACAAATTGTTGGGTCGCACTCCCCCCGGCAAGCTTGGAATCGTCCCACTGGATGGTGATGGTGAAGAACGTATTGTTCATAGCCACCGTCCCTGAACCACCGGGCAAGGTTTCAACCGCAGTTTTCCAGTCAGCCTTGTCTGCAACCGCAGTTGCATTGCTGGCTGTTGTTGCCGTCGTGTACTCTCCGTTGAGAGCCACCTGCCGATTGGTACGCATGCGGTCAGCCATATCGTAAGCCAGGAAACTAGCCTGCGTGCGGATCTGCGAAACTTGGGTACTCTTAAGACCCGTTGTCAGCAATCCGGCAACACCCAGCAACCCAAAGCAGACAATGACAATGGAAACCAAGATCTCAATCAAGCTAACCCCGCGTTGATTTTGGCCCGACATCATGAACACGCCCCCCCTGAAGCAACTCTGACACGGCCTGAGACCGCCACCGATACCACTTTGGCCGTCTGACCAGACTTGCATACCTGAATACTGCCGGCGGCCCCCAGCGTGGTTCCTCCGGTCGCAGTAAAGGTAACAACATTGACCAAGCTGGCATCGCCCACCATGGACAACTCCCCGCTCGGTGCATCGAATACCTTGATTGGCGTTCCTGCCGTAGCGTAAATCAGCCATCCGGTTGACCAGTCGCCACTGGTTGAGCACGTCGTACCATTGTCACTCTTACAAACCGATATGTTCCGGCCGCGCTTGACGGCTTCGCTACGGGCGGTCGCAAATGCCACCGAGAGGCTACTGGCGGCACTCTCGATCCGCATCCGTCGAATCATGTCGGAAAATGACGGCATGGCAAGCGCCAGCAGAATACCCAGCAAGGCAATGGCGACCATCAGTTCAATGAGCGTGAACCCTCTCGCCGCGCGCCTTTTCAGATGTGCAATTTTCATTTTGAGTTCTACTAGAAAACAACCTCGACATGCATGATGGCAGCTACGGGCCTGTCACCCCGCAACCCTGGCGTGAAACGTGAGCTCTTAAATCGCTCAACAATTTGATCAACAAACCAAGCAGCGACTTTGGACTCCTGTACATCGACACGGGTCACCTTGCCGCGGCTGTCAATCCAGAGATACATTTGAAATGAGCCTTCCTCCGGTGAGGAAATATCCTGAAGATCAATATCATCTACCGGAAAAGCTGCGCGAGAAAGGAACTCCGGTGGCAGATAACCCTCCTCGCTCCCTGCCAGCAGGTCGGGCGCCTCCCACATTTTGCTCAAACGCGCACCTGAAAGCGCAGACTGGTTCGCCACATTTTCAACAGATGGATTTCGAACATTTGAAGCAGGTATTGCCGAATCGAGACTTTCCTGGTCATGGTCTGCAAGCAGACGGACCGACAGCATCTCTCCGGTCGAGGCATACCGAAAACCCGTACTGCCCCCAACCAAGAATATTGATATCACCAGAGCATGAAAAAGGATCGACCACAGAACAGGTTGCGCAGGAATCATCTCCCGGCATCTATCTACGTCACTCCCGATCATTTGCATTTCTTGGCAGCGCATAAGCCCTCATTTATTGCACGCGTGATTGGCAGCTCGAAAAAATGCTCCGATAACGCTTTCTGAGAAGTTAGCTCAATTGCTTTCCTGCTAAACGCAATATCCGATAAGCGGGAGATCGAAGGTTGCCAACGGTACCCTGAGACAGCCTTCTGCTTTCCGCAAGAGGATTAGTGGTTATTGCTATTGAGCAGCGCTCAGTTCGCGAGGAAGTGGGAATGATACGTTCTCATCAACTCCAGTCATCTGAACGACTTCGGCCCCAGACATTGCCTTGATGCACTCGATGACATTCTTGACGAGAATTTCCGGTGCCGAAGCACCTGCAGTTACGCCAACATTGACCTTCCCTGTCAGCCACCCGAATTGCACTTCATCCACACCATCAACAAGATAAGACTCGACACCGCGACTTGCTGCAACTTCACGCAGACGACGTGAATTGGAACTATTTGGACTCCCAACCACAATTACTAGATCGCACATCTCCGCCAGAGCCTTGACCGCATCTTGCCGATTCTGGGTCGCATAGCAAATATCATCCTTTTTCGGCCCTTGAATTTTTGGAAAGCGTTCTTGCAGAGCCGCGATCACCACGGTAGCGTCATCTACCGAAAGCGTGGTTTGGGTTACGAAAGAAAGCTGATCTGACTCCTTCACCACAAGCTGGTGAACATCCTCAACTGTTTCAACGAGATACATGCCGCCCTGACTCTGCCCCATCGTCCCTTCGACTTCAGGATGCCCCTTGTGGCCGATCATGACAACTTCGCGGGTCTGGTTGCGCATCTTGCCAACCTCAACGTGGACCTTGGTGACCAGCGGGCAGGTGGCATCGAAGACTTTGAGGCCACGGGCTTCGGCATCGGTGCGGACGGCTTTGGAAACGCCGTGGGCGCTGAAGATCACAGTGCTGCCAGAGGGAACCTCATCCAGTTCCTCGACGAAAACAGCCCCCTTGGCGCGCAGGTCATCGCAGACAAATTTGTTGTGCACGACTTCGTGGCGGACATAGATCGGGGCGCCGAACTTTTCCAGGGCGCGTTCGACAATGGCGATAGCACGTTCGACGCCGGCGCAGAAGCCGCGAGGGTTGGCGAGGATGATTTCCATTACATGATTCCGATGATTTCCACCTCGAAGCGGATCGTTTTTCCGGCCATCGGGTGGTTGAAGTCGAACAAGGCGTGCTTGGCATCCAGCTCACGCAGGAAGCCGGCGAAGGTACCACCGTTGGGGGCGGTGAATTCGACGACGGAATTCTCCTTGAGTTCCATGTCGGCCGGCAATCCGCTGCGGGCGATGCGCTCGACAAGGCGGTCGTTGTGCTGGCCAAAGGCCTGCGCCGGTTCGAGTTCGAAGACGAAACGTTCGTGGGCGGGCAGTCCGATCAGCACCGATTCGAGGTTTTCGGCCAGCTGGCCGCCGCCCATCTGCAGGGTGGCTGGACTCATGTCGAAGGTGGAGAGGAATTCCTCGCCGTCGAGCGTGGTGATCCGGTAGTGCAGGGTCAGGAAGCTGTCGGAACGGACGGTGGTGCTCATCAGGAATTCTCTTTCTGTTTAGCGACAGTCAACTGCTCGACGACGAGCAAAATCGCGCCGACCGTGATCGCTGAATCGGCGACATTGAAGGCCGGCCAGTAGAAGCCGGCGGCATGCCATTGAATGAAATCAACGACCGCGCCGAAGCGGATGCGGTCAATCACGTTGCCCAAAGCGCCGCCCATGACCAGCGTCAGGGCCAGCGAGAGCAGCTTTTGTTGCGAATGCTGGCGGAGCATGACGGCGATCCAGCCGGAAACCGCGAGCGCCAGCAATGCGAAGAACCAGCGCTGCCAGCCCGGCTGATCAGCCAAAAAGCTGAAGGCCGCACCGGGATTGAAGGTCAGCACCCAGTTCCAGAACGGGGCGACATAGATCGTTTCGCCGAAGCGGATGTTCTCCAGCACTACCCACTTGCTGATCTGGTCGAGCACGATGACCAGGCCGGCAAGGCCATACCAGTGCGCCGCCTTAGGCACAGCGGCGTGCCTCGCCTTCGCCGTACAGGTTGCTGACACAACGACCGCACAGGGTGGGATGTTCCGCGTTGGCGCCGACATCTTCGCGGACGTGCCAGCAGCGTTCACACTTGGCGTGTTCAAGCGGCGTAGCGATGACTTGTTCGTTGTCGTCACGTACAGCAACGGTAGACGAGCAGATGAAAACGAACTTCAGGTCGTCACCCAGGGACGCCAGTGCTTCGTACTTCTCGCCGGCACAATGGATTTCGACAGTAGCCTGAAGCGCTGAACCGATCTTGCCGGCTTCGCGCTGAGCTTCGAGTGCCTTGGTCACGTCAGCACGGGCAGTACGGATCAGCGCCCACTTGGCCAGCAAATCGCCCTCACCCGCCAGCGCCGGCAATTCATGCCAGACATGGAACATCACTGAATCGTCGGCCTTACCGGTCAATACCTGCCAGACCTCTTCGGCCGTAAAGGCGGTGATCGGTGCCAGCAGGCGAACGAAAGCCTGCGTGATGTGCCACAGGGCGGATTGGGCCGAACGGCGAGCCACGGACTTCGGTGCCGTCGTGTACAGGCGGTCCTTCAGGATATCGAGGTAGAAGCCGCCGAGGTCTTCGGAGCAGAAGGTCTGCAGGGCCTGGACGACGCGATGAAATTCGTACTTGTCGAAGTCGGCACGGCAGCCGTCCTGCAGTTCGCGGGTCAGCGCCAGCGCGTAGCGGTCGATTTCCAGCCACTGGTCGACCGGCAGCATGTCGGCATTGGCATCGAAGTCGGACACATTGGCCAACAGGAAGCGCAGCGTGTTGCGGATGCGGCGGTAGCCTTCGACGACACGCTTGAGGATTTCGTCGGAAATGGTCAGTTCGCCGGAGTAGTCGGTCGACGCCGTCCACAGACGCAGGATGTCAGCGCCCATCTTGTCCGAAACCTGCTGCGGGGCGATAACGTTGCCCTTGGACTTGGACATCTTGTGTCCCTTGCCGTCCACCACGAAGCCGTGCGTCAGCAGCGCCTTGTACGGGGCACGACCATCGATGGCGCAGCCGGAGAGCAAGGACGACTGGAACCAGCCACGATGCTGGTCGGAGCCTTCGAGATAGAGGTCAGCCGGATAGGTGTGTTCGGCCGCATGCGAACCGCGCATGACGTGCCAGTGCGTCGTGCCGGAGTCGAACCAGACGTCCAGCGTATCCTTCATCTTGACGTACTGGTCGGCTTCGGCACCGAGCAGTTCGGCCGCATCAAGGCTGAACCAGGCTTCGATGCCCGATTTTTCGACACGCAAGGCGACCTGTTCGATCAGCTCAGCGGTACGCGGATGCGGCTGGCCGGTTTCCTTGTGCAGGAAGAACGGAATCGGCACACCCCAGTTGCGCTGGCGGGAAACACACCAGTCCGGGCGAGTCTTCATCATGCCTTCCAGACGAGCACGGCCCCAAGCCGGGAAGAACTGGGTTTCATCGACAGCACGCTCGGCAATCCAGCGCAGGGTCGAAGCATCCTCGTTCTTCTTGTTCTCCATGCCGATGAACCACTGGGTCGTCGCACGGAAGATGATCGGCGTCTTGTGGCGCCAGCAGTGCGGGTAGCTGTGCTGGATGCGCTCGTTCTTGAGCAGGCGACCACGGGCTTCGAGTTCCTGCAGCACCAGCGGATTGGCTTCCCAGACCGTCTTGCCAGCCAGTTCGCCAACCGACAACGCCGGTGTCGTGCTGATGAACTTGCCATCGTTTGCGACCGGGTTGTTCACCGGCAAGCCGTATTTCTTGCCGATGTTGTAGTCGTCCACACCGTGGGCCGGCGCGGTGTGCACCAGGCCGGTACCGGCTTCGGTCGTGACGTGCGTTCCGCAGATGATAGCAACATCGCGGTTCTGGAACGGGTGCTTGAGCAGAATCTGGTCGAGCTTGTCGCCGGTGCAGGAGCCGGTGACCGTGCCTTCAAGGGCGTAGCGTTTGAGCGCAGCGTCAGCCAGTTCGCGAACCAAAATCAAGGCACCCTTCTCGGTTTCGATCAGGTCGTAGGTCAGATCCGGATGCACGCTGACTGCCTCGTTGGCCGGCAGTGTCCATGGCGTCGTCGTCCAGATCACCGCAAAGGCCGGGCCGCGCAGATGCGTCAGGCCGAACGCAGCAGCCAGTTTGGCGGCGTGGTTCTCATGGACTTCAAATACGACGTCGATGGCGGGGGAGTTTTTGTCTTCGTACTCGACCTCGGCCTCCGCCAGCGCCGAACCGCAGTCCAGACACCAGTTGACCGGCTTCAGGCCCTGATAGAGGTAGCCTTGTTCGAGAATCTTGCCCAAGGCGCGGATTTCACCAGCCTCGGCCGAGAAGTTCATCGTCAGGTAGGGATTGCCCCAGTCGCCCAGCACGCCGAGCCGGATGAAATCCTTTTTCTGGCGCTCGACCTGCTCAGCCGCATAGGCGCGCGACAGTTCGCGCACCTTGTCGGCTGGAATGGCCTTGCCGTGCAGCTTTTCGATCTGATGCTCGATCGGCAGGCCGTGGCAGTCCCAGCCCGGCACGTAAGGTGCATCAAAACCGGACAAGGTCTTCGAACGGACGATGATGTCCTTCAGCACCTTGTTAACCGCGTGGCCGATGTGAATGTCACCGTTGGCGTAAGGCGGGCCGTCATGCAGCGTGAAATGCGGGCGGCCGGCACAGACTTCGCGGATACGCTGGTAGAGCTTTTTCTCCTGCCACTGGGCGACCCATTGCGGCTCGCGCTTGGGCAAGTCGCCGCGCATCGGGAAAGCGGTATCCGGCAGGTTCAGGGAGTCTTTGTAATCAGCCATTTTGCGTGCTCACAGCGTGAAGAAGGCCCGGGCGGCCGCGGCGTCTGCCGCGATCTGCGCCTTGAGGGCATCAAAATTGGGAAACCGTTGCTCGTTGCGCAGCTTGTGCACGAAACGAACCGAAATGTGCGCGCCATAAATGTCGCGATCGAAATCAAAGAGATGCACTTCCAGCAATGGGCGCGTGCCACCGACAGTCGGCCGCACCCCCAGATTGGCCACGCCAGGCAGCGGCCGGTCGCCCAAACCACTGACTTCGACGGCGAAAACCCCGCTCATCGGCAGCGGGTTGTGCTTGATACGCAGGTTAGCCGTGGCGAAACCGAGTTGCCGGCCAAGTTTTTGACCATGCGCCACCTGACCATCGATGATGTAGGGGCGGCCGAGCAAACTGGCCGCCTCCTCCATGTCGCCGATCGCCAGCGCCTGGCGTACCGCTGAACTGGAAACCCGTTTGCCGGCAACCGTGACACTGCCCATGGCCTCGACGGAAAAACAGAAACGCTGCCCGGCCTCCTGCAGCAGAGCGAAGTCGCCGGCACGCCCACGACCGAAGCGGAAATCGTCACCAATGATCAAGTGACGAACCTGACAGCCCCGCACCAGCACCTGCTCGATGAACCCTTCAGCGGAAAGGGCGGCAAAGGCTGCATTGAAAGGACAGATAACGGCCTGCGCCACGCCGCTCTCACCCAGCAACTCCAGTTTTTCGCGCAGAGTCGTCAGACGGGCCGGTGCTGATTCCGGCGCAAAAAACTCGCGCGGATGCGGCTCGAAGGTCAAAACGGTAGGTGCCAACCGGCGGTTTTCGGCCACCTCGGCCAAGCGCCGGACCAACGCAGCATGCCCCAAGTGAACACCATCGAAATTTCCGATGGCGAGCACGACGGGAGCAGGAACGGGACGCGAATGACCGCGAAAGACGCGCATGGGCAAACTGGCCGGAAAAACGTTGAATTATAACGACCTAAGGGACCGGAGGGATACGAGAACATCGGCCATGTATCAAGGAAAACCGCATATAGCCAAAACGCCAGGAGTCGCTTTTAGCTATAATCCGCCGGACTAACAAAGAATCCCGCGCACCACTTCATGCTTGAGCTGATCAGCCATATCGTCCAGATTTCATCGCGCCGAGACCGCACGGAAATCAATGAGGCCATGGTGGATTCCCTGCTTGATCTTTTCCACCCGCAACGCGTCACCATTTACCGCAGCTACGCCGGCAGCAAAAAAGCGATGGTGTTTGCGTGCGCCGGCTTCGGTTCGAACGGCCGCTTTCTCCGTAACGCCTACCTTCCGGAACACCTGTATTGCCAGCCGATTGAGCGTGACCCGTTGCTTAATCGGTGCCGCAAGGAACTGTCTGCGGTCCTCGACGTTCTTGATGATGGATCGCACCGCGTCATCTTTCCGGTTATCCGGCTCAACGAACCGGTCTACCTGATCGACCTCTGGCTTTCCGAAGAGTTTTCGGCCGACCAGCGCGTCACCCTGATGGGCCTGATCGACTACTTTGGCAATCATATCGCGCTGCTCGACTACGGTGAGGCCGATACCCTGACCGGCCTAGCCAGTCGAAAAACCTTCGACAAGCACCTTTTCGAATTGCTTGGCAAAGCGGCTAGCGACAATCGATCCGGTAACGCCAAGGAAAGCCGGCGGAGCCAAAAAGCCGATGCCAACCACTGGCTGGCCGTTTGCGACATCGACAAATTCAAGCTGGTCAATGACAACTTTGGCCACCTGATCGGTGACGAAGTGCTGATCATGCTGGCTCAGGTAATGAATCAATCCTTCCGCTTCGATGACCAGTTGTTCCGTTTCGGCGGCGAGGAATTCATTGTCTTGTTGCAACCGACCGATGAAAAGTTTGCGCTTGCCGCGCTGGAACGCTTCCGGAGCAATGTTGAGAAGCAGCTATTCAGCCGAGTCGGACACGTCACGATAAGCATCGGCTTCAGTGCCCTGCTGCCCAGCGACACCCCGACCGACGTGATCGACCGTGCCGACGAGGCGCTCTATTACGCCAAACGTCACGGCCGGAACCGGGTCAATTGTTACGAAAAACTGGTCGCGGACGGCGAAGTCGCCGCCAAGGAAATCGCCAAGGGCGAAGTCGAACTGTTCTGAGCGAACTTAGCTCAGCAAGGCCATCCTGGCCTTTGGCCCGGGGGGATGCTTGATGAAGTACTGCCGGATACCACGAACGATCGCCCCAGCCAGCTTTTCCTGATAAGCGTCGTCATTGAGACGCGCTTCTTCTTCCGGATTCGAGATGAACGCCGTTTCGATCAGGGCCGATGGAATATCCGGCGCCTTGAGCACAGCAAAACCGGCCTGTTCGACATGGGCCTTGTGCAGCGTGTTGATCGACCCCAACTCTCCGAGCAGGTATTTGCCCAGCTTCAGGCTGTCGTTGATCGTGCCGGTTTGCGACAGGTCGAGCAACGTACGGGCGAGGAAAAGATCCTTGCTGCCGATATTGACGCCACCGATCAGGTCGGCCTGATTTTCCTTCTGGGCGAGCAGGCGTGCCTGGGTACTTGAAGCGCCCTTTTCCGAAAGCACGAATACCGATGAACCGCGCGCATCGGGCTTGATCCAGGCATCGGCATGGATCGACAGGAAGAGATCCGACTGAACGCGACGGGCTTTTTGCACGCGCATCTGCAGCGGCACGAAAAAATCGGAGTCGCGCGTCAGGACGGCGCGCATGTTCGGCTCGGCATCGATCCGCGCCTTCAGGCGACGGGCCACTTCAAGCGTCACATTCTTTTCGTAGGTGCCCGCCTTGCCGATGGCGCCTGGATCTTCACCACCATGACCGGGGTCGAGCGTGATGGTAACCAAGCGGTCGACGATCGGCTTGCCGGATTTCTTGCTGGTGTGAACCTCCGGCGCTTCGACAATCTGCTTTTCGGGAGTTCTGGCAGTCACCTCGTCAGGCCGCTTTTCGGCAATCTGGAAATCCGGCTCGCCCTTCAAGGGCTCGACCGCATCCTTGCGACCTTCGAGCAGCGCCATCATCGGGTCCGGTGGATTGACCGGATAGACGTCGAGCACCAGACGACGGCCGTATTCGCCGGCCGGCTCCAGCGTGAAGACCTGCGGATTGACCTTGCCTTTCAGTTCCATGACCAGGCGCACGACGCCCGGCTTGAAACGGCCGGCGCGCAGCAGCTTGATGTTCGGATCGTCGGTTGCCACCTTGCGGGCGAGACTGTCGAGCACGCTGTTGAATTCGACGCCTTCGATATCGACCACCAGGCGATCCGGGTTTTCAACGGTGAAATGCGTGAATTTGAGCGGTCCGTCGTGTTCGAGCGTGACGCGGGTGTAGTCGGCTGCAGGCCAGATGCGTACGGCGAGGACAGACGGTAGCTTGGCCGCGGCGCCGGCAATCGGTGAAACGGAAAGAATCAGCGAGGCGCCGGCATAGCGGAGGAGCTGTCGGCGCCCAAGGCTTGGATGAGCGCGTTTAGACATGCTTGCCCTTTCGGTGTATCTGCCACGGCTTCGAGGACACGCCCGACACCTGCATGATGAAGACACAGCCGCAGGTCTGGCGACGGAACGCAGCCCTGAGCACGCTCCGGCCATTCGACAAGACAGACCGCAGTGTCATTAAAATATTCATCAAAGCCCGCATCGAGAAACTCCTCGGGTGACTCGAAACGATAAAAATCAAAGTGATATAAGTATAAGCTCGAAATTACGTAAACTTCAACCAGTGAATAGGTCGGGCTTTTGACCGGACCGGTGTGGCCGAGCGCCCGGATCATGGCGCGCGACAGGGTGGTTTTGCCGGCACCCAGGTCGCCTTCGAGGAAAATGACCAGCCCCGGCACCAGCAATGGCGCCAGTGCCTCGCCCAATCGAAGAGTCGCAGCCTCATCGGGCAATTGAAAAACGGCGGTAACATCGGGGCTATGCACAATCAGGACTCCACGGTGGATTACTCGGCGCTCAAGGAAAAAATCCGCGAGGCCGGCAGGCAACTCGGCTTTTCAGCCGTTGGCGTGGCGCGGGCAGAACCCGGGCCAGCCGTTGAAAAAATGCGGGAATGGCTGGCGGCTGGCTGCCACGGCGAAATGGATTATATGGCCCGCCATGCCGAATTGCGCGCCCAGCCGCAGCAACTGCATCCGGGAACAATCACCGTCATCAGTGCGGCCATCGACTACCTGCCACACCGCAAAACCGCCGACCAGCCGGATGAGGCGGCGATTTCGCGCTACGCCCAGGGTCGTGATTATCACAAGCTGATCCGCAGCCGGCTGCAGAAGTTGGCGGACACCATTACCAAGATCACCGGGCCGTTCGGCTATCGCGTCTTTTCCGACTCGGCACCGGTGATGGAAGTCGAATTTGCCAGCCAGGCTGGCCTCGGCTGGCGCGGCAAGCACACCTTGCTGCTCTCCAAGCAAGGTTCCTGGCGCTTTCTCGGCGATATCTACACCGACCTGCCCTTGCCGCCCGACGCCCCCGTTGAGGAACATTGCGGCACCTGCACGGCCTGCCTCGACGCCTGCCCGACCCAAGCCATCGTCGCCCCTTACAAGGTCGATGCCCGGCGCTGCATTTCCTACCTGACCATCGAACTGGCCGGCCCGATTCCGGAAGAATTCCGGCCCTTGATCGGCAACCGCATCTACGGCTGCGACGACTGCCAGTTGTGCTGCCCGTGGAATCGTTTTGCGCAGATCGGCGACCCTGAGTTTTCGCCGCGCCACGGGCTCGATACGGCAACGCTGATCGACCTGCTCGCCTGGACTGAGCAGCAGTTCAACGACCGACTGGCCGGCAATCCGATCCGCCGGATCGGCCACGAGCGCTGGCTGCGCAACATTGCCGTCGCGCTCGGCAATGGGCCTGCGACGGTCGACGCGAAAAATGGCCTGAAAATGATATTGGCTCACCCATCGCCATTGGTGCGCGAGCATGTCACATGGGCGCTTGCCAGGCTGGAGGGCTGAAACTCCCCTATTTTCGGGGGACAGCAGCCCTTGCCGGGCCAAACCGGCGAGCCTGTCGGACTCTTCGGGATAACCGAAAAGAGCATACGAAATATCCGGTTTCAAGCTCGGGTTTACGTGGGTAATATTGTCCCCGCAACAACCGCACAGGAGATTTGGCCGAATGAAAGTAAAGTCTTCAATCGAACGTGGTGCTGTGTATCTCTGCACCAAGCTGGGTGATGTCGTAACCGCCATCGAGCAAGTGGCCGTGGTCAAGGGTTTGGCCATGTGGGAAGTTGAACGAAAGATAGGTGCCGGAATTCGAAAACGACTGATCGTCTCCGAGCGCACCCTGATTCCAGCACATTGATCTACGGCCGTTACCCGGCCTGAAACCTCAACCTGCATCGGAATGCCGAAGGCCAGCTTAACGCTGGCCTTCTTGCTTTTTCATGCCATGCCGGCCGGCTGCCGTGCAGCTCGACCATTCGCCCCTACCAGCTCGGCCCCTGCGCCCCCGGCATGAAGCGGATGGGGGAAACCTCGGCCTTTTCCATTGCCAGCTTGCGGTTGATGCGCTGGCCGATTTGCTCGCGCTCGGGAATGGGCAAATCGTAGAGTTCGTCGAGCAGCTGGCGGAAGCTGATCAGCCAGACGTGGGTCAATTCGGCCAGTGCGGCGTAGAACGGAGTGTCGCATTGCATGGAGACGCGCTGGGCGAAGTCGGGGAACCAGTAGCCAAGGTGTTCGTCGTTGAATTTGGCGAGTTTTTCCGGTGCTCCCTTAGAAGACGCCAGAACGTGGCGCAAATACTGCAATTGCAGCACGAAGTGGTCGTCGAAGCGGCAGCGCCAGTCTTTTGCCTGCAAACCTGCCGCGGCGTAGATATCGCGCAATTCGAACATTGGCGCGGCACAGGCGAGGTGGTCATCGGAGAGCCAGACGGATTCGTAGGGCGAAGCGCCGAGGCTGTTGTTGAGATAGATTGCGGCGTAGTCGGCGGCCAGATCATCGAGGGAAAGGTCGCCCCATACCGCCGCAGACATGTTGGCGCAGGCCATTTCTCCTGCCTCGCCCGAAGGCTGGAGTGCCAGCCCCAGCGGAAAGGAGCTTTCCTTGAGGGCAGCAAGGGTTGCGGCATCCAATTCCCTGTCGTGCAGACGTATCAGCTGATCAAGGTCGTCAGCCAGCGCGGCACCGAGTTCACTTTGCATCGATCTTGCCTTTGCTATGGGGAATGAAGGCGATGGAAGGCCGGGTCAATTCGGGGTTGGCCATGTTCTTGACCTGCTTGACCGTCTTGTCGTGCGGCCCGATGGCCTTGGATTTCAGGGTCGAATTCCAGATTTCCTCGATCGGCCCGATGTCGAGCACGCGCATCATGCAAGCCTGGACGCAGTACGGCTTGCGACCAGCTTCCAGTTCGTCGATGCACATGTTGCACTTCTTGATGACCATTTCCTGCGGGTCCCACTGCGGCGCGCCGTAGGGGCAGGCCGGCTCGCACTTGCGGCAACCGATGCACAGGGTCGAGTCGATGTCGACCACGCCGTTGTCGGCCCGCTTCCAGATCGCCCCGGTCGGACACGCCGGCAGGCAGGCCGGTTCGGCGCAATGGTTGCAGGCCATGTTCACCTTGTAGGCATAGACGTCCGGGTAAGTACCCCCTTCGACGTACATGACGCGGCGGAAACGTGGCCCGGGCGGCAGGCCGTTCTTGTCCTTGCAGGCAATTTCGCAGGCCCGGCAGCCGATGCAGTCGACGTTGTGATGGACGAAGCCTAGCTGTTTGGCCGGCTTGACCGGTTCGTAGGTCTGCGCCACCTTGCGCTCGATGGCGACCTTCAATTCAGCCTTGTCGATTTTCTTGACCATTACTTGTCCCTCCGGAAGATCACGGAGCGCGAGGTCGCCTGGGTATCCCAGCCGGGACGATGATCCAGATTGGTCTTCTTCAAATCGACCAGGATGGTGTTGTAGGCGAATGCCCCGGCCGGACTGGGCTGGTCGAGGGTCAGGAAGTCCGGGTTGCCGGAACGGTCGGTACCGTCCTTGGCGAGGTCCATCCAGGCGCCCTCGTAGAGCACCACCACATTGGGCATACAGCGCTCGGTGACGTAGGCCGGCACTACCACCTTGCCGCGCTCGTTCCAGATTTCAACGATGTCGCCGGTCTTGATGCCCAGCCGCTCGGCATCCTTGGTGTGGAGCGTTACTTCCTGCTGGTAGGTTTCGCGCAGCCAGGGGATGTTGTGGAAGATGGAGTGGGTGCGCCATCTCGGGTGCGGCGTGATCATGTGGAAGGGGAATTTCTTCGCCTTCTCGTGATTCAGCGACTCGAAAGGTTCGATCCACTTGGGCAGGTAAGGTATCTCGTAGCCGTACTGTGTCTTGGTCCAGTCCTTGATGTTGGCCAGCGTGGTCGACAGGATTTCGATCTTGCCGGAGGGGGTCTCGAAGGGCACGCCCTTGCTGATCTGGTCTTCGAAGGCGACATGCGGCTTGTCGAAGGTGAATTTGTAGACGCCGTGCTTCTTGAAAGTCTCCCAGGACATGGTGACGCCCTGATGCTTCTGCACCTTTTTGGTCCACCAGTCGGTCAGGTAGGACTCGTCAGTGGCATCGTTCTTCTCGAAGTAGTCGCGTTGCGACTTCGGGTTGTAGCGCTTGCCAAAATCCTTGACGGACGGGTCCAGCTTCTCGATTCGGTAGGCAAGTTCAGTGAATACCTGAAAGTCGGTCTTCGACTCTCCCAGCGGCTCGATGACCTTCGGGCGGTGGATGTAGTAGTGCCCCTTGTACCAGGGCAAAGCCACATCATGGCGCTCGAAGTGCGTGGCGATCGGGAACAGCACGTCAGCCCACAAGCCGGACGGCGTGATGGTCGAATCCATGCATACGACCAGCTCCAGCTTCTTGATCGCCTCGATTTCCTTGTTGATGTTGGTCAGCTGGTTGAACCAGTCCGAGCCGTGCCAGAAGATGGCCTTGATGTTCGGGATCTTGCCGTCCAGTTCGTCGTTGCGTGGCCAGCAGCCGATTTCCTCGCGCTTGACGTTGGGGTAGTTGAGCACGCAATGCGCCCAGCGGTCGGACTTGAGCGAGGCGTACCAGACGTTGGCGTACTGGTCGTACGGGTAGGCCACCGCTTCGGCGTGCCAGCCCTTGCCGACGCCCTCGGCGCAGCCGCCGAGTATGCCGATGTTGCCGGTCATCGCCTGCAGGGCGGCCGCCATCCGGTTGTATTGTTCGCCGTAGCTGGCCCGGCCCGGCGCCCAGCTCGCCTTCAGCGCGGCCGGCTTGGTCTTGGCGTACATCTCGGCCAGCTTCTTGATATCGGCGGCCGGTACGCCGCAAATCTTCTCAGCCCATTCCGGGGTTTTCGGGGTGCCGTCGTATTTGCCGAGGATGTAGTCCTTGAAGTTCTCTTTGTCGGCAAATTGCTTCGGCATCGTGCCGGCATCCATGCCCTGACAGAACTTGTTGATGAACTTCTGATCCTGCAAATTATTGACGAAAATGTGGTGCGCCATGGCGGCCAGCATCGCCGCGTCGGTATTCGGCTTGATCGGGATCCACCAGGCGTCGTAACTGGCGGCCGAATCGGTGTATTGCGGATCGATCACGACGAACTTGCAGCCGCGCTGCTTGGCCAGCCGCATGTAGTAGAAGGTGTTGCCGCCGTGGAAAGTATAGGCCGGATTCCAGCCCCACATGATGATCAGCTTGGAGTGGGCGAAGGCGTCATCCTCGTTGCCGTCAGTGATGGTACCGAAGGTCATCCGCGAGCTGAAGGTCGTGCCCTGGTAGCTCGGTACTGACCACGAGTTGGTCCGGCAGCCGAACATGCCGAGGAAGCGGGCAAGCAGACCTTCGATCTGGTCGGACTTGTGCAGCACGCCATAGGAAGTGCCGGCATAGGCCTGATCGAGAATGGCCGTCGGGCCGTATTTCTGCTTCAGCTCGACCATCTTTTTGGCGACATGGTCGAGGGCTTCATCCCACGACACCCGCTTGAATTTGCCTTCACCCCGTTCGCCAACTCGCATCATCGGATAGAGCAGGCGCTCCGGCGAATAAAGGCGCGAGCGGTAGGAGCGACCGCGCAGACAGGCGCGCAGTTGCGGCACCTGCTCGGTGTCATCACCGAATTTGCCACCTTCCTGGTAGCGCCCATCGTCGGTCGACAGACGAACGATAACGTCACCCTTCTTGTGGGCAACCAGCATGTGGCGTGAACCGCAGTTGTGGTCGCAGGAGGTGACGACGGTGGTCAGCTGGTCATCCTTGGGATACGGCTCGTAGGCGAAGGCCTTGGCTTCCTGCTGGCCGGTGCCGAGTTCGATCAGGCCGCTGGTCGTGGCGACGGCCGTGCCGGCACCGACAGTTTTCAGGAAGCTGCGACGATTGGGGTTGAGGAGATCAAGCCAGTTACGTTTCCGGTCCATGATTTTTTTGCCTTTATTTCGTATTGACCCTGGGGCCAGCTGTTGTTTCCATGGTCGTGGGAATCAGGAAGCGGGCTTCGCTTTCCGTCGGGCGATCCCTGGCCCAGTCGGGAACCTCGGGAGCCATACCCTCCCAGGCGTGGCGCGGATAGGGGTAACTGATCCGGTACCAGGAACGCCCCCCGTGGCAGCCGTAACAGGTGTCGGCATTCTTGGCGCCGGCCGCTTCGATGGCCTCGGCCTTCAGGTAGCTGACCTGATGGCGCTTGGTGCGGATGGCGGCGTGACAGGTCAGACAACTGTTGCCGAACATTTCCTTCGATTCCGGCCATGCACTCGGCAGGCCCATCACCGGCGCGTTCATCTGGCCATGACACTTGAGGCAGGTCGTTTCGACATTGACCTGCTTGCGTAGCGTGAAGGACTTGTCGCTCTGCGGCGCTGCTGTCGCCGAGGAGCCCTGAGCCTCTTCGCGCGGGTCGTGCCCCTGGTGGCAGGTGGTGCAACTGAGGTTCATCAGCTCCTTGGCCATCGGCGTCACGAGGTGGCGACGGTGGAAGGTGTCCTGCTCGCCCTGATAGGTGCTGAGCTGCTGGTACCAGGCCTTGCTGGTACCGGCCTTGACACCGGCCGGCGAGGTTTCGCGCACCTTGTCTTCAAGCACCTCGCGGTGGCAGGCCAGACACTGGGCGTCGGTGGCGCTGTCGATGGCCGGCTTGAAATGAATCGGATCGTAGGTGGCGCGCAGATGGTCGGTACTCGGTCCGCCGGCCGGAAGAACGACGGTGCTCTGTGGCGACAGTCCTTGCTGGCGGATGGTCCAGCCGAGGAAGCCGCCGGCAACGGTGGCCACGGCGATCAGGGCGAAAATCAGGAGGCCAGTCTTGGGGCTTTCCATGGTCAGTCTTTCTTGTTCTTGGTGGTGTCGTGCAGGCCGCGAATATCGTAGTACCCCGGCATGTTCGGACGATTGAACGGGGTATACCAGGCGCCCTGATCCTTGAGGAAACCCAGCCCGGTCTGCGGTTCGTGGATGCCGCGCAGCGCCTGCTGCTTCCAGGCATCGGCAGGTTCAAATACCGAGATTACCGGCGCGTTCGCCGGCCGCACCGAGGGATTCAGCCCGGCAACAAAGCCTGAATCGGCGATTGCTGCACTTAACGGGAAAAACGAGGCAAAAGCAAAAACTCGAAACTTCAACAGCTTGCACATGATGCAGCGCTCCGCGCAAAAAATGGGGCGGGGAAAACCACCCACCCCATTCGGGGGTCGGAAGACTTACTTCTTGCCTTCCATACCACCCATACCAGACATACCCTTCTGGCCTTCCATGCCGGACATGCCACCCATACCCGACATGCCTTCCTGCTTCTGGCCCTTCTTGGCTTTCTTGCCTTCCATACCGGACATGCCATCCATGCCAGACATGCCGCCCATACCGGACATACCCTTCTGGCCTTCCATACCCGACATGCCACCCATGCCGGACATGCCTTTCTGACCTTCCATGCCAGACATACCCTTCTGGCCCTGCATGCCGCTCATGCCCTTCTGATCAGCATAGACGTTAGCGCTAGCAGCAGCCAGGGAGACGATGGCAAGTGCTGCAAAAGTCGAAAATTTCTTCATGTAAAACCTCACTCGAATTTTATAGTCATCGTCTCCGCCAAGCGGCTGAAAACGACCCGGGCACCTGCCAGGGCACTTCTACTGAGCATTTCATGTGCCAGCGAGGCAATATTTACAAGCCATTGATTTATATAGTCAAAAAACACCAACCAAGAATCCGGCCTGCAGCGGCACCTGCCAAAATGGCAGGCTGAAATCGAGCCATTATGCTAAGCGACTGATTGTATGGAAAAACACAGCCTGCCAAAATGGCATGATTTCCCGTAAAGCCATGCCAATTCGGCGCATCAGGCGGCCTAGGCACCCGAAAGCCTGCCGGCACGGCTCAATCTCCCAGTTCGTACTGCTTGATCAGGCGGTAGATGTTCCGTTCGCTGATACCCAGCACCGCAGCCACTTTTGCCCGATTGCCGGCATGCCGGACAAGGCTATGGCGCAGGCATTCGCGCTCGACCTCTGCGAGGTTCGGCTCGTGTTCGAAGGCCAGCAGCAGCGCATCTTCGCGGCGCGAGTGCAAGGGGCCGAAATGCTCCGGCCGGATGCGCTCCTCCCGCCCGGCCAGAATGGCGGCGCGTTCGATCAGGTTGCGCAGTTCGCGGACATTGCCCGGCCAGTCGTAGGCGACCAGCAGTTTCTGCGCCTCGGCGCTGAGCTTGCGTTCGATGCCGCGCGAAAAACGCTGCAGAAAATGCGCCGCCAGCAGCGGAATATCGTCGCGCCGTTCACGCAATGGCGGCACCTTGATGATGAAGCTGGCCAGCCGGAAATAGAGGTCGCTGCGAAAACCGCCGGTCTGGCTCATTTCGGCCAGATCGCGGTTGGTCGCCACGACGAAGCGGACATCCGATTTCAGCGTCCGCGCCCCGCCGACCCGCCGGAAAGTGCCGGTTTCGAGTACGCGCAGCAGCTTGGCCTGGTTGGCCGGCGTCGTTTCGCCGATTTCGTCGAGAAACAGCGTGCTGCTCGCCGCCTCTTCGATCAGTCCCTTCTTCTGCCGATCGGCGCCGGTGAAGGCCCCACGCTCGTAGCCGAAGAGTTCGGACTCGAACAGCGTCTCCTGCAGCGTACCGCCGTCGATAGTGACCATCTCGTGGGCGTGGCGGGCGCTGCCCTCATGAATGGCCTGGGCGACCATTTCCTTGCCGGTACCCGAATCGCCCTGGATCAGCACGGTCGCGTCGGTCGGCGCCACCGCCTCGATCATCGCCAGCAGATCGTCCATGGCCCGTGAATTGCCGACCAGCGGCCCGGGGCGACGCGACTCCAGCTGCCGCTGGTAGAAGGCATTGCGCTGGCGCAGCTCGGCATTTTCCAGCTCGCGGCGGATGGTGATTTCAAGCTCATCCAGGCCGACCGGCTTGGTCAGGTATTCGACCGCCCCGGCCTGGATCAGGCTGACCGCGTTGCGGATCGAACCGTAGCCGGTCAGCACGATGACCGGGAATTGCCCGGCCAGCGTTTCGACCAGTTGCGGCGTATCGGCATCGGGCAAACGAAAATCGAGAAAGATCAGGTCCGGCTCACGCTCGGAGAGGATGGCCGATGCCTCGGCCCAGCTCAGCGCGCCGACTGCATCCAGCCCCATATCGCCGATCTGCTCGACGAGCAGCCGGTTGAACACCTGGTCGTCATCGACGACGAGAATCAGTTTTTTCATGGTTTTATCCGCTCACCCGCGCCAGCGTGACGCGGAAGGTAGTGCCCTCACCCAGAATGCTGCGCACCTCGATGCCGCCGCCGTAACGTTCGACGATGCTCTTGCAGATGGTCAGGCCCAAGCCGGTCCCCGCCTCGCCATCGGCCCGGCGGCTGTAGAAGGGGTCGAAAATGCGGTTCAGCGACTCCTCCGCGATACCAGAACCGTGATCGATCACTTCGACAATCGCCTTGCCATCCTCGACACGGCTGCGCACGATCAGCACACCGCCCTGCGGCATGGCATGGTGGGCGTTCTGGACCAGATTGAGGACCAGCATGCGCAAATCGCTGTCGTCGGCCAGCACGCGCGGCTCGCAGGCATCGAGTTCAAGCTGCTGGCTGATGCCGTGGCTGCGGGCATCGAAATCGAGCAGGGTCACGGTATCCGAAATGGCCGGATTCAGCGCGACGACCTGAGCCTGTTGCTGCGGCAGTCGTGACAGCAGCAACAGGCGCTGTGTGACACCGGTACAACGGTCGATTTCATTGCTCATCATTTCCAGATAGCCGGCCATGCGCTGCGGGTCGTCGTTGCCGTTGCGCAGGTTGCGCAGCAAGCCATCGACGGCCAGGCGCATCGAACCGAGGGGATTGTGAATTTCGTGGGCAATGCCGGCCGCCAGCAGCCCGAGTTCGGACAGCCGCTGCTCCTGCGAGTGGCGCACCGCCTGCGACAGATCGATGATCGATTCAATGATCAATTGCTCCGGCCCCTGCTCACCATCGCTCTGCAGCAGCACGGCATGCACTTCGACCGGAATATCCCGGCCATCCGCCGCCCGGTGGTGATGACGGCATTTCACCGATTGGCCGGGGCGAGCGAGTTCGGCTACCGGGCAAACGACCATGGTCGGCGCGCAGGGGGTATCGCGGCCGTGACTGGAACGGTAGCAAGGCTGGCCAATGGTCTTGTCGGCAGCGATCCCCAATTGACTGCAATACGCGGCATTGACCGCGACAATCGAAAAGTCGGCCTGGCGGATAACCCGCACGCCATCGGGCAAGCCATCGAGCAGTTCCTGCAAATAGCGCTGCTGGCGTTCGGAGCGGCCGATCTGCTCGGCCAGATGATCCGCCATGCGATTGAAACTGGCAGACAGACGACCCGGCTCGTCGTCCAGATTAACCGGCGCGCGAACAGTCAGGTCGCCGGCCGCCAACTCATTGGCGGCCAGATCAAGGCGAGCCAGCGGATCAATGACACGACGGCGCAGCAAGCGCCAGATCGACCACAGGGTGAGCGCCAGCACGGCAATGCCGGCTCCGGCGAACAGGGCGGCGCTGCGATAGGCATCCTGCCGTATCGTGCCGGCGTCGTAATCGACGACCAGCACACCGTTGATCGGATGCTTGGCCAGCGGGCCGTGGCAACTCGTACAGACCAGCTGGTTGGGCACCGGATTGATCGAGCGGAGCACTTCGGCCTGCCCGGCTTCAGCGACGAAACGCGTCTGCGGCACACCGGGATGTTCCTTGCCGAGCAACTCGGGGAGCTGCTGTCCGAGCTTTTCCGGCCGCGAGGCGAAGCGCACTTCGCCGCCGGGTGCCAGGATCATCACCCCGACAATGCCCGGCTGCTCGCCCATTTTCTCGACAATGTCGCGCAGCCCCGGCACGTCGCGCTTGAGCATGGCGTTTTCCAGCGCCACGCGGAGCAGGCGGTTGATCTGGGTCGAAGTGGCGGCCCGTTCGCGTTCCAGTTGTTCGCGGTATAGGCCGAGAAAAAGTACGGCAAACAACAGCGATGCCCCGCCAGCCACCAGCAACACTTGGCGCATCACGCGACTGGACAGGGACACGATCTAAGCTTTCAGAGAATCAGGTCACGGCTCAACGGGCCACCGGCCGCCCCGGATCGGCACACCATTCGCTCCACGAACCGGCATACAGCCGCGAACCGGGCAGGCCGGCAATTTCCATGGCCACCATGTTCAGGCAGGCGGAAACGCCGGAGCCACACTGGTGAATAACCAAGTCGGGCGGTGAACCAGCCAGCACGGCCAGCCACTCGGCCCGCAACTGGGCAGCCGGCTTGAAACGGCCGTCGGGCAGCAGGTTGTCCTTGAAAAAACGATTGACCGCACCGGGGATATGGCCGCCGACCGGGTCGATGGTCTCGTTCTCGCCACGGAAGCGATCCGGGCCGCGCGCATCGACCAGACGCATGTGCGGCGTTTCGATGCGTTCCAGAACGTAGTCGGCGTGCACCTTAAAATTCTGTGGCCGGGCGACAAAGGCACGCGGCTCAAGAGTCGGCAATAGCGATGTCATCGCGCCAGACGCCGCTTGCCAGGCCTGCAGACCGCCGTCGAGCAAGGCCACGGCATCGTGCCCCAGCCAGCGCAGCAGCCACCACAGACGCCCGGCAATCATGCCTTGTGCGTCGTCATAGACCACGACCTGCGTCGCCGTACCGATGCCGATTTCACCCAGCCGCTGCGCCAGTTTTTCCGGATCAGGCAGCGGATGGCGGCCGTTGCAGCCAGTCATCGCCCCCGACAGATCGCGGTCGCAATGCAGGAAAACCGCGCCGGGAATGTGTGCTTCGGCGTACACCCGCTCGCCATAAGCGGTATCGGAAAGCTGGTGGCGCACATCGACGACCAGCCAGTTCGGGTCGTCGAGATGCGTCCGCAGCGTCGCGACGTCAACGAGCGTCGTATAACTCACGACAGCTCAGGCCAGCCAGGCCTTGGCTTCGTCGGCGTTGGTAAAAACCTCGACGTCGGCATTGACGAAGGTCTGCGAAATCCAGGCGCTCCACGTTACCCACTGGCTGTCGGTCACGACGGCGATGCGCTTGAAATCGTTGGCGTGGGCACGCGAGAACTTGACCTCTTCCCAGGCCACGTCCAGCGTCAGGCCGGCCATCTGGGTCAGATCGAAATAGAGGTCGACCGGGCCTTCGAACTGGACCTTGAAATTGACGACTTCTTCGAATTCCTTGTAGTCGGCCAGTGTGAATTCGCCGAACACGGACACGTTGACAAGGCTGGCTTGGTGGTCGATGACAATCATGTTTTCTCTCCGCTGTTGTTTGTTTCAGTTTAGCCTGAAAGGCAGCGTGTGACGCCGTTTTCCCCGCACTGCCGGGAAATAATCAGGATCAATCCAGCTGCCTCAATGTGTCAGCCACACCCGGTAGCAGGCTGATTGCTTCCAGCCTGGATTTGCCACGCTGGCTCTCCCACTGTCCGCGCTCGGCTTCGCCGCGCAAGCCCTTGAGAAAATACGCAAACGGCTTGCCCATTTTCGCTTTGCTGGCCTCGGCCTCGGCCAGCCAGCGCGCCCTTTCGGCCGGTACATCGCGGCTGGCATGGATCAGGTCGACCGCAGTCTGCAGGCGTCGCCATTCGCCATTTTGGCGCTTGTCTTCAGCCATTTGCGCTTCGAGCAACTGGCGGGCTTCTGCCCCGCGGCCCTGGGCCAGCGCCACCCAGCTCGACAACCTGGCCAGCTGCGGCTCGGCACGGGAAGCCGACGGCAGGCCAAGCAACAGCTTTTCGGCCTGATCAGGCTGCTGGTGGGCCAGATAAAACCAGACGACCGGCTCGATTTCCCAAGCAAAATGAGGCCTGCCATCAGTCATCTCCTTCTGTAACTCGCTTTCCGCTTCCGTGGGTTTGCCAAGCGCATCGAGCAGGCGGGCCAGTGCGATCCGGTCCATCGCCAGGTATCGCGCCCCGTCCTCGGTCCCGGCCATGCTGCGTACCGAAATTGCCTCGCGCAGGTAGGCTTGCTGTCGCTCCGGGTCATCGCCATCTTCCCAGTTCAGCGCTTCCAGCACATCGGCCAGACGCTGGCGTTCGGGCGGTGGCAAGGCGCGTAGCTGCGGCAACAAGTCGAGGTGCATCTGCCGCGCCTCGCCCGGTTCCGCCAGGCGCGCCAGCGCCAGTTGCGCGTCAAGGCGGCGCAGATCGCCGGGCACCTCGGCGAAGGCAGCAGTTTCGGCCAGTGCAGCCGCATAGTGGGTGCGCGCCTGCTCGTCATCTTCGCTGTCTTCAAACCAGCGGCCAGCCTCCCAATGCACCCGATGGCGTTCATCGGGCGACTGCGCCGCGGCCAGTTGCTTATCCCAATCGGGCGCCAGTTCGGCGGTTTGGGCAAGCCTCGGGGAAAACAGCCCGGCGTAGCTTCCTTGCGGCAGCCCGGTGTGCCAGAGCAGGGCGACCGGCACGGCAATGGCAGCAAGGTAGGCCGAGAGTCCGACCAGGCTTTCCTGCAGCGACGGCGCACGCCCCCGGATCAGGGGCTGCAGCAGGCGGACGATCTGCGTCCGGGCTGCGAAATTCGGCATTTTTCCCTGCCTGTCCTCATGCAGTTGCTTGAAGATGGCCGTCGGCACGTCGCTTTCCGCCGCCAGGTCGATGCCGGACAGCATCCGCAGGCGCCGCCAGAGGGCCGGAATGCCCAGTGCGAGCAGGACGCCGGCGGCAGCCAGCGCCGTGCTGTCGAGCATCAGGGCGATGCCGATCAGAGCCAGCACGCTGACGGCAAAAAAGGCAAAACGCAAACGCGGGCGGCGGGCAAACAGGAAGGTGTCGACGATCTGCCCGCCATCAAGCGGCGTCAGCGGCAGCAGGTTGAACAGATTGAGCACCAGTGCCATGACGCCGATCTTGAGCAGCAGCGGATCGCTGCCGCCCTGCATGGCCAGCTCGAGGCAGATGACGGCAACGACCAGGCCGGGCAAGGGGCCAGCCAGCAACACGACGAGCTTTTGCCAGGGGCCGGCGTCGTCCTTGCGGCCGAAGGCGACGGCACCGAGAAAGGGCAGAACGACGACGCTCAGGTCGCGGTAGCCGAAAGCGCGCATGGCCAGCGCGTGGCCGAATTCGTGAAAGAGCAGCACGCCCAGCAGCACGGGCAGCATCTCCCACGACACGAGATAACCAAACGCGGCCGCACCGGCCAGGGCGCTGAGCCCGAACATGACAATCTTGCCGCGCCGGGACATGCCGGTACCTGCCTGAATGGCCTCCTGGCTGGCCCAGGCGTGACGATCGGCAATGACGCGCAGCGGCATGTCTTCGACCTCGGCCAGCGGGGGCAACGCCGCCAGGCGGCGATTTCCCGCCACCACCTGGCGCACGAAGCGGTAGGCGCCTGTCGCGGTGAGGCGCCATACATCGCCCGCCGCCACCATGACGCCGGCAGCCTGCAAATGGCGAAACGTCTCGAGATCCAGATCGCGATGGCGGCGGCGGATCTCCTGTTCATCCAGCAATGGTTCATCGCTTTCAGCGGCGACCCGTCGCTGATGAAATGCCCAATGCTCGTCCAGACTGGCGGCCAGCGCATCCTCGACCTGCCAGCCCGGCGGCATGGCGAAAAGCAGGTGCTGGCGCCGGTTCTCGGTCAGCAGGGCGGTATTCTTGAAATGGGTCGAGAAGCTGACGGTCGCAGCCCTGCCCGGCTCGGGTGCTTCCGCAACCAGAATGGCGGCCCGCGTTGCGCCGTCGGCGTGGCGGTAAATATCGACCCAGATCGGCTCGAGCCCTTCGCAACGCAGGCGGGGAGGAATTTTCAGGGTTTCCAGATAGGCAAAGCCCAGTTCGCCAAGCCGGCGCCCGGACGGCCCGAAGACCGCGGCGATATCAGCCGGAACTTCCTCTCGTCCCAGCGTTTGAGTCTCGTCCGAAACGAAGCGCATGCGCATCAGGCGCAGCACCGCCAGGGCGATCTGGCTGCCTATCACGACAAGCCAGATAGCAAGCGCCGCCAGCAGCACCCAGAGAAGTTCCCACGCCCCCATTCAAAGCCCCGTTTGAGAATGACCGCGCCATTCTACGACGCCTGGTGATGCCAGACGAATCAGGTCTGCTCGACGCGCGGAGCGCGGGAAAAGTGGGTGGCGGCGATGCCGGACAGGATGATCAGGCCGATCGCCGCCCACGCCGAGGCGTCGAGCACCTCACCCCAGAAGGCCATACCGAAAAGACTGGAAAAAATCACCGTGCTGTAGGCCAGTGCGGCCGACATCAGCGTCTTGCCCCGCGTGTAGGCGCGGGTCATGGCCAGTTGGGCGACCGTGGCAAAGCAGGCGACACCGAGCAGAAGCAGGCCGCTTTTGAGGTCGACCGCATGGATGTCGCTGAACAGCAGCCAGGCGCCGGCGCCGACCGACGACACCAGCGAAAAATAGAACACTGTGCGCATTTCCGGCTCACCGCGCGCCCCGAGCTCGCGCACGCTGAAATAGGCCATGCCGGCCATGATCCCGGAACCAAGGCCGACCAGGCCGCCAACCAGCTGGTCGGCGTTCATGGTCGGCCTGAGCAGCAGCACGACGCCGACGAGGCCCAGCACCAGCGCGCCCATGATGCCCTTGCGCAGCTGCATGCCAGCGAAACCGAGGTAGAGGGCGAGGAAAATGGCCGAGGTGTAGTTCAGCGTCACCGCCGTCGCCAGCGGCAGCAGGGTGATGGCGTAGAAGTACGAAAACAGCGCGATGAAGCCGACCGTACCGCGCGTTACCTGCCAGCGCAGATGCGGCGTGGCCAGTGACACGCCGCTCAGGCGAACCAGCCCGAACATCAGGATCAGCGAGATGAAGCTGCGGTAGAAGGTAATTTCGACCGCCGAATGCGTCTCGGCTGCCAGCTTGACGCAGACGCCCATGCAGGCGAACAGGAAACTGGCGGCGATCATCCACAAAGACTGCATCAGGGGAACTCAAAAAGACCAAGGGCGCCGGATTTTACCCCGACGCCCTCTTGCGGTGCGGTAAAGGCTCAGCGCGCCTCGCTCATCTTGCTTCAATGTCCTTCTGCATGATCCGGCGGTAGAACTCGTGGAAGTGCTGCATGCCGTCTTCCATCGGGCTCTGGTAAGGGCCGACCTCGTTGCGCCCTTCGGCCAGCAGCGCCTTGCGGCCGCGGTCCATGCGCTCGCCGATGTCGTCGTCCTCGATGGCGGTTTCCATGTAGGCGGCGCGTTCGGCCTCGATGAACTCACGCTCGAAATCGACGATTTCCTCGGGATAGTAGAACTCGACGACATTGATCGTCTTGTGCGGTCCCTGCGGGATCAGCGTCGAGACGACCAGCACGTGCGGATACCACTCGACCATGATGTTCGGATAATAGGTCAGCCAGATCGCCCCTTGCGGCGGCGTCTCGCCCCGGTCGCCGTAATACTCGCGAACCACCTTCTGCCAGCGATCGTAAGCGGCCGAACCGGACTTCATCAGCGAAGTGATGCCGACCTTCTGCACCGAATACCAGTCGCCAAACTGCCAACTCAGGTCGTCACAGGTGACGAAATTGCCCAGACCGGGGTGGTAGGGCACGACGTGGTAATCCTCGAGATAGACCTCGATGAAGGTCTTCCAGTTGTAATTGCACTCGTGCATCTCGACATGGTCGAGCTTGTAGCCAGTGAAATCGAGGTCGCGGGCGACGGTCATGCCACCGAGGTCGGCATTGGCCGAGCGCGGTCCCTTGAAGAGCAGACCGTTCCAGTTCTCCAGCTTGGCCTTGTTCAGGTTCAGACAGGGGTTCTGCGGGAAGTGCGGCGCGCCGATCAGCTCGCCACCCTGCTCGTAGGTCCAGCGATGAATCGGGCAAACGATCGGGCCGCTCAGCGTCCCCGCGCCCTGCAGCATGATCGCCTGGCGGTGGCGGCAGACATTGGACATCTGCCAGATACCCGCATTCTTGCCTTCGGTGCCGCCGTTTAGCAGCATCTGGCCGTGGTCCTTCCATTCCAGCGAACGGTAGTTACCCGCTTCCGGCACCATCAACTGATGACCGACATAGCCCGGACCGGCATCGAAGATGAGCTTTTTCTCCAGCTCATACACCGATTCATCAAAGTACCAGTCCACCGGCAGTTGGGAAACTGCTGGGGCCAAACGGGACAAATTCGCCACGTCGGACATTCCACGCCTCCAGCGGGTTATTAAATATGTAATTTTACCCCGCCCCGCATTTGACCTGAAGCCCCTTGATAGAGTATTTTCGCCTGTTTCCTCGAACGCTCCAGACATGGATCAAACGCCCATCGCCGACATGAAATTCGAGACGGCGCTCGCCGAACTCGAAGCCATCGTCTCCAGCATGGAAGGCGGCAAGCTCGAACTCGAAGCCTCCATCGCCGCCTACAAGCGCGGAACCGAGTTGATGAAGCACTGCCAGGCCCAACTCGCCAACGCCGAAGAACAAATCCGCATCCTCGAAAACGGCGAATTCAAGGACGTCGACCGCCGTACGCTGGAGGCCCAGTGAGCACCATCCCGTTTGCCGAATGGATGGCCGTCACCCAGGACCGCGCCGAATCCGCCCTCGCCCGTCTCCTGCCGGGTAGCGACTGCATCCCCGCCCGCCTGCACGAAGCCATGCGCTACGCCACGCTCGGCGGCGGCAAGCGCATCCGCCCGCTGCTCGCCCACGCCGCCGGCCAATTGACCGGCGCCGCGCCGGAAACGCTCGACATCGTCGCCAGCGCCGTCGAAATGATCCACGCCTACTCGCTGGTCCATGACGACCTGCCGTGCATGGACGACGACGTGCTGCGCCGCGGCCGGCCGACCTGCCACGTCGAGTTCGACGAACCGACCGCCCTGCTCGTCGGCGACAGCCTGCAGACCTTAGCCTTCGAACTGCTGGCCAGCCAGCCCATCGGCGAGGCCAAGCAGCAACTCGAAATGATCGCCCTGCTCGCCCACGCCAGCGGCTCGCGCGGCATGGCCGGCGGCCAGGCCATCGATCTCGCCTCGGTCGGCAAGCCTTTGAACCAGCCCGAGCTGGAGCTCATGCACGCCCTGAAGACCGGCGCCCTGATCCGCGCCGCCGTGCTGCTCGGCGCCCTGGCCGGCAACCCGCTTTCCAGCGAAGAACGAAGCAACCTGGACCGCTTCGCCAAGCGCGCCGGCCTGCTCTTCCAGGTTGTCGATGACATCCTCGACTGCACGGCCAGCACCGCCACCCTCGGCAAGACCGCCGGCAAGGATGAAGCCGCCGACAAACCAACCTACGTCAGCCTGCTCGGCCTCGACGCCGCCCGCGCCTACGCCGACGAACTGCGCGCCGACGCCCTCGACGCGCTGTCCATTTTCGGCGAGCGCGCCGCGCGCCTCACCCAGCTGGCCGACTTCATCTGCCACCGGCAATTCTGATGACCGCCTCCCGCCTGCTCGAAACCATCAACAGCCCGGCCGATCTGCGCCGCCTGGACCGCAAGCAGTTGCCGCAACTGGCGACCGAATTGCGCGCCTTCCTGATCGACTCCGTCTCGAAAACCGGCGGCCATCTGTCGTCCAACCTCGGCACGGTCGAACTGACCATCGCCCTGCACGCCGTCTTCAACACCCCGGACGACCGCCTGGTCTGGGACGTCGGCCACCAGTGCTACGCCCACAAGGTGCTGACCGGCCGCCGGCAGGGCATGAGCGGCCTGCGCATGCACGGCGGCGTCTCCGGCTTTCCGAAGCGCTCAGAGAGCCCGTACGACACCTTCGGCGTCGGCCATTCCTCGACCTCGATATCCGCCGCGCTCGGCATGGCACTGGCTGCCAAGCACAAGGGCGAGGACCGCAAGGCCATCGCCATCATCGGCGACGGCGCGATGTCGGCTGGCATGGCCTTCGAGGCGATGAACAACGCCGGCGTCGCCGATGCCGACATGCTGGTCATCCTCAACGACAATGAGATGTCGATCTCGCCGCCGGTCGGCGCGCTGAATAACATCCTGACCCGACTGACTTCGAGCAAGACCTACAACGTCGCCCGCGAAGCCGGCCGCCACATGCTCGGCTTCGCCCCGCCGCTGCTCGAACTGGCGCGCCGCGCCGAGGAGCACGTCAAGGGCATGATCGCCCCCGGCACGCTGTTCGAAGAATTCGGTTTCCATTACTACGGCCCGATCGACGGCCACGACCTCGACGCCCTGATCCCGACGCTGGAAAATCTCAAGAAACTCAAGGGCCCGAAGTTTCTGCACGTCATCACGAAGAAGGGCCAGGGCTACAAGCTGGCCGAGAACGACCCGATTCTCTACCATGGCGTCGGCAAGTTCGCCGCCTGCGACGGCATCCTGTCCGCCAAGGGCCCCGCCAAGCTGACCTACACGCAGGTTTTCGGCGACTGGCTGTGCGATATGGCCAAGGCCGATTCCCGCCTTGTCGCCATCACCCCGGCCATGCGTGAAGGCTCTGGCATGGTGCGCTTCTCGGCCGAGCATGCCGACCGCTATTTCGATGTCGGCATCGCCGAACAGCACGCCGTGACCTTCGCGGCCGGCCTGGCCTGCGAGGGCCTGAAGCCGGTCGTCGCCATCTACTCGACCTTCCTGCAGCGAGGCTACGACCAGCTTGTGCACGACGTCGCCCTGCAAAACCTGCCGGTTGTCTTCGCGGTCGACCGTGGCGGTCTGGTCGGTGCCGACGGCCCGACGCACCACGGTACCTTCGACCTCTCCTTCGTCACCTGCATCCCGAACATGGTCGTCATGGCCCCGGCCGATGAGGCCGAATGCCGGCAGATGCTGTCCACCGCCTATGCGCTGGATTGCCCGAGTATGGTCCGCTACCCGCGCGGCGGCGGCACCGGCACCATCCCGGCAACCAATCTCGATACGCTACCCGTCGGCAAAGGCGAAATCCGCCGCCAGGGCAAGGACATCGCCCTGCTCGCCTTCGGCAGCCTGGTCCCGGCCGCGCTCGTAGCCGGCGAGGAACTCAACGCCACCGTGGCTAACATGCGCTTCGTCAAACCGCTCGACGTCGAGCTGATTATCGAACTGGCCGGGAACCATTCGCTGCTGGTTAGCATCGAAGAGAATGCTGTGATCGGCGGCGCCGGCTCTGAAATCGAGCGTGTGCTGGCAGAACGCGGACTGAACGTGCCGGTGCTTCGCCTCGGCCTGCCCGACCGCTTCATCGATCACGGCGAACAAGGACAATTGCTGGCTGAACTTGGCCTCGACAAGGACGGCATCGTCCGCACCGTACGTAACCGCAGCACCCCACAATAATTTATTAAAGAACAGCCCATGAGCACCCCGAACACGAGCATTCCCGACGTCCAGAACTCAGCCGACACGCGCCATATCGCCATCAACAAGGTCGGCATCAAGTCGATCCGCCACCCGATCAAGGTCCAGGACAAATCGACCGGCATCCAGCACACCATCGCCATGTTCAACATGTACGTTGGCCTGCCGCACAACTTCAAGGGCACGCACATGTCGCGCTTCGTGGAGATCCTGAACAGCCACGAACGCGAAATCTCGGTCGAAAACTTTCCGGTCATGCTGCGCGACATGGTTGCCAAACTCGAAGCCGAAACCGGGCACATTGAGATGAATTTTCCCTACTTCATCAACAAGACCGCCCCGATTTCCGGCGTACAGAGCCTGATGGACTACGACGTCACCTTCATCGGCGACATCTGCCACGGCGAGATCGCCACCTCGGTCAAGGTCGTTGTGCCGGTGACCAGCCTGTGCCCCTGCTCGAAGAAAATCTCCGAATACGGCGCCCACAATCAGCGCTCGCACGTCACCGTCACCGCCCGCACCAACGACTTCATGTGGATCGAGGAAATCGTCCAGCTCGTCGAACAGGAAGCATCCTGTGAGCTCTACGGTTTGCTGAAGCGCCCCGACGAGAAATACGTTACCGAGCGCGCCTACGATAATCCCAAGTTCGTTGAAGACATGGTTCGTGATGTAGCAGCCCGCCTCAACGCAGAAGCACGCGTCGACGCCTACATTGTTGAATCAGAAAACTTCGAATCGATTCATAACCACTCAGCGTATGCCCTGATCGAAAACGACAAGAAGAATCCTGCGGCTCACGCTTGATTTCAGACAAAAAGCCGATGACAAAGAAAAAGGGCGCCGAGGCGCCCTTTCTCAATCCAGCGAAATCGCTTAAGCAGCGACGACCGGCTTTTCCTTGCGAACCAGCTTTTCCTTGATACGAGCCGACTTGCCAGAACGCTCGCGCAGGTAGTACAACTTGGCGCGGCGAACGTCACCACGGCGCTTCACTTCGATGGAAGCGACCAGCGGGGAGTAGGTCTGGAAAGTACGCTCGACGCCTTCACCGGAAGAAATCTTGCGAACGGTAAAACCCGAGTTCAGACCACGGTTACGCTTGGCGATAACGACGCCTTCGTAAGCCTGCAGACGCTCGCGGTTACCTTCCTTGACCTTCACTTGCACGACAACGGTGTCGCCCGGCGCGAAGTCAGGAATGGTCTTGCCCAGACGGGCAATTTCTTCTTGTTCCAACTGTTCAATCAGGTTCATGTGAGATCCTTAAATTTTATAAACACTTACTCACCGCATTGCTCCTCTCCGACGATTTCCGTGAGGAGTTGCGTTTCTTCCGCGGTCAAACTGCGGCGCGCCAGCAAATCCGGCCGGCGCTTCCGGGTTCGGGCCAGCGACTGTTTGAGCCGCCAGCGACGAATTTTTTTGTGGTCGCCAGACATCAAAACCTCCGGCACCGCCTCGCCCTCATAGACCTCAGGGCGGGTGTAGTGCGGACAATCCAGCAAACCACCAACAAACGAATCTTCCACCGCCGAAGCGGCATCTCCGAGCACCCCCGGTAGCTGGCGGACAACGGCATCAATCAAAGCCATCGCCGGCAACTCGCCACCGGAAAGCACAAAATCTCCGATCGATATTTCTTCATCAACACAGCGCTCGATCAACCGCTCGTCAATTCCTTCATAACGACCGCAAAGAAGGATCAAGCCTTCATCGCCAGTCGCCAACTGCATCACCCGATCATGGGTGAGCGGTGCTCCCTGCGGCGAAAGGTAGATAACCCGGCTCTTCGCCAGCCCCGCCTCGCGCTGCTGCGCCTTGGCAGCGGCAATCGTCTTCTCCAGCGGCCCCGGTTGCATCAGCATGCCTGGCCCGCCCCCGAAAGGACGATCATCAACCCGTCGCCAGGTGTTCTCGGCGAAATCGCGAGGATTCCAGCCTTGCCACACCCAGCGCTGCTCTTCCAGCGCCCGACGGGTAATGCCACTTTCCGTTACTGCCGCAAACATCTCCGGAAAGAGGGTGACGCAGTCAAAGCGGATCACCAGTCGCTGCCCCACTCCACTCGAATCTGCCCCGCTTCCTTCTCTACGGCCAGCACCACCGCCGAAACAAACGGCAAAAGGCGCTCGACGCTGTCATCACCAAGCACGCGCAAAACTGCGTTGGCACCGGTTTCGATCAACCCGACCACCTTGCCGAGCCGCTCGTCCGCGGTATTGATGACATCCAGACCAATCAGATCGGTCCAGTAAAACTCGTTTTTTTCAGTCGTGGGCAACGCTTCGCGCGGCGCCCCGACCAAAATACCCTTCATCGATTCAGCCGCAGAACGATCAGCAACGCCATCCAACAGCACCACCACACCGTTGCCGTGGGCTTTCAAGCTTTTCAGCTTGCATTCGCGCCACGGCTCGCCTTCTCTGGCAATCCACCAGACGGGCATTTCAGCCCAGGCCAACGGATCATCCCCAAAGGGGTACAACCAAAGCCAGCCCTGAATCCCGTAAGGATCGGCCAGCCGACCCAGTACGACGATATCGTTGCCGGTCAAAACAAAAACTTAGGCGACTTGCTGAGCAGCGTGCTGCTTGACCAGACGAGCAACCGTCGGGGATAGCTGGGCGCCATTGCTCTGCCAGTAGGCGAGACGATCAACGGAAACGCGCAGCGCTTCGGCATTGCCTGAGGCTACCGGGTTGTAGAAGCCGATGCGCTCAACGAAACGGCCATCACGACGGTTACGGGAATCGGTAACAACCATGTTGTAGAACGGGCGCTTCTTGGCGCCACCACGGGCAAGACGGATAACAACCATGGGAATACTTTCGTTAGCAGGAAAAAAGACCGTCGATTATATCGCTTTATCAAGGAAAAACAAGCCACTTAGAGAAGTGGAAACAGCAGCAACGCCAGGAAGCCTGCTCGCCAATGACACTGCACCAATGGCGAAAAGGTAATTTTTTGTTATCCTCCGCAGACAATGAATAGCGCAGCGAGCCGTCTCTTGCCAACAAGCCCCGAAGCCAACATCAAGAGCATTCTTGAATGGTTGGCACTGGCCCACGGACGCACTGGCGCAGAAGATGCCGACCAGTTACACCACCAGCTTTTGTTACTGCGCGAAACCCCTGCGCCCAATACCCAGCGACTGAAAATCCTCGACTTGCTCTTCAGTCAAGCGGAACGCATTGCCAAGGCGGAAGCCCCTGGACTGCATGAAGTCGGCCTGCCGATTTCGCGAAAAGTCCGGCAAAGAGTCAGGACGCTGCTCGACCTGCTCGAGACCTTGACGCAAGACTATTTCAATACGCTGGCAGAACTTTTTGACCCCGAAGGACTTGGCGCCTCGCGCACCCCGCACACCTCCCTGCGTCGCGCGATGCACACTATTGCCTGGCAGGTCCGCATTACGCAATTGATCGCGGCTCCAACCCCCATCGGACTTTGGCAACAACTGCATGCGGCGTTTCGTACGGCACGTCGACTCGGCCTGGAAGATTTCCCCGGCCCCAATGGCGGCCCAAGCATACGGCGAATCTACTCGTACATCCTCTTGGCCGCCATTGCCCAACCAGCCTCCTTCTCATCCGAAGAGCTCGAATTCATTGGCGAATACATCACCAACTGCACGCCGGATATCGAGTTGCTCGAAAACCCGCCACTCGACAGCCAAGGCATCTTCTGGATTGATCCGGACAAGGATTTTCCGGCCCATGCGCTTATTCGCCGCATTCCCAGCCCTGAAGCGCAAGTTCTTTACTTCTCCTGCGATGCGGTCGCGGAACTTGCACTCAAGCACCACGCGGAACTCATTCAGGGCATTCCGTCCGATTTTCTGAAACTGCCAGCATTCGCCGACTCTCATACTGGCCCCGGCGTGCTGTTACGCCTGACTCACCTGTGGGGACACCCGACAAAACGGAGATTTCCCCGCCGGAGACAATCCTATCGTGCCAACCTGTGCTCTGGACTCAGCAACCTATGGCGACTCATACGCTCCCCGGGGCTACCCACCGAATTAAGCGAGTGGATGGTCACCAACGAAAGTCCGGATGGTTACGCGCTGATGCACATGTCCGGCCACACGGCAGATATCAGGGTTGGCGATATTGTGGCCCTGCAGGCAACGGAAGAGCACTCCGGGACATCGACCGCATGGCACGCCTGCATCATCCGCTGGGCCATATCAGAGAACCCCGAGCATATTGAACTCGGCCTGCAAATGCTGGCCCCCAAGGCCATGGCCGTAGAAATTGCCTACCCTTACGAACTGGAATCAAGCAAGGTGGCGGCACTGATCCTGCCCCCCACACCGCCGTTACGCCCAAGTCAGTCGCTAGTCGTACCGACCGGATTGATCAAGGAAAATACCCGGCGAATCATTGTGCTCCAGGAAGAGGACAACCTGCAGATTCACGAATTTCAGACCACGCGCCTCATCGAACAGACCAACACGATCGAAATCTTCAGCGTCGCCCCGGACGGTTCACGCTAGCTGCTAGCAAACCACCGAAAAGCACCACAGCCCATGAGAGGTGCAGCCAGACCAGAAAGACAGGAAAGGCTGCGAAAGCACCGTAGATGCTTTTCAGCGTGGCCGAACTGACCAGAAAGAACTCGAAAACTTTCTGCATGGCTGCAAAGGCCAGTGCAGCAAATACGCCACCAAGCAGTGCAGCTCGCCGGGAGACCTCGGCGTTTGGAACCGCGTAATAAAGAAACGAGAAAAACAAGCCAAGCAGCACCGTGGCAACCACTTTCAGGGCAAAACGACGAAACCACATTGGTTCATCAAAGAAGCCAAGCGAAGCGGTCACGGCAAAAGACATCACTCCCGCGACGGCGCCCAGGACAAAAGGCCATACCGCCATCACGAAGGCGTAAAGACGCAAGCGTGCCAGCACAGGACGCGGCTTCACCTGCCAAAGATGATTGAAGGCCCTTTCGATGGTATTCATCAACAAAAACGCCGTCACGCTGAGCACCCCGATACCCGCCAGGGTAAGATTTTGCGCTTTCTGCGAGAACCTCCCGATATTGCCGACAATCGCGCCGGCAGCGCCGGTCGGCAACAACGCTTCGCGCACCATCAGATCCAGACGTGCCACGACCAGATCGAGATAGGGAATGGCATGCGCCACAGACAGGACAACAGTGACGAGCGGAACCAGTGCCATCAGCGTTGTGAAGGCCAGCGCTGCACTCGTCTGCATCATGTTTTCGCTGTAAAAGCGATGGAAGATACCGGCCGTAACTGGCGACTTCCGACCGTCACGGCGATTTCGGGAGCGAATTTGCATGGGGCCGTATAATAGCCGACCATGCAAGACATCCTCATTCTCTACTACAGCCATCGCGGCTCGGTTCGGGCACTGGCCGAAAGGATCGCCCGAGGAGTCGAGTCGGTTACAGGCATTCAGGCCCGGTTACGTACCGTACCCAGAGTTTCGACCACCTGCGAGGCGGTCGATCCAGTGGTTCCCGATGCCGGGGCGCCTTATGTCGAACTATCGGACCTTGAAGAATGCGCCGGCCTCGCCCTTGGCAGCCCGGTTCGCTTCGGCAACATGGCCGCCCCGATGAAGTACTTCTGGGACGGCACCATCGCCGCCTGGCAGAACGGCTCACTGTCCGGCAAACCCGCTTGCGTCTTCACCTCCAGCGGCAGCCAGCATGGTGGCAATGAGGCAACCCTTCTCTCGATGACGCTCCCCCTGCTACATCATGGGATGCTGGTCATGGGACTCCCGTTCACCGAGCCCGAGCTATCCTCCACACGCACCGGTGGCACCCCCTACGGCGCCAGTCATGTCGCCGGCCCGAACGGCAACCCGGAATTATCCGAAGCCGAGAGCAAGCTGGCCTTTGCCCAAGGACAACGTCTTGCGCTTTTGGTCCAGAAACTGAGTTGCCCGTGACACCTACCCGTTATCAAATGACTGCCAGCGCCAGCCTCATTGCGCTGATTTTTCTTTGCTTGGCCTGGGAAGGCTGGCTGGCACCACTCAAGCCCGGCGGCTCGTGGATGACGCTGAAGGCAGCCTTCCTGCTCTTCCCGCTATTCGGCATCCTGCGCGGCAAGCGTTACACCTACAAATGGTTGTCGCTGTTCATCCAGTTCTATCTAATGGAAGGCCTCCTGCGCGCCACCAGCGACAGCGGCCTGTCACAGAAGCTGGCGATTGGTGAAACACTGCTGGCCGTCATCCTGTTTGTCGCTTGTATCCTGTACATCCGGGCAACACGCGGCCCCAAAGAAAAAAAAGCCGCTCAGTCGAACTGAGGCGGCTTTTCGGCAAACAAGGCAGAGCAATCAGACGTTGCCTTGCGCCTTGACCTTGTCGAGCGTCGAATGCAGCTTGTTCAGCGCATTCAGATAGGACCGCGCTGAAGCGATGACGATGTCCGTATCCGCGCCGTTGCCATTGACGATGCGATCACCCTTGGACAGACGAGTTGTCACCTCACCCTGCGCATCGGTCCCGGTGGTAATTGCATTGACCGAATAGAGCAGCAATTCGGCGCCACTACTGGCAATGCTCTCGATGGCCTTGAAAGTCGCATCGACCGGCCCACCACCATCAGCCTCGGCCTTGTGCTCGGTGCCGCCAACGTTAAGGATCACTAGCGCCCGCGGCATCTCGCCCGTCTCGGAACAAACGCGCGAATAGACCAGCTTGTAGTATTCCTGATCCGGTGTCACTAGTTCGTCAGAAACCAAGGCATGCAGGTCTTCGTCGAAGATTTCGTGTTTCTTGTCGGCCAATTCCTTGAAACGCGCGAACGCAGCATTCATCGCCTCATCGCTATCCAATTCGATACCCAACTCCTGCAGGCGATTCTTGAAGGCATTGCGGCCGGAATGCTTGCCGAGCACCAGTTTGTTCTGTGTCCAGCCCACATCCTGAGCTCGCATGATTTCGTAGGTTTCACGATGCTTCAGCACGCCATCCTGATGGATACCGGACTCGTGGGCGAAGGCATTGGCGCCAACCACGGCCTTGTTCGGCTGCACCGGATAACCCGTAATCTGCGACACCAGCTTCGACGCCGGCACGATCTGGGTTGTATCGATGCGTGTCTCGACCGGGAAGACATCGGCCCGGGTACGCACCGCCATGACGATCTCTTCCAGCGCCGCGTTACCGGCCCGCTCACCAAGACCATTGATTGTACATTCGACCTGACGCGCCCCTGACAGCACCGCAGCCAGGGAATTGGACACAGCCAGCCCGAGGTCGTTATGGCAATGGACCGACCAAACGACTTTGCCGGAATTAGGCACACGCTCGATCAACTGGCGCATGGTCTCCGCGTACTGCGAGGGGATATTGTAGCCAACGGTATCCGGCACATTGATGGTCGTTGCACCGGCCTTGATGACCTCCTCGAAGATACGACATAGGAAGTCCAGTTCGGAACGTCCAGCATCTTCAGCTGAAAACTCGACGTCATCGGTGTATTCACGAGCCCAGCCAATCGCCTTGATTGCCTGCTCGACCACCTGATCAGGCGTCATGCGCAACTTCTTTTCCATGTGGATGGGAGAGGTCGCGATAAAGGTATGTATACGACCGGACTTGGCCGGCTTGATCGCCTCACCGGCCCGGCGAATATCATTCTCATTGGCCCGTGCCAGCGAACAAACCGTCGAATCCTTGATGGTCTGGGCAATGGCGTGGATGGCATCGAAGTCACCTTGGGACGCCGCAGCGAAACCCGCCTCAATGACGTCAACCTTCATTTTTT
The DNA here is from genome assembly GCF_020510625.1 of Ferribacterium limneticum. Taxonomy (NCBI): domain Bacteria; kingdom Pseudomonadati; phylum Pseudomonadota; class Betaproteobacteria; order Rhodocyclales; family Azonexaceae; genus Ferribacterium; species Ferribacterium limneticum. The sequence goes on along the minus strand of NZ_CP075191.1, from coordinate 1,189,082 downwards.
CGAGCTGACGGGCAACGCGAAGCTTTTCTTCCTTGGTCATCGATGCGCCAGGGCTTTGCTCGCCGTCACGCAGCGTGGTGTCGAAAATAACCAGATGCTGTTTCATATACTGCTCCGAGAAGTCACTGTGCCTTACGTTTCAACAGGCCGACAGCGGCCAGCACGTAGCCGGACAAACCATAAAAGACGAAGAAGCCGAAAAGGGCAATTTCAGGGCTGTAGGCAACCAGTGCAAAGCCAAGTGCAATTGCTGCAATCACGAAGAAGGGCACGCTCTTCTTGAGATTGACGTCCTTGAAGCTGTAATAGCGGATATTGGACACCATGGTGATGCCGGCAAAGATGGTCAGCACACAAGCCAGCCAGCGCACATCGCTGCCCGGGACACCGGAAACAATCATCACCCAGACCAGACCGGCGACCAGCGCCGCCGCCGCCGGAGAGGGCAAACCCTGGAAGAAACGCTTGTCCATTACTTCCAGCGTCGTATTGAAACGCGCCAAGCGCAACGCCGCTCCCGCACAATAGATAAACGCGGCGATCCAGCCCAGGCGGCCGAGATCGCGCAATGCCCATTCGTACATGACCAGCGCCGGCGCAGCGCCAAAGCTGACCATATCCGACAGCGAGTCGTACTCGGCGCCAAAAGCCGATTGGGTATGCGTCAGTCGCGCCACACGGCCATCGAGGCCATCAAGGACCATGGCGATGAAGATCGCCATCGCCGCCCGCTCGAAATCCCCCTGCATGGCCTGCACAATGGCGAAAAACCCGGCAAACAGGGCTGCCGTAGTGAACAGATTGGGCAGCACATAAATTCCGCGCCGCTTTAACTCGGGATTGAACAGGGTCTTACGGGGCTTGAGTTCTGTCATGGGTCACAATTGAATGGGCAACCGGAAAAGGATACACCCGGCGCCGCGAAAAGCCACAAACAACAAGGGCGGTGCAGTCTCCCGCACCGCCCGAAGCGAGGATAGCGTCAGCCAATACGGGAGACGCTACCGAGCCGAGACCAAATTAGTTCTTGGATTGGTCGACCAGCTTGTTCTTGCGAATCCACGGCATCATGTCGCGCAACTGACCACCAACGGTTTCGATCGGATGCACGGCATTCAGACGACGACGGGCAGTCATCGAAGGATAGTTCGTGCGGCCTTCGAGGATGAACATCTTGGCATATTCGCCGGTCTGGATGCGCTTCAGTGCATTGCGCATGGCTTCGCGGGACTGCTCGTTGATCACTTCGGTGCCGGTCACGTACTCGCCATACTCTGCATTGTTGGAGATGGAGTAGTTCATGTTGGCGATGCCGCCTTCGTACATCAGGTCGACAATCAGCTTGAGCTCATGCAGACATTCGAAGTAGGCCATTTCCGGAGCGTAACCAGCTTCGGTCAGGGTTTCGAAGCCCATCTTGACCAGTTCAACAGCGCCGCCGCACAGAACAGCCTGTTCACCGAACAGGTCGGTTTCAGTTTCTTCACGGAAGTTGGTTTCAATGACGCCACCCTTGGTGCCGCCGTTGGCTGCTGCGTAGGACAGGGCGATGTCCTTGGCCTTCTTGGTCACGTCCTGGTACACAGCGATCAGGGACGGCACGCCGCCACCCTTCAGATACTCGGAACGCACGGTGTGACCAGGACCCTTCGGGGCAATCATGATGACGTCCACGTCGGCGCGCGGCACGACCTGGTTGTAATGCACGTTGAAGCCGTGGGCAAAAGCCAGAGCAGCGCCCTTCTTCAAATTCGGAGCAACTTCTTCGTTGTACACCTGCGGAATGTTTTCATCCGGCAACAGGATCATGACAACGTCGGCACCCTTGACGGCCTTGGCGATTTCTTCGACCTTCAGGCCAGCGGCTTCTGCCTTCTTCCAGGAAGCGCCTTCCTTGCGCAGGCCAACCGTGACCTTGACGCCGGAATCCTTCAGGTTCTGGGCGTGGGCGTGGCCCTGCGAGCCGTAACCAACGATGGTGACCTTCTTGCCCTTGATGAGGGAGAGATCGGCGTCCTTGTCGTAATAAACTTTCATGAAATCCTCTTTATAGACAGATAGTTAGACTTTGAGAATACGATCGCCACGACCGATGCCACAGACACCGGTACGGACGGTTTCGAGAATCAGGCCGGCATCGAGCGCGGCAATGAAGGAGTCGAGCTTGGAGCTTGCGCCAGTCAACTCGATCACATAGGTCGACTCCGTGACATCGATGATGCGACCACGGAAAATATCGGCCATGCGCTTCATCTCTTCGCGGTCCTTGCCGGTGGCGCGAACCTTGATCAGCATCAGTTCGCGCTCGACGTGAGCAGCCTCGGAGAGATCAACCACCTTGACCACATCAACCAGCTTGTTGAGCTGCTTGGTGATCTGTTCGAGGACCTCGTCGGAACCCCTGGTCAGGATGGTCATCCGGGACAACGAGGGATCTTCCGTCGGTGCCACGGTGAGCGTATCGATGTTATAGCCACGGGCAGAGAACAGCCCTGCCACTCGGGACAATGCGCCCGATTCGTTTTCAATCAGGATGGAAATGATGTGTCGCATATTCTTTTCCTCCCCCGCTTACAGATCTTCAGCGAGGATCATTTCGGTCAGGCCCTTGCCTGCCGCGACCATCGGGAACACGTTGGCACCCGGATCGATGATGAAGTCCATGAAGACCAGATCGTTCTTGTGCTCGGTGAATGCCTTGCGCAACGCCGGCTCGACATCCTCCGGCTTTTCAATGCGCATGCCAACGTGACCATAGGCTTCGGCCAGCTTGACGAAATCAGGCAGCGAGGTGACGTAGGACTGGGAATAACGCTTGGAGTAGAACATCTCCTGCCACTGACGGACCATACCCAGCATGCCGTTGTTCAGGTTGATGATCTTGACCGGCAGTTCATACTGCTTGCAAGTCGACATTTCCTGAATACACATCTGGATGGAACCTTCGCCAGTCACACAAGCCACTTGCGCTCCGGGATTGGCGAGCAGGACACCCATGCCATAAGGCAAGCCAACGCCCATGGTGCCCAGACCACCGGAATTGATCCAGCGACGCGGCTTGTTGAACTTGTAGTACTGCGCGGCAAACATCTGGTGCTGGCCAACGTCGGAAGTAATGAAGGCATCGCCCCCGGTCACTTCGTACAATTTTTCGACGACGTACTGCGGCATGATGTGTTCAGCCTGCTTGTAACGCAGAGAATCACGGCCACGCCATTCCTCAATCTGTTTCCACCAGTCGGAGACTTCCGGATCGGTCTTGAATCCACCGTCGAGCAACTTCAGGATTTCATCCAGGACATCAGGCACATTACCGACAATAGGCACATCGACCTTGACCCGCTTGGAAATCGACGAAGGATCGATATCGATGTGAATGACGCGGCGCTTCTCGCTACCGAAGTGATCAGGGTTGCCAATCACGCGGTCATCGAAACGGGCACCAATCGCCAGGATCACATCGGCGTAGTGCATGGCATTGTTGGCCTCGAACGTGCCGTGCATGCCCAGCATGCCAACGAACTGACGATCGGTGGCCGGATAACCGCCCAAGCCCATCAGCGTATTGGTGACCGGAAAATCCAGCTTGCGAGCCAGTTGAGTCAACTTTTCGGCCGCATCCGAAAGAATCACGCCACCGCCGGTATAAATAATCGGGCGCTTGGCTTCCTGAAGAATCTGCACAGCTTTTTTGATCTGCCCCAGATGCCCTTTGACCACCGGGTTGTAGGACCGCATATGAACGGTCTTGGGGTAATCGAACTCGCACATCTGAGCGGTGATGTCCTTCGGAACATCAACAACGACCGGACCGGGCCGACCAGTCGAGGCAATATGAAAGGCCTTCTTGATCGTCGAGGCCAAGTCCTTGACATCCTTGACCAGGAAATTGTGCTTGACGCACGGACGGGTGATGCCGACCGTGTCGCACTCCTGGAAGGCGTCCTGACCGATGTATTGGGTCGGCACCTGACCAGTGATGACCACCATCGGAATCGAATCCATGTAAGCGGTGGCAATACCCGTCACGGTGTTGGTCACACCGGGCCCCGAGGTCACCAGCGCGACGCCTACCTTCTGCGAGGAACGCGAAAACGCGTCTGCAGCATGGACAGCAGCCTGCTCGTGGCGAACGAGAATGTGCTTGACCTGATCCTGCTTGAAAAGTGCATCATAAATGTGCAAAACGGAACCCCCTGGGTAACCGAACACATATTCGACCTTTTCTTCTTGCAGGCACCTGATTACAATTTCTGCACCGCTGATCATCATTCTTGAGCCCAAAAAAGCTGTTGCCTAAAAGGGCGTAACCTTAATCGACCGCCCCTTTTCGGTCAAGGTTTCCCGGTATTCCCCATATTGCTCAAGGCCTATTGGAAGAGACGACCCTGGCATCACCCCAACAACTTTCCAGCTTTCTCGAATCTATCGAGCGCCGGGCCTTCAAACAGGCGATGTTTGCCGTCCGCGATGAAGAGGCGGCGCTGGACATCGTTCAGGATGCCATGCTCAAGCTCGCCGAGAAATATGGCGACCGTCCTAACGAAGAGTTTCCGATGCTCTTCCAGCGCATTTTGCAAAACACCATCCGCGACTACTATCGGCGCAGCAAGGTGCGCTCAATGTGGACGACGTTGCTCTCGGCATTCACCCCGGACGACGACGATGACCACGACCCGCTCGAAACACTGGCCGCCGACGAAGATGATGCCGGCCCAAGAACCCCGGAAAGCAAGTTACTCCAGGCCCAGACCCTGAATCTTATCGACGACGAAATAAAAAAATTGCCCACACGTCAACGGGAAGCCTTCCTCATGCGTTACTGGGAAGACATGGACGTAGCCGAAACTGCGGCTGCGATGGGTTGCTCGGAAGGCAGCGTCAAGACCCATTGCTCGCGTGCCACCCACACGCTTGCCGCCGCTCTATCGGCAAAAGGTATAAAGCTATGAACGAAGAACGTTATGCATATCGCGTTCGGCAAGCGCTGAACCACGGACTGAAAGACATTCCTCCGGCCGCATCCCGGAGGCTGGAAGCCGCTCGCCATCAGGCATTGGCGCGCCAGAAACAAGCTGCTCCGCAAATGGTGCTGGCCGGGTTTGGCTCGCACTCATTCCGAACGGGTTCTCACATTCCCTATCTCAAGCAGATACTTGCCGTGCTGGCATTGCTACTTGGCATGTGGATTTCTTTCTATTGGCACAGCGTCCAGTACGTCACCGAATTGGAAGAAGTGGATAGCGCCCTTCTGACCGACGATTTGCCTCCCGATGCTTTCCTGGATAACGATTTCTTCGAATGGCTTGTAGACGATTCCTCGGAGGACTGATTCTCAGTCTTGCCCTTAGTTCTTCTTTCGCTGCCGAACCGCCAACGACAGCGATCATTGGCACGCCTCCACAACCTGCATGGAGTCAGCTGAACGGCCAACAAAGAAATATTCTCGCACCACTCGCAAAAGACTGGGACGGGATGGAGAACATCCGGAAGAAAAAGTGGCTTGGCATTGCTGAACGCTACCCGAGCATGAAACAGGACGAGCAACAACGGATACAGGACCGGATGCGCGAATGGGCAGGCCTCTCACCGACGGAGCGCTCAAAAGTCCGCGACACCTACAAAGACTTCAAGCAACTCCCCCCCGAGCAGAAACAGGTAGTCAGGCAAAAGTGGGAGGCATATTCAAATCTCCCTGCCGATGAAAAGCAGCGCATTAGAGAAACCGGCAAATCATCGAAGCTGCTTGCCACTCCACCAGCCTCAGCTCCTCTTTCAAGTTCAGCCGCCCCCCACGCGACTGACGCCGCAACCGGAACAGGAACACCACCAGCCCAACCCTCGGCGGTTGGTGGAAGCGCTCAATGATGACAACTCAACTTCCGGGTATTCAGCGGCGCCTGGTCTGCATGCTCTACGAAGGACTCGTCGTCTTCTCGATCCTGCTGATCGGTTTCCTGATGCCACAGGTCGTCCTTTCCGGGTTTGGCTGGACGATCAGCCCAAGAGCCCTGTGGCTTCATATCCTTGTTCTGCTGCTGATCTACTTCGTCTGGTGCTGGCTCAATGGCGGCCAGACGCTACCCATGAAAACATGGAAGCTCCGCATCGTTAATGCCAACGGATTGCCCTTGCGCCCAATGCAGGCGGTGCTGCGCTACCTGATCGCCTGGCCCAGCATCCTGCTGTTTGGCATTGGCATCTTCTGGGTCATGTTCGACAAGGATCAGCAATTTCTGCACGACAGACTTGCCGGAACAAGGATTGTTGTCGCTGGCTGATCAGCGGCGCTCGACCCACCAGAGCATTCCGGTCGCAATAAGCAGAAATATCGCCGAAGGCGCAGTCGCACTGACCACTGGCGACCACGAATTGATCGCTCCAAGATTCGACGACAGCCCATTCAGGGCATAGAAAAGAATACCCAGCATTACGCCGGCAAATATTTTCAGACTGACGCCGCCGACCCGATTATGCGAGTAGCCGAAAGGTAGCGCCAACGCCACCATGACGAGTGCGGCCAAGGGGTAGACCACCTTCTTCCAGAGGGCTATTTCGTAGCGCTCGGTTTTCTGCTTGTTCTCGGTCAGATGCCTGGTGTAATTCAGGAGCCCCAAAAGCGACATGCGCTCAGGAGAAACCATCAGCGCCGCAAGCAGTGTCGGCGTAACAGTGGACCGCCATTCACCCGCCTGAGCACTTTCAACACGAGAGGAATCCCCCTCAAGTACCGTTTTCACCACCCCACTCAAACGCCATAGATCGGGATCTTCGAAATCCGCTCTCTGAGCATCCGTCACCGACTCAAGCAGATTCTGCTGGCTGAAATGGTAGATACGAACCCCCTCAAGAGGCGCATCAGGAGCGGCTTTCCGGATATTGATGAAGCTACGTCCATCCTTGACCCACAAGCCACTGTCGAAACCACTTTGCGCGATTACCGTACTTAACGCCTTGGCCCGGATCTCCTTTCCCAGGCGCTCGCTGAATGGAACAACCGCTTCACCAATCAGGAAGGTAAGCAAAGCCAAAAGCAGGGCAGCACGGAATAAAGTCATCAGCAGATCACTCGTCGCCAAACCCGACGCCCGTAGCACGGTAATTTCGGAATGCCGCGCCAAGGTGGACAGTGCGTACAGCGTGCCAATCAAGGTCGCAATCGGTATCAGCTCATAGACCAAACCCGGCATGCTGAGCGCGACAAAAAGAGCCGCATGCACAACGCTATAGCCAGCCTTGCCAACAGTACGCAGTTCGTCAATAAAGTTAAAGAAGGCGAACAGCGCCAAAAAGGCCGCCAGAACGAGAAACACCGAGGCAAATGTTTCGCGAATGAGATAGCGCTGATAGAGATTCAAGCGGGATATCATGCACCCCACCTCTGCCAAGGCATACGAACGACTACTCGTCGGTAAAAAAGCAAGAGCAGCGGCAACAGCATCAACGCATGCGCGGCCCAAAGGCCGACCCAGAACGACATTTTCCCCTGCGCCACCCAGGCCTGACTGACCGACAGCAGATTGTTGTAAATCGCGTAAACCAGGATAGCAATTAGCATATTGGCGGAACGACCAGCCCGCGGATTGACATATGAAAGCGGAATAGCCAGCAAGCACAGAACCAAGGCAGATACCGGCAAACCGACCCGCCACAACAGTTCGCCCCGGGCCTGATTGCTATCCTCAAGCACCAGTCGGGTAATCGGCATTCCTTTGGGTGACAGATCAGAAGGTGTCGGCTCTCCATCCTCGACCCGGGCCCGGTAACGCTCGAACTCCATTACCTTGAAGGCAGGCGTCCCCGGCTCAACCTCGTAGCGGCGCCCATGCTCCAAAACCACGAAGCGGTCGCCATTACCGGAGGCTTCCTGGTAACCGGAGTCCGACATGATGACGCCGAGCTTGCCTTCCTGATAAGACGCAACGAAGACATTGCCGACGTGACTACCGTCCCCCTCGACGCCCTCAACAAAAAATACGCGCTGCCCTTTTTTCACTTCCCGGAAGGCTCCTGGGGAGACTTGGGAAAGCTCACTTCGGGCTGATAGTTTTTCGCGATACTCAGCTGAACTGGAATTCGCCCAAGGCGCCAGAAAGCCGGAAACCACAGCGATAGCAATAACAATCGGTGCAGCAAATCGCAAAACGGGGGAAACCCACCCTGTCAGCGGCAGACCGGAAGAAAACCAGACCACCATCTCCGAATCCCGGTAAACCCGCGACAAACTCAGCAGTACGGAGACGAAAAGGGTCAGCGAGAGGAGCACCGGCATGAAGTTCAGCGCTGAGAAGCCCAGCAGTGAGGCAACCGCTTCGGGCGCAATTCGACCGCCGGCCGCTTCCTTGAGCAGGCGAATCAGATTGGTGGAGGTCAGAATAGCCAGCAGCGCAACGCTGATGCCGGCAGCTGCCTGGGCAAATTCGCGCCGGGCGGCGCGCTCGAATATCATGCTTTGACGAAACCGAAAAAATACGAGGATAATCCCTCAAATACTGATATTTCCTTGATCAGGAGCAGCTTGTGGAATTTAGCATAAAAAGCGGTAGCCCGGAAAAACAGCGTAGCGCCTGCGTCGTTGTGGGGATTTTTGAATCAAGGAAAATGACACTTCCCGCCGAACTGCTCGACAAGGCATCCGGGGGTTATCTTTCCGACATCATTCGGCGTGGCGACATGGAAGGCAAGGCGGGCAGCACCTTGCTGCTGCACAGCGTGCCTTCCACGCTGTGCGACCGCATCCTGCTTGTCGGCCTGGGTAAGGAAAAGGAATTCCGGGAAAAGGAATTCGCCAGCGCCATCCGGACAGCAGTCAAAGTATTGAACGAAACCGGCGCCTTTGATGCCTCCATTTTCCTGACCGAACTGCCGGTCAAAAAACGTAGTATCGCCTGGCGCGTTCGCCAGACGGCCATGATTGCGCTGGATGCCACCTACAAGTTCGACCAGTTCAAGAGCAAGAAGGAAGAAATTCGTCGGCCGCTGCGCAAACTGACCATCAGCGTCGAACGACGCAACGAACTGGCCCCGGCCGAGGAAGCTCTGGCGCAAGGCCTCGCCATTGCCGAAGGCATGGCCATGGCAAAAACACTGGGCAACCTGCCCCCCAATATCTGCCATCCAACCTATCTCGCCGAGCAGGCACAGGCCATGGCCGAGGAATTCAAGCTGGGCTGCGAAATCCTTGATCGCGCCGACATGGAAAAGCTCGGCATGCACTCCCTGCTTTCGGTGGCCCGCGGATCACACCAGCCTCCAAAACTGATCGTCCTGACCTACAAGGGTTCCCGAGCCAGCGAAAAGCCTGTTGTGCTGGTGGGCAAGGGCGTCACTTTCGACACCGGCGGCATTTCGTTGAAACCCGGCGCCGAAATGGACGAGATGAAATACGACATGTGCGGTGCCGCCAGCGTTCTGGGCACCATGCAGGCTGTGGCGCGCATGGCGCTGCCGATCAACCTGACGGTTGTCGTACCCGCGACAGAGAACATGCCTGGAGGCAATGCCACCCGCCCCGGCGACATCGTTACTTCCATGTCGGGTCAGACCATCGAAATTCTGAATACCGATGCCGAAGGCCGCCTGATCCTGTGCGATGCCCTGACTTATGCCGAACGCTTTGAGCCCGATACAGTGATTGACGTGGCGACCCTGACCGGTGCCTGCGTCGTCGCTCTGGGCAGCATTGCGACCGGCCTGTTCGCCAACAAGGACGCCCTGGCCCGCGACCTGCTCGACGCCGGCGAAGACGCCAACGACCGCGGCTGGCACATGCCATTGTGGGATGACTACCAGGAGTTGTTGAAGAGCCCGTTTGCCGACATGGCCAACATCGGCGGCCGCTGGGGTGGCGCCATCTCTGCCGCCTGCTTCCTGTCGCGGTTCACCAAGAAATTCGACTGGGCCCACCTCGACATCGCTGGCACCGCCTGGAAATCCGGCGCCGACAAGGGCGCTACCGGCCGCCCGGTGCCCATGCTCGCCTATTACCTGCTGCAACGGGCAGGCAAACTCAATTGACGGAAGTATTTTTTTACCACGGCGCGTCTGACAAGATCGCCGCTGCCTGCGCTCTGCTGAGTGGCGCCTATGCCAAGAAGAAAGCGGTGCTGGTGTACGCCCTTGAAAAAGAAGTTGCTGGCAGCGTCGACCGCATGCTCTGGACCCATGCTCCACTCAGTTTCGTGCCGCACTGCCGGGCGGATTCGCCATTGGCGGCCGAAACCCCGATCCTGATCACCGACACGCTAGAAACGATCCCGCAGGATGAGCGCCTGATGAACCTGAGCCGGGAAATCCCCCCTGGTTTTTCGCGCTTCCAAAGCCTGATCGAGGTTGTTGGCCAGGACGAAAGCGACCGTCTTGCCGCCCGGGATCGCGTCAAGTTCTACAAGGATCGCGGTTACGAAGTACGCTACTTCGACCTCAGCGACCGTTAAGGAAACCTAGTGCCCAGCCCGATACTCGCCCGCGCCGACGCGCTGATGCACCGCAAACGCCAGAGCGACAACGAGTTTGACGACCTGCCGGTACTGACCGATGCCATCGACGAAGACGACATTCCGGTTTTGCTGGATGCAGAGATTTCCGTCTCCGCTGAGCTTTTGGCAATAGAGGAACCGGTGTTCATCGCCACCTCTGACGCCATCATCGAGCCAGATGTCGAGATATTGGTGCCAACACCGTTGGCCCCAACAATCGATCCCGCGCTGCGTGACCAGTTGATTTACGAACTGGCTCGCCGCGTCGAACAACGCCTGAGCGCTGAATTACCAGGCATCATCGAATCGACCGTCCGCGATTTCCTGGCCGAGCAGGCCATGATTGACGCTCAGCCTTCGCACGACTGAGATCGCGCCGATACCGGTGCTAGGCTCCGGTATAATCATGGGTTTTCCCCTTTTCCGACAAGCCCATGGAACTCGCCAAAGCCTTTGAACCAGCCGATATCGAACGCCGCTGGTACCCCGAGTGGGAAGCCCAGAATTACTTCGCTGCCGGCGTAGATAGCAGCAAGGCACCTGAAGAAAACTTCTGCATCTTGCTGCCGCCGCCCAATGTGACCGGTACGCTGCACATGGGCCACGGTTTCAACCAGACGCTGATGGACGCCCTGACCCGCTATTACCGGATGCGTGGCCACAACACACTGTGGCAGCCGGGCACCGACCACGCCGGCATCGCGACGCAGATCGTCGTCGAGCGGCAACTGGACGCGCAGGGCATCAGCCGCCACGACCTCGGCCGTGAGAAGTTCCTGGAAAAAGTCTGGGAATGGAAGGAATACTCCGGCAACACCATCACCAAGCAGATGCGCCGCATGGGCACCAGCCCGGACTGGAAGCGCGAACGCTTCACGATGGATGCCGGCCTCAACAAGGTCGTCACCGAAACTTTCGTCCGCCTGTTCAACGAAGGCCTGATCTACCGCGGCAAGCGGCTGGTGAACTGGGATCCAAAGCTGCACACTGCCGTTTCCGACCTCGAAGTGGTGCAGGAGGAAGAAGACGGCTTCATGTGGCACATCCGCTATCCGCTGGCCGATGGCTCGGATAGCCTGGTCGTCGCCACGACGCGGCCGGAAACCATGCTTGGCGACACCGCCGTCATGGTTCACCCGGAAGACGAGCGCTACAAGCACATGATCGGCAAGATGGTGAAGCTGCCGCTGACCGATCGAGAAATCCCGATCATCGCCGACAGCTATGTCGATCTCGAATTCGGCACAGGCTGCGTCAAGGTCACGCCGGCGCATGACTTCAACGACTACGCGGTTGGCCAGCGCCACGGCCTGCCGATGATCTCGATCCTGACGCTGGACGCCAAGATCAACGAAAACGCCCCGGAGAAATACCGTGGCCTCGACCGCTTCGACGCCCGCAAGGCCGTCGTCGCCGATCTCGAAGCCCTCGGCATCCTGGAAAAGACCGACAAGCACAAGCTCAAGGTGCCGCGCGGCGACCGGACCAACGTCGTCATCGAGCCGATGCTCACCGACCAGTGGTTTGTCGCCATGTCCAAGCCGGGTGACGACGGCAAGTCGATCACCGAGAAGGCGCTCGACGTCGTCCATTCCGGCGAGATCAAGTTCTACCCGGAAAACTGGGTCAATACCTACAACCAGTGGCTCAACAACATCCAGGATTGGTGTATTTCCCGCCAGCTATGGTGGGGCCACCAGATTCCGGCCTGGTATGGCGATAACGGCCAGATTTTTGTCGCTCACAGCGAGGCAGAAGCCAAGGCCGAAGCGGCCAAACAGGGCTACACCGGCGCCCTGAGCCGTGACGAAGACGTCCTCGACACCTGGTTCTCATCCGCCCTGTGGCCGTTCTCGACGCTGGACTGGACGGGCGACGAGGCCATCGACGCCGCCAACCCGATTTTGCAGCAATATTTGCCGTCGACCGTGCTGGTCACCGGCTTCGACATCATCTTCTTCTGGGTCGCCCGCATGGTCATGATGACCAAGCAAATCACCGGCCAGATCCCGTTCAAGCACGTTTACGTGCATGGCCTGATCCGCGATGGCGAAGGCCAGAAGATGTCGAAATCGAAGGGCAACGTACTCGACCCGATCGACCTCATCGACGGCATCGGCCTCGACGCGCTGATCGAAAAGCGCACGACCGGCCTAATGAACCCGAAGCAAGCCGAGAGCATCGCCAAGAAAACCAAGAAGGAATTCCCGGAAGGCATCGCTTCCTTCGGCACCGACGCCCTGCGTTTCACCTTTGCCAGCCTCGCCTCGCCCGGCCGCGACATCAAGTTCGACCTGAATCGCTGCGATGGCTATCGCAATTTCTGCAACAAGCTGTGGAATGCCACGCGCTTCGTGCTGATGAATGTAGAAGGCCATGACCTGGCCCTCGAACATCAGCAGAACGGTCCGGCCTGTGGCGGTTCTGCCCCGCTCGAATTCAGCTTCGCTGACCGCTGGATCGTCAGCCAGCTGCAGCGCGTCGAGAAGGAAGTCGAGCAGCACTTCACCGACTACCGTTTCGACCTTGTTGCCCAGGCCATCTACAAATTCATCTGGGACGAGTTCTGCGACTGGTACCTGGAAATCGCCAAGGTCGAGATCCAGACCGGCAACGATGCCCAGCAGCGCGGCGCCCGCCGCACCCTAGTCCGCACGCTGGAAGCCGTGCTGCGCCTGGCCCACCCGCTCATTCCGTTCATCACCGAAGAGCTGTGGCAGACCGTCGCGCCGATCGCCGGCCGCAAGACGCACGACTCGATCATGCTCGCCGCCTACCCGCGCGCCGAGGAGTACAAGCTCGATCCTGCCTCCGAAGCCAAGGTCGAGCGCCTCAAGGCCCTGGCCTACGCCTGCCGCAACCTGCGTGGCGAGATGAATGTCTCGCCGGCCCTGCGCATGCCGCTACTGGTGGCTGGTGGCGGCGCCGAGATTTCCGAGTTCGCAGCCATCCTGCAAGCTCTGGGTAAGCTCTCCGAGGTACAAATCGTTTCCGACATGCCGGCCGATGCCATGGCGCCGGTTGCCGTAGTCGGTGAAACCCGCCTGATGCTGAAGGTGGAAATCGACGTAGCCGCCGAACGCGTGCGCCTCGCCAAGGAAATCGAGAAGCTGGAAAAGCAGATTTCGATTGCCCAGGGCAAGCTCGCCAACGAAGGTTTCGTCGCCCGCGCCCCGGCAGCGGTGATCGATCAGGAAAAGCAGCGGGTGGCCGATTTCACGGCAACGCTGGAACAACTTAAACCCCAACTGGCCAAGCTCGGCCAGGCATAGAGAGACATATGGAAGACAAACGCGGTTTTTTTGCCAAGATATTCATCGCCCTGATGATCTTTACCGGACTGGTCTGGGTATGGACAGTCGCCTTCATCATGTCCTGGCCATGGGAAAAGAACGCTGAATGGAAACCCGAGTTCCGCGTGGTCGCCGTTTGTGCCGCCGACAAGGAACCCTGTGGTTTTGCCTACAGCGAACTGGCTGACGCCAAGGCCAAAGGCATTTACACCACGCTGGAGATGCCTGAGCCAGCCGGCGATGTCGAAGAAAAGCAGAACTGGCTGAAATGGAAGAAGGAAAACGGCATTTATGAGGTGAAGGCCTCATCCTGGCACTTCCAGACTACCATTCGCTACAAGGTGGAAAACGAAGTACCGGTACTGATCGAATATCAGGACGTTGCGGCCAAAGCCTTCTACTACGGTATCGCAGCCGGCCTCTTCTCTTTGCTCGGGCTATATCTGCGCAAGCTGCGCGGCTGATCAGCCCAAGGCACACCATCCCACTGGGGCTGGCACGCCCCCCCCTGTGGGATGCAGTTCCCCCAAAGGCCTGGAAATCCCTGATTTTCAGGCCTTTGTCCTAAGGGACACCCAAACCAGCCCACGCAGGGCATTTCCCAGCCAGAAGCCATCACACAGGTCATCCGGCCATAGCACCGTTTCACGCGCTCGCCCATCGGCCAGCATTTCGGCCCGCAACACGCCGGGCAAGGCACCGCTTGCCAGAGGCGGCGTCAGGAAAACCCCATCGCGCTCGACAAATACGTTGCTGCGTGCGCCCTCGGCTACCTCACCGCGCTCATTCAGAAAGACCACATCAAACAATTGCGGATCGCCCACCAGAACACTTAGCGCTTCGTCGTAGAGTGCACGATCGGTTGTCTTGTGGCGGCGCAAGGGATGCGTAGAACAAATCGGCTGATGGGCCAATAGCGCCTGACGCAGAGTGCCAGGCTCATCAGCGAGCGGAAACGACTGCACAGCAAGGCGGCCATCTTTGTTTAGCGTCAGGCGCACCCGCCAAAGCCCACTTTGGGGCTGTTCGGCCAGCAATTCCATGACCCGCTTTTCGTCAAGGCTGAAGCCCAGCCAAGCCGCCGACTGGCGCAAGCGAGCCAGATGGCCGGCGAAACGCGGATATGCACCTTCTTCGCGACGCAACGTCTCGATCAGTGAAACCCCTGGATCAGAATTACGCAGAAATCCGGCCTTAAGCTGACATTCCTGCCACTCTGCCAGCGGCTGAGAGTCCGCCACGATGCCGCTGCCAATACCCAGCTTGCCTCGCCCTCCCGCTTGCAATTCCAGGGTGCGAATTGCCACATTCAAGCGAAAGTCACCCCCTGGCGCAATCCAGCCAAGAGCACCGGTATAGACACCACGTGGCGTGCCTTCAAGCTCAGCGGCAATCTGCATGGCGCGAATCTTTGGCGCACCGGTAATCGAGCCACAGGGAAAAAGCGCCCGCAGTATTTCACCAAAAGTCCTGCCACCAGCCCGCGCCGAGACTTCGGAGACCATTTGCCAGACCGTCGGGTAATCCTCGATCTCGAACAGATGATCAACCACCACGCTACCGTTGTCGGCCACCCGCCCAAGATCGTTACGCAGCAGGTCCACGATCATCAGGTTTTCGGCGCAATCTTTCTCGGAGTTGCGCAATTGCTCGGCGGGAGCGCTACGTGGCGCTGTTCCCTTCATTGGCCGCGTTAGCAGCCTCTCGCCTTGGCGCTCAAGAAAGAGCTCAGGCGAAAGGGAAAGCAGTCCCTGCGAACGATCACCGACAAAGCCGCCGTAACGTACCGGCTGACGCTCGCGTAACCTCGCATAGAGAGCCAGAGGAGAGCCGAACCAGTCGAATTCGAGCGGAAAGGTGAGATTCACCTGATAGCAGTCGCCGGAGAAAATAAGCTGCTTTATCCGCTCTACCGCTGCCACGTAATCTTGTTCGCAAACGGTCGAATGAACGCCACCCACACCTGCGACCGCCTTGCCTGCCTGCTGGCCCAGCCAAGCCTCGACAGCATCCGCCATCAAAGGCAGCCGTTTGGCGAATCGCCAGAAACGGGCTAGCGGCTTCTTGCCAGGCAACCATCCTGGTGGCACCGATTTTGATTCGAGCAGGTAGCCCAATTCGTATTCAAGGGCAGCGACCGACCACGCCTGAGCATCTTCCAGGCGCCGCAATGCTGCAGCAAGCGAGGCTTCATCGCGGACCTCAAGGCACTCAATCAGGCCTTCGAAATACCAAGCGGCGGGTTCGCCTGCCGGCGCCCGCCTGTCCTCGAAAAATGCGATGAGTTCGGTGCTTATTTGCGCTTCAGGTAATACTCGAAGACGCGATTCTCTTCTTTCTGTTCAAGCAGTTCGTTACCAGTCTGCTTGGCAAAAGCGGGAAAATCCTTCAGTGACCCAGGATCGGTGGCCAGTACGCGTAGAACCTGGCCAGACTCCATCTCAGCGAGCGTCTTCTTGGTACGCAGGATAGGCAGCGGGCAGTTCAGCCCTTTAACATCAAGATCGCGATCAAATTCCATGGTCATTCAGCAAATGGGACAGGAAATCGATTTTACCCCTAAAACCCACGTTTTTCCTTGAGCTCCTCAATCTGCCGAAGCTTCAACTGACGCAGCCGGGCGTCAATCGAGGACATTTCATAGAAATTCGCATCTCCCGCCTTCTGGGCCAGTTGCAGTTGCTCAATTGCTCCGGCAGTCTGCCCCTGCAAGGCAAACACCTCGGAAAGGGCCAAATGCTGCATGGCCTTGCGGCCAAGACCGGCATAACTTTCGGCCCGCATCTTGTGTAGCCGAACATCTTCCGGGTAATTGCGCAGCTGATTTTCAGCAAAGCGCAGCGAATCGTCGAACCGTCTGGCACCAATCAAAGCCAGCCCATAGCCGTAGGACAAGCCCTGATTCAGCGGAAAACGAACCATTCCATCGCGATAGAAGCCCAGTCCGGCGGCGACATCTCCTTGAGCGATCTTCACGTCGGCCCTCAGGTGCTCCAGCATGGCGGCCGAAACCTTCAAACGGCGGACCGCATCGATTTCCTGTTCAGCCCGCCCCCAGTTACGCGCCCGAAAATGGGCAAACGCCAAGCCATAGCGAATTGCCGCTTCGGAGGCAAACTTCTTCTCGCGGAGCAGGTTTTCCAGATCCTTGATTGCATCATCCGGCCTGCCCTGCATGGCCCGGACCTTGGCACGGACCAACTGAAAATCGACGCTATCTGCGACCTGGCGATAAGGAACTGCCTGCTCGCGATTCTGCATATCGGTCAGGCGCTCGCCAGTCAGCGGGTGGGTGCGAAGATAGGCCGTTGCATTGTTCTCATACAGGCGCACGGTTTTTTGCAGGCGTTCGAAGAAAACCCCCATCCCGCGAACATCGAAGCCTGACTTGCGCAGGATGTCAAAACCCTGGCGGTCCGCTTCACGCTCAAAATCCCGGGAAAAAGCCAACTGGGCCGAAATCGCCCCGGCCTGCGTCGTCGCGATCGCCGCCCCGGCCACCTGACCACTCGAGCGCGCCGCCAACAACGCCAACGCCATGGCGACCATCGACGCCATGCCAATCTGTTTTGACTGAAACACCTGGCGCGCAATATGCCGCTGCGTCACGTGCGAAATTTCATGCCCGAGCACACCGGCGAGCTCTGACTCAGTTTGGGCCGAGGCAATCAGGCCGGTATGCACACCGATATAGCCGCCCGGCATGGCGAAGGCATTGATGTTTGAATCGTTGATCGGAAAAAAGTAGAAGCCGAAGCCAGGGTCGCTACTCACCGCGGCCAGACGCCCCCCCAACTGATTTAGGTAGGCCTCAATATCTGCATCATCCAGATAGGATGGCTCGCGCCAGCGGATTTCATGCATGATCTGCTGGCCAATTTTCTTCTCCGTACTCACGGACAAGTCGTTGCTCGCCACATCCCCCAATTCCGGTAATTCATCGGCGCGCAAAGGCTGCAAGGCCAGCGCACAGGCCAGGATAGCGGCGATGAATCGTTGGTTCAGAGGCATGGTGCTATGATATCGCAGCCACGAAAAACGCCATTCGGCGGATCGTAACCATTCGTAACTCCCCGTGAAAAACCAGAACCTGACTCATTTCGACAGCGCCGGCCAGGCGCACATGGTCGACGTCGGCAACAAGGCGGAAACCGCTCGCGTTGCCCGTGCCGCCGGCAGCATTTTCATGAAACCGGAAACGCTAGCCCTGATCCGCGCCGGCTCTGCCAAGAAAGGCGACGTCCTGGGCATTGCCCGCATCGCCGCCATTCAGGCGTCGAAACGCACCGGTGATCTGATCCCGCTTTGCCACCCGATCGCCTTGACCCGCGTCGCTGCAGAATTCTCCATCGATGAAGCCCAAAGCGCCGTGCATTGCGAAGTCACCGCCGAATGCTTCGGCCGGACCGGTGTCGAAATGGAAGCACTGACTGCAACCTCGGTCGGACTGCTCACCATTTACGACATGGCAAAAGCCGTTGACCGCGGCATGCGTATCGAAAACATTCGCCTGCTGGAAAAGACCGGCGGAAAATCCGGCCACTGGGTCGCCGAATAATTCTCACTGAACGACATGATCGAACTGCGCAGAAAATTTCTCAAAGGCGGCGCCTCGGCTGCCCTTCTCTCGCCACTGCTGGGTACGGGCTTGCTGATCCCGACCAGCGTGCTTGCTGCGGACTGGAACAAGAACGCGTTCTCCGCCCGCAACGTCAGCGAAGCACTGAAAGCCTACGGTAGCGCCAACGCGGCCGACTCGCGAGACATCACTATCAACGCTCCCGAAATTGCCGAAAACGGTGCCAAGGTTGAAGTGGAAATCAGCAGCAATATCGCCAACACGCGCAGCCTGGCGATATTTGCTGACAAGAACCCGATGCCAATGTGTTCGGCCATCGAATTTTCCGGCCCGGTACTTCCTTATGTCCGGGCGCAACTCAAACTCTCCGAAACCACGCGCATCAGGGCTGTGGCCAAGAACAGCGATGGGAAGTCCTACGTGGCTTTCCGCGAGATCAAGGTCACACTTGGCGGATGTGGGGGCTAACGATGGCAGACCAAATCAAGATTCGCGCCCAAAATCAAGGTGAAATCACCGACATCCGCATCCTGATGCAACATCCGATGGAAACCGGACAACGCAAGGACGACAAGGGTCAAACCTTGGCAATCAACTTCATCCAGACTTTTACGGTCAATTTGAATGGCAAGCCCATCATTGACGGACAGTTGAATACCTCGATCTCCAAGAATCCGCTATTCACCTTCAAGGCCCGCGGCATCAAAACCGGCGATAAATTGTCGGTCGCCTGGATCGACAACACAGGTGATCGGCGCCTGGACGAAATCACCGTCGCCTGATCAATTTCAGGCACCCCAAATAAAAAAAGCCCGCCTGAAACCAGGCGGGCTTTGATATTTTTATCCGGTGCTTAGGCGCTCTGGATGTTGGAAGCCTGCTTGCCCTTGGGGCCTTGCACGACATCGAAGGAAACCTTTTGACCTTCCTTCAGGGTCTTGAAACCATTCATGTTGATGGCGGAGAAATGTGCGAAAAGATCTTCGCTGCCATCATCAGGAGTGATAAAACCGAAACCCTTGGAATCATTGAACCACTTGACAGTACCGATTGCCATGTTTGCAACTTTCATACAAAAAACTAACAAATTTACGGGTCTCCCCGACTCCCTGTTTGAATCTAAATGCACTGGCGCACATGGCAACCTTTATGCAGCTTTAATTCAAACACAATGGCTTTCTACGCCCGTTGAATTATGTCGTCAACAAGTTTCGATGTCGCACTGCAGCAATACTCTGGCAACAAAATCGCCTGTGGTGATCTGGATATCCGGCATTTGACCCCCATATTTTGTATTGCAGAATGAGACGGACTGTATAGAATCGAACGCATGGCTACGAAGTATCAGGAAGGCGGACAGCTTGAGGCGCAGCGCAGCAGGCTGGGGCCGCCAAAGATGTACAAGGTGGTGTTGCTGAACGACGATTACACACCGATGGATTTCGTCATCACCGTTCTGCAGCGGTTTTTTTCTCTGGACACTGAACAAGCGACGCGAATCATGCTCAAAGTTCACAACGAAGGTCGTGGCGTATGCGGGATATTCCCGCGAGATATTGCTGCGACCAAAGTTGAACAAGTCTCTGCATTTGCCCGCCAGCACCAACACCCACTTGCCTGCATCATGGAGGAAAACTGATGATCGCCCAGGAACTCGAAGTCAGCCTGCACATGGCCTTCGTCGAGGCGCGCCAGAAGCGTCACGAATTCATCACTGTTGAACATCTCCTGCTGGCACTGATCGATAATCCCTCCGCCGCTGACGCACTGCGCGCCTGCGGGGCGAAACCCGACACCCTGCGCAAGGATTTGACCAACTTCATCGACGAGCACACGCCGACCGTCTCGGGCGAGGACGATATTGATACCCAGCCGACACTGGGCTTCCAGCGCGTCATCCAGCGCGCCATCCTGCACGTGCAGTCTTCCGGCAAAAAAGAAGTGAATGGCGCCAACGTGCTGGTCGCCATTTATGGCGAAAAGGATTCGCACGCCGTCTATTTCCTGCAAAAGCAGGGAGTCACCCGGCTGGATGTCGTGAATTTCATTTCGCATGGCATCAGCAAGGTTCCGCAGCAGCCAAAGGCCACCCAGGAAGGTGAGGTTGAAACCGAGGGAGAAAAGGCAGAAGCCGGCCCGCTGGAGCAATACACCATCAACCTCAATGCCTTGGCCATCCAGGGCAAGATCGACCCGTTGATTGGCCGCGACAAGGAACTGGAACGCGTTATCCAGACCCTGTGCCGTCGCCGCAAGAACAATCCGCTTCTGGTGGGCGAAGCCGGTGTCGGCAAGACTGCCATCGCCGAAGGCCTGGCTCGCAAGGTCGTTGAAGGCGAAGTCCCGGAAATTCTGGCGAAGGCCAACGTCTACGCGCTGGACATGGGGTCGCTGCTGGCCGGCAC
Organism: Ferribacterium limneticum; assembly: GCF_020510625.1. Lineage (NCBI taxonomy): Bacteria > Pseudomonadati > Pseudomonadota > Betaproteobacteria > Rhodocyclales > Azonexaceae > Ferribacterium > Ferribacterium limneticum. The sequence goes on along the minus strand of NZ_CP075191.1, from coordinate 1,168,327 downwards.
CAAGTACCGCGGTGACTTCGAGCAGCGCCTGAAGGGTGTTTTGAAGGCGTTGCAGGACAATCCGCACGCCATCCTGTTCATCGACGAAATCCATACCCTGATCGGTGCCGGCTCGGCTTCGGGCGGTACGCTGGATGCATCCAACCTGCTCAAGCCAGCCTTGTCGTCAGGGCAAATGAAATGTATCGGGGCGACCACCTACACCGAGTTCCGCGGCATCTTCGAGAAGGACAGCGCCCTGTCCCGCCGCTTCCAGAAGATCGATGTCAATGAGCCGTCAGTCGCCGAAACCGTGGAAATCCTCAAGGGTCTGAAAGCCCGTTTCGAGGCGCACCATGGCATCAAGTACTCGGCGACGGCCATTTCGTCTGCAGCCGAACTGTCGGCACGCTATATCACCGACCGCCACCTGCCGGACAAGGCCATTGATGTCATCGACGAGGCGGGTGCTGCCCAGCGCATCCTGCCGAAGTCGAAGCAGAAGAAGGTGATCAACAAAACGGACATCGAGGAGATTGTCGCCAAGATCGCGCGCATCCCGTCGCAGCATGTGACGCTTGATGATCGCGGCGCACTGAAAAATCTCGACCGCGACCTGAAGGCCGTCGTCTTCGGCCAGGAGAAAGCGATCGATGCGCTGGCCAAGGCGATCAAGATGGCCCGTTCCGGGCTCGGCAATCCCGGCAAGCCGATCGGCTCCTTCCTGTTCAGCGGCCCGACCGGTGTCGGCAAGACAGAAGTCGCCAAGCAACTGGCCTACTGCCTTGGTATCGAACTGCAGCGCTTCGATATGTCCGAATACATGGAGCGTCATGCCGTTTCACGGTTGATCGGCGCCCCGCCGGGCTATGTCGGTTTTGACCAGGGGGGTCTGCTGACTGAAGCGGTGACGAAGAAGCCATACTGTGTGCTGCTGCTCGACGAAATCGAGAAAGCTCACCCTGACATCTTCAATATTCTGCTGCAGGTCATGGATCACGGCACGCTGACCGATAACAACGGTCGCAAGGCGGATTTCCGCAATGTGGTGATCATCATGACCACCAACGCGGGTGCGGCCGACCTGCAAAAATCGAGCATGGGTTTCACCGCCAACAAGCAGACCGGTGACGAGATGGCCGAGATCAAGCGTCTGTTCACGCCGGAGTTCCGTAACCGGCTGGATGCGACGATCTCGTTTGCACCGCTTGATCATGAGGTCATCCTGCGCGTCGTCGACAAGTTCCTGATGCAGCTTGAAGAACAACTGCATGAGAAGAAAGTCGAGGCGCACTTCAGTGAGTCAGTGAAGAAAATGCTGGCCGAGAAGGGCTTTGATCCCCTGATGGGCGCCCGTCCGATGGCACGCCTGATTCAGGACACCATCCGCTCGGCCCTGGCTGACGAACTGCTGTTTGGCAAGCTGTCGAACGGCGGACGAGTCACCGTCGACCTCGACAAGGACGGCAAGATCAGACTCGATTTCGAGGAAGAAAAGACCGAAGTCGTCGTCTGAACGATTGCCATCCACCCCAAAAGCCGTGCAAGATTGCACGGCTTTTTTATTTCAAGGATTCCAGCATGACCTTCAAGACCCCTGACCTTTGTGATGAATTCGAATCCGAACTCGGAAAGACCGTTCGTGTCGTTGCCCCGATGTTCCAGCGTTACGGCGGCCGCACCAGCTTCTCCGGCCAGATCGTCACGCTGAAGATTTTCGAGGACAACTCGCTGGTCCGCGAAGTTTTCGGCGAAGACGGCAAGGGCAAGGTACTGGTCATTGATGGTGGCGGCTCGCTGCGTTGCGCCCTGGTCGGCGACCAGCTGGCCATCCTGGCCAACAAGAATGGCTGGGAAGGCGTGGTGGTTTATGGCTGCATCCGCGACTCTGGCGATATCACCGGCATCGACATCGGCGTTCGCGCCCTCAACACCCATCCGCAGAAGACGCTCAAGAAGGGCGTTGGCGACAAGAACGTCGCTGTCACCTTCGGCGGGGTCACTTTCAATCCGGGCGAATACCTCTACGCCGACGAAGACGGCGTCCTTGTTTCAGGCAAATCCCTGACCTAAAAAACAAAACCGGGGAATTCCCCGGTTTTTTGTCTCTGCGGCGATTAGCCCTGCAGCAACACCGCACTTTCGCAGCCCACCCTGACCGCCCCCCAGTGCCGCCCGGCGACCATGATCGGCATGTTGATCTCGGAGAGTATTTCTCCAGTATCACGGGCGTAAGTCTGGACCAGCAACGGCAGGGTATTTTTTGCGCCACGCTGCCCGGTGACATCATCCCAGATACGTCGGGTCCGGTTACCGACCAAATCTGACTCGTAATTGCCGGTCAGCGGACGTGAATGCTTCTGGTTGTGGATGGCGCCATAGCCACGCGTATCGATGATCAGGGCGTACGCGCCGCCCTGCAGTCCGGCCAGCGCGCTCTCCAGAATCGGCTGGATCTGCTGCTCGAAGGCCCGGCAATAGCTGACTTCATATTTCTGGGGATTGGTTCTTGGCTGCGGCTGATAATTCTGGTCCCAGACGTTGATGCCCTCGTTGGCCAATTGCTCAAGGTGCAGCTGGATCGCATCGCGGAAATTGCGTGCCTGGTCGACGTTGTAGTCGAAAGCACCACGCCCGATCTTGAAGCGAGAAACCAGTTCCTGAACACTTTCTGTCGCCCGACTCAGGGTCTGCGCCGATTCCTCAGAAGCCTTCATGCTCCCTGAAACCTCAAGCGACAAGTCATGGACCTGGGTTACGGCCTCATGCACCTGACCATTGGTTGCGGTGAGTTGTTCCATTGCTGCGGCAATCTGATTCAACTGGTCGCCAGTCCGCTCAAAATCGCCAACCATGCGCTGGAATTCAGTTGAAGAGCGCTCAACCACAACGCGCGTCTGCTTGATGTCGTGATTGATGCTCTCGTTTTCGCTCTGTGTTTCACGAACCAGCGAGATCATGCCCCCGATATTCTCGCCGATCTCCTGCGTCGCGACATTCACCCGCTCGGCCAGCTTGCGCACCTCGTCGGCCACCACCGCGAAACCACGCCCCATCTCGCCGGCCCGCGCCGCCTCGATCGCTGCATTCAGGGCCAGCAGGTTGGTCTGGTCGGCGATATCCTTGATCAGCCCGGCAATCTGCCGGATGCTGTCAGAGCGCTGCGCGAGATGATCAACCGTCGCGTTGAAAGTCGACAGCTTGTCGCTGACCAGATGGACCTTGCTGACGATTTCATGCATTTCGTTCAGTGACAAGCGTGCAGTCGCCAGGTTGGCATCGGTGGAATGGGAAATCAGCTCCGTTGAACTCGACACCTCCTGAATAGCCTGCATCGCCTCGGTGCTGGCGCCAAAAACCGCACTGGCAATGTCACCCTGCCGGCCTGCACGCTCTGCCGTCGACGCGACTGTTCTCTTCACCACGACTGCCTCGCGGGCGATGTTGACGCTCATCTTGCGGACTTCGCTGATGATTTCCCGCATCTTGTCGGCGAAGCGGTTATAGGCCTCAGCCAGCGTGCGCAACTCATCATGGGTAATGGTCGGCAGATTCCGCGAAAAGTCGCCCTCCCCCCGGCCGATTTCATCGAAGATCGTTGAGATCATGCGGACTGGGCGAAGAATCAGGTAGCGGATATAAACGATCTGCAACACGTTCCAGCACAGGGCAACAGCCGTCAACGCAATCATCAGCAGCAAGCCCTGATCCAAACTATCCGAAACCCGTTGCAATACCTCTTTTGCCACACCCGCCTTGCCGATTTCGGCAGCAATCACACCCTTCTGGTGGATATAAATTCCAAGATAGCCGACGTCGATGAAGAAGAGCAGCAGAAAGCTCATCAGCTTCTTGGTCAGAGAATTCCAGAAGGTCCGCTCATTCCAGTCGTAAAGTTTTCGAATAATTTCCATTTTACGCGCCAAAAATTACAAAATTTGTCGAATTCAATACCTCTTCTTGACTAGCGTCAATAAGAGGAAATACTTAAGGCGCAGGGCAAGCCGAAAATTCAAGGCAGAAAAAATGGTGCATTGCATTTCACAAACACGAACAGCGTTTTGCATCGTGAAATTCTAAGCCTAACACACTGATTTAAAGAATAAAAATATTGTCTTATGTCTTATATAAGACTATTGCTGCCCTGCAAAAAAATAACTATACTTTCCCCCATCGACGCTGCACCATAAGCACCCGGTTCAACGCCGTTCCCTAACCAAATCTCTGAGGAATTCACAATGAGCACTCGCGAACAGCAAATCGCCGCCCTCGAAAAAGACTGGGCTGAAAACCCCCGCTGGAAGGGCATCAAGCGCGGCTACTCCGCTGCTGATGTCGTCCGTCTGCGCGGTTCTTTCCAGGTTGAGCACACCCTGGCCCGCCGTGGCGCCGAAAAGCTGTGGGATCTGGTCAACAATACCCCCTACGTCAACTGCCTGGGCGCCCTGACCGGCGGCCAAGCCGTTCAGCAAGCCAAGGCTGGCATCAAGGCCATCTACCTGTCCGGCTGGCAAGTTGCTGCCGACAACAACGAATACGCTGCCATGTACCCGGACCAGTCCCTGTACCCGGTTGACTCCGTGCCGAAGGTTGTCGAGCGCATCAACAATGCCTTCAACCGCGCCGACGAAATCCAGTGGTCCAAGAACATCAACGCCGGCGATGCTGGTCACGTTGAATACCACCTGCCGATCGTCGCTGACGCTGAAGCCGGTTTCGGCGGCGTGCTGAACGCCTACGAACTGATGAAGGCCATGATCCGCGCCGGCGCTGCCGGCGTGCATTGGGAAGACCAACTGGCTTCCGTCAAGAAGTGCGGCCACATGGGCGGCAAGGTTCTGGTTCCGACCACCGAAGCCATCCAGAAGCTGATCGCTGCCCGTATGGCTGCTGACGTCTATGGCGTGCCGACCCTGGTCATCGCCCGTACCGATGCCGAAGCTGCTGACCTGCTGACCTCTGACTACGACGAGAACGACAAGCCGTTCCTGACTGGCGAGCGTACTGCCGAAGGCTTCTACAAGACCAAGAAGGGTCTGGACCAGGCCATCTCCCGCGCTATCGCTTACGCTGACTACGCCGATCTGGTGTGGTGCGAAACCGGCACGCCGGATCTGGAATTTGCCCGCAAGTTCGCCGAAGCCGTGCATAAGGTTCACCCGGGCAAGATGCTGGCCTACAACTGTTCGCCTTCCTTCAACTGGAAGAAGAACCTGGACGACGCCACCATCGCCAAGTTCCAGAAGGAACTGGGCGCCATGGGCTACAAGTACCAGTTCATCACCCTGGCTGGCATCCACAACATGTGGTACCACATGTTCGACCTGGCCCAGGACTACGCAAAGCGCGGCATGTCTGCCTACGTCGAGAAGGTTCAGGAGCCGGAATTCGCTGCTCGCGACCGTGGCTACACCTTCGTTTCGCACCAGCAGGAAGTCGGCACCGGCTACTTCGACGACGTCACCACCGTGATCCAGGGCGGCAAGTCCTCCGTCACCGCGCTGACCGGCTCGACCGAAGAAGAACAGTTCCACTAAGAACTGACCGCTTAAGCTTGCTGCCTTACCTGGCAGCAATAAAGGCCGGCTCCCACAAGGGGCCGGCCTTTTTCATTTCAGCGAAGCGGCTTCCACGACCATAAAAACAAAGACTGGCCCCAGGGGCAATCGGAAAACATGAGCAAAATTGAAATGCCGCTCAAACCGAAGGCCGCGACCACATCCAGCTTAAGACCGCGATAGCAAAAACCAGCGGCACGTAGCTCCACGGCTCCGGCAGACCGAACCAGCCGCCGATGGCACTGATGGCCATCAGGACTGTCGCCAGCCGCTTGGCGAAGAGCGGAATGGCGCCATGGTCGCGCCAGGCCCGGATGGCTGGCCCGGCCATCGGATGCGCCAGTAGCCGGGCTTCCCATTCGGGATGTGAGCGGGCGAAGAAATAGGCGGCGAGGATCAGGAAAGGGGTTGTCGGCAACAAAGGTAGCACCGCGCCGATGACGCCGAGCACGACACAAAGAATACCGAGGCCACGATAGACAGGGGTTTTCATGGCGCTCAGCGCAATTCCCAATAGCTCGGCCGGCTGTAGGTTTCCTTCAGCAGGTCGATAAAAAGCCTGACCCGCAGCGGCAGGTGGCGGCGTTGCGGAAAGACGGCGTAGATGCCCATCGGTGGCGCTTGCCAGGCATCGAGCACCGAGGTCAGCCGACCTTCTTTCAGATCCTGGCCAACCTCCCACAGCGAGCGCCAGGCTAGGCCACGGCCGGCCAGGGCCCATTCGCGCAGTACCGCGCCATCATTGCATTCGAATGTGCCGTTCACTTTCAAGGTATGAACCTCCCCGCTTGCCGGGTCGCGGAATAACCAGCCGCGCTGCTGGCCCAGCGACAGACAGTTGTGCCCGGACAGATCGACCGGTTCGCGCGGCACGCCGTGGGCAACCAGATAGGCCGGACTGGCAACGACCATGCGCCGCATTTCACCGAGACGGACGCTGACCAGGCTGGAATCGGTCAGTTCGCCAATGCGGATGGCGCAGTCGATGTTCTCATTGACCAGATCGACCAGCCGGTCACTGAGGTTCAGATTGACCCGGACTTCCGGGTTGGCCAGCATGAAATCGCCGACCAGCGGCGCGACATGCTGCCGCCCGAAACCGGAAGGTGCCGAGACCCGCAACTGGCCGCTGGCCCGCACGCTACCGAGCGATACCGCCGCCTCGGCATTGGCCAGATCGTTCAGGGTCTTCTGGCAATCTTCGAGAAAGGCCTGCCCCTCGAAAGTGATGGTCAGCTTGCGCGTGGTGCGCAGCAATAATTTGACCCCCAGACGCGTTTCCAGTGCGTCGAGCCGACGGCCGATGATGGCCGGCGTGACGCCCTCGACGCGCGCCGCCGCCGAGAGACTGCCCCGAGTAGCGGCCAAAACGAAGGCTTCGATCTGTTTTAGGCGGTCCATTTCATACTTTAAGTAAAAGATGAATTGATTCTATCCGGCTTTCAAGTCTTATAGAAGAGTCATAGAATTCGCTGCAGCGCAACATCCATTCATCCTTCACTCAGGAGTTCTCCATGGCCCTCAACCTTCCGCAAGGCGTGCAAATCACCGGCGAAATCAAGCCGGGTTACGAAACCATTCTCACCCACGACGCGCTGGCCCTGGTTGCCAAGCTGCACCGTGCCTTCGAAGGCCGTCGCCAGGAACTGCTGAAGGCCCGCGTCGAGCGCCAGGCGCGCATCGATGCCGGCGAAATGCCGGATTTCCTGCCGGAAACCAAGGCAATCCGTGAAGGCGACTGGAAGGTCGCCCCGGTGCCGGCCGCCCTGCAATGCCGCCGCGTCGAAATCACCGGTCCGGTTGAAGCCAAGATGATCATCAACGCCTTCAACTCGGGCGCTGATTCCTACATGACTGACTTCGAGGACTCCAACTCGCCAAACTGGGAAAACCAGATCGTCGGCCAGATGAACCTCTACAAGGCCATCCGCCGCGAACTGTCGTTCAAGAACGAAAACGGCAAGGAATACAAGCTGAACGACAAGATCGCCACCCTGCAGATCCGCCCGCGCGGCTGGCACCTCGACGAAAAGCACATGCTGGTCGATGGTCAGCGCGTGTCCGGCGGCTTGTTCGACTTCGGCCTGGTCTTCTTCCATAACGCCAAGGAACAAATCGCCCGCGGTGCTGGCCCGTTCTACTACCTGCCGAAGATGGAAAGCCACCTCGAAGCCCGCCTGTGGAACGATGCCTTCGTGATGGCCCAGGACCACTGCGGCATCCCGCAGGGCACCATCAAGGCCACCGTGCTGATCGAAACCATCCTCGCCACGTTCGAGATGGAAGAAATCCTCTACGAACTGCGCAACCACTCCGCCGGCCTGAACGCCGGTCGCTGGGACTACATCTTTTCCTGCATCAAGAAGTTCAAGAAGAACAAGGACTTCTGCCTGGCCCAGCGCAGCGCCATCACCATGGAAGTGCCGTTCATGCGCGGCTACGCTCTCGCTTTGGTGCAGGCTTGCCACAAGCGCGGCGCGCCGGCCATGGGAGGCATGTCGGCCCTGATCCCGATCAAGAACGACCCGGTCGCCAACGAAAAGGCACTGGCCGGCATCCGTCACGACAAGACCCGCGACGCCAACGACGGTTTCGACGGCGGCTGGGTGGCTCACCCGGGCCTCGTGCCGATCGCCATGGAAGAGTTCGTCAAGGTGCTCGGCGACAAGCCGAACCAGTTCGAGAAGCAGGTTGAAGGCAAGTTCGGCCCCGAGCAGTGGCTCGACTTCCGCCCGACCACCCCGATCACCGAAGCCGGCCTGCGCAACAACATCAACGTCGGTATTCACTACCTCGGTTCCTGGCTGGCCGGCAACGGCTGCGTGCCCATCCACAACCTGATGGAAGACGCCGCCACCGCCGAAATCTCCCGCTCACAAGTCTGGCAGTGGGTGGTTTCGCCGAAGGGCATCCTCGACGACGGCCGCAAGGTCACCGTCGAAATGGTCCGCCCGATGATCGCCGAGGAACTAGTCAAGGTGAAGGCATTCGTCGCCGCCCAGGGCGAAGACACCGCCAGCTACGACCAGGCCGCCGTCATCTTCGACGAAATGTCGCTGACCCCGGAATACCCGGAATTCCTGACCCTGCCGCTGTACGAAGCAATGGCCTAAGCGGCAACGGAAACAAAGGCAACACCAAAGCGCCGGGACATCCCGGCGCTTTTTATTTGAGCAAAATACACAAGCGGCGCCAGGTTCGCCGTTCGCAAAATACGAACTTCTACGACCATAGAGACAACAACTAACCCACTTCCAACCGGAAATCTCGGACGAAACTGAAATCCGGCGTACCTTGAAAAATATCAACACCCACCCCGACAAATCTATACAATTCAATCAACAGGTTGATCAAATTGTATAGATGCTGACTCGCTCAATTACTCCGACGCTCCTGCGGCTGGCCGCCAGCTTTCCCGTAGTGGCCATGACTGGCCCACGCCAGTCAGGCAAAACAACACTTGCCCGCGCTCAGTTTGCCGACAAGCCTTACGTCAGCTTGGAAGACCCAATCGAGCGTGCCTTTGCCAACGAAGACCCGCGCGGTTTTCTCGCCCGATTCACCCAAGGTGCTGTATTCGACGAAGCCCAGCGCTGGCCCGATCTTTTCTCGCACCTGCAAGGCATGGTTGATGTAGATCGTCGGCCCGGCCGCTTCATTCTCACCGGCTCACAACAATTTGGCCTGATTGCCGGTGTCACCCAATCACTCGCCGGCCGGGTCGGCATGACCCGCCTTCTGCCACTCGCTGCAACTGAAATTCCCGGTATCAAAGAGCGCCAGCTCTCTCTGGATGGCCTCATGCTCAAAGGTGGCTACCCGGCGCTACACACCCAATCGGTCGAGCCAGCAGACTGGTTCGCCAGCTACATCGCCACCTATGTCGAGCGTGACGTCCGGCAAGTCCTCAACATCCAGAGCCTCCCCACCTTCCACCGCTTCCTGCGGCTCTGTGCCGGACGCACGGGGCAACTGCTCAATATCTCTGCGCTGGCCGGCGAAGCCGGCATTACCGCCAACACGGCCAAGAGCTGGCTCGCCGTACTCGAATCCAGCGATCTCATCCACCTGCTGCCGCCCTACTTCCGGAACTTCGGCAAGCGCCTTGTAAAAATGCCTAAGCTGTATTTCCTCGACACTGGCCTTGCCTGCTGGCTGCTTGGCATACGCAACGAAGACATACTCGCCCTGCACCCCCTGCGTGGCGCACTTTTTGAAAACTGGGTTGTCAGCGAATTCATTAAGGCTCGTTATAACCGCGGCCAACCTACTGACCTCTATTTCTGGCGCGACAATAACGGGATGGAAGCAGACCTGATTTTTGAGCAAGACAACCGCCTGCAAATGGTCGAAATCAAGTCCGGGCAAACCGTCACCAGCGACACAATCCGTGCCGGCCAACGCGCCACCCGCATGGCCGAGGACGAAGCTCTAACGCCCTGGCTGATTTATGGTGGCGACGAAAGCCATGAACGCAGCGGCGTAAAAATTTTCGGCTGGCGAGAAATACCTGCAGACATAGGAAGCGCGTGAATTTTCAAAACTTGACGGCTATGCTCAACCGCAAAAATGCCCCAATAAAACTGCCTGAGCCGTGCAAAATTCTCGCCTTGCCTGTCGGTAAATTCAAACGCGGCGGATTTCGCCTCCGTCAGCTATTTGCGCAATTTCGATAAAAGAAAAACAATGAAAGCGGCAAAAACGCCGCTGCCCCGGAACTCTGTGATACATATCGGTATTCGTTTATGTCTGGACCATCGCGAAACCATGAGCATGCAAGAAGCCCCCGCCGTCTTCGGTACCGAAGACATTCTGCGCAGCCTGTGCAATTCAGTCACCAAGGTTCTGAGCATTGCCACCCAGAGCAACATCCACTATTCCGGCATGGTCCAGCGCATCACCAAGACCTGCCTGAAGCCGGACATCGGCTGCTTCGTGCTGTTCGATGGCGGTTTCTCCGGGCTGGTCGTGATCAACTTCTCGGCCCAGGCGGCGATGGAGCTCTACGAGAGCTACATGCTGCACATGGGCATGGCCAAGAATGAACTGGCCAGTTCCCACACGGCGGATGAAGTCAGCAACGTGATGGGCGAACTAATGAACCAGATCGTCGGCGACTTCACCGGTACGGTGGCGCGCGAACTGCAAACCCATATCACCCAGAACCAGCCGAAGATGCTGGTCATCAACAAGCAGGTGATGCTCAGCGTCGACACCAATCTCGACCAGCCGGAAGCCCGCCGCGTCACCTTCTTCACGGGTCGCAACAACATTTTCTATCTCGAACTGGCCATTGATCGGACCGAGTTCATCAAGCTGAATGATTTCGAGGCTCGTGAGGCACCGGATCCCGATGAATTGATCGCTCAGGCCAACGCAGCGCCAGCATCTGCGCCCATGCCGACACCGTCAGACGAGCACGACGAACTGCTCAAGTCGCTGGGCATGTAAGGAATACCGGGCTGCCTCGTCAGCCCGCCGAAATGCTTGCCGCGAGCAGTCCTCGTTGGCAATGGGGGGAAGCCCGTCAGCCGGACAGTTCCCCCGAACGCATTCTGGAATCAGCAGAACCATGGAAATCCTGATCGACATCATCCTCAAGGCCGGCCGCTCGGCGGTCGAGCTTTCGCTGTTTGTGCTGCTGCCGGTGATGGTGGTCATGCTGTCGCTGATGCGCCTGCTCGAAGCGCGCGGCGCGCTGGATCGGGTCGTCGCGCTGCTCGCTCCCCTGCTGCGCCCCTTCGGGCTGACCGGCCTCGGCGTCTTCGCCGCCCTGCAAATCAACTTCGTCAGCTTCGCCGCGCCGATGGCGACGCTGACCATGATGGAGCAACGCGGCACCTCGGATCGCCACCTCGCTGCCACGCTGGCCATGGTCTTTGCCATGGCCCAGGCCAACGCCGCCTTTCCGATGCTGACCATGGGCCTGCAATTCGGCCCAACCCTGATCTTTTCGGTACTCGGCGGACTGGCGGCGGCAGCAGCCACCTATTACCTGTTCGGCCGCCACCTATCTGCCGACGAAGCACAACTCGATGAAACCCTGCACCACCCGGTTGCCGAGAGCGCCAAGGGCGTACTCGACGTGATCAACCGGGCCGGCGCCGAGGCCTTCAAGATCGCCGTCGGCGCCATCCCGATGCTGGTGCTGTCGCTGGTCGCCGTCACCGCCCTCAAGCGTTTCGGCGCCATTGACCTGATCACCCTATGGCTGACGCCCCTGCTGGCACTGGCCGGCATTGACCCGATCCTGATCCTGCCGGCGCTGACCAAATATCTGGCCGGCGGCACGGCGATGATGGGCGTCATGGACGACATGCGCCGGGCCGGCCAGGTCAGTGTCGAATTGCTCAATGCCAGCGCCGGCTTCCTGATTTCACCGTTCGACCTGCCCGGCGTTGCCGTGCTGATCTCCGCCGGCCGTCGTGTCGCTGCCGTCTGGAAACCGGCTGCCATCGGTGCCTGCGTCGGCATTGCCCTGCGCACACTCGGGCACGCGCTGCTCGCCTGAGCGCCAATCGATACTATTAATAAAAAATCCATAGACGTTTTGCCATCTATTGCAGACCAGCGCTAAGCAATAGACTTCAGGTCTGTTCTCTGGAGGCTTGCCCATGCTGTCCGCACTCACCCAACTGCTCATCTTTCAACTGGCTGGCGAGGTCATCGCCCGCGGCCTGGCCCTGCCGGTTCCCGGCCCGGTGCTCGGCATGCTCTTCCTGTTCATCGCACTGATGCTGCGCGGCGGCCCGGAACGCGAACTTCAGACAACCAGCCAGAACCTGCTGCAACACCTGTCCCTGCTGTTCGTGCCGGCTGGCACCGGCATCATGGTGCATCTGCACCGGGTGGCCGACGAATGGCTGCCGCTCGTACTGTCGCTGCTGATCAGCACGCTGGCCACGCTGGTCGTCACCGCGCTGGTGATGAAACTCTGTCAGCGCACGCCGGCCGGCACGGGAGAAGCGCAATGACTCAGGACATCACCCAGATCTGGATCTATCTCTCGGCCTCGCCGCTGCTCGGGCTGACCATCACCCTGCTCGCCTATCAGGGCGCTTTCTGGCTATACCAGCGCTCCGGCAACAACCCGCTGGCCAACCCGGTACTGATCGCGGTACTGGTTCTCGTCCTGTTTCTGACCCTGACCGGAACCAGCTACGAAACCTACTTCGCCGGTGCCCAGTTCGTACATTTTCTGCTCGGCCCGGCCACCGTGGCGCTGGCCATCCCGCTCTACACCCAGTTCAAGCGGGTGCGTTCGATGCTGCTGCCGGTCGTTGCCGGCCTGTTCGCCGGCAGCCTGACGGCCATCATCTCGGCCGTCGTGGTGGCTCGCCTGCTCGGCGCCAGCATGTCGACGCAACTGTCGCTCGCCCCCAAGTCGGTCACCACGCCGATTGCCATGGGCATTGCCGAGCGGATCGGCGGCATACCGTCGCTGACGGCGGTGCTGGTCATTGTCACTGGCATACTCGGCGCGGTTGGTGCACGCTATGTTTTCGATGCCATCAAGGTACGCGACCCGGCCATCCGCGGCTTCGCGATCGGTGTTGCCTCGCATGGCATCGGCACCGCCCGGGCCTTTCAGGTCAATGAACAGAGCGGCGCCTTTGCCGCGCTGGCCATGGGCATGAACGCGGTGGTCACGGCCGTCTGCCTGCCCATTCTTCTGCCGCTGTTGCGTTAAAAATCCGCCTTTGGCTTGAGTCGGCATCAAGCCCGTGCAGCGCAAATCAAAATATAAAAAAACGCTTATAATCACTAAATCATCAAAATTATTAGCCCTTAATCAGGGAGCGCCATGAGCAACTCTAGCGACGACGAACTGATCTTGATCGAAGACGATCAGCAGACGGAAACCCCGGCTCGTAAAGAAAAGTATTGGCGCATCCTGATCGTCGATGATGACAAGGATGTCCATGAAGCGACCGAGTTTGCTCTGAGCGGCATGGAGATACAGGGGCGTAGTCTGCGCCTGTTCCACGTCTACTCCGGACGGGAAGCCATCGATTTCCTTGATCGTGAAACCGATATCGCGGTCATCCTGCTCGATGTCGTGATGGAAAGCGACGATGCCGGCCTGAAGACCGTCGACGCCATCCGCAATGAACTGATGCTGCTCAACACGCGGATCATCCTGCGGACCGGGCAACCGGGGCAGGCGCCCGAAGCGGAAACGATTACCCGCTACGACATCAACGACTACAAGACCAAGAGCGAACTGACCCAGTCCAGGCTGTTCACGACACTGACCTCGGCCGTGCGCTGCTACGACCAACTGGAACGCCTCGATGCCAGCCGCCGCGGCCTGGAAAAGATCGTTGCGTCGAGCCATCAGTTCATGGCGGAACAAGGACTGCAATCCTTCGCCGAGGGAGTCATCACCCAACTCGCCAGCCTGATCGGTGTTGCCCCGGAAGGGCTGGTCTGCGCCGCCACCGACAAGAACATCGGGCCCGGCGGATACCGTGTCATTGCGGCAGCAGGCAACTACCGGCACCTGATCCAGCACCGACTGTCCGAAATTGACAACCAGCACCTGGCGCGCAGCCTGGGGCATGCCCTGCGCAATCGCCACAGCACGATCACCAAGCAGGATGTCACCCTGTATTTCCGCAAGACACCCGATGAAGGCTTTGCTGCTTTCATCGAAACAGCCGATCCGATCAGCGAAGTCGACCAGAACCTGCTCGAGATTTTCTGCACCAATATTGCCTTGTGCGCCAACAATATCGACCTGGTGGGTGACCTTCGGCGCGACTCACAGATCGATCGCCAGGTCGACCTGCCCAACCGCAATGCCCTGATTGCCGAACTAGACCGCCGACTGGCCACCGCCGCGGCGGACGACGTGCTGGCCCTGATCGATATCGACCAGTTTGCCGCTGCCAATGACCTGCTCGGCCATCAATACGGGGACGCCATGCTCAAGGCGGCGGCCTTGCGCCTGCGGACCCTCTTCCCGGCCAATGTCTTTGTCGCCCGTGTGGCCGGCGACACCTTTGCAGTCACCGGCGCCAGCCTGCTGGTCAAAGCCGACACCATCCAGCGCATTTTCGCCCAGCCATTTGCCATTGAGAGCGTCGACCACCTGGTCACGGTCGGCATCGGTTTGACCCCCGTCGCCAGCAATGGCCGGGGCGCCGACACCCTGGAAAATGCCTACATCGCCTTGCGCCGGGCCAAAGCCGCGGGCAGCAGTCAAACCGTCAGTTTCTCGAAATCCATCGGCGAAGAAACCCGCGGGCGCACGCAATTGCTGCGTGACCTGCGCGAAGCGCTTGAACGAAAGCAGATCCACGCCGTTTATCAACCGCAGATCGATCTCTGCTCCGGCAAGATCATCGGCATCGAGGCGCTGATGCGCTGGCAACACCACGACGGCCAGACGATCCCGCCCGACCGTTTCATCCCGGTCGCCGAACAATCCGGACTGATTGTCCCGCTGGGCCAATGGATCATGCACGAAGCGCTGTTCGCCCTGCAGCGCTTCCGCGCCGCCGGTTTCCCGGATTTGCGCATGGCCGTCAATATTTCAACGGTTCAACTCCGGCAACCCGGCTTTGTCGATTTCATCGATACCGCCCTGCGCGAGACAGGCACCTCGCCGCACAATCTCGAACTGGAAATCACCGAATCGGTCGTTCTCGAAGGCATCGAACCGATGGTCGCCCTGCTCACCGAGTTGCGCAGCCGCGGCATCTGCATCGCCATCGACGATTTCGGCACGGGCTATTCCTCCCTGAACTACCTTGAGCAACTGCCCATCGACCACCTGAAGATCGACCGTTCCTTCGTCGTGTCGCTTGCTTCCAGCGAACGCGGCGCCCGCATCGTCCGCACGATCTCGAAACTGGGCCAGGAACTGAACATGAAGACCGTGGCTGAAGGTGTCGAAGATCAGAATATCGGCGATTTGCTGCAGGAGATCGGCTGCCACTCCGCGCAAGGCTATCACTACGCCCGCCCCATGGACGAGGCGGCATTCCTGGCCTGGCTGAAAGAACATCTGTGTTCCTGACCAGACAATGGACAGCCCCCCTGCTGGCGCTAAGCCTCCTTGTCTCCGGCTGCATGGAGAAGGAACCCATACGCATCGGCTACATCGGTGAACTAACCGGCAACACAAACGACACCGCCGAAGCGGCACGCAACGGCACCTTGCTGGCCGTCGAGGCGTTGAATCAGAAAGGCGGCATCAATGGCCAACGAGTCGAACTGATCGCCCGCGACACCGGCGACACGGAAAACAATGCCCGGCTGGCCGCCAACGAAGTGTTGCAGAGCAAAGTGATTGCCGTCATCGGGCCAACGACCACCCGGATGGTCAATGCCGTGCTGCCCGCCTTCGATGCCGCCCAAGTGCCACTGATTACCCCCACTGCCTCGGCCGTCGAGCTGACCGGCCGGGACGACTATCTGCTCAGGATCAACCAGTCACTGCGCGGCAAGGCACAGATCTATGCCGACGATTGCCTGAAACGCGGCCTCCGCCGGATCAGCAGCGCCATCAACCAGAACAACCTCGGCTATACCGGCAGCTGGTTCCGTGAATTCAAGCTGGCTTTCGAGGGTGGTGGCGGCAAGATCGTTGCCTCGCCGGGTTTCGATTCAAATTCCAGCAGCCTGGCTGAAGAAATCAAGGTGATGCTCGACGCCAGGCCCGATGCCCTGCTCCTGATCGCCAACGCCAGCGATACGGCGCGACTGGCCCAGCAGGCCCGCAAATCCTCGCCAAACATTCCACTGATCGGCATCGAGTGGGCAGCCACCGAGCAACTGATCGAACTGGGCGGCAAGGCCGTCGAGAAAATGACCATCCTCGAGCAGTACGACACCGGGAGCAAATCGACGCGCTACGAAGCTTTCCGCCAGAATTACAGCGTACGTTTCGGGCGCGACCCCGCCTTTGCCAGCATCCTGGCCCACGATGCGGCCACCGCGCTGTTCGAAACCCTGGCCAGGCGGGAGCCTGGCAAGTCGCTCAAGGAAAGCATGCTCGAACTCGGCCCCTTCCAGGGTCTCCAGGAAGATGTCCTGTTCGACGCCTATGGCGATGCCCAGCGCAAGGTCTACCGGGCCATCATCCAGGATGGTCGTTTCGTCCGCACCCCATGAGCCACGCCCAGCAAACACGGACAAGCGCATGAAACCGACAACGACCAATTGCCTCGCCGCCGGCCTGCTCGCCATCGGGCTGCTTGCCGGCTGCGGCCAGGAAGAGCCGATCCGCATCGGCTTCATTGGCGAACTGACCGGCAATTCGGCCGACCTCGGCGAAGCCGGCCGCAACGGCGCCATGCTCGCCATCGAACAAATCAATCAGACCGGTGGCATCAAGGGACAGCGCGCCGAACTGCTGACCCGCGATACCGGCAGCACCCCGGAATCCGCCCGCCAGGCAGACAGCGAACTGCTGAAAACCCGGGTCGTCGCCGTTATCGGGCCGATGACCAGCGGCATGGCCGATGTCCTGGTGCCGCAGCACGAATCGGCCCAGGTACCCCTGCTTTCGCCGACCGCTTCGGCGGCCAAGCTGGCCGGCCGCGACGACCAGCTCTTCCGCATCAACTGGACGACCCGCGACAACGCCCAGCTTTACGCCAAATATTGCCTGGAACGAGGCTTCCGCCGCATCAGTGCCGCCGTCAACCTGAACAATCGGACGTTTGCCGATAGCTGGATGGAGGAGTTCAAACTCGCTTTCGAACGAGGCAGCGGCCAGATCATCGCCAGCGAGCACTTTGACTCCGCCGCCGACAGCCAGTTGCCGGTCGTCGAGAAAATGCTGGAGCAGAAGCCGGATGCCCTGGTTCTCGTCGCCAACGCCGGTGATTCGGCTCGCCTCGCCCAACAGACGCGCAAGCTGGACAAGCATGTACCGCTGGTAGCGGCCGAATGGGCCGCGACCGACCAGCTGATCGAACTGGGCGGCACTTCTGTCGAGGGGCTGGCGATCATTCAGCAATTCAATGCCGATGACCATTCGCCCCGTTTCAGCGATTTCCGGCAGCGCTACATCAAACGCTTCGGTCGCGAGCCGGCTTTCGCCAGCGTCCTCGCCCACGATGCGGCCACCGTCCTGCTCGATTCCCTGGCGCGCCGGCGCAGCGACCAGCCACTGAAGAAAGCGCTGCTTGAACTGGGACCATTCCAGGGCCTGCAGGAAACGATCCGCTTCGATGCCTACGGCGACACCCGGCGCAGCGTGGCCGTCGCGCTGATCCGCAACGGCCATTACGTCCGGCAAACCCAATGATTCGGCCCCGCTGGCACCTCCGCAGTTCGCTCACCCTGCTGCTGGTTCTCGCCTCGGCCATTGCCTTTCTGATTGCCTTCGCGCTGATGCTGGCCTACTACCAGCCCCGCCTGGCCAACCAGATGCGCCACGACCTGAGTGCCAAAAGCCGGGATCTGGCCCACCGCTCTGAAACCGTGCTCTCCATCCTGCAGGGGCAGCTGGAACTGGTCGCCAGCGGCATGGCCAAAGGTGCCTACAAGGATCAACAACGCCAAATGGAAATGCTCGTGCAGCAGGGAGCTTTCTCGGCCGTCTATCGCATCGCCCCGTCCGGCCGTGTTGAGCAGGCGGCCATTGCCGAGAGCGCCCGCAAGCAATCAGGGGAATTGATCGGCAACGATCTGAGCAACGACCGTCTGCGCCGGCTGGTCATGCAACGCTTGCAGACAACCTGGAGCGACAAGTACCTGTCGCCGGTCTCCCAGCGCCTTGCCGTCGCCATCGGCGTATGGACCGGCCATGATGTGATCATCGGGGAGATTCCGCTGAGCTACATTCTCGAAACGGTGAGCGAAACGAGCAATCCATCGGAATGGGCCATCTGGGTGACCGACGGTTTCGGCGACATCCTCGCCGATTCGGAGCGCAACGAGCGGGTGGGCGTCGTCAACCTGGCCAATCTGTCGCTGTTCATCAAGGCGCAGCGCGCACAGCATGTCCAGGATGCCGTGGTTTTCGAGGACAAGCCCTACGAAATGGCGGCCTCGCGCTCCGACCTGATGAACTGGTACTTCATCGTCCGCAGCCCGAGCGGCCTGGATTCTCCGCAATTGCGGACCGCCCTGAATCTCGGCTTGAGTGCCCTGGTCTCCCTGATCTTGCTGAGCCTGGTCTTTGCCCCGCTGTGGGCGACCCTGACCTCCCGCCCGATCAACGCCATCGCCGATCGCGCCCGGCAACTGGCAGAGCGCAAGCCGGGCGGCGAATGGCCGCGCAGTTCGGTCATCGAACTGAACCAGCTTTCGTCCGACCTCGAACAGATGTCGAACGCGATCCACGAACGCGAGCGGGAACTGGAAATCATTTTCGAGTCTTCACCGGTCAGCATGCTGGTGACCGAAAACCATCCCAGCGTTGCCTTCGCCCAGGCGAATGCCGCCACCCTCCGCCTGTTCGGCTATCGCCTCGATGAACTACTCGGCAAGAACGGCTCGCAACTCGGGCTATGGAAGAACCTGGCGGATCGGGAATACATGCTCTCCCAGCTCAAGGAAAAGCAAATTGCCCAATGCGAGGCCTGGATCAAGCGCAAGGACGGCCGCGAGTTTCTCGCTTACATCCAGGCCAAGTCGGTCCAGATGGGCGGCGGCATGCGCACCATCTGGGTAGCCGAAGACGTCACCGAACTGCGCCGCATCGAACACGAAGTTCGCGAGCTGAACGTTGAACTCGAAGCACGGGTGCAAAAGCGCACGGAACAGCTGCGCCAGGCCAACCAGGAACTATCGACCACCGTCGAGCACCTGAAGCTGGCACAGGGCGAACTGGTTCGTTCCGAAAAACTGGCTTCGCTGGGCTCGCTAGTGGCCGGCGTGGCCCACGAACTGAACACCCCGATCGGCAACGGCGTCATGGCGATCAGCACCATGCGCCAGGCATTGAAGACTTTCCGCGAGCGGAGCGCCGACGGCCTCAAGCGATCGGTTCTCGACAGCCTGCTGGAGTCTGTCGATACCGGTTCGGTCATCGCCGAGCGCAACCTGCAACGCGCCGCCGAGCTGGTCACCAGCTTCAAGCAGGTCGCCGTCGATCAGACCAGTTCGCAGCGGCGGCGGTTTGAACTGAACCAGACCGTGCACGAAGTCGCGCTGACCCTGCAACCGACGCTGAAGCACGGTGTCGCCAAATTGCAGATCGATATTCCGCAAGACATCTACCTCGACGGCTACCCCGGGCCGCTCGGCCAGATTCTCGCCAACCTGATCAGCAATGCCGCCTTCCATGCCTTCGAGGGCCGCGAGCAGGGCTTGATCGTTGTCCGGGCCGAGTTGATCGGGGACGAGCGGGTTCGACTGAGCGTGCAAGACGACGGCTGCGGCATCCCGGTCGAATTGCTGCCGCGCATCTTCGATCCATTCGTAACCTCCAAGATGGGGCGTGGCGGTACAGGCCTCGGCCTGCACATTGCCCACAACATTGCCGTGCAGGTACTGGGCGGCAGCATCTCGGTAGACTGCCAGCCAAACGAAGGGTGCTGTTTTGAACTCATCCTGCCGCTGGTTGCCCCAAGCCCCCGGCCCATGGCATAAACCGGCCCCAAAACGGCCTGATTCAGGCTTATTTCCAATGCAGTAAGGGTAAGTACCAATGGTCGAGCGCGCGTCCACAACCAAGAATTGGCTCATGTTGCCGCACCTCCCCAAAGCTGCCCCCCGCCAGGCCTGGTTATGGCTGGCACCGTATGTCGCGATCGGCATTTTTGCGCTCGCCATGCTGGTCCTGACCGGTCTGCTGCAATGGCGGGAACTGGACACCGCCCGCTCGGCGCTGGAAGGCGACATGCACTGGGCCGAACGGACCATTGAAAACCGTCTGCACGCCCATCAGGACTTCCTCGGCGAACTCGGCCGCGAGCAGGAATTCAAGCAACTGACCTACGAATCCTTCCAGGTCAAGGCCGCCCGTTACGTGCGTGACGCACCGGAAATCCAGGCCATCATCTGGATCGATACCGACGGCAAGGTCGAATGGGTCGCTCCCAATGAGTCGACGGCCACCTTCGTCGGCGAACAACTCAGCGGCGTGCGCCTGGCCGCCCTGCAGGAAGCCCTGCGCGTGCGGCGCACCGTCGTCTCGCCGGATTACCGGAATGAAACGCAGCGCCCGGCCCACGACATCATCCTGCCGGTGCAGCGCGGCAGCGCCGATATCGGCGCCTTCATTGCCCTGCAGTCGCTGGAAACCCTGCTCCGGGCGACGCTGCCCACCGTGTTTACCACCCGCTACAGCCTGACGGTGGTCGATGCCGAGAATCGCGAGCTGTTCACCAACTCTTCAGTCAAGCCTACCGAGCGCCAGTTGTCCGGCACCATCAGCCTCGACCTGCCCAACAACCGCCTTGGCCTGAACATCGTGGCCTACCGCCTGGGCGGCGCCTGGCTGCCCTTCGTGCCGGCGGCCCTGATCACCATCCTGACGCTGATCGCGACGATCACCCTGATCCAGTTGCGCCGGCATGCCAAACACCGCGCCGCGACCGAAGAAGAGCTGCGCGCCGCCTACGCCTTCCGCCAGGCCATGTCGCAGTCGCTGATCACCGGCCTGCGCGCCATCGATCTCGATGGGCGCATCACCTTCGTCAATTCGGCCTTCTGCCGGATGACCGGTTTCGACGAAAACGAACTGATCGGGATCAAGCCTCCCTATCCCTACTGGCCGGCCGAGGAATTCGATCGCCTGAAACACAATATCGACACCGCGCTGGCCGGCAAGGCACCGGCCAGCGGCTTCGAGATGCGGATCATGCGCAAGAGCGGCGAGCGCTTCGACGTACGCCTCTATTTCTCGCCGCTGATCGACACCCATGGCCTGCAAATCGGCTGGATGGCCTCGATGAACGACATTACCGAACCGAAGCGCGTCCGCGTTGAACTGGAACGGGCACATGAACGCTTCGTCACGGTAATCGACGGCCTCGACTCGGCGGTGCACGTCGCCGATGTGCAAACCGGGGAAATTCTTTTTGCCAACCGGGCCTTCCAGAACATTTTCGGCTTCGATACCGTTGGCCGCAATTCAGCCCTGGTCACCGCCCCCTGCCATCCCAACCCGGAATGGCTATCCCGTGACCCGCTGCAGATCGGGCCCGAGGAACTGCCTTGCGAACTGTTCGATGGTGAAATCCAGCACACGCTTTCCGGCCACTGGTATCACCTGCATGAGCGGGCCATTCGCTGGGTGGACGGCCGCACCGTGCGCGTCCAGATCGCTGCCGACATCACCGACAAGAAGCACATCGAGGAAGTCAATCTGCAACAGCAAAAGCGCCTCGAACAGACCTCGCGCCTGATCACCATGGGCGAAATGGCCTCCTCACTGGCCCACGAACTGAACCAGCCGCTGTCGGCCATCGCCAATTACTGCGCCGGCTGCGTCAAGCGCATGCAGGCCGGCAACTACCGCCTGGACGACCTGCTGGCCGCCATGCAGAAAGCCTCCAGCCAGGCCGAGCGGGCCGGCAAGATCATTCGCCGCATGCGCGACATGGTGAAGAAGGGTGACCCGAACCGGCAACCGATTGCCCTCGAAGAACTGGTCGATGAAACCCGCGCCTTCGCCGACATCGAGGCACAGCGCACCGGCACGCAGATCATCGTCGACCTGCCGGACAACCTGCCGCGCATTGTCGTCGACCGCATCATGATCGAGCAGGTGCTGCTCAATCTGGTCAAGAATGGCATCGAGGCGATGATCGATGTGCCGTTCGAGCGCCGCCAACTGACCCTGCAGGCCAAAGTCGTCGATGATCGTATGCTGGAAATCGCCGTGACCGATCAGGGACATGGCCTGGACGAGGCAGACATCGAAAAGATTTTCGCCCCCTTCTACACCACCAAGCCGGAAGGCATGGGCATCGGCCTGGCCATCTGCCGGTCCATTATCGAGTTCCACCAGGGGCGGCTGTGGGTCGAACCACGCCGCGAAGGTGGCACTGTCTTCCATTTCACCGTACCAATCGAGGAAACTGTCGAGGTGACCCATGACTAATCCGACGCAAACCATTTATGTCGTCGACGACGACGAGGCCATGCGCGACTCGATGACCTGGCTGCTCGAAGGCGAAGCCTATCGCGTCACCTGCTTCGATTCGGCCGAAAGCTTCCTGAAAGCCTGGCGCAGCGACATGCAAGGCTGCATCGTGCTGGATGTCCGGATGCCGGAAATGAGCGGCCTGGAACTGCAGGAAAAGCTGGACTCACTCGGCTCGCAACTGCCGGTCATCTTCGTTACCGGCCACGGCGACGTGCCGATGGCCGTTTCCGCCCTGCAACGCGGCGCCTGCGACTTCATCGAGAAACCGTTCCACAACGAAGACCTGCTGTCGCGCATCCAGCGCGCGCTAGAACTGGACAATCAGCTGTCAGCCCGCCGCCAGCGCGACGGCGCCATTTCGCATCGCCTGGATCAACTCACCCAGCGCGAGCGCGAGGTCATGCAACTGGTCGTCGCCGGCAAGCTGAACAAACAGATCGCCGACGAGTTGAACATCAGCATGAAAACGGTCGAAGCCCATCGGGCCCGAGTCATGGAAAAAATGGGCGTCCGTACCCTGGCCGAACTGGTCAAGGCAGTCATGACGGTCAATTGAGGCCGGGACTGCGCGGCCGGCACTGCCTCAGAGCGGAATGATGTCGTCGCCGCCGACGCCGATATCGCCCAGGTAGTGCTTCTGCTGGCGCACTTCCTTGCGGCGCAGCAACTTTTCCTGCACCTTGGCCGGCAGGTCGGTGAACATGATCACGTCCCGCTTGATCAGCAGTTCGATCAGATCCTCGATGGCTCGCACGAAATCGCGGTCAAGCTGATCCAGCTCGCTTTGCCGCCAGCGGTCGTGCAGGAATTGCAGCACCTCCGGATGATCGGCCGGCAGCGCCTCCTGATTGTCGCCAACGGACATCGAATGCAGCTCGCTGATCCGCCCGTTGCCATCCCTCGTCACGTAAAGCATGCCGGCTCCTCTTTCTGTTATTCCGGGCAGTCTGCATCAGCCCGTCAGGCTTGGCAATTGGACCTCTGTCCAGTCGCTGCTCAGTAGTTTTTCACCTGCCCCTTGGGCGGCATCTTGGGAGTGCCGAAGTAAGTAGCTGGCGGGGCCTTGTAACCGGTCGCCTTGCCCTTGTCGTCGTAAATGATCTTGGCCGACTGCTCCTGCGGCTTGTTGCGGCTGGCGGTAATTTCCATGGTCACAGCACGGGCCGGCGTCTGCCGATCAAGCTCGGAACGAACGATACGCATGCGCTCAACGGAAATCCGCTTGTCGATTGACGCCGTATCCATGCCGCGCTTGACGAGGGTCTCGCGAATATTGAGCAGGTTTTCCAAATCTTTCGAAGTCCGCAGCGAACGTAGCAGTATAAATAGGGGACAGACCACGGTTTTATCCACCCATCGACTCCGGATCAGCCACCTTGCGCGGTCGCCCTGACTTTCCCGGCGTCACCCGCCGCCCTAGCGCCGCAGCGATCTGCTCCGTAAACAGATCGCTGCCCAAGGCGTAATTGCCATTGGTCGCCCGCCGAATCTCATCCACCAAGCCCGGTTCCAATTCGTAACGAAACAGTTCCCGATAAGCCGCCTGCCGACTCGCCGCGTCCGGGCCAAGTGCGCCATACACTTCATGGGGCTGGATCAGCGCATCGCTCTCCCCCTGCGCATTCGCCCGGTAACTCGACCAGCGATACTCCGCCGGATGTTCCACCATCCCGGCGCGTACTGGGTTCAACTCGATATAGCGCTGACAAGCCAGCAAATAATCTTCCGCCTGCGTCGGGCAAGAGCGATAACGCCCCTCCCAGAGCGTGCCGCTACGCCGGTAAGTGCGATTCACGTATTGCACATAACGCTGTCCCAAGCCCTTCATCATTTCGCCCGGCGCTTCGCCGCGTGCCGATGACACCAACAGATGCACATGGTTGGTCATCAACACGTAAGCATGAATACGGCAACCGGTCTTGCCGGCATACTCGGCCAGCCAGTCGAGATAGAAACGGTAATCCTCGTCAGCAATAAAGCAGGCTTGGCGGTTGTTGCCACGCTGAATCAGATGCAGCGGCGTGTTTGGCAGTGAGAGGCGGGGGCGACGGGGCATGGGGTGAGCGGGAGAGTTGGTCGGTTAATGGGCATTATAAACCGTGGTCTGTCCCCTATTATTGTGCTTCGATTCGGCCGAAAGCTTCCTGAAAGCCTGGCGCAGCGACATGCAAGGCTGCATCGTGCTGGATGTCCGGATGCCGGAAATGAGCGGCCTGGAACTGCAGGAAAAGCTGGACTCGCTCGGCTCACAACTGCCGGTCATCTTCGTTACCGGCCACGGCGACGTGCCGATGGCCGTTTCCGCCCTGCAACGCGGCGCCTGCGACTTCATCGAGAAACCGTTCCATAACGAAGACCTGCTGTCGCGCATCCAGCGCGCGCTGGAACTGGACAACCAGTTGTCAGCCCGCCGCCAGCGCGACGGCGCCATTTCGCATCGCCTGGATCAACTCACCCAGCGCGAGCGCGAGGTCATGCAACTGGTCGTCGCCGGCAAGCTGAACAAGCAGATCGCCGACGAGTTGAACATCAGCATGAAAACGGTCGAAGCCCATCGGGCCCGAGTCATGGAAAAAATGGGCGTCCGTACCCTGGCCGAACTGGTCAAGGCAGTCATGACGGTCAATTGAGGCCGGGACTGCGCGGCCGGCACTGCCTCAGAGCGGAATGATGTCGTCGCCGCCGACGCCGATATCGCCCAGATAGTGCGTTTGCTGGCGCACTTCCTTGCGGCGCAGCAACTTTTCCTGCACCTTGGCCGGCAGGTCCGTGAACATGATCACCTCCCGCTTGATCAGCAGTTCGATCAGATCCTCGATGGCTCGCACGAAATCGCGGTCGAGCTGATCGAGTTCGCTTTGCCGCCAGCGGTCGTGCAGGAATTGCAGCACCTCCGGATGATCGGCCGGCAGCGCCTCCTGGTTGTCGCCAACGGACATCGAATGCAGCTCGCTGATCCGCCCGTTGCCATCCCTAGTCACGTAAAGCATGCCGGCTCCTCTTTCTGTCGTTCCGGGCAGTCTGCATCAGCCCGTCAGGCTTGGCAATTGGACCTCTGTCCAGTCGCTGCTCAGTAGTTTTTCACCTGCCCCTTGGGCGGCATCTTGGGAGTGCCGAAGTAAGTGGCTGGCGGTGCCTTGTAGCCGGTCGCCTTGCCCTTGTCGTCGTAGATGATCTTGGCCGACTGCTCCTGCGGCTTGTTGCGGCTGGCGGTAATTTCCATGGTCACCGCCCGGGCCGGCGTCTGCCGATCAAGCTCGGAACGAACGATACGCATGCGCTCAACGGAAATCCGCTTGTCGATTGCAGCGGTGTCCATGCCCCGCTTGACCAGAGTCTCGCGAATATTGAGCAGGTTCTCCAGGTCTTTCGAAGTCCGCAGCGAACGCGTCGGTTCGCCCCATTTTTCCTTGGGCTGGCTGACGGCGATGTTGAACTCTTCGGGATTGCTGACCATGCGGGCAAGCTCAAGCCGGTTCTGGCGCATTGCCCATTCCAGCGCGCCATCGCCCCACTCGTTCTTCGGCGTGCGATCGGCCCCCTTCTCGATCAGCTTGCGGGCCAGTTGCTGATGCCCTTCGTAGACAGCCATCATCAGCACGCTGGAACCGTTGGTGCTCTGGGCGTCGATGTCCGCACCCTGCTCGATCAGGTAGTCGGCGACTTCGGCATGCCCGGCAAATACAGCGTAATGCAGTGCCGACCACTGGCGCTTCGGAGCATTGATCCGTGCTCCCCGTTCCAGCAGCCATTTGACGGCTTCCAGATTGCCGCGCCACGCGGCCAGGGCGATAGCCGATTCGCCATTGGCGTTCAGTTTGTTGATATCAGCACCCCGCGAAATGAACAGGCGCATCAGGTCGATCTTGCCTTCCCAGGCGCCAATCATCAGCCCGGAACCGACCCGGCTGCCCATGAAATCCGGCGACATCCCGGCATCGAGCCAGGCTTCGGCCTGCCGCAAGTCACCCAGTTCCATGCTGTTGGTAAATGCGATCGGGTCCGGCGACACCCCGGCATCGGCCGAAAAAACCGGGCTTGCCGCCGACAGCAGCAGCCCCATCCCGATTATCATGGCGACCAGTCGTTTTGCAGTTAGTCTCATTGCGTTTCCATTGCCTCAGGCCAGCCACCATTTTCTCATGACCCGGATCGATCACCGGCTTTTTGCAGCGCTGGCGCTGTCGCTCTCTTTGCATCTATTGCCATTTTTGCCAGATGCAGTCAAATCCCCGTCCAAGCCCGAGACTGCCCGGCCGCTGCAGGCTGAACTGCGCAGTCCACCGCCGGTTGATCAGCCACCACCGCTGCTGAAGCTGCCTGAGCCACCCAGGCCAGTCGACAGCCTAAAGCCACGCCCAGCCAAGCCAAACCAGGCCAACACCCCGAAATCCTTTAACCAGGCTGTTCGCGAACACCTGAAAAAACTGGATGCGGCCGGCCAGTTTTATCCGGCCGAAGCCATTGCCCGTGGTCTGGAAGGCGATGTCCAGGTCTTGCTGGTCCTTGACGAATCAGGCAAGGTGGTCGCAGCCCGTGTCGAGCAAAGCTGCGGCCATGCATTTCTCGATGAGGCCGCACTCAAGGCCGTCCGCTCCCTGAGCAGCATTCCTGCCGACAGCCCCCGCGACACCTTGTTGTGGTTGCGCTTCCGTCTCAAATAATTAATTGCTGTTTTGTTAATTTTAGCGTTACCATAATCGCATATCTATAACCAAAGCAATACAGGGGAAAATCATGGGATTCTCTGGAAGCCGTGTCTCGACACGCATCTATCTGCTCATCGGACTGACCTTGCTGGGTCTGCTGATACTCTGTTTCACCTCCCTCTATCAGCTCAAGGACACCATGATGGAGGATCGCAAGATCAAGCTGCGCAACCTCGTCGAGGTCGCCGCCGGCGTGATCGACCAGCAGCACAAGCTGGTCGGTGCAGGCAAGCTGAGCGAAGAAGAGGCCAAGAAATCTGCCCGCGACATCCTCCGTGGCCTTCGCTTCGAGAAGGATGACTACTACTTCGGCATCGACACCAAGGGGGTTTATTTCCTGCACGGTGCAAATCCCAGCATGGAAGGGCAAGAGAAGCTCGACCTCAAGGATACCAACGGCAAACTGATCATCAGGGAACTGATCAGCGCCGCCCAGGCGAGCGGTGGCTTTGTCGATTACTGGTTTCCCCGGGCCGGGCAACAAAAGGCTGAACCGAAACTTTCCTATGCCGCACTTTTCTCGCCCTGGGGCTGGGTGATCGGCACCGGCATCTACATCGATGATGTTGAGCGCGAATATAAGGAGGGTGCCATGCTGCTCGGCGGCATCGCAGCACTCCTGCTCGTGCTCCTCAGCCTGATCGGCTGGCAGATCAGCGTCAGCATCCTGCGCCAACTGGGCGGCGAACCGCAGGCAGCTACCGAGATCATGCAGCGGGTTGCCGGTGGCGACCTGACTGCACGCCTCGAAAATGCCCCCAGCGGCAGCCTGCTCCATGCGCTTGGCGGCATGGTCGGTTCGCTGCGGCAAATGGTCAGCGCCATCAACGCAGATGCCAACAAGCTGGTGGCCAATGCCGACCACATCGCCCGGGCTTCCGACGAGGTCGCCAAGGCAGCCGAACATCAGGCCGACTCGACCTCGGCCATGGCGGCCGCCATCGAAGAGCTGACGGTCAGCTCCAACCACATTTCCGACAGTGCCGACGAAACAGCTCGCGAAACCTCGGAGGCGGCTGAACTGGCCGGACGCGGTAGCGAACGGGTCAATCAGGCGAGTATGGCAATCCAGAAAATTGCCGATACGGTCACCGATGCGTCTGGGCGTATCCACGCCCTGGAAGAGCGAGCCAATCAGGTTTCGACCATAGCCAGCGTGATCAAGGATATTGCCGGCCAAACCAACCTTCTGGCGCTCAACGCTGCCATTGAGG
Organism: Ferribacterium limneticum; assembly: GCF_020510625.1. Classification (NCBI taxonomy): domain Bacteria; kingdom Pseudomonadati; phylum Pseudomonadota; class Betaproteobacteria; order Rhodocyclales; family Azonexaceae; genus Ferribacterium; species Ferribacterium limneticum. The sequence goes on along the minus strand of NZ_CP075191.1, from coordinate 1,139,811 downwards.
CTGCCCGCGCCGGAGAACAGGGCCGAGGCTTCGCCGTCGTGGCCGATGAAGTGCGCAAGCTGGCCGAACGGACCTCGTCGGCGACACTGGAAATCGAGCAGATGATCAGCGGTATCCAGCACGATACAGTGGGCGCGGTTGAAGCCATGAACGCTGCCCTGCCCGAAGTTCAGGAAGGGGTTGCCCTTGCCTCGTCAGCTTCGCAGTCCCTGCAAGCCATCGAGGATGGGGCTCGCCGAACCCTGGATCGCGTTGCCGAAGTGGCCGATGCCACCAAGGAGCAAAGCACGGCCAGCACCTCCATTGCCCAGCGGGTCGAACAGATTGCCAACATGGTCGAGGAAACCACGGCGACCATTCGCGGCACAGCCGAGTCGGCACATGAACTCGAAGACATTGCCGGCAACCTGAAGCAACTGATCAGTCAGTTCAAGACCTGAACCCAAGCGTAGCCGGCGAGGCAAATAATCAGACCGCGCCGGCTGCTCTCAATTCGGCAATCCGTTCAGGCCGATAACCCAAACCGGTCAGCACCTGGTCGGTATGGGCGCCCAGTTCCACCCCCAGCCATTCCGTAGAACCCGGCGTTTCCGACAATTTCGGTACGATACCGGGAATGCGGAATGCCTTGCCATCCGGCAACTGTGCCGACTCGAACATCTGGCGGGCGATGAATTGCGGGTCGGCAAACATGTCGATTGCCGAATAAACGCGTGACGATGGCACTTCCGCCGCGGCCAGCATGGCCAGCACGTCGGCCTCATCGAGCCCGGCGCACCAATGGTCGATCAGCGCATAGATTTCGTCGCGCCGTGCATCGCGGCCGGCGTTGTCGGCCAGCGTCGGATCGTCGGCCATGTCCGGCCGACCGATGGCCAGCATGAAGCGTTTGAAGATTGCATCGCCGTTGGCGCCGATGGTGACGTGCTTGCCGTCCTTGGTCGTGTGCGTGCTTGATGGCGTGATGCCCGGCATGATGTTGCCGGTCCGTTCGCGGACGAAACCGAAGACGTCGAATTCCGGCACCAGCGACTCCATCATCGCGAAAACCGCCTCGTAGAGCGCAACATCGACGACCTGCCCGGCCCCGCCATTGACTTCCTTGTGACGCAGTGCCATCAGCGCACCGATGGCGCCCCACAAGGCGGCAATCGAATCGCCGATGGAAATGCCGGTGCGTACCGGCGGCCGGTCAGAAAAGCCGGTGATGTAGCGCAGGCCACCCATCGACTCGCCAACCGCGCCGAAGCCCGGCTGATCCTTGTACGGGCCGGTCTGGCCGAAGCCGGAGAGGCGCACCATGACCAGCCCGGGGTTGTCCGCCTTGAGCGCCTCCCAACCCAGCCCGAGTTTTTCCAGCACGCCGGGCCGAAAATTCTCGACCAGGATATCCGCCTCGGCAATCAGCTTGCGGACAAACTCCCGGCCCTCCGGGTGCTTCAGGTTGGCCGTCACCGATTTCTTGTTGCGGGCCTGGACGTACCACCACAGCGATGTGCCTTCATACAGCTTGCGCCACTTGCGCAACGGGTCGCCGCCATCGGGCGATTCCACCTTGATCACCTCGGCCCCGAATTCGGCCATGATGCGGGTGCAGAACGGCCCGGCGATCAGCGTGCCGAGTTCGACCACCTTGAGTCCGGCCAAAGGCTTTTGTGCTTCGCTCATCTCAGGGCTCCCAGTGTTCAACGTGAAGGTTTGTCCCCCACAGCCGCTCAACCGTGGCGCTCACCGAGGCGGGGGCGCCGCTGGTCGCTACCGTCAGCCGACCATGTCCGCCGCCAAGCAGATTGCTCGCCGCCAGCAATCGTTCCAGTTGGCGGGCTACCGGTTCGCCGGTATCGAGCAGGCGCGTCCCGGCCGGCATGCGCCGGGCAATCGCCTCGGCCACCCAGGGATAATGCGTGCAGCCGAGCACAACAACATCAGCCGCCGCAGCAGCCAGCGGTGCGACAAAAGTATCGAGCAAGACGGCAACCTGCGGGCTATCCGGCCCCTGTGCCTCGATGGCCTCGGCCAGCCCGGGGCAAGCCTGGGCGATCACCTGCAAATGATGGGCATGATTGCCGACCAGCCGTTGAAAGCGCTCGCTCTCCAAAGTCCGCGTCGTCGCCAACACGCCGATGACGCCGCTGTGGGTCAGCACCACTGCCGGCTTGACCCCGGGTTCCAGCGCCACCACAGGTAAATCAATGGCTGCCCGAATCGCCTCCGCCGCGGCCGCTGTTGCCGTGTTGCAGGCAATCACCAAGGCCTTGACACCGCGCCTGGCCAGCGCTTTGGCAATCAATACCCCGCGCTCGCGCAGAAACACTTCCGGCCGATCGCCGTAGGGCAAAAACCGGGTGTCAGCGAAATAGAAATAATCTTCCTGCGGCAGTCGATCGCGCAGGGCGCGCAACACCGTCAGGCCACCGAGGCCGGAGTCAAAAACAGCGATGGGTTGTTTGTTCAGAAGGCTTCCCCGAGCCGCAGGCATCGTTGCCGGGCGCTCGCGCTCAATCCCTGGCCGGCGCCTGGAATACGCCGCGCAACTGGTACAGATACCCGCCCGTCGCTATCAGGCCGACGACAACGCCGAGCACGTATTTCAAGGTCGAAGCCACGATGGATTCCGGCACGAACAAAATCCACCAGGCAGCAACCAGCACACCCAACAGGAAGCTGCGCACCAGCACCCATTTGCGCACTTCCTTTTGCCGCTTCAACAACTCGTCGGCGCTCAAAGCGGCGGGTTCCAAGTCTGCACTCATCGTAAAACACCAGAAAATGGGGGAATGGCGCAAATTCTAACGCAAAACAGAAACCGCCTTGTGAGGGCGCTATGGGTACGCCACAGTGCAGGTCGCAGCGTCACTTCGCCATCGACCAACTCGCCTTCAGCATCCGGTCATAAAGCACCACATTGACCGTTGCCGCCAGGTTCATGCAGCCGTGGGTCGGGATGTAAACGATGTCCTTGCACCATGAGGTCACGTTCTTTTTCAGGCTGCCGTCTTCCGGGCCAAAGATGTAGAAGGCACGCTCGGGGTGCTGGTATTCGGTCAGCGGCTTGGCGTCCGGGTGCACTTCGATGGCGACCGGCACACAACCGAAAGGGATGACTTGCTGCAAGTCCTCCACGCCGATCAGCGGCAATTGCAGATGGACCTGCTTGGTGTCGGTGCGGAACTCCGCGGCGCGCTCGTAGCGTTTGCCGGTGTAGAAAACCGTGTTGACGCCGTAGCAGCCGGCGGCACGCATGATGGAGCCGACGTTTTCCGGGCCTTTCGGGTTGTAGAGGCCGATGCACGCGTAGCCGGTATAGTCCTTGACGGCCTGTTTTCTGGTGATGGTTTCGATGCTCATTGATGGCCTTACTCGGGCTGGCGGAATTCGTCGTCTATCCAGGCGTTGGCGCTGGCCGAGCTGAGCTTGAAATTCGGCCCGACCCGGACTGTGGCCAGTTGTTCGCCATCGGCATCTTCGGCACTCAATGTGGCGTAGGGGTCATCCTCGTCAGGGCCAATGTCGAGGCTGATCAAAACCGGCCCGTTTTCCCGGTCGACCGTCAGTTTCTTGTGGAGCATCGCATGTAGTTGATGCTCATGGCGGCGCAGGACTTCCGAGGCGGTCTTGATCAGGGTCTGGAAGGCCGACACATCGAGCGGCTTGGGGCTTTTCTTGTCGCGGCCCATGGTCCACGGGCCGACCAGCGCCGGCTCGGACTCACCATCCTTGATCATTTCGACAGCCCAGCCTTCGTCGTCTTCGTTCTTGATGACGCGGGCAGTCCAGCCATTGCTGCGCCACAGGCGCGGTTCGTTGATGACGTCGGCCTCTTCAGTCTCGACGGGATCGTTGATTACATTTTCTGTCATCCCCGGATTGTACTTCCCGCCGACGTTCAGACGCCTGCTGTAGCGCCTGATTAAGGCGCTGCGGCTGCCTTGGCGGCTTCGATTTCAAGGTGACACGGCGACAGCAGCAGATGGGCCAGATGCTCTGGATCGTTCGAGCCCAGGTGCTCGGCGAAAGCGACAAAGCGAGCATCCTTGGCTTCGGCCAGCGCCGTGATCAACAGCCGAGCCGCTTCGCGCGGATTGGTCACGCCGGGGACATAGCCGGGCCAGTCCTTGTAGTGCGTCAGCAGTTCGGCCTTGTGGTCCTGATAGAGCGCAGAATTTTGCACGAACTCGAGTTCGGCCTGTTTGGCAGCAATTTCGGCGTCGATCTCGGCGTCGGTATTCTGGTAATGAGCTTTCTCCGCTTCGGTCCAATGCGGTTTTTCGCCATGCTTTTCGCGCAGGGTGGCGAAGGTGCTGTCCAGGGCAATCTGTGAATGCGTCGAGGCATCACGGAAAACATGGACCATGTCCTTGCCATGCCCCTCCTTGCCGACATAGCGCATGCCGGCGGTGACGCGCCGGGGATTGAAGCGGAACTGGCGGGCACAAGCCGCGCGGAGGAGTTCGAAGAGTTCTTCAATTTTGGCAGGGCTCACAAGACTATCCTTTCGTTCGCGCCTGACGGCGGCGATTGCATGGCCAATTGGCTGGCAACAGCATACGCCTCCGCCTGGCCTGTTGGGGCTCCAAAAGACAGAAGCCCCCAAGCGGGGGCTTCATTCAGGCGAAATCTCCCGGCGAGACTACATGCGGGCGATCATGGCATCGCCAAAATCGGAGCAACTCAATTCGTTGGCGCCTTCCATCAGGCGGGCGAAGTCATAGGTCACCTGTTTGTCGCCAATGGCCGCTTCCATGGCCTTGACCACCAGATTGGCAGCTTCGATCCAGCCGAGATGGCGCAGCATCATTTCGGCCGAGAGGATCAGCGAGCCCGGATTCACCTTGTCCAGACCGGCGTACTTCGGTGCGGTCCCGTGGGTGGCTTCGAAGCAGGCGTACTGGTCGGAGATGTTGGCCCCCGGCGCGATGCCGATGCCGCCGACCTGGGCCGCCAGTGCGTCGGAGATATAGTCGCCGTTCAGGTTGGTGGTGGCGATCACGTCGTATTCGGCCGGACGCAACAGGATCTGCTGCAGGAAGGCGTCGGCAATGGAATCCTTGATGATGATCTCGCGCCCGGTCTTGGGATTCTTGACCTTGCACCACGGGCCGCCGTCGATCAATTCAGCCCCGAACTCGTCCTGGGCCAGCTTGTAGCAGGTGTCACGGAACAGGCCTTCCGTGAATTTCATGATGTTGCCCTTGTGCACGATGGTCACCGACTTGCGATCATTTTCGATGGCGTACTTGATCGCAGCGCGAACCAGGCGCGACGTGCCTTCGACGGAAATCGGCTTGATACCGATGCCTGAGGATTCCGGGAAACGGATCTTCTTGACGCCCATTTCTTCCTGCAGGAACTTGACGACTTTCTTGACGCCCTCGGAGCCGCAAGCCCACTCGATACCGGCATAGATGTCTTCAGTGTTCTCACGGAAGATGACCATGTTGACCAATTCCGGATGCTTCAAGGGCGATGGCACACCCTTGAAATACTGCACCGGCCGGACGCACTGGTAGAGATCCAGTTCCTGGCGCAGGGCCACGTTCAGGGAACGGATGCCGCCGCCGACCGGCGTCGTCATCGGCCCCTTGATGGAGACGGAGTATTCCTTCAGCGCATCGAAGGTTTCCTTGGGCAGCCATTCGTCCGGACCATACAGACGGGTGGATTTTTCGCCGGCATAAACCTCCATCCAGTGGATCTTCTTCTTGCCGCCATAAGCCTTGTCGACCGCCGCATCGATGACCTTGATCATCACCGGCGTGATGTCGATGCCGATACCGTCACCTTCAATGAACGGAATGATCGGGTTATCCGGAATCGCCTGCCCCGGAACGATTTTCGAGCCACCTTGCGGAACCTTGATGTGAGAAGTCATATTCACTCCATGCGTTGTTATCGGACGACTTCGAGAGTCGAATTTCCCCGCGACGGGGCACCGGACAGATTGTCTCCTGAGGCCGGCATTGCTTTCGATTATGCGGCAAAAGCAGCGCCGATGTCAGCCACCTCTCTTTTGTCTAGTACCAAAGAAAACAGCCCGGGGAACCAGAGGGTTCGCCGGGCTGTTCGGAGACGTTTGCGACTTAGGCGCGGGCGGCCTTCAGTGCGGCATTCAACGTCGGGCTCGGACGCATGACGGCCTTGCACTTCTCGGCATCGGCCTTGTAGTAGCCACCGATATCGACCGGACGACCTTGCACCGATTTCAGTTCGGCGATGATCTGTGCCTCGTTGTCGGTCAGGGTCTTGGCCAGCTTGGCAAAGTGGGTCGCCAGTTCCTTGTCCTCGGTCTGCGCTGCCAGTTCCTGCGCCCAGTACATGGCGAGGTAGAACTGCGAACCGCGGTTGTCGAGTTCACCGGTCTTCGGCGATGGCGACTTGTTGTTGTCGAGCAGTTTGCCGGTGGCGGCATCCAGGGTCTTGGCCAGCAGAATGGCGCGCTTGTTGCCATCCTTGATGCCCTGCTCTTCCAGGGAGACGGCCAGGGCCAGGAACTCGCCGAGCGAATCCCAGCGCAGGTGGTTTTCCTGGGTCAGCTGCTGGACGTGCTTCGGGGCCGAACCGCCGGCACCGGTTTCGTACATGCCGCCGCCATTCATCAGCGGGACGATGGACAGCATCTTGGCCGAGGTGCCCAGTTCCATGATCGGGAACAGGTCGGTCAGGTAGTCGCGCAGGATGTTGCCGGTCACCGAGATGGTGTCGAGGCCGCGGGCGACGCGTTCCAGCGTGAAGCGCATGGCGCGAACCTGCGACATGATGTGGATTTCCAGGCCGCTGGTGTCGTGATCCTTCAGGTAGGTTTCGACCTTCTTGATCAGTTCCTTTTCGTGCGGGCGGTACGGGTCCAGCCAGAAGACGGCCGGCGTGTTGGAATTGCGGGCACGGGTGACAGCCAGCTTGACCCAGTCGCGGATCGGCGCGTCCTTGACCTGGCAGGCACGCCAGATGTCGCCGGCTTCAACGTTTTGCGTCAGCAGGACTTCGCCGGTGGCGTTATCGACGATATTGGCGATGCCGTCTTCAGTGATTTCGAAGGTCTTGTCGTGCGAGCCGTATTCCTCGGCCTGCTGGGCCATCAGACCAACGTTCGGCACGGTGCCCATGGTCTTCGGATCGAAGTTGCCATGCCATTTGACGAAATTGATCATCTCCTGATAGATGCGGGCAAAGGTCGATTCCGGCATGACGCACTTGCTGTCGTACTGCTTGCCGTCAGCGCCCCACATCTTGCCGCCTTGGCGGATCATGGCCGGCATGGAAGCGTCGACGATGATGTCGTTCGGCGAGTGGAAATTGGTGATGCCCTTGGCCGAGTCGACCATGGCCAGGCGCGGACGGTGTTCCTGACAGGCGTGCAGGTCACGGATGATTTCGTCGCGCTTCGATTCTGGCAACTGCTTGATCTTCTCGTACAGATCGACCATGCCGTTATTGACATTGATGCCCAGTTCATCGAAGGTCTTGCCGTGCTTCTCGAAGGCGTCCTTGTAGTAGATCTTGACGCAGTGGCCGAAAACGATCGGGTGCGAGACCTTCATCATCGTCGCCTTGACGTGCAGCGAGAACAGGATGCCTGATTCGCGGCAGTCTTCGAGCTGGGCTTCGTAGAAGTCGCACAGCGCCTTCTTGCTCATGAACATCGAATCGATGATCTCGCCTGCGAGCAGCGACAGCTTCGGCTTCAGCACGGTGGTCTTGCCGCCCTTGGCGATCAGTTCCATGCGGACTTCGCGTGCCTTGTCCAGGGTCAGCGACTTTTCGCCATGGTAGAAGTCACCGTGTTCCATGTGGGAAACGTGGGTCTGCGACCACTGCTTCCATTCGCCCATCGAGTGCGGGCGCTTTTTGGCGTAATTCTTGACGGCGCCCGGCGCGCGGCGGTCGGAGTTGCCTTCGCGCAGCACCGGATTGACGGCCGAACCAATACACTTGCCGAAACGGGCCTTGAGCGCCTTGGCTTCTTCGGTATCGGCAGTTTCCGGGTAATCGGGAATGGCGTAGCCCTTTTCCTGCAGTTCCTTGACACAGGCCTTGAGCTGCGCAACAGAAGCAGAAATGTTCGGCAGCTTGATGATGTTGGTTTCCGGCAGCAGGCACTTCTTGCCCAGTTCGCCCAGCGTATTGGGGACCTTCTGCTCGTCTTTCAGGAAATCGGAGAATTCAGAGAGAACACGGGCGGACACGGAGATGTCGGCCTTTTCGATCTCGATACCGGCCGGACCGGTGAAGGTGCGGATGATCGGCAAAAATGCACAAGTCGCCAGCAGCGGCGCCTCATCGGTCAGCGTGTAAATGATTTTCGACTTTCCACCAGCCATGAATATCCCCTTGCGTTGGATTGAATTTTTGGAGCCGAGGGTAAAGCTCGGCCCTTTGTGAACCGGTTTGCTGAAGCAAAACAGCAAGAGTATCAACCCCCGTTTCATCTCAGTCAACGAAATGCCTTTTCACATTGCGATTTCGCTGCAAATTCAGTCACATCGGCGCTTTACGCTGGTGCTAATATTTGGCGCTGAACTCAGGCTTTTTCGACCATGAAAATATCCGTCGGCCTCTACGGCACCAACGCACACCAGATCGCCCTGGCCATGATCCAGGGCTTCAACAAGCACTACACCCTGTTCCGCCAGACCAGCCGCGAAGCAAAAACGCGCTTTGAACAGGCCGACTGGCTGGGTGTGCACAAGGCGGTCAAGGAACGCATCCGCTTCTACGACGACCGGGTCGACGAATGCGTCGAGCGCCTGCGCAACGAGTTCGATGCAGCCTCCATCGACGACACCACCTGGCAGCAGGTCAAACTGCTCTACATCGGCCTGCTGCTCAACCACAAGCAGCCCGAACTGGCCGAGACCTTCTTCAACTCGGTGACGACCAAGATCCTGCACCGTAACTATTTCCACAACGATTTCATCTTCGTTCGCCCGAGCATTTCCACGGAAAACATCGAAGGCGACGACACCCAGACTTACCGCAGTTATTACGCCAAGGAAGACGGCCTGCGCGGCGCGATTCGCAAGATCGTCGGGGATTTCGACTGGCACCGGTCGTTTGTCGATCTGGAGCGCGACATCGAGCATGTTTACCAGGCCGTCCACCGCTTCCTGAACGGCATGCCCCGGCGCGAAGTCAATTTCCAGATTCAGGTGCTCGGCTCGGCCTTCTATCGCAACAAGGCCGCCTACATCATCGGCAAGGCGATCAACGGCGCCACCGAATACCCCTTCACCATTCCGGTGCTGCAAAACGAGGACGGCAAGCTCTATCTCGACACCATCCTGCTCGATGCCTGGCGGATCGGCCTGCTCTTTTCGCTGTCACGCGCCTATTTCATGGTCGACATGGAGGTGCCGTCCGGTTACGTGCAGTTCCTCCGCTCCATCCTGCCCAACAAGCCGCGCTCCGAGCTTTACATCATGCTCGGCCTCGGCAAACAGGGCAAAACCATGTTCTTCCGCGACTTTATTTATCACCTGCATCACTCGGAAGACAAATTCATCATGGCCCCCGGCATCCGCGGCCTGGTCATGCTGGTCTTCACGCTGCCCTCCTACCCCTACGTTTTCAAGCTGATCAAGGACGTCTTCGGCAGTTCCAAGGACATGGACCGTGCCACTGTCAAGAAGAAATTCATGATGGTCAAGCAGGTCGACCGCGTTGGGCGCATGGCCGATACGCTGGAATTCTCCAACGTGATGTTCCCGCTGAAGCGCTTCGACGACGAGGTGCTGGCCGAACTGCAAAAACTTGCCCCCAGTTGCTTCGAGGTCGATGGCGACCAGTTGATCATCAAGCACCTGTACATCGAGCGCCGCATGGAGCCGCTCAACATTCACTTAGACCGGATGGAGCGCTCCAACAATGTCGAAGGACTGGAACACGTCATCCGTGAATACGGCAGTGCCATCCGCGAAATGGCCCAGGCCAACGTCTTCCCGGGCGACATGCTGTGGAAGAACTTCGGCGTCACCCGTTTTGGCCGGGTCGTCTTCTACGACTACGACGAAATCGAATACATGACCGACATCAACTTCCGCAAGATCCCGCCGGCCCCGGATTTCGAGACCGAGATGTCGGGCGAGGTCTGGTATCCGGTCAATCGGGGCGATGTCTTTCCGGAGGAATTCGCCACCTTCCTGCTCACCTCGCCGCAAGTTCGCAAGATTTTCATCAAGCACCACAAGGATTTGCTGAGCCCCGGGTTCTGGCAGGACGCGCAGGAGAAAATCCGCAGCGGCCACGTCGAAGACTTTTTCCCCTACCCGCAGGAACTGCGCTTCATCAATGCCCCGGCGCCCATCGTAGAGGGCAATAGTTAAGGCATTGCTGAATAAGGCGGTCAGAAACTCTGACTACTCACGTCATAACAAATCACTTATCTTTCGCGCAAATGCATTAATACAACAGTGATCGATACCAATCGATCGGCACCAATGCGCCAAGTATTCAAATTAGAACCTCAAGGAGAACTTCAATGCCGCTGACCCTGGCGGTTGCTCGCGAAAGCGCGGATGGCGAAAGCCGCACCGCGCTCTCTCCCGAGACAGCCAAGAAATTTGCCGCCCTCGGCGCCCGACTACGCATGGAGCAAAGTTCCGGCATCCAAGCCCACTTTCTCGATTCGGATTACACCGATGTCGAGTTCCAGCCCGGCCCGATCGAAGCCTACGGCCAAGCCAACCTGATCCTCCGCGTCACCCCGCCGAGCCTCGGCGAGATCGCAGCCCTGCCCGAAGGCTCGGTGTTGATCGGCCTGCTCAAGCCCTTCGAGTCGAAGGAACGCCTGGCCGCACTGAACGCCAGGAAGATCACCGCCTTCTCGCTGGAACTGCTCCCCCGCATCTCGCGCGCCCAGAGCATGGATGCCCTGTCCAGCCAAGGCGCCTGCGCCGGCTACCAGTGCGGCCTGATCGCCGCCGCCCGCTGCACCAAATTCTTCCCGATGCTCACCACCGCCGCCGGGACGATCAGGCCGGCCCGTGTCCTCGTCATCGGTGCCGGCGTCGCCGGCCTGCAAGCCATCGCCACCTGCAAGCGCTTGGGTGCCATGGTCGAAGCCTATGATGTGCGCGCCGCCGCCAAGGAACAGATCGAATCGCTCGGCGCCAAGTTCGTCGACACCGGTGTTTCTGCCGATGGCACCGGCGGCTATGCCCGCGAACTGACCGCCGAAGAGAAAGCGGCGCAGGTCGAGAAGCTGACCAAAGTGATTGCCATGTCCGATGTCGTCATCACCACTGCTGCCATCCCGGGCAAGAAGGCCCCGGTCATCATCACCCGCGAAATGGTCGGCCGCATGAAATACGGCGCCATCATCGTCGACATGGCCGCCGAATCCGGTGGCAACTGTGAACTGACCCAGCCGGGCGAACACGTCATCGCCAACGACGTGAACATCCACGGCCCCTTGAATCTTCCCTCCCGCATGCCGACCCACGCCTCCGAGCTCTACGCCAAGAATCTCTACAACTTCCTGTCGCCGTGGATCAAGGACGGCAGCCTACAGTTCGACTGGAGCGACGAAGTGCTGGCCGGCACCGTGCTGTGCCGTGATGGCGCCACCGTGCATCCGGTGGTCAAACAAGTTCTGGGAGAAAACTGATGGATGGCCTGCTCGCGTTGTACATCTTCATGCTCGCCGCCTTCACAGGCTACGAGATCATCGCCAAGGTGCCGGTTATCCTGCACACGCCGCTGATGTCCGGCTCCAACTTCATCCACGGCGTTGTCGTCGTCGGCGCCATGATCGCACTGGGGAATGCCGACACCGTCGTCGAACAAGCCATCGGCTTCTTCGCCGTTGCCCTCGGCGCCGCCAATGCGGCCGGCGGTTACGTCGTGACCGAACGCATGCTCGCCATGTTCAAGAAGAAAGAAAGCTAACCATGACGCTCCCCATTTACGTCCAGGGCGCCTGGTTCCTCGGCGCCGCCCTGTTCATTTTCGGCCTCAAGGGCATGAGCTCCCCGGCCAGCGCCCGCAAGGGCATCGTCATCGCCGGTTACGGCATGCTGATCGCCATCGCCGGCACCTTCCTGGTGCCCGGCCTGAAGAACATTGCCCTGATGGTCGCTGCCCTCGGCCTGGGGGGTGCCGCTGCCTGGATCTCCGGCCAGAAGGTCAAGATGACCGACATGCCGCAGATGGTCGCCATCTACAACGGCATGGGCGGTGGGGCTGCCGCCGCGATTGCCGCCATCGAGTTCGCCCGCGGGGATGTGCACAGCACCGTGACCACCGTTCTGGCTGTCATCGGTGCGCTGATCGGTGCTGTCTCCTTCACCGGCTCCTGTGTCGCCTGGGCGAAACTGCAAGGGGTGCTGAAGAAAGCCATTCGTCTGCCGGCCCAGAATGCAATCAATGTGATCCTCGCCCTCAACGCCATCGGTCTCGGTATCGCCATGGTGGTGATGGCCCCGGCCCAGCCGGAACTGATCTACTTCTTCTTCGCCATCTCGCTGATCCTCGGCCTGATCGTCACCCTGCCGATCGGCGGGGCCGACATGCCAGTGGTGATCTCGCTGTTCAATGCCTTCACGGGTCTGGCTGTTGGTTTCGAAGGCTACGTCCTCGGCAATCCGGCCCTGATCATCGCCGGTATTGTGGTAGGTGCGGCAGGCACGCTGCTCACCCAGCTGATGGCCAAGGCGATGAACCGGCCGATCTCGAACATCCTCTTCACGCCGATGGTTGCCGCCTCCAGTGGCGAAGCGATCAGCGGCACGATGAAGGAACTCTCTGCCCTCGATGCAGCCGCAATGATGCGTTACGCCTCCAAGGTCATCATCGTGCCGGGCTACGGCATGGCCGTAGCCCATGCCCAGCACAAAGTGTGGGAGATGACCGAGATGCTCGAGGAAGTCGGGGTCGAGGTGAAGTTTGCCATCCACCCGGTGGCCGGCCGCATGCCCGGCCACATGAACGTACTGCTGGCCGAAGCCGGGGTGCCTTACGACAAGATCTTCGATCTGGAGGAAATCAACGGCGAATTCGGCCAGGCCGATGTGGCATTGATCATCGGGGCGAACGACGTGGTCAATCCGAGCGCCCGCACCGACAAGTCCAGCCCGATCTACGGCATGCCGATCCTGAATGCCGACATGGCGCAGAACGTCATCGTGATCAAGCGCGGCAAGGGCACCGGTTACTCCGGAGTAGAGAATGCCCTGTTCTATACCGACAACTGCCGCATGCTCTATGGCGATGCCCAGCCCATGGCCGGCGAGATCATCCAGAACCTCAAGTCGATGGGGTGAGCGGCTTCTTTAGCTATACCAAAAATATCAGAAACCTTACAATCGGCCGTTATTGCAATCCAAGGCCCTGCCAATGAAAAGAATCGACGACCTGCTGATCTGGCTTACAGCAGTTACATGCCTCCTGCTATGGGTCTGGTCAGCGGTCAGCGGTCCGCTCTCGGCACACTTTTTCCTGCTGCTGGCCGGGCTTGTCGTTGCTGCCATCCTGTTTTCATTCCGTGAACGGAAACGCTGGAAAGCACACCAGCAGAAGCATTTTCACGAGCTGAACGACGTCATGTCCGAATACCATGTGCTCTCCAACGAGGCCATGGCGCATGCCGAGTTGCAATTCACCTCGCTGGAAAGAGACATGCAGGAGGCGCAGGAGGTCATCCGCGCTTCGGTCAACAAGATTTCCGGCAGCCTGACCGGTCTCGAATCGCAGTCATCCGACCAACGTCAAGTGCTGCGCTCGCTGATCGATCAGATGCTGAAAATGACCGACTCGAATAACAGCCAGGCAAACTCGCAGGTCAGCCTGCAACGTTTCTTCGATGAAACCAATTCGCTGATTGCCGAATTCGTCAGCAAGATGACCCAACTGCAAACGACCAGCCAGGGCATCGCCAGCAGTTTCGATCAGATGCAGAACCAGGTGAAGCACATCACCGGCTCGCTCAACGACATCGCCGGCATTACCAAGCAGACCGACCTGCTGGCCCTCAACGCCGCCATCGAAGCCGCACGGGCCGGCGAAGCTGGCCGCGGCTTCGCTGTGGTAGCCGATGAAGTGCGCAATCTGGCTGCCCGTACCGGGGAATTCAATGTCGATATCCGCCACGGCCTGAGCGACATTCTCAAGTCGCTGCAGGAAGTGGGCGTCCGGATCGCCGATGCAACCAACATCGACATGAGCATCGCCGAGAAATCCCGCACCACCCTGCACGACTTGGGCAGCGAACTGCTGGAACTGACCAGCAAGGCGCGCGAACACTCCGATCACATCACCGCGGTGACCGAGCAGATGCACAACCTGACGCAGGAAGGCGTCATGGCCATGCAGTTCGAAGACATCGTGACGCAGATGATGGGGCGCATCAGTCAGCGTACCGTCAATGTCGGCGAATACATGCATGCCTTCCTCGCCCTGCAGCACGACAACGAATCCGATGGCCTGCAGCGCTTCCGCAAACGCAGCCAGAAGCTGGTCGAGTTGCTGGTCAACTCTCACGTCAAGGGCGATGCGCTCCAGTCGAGCAATGCCGCCAGCCATGCCAAGTCGAGCAGCGATGGTGAAATCGAGCTGTTCTGATCCAGGCTGGCATGCCTGCGGTCCTTTGAAGCATTAATCATGGACCTGGGCAGTCTGATCGAAACCCTCGGCGACAAGACGACAGTCACCCTGGCCGGGCTGGTGATCGGTCTGCTCTTCGGTCTGTTTGCCCAGCGCTCGCGTTTTTGCCTGCGCTCGGCCGTCGTCGAATTCTGGAACCGTGAAGGCAGCGGCAAGCTGGCCGTCTGGCTCTTCGCTTTTTCCGCCGCAGTCATTGCGACGCAACTGTTCATCACCCAAGGCTGGCTTGATGTTTCGCAGGCCCGCCAACTGGCCGCCACCGGCAGCATTTCGGGCGCTTTGGTCGGCGGGCTGTTGTTCGGCATCGGCATGATCCTGGCGCGCGGCTGTTCGTCGCGCATGCTGGTCCTCGCCGCCAATGGCAATCTGCGCGCCTTGCTCACCGGGCTGATTTTTGCGGTGGTCGCCCAGGCTTCACTGAACGGCCTGCTTTCCCCGGTGCGAACCTGGATTGCCAGCTGGTGGACCATTCAGGGCGGCGGCACCCGAGACCTCCTCGCCACGCTGCACATGGGGCATGTCGGCGGGCTGTTGTTCGGCCTGATCTGGCTGGCTGCTGCCATCCACTTCGCCAGGCGAGCCCGGCTGGGCGCCCGCGAATGCCTCGGCGCCACCGGCGTCGGCATCATGGTCGGGCTGGCCTGGCTGGTCACCTACCAGATTGGTACGCAATCCTTCGAGATCATCCCGGTCCAGAGCCTGAGTTTCACCGGCCCATCGGCCGACACGCTGATGCTGGTGCTGTCGCCGCCGGGGCAACCCTGGGACTTCGATATCGGCCTCGTCCCGGGCGTTGTCCTCGGCTCATTCCTTGCCGCCCTTTGGGGTCGTGAATTGAAACTGGAAGGTTTCAAGGACGGCCACAGCATGCGCCGCTATATCGCAGGCGCCGTCTGCATGGGCTTCGGCGGCATGCTGGCCGGCGGCTGTGCCGTCGGTGCCGGCGTCTCCGGCGCCGCCATCTTTGCGCTAACCGCCTGGATTTCGCTGATCGGCATGTGGGCGGGAGCCGGGCTGACCAACCGCCTGATCGATCGCCCGAAAGCCACCGCCTCTATGGCGAGTGCCTTTCAACCCTGAGCCGTAGAACAGCCGCCGAACCGGCACAAGAGACGAAAAAAACCCCGCCAGCAGAATCACTGCGGCGGGGCCTGAGTCAGAACTTGCGGCCTACTTGGCGAAATACATCTTTGCTTTGTCCAGCTTGTAGGTCCAGGGCAAATTGGCGTTCTTCCAGCCGTTGACTGCCCGCTGCCCCGCTTTCGGGCCGTCCTTGACGGTGTCGCCCTCAACCCCCTCGGCAATGCTGTAAACCTTGCTGTAACCGGCCATCTGCAGGCGATCCTGCGCCTTCGAGCTACGGTCGCCGGAGCGGCAGATCAGGATGATGGTGGCGTCCTTACCCAGCCCCATTTCCTTCAAACGACGCTCCGCCTCCGGCACGAAGTCCTGATTCGGCTCCAGCTTGTACATGAAGCGCTTGTCGTCCCATTCGGTCATCAGTTCCGGATGCTCGACGAAAGGTACCAGCGCGTCGGCATCGCTCGGCCAGCCGACGTACATGGCTTCGGCCCGGGTCCGGACATCGAAGAAAGCAACGCCTTTCGGGTTGGCCTTCTTCATGTCGTAGGCTTGCTGCGGCGTCAGGTAAAGGCCAAGTTTGGACTTCTTGACCTCCGGCAGCTTGTCCCAGTCCGTACTGCCTGGCGCCCAATCGGCCGCCAGGCTCAGTGACGACGCAGCCAGCAGCCCAACGGCCAGCGCGTGCTTGAAAAACAGGCGCTTGTTCATCAGGCAATCCCCGGGTTGTTGGCCGCACCCTTCAGGGTCGGCAGGTTCAGGCTGACCGGCTTGACCGTCTTGATGTCGCGCAGATAGGTAGCGACAACGTCCCAGATCGGCTCGCCGGAATTCTTGGCTTCCTCGGAAACGGGTGCCCAGCCGGCCACCTTGTAGGTCTTCTTCGGATCGATCAACTGGCTCTTGAGCATCATGTTCTGGATGCGTTGGCCCATTTTCGCCGTCGGATCGCAGGTCCATTGCAGGCCGCCGACGCGCACCATGTCGCCGCCCTGCTGGTAGTACGGGTCGGGATTGAACAGGTTGTCGCAGACGTCTTCGAGCACGGTCTTGATCATCTCGCCGCTCATGTTGGTCACCGTCGTCCACGGGTAGGTGATGGCGGTCTGGTCGAGCACGTGTTCCATCAGGATGGGCTGGCCGGGCAGCAGCGAGGTGCCCCAGCGGAAGCCCGGCGAGAAGGCGATTTCGGCATCCTTCACTTTCATCAGGGCATCGAGGATGACCTGGTCGAAGGTGCCGTTGAAGTTGCCGCGGCGGTACAGCGTGCCTTCCGAGATGGCCAGCTTCTCGTTCAGTTTCGACAGGTAGGGCGCGCGTGCCTTGTCGATCAGGGCCTGCATGTCTTTGTCCGCCGGCAGCAGGTTGGCGAAGACGGGGAGCAGCTTGTAGCGGAAGTCGGCGATCTTGCCGTTCTTGACGTCGAAATCAAGCACGCCAAGATATTTGCCGTTCGAGCCGGCGTTGGTGACCAGGGTCTGGCCGCCGGCATTCTTGACAACGACTGGGGCCGGCATGCCGTCATGGGTGTGGCCGCCGAGGATGGCGTCGATGCCTTTGACGCGCGACGCCATCTTCAAATCGACATCCATGCCGTTGTGCGACAACACGACGACAACCTGGGCGCCAGCGGCGCGGGCTTCGTCGACGGTCTTCTGCATGTTCTCTTCCTGGATGCCGAAGCTCCAGTTCGGCGTCTGCCAGCGCGGGTTGGCGATCGGCGTGTAGGGGAAAGCCTGGCCGATGATGGCGACCGGCACGCCGTTGATATTCTTCATGACGAAGGGCTTGAAGACCGGGTCGCCGAAGTCCGTCGTTTTGACGTTCTGGGCGACGATGTCTACGTGGCCGGCGAAGTCCTTTTCCTCGATTTCCTTGAGGCGGGTCTCGCCGACGGTCGATTCCCAGTGCAGGGTCATGATGTTGACGCCGAGCGCCTTGCAGGCGTCGACCATGTCCTGGGCGTTGGTCCACAGCGCCGTGCCGGAACCCTGCCAGGTGTCGCCGCCGTCGAGCAGCAGGGCGCCCGGGCGGGTCGCCTTCATGCGCTTGACCAGCGTCGCCAGGTGGGCGAAGCCGCCGACCTTGCCGTAGGTCTCGGCGGCTTTTTCGAAATTCAGATAGGTGTAGGCGTGCGCCTCGATGCTGTTCGGCTTGAAGCCGAAGTGCTTGAGCAGGTTGTCGCCAACGAGGTGCGGCACCTTGCCGAACTGGTCGCCAAAGCCGAGATTGACGTTCGGTTCACGGAAGTAGATCGGCAGCAACTGGGCATGGCAGTCGGTGATGTGCAACAGGCTGACATTGCCGAATTTGGGCAGGTCATAAAGTTTGGCGGCGCCCTTTTCGGCCAGCGCCAGGTCGCTGTGCAGGCTCATGCCACCGGCAGCGGCGACGGCCATGACCTGCAGGAATTCGCGGCGATTCATGCTCATGTTTTTTAGTCCGTAGTTGTTAGTCGTTAGTTATTAGCTGAAAGTCGGTAATTGCTGTTTGCTAACAACTACCGACTAACCACTAGCAACTAGTCCTTATTCACCGGCGATTCCGGATCGATCAGGAAGGCCACGATGTGGGTGATCTGCTCCGGGGTCAGCCAGCTGTGCAGGCCGAAACGCGGCATGTTGGTACAGGCCGTGAAGGCGTTCGAGTTGTAGATCTTGTCGTAGACGTACTTGATCGTGTCCTCGTCCTTGCCGCGCACCTTGCCGAAGTTACGCAGGCTGGGGCCGATGGTGCCGTAGGCGATTTCTTTCTTGGCCAGCTCGTGGCAGGCGTAGCAGTTGCCGCCACGCACGCGGCCGGCCGGATCGGGCTGGATGAAACCAATGTGACCGCCGGTGCCGACGGCAGCAAGCTTCTCGCCTTCCTTCCAGTCGCCGATCAGTTTGCCTTCGACCGGGTAGCGGATGGTCGCGGCATTCAGCTTTTCCAGCTTCTCGCCGATCTTGCGCGGCGGGTTGTCGCGGTATTGCTGGCAGGTCTTCATCGTTTCGTCCTGCTCCAGACGCGTCATCCAGTATTTCGGATTTTCGGCCTTGAAGGAGGTGCGGAACATCTGCTCGGCGTCCTTGGCGTATTTTCCGCCCGGTGCTTCAACAGCTTTCTGCGCAATGGCCGGGGCAGCAATGGCCAGGCTCAACCCGAAAAAAAGGGCAAATTTGAAATTCATGATCGTCCCCTTTTTCACCGTTTGATGCCCGGCGTTTCCATCACGGTGCCGGTTGCAGTTTTTTGCAGATAGGTTTCCAGCGCGATGATCGAATCAGCCAGATACTCGGGCTCAGGCCAGCGGGCCTGGCGCATGCAGTCGATCAGACGACGCTGCATGGTCCACACCGCCCCCTGCGACACGCGATAGGACGGCCAGTTCTTCATGGCGACGCCGGCGCCTTCCTTGGTCGTCAGGTTGCCCAGATCCTGCAAGCGAATCCGCTTGCCGTCCTGACCGTGGCAGATCGAGCAGGAAAAATCCTGCGGCCCCGAACGGCGGTAGAAAATGTACTCGCCCATCTTGGCCATCCTGGCTTCTTCCGGGTGGGTCGCCGGCGCGTTGATCGGCTTGCCATTGGACTTGGCGCCGATGAAGGTGACCAGCGCCTCGATGTCGGAATCCTTGCCTGGCTTGGAGTACCACTGCTTGGTCGCCTCAGCTAGCGTGAAGCCTTGCAGCGTCATCATGCAATGCACGAGGCGGGACTCGACGTCCATCACCTTGTTGGTGTCCTTGAAATACTTGGGCAGCGCGGCATAAGCGCCGTCCACCTTGCCCGGCCCCTGGCCAAGATCGCATTGCTCAAGCGAGGCATTCTTCGGGCCGCGCTTTTCAGCCCACAGGCCCTCGCCCTTCACTTCCAGCAGGTCGGCCGGATTGCCGTCGGCCAGCGCTTCGCGATATTTCGCGAGCTCGTCGGCCACCTTGCTGTCCTGAGCAAACGCTCCGCCAGCAAAAGCGGCAAGCACTGCCGTGCCGACCACCGTTTTCATCAAACGTCGGATCATTGACTACTCCTCCAGGGGAAAAATTCAGCAGCCGCGGCGGCGGTCTGCGCCGCCTCGCCGCGGCTTTCAGGCATTAGTTGATGACAGCTTCGTCGGAGCGGGTGTCGCCCTTGTTGTCCTTCCAGCTGACCGTAACCTTCTCGCCCTTGGCACCGCCCTTGAACTTGAAAGCCAGGTACGGGTTCTTCGACACGGACGGTCCGAACTCGCTGCTCAGCACGAGCTTGTCGCCATGTTTGGCAACCAGTTCGGTGATGAACCAGGCCGGCACGATGGCGCCAGCCGCGTCCTTGCGCTGGCCGGTTTCCATTTCGTGGCTGACCAGAACCTTCACTTCGGTAACGCCGTCCTTGTTGGCGGCGCGGATTTTCATTGGATTGCCCATTTGATGCTCCTAGATGTTAGTTGCTAGTCGTTAGTCGCTAGCTATTGGTCACGGGGTGGTCGTTGCTAATAACTAATTACTAGCAACTAGCGACTGTTTCTCAGCCGCCGCAGCCACCCAGGGTGACCTTGATCTCTTTCGTGGCCATGAAGAACTTGCCGTCCGACTTGACCAGCGCGTAGATGTTCGAGGTCTGGCCCATCTTGACGCGGGTCTGGACGTTGGCTTCGGTGCCTTCCGGCAGCACGAAGGAAGCGGCTAGGGCGTTCGGGTTCTTCTCGATCAGGATGGCGACCATGGTGATATTCGGCAGCGTCGAGGCGACGCCAACCGGCACCACGGCGCCGTTTTCGGCGATGTCCGGACCGGTGACCTGAACGTCCTTGCTGTCAGCCGGCGTGCCGGCGCCGAGGGCCTTGAGCGTGTCGGCCATGCTCTTGGCGTCGAAGGCGGCCTTGTTCCAGTCGGCCAGGGCCATGCCCGGGGTGATAAGGCCGGCGGCGGCCAGCATGCCCAGCAGGGCGGCGCCGGAGCCGGATTTCAGTACGGTGCGACGTTGATTGTTCATGACTTCTCCTCTGTAGAAATTGGGATTACTTGGAACCGTTGAGGATCCACTTGACCAGCGTGGTGATGTCCTCATCCTTGATATGACCGTTCGGCGGCATCGGGATCGATCCCCAGACGCCCTGCCCACCGGCCTTGACCTTGGCGATCAGGCGCGATTCGGCATCGGTCTGATCCTTGTAACGGGCGACGACTTCGCTGTAGCCCGGGCCGACGATCTTGCTCTTCATGCCGTGACAGGCCATGCAGCCGCTCTTCGTCGCCAGATCCAGCGTGCCGGCGTCGGCCGCCTTTTTGGCGGCTTCGGGGCCGAGCGTCTGGGTGCCGCGGACCGGACCGAACGAACGGTTCTGATCCCGCAGTTCGCCGTGCGCCGTGCGGGCGTACTCGGGCAGGGTCGAACCGATCAGCACTTCCGGCTTGCAGTTCTTCATGCACGCCTTGTTGGCCGTATCCGGCTTGCCACCGTTGCCGATACCGCCCTTCTTGGCCGGCGCACCGGGCCACATGCCGTGGTCGGTGGTCATGCCGTTGCGGTTGGGCAGCAGCTTCTGGACGTCGCCGATGTTCTTGTCGGACAGCACGAAGTCAGCCGGCACGATTTCCTGCAGGTTGAGCAGGTAGGCGAGGATGGCGTAGACCTCGTCCGGCTTCAGCGACTTCGGCGCCGTCCAGGGCATGGCGCGGTAGATGTAGTCCCAGACCGTAGAGATGGTCGCCACCTTGGTGAAGGTCGTACGCTGTGGCAGCTCACCTGAAGACAGCCCCTTGACGTTGCCGGTCTTGATGTCGTCCTTGGTCGTGCCGCCGGCGAGCGGCGTGAACACTTCGTTCGACTCGCCAAAGGAACCGTGGCAGGAAGCGCACTTTTCCTCGAACAGCTCGTTGCCGCGCTCGACATTGCCCGATCCCTTGGGCAGACCCTTGAAGTCCGGACGCACGTCGATGTCCCAGGCCTTCACTTCGGCCGGCGTTGCCGCCCGGCCGACGCCGCTGTAGTTCTCGAAGCCCACCGCCACGGTGGACGCCGAAAAAAGCGCAAAAACGAAAAGCGGTTTAGAGAACCTGAACATTGCTGACCTCCCCGCTTTCGATGATCTTCCACGACTGGATGGCGTTGTTGTGATAAATCGACTTGGTACCGCGCACCTTGCGCAGCTGACCATAGGTCGGCTGGACGAAACCGGTCTCGTCGATGGCCCGCGACTGCAGAATGGCCGGCGAGCCGTCCCACACCCAGTTGGTGTTGAAACGGGTTAGCGCCTTGTTCTGGATCGGCCCTTCAAGACGCGCTGTCTGCCAGTTGATGCCGCCGTCGAAGGAGACATCGACCTGCTTGATCCTGCCGCGACCAGACCAGGCGAGACCGGAGACGTTGTAGAAGCCCTTGTCGAGCAGCGTCTGGCCGCCGGACGGGGTAGTGATCACTGACTTCGCTTCCTGGATCGAGCTGTACTGGCGATGCTGGCCGTTCGGCAGGAGGTCGATGTAATGCACCGCCTCGTCCTTGGTCGCATACGGCTTGTCACCGACTTCGATGCGGCGCAGCCACTTGACCCACGACACACCCTGCACGCCCGGCACGACAAGGCGCAGTGGGTAACCGTTTTCGGGACGCAGCATTTCGCCGTTCTGGCCGTAGGCGACGAACACCTCGCCCGACTCGACCATTTCCATCGGGATGGTGCGGGTCATCGAAGAGCCATCGGCCCCCTCGGCCAGCACGTAACGCGCCTTCTTGTAATCGACGCCGCAGTCTTCCAGCAACACCTTGAGCGGCACGCCGGTGAATTCAGAACAGGAGAGCATGCCATGCGTGTATTGCACGGTCGGCACAGCGACATTGCCCCATTCGAGGCCGGTATTGGCACCGCACTCGATGAAGTGGATGCGCGACACCGACGGCAGGCGCATCAATTCGTCGAGCGTATAAACCTTGGCCTTCTTGAGCAGGGAATCATCGGAACCATTGACCATCAGGCGGTGCTTGGACGGATCGATGTCATGCCAGCCCTGGTGATGGCGCTCGAAGTGCAGGCCGGACGGCGTGATGATGCCGAACAGGCCCTGCAGCGGCGCAAACGAAACCGAGGCACCGCCAACGCGGGCCAGACCCGGCGACTCGCGGCGCAGCAACTGGCTCTCGTACTTCGACGGCATGCCGTACGGGTTGGTCGCTACCGGCAGGCCAAGTGACGTCGTCCAGGCCGGGTTTTCGAGAATATTGACATCGCCCTCGCTGGCGGCACGCGCCGCCAGCGGCGCGGCCATCGCGGCCCCCGCTGCGAACAGACTCTTGCGCAGGAAGTCACGCCGCCCGGCAGCAACGGCCTTGACCTGCTCATCCGACAAAAAATTCTCCGGTGCGGGCCGTAGACGCCCCGGTTGTTTCACGATGTCACCCATATGGATAAACCCCTCCGATTATTTGACGTCAGTACTGCAATTCACCGCCGACACCCCCAGCTGATCGCCCAGATCGCGGCTTGCCACCGTGATGCTGACCGTTCGGCAGATATCGACAAAATTCGGATCGACTACCTTGTAATAAACCGAACTCCCCTCCCGTCGGCGGTTAACCACGCCGGCCCGGTACAGGATGTTCAGGTGCCGCGAAATGTTGGCTTGCGTCAGGCCGATCTTTTCAACAACTTCGTGGACAGGGCGCTCTTCGGCACACAAACAGGAGAGAATGCGCAAGCGCGTCGGATCAGCCAGTAATCCGAAGTAACTAGCCACCTGTTCGAAAACCTGAGTTGCTTCATCCATATCCATATCAGTCTTTGACTTCAATCAAAGAATCAATGTATAACTGCGTACTTATATAGTCAACTACTAATATTGTTGCGATGCAGCATGCAATTTGTGCGAAAGACTTATACCCTTGGCACTATGCTGACCCGAACAAACCACTAATAATTTCGGCTATATAGCGTATCGACAACACTAGAGGAGATGTCTCGATGAAACTGTTCGCACCCATCGCTGCCCTGTGCCTGCTGGCTTCCGCCAGCGCCTCGCACGCGGCCGATCCCTACCTGGCCCGCAACCTGGCCGCCACCTGCGCCAACTGTCATGGCACCAACGGCAATGCCGTCAAGGGCTCCGGCATGGACGCCCTGGCCGGCATGGAAAAAGCCAAGATCCTGCAGAAACTGGCCGACTACAAGAGCGGCGACAAGCCCGCTTCGATCATGCATCAGATCTCCAAGGGCTATACCGAAGCCCAGCTTGATCTGATCGCCGGCTATTTCGCCGCACAAAAATAAGGGAGACCACCATGATGCTGATGAAAAGACGTGATTTCCTGAAAGTGGGCGCGGCAGCTGGCGCGATGGCTTCCCTTTACGGCTGCGCCGGTGGCAACAAGGCCAGCGGCCACGTGGTCGTCGTCGGTGGCGGCTACGGCGGTGCGACGGTGGCCAAATACCTGCGCATGTGGAGCGAAGGCGGCGTGCAGGTGACGCTAATCGAGCGCAACCCAACCTTCATCTCCTGCCCGATCTCCAATCTGGTCATTGGTGGCACCAAGACCATGGAAGACATCACGATCAGCTACGAAGGCCTGCGCAGCAAATGGGGCGTCCGCGTCATCCAGGACGACGTTATTTCGGTCGATGCGGCCAAGAAAACGATTGCCCTGAAGGGCGGCAGCGCCCTGAGCTACGACCGTCTGGTCCTCTCGCCGGGTGTCGATTTCATGTTCGACCAGATTCCTGGCCTGAACAATGCCGATGCCCAGTCGAAGATCCTGCACGCCTGGAAGGCCGGCCCGCAAACCGTCGCCCTGCGCAAACAGCTGGAATCGATGAAGGATGGCGGCACCTACGCCATTTCCATCCCCAAGGCCCCCTACCGCTGCCCGCCCGGACCCTACGAGCGCGCCTGCCTGGTGGCCGACTACTTCAAGAAGAGCAAGCCGAAATCCAAGGTGGTCATCCTAGATGCCAACGAAGATGTGATGTCCAAGAAGGGCTTGTTCACCAAGGCCTGGACCGATCTTTACAAGGGCATCATTGAGTACCGCAACAACAGCGAAGTGAAGGATGTCGAAGTCGGCACCAACACCGCCGTGCTCGAATTCGACAAGTTCAAGGCCGACGTACTCAACATCATCCCGCCGCACCGGGCCGGCGACATCGCCGCCAAGTCAGGCATCAAGCTGATCAACAACCGCTGGGTGGACATCAACTGGCTAAGCATGGAATCGACCAGCACACCGGGCATCCACGTGCTCGGCGATGCCATCTTCCCGGCGCCGACCATGCCGAAGTCCGGCCACATGGCCAACCAGCACGGCAAGCTCGCTGCAGCAGCGATCCTGAACATGCTGTCCGGCCTGGAGCCGAACCCGGAGCCGGTGGTCATGAATACCTGCTACAGCTTCGTCGACGCGAAGAACGTCATCCACGTCGCCTCGGTGCACCAGTACGACGCCGCCACCAAGACCGTGCAACCGGTCAAGGGTGCCGGTGGTGTCTCGGTGGCCCGCAACGAACTGGAAGGCAAGGCCGCCATGGGCTGGGCCAGGAACATCTGGGCCGACATGCTGACCTGATTGTTAGCTGCTACAAAGACAAAAGGCCGCAGATGCGGCCTTTTGTCTTTTCAATGACGGCATGACTCAATCCAGCGTTGCGATGTACTCCGCAACAGCGTGGGTCTCCAGTTCCGACAATTTGGAGGCGATGGTGTGCATGATGGCGTTGTCGTTGGTCCGCTCACGCTTGTTGAACTGCTTCAGCTGATCCTCGATATAGCGTGGGTGCTGACCAGCCAGACGCGGCAATTGTGGCGTACCGAGGCCTTTGGCACCGTGGCAGGTGGAACAGGCCGGCAAGCCACTGAACTGGTTGCCCCGGTTGAAGACAAATTTGCCGACCGCGAGAAGCTCCTGGTCCCTGCCCGGACGCGGCCCGACCACCTTGGCCTGGAAGAAGGCGCCGAGCGACTTCATTTCAGTCGGCGTCAGCTCTTCCGCCTGGGGCTTCATGGTATCGCTGGCTCGCTTGCTCGACTTGAAGTCGGAGAGCTGCTTGGCGATGTATTCAGCGTGCTGCCCGGCCAACCGAGGGAATACGGCGCTGGCCGACTCGCCATTCAGGCCATGGCAGAGAAAACAACGGCCACCGACGATTTCCTCGGCCCGCTTCAGATCGACAGGCAACGCATCGGCTGCCAATACAGCGCCAGATGCAGCCAACAAGCCCGCCACAAGCGCCCTTTGAATCAACTTGCGCATTGCCCCTCCCGTTTATTTGATAATTATCAAATAATAATTTTCTTCTATACGAAAAGCAACCGCCTCACAGGGCGCGCAAAAACTCGGCAACAGCGCGGATTTCATCGGTCGTCAGGCGCTTGGCAATGTCCTGCATCAGGGCATTGTCGTTGGTCCGCTTGCGCTCTTCGAACAGCGTCAATTGGGTTTCAATATAGAGCGTATGCTGGCCGGCGATGCGCGGCAGCACGTCCGATCCGGTCCCGGTCTCGCCATGACATTCACGGCAAGGCGTCAGTCCCTTGGCTACGTCGCCCTCCCGATAGATTTTCTCGCCAACGGCGCGCATCTCGGCGTAGGCCGACTTGCCGCGGCTTGGCTCCTGGTGGCTGAAATAATGCGCCGCCGCCCGCATGTCGTCATCGTTCATATCAGCAACGATCTTGCGCATGTCGTTGCTGTCGCGTAGCCCCGACTTGAAATTGCGCAACTGCTTCAGCAGATAGGCTTCGTTCTGCCCGGCCAGTTTCGGATAGAGCGGGCTGGAACTGTCGCCGGTGGCGCCGTGACAAAGAAAGCATTTGCCCATGACCTGTTCTTCACCACGCTGCATCAGCACCGGATCTTCCACTGCCTGCGCAGCCAAGGCGAAAAACGCCGCAACAGCCAAGACCAAGCGCCGGATCATGCTTTGCCGGTGCTGCCGAAACCGCCTTCGCCACGATGGCTGGCATCGAAGTCGTCGACAATATTGAAGCCGACCTGCAAGACCGGCACGATGATCAATTGGGCAATGCGATCGAGCGGATTCAGCGTAAAGCCTGTGTGACCCCGGTTCCACACCGAAACCATCAACTCGCCCTGGTAGTCGCTGTCGATCAAGCCGACCAGATTACCGAGCACGATGCCGTGTTTGTGGCCCAGACCGGAGCGCGGCAGGATCATCGCCGCCAGCCCCGGATCAGCCAGATGGATGGCCATGCCGGTCGGCACCAGCGTCGTCTGGCCAGGCTCGACATGCAGCGGCGCTTCAATGCAGGCACGCAGGTCCAAGCCAGCCGAACCCGGCGTGGCGTAGTGCGGGGGACTTTCGCGCAGGCGGTTGTCGAGAATCTTTACGTCGATTTGATGCATCAGTGTTTTCCTGTCAATTTGGCAATGTGTTCAATCAACTGGCGAGCCAGCACCGACTTCGGCGCCGGTGTCAGCGGATGGGTGCCGGTATCGTCGAACAACACCAGCCGGTTGTCGTCGCCGCCAAAGCCGTCCTGGATCAGGTTGCCGGCAATCAGCGGGATATTCTTCTTGCGTCGCTTGGCCTGGGCATATTCTTCCAGATTGCGACTTTCCGCCGCGAAGCCAACGCAGAACGGACCATCCTTCAAGGCCGCCACTTCGGCCAGGATGTCAGGGTTCTCGACCAGTTCGATCGGCGGAATGCCCCCCGTGTCCTTCTTCAACTTATGCTCGGCGGCGTTGGCAACCCGGTAATCGGCCACGGCAGCCACGCCAATGAAGACATCCGCCCCGGCCGCCCGCGCCATCACGGCTACATGCATGTCGAGCGCGCTTCTGATATTGATGCGGTCGACGCCCTGTGGTGCAGCAAAACCAACCGGCCCGGAAATCAGGGTCACTTCAGCTCCAGCCTGGCGTGCGGCACGGGCAACCGCATAGCCCATGCGCCCTGACGACAGATTGGTGATGCCACGCACCGGGTCAATCGCCTCGAAGGTCGGACCAGCCGTAATCAATACCTTCCGACCAGCCAGCACCTTGGGTGTAAAGAAGGCGATCACCTCTTCGACGATTTCATCCGGCTCCAGCATGCGACCGGCACCAACCTCGCCACAGGCCTGTTCGCCGCTGGCCGGGCCAAGTATCTGCACGCCATCGGCCTGCAACTGATTGATGTTTCTTTGTGTCGCCGGGTTTTCCCACATCTGGCGATTCATCGCCGGCGCCACCAGCAAGGGGCAGTCGCGCGCCAGCACCATGGTTGCCAGCAGATCATCGGCCAGGCCGTGCGCGATGCGAGCAAGAAAATCGGCCGAGGCCGGCGCCACCAGAATCAGGTCAGCCTGCCGCGACAGATCGATATGCGCCATGGCATTCGGCATCCGTGCATCCCACTGATCCAGGTAGACCGGCTTGCCCGACAGCGCCTGAAAGGTCGTCGCAGTCACGAAATGCGTCGCCCCCTCGGTCATCGCCACCTGCACGTCGGCGCCCTGCTTGCCGAGCAAACGAACCAGCTCGGCCGCCTTGTAGGCTGCGATACCGCCGGTCACCCCGAGAACGATGCGCTTTCCCTGTAATTCCATTGTCTTACCGCTAGAATTGAACTCTGCTCATTCTAACGGAAAGAATATGGCGATCACCGATTGGCCCGAAGGCGAACGACCGCGCGAGCGGCTGCTGGCGCTCGGCCCGCAAGCACTCTCCGACGCCGAACTGCTAGCCATCTATTTAAGAGTCGGCGTGCGCGGCAAAAGCGCCGTCGATCTGGCGCGCGAACTGCTGCAGCGCTTCGACGGCCAACTCGGCACCCTGGTCGAAGCCTCGCTGGACGAACTGGCCAGTGTTTCGGGAATCGGCATGGCCAAGGCAGCCCAATTGAAAGCCAGTTTCGAACTGGCCCGCCGTGCCCTGACGCAGGAAATGGCAGTGCGCGACAGCTTCACCTCCCCCACTAAAGTGCGCGACTGGCTGCGCCTGAAGCTGGCCAGCCGGGGTAACGAGGTGTTCATGGCATTATGGCTCGACGCCCAGAACCGCCTGCTGAAAGCGGATGAACTGTTTACCGGTACGCTGACCCAGACTTCTGTATACCCGCGAGAGGTCGTCAAGGCGGCACTCGCTCACAATGCAGCTGCAGTCATCCTGGCCCACAACCATCCCTCTGGTGTCGCCGAACCCTCCCGGGCCGACGAAATGCTCACCCGATCCCTGAAAGATGCCCTCGCCATGGTCGATGTGAAGCTGCTTGATCATTTCATCGTCGCCGGCAATACCCCGCCGCTCTCCTTTGCCGAGCGAGGTTTGCTATAAAAAAACGCAAAACCCCTTGAAACGATTAAGTAGTTTTGGTTATACTTGTGGGCTCTCTTCTAGCGAATTCTGGAGCACCATCATGGCGCGAGTCTGCCAAGTAACGGGTAAAGGCCCGATGGTTGGGAACAATGTTTCCCATGCCAACAATAGAACCAAACGCCGCTTCCTGCCGAACTTGCAGTACCGTCGTTTTTGGGTTGAATCTGAAAACCGCTTCCTGCGTCTGCGTGTTTCCAACGCCGGCCTGCGCCTGATTGACAAGAACGGCATTGATGCTGTCCTGGCCGATCTGCGTGCTCGCGGCGAAGTCTGATAAAGAAGGATAGATAAAATGGCTAAAGGCGGTCGCGAAAAAATCAAGCTGGAATCTACAGCTGGCACCGGGCACTTCTATACCACCTCCAAGAACAAGCGCACGACGCCTGAAAAGCTGGAGTTCATGAAGTACGACCCGAAGGCACGTAAGCACGTTGCTTACAAGGAAGTCAAGCTGAAGTAATTCGGCTTCTTCCAGCATTCGAAAAACCCGCCGCTTGGCGTAATGCCGTTCAGTTAAGACTGAACGGCATTTTTATTTTTTTGCAAGCTATTGTAAACAATAGTAAACGCTGTTAACTTCTGGTTCGATGTTCTCGAGCCAACTTCACGCGACAACGGATGTTCTACCCGCAATCGGTCTTGACCGATTGGCCGAGCATCTGCCGCTGGCGTGGATTGAGCAGGCGCTCAGGGCGACCGGTACGGCCAGTATCAGACGACGGCGATTACCGGCCGAACAAGTGGTGTGGTTGGTTATTGCGCTGGCGTTGTACCGGCACCAATCCGTGCCCGAAGTGCTGGCGACACTGGACCTGGCATTGCCGTCCACAGCGACCCCGGTCATCAGCAAGAGTGCCGTCACGCAAGCCAGGCAACGCCTGGGGAGCGATCCGCTTGAAACTCTCTTCAGCCAGACGGCAAGCGCCTGGTGCGCGCAAGTTGCCGAGCGCCATACCTGGAAGGGACTCTCCCTGTGGGCCATGGATGGCACCACCTTTCGCACGCCCGATAGCGCCGAGAACCGGGCCCATTTTGGTGCTCAGACATACGCCAGCGGCAAGGTGGCGAGTTACCCGCAGGTCCGGGCCGTCAGCGTCACGGCGATTCCCTCGCATCTGGTGGCCGACATGGCCTTCGGCCAGTACGGCCAGAACGAGATGTTGTACGCCAAGACGCTGGTCGAGCGTATCGCCGAGCATTCGCTGACCGTCTTTGATCGTGGCTTTCTCTGTGCGGAAATCCTCTTGGGTCTGAGCTTGAGAGGAGAAGAGCGGCACTACCTGATTCCCGCCAAATCCAATACAAAATGGGAACGACTCTCCGGTACCGAGCAAGATGGCCTCGTGCGTATGCGCGTTTCGCCGCAAGCCCGCGCCAAAGCGCCCTCGCTGCCCGAATACTGGACGGCCCGCGCTGTCCGGATGGTGGCGGCCAACGGGAAGGAACGGGTGCTGCTGACCTCACTGCTGGATCGTCGCCGCTTCAAGGCCGAGGATTTGGCCGAGTGCTATCGCCGTCGCTGGGAAATCGAAACCAGCTATCGCGAACTCAAGCAATCCATGCTCGGCACGGCCCTGACGTTGCGCAGTCAGCAACCCACGGGGATCAATCAGGAAATCTGGGGGGCCTTGATTGCCTACAATCTGGTCCGCCTGGAAATGGCCAAGGCCGCCATTCAAGCCAAGGTCGAGCCGACTGACCTCAGTTTCCTGCGGGCTCTGCACATCTTGCAGAATGAAATGATCTGGGCGGCCGGGATGGCGCCGGGCAGACTGCCCTCCCATTTGTTGCGCTTGCGCATCCAGCTTCAATTCGCCATCGTGGAAAAGCGACGGGGGCGTCAATGCCCCCGTGTTGTTAAAGCCCTGCCCAAGCGTTATGCCGTCAAATATCTGAAAAAAAAGCCTTAACTGAACGGCATTACGCCGCTTGGCGGGTTTTGTTTTTTCAGGCCTGGCGTTTGCGAACAAACAGCAAAGCCGTATAAACCACGATGCCGGCAAAGAACAGAACCGACCAGTTGGCCATCGACAAGCCAAACAACTCCCAATCGCGACTGGTACAGAACCCGGTAGCCAGGAACATCGAAGGCCACTCCATGCCCAGCCAGTCGACAAGACTTTCGATGGCATTGGGATCGGTAAAGCTGCATTCCGGCGCCAGGTGCGGAAAAGCCTGCATCCAGGTTTGGTAAGCGGCTACACCGAAACCGAGCAAACCAAGCCCGGCAGCCAGAACAGACCAAAGCAGCCGCCCGGCCGGCAAGGCGAAGCCAAGCAGGCCAATCAGGCCGATCACGATGTAGAGCAGGCGCTGAAAGATGCAAAGCGGACAAGGCGCCAAGCGCAGCAGGGTTTGCAATTCCATGCCGACCGCAACCAGACCGAGGCAACCTAGCCCCAGCGTTGCAAACCACGCCCTGACGGGCACATTCGACCAGATCATCAAGAAACTTCCAAATAGATAGCCAGCCGGAATTCTAAGCGATGCCAGGCACGGCTGCGACATGAGCACATTCAACGCTGACGACAGCGCTATGGACCGGCGCCCGGCAGGTGGTTAAGATTGCCGGATGAACACACGCATCCTGCTTGTCGAAGACGACGAACGCCTGGCCGAACTGACGGCTGAATATCTCACCAAGAACGATCTGCAAGTCAGCATCGAGCCGCGCGGCGACACCGCCGAGGCGCGCATCCTGGCCGAACAGCCCGACTTGGTGATTCTCGACGTCATGCTGCCGGGCAAGGACGGCTTCGAGGTCTGCCGCGCCGTGCGCTCGCAATTCCGTGGCGTAATCCTGATGCTGACGGCCCGCGATGAGGATTTCGACCAGATTCTCGGCCTCGAGATGGGGGCGGACGATTACATCGCCAAGCCGGTCCAGCCGCGCGTCCTGCTCGCCCGTATCAAGGCCCTGCTGCGCCGATTGCCAAGCGCTGGTGAAGCGAGCAGTGGCGAGTCGGAAAGCATGCTGTTCGGCCAGTTCAAGATCAGCCAGGCGACCCGCACCGCTTCGTTGGCCGGCCAAACCATAGACCTGACCACAGCCGAATTCGACCTGCTGTGGCTGCTTGCCTCGCATGCCGGCAACGTGCTGTCACGCGACGATCTGCTGCAGGAATTGCGCGGTATCGGCTTCGATGGCCTGGATCGCTCCATCGACGCCCGTATCTCCCGCCTGCGCAAAAAGTTGAACGACGACCCGGAAAACCCGACGCGCATCAAGACAGTCCGCGGCAAGGGCTACCTGTTCAGCAAGCATGACTGGAACTGAATCCAGGCCAGAAGACTCGGGCGCCAAGGAATCCAGCCAGGGACTCGCCCGCTCGCTGTTCCGGGTTGCTTTGCCGCGCTGGCGTGGCGGGCGCTACAGCCTGTCGAAACTGTTCTTCAACATCTACCTGCTGGCGATGGGTTCCTTCGTCGCCATCGCCTTCACTGCCGACTTCGTCATCTCCACCGCCCAGCGCGGCATTACTGACGACTATGCCCGGCGCTTCATGCGCGGCACGATTACGCTGATTGAAGACGAGTTATTCCGCCATCCGCGCCGTGAGTGGCAGAAAAAGATCAAGGAACTCGACGAGAAATTCTCCTACAACCTGGGCATCGTCGAACGCATCACGCTCGACAGGACACTGACGCCCTCCCAGGTGATCAAGCTCGATGCCGGCGATATCGCCATCGACCACGACGGCGACATCATGTACCACCGCCTTGGCACGTCCAGCCAGGTGCTCGTCGTCGGCCCGCTGGCCTCGA
This sequence comes from Ferribacterium limneticum, assembly GCF_020510625.1. Classification (NCBI taxonomy): domain Bacteria; kingdom Pseudomonadati; phylum Pseudomonadota; class Betaproteobacteria; order Rhodocyclales; family Azonexaceae; genus Ferribacterium; species Ferribacterium limneticum. The sequence goes on along the minus strand of NZ_CP075191.1, from coordinate 1,107,106 downwards.
ACCGCAACCCCGAACTGAAGGATCGACTGCCACTGGAGTTGCGGCTGCGCTTATTGACCTGGAGCCTGATCGGCGTCATTTTCGCCATCGCATTGTGGTTCTGGATTCGCCCGATCTGGCGCGATCTGGAAGCGCTGCGCCAGACTGCCCGCGACCTCGGCGACGGTCATTTCGACGCCCGCACACCGGCCGCCCGCACCCAGCTCTTTGCCCCGCTGTCAGATACCATGAACAGCATGGCCGACCGCATCCGGCAACTGCTGGCGACCCATCGCGAGCTTTCCTGCGGCATCTCGCACGAACTGCGCACGCCGATCGCCCGCATGCGCTTTGCACTGGAAATGCTCGCCGAAACCGACGAGCACGAAGAGCGCGAACGCCTGTGGGCCATGATGGAAGCCGACCTGGACGAACTCGACCAGTTGATCGACACCAGCCTGACCTACGCCCGTTTCGAACGCGAAGCGCCGGAACCGCACTTCTCCAGCGTCAAATTCGCCGACTGGCTGGCCGACGAGGTCGACTCGGTCCGCCTGCTTGGCCGTCAACTCGATGTGGTCGTCGATACCGAAAAGCTGCCGGCAAACCTGTTTATCGATCTTGACCGCAAGGCCATGCCCTACGCCCTGCGCAACCTGCTGCGCAATGCCTTCAAGTACGCCGGCAAGCGGATTTCGGTCAATGCGGAACTGGTGGGCGAGAACATCCTGATCCACGTCGACGACGACGGCATCGGCATTCCACCGGAAGAACGCGAACACATCTTTTCAGCCTTCACCCGGCTTGACCGTTCGCGTGACCGCTCGACCGGCGGCTACGGCCTCGGCCTGGCCATTGCCCGACGCGTGCTGGAGTTGCATGGCGGCACCGCCATTGCCGACGCATCGCCACTCGGCGGCGCCCGCTTTACCCTCGCCTGGAAAGCCCGGCAGTAGCCAACCACGGGGCCGTTACAAAGCGTCACAGAAGATCAAAACCCGTTACCTCGGCGCAACGCTTGCGCAACAGACGGCTGGTCATCGCCTCCCTAGAATGCGAGGCATGGAAGAAAACCAATCCCGCCAAGAGGATAACGAGGAAATCATCGAAATGAATATCAAGCAATTTATCGAAGCAACCCGCCAGTACCTGTTCGAGCTGGCGCCAGCCCAACCCGTTCTGGCAGTTGCCTCCGCCTGCAAGGATCTCTGATGGCCTTTGCCGACAACCTGCCGATCAGCGAATCGCTCGGTGTATTCGTCGGCATCACCGGCTTCGACTGGCTGGCCGAAGGCCAGGCTGAGCCGCTCAAGGCAGCCGTTGCTGCGATTGCCGCCGGCGCAATCATCGCCATCGTCCGGAAAGTATTGAAACGCCCCGACAAGCGCTGAACCGTTTTACCCTCCTCTCGAATACCCCCCGATTCGAGACCTCCCTGTTACCCCGCCCTCGTGGCGGGGTCTTTTTTTCCGGTCGCCGCCTCTTCGTACTCTCGATAGGCCAAAGCCCCGAATCCAGCAAGAAGGATTCGGGGCTTTGGGTAGATTACGCCGGTGATGCGGCTGCGTCAGTCACGCCGACCGCCGCTTTCAGTCAACGCCATCGTGTGCCGCCTCCAGGCAAAAGCCCGCGCTATCGGAGGCGTACCATCCCTGGCTCTGGCTGGCGACGATGGTGCGATCGCGCACGACCAACTCGACCACGTAGCCGCAATCGACCATGCCAGTAGTGTCGAGCGACCAGGCATCGCCGGTGATGGCGGTATTCGATACGCCCGCGCTCGGCGCCGTGACCGCCTCGCCCGGATCGTTCAGGCCGGGCGGCTTGACGCCTATCGTATAGCTCAGCAGATGGAGATCGCGGGCGATGAAACTGCCACCGATCACTGCGCCGGTCGGGAACTTGCCGCAATTGCCGGTACCGGTCGTGATGTCGATGCTGGCGCTCGGCCCGGTGTTGTCGAGCTGGATCAGCTGCGAGTCGGTGCCGAGATAGTTGCCGCCCGGGTCGTAGCTGCTCAGCGAGACGATCCAGCGCGCGTCGCCGGCCGAATCCCAGTGCCCGAGCAGTGCATTCACGTTATCGGTGAACGCCTGGTAGGCGAAGCGTTGGGTCACCGGGTTGGCGTTGAGCTTGTAGGTGCTCCCATCCTGGCGCGTCAGCGTCAGTTCAGTCAGCACCGGCGCCGGGACGCCACCGCCCTCGGGTGTGACTTCAACCTTGTAGGTGTAGCCGGCGGGTAGCGGCGCGCCCTGCAGGGTCACCGCGGCGCCGAACGGACAAGCACCGCCGACCGGCGCGTTGTTCAGCGCGAACACCGCATCCGGCGTGGTCATGCCGCTGGCGTCGTCGATCATGCTGACCGGAATGCCGCCGAGGATGGCGATCTTGCCGGCTGGTGCATGCATCGCCCCGAGCGGCGCGACGTGAATCAGCGTTTCTTCGCGATTGCCCCAGGCCGGCACATGGTTGGGCGCATTGCCCGGCACCGCGACATTCCACGACAAGATGGCACGGATGCGCACGACGACCGGCCCGTTCTGGCAAGGTTTGCGATGGGCCGACAAATCCACCGGCAGGCGCACCGCGTAGCTCACGCCATCGGCGGGAATGTTGGCCAGATCGTAGACACGCACCTGCGCGGTGCCGAGAAAACTCTCGAAACTGCCGTTGCCGTCGAAATCTGCCCACCAGGAAACATACTCGGCGCTGCCGGCGGTGCACGGGCCGCCCGAATAGCCCTGGCTGCGCTTGAGCTTGATGACGCCGATCAGGGTATCGGGGCTGTTCGGGTCGAGGCCGATGCAGCCGAGCTCTTCGTAGCTGGTGTCGCCGTCGGTTTTCGGGAAGAGCAGATCGCCGATATTGGCCGGGATCTCGATGCCGGGCAGCAACTGGGCGCTGAGTTCGCCATTGAAGGCATGCGGACCGGCGGTCAGCGCGTGCATTTCCTTGAAGGCGAAGCGGTGGGCCGGAATGCCGGCCGCCTTGTAATGCACGGCGAGATCGGCCGCAGCGAGGATTGGCATCTTGGACGGCAGCGGCTGATCGAGATCGAGCGCCTCCTTGAGCAGCGGCGGCAATTTGAGCTTGGCAGCCTCGAACACCTCCTTGCCAGTGAACAAGCGGCGCGGCTCGACCTGAATCGTCGCGTCGCGGAGATTGCCCCAGGGCGGAATCCAGTTGGGCTGGTTGGGCGGTGGCGGCGCGTTCCACGACAGGATGGCGCGGACGCGGATCAACTGCGCGCCGAGGAAGCAAATGCGGCGCGTCGGGTTCACCGGCAGTTGCACCGCGTATTCGAGCCGCTTGCTGCCGTCGGTGCCCTGCGGGATGTTCCAGGCCTGGAAGCTGGTCAGGCCTTGATCGACCCAGGTCGCCCCCTGATCGAAGGAGAGATAGAAGCGGACATATTCGGTGCTGCCCTGGCCGCAGAGGCCGCTGCCGTAACCCGACGGCTGGTAGACGTGCACCACGCCTTCGAGCCGTTGCTGCTGCGGTTGATAGCCGACGCACACCAACTCCTCGTAAAAAGTATTGCCGGCCAGCGGCAGTACCGGTTTGAACGGGCTCGATTGCAGCGAGCCAAAGTAATTGGGATTGCTCAGCAGCAGCGCCTTGTACTTCTCGCGCTCATTGGTGTACGGGCCGTTCATCACGGCTTTCGACTTGCTCACGGCCTTTTTCAATTCGTCATTCATGGCTAAACCTCCTGGTGGTGGATACCGGCTTTGCTACACAAGAAATTGGACTAGCCAGAAATTCATGGCGTGACGGGTTCCACCCCTGAGATGGGGCAGCAGCGATACTCCTGCGATTTTTCGAGCAGTTCGATCTGCTTTTTAAGCAGTTCGTTTTGCAACTGCTTGTGCTCCAGTTCAAGCTGGATCGATTTTTCGAGCGCCGGCTCACAGGTGTCGCACTCGTCCAGACAGCCTTTGACCAGAAGGCCCGGCGTCGGCAAGGAGCTGATTCGCTCAAAGGAGAGTTCACCGACCAGCTCATCGAGCACCTTGCCGTTCTTGTCGATCAGGCGTTCCTTGATAAGGGACTGATCGACCTCCTGCAAGGCGCGCGCCTTCAGTATCGGGGAGATCGATTGCACATTGCTGTCGAGAGCCGAGAGGCGGGCCAGATTGGCCCCGGCCGCCTCCCGGCTCAGGCCTGCGGCAAAGTTGGCATTCTGTTTGGCCAGCACGCTGTCGCGGCCAAGCTGCTCGACTTTCAGACGATTGGGATCGGTCGCCAGCACGGCGCTGGGAATGGCCGAGATGCCACCGTCGGCGGCGAAGGGATTGTTCGAGACGCGCGTCTCGGCGGCCGGATCGATGACGCGTCTTTGAATGGCGACAATCCTGAACTTGATGGTCTGGGTCTTGTTGATCTGGTAGAAAAAGTAGGTCACCGCGCGGCAGCGATTGGGGTTGGAAAACTCGCGTGACGACGACTCCTGGTGGTCTTCCGACTCCCCTTGAGTGTGAGAACGGCTGGACACTTCGCCGACCGAGACCGAACTGGCGGCGCGCGTTGCCGATTCGGAGCGACGGTCCGAAGCACTGGCGTGCTGGCTCAACTCGCGCATGAACGACGATGTCGATGACGCATCGTAGGAACCGCTGACATCGACCGACGGCCCCGAAAAAATGGCGCCGAGGGCGCTGCTGGTTTCGCCGTGCCCCCGGGCCGACCCATTGCTGCTGGCGTACGCACTGCCGGCGTCGCGCACCGACAGGTCGGACATGAAATCCTGCATGCTCGACAGGTAGTAACGTTCCTCGGAGGTTTGTTCGTGCCGGTAGCTCACCTTGCTCTCGCTATCGACGCTGAATCGGGTGCGGCGATCGGAGGTGAACAGCCGGACCTTCTCACCCGGCAGCAGCGTCGTGCTGTACACCAGGTCGCCCAGGGTCATCGGCCCCGGGCAGCGTTCCAGGCGGGCATGGATGAGCACCTCGACCTGGATACGCCGCCCCCCTGCGGCGACGTTGGTGGTGTGGCGTGTCCGATAGTGAAAATCCAGGACATCGCAGACGGTATCTTTGGCGAGCGCCGGGCAACAAGGCACGCCCATGGGTTCTTCGCTGGCAGTGGCATTCATTTCTTTTCTCCTGGCTAGGTGACGAAAACGACAGATGCCAGACGAATAGCGCAACAAACATGCCAAAAATTTAACAACCTGCAATCAATTGCTTATTGGGAGTTTCGTCCAATAATCAGCACCCGGATGTCGCGCCACGGAGACAGGGAAAAGCCCTTCCATGCCAAGCACATGATTATTGGCTGATTAATTTGTCTTGAAAAAGAGACATGCCAAAGGCTTATTCAGATGCCGCCAATGGGATTTCGGGTGGCCTGAGGCGGGAATGCCGACGAAGGGCCCACCAGCGACAAGACGATGCCAAGCGAGCCGTTGCGCCCCGGGGGCTGGCATTGGCATTACGCATGGATCGCTGGCAACCGGTGCCCATCGTTCACCAGATAGGCGAGCCGGTAGCTGCTTAATCAGCCGCCGCAGGCGATGGCGCGTGACGAACGGCGGCAGCTTGGCCGGCCCGGAGCACACCGTTGCCATGCCAGAACAACAATGCCCAGATCAACGAGCCGAGCGGCAGGACAACGCCGACCGCGAAGAGAAGAACCTTGACTGAACGGCCCCAGCGCGAGCGCGCAGCGAACATGAAGCCCGTTGCCTGCGGTAGTCGGCGAACCCAAATGGCGTAGCCGCGAAACAATGCAAGGGCATTTTTAATCACGGCGGGCAAATCCTTGTCTGGTCATCGCCCGATTGTGGGCGACGCGCATTACCCGGTGATGACTGCCGAAAAATGCCTGAGCAACGGCGGTCGCCACCCGCTCATTGATCGCCCATGCCGCACGGCGATCACGGCCCGCCAAAACCGTGATGCCCGCAGCTGCCTACGCTGCTTCGCCGAACCAGTTGGCGCCAAGACAGGCGCGCAGCGCCAGCCGGGCACGGTGCAGTTGCACCCAGCAGTTGTTGCTGGTGATCGCCAGGGTCTGACAGATTTCGTCGGTATCGAAGCCGAGCACTTCGCGCATGGTGAAGATGCGAGCGCTCGCTTCCGGCAGGCGGTAAAGGCAGGCCTCGAAAACCTCCCAGAAACGCTTGTTCTCCATCGCCTCCTGCGGCGTCTGCCATTCCGACGGCCGGGTATCTTCGGCCCAGTGCTGGCGATCATCGAAATAGGCATTCAGATCGTCGTCGTTTTCAACATCGGCGACGACATTCTCGCGAACCTTGGCCCGCAGCACATCGACGATCTTGTGCTTCAGGATGGAGAGTACCCAGGTGCGCAAGGACGCCCGGGAAGCAAATTTTTCCCGGCCCTGCAGGGCGCCGGCCAGCGCCTCCTGAACCGCGTCTTCGGCCTGGGCACGATTTCGCAACTGCATCTCGGCGAAGCGCAGCATGTCGCGACGCAGGCCTGTGAGAAACTCCGGGTCGTGCAGCGGGTCAGAGGACATGTCGTCTCGATAGGTTTTGTCATCGCAGATCTTACTGTAAAAAAATTTTGTAAGGTTTTGATGACCGTGCCGACTAATGGAACAGGCCCTCAAGCCAGGACGCAGAACAGGAATTGAAATGATCAGCTGCATGGAAGCCACCCGCCTCGCCTCGATACAGATGGAACGCAAGCTCAGTTTTTGGGAGCGCGTTCAGTTTCGACTGCATCTGGCGATATGTATCGGTTGCCGACGGGCTGAAAAGCAGTTCGCATTCATGCGTCAGGTGACGGGGGCCTGGATGAGTCCCAAAGACTGATCCGACCACCTCAATCTCAACGGAGCAAATCATGAAAAAACAAAATCTCGTTTCCCTGGCTGTCGGCTCTGCCTTCGCCACCCTTGCCTTCAGCCCGGTTGCCCACGCCGCCGACAACCCGTTTGGCGCCACCAAGCTGGAAGCCGGCTATCAGCTAGCCCAGGCCGATACCAAGATGAAGGACGGCAGCTGCGGCGGCGACAAGAAGATGGACGCCAAATGCGGTGCCGACAAAAAGGCAGCCGAGGCAAAGTGTGGCGCCGACAAGAAGAAAGACGCTTCCTGCGGTGCGGCCAAGAAATCGACCGAAGCCAAATGCGGCGCGGACAAGAAAAAGGACGCCTCCTGCGGCGCCAAGAAATAAGGCTGGGTTGATCGGCTGCGGCGCAGGGTTCGCCCTGCCCGCTTTTCTTCTCAACGGAAATCACGCTAATGTTGCCACGCCACGCCCACGGTGCCGGCCTCGGCTTTCGCCGCGAACTGATCGAAGCGCTGAAAGCCGGCGTGCCTGAGGCCATCCGCTTTTTCGAGCTTGCCCCGGAAAACTGGGCCGGCATGGGCGGTCGCTCCGCCAAGGAGCTGCGCCAGTTCACCGAACGTTACCCCTTCGTCTGCCACGGCCTGTCGCTATCGCTTGGCGGACCGGGGCCCCTGGATGAAGCCCTGCTTCGGCGCATCAAGGCTTTCATGAGCGAACACGGCATGGCGTTGTACACCGAACACCTGTCGTGGTGCGCCGACGACAGCCATCTCTACGACCTGCTGCCGATCCCGATGACCGAGCCAGCCGTCAAATGGACGGTCGAACGCATCCAGCGGGCGCAGGACATACTCGGCCAGCGCATCGGCATCGAAAACGCCTCGTACTATGTCGCACCACCAGGCGCCGAGATGAGCGAGGCCGAATTCATTTCCAGCATCATCCGTGAGGCCGATTGCCTGCTGCATCTCGACGTCAACAATATCTACGTCAACAGCCGTAATTTCGGCTTCGACCCGCTCGCTTTCATGCACGCCCTGCCACTCGAACGCACCTGCTACGTCCATGTCGCCGGCCATTACGTCGAGCCGGATGGGCTGCTGATCGACACCCATGGCGCCGAAGTCATCGACCCGGTCTGGTCGCTGCTCGAAGCGGCCTACACCCGCATCGGCGGCACTGTGCCGACCTGCCTTGAACGCGATTTCAACATTCCCGATTTGCCAGCGCTGACCGCGGAAGTCGAGCAGATCGCCCGTTTGCAGGCCGCCGCCGCACCCCGGAAGGCCGCCTGATGAGTGCCGATTTCCAGGACTTCCAGCGCGCCTTCGCCGACCACCTGCGCGACCCGCAACACACCCCGCGCCCACCCGGCGTGCCGGCCCGACGCATGGCGGTGTACAACGAACTGCTGTTCAACAATATCTGCGGCTTTGTCGACCGCTGCTTCCCGGCCAGCCGGGCCATTCTTGGCGAAAAGCGCTGGCGACGGCTGTGCCGGACCTTCTACCGCGACTGGCCGCTGCACACGCCGTGGTTCCGCGAAATTCCGCGCGAATTCGTCCGCTATCTGGCCGAAGCCGAGATCAGTCAGCCGCTCCCCGTCTGGCTGGCCGAACTGGCGCATTACGAATGGGCTGAACTGGCGGTCGACGTCATCGATGCACCGAGGCCCGCACACGACCCCGCCGGCGACCTGCTGCGCAACCCGGTCGCCCTCAACCCGGCCCTCCTCAACCTCGCCTACACCTGGCCGGTGCACCGCATCAGCCCGGATTACCGCCCGCGCAAGCCACAGCCAACTTACCTCGCCGTCTACCGCGATGCCAACGACGACGTGCAATTCAGCCAGATCAACGCCGTCACCAGCCGCCTGCTGAGCCTGCTCGCCACCGCACCAACCACCGGCGAAACCGCCATCCGCCAGATCGCCATCGAACTGCAACACCCCGCCCCCGAACAACTGCTGGCCCACGGCGCAACGTTGCTCGACGACTTGCGTCGGCAGGGCATCGTGCTTGGCAGTTTGATCAGCGCGATTTCGTTGTCCTGAGCAGGTTTTATCAGGCAACAATCGGCCAGGAGTGATCGCTGACCCACTGTTTTCTCAAGCGGACAATCGACTACTGCGTGTATGCTTTCGGCGTTATTCGGCTCGGGCACCGGTGAAAATTCGAGCCTGGCCCCTTTTACCCAACAGGGCATTCAAACATGAGCATTCCGAAGGTATTCATCTCCTACTCCCATGACTCACTCGATCACAAAAAATGGGTTCTGGATCTTGCAACCCAGCTTCGTTCATCTGGGGTGGATGCTGTAATCGATCAGTGGGACCTACGTCCAGGGGATGACCTCGCTTATTTTATGGAAACGCAGGTGGCAGCAGCGGATAAGGTACTGATGGTATGTACTGAGAAGTACGTGGAAAAAGCCAATGCAGGCGTAGGAGGTGTTGGCTACGAAAAAATGATCGTCACAGCAGGATTGCTTGCACGCATTGATTCAAACAAAGTAATCCCTCTTATTCGCCAAGTAGCGGGAAATAAGCTACCCACATTCCTGCAAACAAAACTGTATCTTGACTTCTCACGCCAGGATCAATTTGAGTTTTCTTTCGATGAGCTAATTCGAACCCTACACAACGCCCCATTGTTTGAAAAACCACCTATTACCAAATCCCCTTTCCCAGTTATTCCAAAGGCAGCCTCCCCAACAAACGATGGATTGAGAGAGTTGATGTCAGTCGTTGTTATGCTGTTTGAGACAAATAGCAGGGACCTTCAGCGCTATGCTGATCTTGTAAATGCTATGGATATATCACGAGTAATGATTGATCTGCTCGTTGAAGAGGCTGTTCAACTAGGCTATTTGACTCAACCTACCGCGACTTTGTATCAGTTGACCAAGAGTGGAAAACTGTATGCTCTCGAAAAGGGACTTATTAAGTAGGGCGTTTCTGTGGCAACTCTGGAGGTCCGTATTTTTAACCCATTAAGGTCTGATGGACACCTTTGAACCTATCCCTCTGGATGCAGTCCCGCAGCCAGCATTCCCCACGGCTGAATCATTCCCCGTTGAGCTGTAAGTTTTTCGCCCCGCCGGCGACTAATGATTACCCCACTTCAACGGAGAATAATCATGAAAACCATCCAGCTTCTCGCCGGCCTCGCCATCTCGGCCGCTGCCAGCCTCGTCTTCGCCCTCGACATCCAGCCCTACTCGCCGGAAACGCTGGCGGCCAAACAGAAGGCCGGCGAAGCGGTGGCCCTGCATTTCCACGCTGACTGGTGCCCGACCTGCCGTGCTCAGGAAAAGGTGTTCAACGGCTGGAAGGGCGATGCCGCGGTGCCCGGCACGCTGCTCATCGTCAATTACGACAAGGAGCGCGAGTTGAAACGCCAGCTTGGCGTGCGCACCCAATCGACGGTAATTGTCTACAAGGGCAGCAAGGAAACCGGGCGTCTGGCCGGCGAGACTGACGCCAAGACGCTGCGCGCCGTGCTCGACAGCGCGAAGTAAGCGCCATGGACATTCCCCTCGCCCACCTCGGCCTGAGCCTGGTCGCCGGCAGTTTGACGACACTCTCGCCCTGCGTTTTTCCCATCCTGCCGCTGGTCCTCGGCGGCGCCGTGCAGGCCAACCGGCTGGCGCCGCTGGCCATGGGCCTCGGCATGGCCATTTCCTTTGCACTGATCGGCGTCGTGCTCGGCGCTCTCGGCCCGGCCCTCGGCATTGATTCAGACAGTGTTCGGCTGTTCGGCGCCTGGCTGCTGATCGCCTTCGGCCTGGTCATGCTGGTGCCGGTGCTCAATCAGCGCTTCACGGAATGGATGCTGCCCATCGCCTCGAGTGCCAATGCGGCTTCTGCCAAGCTCGACGGTGGCTCGCTGACCGGTGCACTGCTGCTTGGCGGCGTGCTCGGCCTGGTCTGGAGCCCCTGCTCCGGCCCACTGCTCGCCTCGGCCCTGACGCTGGTCGCCAGCGAAGGCGGGGCGCTGCGCGGTGGCACCATTCTCGGCCTGTTCGGCATCGGCGCGGCGATCCCGCTGGTCGCTGTCGCCTACGCCTCGCGGCGGGGGTTCAGTGTGGCAAGAGGCTGGGTGCTGGCCCGCATTGACGGGATCAAGAAGGCCTTTGGCGTCCTGATCCTGCTGACCGGACTGGCCATTCTTTCCGGCGCCGACAAGTGGCTGGAAGCACAAGTGGTTTCAGTGCTGCCGGACGCCTGGGTGCAGGCGACGACGCTGTTCTGAAATCCTGCTGATCAGAAATTGAGGCGCAGCGAGACCCATTGCAGGCGGTCAGCAATGCGGTTGACCGTCCGTCCCTGCTGTGACTCGTTCGCCATCTGCACCGTGTAAGCCAGTTCGCCCCGTACTGGCCCAAGGGTGAAGCCCTTGGCAAGACGCCAATCGAAGCGCTCACTGGCCTCGATGGAGGTCGGATCGTTCCGCCGCCAGCGCATCGGTGATGCCCGGAAATACATAACGGAGGCCTGCAAACCGTAGGGCAGTTTCTGGATCAGCATGGCCGACTGCGAGTGGGTCGGTGCCGAATCGCGCGTTTGCGTAGCGATCTTGTAGGTGTTGGGGCCCCGATCATCGGCTACCCGATTGATGTCGGTGAGTTCAGCTTCGATACAGACGAGCGCACTGCCGTAAATAAGGCGTGTGCTATCGAATGGCCGCCATTGCAGTTGATACTCGTAACCCTTGACGCGAACGTTTTCCAGATTGACGGCGGCATCGGCACGCCCGTAGTGATAGGTTGCGAAATTAAATGCAGCATTATCACGTGTGCTCTGACGGTCATTTTCATCAGGAATGCCAGCCGGGAGCGGGAGCGGAAGAATCTGGATGTAGTTTGGAATCCGCTCGCTGAACATGCGAACATCGAGGCTGGCCCGGTACTCCTTCAATTCAGCCAGATAACCGATTTCCATCGTATCGATACGCTCTGGCTCTACGCCTTGTGCCAGATAATTGATATCCAGTATTCCTGTATAAGCGTCGCGCCGGTCAAAACGCCCGGAAGTTTCATAGAGGCTCGGATTCCTGTGCGCCCTGGAAACAGAAAAACGCAGCGTGTGCCCCGGCAGAACGTGATAGCTGACACTGGCACGAGGATCGAACATCCAGCCAGTGACGCTATCGTGCTCAGCGCTTGCACCGAGATTGAAGAGCAGAGATTGAAACGGGCGATACTCGAGATTGCCGAAAGCTCGGTAGGCAAAACGATCTTGCCAGCCAGGCGTCGAGAACTGGGCGTATGACTGGAGCTCGGTAAACTTTGCGCCCGCGCCCCATGCCGCCCGCGTGGCTGGCGAGAAAGAGAGCCGATGCTCGACTTCCAGTTCATGAAGCATGGAGCGGCCACCGGGATCATACGAAAACCGTAACGGCGCCGAGGTGCCAGAAGGCGTCGTGATACTGTGCTCTCGCCAATAGCGACCGTAAGCCCAATCCTCGGTATAGGCGTAACGAAGCTTCAATTCATCGGTCGGCGAAAAAACACGACGCCATTGGATGCCAAAGGCAGTCGAGGACTGCTCGAGATTGCGCAAGGGATCGTTACTCGGACTTCCCGGCCGCCCGTATTGGGTCATGTCCCGCGCAAAGGTGCCGGTCAATTGCAGATCATCGCGGGCTGACAGCGGCAGATCAACGCGCAAATCGAACAACTGGGACTGACGGCTATCCGGCGCGTAAGTCCATTGGTCCAGATTATTGACCCGGTAGAAGCCCCGCTGAAAACCGTCATCCTGCAAGGAGCGATAGGTCATGCGCACATTCGCTTCGCCGATTCGCTCCCCCCAACTCACCATTTCGTCACGAATTCCGTTATTGCCGTGATTGGCAGATACCTGCCAGCCTTTGGTCAGGGCCGGATCAATCGAGATGATATTCACCACGCCCATAAAGGCGTTTGAGCCATAGGAAACCGTATTCGAGCCCCGGATCACTTCTATACGCTCGATGTTCTCCTGTGCTACCGGCAGCAGATTCCAGTTGACCCCCGACTTGAACAAGGGCGAATACTGCGAACGGCCATCGACCAGTACCTGCACACGCGGCCCGTACTCTTCCCCCGCGAGACCATTAGCCAGCCCGTGATAGGCGACGATGGCCGGATCCTGATTGTGCGACGTCACCTGAAAGCCCGGCACCAGCCGGAGCAGGTCTTCAACCGTCCGCATGCCCGAGGCCCGGATCATTTCCTGATCGATCACCGTGACCGATGCGGGGGTTTCGGAAAGCTGCTGTGGCAAGCGACTGACCGAAGCGACGATCGGCATTTCGCTGAAAAACAGTTCGTCATCGGCGCTTGCCGGGAATGCCAGCAGTACTGCGACAAACAAAGCCGCCTGTCGCAGGCGCAGCGGAAATTGCATTTCTGTTGAGTTCACGTTGCTCTTCTGCGAGAACAACCTGGCGACGAGGCAGAAACGCTGACCCAGGCTGTATCGAAACAAGGACTTGTCGATTGCGGAGGGGCCGAGTTTAACAAAGATTTACCGCCCAACCCCACCGCCGAGACCTAGGGTATTACCTCGTTTCGTTCAGCATTCGCACTTCCCGCTGCGGGAAGGGAATTGCCACGCCGTGTTCCTTGAAGGCACGCCAGAGGGCGAAATTGACGTCGGACACGATGTTGCCCTTGCCCTCTTCCGGGTCGTCGATCCAGAAACCGAGTTCGAGGTTGATGCTGCAATTTCCAAAGAGAGAAAAACGGGAAAGTTGAGGCCCGAGTTACGGCGGCGGCACTGTTCAAGAAATAATCCCGGCAAGAAATACTTGACCGGGATTATTTGAGCGCCATTTCCGTATTTATCCTGAGCACTTGGCTCAGCGGCATCCATTACGCCAAGGTGATTAACTCAAAGATTTACGCCGACGGGCAACCAGCGTCATCAACCCCAAGGCTACCAAGGCCATCGGTAGCGTTTCTGGCTCGGGAACAGACATCGGAGCAGTTGGCAAAGCCACTGCACCAACGCCAGAACTCTTCAACGGGTCATCTGGATCGCCGATACGTGGGGGCAGCGGCGTGTAGGTCGTGGTGTAGGTGTAGTCCTGAACCACCAAATCCCAGCCGGTCTGATCGGGACTCAGTGTTTTGCCCGAATAGGCCAAAAAGCCGAATGCCGGCGCAATACCTTCATGCCACAAATAGCCTGCCGAAGACCAGATTGTATTCCCGTCCTGATCCGTGACTTCGTCGTGTAAAAAATCGACCGGATCATCATCCGGAGAGTTGGCGAGCCACCCCATAACGTCAGCTTGACTGAACAACGGAGCCAGTCCATAGCGGTAAGACCAGTCATAGGGCCAGTCGCCGGGAGCAGAAGAGGGATCAGTCACATACCATTCAAGCACCTTGTAGGGATTATCGAACAAGGAATTACCAGTCGAATTGCTCCAATTCTGCGAATTTGCATCCACCAAGCGCCAAGACCACCCATCTGGCTGGTAAATGGAAGCCTGGTTGACCGTATTCCAGGCCGCTGCACTCAAGATGGGGAGAGCGTAAGAGGTAATGACGGGAATTTCGTTGTGAACCTGAGTCTGCTCGACACGCGGAGGACCGGCACTGATTAGGGTAGTCGCCGAGTTGTAATCGGCTGAGCCCGTGTTCGCCACGACAAAGTTGTACCAGGCATTGCCATTACCCAAATTCTCGGTTTCCCAATAGGTCAGATAACTCTGGCTATATGCGAAGGCATCTGCGACAGGGAATAGGCCGGAAAACAGGGCAACGGAGAATACTGAAAGAGAGCGACGCAAAATTATTTCCCCATGGAAGTAAGAAACCGCAAAAAAACTCGGGCAGCATTATACCAAGGGGATTTATTGCGCAATGGAACTACAGAACCAGAGATTGAAATATTTCAAGTCGGCGTATTCAACAGCCTAACTTCCCGCTGCGGGAAGGGAATTGCCACACCGTGTTCCTTGAAGGCACGCCAGAGGGCGAAATTGACGTCGGACACGATGTTGCCCTTGCCCTCTTCCGGGTCGTCGATCCAGAAACCGAGTTCGAGGTTGATGCTGCTGTCGGCGAACTGGGTCAGGAAGACCTTGGGAGCCGGCGTGGCCAGCACGCGCGGATGGGCGGCGGCGACTTCGGTCATCAGACGTTGGGCCAGATCGAGGTCGGTGTCGTAGGCAACGCCGACGGTTGTCGTCAGTCGCAACTGGTTGTTGGAATAGGTCTGGTTCTGGACCGTGCTGCCGATCAAGGTTTCGTTCGGCACGATGAACTCGGTACCGCCGGGATGCTTGAGCACGGTGTAGCGCGTGGTGATTTGGGTCACTTCGCCGCTATCGGTGCCGACCTGGACGATGTTGCCGATGCGGATCGACCGGTCGAGCAGGATGATGAAGCCGGAGACATAGTTGCTGGCGATCTTCTGCAGGCCGAGGCCAAGGCCCACACCAAGGGCGCCGGTAAAGACCGAGAGTGCCGTCATGTCGATGCCGACCAGGGCCAGGCTGGTCAGGATGGCGATGACCGTCAGACCTGCTTTGGCGACGCGAACACCGACGATGCGCAGGTTGGCGTCGAGCGTATGCAGGCGCATCAGCTTCGCTTCGATGACGCCGGCAATCCACAGCGCGAAAACCACAGTCAGGAAGATGGTGGCAACGGCCCGCAGGATGGTCCACAAATCGACGTGTTGCTTGCCGACATGGAATTCCACGCCTTCCATGGCATCGATGACGTAAGGCGCCAGATCGGTGATGTAGAGCGCCAGCCAACTCCAGACCGTGGCGGCGATGATGCGCTCCCACGCGGTCAGCCAGGTCGCTCGCGGGAAGGCTTGGCGCAGCACGAAAATGACGCCGCGCACCAGGGCCATCGAGCCAAGCAGCGGCATGGCCAGCTTGAGCAGATTGACATGGATGAAGCCAGACAGCGTGGCGATGGCCAGGCCGGCCAGCACCATGCCGGTCAGCGGAAAGGCCAGGCGGGAGCCTGCATCGGAAAGCCGCCCGGCACCTTCTTCGTGGCGCCCCTGCCACCAGCGCGCCACCAGAAAAGCCAAGCCGAGACAAGCGACCAGCGCGACCACCTGCCAGATGAAATCCGGGTCGCGGAAATCGGCCAGCAGGTCGTTGATCAGGCGCAGGGCCGGGCTTTTTTGACTCATGCCTTTTTATCCAGAACAGCCGCGAAGAAACCGTCGGTATTGTGCTTGTGCGGCAGCAAACGCAGCACGTCGCCCTCGAACGTGATGCCCTGTTTGGCAAGCACCGCCGAGGCGGGAGTCAGCGAAAAATCGGGATGCTTTTCGAGGAAAGCGTCGATGATTTCATCGTTTTCTGCCGTCAGCAGACTGCAGGTGGCATAGACCAGACGGCCACCGGGGCGAACCAGCTTGGCCGCCGCTTCGAGAATCGAGGCCTGCTTGACGGTCAGTTCGGCCACCGAGGTTTCGCTCTGCCGCCACTTCAAATCAGGATTGCGGCGCAGAGTGCCAAGGCCGGAACACGGGGCATCGACCAGCACCCGGTCGGCCTTGCCGGCCAGGCGCTTGATCTTGGTGTCGCGCTCGTGCTCGATGCGGGCCGGATGAACGTTGGACAGGCCGGAACGGGCCAGTCGTGGCTTCAAATTGGCGAGGCGCTTGTCGGAGACGTCGAAGGCATAGAGACGGCCGGTATTGCGCATCAAGGCGCCAAGCAGCAGCGTCTTGCCACCGGCGCCGGCGCAGAAATCGACGACCATCTCGCCGCGCTTCGGCTCCAGCAGATAGCCAAGCAACTGACTGCCTTCGTCCTGCACCTCGTAAGCGCCTTCGAGGAAAAGCGCGGTCTTGGCCAGGGCCGGCTTGTCGCGCAGGCGAACGGCCATTGGCGACAAAGGGCCGGGTTCAGAGGCAATACCGTCGGCGGCCAGTTTTTCCAGCAGCGTCTCACGGTTCATTTTCAAGGTATTGACGCGCAGATCGAGCGGGGCCGGCTGATTCAGCGCTTTCGACAGAACCAGCGTTTCTTCGGCACCGAACTGGACTTCGAGGCGCTGGTAGAGCCAATCCGGCAGATCACAACGAACGGCCGGCGGCATCTCTTCTTCGCGCACCGCCTTGACCCCGGACAACCATTCTTCTTCGCTGGCCTTGAGGACCGGCGCCAGTTCGCGCTGGCTCCAGCCACGCGCCACGGCCAGCGCAGCCAGCAAGCGGTGACGATCGGACATCTGACCGCCACAGCGCGCCTCCAGGCTGCGCCCCCGGCGCAGCACGGCGAATACCGTTTCGGCGACAAAGGCGCGATCAGCATGGCCAAGCTCGCGATGGTCACGGAAATAACGTGAAACGACGGCATCGGCCGGATGATCGAAACGCAGCAACTGGCCGAGAACGGCCTCGGCGTGGGCAAACAGGGCGGGTGTGAAGCGGGCTTTCATGGTATTCCTATCTGGGTGGCGACTTGTTCGTAAATGTCGCCCTTCTTGTCGGTAAAGCGGATTTTAACCGGCAGGCGGTGCCGATCGAGTGCGATCCAGATTTCAGTGACGGTATCAGTCATGGCGCGCAGATGCAGCGTGCGGAAATGGCCGGCCGGCGTGTCGATTTCTTCTTCGCCCAACGAATCTAGGGCGTAACGGTCGTACTTCTTGCCGGTGACGACGCCGACAGTAGCCCCGGCTTCCGGCTGCTTGATGTACGCCAGGTGATAGTTCAGCGACAGGATGTCCTGGGCGCCGGGTGCCAGCGGGCGCACGTTGCCGTCGCGGGAAAGCCGGACGGCGGCATTGGGCCAGTCAAAATCGGCATTTTCGTTGGCATTCTTGCCGTTCTTGCGCGTCAGATATTGCTCGGGCTGCAAGCCGCCGGCCACCAGCCGGCCGCGGCTTTCGTTCTCGAAACGTACCGACTTGAACAGGGCAACCAGGCCGGTGGTTTCGGTCATGCCGCTCAGGTGGTAATGGCCATCCTCGGTGAATTCCCAGGTGTGCTCGGCGCGACCGATCGTAAAACCCTGCGTTCCCGTGGTGATCACGAAGCGGATGGTGCCCTTGGCCGGCAGCAGGGGCTTGACCGGCTCGGGGGCAGCCGCCGTGGCGGTCGCTGGCGTTTCCTGTACTGACTCGGGAGGCACTTCGGGCACCGGCACTACCGGCGCATCGGCCACCGACTTGCTGCTGGCCAGCGGCCCGGGCTTGAGCGGTTTGGGCCGCGGCTTGGCCACCGGCTTGTTCTCGGCTGCTGCTTTTGGTGCAACGGCCGGCGGCGGCTGCAACTCGGCGCGCAAGGTAACCGGCTCGTCGCTGGCACCGCCGAACAATTCAACGTCCGGACCAAACAGTGCGGCGACGTGAATGCCCAGCGAAGCGGCCAGCGCGAGGACGAACGCCAGGGGCATGGCGGCTTAGCGGATCTCGGGCGAGATCAGCACGGCGTGGTCGGCGAGTTCGGCCGCCAGCCGGACGCGGCCGTTTTCCAGCGTCAGCTTGTCTTCGGCAAACCAGCGCACCGCCTGCGGGTAAATCAGATGCTCCTGACGCAGCACTCGGGCCGACAGGCTGTCTTCGCTATCGCTGTCGAGCACCGGCACGGCGGCCTGAATGATCACCGGCCCATGATCCAGGGTGGGCGTGACGAAATGCACGGTGCAGCCGTGGATGCGCACCCCCTCTTCCAGCGCCCGCTGGTGGGTGTGCAGACCGGGGAAGGAGGGCAGCAGCGACGGGTGGATGTTCATCAACCGGCCTTCGTAATGACGGACGAAGCCTTCGCTCAGGATGCGCATGAAACCGGCCAGCACGACGAGGTCAGGCGAAAAATCGTCGATGCACTCGGCCAGCGCCGCATCGAAAGCCTCGCGACCGGCAAAAGCCTTGTGGTTGATGAAATGCGCCGCAATGCCTGCCTTCTGCGCGGTCTCCAGCCCCATGGCCTCAGGCCGGTTGCTGATCACGGCCGCGATGTTGACGGGCAGATTTCCAGCATCGCGGGCGGCGATCAGCGCCTCCAGGTTGCTGCCACGGCCGGAAATCAGGATGACGATATTCTTCATTTCAAAAAACTCACCGGTAAGAAAATGGTGCTGACCACCGAATGGGTCAGCCGGGAAAGACCGCGCCCGTTGCGGTCGGCGACGATCTGCGCCATGAAATCGAGCAGGCCCATGACGCGGCCGAATTCGCGCTCAAAGGACAAATTGCGATTGCCTGGGTCCAGCTCGTTGGAAAGCAGGAACAGTTCGCCCGCCGCATTGCGGTCATGGCCAAGTTTCCAGACGGCGATATCCATGTTGCGGGCGCTGTTGTAGAGCTTGATTTCGTTCAGGCTGTCGAGGACGTAGAACTCCTGCTTGTGCTCGAAAGCTGCATCGACCATGGTCTGCAGCCCGAAGACCAGCGCCATGACGCGGTCGCCGGCATAGGTTTCGGTAAAGGCCAGGGTCGCCACAGCCCCCTCGCGCTGGCCGTTGTATTCCGGCCAGGAACGGTACTGACGCTGACGCAGGCGCTCGATGGCCGCCTCACGACTGACTGCACCGCTCTTTTTCCACTCCTTGGGATTGCGCTTGTAGAGTTTGTCGGCAATCAGCAGCAGGCCATTCACCACCTCGGCCCGATTGGTATCGGCGATGCGGTCAACCTCCGATTTGGCCAGGTATTTGAGATCGACCGAGGTATCGGTCCGGCCATCCTTGCCCAGTTTCGTCGAACAGGCCGTCAGCATCACCACAAGAAGGACGGCCAGCCAGCGCATCAGGCCGTTTTCCGGTGCTGGAGGTAGCCGATGGCAACGGGCAGCAGCGAGACAACGATGATGCCGACGATGAGCAGCGACAGGTTCTGCTTGACCCACGGCATGTTGCCCAGCCAGTAACCGGCAAAGCACAGCGACATGACCCAGCCGGCGGCGCCGATCAGGTTGAACAGCGAAAACTTGGCGTACGACATGGCGCCGATACCGGCCACGAACGGTGCGAAGGTACGAAACAGCGGCAGGAAGCGCGAAATGACCAGCGTCTTGCCGCCATGGATTTCGTAGAAAGCATGCGTCTTTTGCAGCGCCGCCTTGTTGAAGAGGCGGGAGTTTTCCCAGTGAAAGACCTTGGGGCCGAGGAAGCGCCCGATCTGGTAATTGACCATGTTGCCGAGCACCGCTGCAGCGAGCAGGACGCCGACCAGCGTCCAGATATTCATGCCGCCCTCGCCGATCGCCGCCAGCGCACCAGCGACGAACAGCAGCGAATCGCCGGGCAGGAAGGGAAAGACGACAAAGCCCGTCTCGGCAAAGATGATGAAGAACAGGATGCCGTAGATCCACAGCCCGTATTGCTGGACGAGAACCGCCAGATGCTTGTCGAGGTGAAGAACGATTTCGATGAATTGGGTCAGGAGTTCCATGCGGGGCGCCAAGCTTTGAATGACGGTGCATTTTACCTCACGGCTACCTACAGACTGTGACGCAGCACTTTCCATTGGCGCCGCGGACGATCAACAAAATTTCCCTCCCACCCCAACCTTGTCGCCATATAATGATGCAATAAAAACCATCATACGAGGTATATCCGATGTCAAAACCTATCACCGGAATGCATGGCAAGGCCACCAAAGGCCCGCAGCTGACCATGTCGGCAGCTGAGATCGCGACCAGCGCGCTCACTCCACCAGGCCGTGGGCTCAAGCGTCAGGCCGGTAAAACCGCCAAGGTTCTTGTTGCCCCGCCGACAAATTTTGTGGTCGGCATGGCTGCCTCGGAGCAAGTTCGCGTCAGTCGGATTGGCTTGCCGGCCAGCACGGTCGATATCATGGCCAAGCGGCTCGGCATGTCGCGCTCCCTCTTCCTCGGCGAGATCGACATGAAGCAGAGCACGATTGAACGCCGCCTTGCCGAGAAAAAGCCGCTCACCACGACAGAAACCGATCGCCTGTACCGCGTCGAAAAAGTCCTGGCACGCGCCACGGAAGTCCTTGAGGACGAAGCCTCAGCCACCGCCTGGATACAGCATCGAATCCGCTCCCTCGGCGGCGTCACGCCCCTTTCCCTGCTCGATACCGATGCCGGCGTGGATCTCGTCATGGACACGCTCGGCCGGATCGAACACGGCATCGCGGCATGACCGTCAGCCTTTGGCGGATTGCCAAGAACACAGCCCAGTATCGAGCGAACGACATGTCCGGCGGCGGAGCCAAGGCCGTCGGCGGCCGCTGGAATTCAAAGGGCAACGCAGTCATCTACACCTCGCCGACAATCGCCCTGGCGACCCTTGAGACCCTTGCCCATATCGGCAACGAGATAGCGGCGCGAAATCGCTTCCTGATCCGGATTGAAGTACCGGATGATGTTTGGAAAGCCCGGGAAACACTGGATGTAGCCAGGCTCGATCCGACTTGGGTTTCAGAACCCCCTGGCATGGCCACCATCTCGCTTGGCGATGCTTGGATCAAAGGGAATACCGCGGCGCTCCTGGAAGTCCCCTCAGTCATCGTTCATGAGGAATTCAACGTACTCATCAATCCCGCCCACGCGGATTCAGCAGGGATCACGGCCAGCCTGGTTCGACAGTTTGTATACGATCCTCGCCTCTAGGCTTGAGCACATTCATCCATTGTCGGCATCCTGAAGTTGAGAGTTGTGCCTTGCGGACACCCCAGTTCTTGCGACGGCGAGCCGGCTTCCCGGCATCGTCGACCGCGCCTCCTCTGGTGCAATCTGGGATAATCCCGCCATGCCGACCATTGCCCGCCTCCCCGACCTGCTGATCAGCCAGATTGCCGCTGGCGAAGTGGTCGAAAGACCCGCTTCCGTCCTCAAGGAACTGCTCGAAAACAGCCTCGATGCAGGCAGCAAGGCCATCCAGGTGCATCTGGAAGAAGGCGGCGTCAAGTTGATCCGCATTACCGATGACGGTTGCGGCATTGCCAAGGACGAACTGGCGCTGGCCCTGACCCGGCACGCCACCTCGAAGATTTCCAGCCTCGACGATCTTGAACGCGTCGGCACCTTGGGTTTCCGTGGCGAGGCGCTGGCTTCCGTCGCTTCCGTTGCCCGACTGACGATTACCAGCCGAGAGCGTGGGGCGGCGCATGCCTGGAAGCTGCGCGGCGAGCCCGGCGCCGAACCGGAACCGGCCGCGCTGATGGCTGGCACCGTGGTCGAAATGCGCGACCTCTATTTCAACACCCCGGCCCGCCGCAAATTTTTGAAGTCGGAAAGCACCGAGTTCGCCCACTGCGCCGATGCCGTCAAGCGGCTGGCGCTGACCCGGCCGGATGTGGCGATCAGCCTGACCCACAACGGCCGCAACCTGTTCCAGCTGGCTCCGGCCGACGCCCCCCGGCGCATTGCCGACATCCTCGGCGACGACTTTCTCGGCGCCGCCCGGCGCATCGAAGCCGGCGCCGGTGCGCTGTCGATAGGCGGCTTCGCCATCGACCCGACCCGCGCCACCGATGCCAAAGATGGCCAGTACGTCTTCGTCAATGGCCGTTTCGTGCGCGACAAGATCATCAGCCACGCCCTGCGCGAAGCCTATCGCGACGTGCTGCACGGCAGCCGCCAGCCGGCCGTCTGCCTGTTCGTGAACATCGATCCGGCGCTGGTCGACGTCAATGTGCACCCGGCCAAGACCGAAGTCCGCTTCCGCGACTCGCGCGCCATGCACCAGTTCGTTTTCCACGCCATCCAGCGCACGCTGGCAGCGCCGGTGCAGGCAGAAAGCGCGCCGTCGCTGATCGAACGGAGTGAAGCAAGCAGCGAATATTCGAATTCGGTGGTCACGCCGGCAAACCGGCCAAATTACGAATATGCCCCGCCACTGCGCCACCAAGGCAGCCTTGGCGTCGCCGAACCGGCCGCCGCGGCCTACCTCGCCTTCGCCCGCGCCGTGCAGGACATCGGCCAGTCACCGGCCCCTCGCAGCGAAGTCGCCCCGCAATTCCAGCCCGTTGAAAGCACCGGCAGCGATGGCCCGCCGCTCGGCTACGCACTGGCCCAGTTGCACGGCATCTACATCCTCGCCCAGAACGCCCGCGGCCTGATCCTGATCGACATGCACGCAGCGCATGAACGCATCCTCTACGAAAAGCTGAAAACCGCTTTCGACAACCGCCAGATCGCCACCCAGGCGCTGCTCATCCCGGCCGTCTTCTCGGCCGACCCGCTCGACATCGCCGCCGTCGAAGAACACGCCGACGCCTTGGCCGACCTCGGTTTCTCGATCGCCCCGCTCGGCCCGAATCAGCTAGGCGTCCGCGCCGTCCCCGCCCTGCTCCAATCCGGCGACCCAGCCGCGCTGGCCAAATCCCTGATCGTCGAACTGCGCGAACACGGCATCACCCAGCTCGCCACCGCCCGCCGCAATGAACTGCTCGCCACCATGGCCTGCCACGGCGCCGTCCGCGCCCGCCGCCAGCTCACGCTCCCCGAAATGAATGCCCTGCTGCGGCAAATGGAAGAAACCGAACGGGCCGGTCAGTGCAACCACGGTAGACCAACGTGGACGGAGCTGACGATGGACCAGCTCGACAAGCTTTTCCTGCGCGGGCAGTAAGCAGCACTTACCCATATTGAATAGACGGCCATTACCGGCTGTCGTATGCTGATCGGCATTATTCCCATGCCAGCCAACGCACATGTCTGATTTTCTGGAAAAATCCATACCCGAGCGTGACACATTCCGCTCAGGACAGCCGACGGCAGCCCACCCTTTGATCAGCAGTCGCATCCGATTATTCCGCGAGTTGCGCATCATGCTTGATGCTGACCTGGCCGAACTTTACGGCGTCCATACCAAAGTGCTGGTGCAGGCAGTCAAACGCAATATCCAGCGCTTCCCGACGGATTTCATGTTTCAACTGACGACCGAAGAATTTGCCGCTTTGAGGTCACAAATTGTGACCTCAAAGCCCGGACGTGGAGGACGCCGCAGCGCTCCCTACGCTTTCACCGAACAAGGCGTGGCGATGTTGTCATCGGTTCTCGGCAGCGCCCGAGCCATTGCGGTGAATATCGAGATCATGCGCACCTTCGTCCGCATACGCGAACTAAGTGCAACGCACGACAATCTGGAAAAGCGGCTGGGCGAACTGGAAGAAAAAACCGAAGCAATGTCCTTGAAACATGACAACTTTAGCCACAACACCCGGCTGCAACTTAAAGAGGTATTCGAAGCTATCCGACAATTAATGGCGCCAGCTGACCCGCCCAAACAATCGATTGGTTTTATTCGACCAAGAACCCCAAAGAGTTCAGCGTAAGCTCAATTCCGGTCAAAACACACTGAAATGACCACCACCCCTTACCTCGCCCCACCCGGCGCCGGTCTGCCAATGCTGGAGCGCTGGTTTTCCAGCGCACTGCTCAAGGCGTTGAGCACTTTCTGGAGCAAGGATGCGCTGACCCACTGGCTGCGCCGGGAAACCGAAAGCGTGCTCGCCCTTGCGGCCAACCTGCCTGAAGCGCTTGCCTGTCAGCCGGTTTTGCTGCCACGCGTGACCGGGCTGGAGGACAGCAGCCGCTGCTGGTCCGCCAACATGGTGTTGCAGCATCTGGTGATCGTCGATACCGGCATTCGGGAACTGGCCGAAGCGCTGTCAGACGACACATCATTCGGGTGCGAACTGCGTATTGCCGAGGTCAAGCCAGTGCCAGACGCGGGGTTTGAACAGCTCGCCCTGCTGCGAGCGGCAGTCGATGATTACGCGCAACTGATCGACGGACTGGGCGATCTACGCACCACCTTGCGCCACGCCCATCCGTGGTTCGGCCAACTCGACCTGCGCGGCTGGCACGCGCTGGCCGCCATGCACACCAAGGCCCACCGGCGACAGATGCAGGCCATCGTTGCCCGGCTGGCCTGCCAGCCTGAGGCGTAAGCGAGGATAGCCAACGCACGCCTTGGGGTATTGCAAGCTGAACCCAGGCCATTCGCGCTCAGCAGGGAGCGCCCAATATTCATCCTTCACCAAGCAGCGTAAAGTGGTTCTCTGACCAAAGGGAGGCATCATGAGAGTCCTTATCGTTGCGCTGTTGATTTCAGTTTTTCTTCCGAACGGCAGCGCTCAGGCGCAAAGCCCAGCCATCTCGAGCGGCGACACGCTCAGCTACGAACTTCTTTCGCCCACCCAGCAACCGGGCCAAGCCATCGTTTTCGAGAAGAAACCGGATCGCATCCTCAAAGTCACCATCAGTGACAACGGTGATCGCAGCTACGATCACCGAAGCGGCAAAAACTTTGCCGTGCGCGACGCCTTTGCGACAAAAATCGTTAGCCACGGAAACCCGATTGATGAGGCATACCAGTTTCGTCATTTCCCACTCGGAAAGACGCCTGAGCCGGGGCAACAATGGGACGTCAGTTTTAGAAGAAAGACTGACAGTTATGGGGACAACATCGTCAGCTACCATGCAATTGCCCAGCCCGGCCCGGATTTCCCGATCCTGATCGATAACCGTGAAGCCCGGATACCCACCGTCCGCGTTGATTACGAGGGCGTTATCAAGTCGACGAAACACACCTGGAACGCCACGGCCACAATTACGCTCTATTACGCCCCCTCGCTCGGTGAGATCGTTTTCAACGAAGCGATTTCCCTCGAAAAGGGCTTTCTGATCAGCGGTTATCGAGAAACCCTCAAGTCGATCAAAACGGCCAACCGATCAGACTCTCGCAAAATATCGACTGAATAAAAAGCGCAAAACCAGCCAGGGTGGCTTGAGGTAGCGGCATCAAAAGCTTAATCCCTGCCTGGATTTCGCCGTTAACCAACTTTTGCACTCGACCATAAACCAGAGCCGCTGGCCATCCGCCTGAACTGGCAGAGGCGGACAATTGTTCAAAGCGTCCATCAAGGCAGACATTCGCCGGCTTTGCCATCTAGAATGCGGCCGATGTTTCTGCACTCCCTTCCTCCCGCACGGCGCGCACCGGTATTTGCCTTTGCCGCATCGCTGCTCATTCACGCTCTGGTCTTGCTGATCCCCCGGCATGACCCGAGCAGTGAGCCAAGCCCGCCCCGGCTGGAGGCTCGCCTGGCCAAAGCGGCAGTGACGGAAGCAGTAAGCACACCGGCCAGCCCGGCCAAGCCGGCAAAAACCAAACCGGAACAGTCAAGGATACTGACCACCAACAAGCCGGGAAAACGCTCAGTCGCAGCCGCCCCGAAATGGTCCGCTGCCGAAAAGGCGGAGATGAACCGCTTTCTCGAAGAACTCGATACCCAGGCCAAGGCGACGCCCAAGCCTACGCTCGCCCAGCGCTCGCTGGCCATGGCCCGCGAACAGGCCATGCAGCACGCCCGCCAGGAGGCCGCCGACGGCGCCAGCCTTGAACTGCGGCCAAATGCGGCCCCGCCGGACCCGTTCAGCCTGGAAATGTATCTCGATGGCTTGGTCAAGCGTCTGAACCGGAGCGCCACCTTCGTCAAGAACGACCCGCGCAACAAGGGGGTACGCGCCGCCGCAGTGGAGTTCAAACTCAACCCGGACGGCACGATGAAATCCTTCAAGGTGGTGAACGAAGGCGATCAGGCCGAGGAAATTGCCTTCGTCAAATCGGTTGTCGAGCGCTCGATTCCGTTCTCGCCATTCCCGGCCGATATCAACAAGGCCGCCCGCTCGCTGACCATGCGCATCTGCATTCTGCCACCACGGGCTGGAGAAGGCGGATTTGGCTTCAGCCGGACAAGCCCGGGCCGGGGGTGTTGATCAGGCGAGCAGTTATTGCGACGCCCCGCATTCAGCCCACTGCTTCAACCAGGGCATCAAACGCCCGGTCCGCCTGCCAGCTACGGCGCAGTTCGACCATGCGTACCTCACTTAGGCCGGGGCCAAACGCCGCCTGCAGGATTGCCTTGTCGGTCTGCTCATCGGTAACCAGCACCAGTCGCCCGGGTGGTAGCCGCTGCGCCAGTTGTTGCAGCTCGAATTCGCAACCGCGACGAGTTAGGGTGATCCCGCGCACGTCCATGATCACCGCATCGGCACGCAACATCAGTTCGACCACGGTCGCCTGCCAGGTCGAGTCGCGACAACAGAATTCATTGAGGCGGTAACGCCCGTCGGGGTCAGGACGCAGGTCCAGCGAGGCCAACCGGGCATCGAGACCGGGGCGCGAGGTGACAAACAGCTCATCGATCCGCCCGGTCAGCCAGCGCAGGTAATCGCCGGCATCGATGGTGCGGGCGGTGACATCGGGTGCGGCGATCATCGTGACCGGGCCGATCAGCCGCCAGCGGGCCGCCACCCGGTCGAACAGGCGCTCGGTACGGGCGGTGTAGCCGAAGACCCGGAGCAGCAACAGCGTCGGCGCCGGCTGGCTTTCTGCCAGCCCGACCACCCCGAGCCGTTGCATTGCCCAATGATTGACTGGCCCGAAAAGAGCGATCTCGCCAACGACCAGCAGTAATGCCAGAACACGATGCTCGTAGGCAATAAAGATGTCGAAGCCAATGCTGACTACCAGCATCAGCCACCAGGTTCGGGCCAGCAGTTGGGCATCGGAAAATCGCTTGGCTTCGTAATCGCCAGCCAGTCGGCGCAGGCGCAGCCAGGCCAGCCAGCCGACCGGCAGGGCGATGAGCATGAATACGCCATCCAGCCCCAGCGTCATCACCCAGGGCGTGCCGAATTCAGTGTCGGCCAGGAGCGCCGTCAGGCGAGAACCGGCAAAAGGCGCCAGCCCAAAGACCAGTAAGGCGGCAAAGGTGATCGGCACAACGCCACGCAGGCGAACCGGCCACGAGCACACACAGAACAGGGCAGCCATCCAGAGCTGGTTCCTGGCGATATCGAAGAACAGCGGCGCCATGCCGAAGATCTGCCAGCTGAACGGCCGCCCGATGATTGCTCGCTGCAGCATGCCCGCCAGCAGGAAAATCAGCGCGAAGCCAAGCATCATGACGATGCAGCCGCCAATGATGCGCAGCGGCGGCAAAGCCAGCGATACGGCGATCATCGGCAGGGCGGCGATCATGTAGCAAAGTGTCAGGCCCAGCGAATAGGCCGGCGAGAAGCCGAAGTTTCCGGCCCACTGATAGGCAATGGCCATCGGCAGGCCGCAGATCGCTGTCGTCAGCAGCCAGGCCGCCGAAATGCGCCAGCGCATGGAGCGTTCATAAGCCGCCAGATCGCCGGCCACGGCACTGTCCGGCGCGAGGAGAGTGGCCGCCGGGACCGGCAAGGCAAGGCTATCACCCTGCATCATGCCGCCAAGAATGGCGCGCCGGTAACGCCATAGAACAAACAGGGCGACGATGACAGTGACCAGCACGCTGTTGGTGAAATGGACACTCAACTCGCCGCCATTCATCGCTTGCTCCTGACATCTCGGAATGATGCTAGCCTACTCCAAATCATGCTCAGGAACCCGTCTTGAACAGCCCGGACATCAGCGCACCGAAGAGCCAGTCCAGCTGGCGCGAACGACGCCGCTTCCTGCTGGCGACGGTGGCTATCACCTTGCTCTACCTTGGCATTCAGGCGATCTGGATGTGGGGTGCTGCCCAGTTGGGGCACATTGGCTGGACGGTCAACGATCCGGCCGAAACCTACGCGGCAGAGGCCACCACAGTCGCCGAGCAATCCCGGCCACTTGAGGCGCGCCTCGACCCACGCGTTCCGCAACGGGTATTTCAGCTGGGTTACGAATACGGCTATCTGAGTCAGTGGCTGGGCGGCTACGGACAACAGACGGAGGCGGCCATGCTGCAACTGTCACGCCCGGTCGAAGCACACATCCGCCGTCTCGATGAACTGGCCGAACAACTGGCCGTGGCCCCGGCTGCCCGCCTGCCGATGCGCACCGCCGCCGATTTCAGCCGCCTGACCCAGCGCATCGAAGAAGACCCGGCCGGCCTTGCCGGGCGGGTCGAACAGGTCAGTTCACCGCGCCTGCGCCACCTGTTTCTGCTGGCCGCTCACGTTGGCGTTGAAGCTGCGGCGCTGGCGCCGTCAGGCGATCTGACGCCCATCCCCGCCACCGAATTGATCGGCAAGCACGCCACGCTGGCCGGCATCCCGGAACCCCTGTGGCGGCCGCTCAGCCGGGTGGGAAGTGGCACGCGTGAAACCCAGCGGGGCGATTACCTCAGTGCTGTTGCTCATCTGGAAAACGCGCTGGCCAAGCCCCCGGCATCGGGAATCAGGTCGTCTGACTGAGCACGGGCTGGCAAATCGCCACCCGGGCTCTTGAGGCAGGTCCCGGCTGACTGGTCAGCGTATTTTGATGCAGCAAACGACAGCACTGTCGGGAATGCCATTCAGTTAAGCGTCATTCCCGCGCAGGCGGGAATCCAGTACGTTGAAATTCCTGGGTTCCCGCCTGCGCGGGAACGACGAATTCGAAGGGTTTTCCTCTTAACTGAACGGAATTGCAGCACCGTCGGCGTGCCCTGACTGGTTAAATCGCTTTTTTGCCAGGCCCCGGGCACTATTCCGACCTGGTCGACTCCAATTCGACCTGACGTTTTATTCATCTCCCCCAGAGCACCGAATGCCCCACGATATTTCCCTGATCACCACCGTCGCGGCAGCTTTCGGCTTTGCCCTGATTCTCGGCTTCGTCGCCGAGCGCCTGAAAACACCCGCCCTGGTCGGCTACCTCGTTGCCGGCATCCTGATCGGCCCGGCCACCCCGGGTTTCGTCGCTGACCTGAGCACGGCTTCGCAGCTCTCCGAAATCGGCGTCATGTTGCTGATGTTCGGCGTTGGCCTGCATTTCTCGATTGACGACCTGCTATCCGTCAAGCGCATCGCCCTGCCCGGCGCCGTCGTCCAGATGAGCCTGGCCACCTTGCTTGGCATGGCCATTGGCCAGTGGTGGGGCTGGGCCATCGGGCCATCGCTGATCTTCGGCCTGTCGCTATCCTGCGCCAGCACCGTGGTGCTGCTCAAGGCGCTCGAAGCGCGCGGCCTGCTGAGCACGATGAATGGCCGCATTGCGGTCGGCTGGCTGGTCGTCGAGGATCTCGCCACCGTACTCATCCTGGTGCTGCTCCCGCCGCTCGCCGGCGTGCTTGGCGGCAATGCGGCAGCCGAAGGCAGCGGCCCGCTCTGGCAGGCCATCGGCAAAACACTGCTCGAGGTGGCCGCCTTCATCGCCCTGATGCTGATTGTCGGCCGGCGCGCCCTGCCCTGGCTGCTCTGGCAGGTGACGCGCACCGGCTCGCGCGAGCTGTTCACGCTGGCCGTCATCACCGCGGCGATCAGCATTGCCTACGGCGCGGCACAACTGTTCAGTGTGTCCTTCGCTTTGGGCGCCTTCTTTGCCGGCACCGTGATGCGGAACTCGGAGTTCAGCCACCGGGCCGCCGAGGAATCGCTGCCACTGCGCGATGCCTTCTCGGTGCTCTTTTTCGTGGCCGTCGGCATGCTCTTCGATCCGGCCATCCTGGTCGAACAGCCCTGGCAGGTGGTCGCCGTGGTTGCCATCATCATCATCGGCAAGTCGCTGGCTGCGCTGGCCTTGGTGCTCGCCCTGCGCTACCCGCTCAACACGGCACTGACCGTGGCCGCCAGCCTGGCCCAGATTGGCGAGTTTTCCTTCATTCTGGCCGGACTGGGGCAGTCGCTCGGCCTGTTTTCCAGTGAGGGAATGAGTCTGGTACTGGCCGGCGCACTGATTTCCATCGCCCTCAACCCGCTAGTCTTCGCGGCAGTCGAGCCACTGCGCCGCTGGACGCTGCGCCACTCCGCACAGGCGCAACGTCTTGAGGACCGTGACGAGCCCTACGCCCAGTTGCCGCTCAGCACCGATCGCAAATACCTGGAAGGCCAGGTCGTGCTGGTTGGCTACGGCCGGGTCGGGCAGCGCATCGCCAGCAGCATGAAGGCGCAGGGCATTCCTTATGTCGTCGTCGAACAGAACCGCGAGCAGGTCGAAAACCTGCGCCGGGAGGGCATCGCAGCAGTTGCCGGAAATGCCGCCGAGCCGGCCGTCCTGATTCAGGCGCACATCGCCCATGCCGCGATGCTGGTCATCGCCGCGCCGGATGCCATCAATATCCGCCAGATGGCCGACTGCGCCCGCACCCTGAATCCAGCGGTCGAAATCGTTCTGCGCACTCACAGTGACGACGACTCCGAGCTGCTGCGCCAGGACGGCATCGGCACCGTATTCTTTGGCGAGGAAGAACTCGCCATCGGGATGAGCCGGCACATCCTTCAGCGCTTTGCGCCTCCTGCCACCGAGTAACACCGATTGGAAGAAGAAAGAAATTTGAGTCACTCATGTCAGCAAACGCCAATTTGAAGACCTGGGCCAGGACAATCAAGCAACATACGCTGACCGTCTATTTCGCGGCCCGCGACCCGCGTACCCCGTTGCTTGTCCGCCTGCTTGCGCTGCTCGTGGCAGCCTATGCGCTGAGCCCGATCGACCTGATTCCTGACTTCATTCCGGTCATTGGTTACCTCGACGACCTGTTGCTGGTGCCGCTAGGTATCGCCCTGGTCGTCCGTCTGACGCCACCCGAGGTCATCGCGGCAGCCCGTGAAAAAGCCGCACAGGCCACTGAGCGGCCGGTCAGCCGGGTTGCTGCAGCAGGCGTCATCGTGCTCTGGCTGATTCTGGCGCTGGTGTGTATCAGATGGGCCTTCGATATCGGCTAGGTCGCGGCCTGCAGCCAGCCAGCGTGATAGCATTCGCCGCCATGAATCCGCCCCGCCTACCTCCCGCCATCCTGATCATGGGCCCGACTGCCTCGGGCAAGACGGCGGTGGCCATGGCGCTGGCCGACCGTTTCCCGGTCGAGCTGATCAGTGTCGATTCGGCTCAGGTATTCATCGACATGGATGTCGGCACCGCCAAGCCGGACCGCGCCACGCTGGCCCGTTATCCGCATCGCCTGATCGACCTGATCACGCCCGAGGAAAGCTACTCGGCGGCCCGCTTCCGGGCCGATGCGCTGACGGCGATGGCTGAGATCACGGCCACCGGCAAGGTGCCTGTGCTGGTCGGCGGCACGATGATGTATTACCGCGCCCTGCTGCACGGGCTGGCCGATCTGCCGCAGGCCGATGCCGCCCTGCGCGCTGAAATCGATGCCGAAGCCGCCGCCGAGGGCTGGCCGGCGATGCACGCAAAACTAGCCCGGCTCGACCCGGCGACCGCCGCCCGCCTGCATCCGACCGACAGCCAGCGCCTGCAACGCGCCCTGGAAATCTGCCGACTGACCGGGCGCCCGATGTCGGAACTGCTGGCCGAAAGCGAAAAACAGAAGCCGCCCTACGATCTGCTGCAGATCGGCCTGCTGCCGTCCGACCGCGCCACGCTGCACCAGCGCATCGCCCGCCGTTTCGACGAAATGCTGCTGGCCGGGCTGGATGACGAAGTGCGTCGACTGCGTGAAAAATACGACCTGAACCTCAATCTGCCCTCGATGCGCTGCGTCGGCTACCGGCAGACCTGGGAGATGCAGGAAGGCTTGATCCCGAAACGGGAGTGGCGTGATCGTGGCGTCTTCGCAACACGCCAACTGGCCAAGCGGCAGATCACCTGGCTGACCAATTCCTTCGCAGCCGAGAATTACGACTGCCTCGATCCGGCGCTGGCCGACCGGATTGCGACACGGACCGAGGCTTTTCTCAGGTCTTGAGGTACGTCTTCAGGTCATTGGCCAGGGACTCAAGCCGGTGGACGATTTCCAGAGAAGCATCCTGAGTGCCCACCATGCGCAGCATGAATTCGTTGGCCATGTTGCTTAACTGCTCTTCCTGACGTTCCATCAGGCCCAGATGGATGAATGCCTTGGTCAGCGTTTCCTGAAAATCGATCATCACCTGCGTCAGTTCAAAACAGTTACGCCGATAGTTGCCCTGCACATCGTCCAGCGTTGAATAGAGACGTGGCAAGGCGGCTTCGATGCCCGCCCGCCGCCGGCTGGCGAGCATTTCGGCTTCGATGGCCTTAAGCCGGGCATCGGCCCCTTCGGCCAGCAAGGCACCGTTGTCCCGAATGCGCCCGCAACGATCGGCGTCTTCCAGCGGCATGTTGTTGACCATCAGGGTGACCCGGCCGTAGTTGAAGACGCAGCGGGATTTGAACTGAAAAATCCGCCCGCTTTCACGGACATGGTTGAGGACCGAGACTTCGAGCGGCACATTTCGCCCGTTATGGCTCAAGGAAAAAGATTCATCGCCAAGCCGCATCTGGACGGCCGCCTGCAGATCGTACTGCTGCATGGCATCGATCACCGCCGAGGCCAGTTCATCGACATTGGCGCAGGCGAAGGACTTGCTCAGGAACTGCAGGACAACCCCCAGCTCCCCCATGCTGACCATGGCTGCCATAGCCGTGCGCTGCGCATAGCCGGCTTGCTCGCGCAAAGCCTTCTTGTCGTCCAGGATACGCGTGGCGACTTTGAGCTTGCTGAGCAGCTCGGCATGCTCGAAGGGCTTCTGGATAAAATCATCGCCCCCCGCTTCGTAGCAAAGCAGACGGGTATCACTGTCGTCGTTGGCCGAGACGAAAAGTACCGGGATATCCTGTGTATCCCAATCATCCTTCAGGCGGCGACACAATTCGTAGCCATCCATGACCGGCATCGAGACGTCCAGCAAAAACAGGTCCGGCTTGGCATCTGCCAGGCGATTCAGACAGGACTCGGCAGAGGCAAACGATTCGAGCTGACAAACGCCGCCCAGGGTTCCGCTCAGAATATCAAGGATGATCGGGTCATCATCAACGACAAAAACACGCAAGTTATCCACGCCCAAGCCCCTCTGATTATGTTTATTTCATTCTGGGGTTTTTGGTGAACGACAGCAAGCAATTAGATCGCAGGCGCCCTGTTTTCCCTCAGTCGACGGCCTGGCGCAAGGAATCATCAAGCCGAAAAACCTAGCCGTCGCTTCCGGGCAGAAATTCCGGCAATTTTGCCGGCTGGGCACAGGTGAGACAGGGCGGCTCCGGCTCGAAAGCCGCATGACAAGCCGCCGCCCCCTCTCCATGGTCCTCCTTCTTCAATGGAGCGACCCGCACGAAAACGACGCCAGCGTGAATCATGCCGAGATATTCCGCTACCCCACGGGAAACGTCGATGACGCGTTTGCGATGCTTGGCGTGCATCCGGTCATTGACCTTGACGATGGCGCAACGATCGTTATCGACGCGCCGAACGGCGAGCATGGTGCCGAGCGGGAAACGGTTGCTGGCGGCAGTAAATTGCTTGACGTCGAAACGTTCGCCAGTCGACGTCTTCCGCCCCTGGAAGCCCTTGCCGTAAAAGCTGGCCAGCCCATGCAGGCTGGGGGAATCATCATCAATGAGGTCGGCCGGCCCGAATTCCGCTGCTGGCAAGGCCGGACGCACCACGCGGTGCGTCGCCTTCTTGGCCTGCCGGGCGACTGCCGGCTTGGCCGATTTTTTCTTGTCCGCCGCCCAGACAGGCGACACGGCACTCAACAACAGCAGGCCGCAGGCAAATGCCGCGACCTGCAACTTCCATTTAGACCACAACGGTCTGCGCTTCATCGCCGGAACGCGCCCGGATCTTGCCGATGCGATAAACGGCTTCACCCTGCGCCTTCAGCTCGGCCATCGCTGCATCGGCATCGGCTGCCGCGACGACCACTACCAGGCCGATACCGCAGTTGAAGACGCGGTGCATTTCGTTTTCGGCGACATTGCCTTCGGCCTGCATCCAGTCGAACAGCTTGGGACGCGGCCAGGCAGCCTTTTCCAGCTCGGCGACGGTGTTTTCCGGCAGCACGCGCGGCACGTTTTCAAGCAGGCCGCCGCCGGTGATGTGGGCCATGCCTTTGATGCTGACCTTTTCCATCGTCGCCAGCACTTGCTTGACGTAGATGCGGGTCGGCGCCATGACGACGTCGGCCAACGTGCGCTCGCCGTCAAACTTGGCGTTCATGTCCGGATTGGAGCGTTCGATGATCTTGCGGACCAGCGAGTAACCGTTGGAGTGGGCGCCGGAAGAAGCCAGACCGAGCACCACGTCGCCCGGGGCAATCGAAGCCTTGCCGTCGATGGCCTTGGATTTTTCAACGACGCCAACCGCGAAACCGGCCAGATCGTATTCGCCAGCCGGGTACATGCCCGGCATTTCGGCGGTTTCGCCACCGATCAGCGCGCAGCCGGCCAATTCGCACCCCTTGGCGATGCCGCCGACGACCGCAGCGGCGGTATCGACATCGAGCTTGCCACAGGCGAAATAATCGAGGAAGAACAACGACTCGGCGCCGAGCACGAGAATGTCATTGACGCTCATGGCGACCAGATCCTGACCGACCGTGTCATGGCGGTTCAGGTCAAAAGCCAGGCGCAGCTTGGTGCCGACGCCGTCGGTGCCGGACACCAGCACCGGCTCCTTGTAACGCTTCGGCACTTCGAACAGCGCGCCGAAACCGCCAATGCCGCCCAGCACGCCTTCGCGCAGGGTCTTCTTGGCCAGGGGCTTGATACGTTCAACGAGGGCATCGCCCGCATCGATATCGACGCCGGCATCACGGTAGGAGAGGGAAGTGTTCTGGGTCATGGTCTTTAGGCGCCAAGGCGCGGCGCAGGCCGCTGGAAAAAAAGGGGATTTTACCCGAAACAGTCTTTGCGCCCTAACCCACCGGCCAGCCAAAGGAATCCAGTCGCCGCTGATGGCATTGGGGTGAATTAATATGGTGCGCTACCGAAATCAATGGAATGCAGTCCCAACCATGACCGCGAAGCTGAATCTGCGCCAAACCATCGTCGACTTCCTGAAGACACGCCCGGAAGAACGTTTCACTGCCCGACAAATCGCACTGTGGATGTTTGAGAACCTGCGCGAAGCGTGCGAGGTAAAACGGCAAAACAGCCAGCAGGACTTGAGCGAGGACGCGACTTTCCTCTATCAACTGGTCGCGGAAATTGGCGCCAATCGACCGGAAATCCAGAAGCGATGGCCACAGGTACGCACCACCGAAGGCCGCCCGCGTCAGTATTACTGGACCGCTGTCAGTGAGGCAGCAGAAATTGCCGAAGCAGAGAAACCAGCAGCGCCCAATGCCGGAAAACTGACCGAGCATGATCTGTATCCGCTGCTGTGCCTATACCTCCACAGCGAATGGGGGCTTTACCCAAAACGAATTGATGAAAAACGCTCTTCCAACCGGAATGGCCCCAACGGCAACAAATGGCTTTTCCCTGATCTGGTTGCGCTGGAAGACCTTGGCGCCAGTTGGGACCGGGAAATTCGCGCCTGCGTACAGCAGGTTGCCGCACAACGGGCGCGTTTATGGTCATTCGAGGTCAAGCTACTGATCAATCGTGCCAATGTTCGCGAAGTCTGGTTCCAGGCCGTATCCAACTCGTCGTGGGCCAATCTTGGTTATCTGGTCGCTGGAGAAATTCAAGAATCCGCGATGAAGGAACTACATCTGCTCGCCGCCTCCTACGGTATCGGCCTGATACGCCTGAATGCCGCAGACCCAAGCGAAAGCGAAATTCTCATCCCGGCTCGCGAACGATCAGACATCGACTGGGACGCCTGTAATCGCCTGGCAATGGAAAACAGCGACTTTCAGAACTTCATCAGCTGGGTCAGGCAGTTCCACCAGACCGACAATGCTCGCGTAGGCAATTGGGACTTGCCCGAAGTCGCAGATTAGGCACTTCTTACCTTCGACCGAAACAATGGTTTTTTTGCCCCTCAGTGATACCCACATGCCCGAACTAATCCTCTACACCACCGAAGACGGCCAGACCAGCATCAAGCTGCGCGCCGAGGACGGCACGGTCTGGCTCTCGCAGCAGGAAATGGCCGAATTGTTCGCGTCGAGTAAGCAGAACATCAGCCACCATGTCCGCGCCATTCTGGCCGAGGGTGAGCAGTCGGAGGCAACTGTCAAATCGTATTTGACAGTTCAAAACGAAGGCAGCAGAAGCGTTCGCCGAAAAACGATGATGTACAGCCTGCCGCTGATCCTGGCCGTCGGCTACCGGGTACGCTCGGCGCGCGGCACGCAGTTCCGGCAGTGGGCGACGCGGCATCTGAACGAATTCCTGGTCAAGGGCTTCGTCATGGACGATGCCCGACTGAAAGACCCGGCTGGCTGGGATTATTTCGACGAACTGCTGGCGCGCATTCGCGACATTCGCGCTTCGGAAAAACATTTCTACCAGAAGGTGCGCGATATTTACGCGACGGCCGTTGATTACGACAGCAAGAGCGAGGCGGCGCAGTTGTTCTTCAAGAAGGTGCAGAACAAGATGCTGTGGGCGATCACCGGCCAGACAGCAGCGGAATTGATTGCTGCTCGGGCCGATGCTTCGGCGCCGGACATGGGGCTGACCACATGGGCCGGAGCTCAGGTTCGCCAGAAAGACGTGACGATAGCCAAGAATTACCTGAATGCCGAGGAAATCGACGAGTTGAACCGCATCGTCACCATGTACCTGGAATTCGCCGAAGATCAGGCCCGCCGCCGCAAGTCCATGACGATGGCCGACTGGGCCGGCCGACTCGATGCCTTCCTGGATTTCAACGAGCGCGAAGTGCTGACGCATGCCGGCAAACTGAGCGCAGAAGTTGCGGAAAAATTGGCTCTGGAACGTTACGAAACCTTCGCCACCGGGCGCCGCCAGGAAGCGGTGCGCCTCGCCGATACTAACGATTTGCAGACGCTGGAAGCATTGCAAAAGCGGGGCCTTACCCACGGAAACGATACCTGAACCGAGGTATTCAATCTGCGCCAAAACAAGCCAGTAACCTGCCGCATGCAACCGAATACATCTCGCTCCCACGGTCAAGCGGAAAAAACAAGCAAATTTCAAATCGCGCGCCACACCCGAAAAGACCGTCGGCCGCTCTGCTAAAATCGCCGGTTCGAATTTCCGGCGCCGGCGGCGCTGTTCCGTGGAGAAAGCACAATGTACCAGTCCCCCCTCATCCAGGATCTGCACGATCGCGGCCTGATCGCCCAGATCACCGACGCTGCGGCGCTCGACAAACTGCTGACTGAGGAATCGGTAACGCTCTATTGCGGCTTCGACCCGACGGCCGACAGCCTGCACCTCGGCCACCTGGTGCCGGTACTCATCCTCAAGCGCTTCCAGGAAGCCGGCCACCAGCCCATCGCGCTGGTCGGCGGCGCCACCGGCATGATCGGCGACCCGAGCTTCAAGGCCACCGAGCGCAAGCTCAACACGCCGGACGTGATCGCCACCTGGGTCGACAAGATTCGCGGCCAGGTCGAGCCCTTCCTCAAGTTCGACGGCGCCAACCCGGCCATCATGGCCAACAACTACGACTGGTTCGGCGGCATGAACTGCCTCGAATTCATGCGCGACATCGGCAAGCATTTCTCGGTCAATGCCATGATCAAGAAGGAATCCGTCCAGCAGCGCCTGACCCGTGAAGACCAGGGCATTTCCTACACCGAGTTCTCCTACAGCCTGCTCCAGGGCTACGACTTCGCCGAACTCAACAAGCGCTACGGCTGCGTGCTGCAGATCGGCGGTTCCGACCAATGGGGCAACATCGTCGCCGGCACCGACCTGACGCGCCGCCTGCACCAGAAACACGTCTTCGGCCTGACCCTGCCGCTGATCACCAAGGCCGACGGCACCAAGTTCGGCAAGACCGAATCCGGCGCCATCTGGCTCGACCCGAAAAAGACCTCGCCCTACGCTTTCTACCAGTTCTGGCTCAACACCAGCGACGCCGACGTCTACAAGTTCATGAACTTCTTCACCTTTCTGCCGGTCGCCCGCATCGCCGAGATCGAAGCGGCCGACCAGGCCAGCGGCACCAAGCCGGAAGCCCAGCGCATCCTGGCCGAGGAAGCGACCCGACTGGTGCACGGCGAAGTCGCCCTGATGGCCGCCCGCCGCATCACCGAATGCCTCTTCAGCGGCCAGCTCGCCGACCTGACTGAAAACGACCTCGAACAACTGGCCCAGGACGGCATGCCGGGCGTGCAGCTGGAAAAATCCAACACCGGTCTGATCGACGCCCTTGTTGCAAGCGGTCTGGCCAAGTCAAAATCGGAAGCCCGCACTTTCATCCAGAGCGGCAGTGTCTCCATCAACGGCAACAAAGCCGAGGCGCTGGACCATGCCATCGGCGGCGATGAGCTGCTCTACGGCCGTTTCACTATCCTGCGTCGCGGCAAGAAAAACTACGGCCTGGTCAGCTGGCAGTAAGCACTCGCCGCCTCACTTGAGGCAGAAAAGTACCCCGCCGGGCCAATTCCGTTCAGTTAAGAGGAAAACCCTTCGAATTCGTCGTTCCCGCGTAGGCGGGAACCCAGGGATTTCAACGTACTGGATTCCCGCCTTCGCGGGAATGACGCTTAACTGGACCGTATCGCCCCCCCAAGCTACGGATGCGGGGAGAGAAATTAGTGCTTCCCTGAGCCACTCGCCAACAAGAGAAATCGGGCTGCCGCCATGGCAACGGGATGAATTATCATCACGCCCATGAAAATCCTCATCGTCGATGACGAGCCCGCCATCTCCGAGACGCTGGCCTATGCGCTGCGCAGCGACGGCTTCACTGCCGAAAGCTGCACCCTCGGCGCCCAGGCGCTGACGCTGCTTGGTGCCGGCGGCCATGACCTGGTCGTGCTCGACGTCGGCCTGCCGGACATGAGCGGTTTCGATGTCTGCCGCGCCCTGCGTCGCCATTCCGATGTGCCGGTGCTGTTCCTGACAGCCCGCTCCGACGAAGTAGACCGCATTGTCGGCCTTGAGCTCGGCGGCGATGATTACGTCGCCAAGCCGTTCAGCCCGCGTGAAGTCGTTTCGCGCATCCGCGCCATCCTGCGCCGGCTCAATCCCGAGCCGCGCCTCGCCACAGCCCTTCCGGCGACGCCAAGCCGTTTCGCCATTGATCTTGATGGCTTGCGCATCGCCTACCACGGCCACTGGCTCAACCTGACGCGCTACGAATACCTGTTGCTGGCGCTGCTGCTCGAACGCCCCGGCCGCATCCTGAGCCGCACCCAGATCATGGAAACCGTCTGGCAGGATGGCGGCGAAAGCCTGGAGCGCACGGTCGACACCCACATCAAGACGCTGCGCGGCAAGCTGCGCGGGCTGCACCCCGACGAGGACGTCATCCTCACCCACCGCGGCCTCGGCTACAGCGTCGTCGGGTAATCCTGCCGTGAACATCTCCGTCCGCCTCTTTTTCGGCTACTTCCTGGTCGTCGGCCTCGCCGCCTGGTTTGTCCTCAACACCTTCACCCGCGAAACCGAACCGGGCATCCGCCAGGCCACCGAAGAAACGCTGGTCGACACGGCCCACGTCCTGGCCGAAATGGCGGCACTCGAACTCTCGGCCGGGCGCATCGGCCAGGGCCCGTTTGCCGACGCAGTCCGGGCCGCCATCAGGCGCAGCCCGCAAGCCGACATTGCCGGCGTGCACAAGGAAAGCATCGATTTCCGCATCTACGTCACCGATGCGCAGGGTATCGTTCTCTACGACTCGAAACAGGCGGCGCTCGGCGAGGATTTCTCGCACTGGCGCGACATCGCCCGCGTCCTGCGCGGTGAATACGGCGCCCGCCAGACCCGCGAAGATCCCTACGATCCGACCTCTTCGGTCATGCATGTCGCCGCACCCATCTTCTGGCAGGGCGAACTGATCGGCGTTCTGTCGCTGGCCAAGCCGATGTCCTCGGTTGCCCCCTACGTTAATCGGGCGGCCGAGCGCGTCAAGCAATCCGGCCTGCTGCTGCTGGCCGCCACGGCAGCGATCGGCCTCTTTTTCTCCGGCTGGCTGACCTGGTCGATCAATCGCCTGCGCGCCTATGCCCGCGATGTAGCCGAGGGCCGCAAGGTCGAACCGCCAACCGGCGGCGGTCACCAGTTCTCCGAACTGGCCCGCGCCCTGGCCCAGATGCGCGAACGGCTGGAAGGCAAGCAATACGTCGAGAAATACGTGCAGAACCTGGCGCACGAAATGAAAAGCCCGCTCACCGCAGTGATCGGCGCCGCCGAAATCCTCGAAGGCGACCCGCCCGCCAATGACCGCCGTCGCTTCGCCGACAGCATCAGCGAACAGGGCCGCCGCCTGCAGGCGATCATCGACCGCATGCTGATGCTGGCCCGCGTCGAGCAACTGCAGTCCCCGGAAGGCATTGCCGGACTTGACCTCGAAAAGCTGCTCAAAACCTGCATCGCCCTGCGCCGCCAGCAACTCGACGCCCGCCACCTCGATTGCCGGATAGATGCCAATGCCGCAGCCAATGTCCGTGGCGATGCCTTCCTGCTGCAACAGGCCGTCCTCAACCTGCTCGACAACGCCATCGAATTCGCACCGGAAGGCAGTTGCATCGAAATCTGCCTGCTGACCACCGAAGAGCATGTCGAAATCACCATCCGCGACCACGGAGCCGGCGCCCCCGACTATGCCCTGCCGCAGATTTTCGACCGTTTCTACTCCCTGCCCCGCCCGGCGACCGGGCGCAAAAGCACCGGCCTGGGGCTGGCGCTGGTCCGCGAAGTGGCTCGCCTGCACGGCGGCGAGGCGAGCTTCGAGAATCACCCGGAAGGCGGCGGGTTAGCGCGGATTCGGCTGCCGAACTGATCAGCCGGTCGCATCCCGCCAAAA
This sequence comes from Ferribacterium limneticum, assembly GCF_020510625.1. Taxonomy (NCBI): domain Bacteria; kingdom Pseudomonadati; phylum Pseudomonadota; class Betaproteobacteria; order Rhodocyclales; family Azonexaceae; genus Ferribacterium; species Ferribacterium limneticum. Next base: position 1,065,854 of record NZ_CP075191.1, on the reverse strand, counting down.
ATGTGTCAGACGTACATCGACGGTCAGCGACAGTGCCGTCAGTGCGGCTGCCCGCGCCTTCCCCTCGGCACTGGCACGGAAGAGATGCGGGGTCATCGCCAGCAAATCGGCGATCTGTTCCGCCCCGGAGATATCCACAGAAAACCGGACGCTTTCGCCCGGCTGGCGACTAAAACCGGCTGGCACCTGAACCTCGCCGACGCGCTCCGGCTTCAGGCTTGGGTAGATGATCTCGCGCAGTTCTCGCAGATGATCCGGCCCGGCATCGACTTGCAAGAGCAGGCCGCCCGGTTTGAGCACCCGGGCAAACTCGGCATAGACCGGAAAGCCGAACATGCACAGCACCCGATCAAACGTGCCCGACAGCACGGGCAGATTGGCGTTGCTGCCGACCACCCAGTTTGGCCGCTTGTCCTGTTTCGCGGCAGAGAGGACAGCCCACTTGGAGATATCCAACCCGAGCACGGCGAGCGTTTGTCCTTCACCAGTCGCTGCGGCCAGCTGGCGCAGGTAGTAGCCTTCGCCGCTGCCGGCATCAAGGCAATTGAGCGTTGCATCGGGAGGCAAATCGGCCAGCACTGCCCGGCTGACCGCTGCGGCGATCGGCCGGTAGTAACCGGCATTGAGAAACCGCCGGCGAGCCGCCACCATCTCCTTGCTGTCGCCCGGATCATGCGAGCGCTTTTTCTGGACCGGCAACAGATGGGTATAGCCCTGGCTGGCAATGTCGAAACTGTGGCTGGCGGCACAGCGCCAAGTCGCGCCGTGGCGGAACAGGGGAGCGCCGTCCAGTGGGCAGGCCAACGCCATGAAACGGATGATGTTCATTGATTCAGCGACCTGACGGCCGGACAAAATAGGGGTGGCAATGTGCTTTGCGGCACCGCAGCCGGCGCCCGGCAGACCAAGGTGTCGTTCCAGATGGTAGCGCGATTCGCGCCGAATTCGCTGGTTTGGCCGATGGATGCCAGCTCCGACCCTACTTCACCCCGACTTCACACAGCTTCACCGTCGCTTCGACAGGCGTTCACGCAGCGCGCCGAGACTGGGCTCACTTTCAAACAAGGGAGCCACAAATGGACAAGAAACTGCTCTTCAAGATTGCTGCGATCTGCTTCATGTCGCTATTGCTGCTGGTGCCACTGGGCCTGATCGAGGGCCAGATCCGCGACCGCAGCCAACGCCAGAACGAGGTGCAGGCCAGCATTGCCAACAGCGCGGCCGGCGAACAAACGCTGGTCGGACCGGTAATCGAGCTACGTTATCGCGAACAGGTCGAAGTACAGATCCCCGAAGGCGAGGCCGGCCAGGCAGGAAAAACCCGGCTGCAGGTGGTCGAGCGTACGCTGATGCTACCGCCCGAAAAGCTCGTCATGGCGGGCGAAACAGTGGTCGAGACACGGAACCGGGGCATCTACCAGGCCCGGCTGTTCCGCCTCGGCCTCGCCACCAGCGGGCATTTCGTCATCAAGCCCCTGGGCGAGGCAGCGAGCGGCGGGCGAATTCTGGAAGCAAGCGCCCGGCTGGTGCTCGGCATTGCCGACCCGCGCGGCGTCAATAACGACCCCGAGGTGATGATCAACGGCAAGGCGCATCGTTTTGCCTCACCGGCTAGCAAGAACAAGGGCGACCAGGAGTCGCCCATCCGCCGACTGAGCATCGATCTTGGCCGACTCGACCTCCAGCGCGAAAGCCGTTTCGACTTCAGCTTTCCGCTGCAGCTGACCGGCACCGCCCGGCTGGCCATTGCCCCGACCGGCGAATCTAATGAAATCGAACTGAAATCGGCCTGGCCACACCCGAATTTCGGCGGCCGCTTCCTGCCCAACAGCCGCGCGGTGAGCAAGGATGGCTTTGGCGCCCGCTGGGAAATCTCGCATCTGGCCCGCAACTTCGAAGCCACGCTGAACCCGGCGCGCGGCGAAATGCTGAGCATCGATTTCGTCGATCCGGTCAATGTCTATCTGCAATCCGAACGGGCCGTCAAATACGGCGTGCTGTTCATCGTGCTGACCTTTGCCGGTTTCTTCCTGACCGAAATCCTGCGCCGTTCGCCGATCCACCCCATGCAGTACCTGCTGGTCGGCCTGGCGCTGGCCATCTTCTTCCTGCTGCTGATCGCCTTCTCCGAGCACCTGCCCTTCTACGCCGCTTATGGCTTGTCGGCCGTCGCCTGTATCGGGCTGATCGCCACCTATCTGGCCGGCGCGCTTGGCGGCATGCGCCAAGGCCTGGCCTTCGGCGCCGGACTGACCGGCCTTTACGGCGTGCTCTACGGCGTGCTGCTCTCCGAGGACAACGCCTTGCTGATGGGCAGCGTGCTGCTCTTCCTCGCTCTCGGCACCACCATGCTCGCCACCCGCCGCCTCGACTGGTACCGCCTCGGCGCCCAGCTCAACCCTGACAGCGAAGCCAGCGCGCCATGAAACTTTCTCTGAGCACCAGGCCGGCCGGCAGGGCCGCCGGCCTTTTCATTTTCCCTTTTCTTCGCCTGCTCCCCCTGCTCTTTTCGCTGTTGCTGCTCGGCCTCGCCTGGCACCTGAAACACCCGTTGATGCTCTGGCTGCGCCATGTCGAAACGCCGCTGCTGCTTGCCCTGGCGATGGCCGGTCTGGTCTGGCGAGGCGGCTTTCCGGGGCGATTGCTGGTGGTTCTGCTCCTCGCCGTCATCATCGTCACGCTGCTTCGTGAAGGCGAATATCAGCTGCAACGGGCCGCCGTGCTGAGTGGCGGCGACAGCATGCAGGCCGTGGGCGGCCATTTCATCGTCGGCTACACCGATTTCGCGGAGGTAAAAACCCTGGCCGCGCGCGGCCTGATCGGCGGCATCTACCTGGCCAAACGCAACCTGCGCGGCCGCACGCTGGCCGAAGTGGCGGCCGATATTGCCGAGCTGCAAGCCATCCGCCAGCGGGCCGGACTGCCGCCACTGATCGTCGCCGGCGATCAGGAAGGCGGTCCGGTTTCGCATCTTTCACCGCTGCTCGAAGCCATGCCGCCGCTGGCCAGCCTCGTCGGGGCGGGGGACCAGCGCTGGCGCGCCCACCGCTACGGGGCGCAGCAGGGACAAGGCTTGAGCGCGCTCGGCGTCAATCTCAATTTCGGCCCGGTCGTCGACCTGCGACCACCCGGCACCGACAACCCCCACGACCGTCTGACCCGGCTTTCGGCCCGCGCCATTGCCGACGACCCGGCCACCGTCGGCACCGTCGCGGCGGGTTATATCGATGGCCTGAGCGAACGCGGCGTCCGCGCCACGCTGAAGCACTTCCCCGGTCTGGGCCGGGTCAGGCAGGACACCCATCTGCGCCCGGCGCGACTCGACGAACCGCCGGCCGCGCTGGCCACCGACTGGCAACCCTTCCGCCAACTGGCCAGCCACCCCGGCGCGGCCATCATGCTCGGCCATGTCACGCTCGCCGCCATCGACCCGCAACGCGCCGCCTCGCACTCGGCAGCCGTAGTCGATGGCCTGCTGCGCAGCGAGTGGGACTACGACGGGGTGCTGATTACCGATGACCTCAACATGGGTGCGGTCTACGATCTTGGCGTCGGCCGGGTGGCGAGTGAAGCGCTGGCGGCCGGCATTGATCTGGTGCTCGTTTCCTACGATCCACGCCAGGTCTATCGCGCCGTTTATGCGGCGGCCCAGGCGCTGGAGCGGGGGGAGATTCCTCTTCAGCGCCTGCAGCAAAGCGAGCGGCGCCTCGCCGACTTCATTCCCCCGGCTGAAACCCGGGCCGATTTCAGGACAAATGTTAAAATCGCGGCCCCTGTTTCATTCCAATCGCCCGATGCGCCAGCTGATTCTCGACTTGCTGCCCGAAAGCCCGCCCACGCTGGATAACTTCGTCGCCGGGGGCAATGCAGAAACACTCGCCCTGCTCACCGAATGGCTGGCTGGCACGCGTGCCGATAGCTCGTTCTGCCTGTGGGGCGAAGCCGGATCGGGACGCTCGCACTTGCTCCAGGCGAGCGGCTTTGCCTATGTCGACGCGGCGCTCGACCCGGCGCTGAAGACGGCCCCGACGGCCGAGCAACTGGCAGTCGACCACGTTGAATTGCTGGATGAAACCGGCCAGATCGCGCTGTTCAACCATTTCAACCGCCTCAAGATGAGCTCGGGCATGCTGATGACCGCGGCAGATCAGCCGCCGGCCCACCTGGCATTGCGCGAAGACCTGCGCACCCGCCTCGGCTCCGGCCTGATCTGCCGGCTGCAACCGCTTTCCGATGCCGAAAAGGCCGCCGCGCTGGGCGCCCAGGCCAGGGAACGCGCCCTCAAGCTGACACCGGAACTGATCGATTACCTGATGCGCCACGCCCCGCGCGACATGCGCACGCTGTCGACCATCATCGTCGCCCTCGACGAATACACCCTCGAACAAAAGCGCCCGGTGACCCTGCCGCTGCTGCGCGAACTGCTCAACATGGAAGCTTCCTCATGAATCTCGCCCTCTTCGACCTCGACAACACCCTCCTCGCCGGCGACTCTGATTTCGAGTGGGCCCAATTTCTGATCAGCAAGGGCGTCGTCGATCGCGAACTGCAGGAAGCCAAGAACATCCAGTTCTATGAGCAATACAAGGCCGGCACGCTGGACATCTACGAATTCCTGATCTTCCAGTTGGCACCGCTGACTCGCCACAGCCGCAGCGAACTCGACGCCTGGCATCGCGAATACATGGACCGCCACATCCGGCCGATCATGACCGCGCAGGCCAAAGCACTGGTCGCCCAACACCTGGCCGCCGGCGACCTGTGCGCCATCGTCACTGCCACCAACAGCTTCGTGACCGGCCCGATCGCCCGTGAATTCGGCATCCCGCACCTGATCGGCACGGTCCCGGCGGTCGATACCGAACTCGGTGCCTTTTCCGGCGGCCCGCGCGGCACACCCTCCTTCCAGGCCGGCAAGATCACCCGCGTCGATAGCTGGCTGGAATCGCTCGGCCTGTGGTGGGGCAGCTTCGATAACAGCTTCTTTTACAGCGATTCGCACAACGACCTGCCGCTGATGCAGAAGGTGAAGACCCCGGTGGCCGTCGATCCGGATGACAAGCTGCGCGCCCATGCCGGCGAAATGGGCTGGAAAATCATTACATTGCGGTAGAATTTCGCCTTTTCCGCAGCGCCCCAAACGCTCTTCGATCGGTACAAGTGATTCGCAAACTTATCTCCCGCGTTTTCAGCGGCAAGAAACCCAAGGCCAGCCGCCACGAGCCAGCCGTCATTCCCGTCTCCAGCCACGGCATCACCCGCGACCGCATCAGCAGTGGCAGCCGCCGTACCTGCGAAACCCTGCAAAGTCATGGCTTCAAGGCCTACGTCGTTGGCGGCGCGGTGCGTGACCTGCTGATCGGCGCCGAACCGAAGGATTTCGACATCGCCACCGATGCCACGCCCGAAGAAGTCCGCCGCGCCTTCCGCCGCTCACGCATCATCGGCCGCCGCTTCCAGATCGTGCATGTCATGATGGGTTCGGAAACGCTGGAAGTGACTACCTTCCGCGGCATGCTCGACGAAAAGACCAAGACCGACGAACACGGCCGCGTGCTGCACGACAACGTTTTCGGCAGCCATGCCGACGATGCCGCCCGCCGCGACTTCACGGCCAACGCGCTGTATTACGACCCGGCCACCGAAGCGGTCATCGACTATCACCACGGCGTTGGCGATCTCAAGCAGAAAACCCTGCGCATGATCGGCGAGCCGCGCGCCCGCTACCGCGAAGACCCGGTCCGCATGCTGCGCGCCGTCCGCCTCGCTGCCAAGCTCGGCCTGATCATCGACCCGGAGGCCAAAAAGCCGATCCGCGAAATGGCTGACCTGCTGGAAAACGTCCCGGCCGCCCGCCTGTTCGACGAAATGCTCAAGCTGCTGACCTCAGGCTACTCGGTCAAATGCATCACCCAGTTGCGCGACGAAGGCCTACACCACGGCCTGCTGCCCCTGCTCGACGTCATTCTCGAACAGCCGATGGGCGAAAAATTCGTCATGCTGGCCCTGGCCAACACCGACGAGCGCGTCCGCCGCGGCAAGGGCACCTCGCCCGGCTTCCTGTTCGCGACGCTGCTCTGGCACGAAGTACTGGCCCACTGGGACAAGCTCAAGGCCAAGGGTGAAGCCAAGATTCCGGCGCTCTATCAGGCGATGGATACCGTGCTCGACGTGCAAGGCGAAAAGCTCGCCATCACCCGCCGCATCGCTGGCGACATCAAGGACATCTGGGCCCTGCAGCCGCGCTTCGAAGCCCGTGCCGGTAAACGCCCGTATGGTCTGCTTGAACAGCCGCGCTTCCGCGCCGGCTACGACTTCCTGGTCCTGCGCGCCCAGGCTGGTGAAATCGACATGGAACTGGCCGACTGGTGGACCCGTTTCCAGAGCGTCGATGGGGATGAGCGCGCCGCCATGCTGGTCCCCGATCAGGCCGGCGACAAGAAACGCCGGCGCCGCAAGAAAAAACCGGCCGGCGCTGGCGGCTCAGACAACACCGCTGAATGAACACTGCCTACATTGCGCTGGGGGCCAACCTCGGCGACCCGGCGGCCACCGTGCGCGCTGCCTTCGGCGCCCTGGCCAACCTGCCGGAAAGCCGCGTCGTTCATAGCTCTTCGCTGTACAGGACGGCGCCGGTCGGCATCACCGAACAGCCGGAATTCGTCAATGCCGTTGCCCAACTGGAAACCGGCCTGGCCCCGGAAGCGCTGCTCGACGCCTTGTTCGACATCGAGCACCGTTTCGGCCGCGTTCGCGCCGAGCGCAACGGGCCGCGCACGCTGGATCTCGACATCCTGCTCTACAACGACCAGTTGATCGACCTACCGTGCCTGACCCTGCCCCACCCGCGCCTCCACCTGCGCGCTTTCGTCCTCCAGCCGCTGGCCGAAATCGCGCCCGACCTGGTCATTCCCGGTCGCGGCAGCATTGCCGCCTGGCTGCCGGCCGTCGCCAATCAGGGCATCGTCAAGTTGTGACCCTCTTCGGCCTGCACATCCCCGTGCTCTGGCAGACGGTGACGCTGCTGGCCCTGTCGAATGTCTTCATGACTTTCGCCTGGTACGCCCATCTCAAGAACCTCAACGACAAGCCATGGTGGATTGCCGCGCTGCTGTCCTGGGGCATCGCGCTGTTCGAGTACCTGCTGCAGGTGCCGGCCAACCGCATCGGCAATACCGAGCTCAACCTCGGCCAGCTCAAGATCCTGCAGGAAGTCATCACGCTGGCCGTCTTCGTGCCTTTCGTCGTTTTCTACATGGACCAGCCACTGAAGCTTGACTACTTGTGGGCCGCTCTGTGTATCCTAGGCGCCGTCTATTTCGTCTTCAGGACGTAAACCATCATGTCTGCTCAAACCATTACCCGTCGCCTGACCCAGGCCGATCTCGCCAAGCTCTACCAGGCCGGCGAGAAGGTCGTCATGTTCACCGCCTACGACGCCAGCTTTGCGCGTCTGCTCGATGGTACCGGCGTCGAATGCCTGCTCATCGGCGATTCGCTGGGCAACGTCATCCAGGGCCACGACACGACCCTGCCGGTCACCGTCGCCGATATCGCCTACCACACCGCCTGCGTCAAGCGTGGTTCCGACCGTGCATTCATCATTGCCGACATGCCTTTTGGCAGCTATCAGGAATCGCCGGAACAAGCCTTCCGCAACGTGGTGACGCTGATGGCAGCCGGCGCCCAGATGGTCAAGCTGGAAGGCGGCAAGGAAATGGCTGCCACCGTCAAATTCCTGGTCGACCGCGGTATCCCGGTCTGCGGCCATGTCGGCCTGACGCCTCAATCAGTCCATGCACTGGGCGGTTACAAGGTCCAGGGCAAGGGCGAAGCGGCGGCGCAAAAGCTCAAGGATGATGCTCTTGCCGTGCAGAATGCCGGCGCGACGATGATCGTCCTCGAAGCCATTCCGGCCGCACTGGCCGCCGAAGTCACCGCCAGCCTGCACATCATCACCATCGGCATCGGTGCCGGCAGGGACTGTTCCGGTCAAGTGCTGGTATTGCACGACGCCTTCGACATTCCGCCCGGCAAGAAGGCCAAGTTCGTCAAGAATTTCATGGAAGGCGCCAGCAGCATTCATGATGCCGCCTGCCGCGCCGTCGCCGCCATCAAAGATGGCAGCTATCCGGGTCCGGAACACACTTACGCTGCCTGATACGCGTCGTCCTCGCGCAAGCGGGGACCCAGAGCCGCTGGATTCCCACCTGCGACCGCAGGAAGTCCCTGTGGGACGCGGGAATGACGATTCGACAAAAACCCTTCCTGAACCAAGCATATGCAAATCCATTCCAGCATTGCCGACCTACGCGCCGCACTGAAAAACCATGGCCGCCTCGTTTTCGTGCCGACCATGGGCAACCTGCACGCCGGCCACATCAGCCTGATGGAACAGGCCCGTGCCCAAGGCGACACGGTGGTCGCGTCGATTTTCGTCAATCGCCTGCAATTCGGCCCGAACGAGGATTTCGACAAATATCCGCGCACCTTCCAGGCCGACTGCGACAAGCTGGCCGCCGCCGGCGTCGATGTGCTGTTCGCCCCGACCGAAGCCGATCTTTATCCGGAACCGCAGGAATACACCGTCGAACCGCCGGCCATCCAGAACATCCTTGATGGCGAATTCCGCCCCGGCCATTTCCGCGGCGTCGCTACCGTTGTTCTCAAACTGTTCAACTGCGTCCAGCCGCAGGCTGCCGTCTTTGGCAAGAAGGATTACCAGCAGTTGATGGTCATCCGCAACATGACCCGCCAGCTGGCTTTGCCTATCGACATCATCGGCGGCAAAACGGTGCGGGCCGAGGATGGCCTCGCCCTCTCGTCACGCAATGGCTACCTCAGCACCAGCGAACGCGCCGAAGCGCCGCGGCTGTATCGCCTGCTCAACGAAATCCGTACCGCCATTCGTTCCGGCGAAACCGACACCATCAAACTGGAAAATGCAGCCATTACAACACTGTCTGCCGCCGGCTGGAAAACGGATTATGTTGCGGTGCGACAACAGTCCGACCTATCCATGCCGAAAGGCGTAAACGCCCCGCTGGTGGTGCTTGCCGCCAGCCGCTTGGGAAGCACGCGGCTGATCGATAACATCGAGATTTGACGCGGTCGGAATATCCATAATTACGCCCGTTGACAGGGGGGCTATTGTCGCTACAATGCGCTTCCCCCAACTATCTGGATGAGTGAAACCATGCAGAGAACAATGCTGAAATCCAAGTTGCACCGTGTCACGGCCACCCATGCCGACCTGCACTACGAGGGTTCCTGCGCCATCGATGAAGACCTGCTCGAAGCGGCAAACATCAAGGAATACGAACAGATCGATATCTGGAACGTAAACAATGGCGAGCGTTTCACGACCTATGCCATCCGCGCCGAACGCGGATCGGGTGTCATTTCCGTCAATGGTTCCGCTGCCCGCCGTGCCGCACCGGGCGACATCCTGATCATCGCCACCTTCGCCGTCTATAACGAGGTGGAACTGGCCAAACACGAGCCGGACCTGATCTACGTCGATTCACAGAATCGCATCGTGCGTCGCGGCCACAAGATTCCGGTGCAAGCTGCAGCCTGACCGAGAACTAATTCACACTTGATAAAAACCCGCCTACTGGCGGGTTTTTTCGTTTAGTACAATGCGTTACAAAATTTCACACCTAGTTGGAGACAAACCATGGGCGTTGTTTTCGCAAAGACCCCGAAGGGGCATGACGAAATCGCCACGAAGGCAGGAGGGCTGTCGCCGCGCGTGCGACGCTTGCTGATCTTCGTTGACGGAAAGCGATCTGTCGAGGAACTGCGCGGGATGTTGCCGGCTGACGACCTGCAACATACGCTCGGCATGCTCGAAGAAGAAGGCTATATCGAGTTCCATGATATTGCCGGCATTCCGCCCGGCGCCGCCACCCCGGCGGCCTTGCCAGCGATTACCGCTTTCAGTGAGTTGCCGAGCAACCCGGATCCGGTGCGCCTGCAGCAGGCGCGCAATTTCATGATCAACACGCTGAACGCCTTTGTCGGCGCCCTCGGCACCAGTTCACTGCTGGATCGCCTGGAAAATGCGGCCGGGCACGTTGAGCTGCGGGCGCTTTACGATGAGTGGTATCACTCGATTGTGATGTCGCGCGATGGCAAGCGCGAAGCCGAATCGCTACGTGGCAAGCTGCTCAATGTCATTTAGAACCGCTTGACCTGACGGGACAAGTGAATAAGACAGTCAGGCCAAGCGTCTTGGCGATCAGCTTTCCGTAGCTTCCCCGGTTTTTGGCTTGCGGGCCCGCGGAGAGCGGGGCTGCCGCTTGGCCTTGGCCGGTTTCGGCTCGGCGACGGCCGCTTCCGCAACCAGCATTTCGACGGGGGCTGGCGCGGCATCGGGTGCAGACACCTTGCGCGGACGACGACCGCGGCGCGGCTTGTCCTCGCTCGGCACAACAGGCTCGGCAGTCGGCGCTTCGCCTGACACCACCGGAGCCGTTTCAGAGATGGCTGGCGCCACATCAGCCACCGGCGCGACCTCGACCATGTCGGTCGACGCACGATCCTTGCCGTTACGCCCACGACGCCCGCCTCGACGACGGGCATTGCCCGTCGGTTCCGACTCGATGGCCGGGACTTCCGCTGCCGCCGGCTCGCGAACACTTGCCTCGGCGGGTTCCGCGATTTCTGCTTGTGTCGCGACCTCTCCCTCGATCACCGGTGGACGTTGCGGGCCGCGGAACACGAAGGCGCCTTTATCGTCACGGCCAAAACCGAGCAGACCGCGACCAGCTGCCTCTTCGAGCAGATTGCCAAAGGTCCGGAAGCCGTAATAGCTCTCGTTGAAGCCCGGGTTGCGCCGCTTGACCACTTCCTTGAGCACCGAGGCCCAGATTCGCTCGCTTTCGCCTCGGTCGGCCATCAGGTCGACAAAGGTAGCCGAAACGATATCGATCGCCTTGCTCTTGCGCTCTTCCTGCTTGTCACGACGCTTGGCCTCTTCTTCCGGTGAGCGTTTTTCGCGTTCGCGGCGCTGCTGCGTCCCGCGCCCGGCCTCGCGATCGCGAACCAGATCGTCGTAATAGATAAATTCATCGCAATTGGTCACCAGCAGGTCCGAACAGCTCTGCTTGACGCCGACGCCGATCACTTTCTTGGCGTTTTCGCGCAACTTGGAGACCAGCGGCGAGAAATCGGAGTCACCGGAGATGATCACGAAGGTATCCACATGCGCCTTGGTATAGCAGAGGTCGAGCGCATCGACGACCATGCGGATGTCGGCCGAGTTCTTGCCGGACTGGCGAACATGGGGAATTTCGATCAGCTCGAAATTGGCCTCGTGCATGGCCGCCTTGAAGGCCTTGTAGCGATCCCAGTCGCAATACGCCTTCTTGACGACGATACTGCCCTTGGCGAGCAGACGCTCCAGGACCGGGCGAATATCAAATTTTTCATACTGGGCATCGCGTACGCCGAGAGCGATGTTCTCGAAGTCGCAAAAGAGCGCCATGCTGGCGGTGTCGTTGGCTGCGGCCATGAAATACTTTCAATGTCAGGAAACCGCAGTATACCGCCGACGCCTCCCCTGTCCGGCTCAAGTATTTCCGCTTTTTTAGCGAACATCAAAGCCCCGAGCTCTGCCATGCAAATACCATCGGCCGGCCAAACAATTTCCGAAAGGGGGAAAAACAATGAGTGGCGCTTTCACCAAATCGATGGCGCGGAACATATTTTACGGGGGGACGGTCTTCTTCTTCCTGTTGTTCCTTGCGCTGTCATTCGACACCCATTCGCAACTTCCGAAACGTGACATGCGGCAGAACATTACGCCGCAGGTCGCCGAAGGCAAGAAGCTATGGGAAGTAAATAACTGTATCGGTTGCCACACCCTGATGGGTGAAGGTGCCTACTTTGCCCCGGAACTGGGCAACGTCATCGTTCGCTACGGCGACGAAGGCGTCAAGGCATTCATCCAGAGCCGTCCGAAAGAGGGCATCCCAGGCCGCCGCAGCATGCCGCAGTTCAACTTCACCGACGAGCAGCTGAACGCCATCGTGGCTTTCCTGAAGCACGTCAATTCGATCAACGATGCCAACTGGCCGCCCAACGACCAAGGCTGATCGAGAGGAGAAACTGAACATGCAATTTAAATCTCAAGCGGTTGCAAAACCCTACTTCATCGCGGCAATCGGTCTGTTTGTCGGTCAGATCCTGTTCGGCCTGATTCTTGGCCTGCAGTATGTGCTCGGCGACTTCCTGTTCCCCGCCATTCCGTTCAACGTGGCCCGCATGGTCCACACCAACCTGCTGATCGTGTGGCTGCTCTTTGGCTTCATGGGCGGCGCGTACTACATGATCCCGGAAGAAGCAGAAACCGAACTGTTCAGCCCGAAACTGGCGCTGCTCATGTTCTGGATCTTCCTGGTCGCTGGTGCGCTGACCATCGTTGGCTATCTGGCCGTTCCATACGCCACCCTGGCCGAGCTGACCGGTAACGGCCTGCTCGAAACCATGGGTCGCGAGTTCCTGGAACAGCCGCTGCCAACCAAGCTTGGTATCGTCGTCGTTGCGCTGGTTTTCCTGTTCAACATCACCATGACGGTGCTGAAGGGCAAGAAGACGGCAATCTCGATCGTTCTGCTGCTCGGTCTGTGGGGCCTCGCCGTCTTCTTCCTGTTCTCCTTCTACAACCCGGTGAACGTCGTTCTCGACAAGTTCTTCTGGTGGTGGACGGTGCACCTCTGGGTTGAAGGCGTATGGGAACTGATCCTCGGCTCCTTCCTGGCCTTCGTGCTGATCAAGACGACCGGTGTTGACCGTGAAGTGATCGAAAAATGGCTGTACGTCATCGTCACCCTGACGCTGATCTCGGGCATCATCGGTACGGGTCACCACTACTTCTGGATCGGTACGCCGGAATACTGGCAGTGGTGGGGTTCCATCTTCTCCGCTCTGGAACCAATCCCGTTCTTTGGCATGACCGTGTTTGCCTTCAACATGGTGAACCGTCGCCGTCGCGAGCATCCGAACAAGGCTGCTGTGCTATGGGCGCTGGGCACCGGCGTGATGGCCTTCCTGGGCGCTGGCGTGTGGGGCTTCCTGCACACCCTGGCTCCGGTCAACTACTACACGCACGGCACGCAAATCACCGCGGCTCACGGCCACATGGCTTTCTATGGCGCCTACGCCATGGTTAACCTGATGATGATCTCGTATGCCATGCCCATCCTGCGCGGCCGTGCTGCCAACAGCAACAAGTCGCAAGTGCTGGAAATGTGGTCGTTCTGGCTGATGACGGTCGCTATCGTCTTCATCACCCTGTTCCTGACCGCTGCCGGCATCCTGCAAGTCTGGCTGCAACGCGTTTCTGATTCTCCGCTGCCCTTCATGGTGGCGCAGGACAAGATTTCGCTGTTCTACTGGATGCGCGAATGGGCAGGCGTTGCCTTCCTGATCGGCCTCATCATCTACATCATCAGCTTCTTTGTGGGCGGTGACGAGAAGGAAGCCGCATAAGGGGATAACTCCTCCTGGTGGCACCCAAGGCGCGGTTCTTCGGACCGCGCCTTTTTTATTGGCCAAAATCGACTGCAGACGGGCAGCCTGGCCCGCCACCATGGCCGAGCGTTCAATCCTGACGCTTAGTAGGCAATGACGATCGACTGCCTTGGCGATCCACGCTTTAGATTCCGCTGATGTGGTTCCGCCCGAACCCGTTGAGTGGCTAACCGCACACACCGCCTACCGGGCAACCGCCGTTTTGGCTGACAGCGCTTCCCTGCACTCAGGGCTTTTCTCGCCATCGAAGCAGCGAAGCAGCGAAGCCTAATCCGATCGGCTTAGGTTTATCCCAAATCCGTTCATCGACCGGTAATCAGCCACTGTCAAAATCGATTGCCGGAATTTCCCCGGCATCACTGCTGCGAGCCCCAATTCCGGAGAAAAAATGAAACTCAAACAAATTATTGTCGCCCTCGCCGCCCTCTGCAGCATGGCGGCTTCCGCCCAGACCTCGATCAATCTCGCCAACTACCAGGTAACCGGCAACTACGCGCTCGATGCATTGGGCAAAATGGGCCTCGAAGCCTCCGCCGTCACCTACGCCCGCGACCGCGGCACGTTGTTCTTTGTCGGTGATGAAGGCCTGGGTGTCGTGGAAATTTCCAAGACCGGCCAGACCCTGGGCTCGATGGCCTTCGATTGGACCGGAACAGCTAGTAGCAACAACGATGCGGAAGGTCTGACCTACCTCGGCAACGGCCAGTTGGTGGTCGTCGACGAGCGTCCACAGATTGCCTACCAGTTCGCTTTCAGCAACGGAGGTTCGGTGATGCTCAACAACCAGCCCAAGGTCGCCATCATGGGCAGCACCACCAGCGTCAAAAACGTCGGCACCGAAGGCATCAGCTACGACCCGCTCACCGGCAAGTTCTACAGCGTCAAGCAGGACGATCCGGCTCAGTTGCGCGAGAGCACCCTGAGCTTCGCGGTCGGTGGGGGAACGGCCAGCACGACCATACTCAACTCGGGCGCCAGCAGCCTGTTCGGTCTGAACAGCCTGTCCGACATCCAGACCCTGTCACCGGTCGACGCCCTGACTGGCACCGCTGCCGCCGACAATCTGCTGATCCTCAGCCTGGATTCCAAAAAGCTGGTGGAACTCGATCGCGCTACCGGCACCGTACTGAGCAGTTTTGACCTGTCCGACGTCACCACCCAAGCCATCGAAGGCGTGACGGTTGATGAAAAAGGGACTATCTATCTCGTCGCCGAAGACAGTGGCACAACCAATTCCCGCCTGTTCGTGCTGACCGCCGTGCCGGAACCGGAAACCTACGCCATGCTGCTGGCCGGCTTGGGTTTGGTGGGCTTTGCTGCGCGTCGCCGCAAGTAAGCAAGCTATTTCTCGGCAGCAACGGCCCGGCCATCCCGGGCCGTTTTTATTTTGGGGCAGATCAAGTCCCGGCCAGCGTCAAGCCGCTAACATGCGGGACATGATGAATAACAGCCCGCCCGCCACCCAGCAATCCGATACGCCACCGAGTCGTCGGCTGCCCGGCGACCTTGCCATCTGGTTCTTCATTCTGGCCGAGATGTTCGCCTTCGCTGTCTTCTTTACTTCGTACGCCTTTGCGCGGGCAAAAAATGTCGAGATGTTCAACCTCTACCAGCAGACGCTGGATCGCAATCTTGGCGCATTGAACACCTTGCTGCTGATTACCGGCTCATGGTTCATCGTGCTCGCCGTTCAGGCAGCCCATCACGACAACCGCCCGGCCATTTCGCGCAACATCCTCCTTGGCTGGCTTTGTGGTGGCGGCTTTCTGGTCGTCAAGGTCATCGAATATGCGGCCAAGTTCGGCGCCGGCATTTCGATGTCGACCAACACCTTCTACATGTTCTACATCTCGCTGACCTTCTTCCATTTCATGCACGTCATACTCGGCATGGTCATATTGACGGTTCTCTGGTTCCAGTCCCGCAAGGGTGCCTACGGCAGCCATAACGCCCATGGACTGGAAAGCGGCGCCGCCTACTGGCACATGGTCGATCTGCTGTGGATCGTGCTTTTCCCACTCGTTTACGTGATGCGCTGACCATGGACCTGCTCAAGAACCCCGCCCATCGGGCCTGGATCATCCTCATCATTGCCACCGTGATTACCTGGTACCTCGGTGAAGTCGGTGCCGCCGGCACCTCGGCCATCGTCGCCATGCTGCTTATTGCCTTCATCAAGGGCCGACTGGTCATCCTCGATTTCATGGAGTTGCGCGAGGCACCGCGACTCTGGCGCATCCTCCTCGAAGGCTGGCTTATACTCGTTTCCAGCCTGATTCTGCTTGCTTACTGGATTTCCCTTAAATGACCGACCTGCCCTTCTACGAAGCCTCCGGCAACGAAATCGCCCTGTTCGAACACGCCTTCCACCAGCGCCTGCCGCTCCTGATCAAGGGCCCGACCGGCTGTGGCAAGACACGCTTCGTCTCGCACATGGCGGCCCGCCTGAAGCTGCCGCTCTATACCGTCGCCTGCCATGACGATCTGACCGCCGCCGACCTGGTCGGTCGCCATCTGATTTCGGACAAGGGTACCTACTGGAGCGACGGCCCGCTGACCCGTGCCGTGCGCGAAGGCGGCATCTGCTACCTCGACGAAGTGGTCGAGGCCCGCAAGGACACCACCGTCGTCCTCCACCCGCTGGCCGACGACCGCCGCATCCTGCCCATCGACCGCACTGGCGAGATGTTGGTCGCACCGGACAACTTCATGTTGGTCGTTTCCTACAACCCCGGCTACCAGAACCTGCTCAAGGGTCTGAAACCATCAACCCGCCAGCGTTTTGTCTCGATGCGCTTCGATTTCCCCGGAGCCGAACGCGAAATTTCCATCCTGCTCGGCGAAACCGGCTGCGATGTCGATCTGGCCAAACGCCTGGTCGGCATCGGCAAGGCCTTCCGTGCGCTCAAGGATCGCGACCTCGAAGAAGTCGCCAGTACCCGCCTGCTGGTCTATGCCGCAACGCTGATCAAGTCCGGCTTCGATGTCTCGGCTGCCTGCCGCGCCGCCCTGGTCGAAAGCCTGACCGACGACGAGGAAACCGTCGAGGCGCTGATGGAAATCGTCAATGCCACTTTCGGACGCTGACACCGGCTTCGACGAACGCACGCCCGGCCAGAACCTGGCCGTGCTGGCCGAGGCGTTGTACCTCGGCAACCTGCTGCTGGTGCCAGGTATCTGCTTCGCTGTCCTGTTCTGGCTATGGCTCAGGAACAAGGACAACGCGCCACGCCTGGCCCGCCAGCACCTCAAGCAAACCACCTTCGTCAGCCTCTACGGCGGCCTGCTGATCGTCGTCCTGAGCGGCCTGTTCATCGCCCTCGGCGGCCTCGACTGGGAATGGACCTGGGTCGCCGTCATCATGTATTTCACCTGCGTGCATTCCACGCTGGTCATGTTCGGCATGTTCGGGCTGGCCAAGGCACTGGCCGGGCAGACCTGGCGTTATCCACTGATCGGCCCGGCGGTCGACACCGACCAGGCATGAAAAAACAACCCCTGCAACGCGCCCGCTTGCTGGCGCAGATGGGATTTTTCGCGCTATTCACGGTCACCCCGATTTTCGACCTGCTGCGCTACGACCTGACCGAGCGCCACGCCTATTTCCTGACCCGTCCCTGGCATATCGGCCTCGACGCATTGCTCGCCGGCACCGGCGACCCGCTGAGCGCTGCGGCCAACCTGATTCTTTACCTGTTTTTGCCCATTCTCGGCACGCTGGGCTTGATCATCGCTGTCGCCTGGAAATGGGGCCGCCTCTACTGCGGCTGGCTGTGCCCGCATTTTTCCGTGGTCGAAACCATCAACCGTCTGATGCTGCGTGCCACCGGCAAGCATTCAGTCTGGGACAAGAAACAGACACCGCCATGGGAACCCGACGGCACCCCGATGCCACGCGACCGGCGCTACTGGCTGGCCGTCGTTCCTGCCGCCATCGGCTTTGCCTTTGCCTGGGCGGTCGTGCTGCTGACCTACCTGATGCCGCCGTTTCAGGTCTATCACGGGCTGCTGACCTTCACGCTTTATCGCGGCGAGGTCATTTTCCTGAGCGCGGCAACCACGGTGCTGACCCTCGAATTCCTGTTCGCCCGCCACCTGTTCTGCCGCTACGGCTGCGCCATCGGCATCTTCCAGAGCTTTGCCTGGATCGTGAACAAGAAGGCGATGGTGGTCGGCTTCGACCGCAAGCGACTGACCGATTGCGCCAGCTGCATGCAAGGCTGCGGCACTGCCGGCAACACCGTTCTCGCCCGGCAAGCCCTGCGCGAAAGCAGCGACCCACTTGTCCCATCCTCCGGCTGTTCCGGCGCAAACCACCTTTCAGCAGCCGGCAGCTCGCTCGCCGGAACCCTCGCTGCCTCCGGGGTCGCATCCACGGGGCCACGCCCCGTGGAGTCTGCTCCGCCCTCCGGCAGCGCCTGCGATGCCGTCTGCCCGATGCGACTGAAGCCACGCAACGTCAAACGCTGGATGTTCGCCTGCACCCAGTGCGGCCAGTGCATCTCGGCCTGTGCGACGGTCAATCGCGACAACCCGAATGGCCAGTTGTTGCGCTGGGTCAACGGCAGCGCCGCACAACGCAACGAGGCTGGTTTTTCAGCCCTATCAAATACCGACGAAGATGCCGGTGGGAAAATCTGATTCATGGAAGAATACGTTGGCAAACTCTGGCACAACTGGGTCACCAAGACCTCTGGCGGCCATTATCCGGAAGCAGCGGTCAAACTGGCCGACATCGAAAAGACGGCCGGCATCCTGTTCCGTGCCTTTGGTGGTGATCCCGGCCTGAAAGTGGCGGCGGCGACCGCCGAACAGCATGGCGCCCGGCGCAGCTGGCTGCAACGACTGGCCGGTAGCGGCGAGAAGGTGGCGCACGCCCGGCGCGATGCCGAAACCCTGCGCTTGCCGCCCGAAATCGCAGTCTTCCCCGACAAAGCGCTCAATCGCGACCTTTATCTGTGGCTGGCCGCACTGGCCGCCAGCGATGTTGCACCGGGACAAGCCTGGTTCATCCGCAACCAGCGGGCCAGTCAGGCCGCATTGGCGCGCTACCCGGGACTGCGTTCACGCTACAAGCGCTTGGTCGATGCCCACATCGCCGGGCGCCTTCCCGCGAGCGATCTGCTCCCGGATGAAGCGGCCCAGGAAGAGGCGCTGCGTCAGGCCATGCGTGACCCCGGCACGGTCGATGGCCTGCCCCCCCTCAACTCAAAAAAGTCTCGGCCACCGCAACCCGTTCTGCTCTGGCTGATCGCATCGGAAGAAAGCACGCCGAGCCGCGTCGCCGACCCCGACGAAGAACTCCCGCCCGAAGGCACCGGCAATAGTGCGACTTCCAAGGAAGCCCACAAGGCAGAACAGGTCGAAACGCCGGATAACAAGAATCCGATGCTGGCCATGTTCCGGGCCGAAAGCCTGCCGACCTGGGCCGAGTATGTGCGGGTCAACCGGGCTTTCGATGAAGACGAAGACCCCAATGCCCGCGACGCCGCGAAGGATCTCGACAAACTTTCGCTGATCCGCGATGGCCAGACGGCGAAATCACGCGTCAAGTTCGACCTTGACCTGCCCTCGGCCGCCGAAGACGACACGCCGATCGGCCCCGGCATTGCACTGCCGGAATGGGATTACCGCAAGGAGCTGATGCAGGAAAGGCATTGCCTGCTCCAGCCGATGGTCGCCAGCGATGCCGAACCCGCCGCGCTGCCAGCCGAGCTCGCCGCCACCGCCAAAAAACTGCGTGGCCAGTTCGCGGCGTTGGCACCACAACGGCGCTGGCTGAAGGCTCAACCCGACGGCCCTGAACTCGATGTCGACTCCTGCGTCCGCAACCATGCCGACCGCGCCTCGGGCCACACACCGGAAACTGGCGGCTACCTGGCCCAGGCCCGTTGTGAGCGCGATCTGGCCTGCCTGCTGCTGGCCGATCTGTCGATGTCCACCGATGCGCCGATTTCCGATTCGCACCGCATCATCGATGTCATCCGCGACTCGCTGCTGCTTTTTTCCGAGGCACTGACCGCCACCGGCGACCGTTTCGGCATCTATGGTTTTTCATCGCTGCGTCGCCAGAACATCCGTTTTCATCTGCTCAAGGACTTCGCCGGCAAGTACGACGCCGCCGCCCGTGGTCGCATCCTGGCCGTCAAGCCCGGCTACTACACCCGGATGGGTGCTGCCATTCGCCAGTCTGCCAATATCCTGGCCGAACAGCCGGCCGGCCGCCGCCTGCTGCTGATCATCACCGACGGCAAGCCGAACGATCTGGATATCTACGACTCCCGCTACGGCATCGAGGACACCCGAATGGCCGTGCATGAAGCCCGGCGCATGGGCCTGACGCCCTTCTGCGTGACCATCGACCACGAAGCCGGCGCCTACCTGCCCTATCTTTTCGGCCCGGCCGGATTCTGCGTGATCCGCAAACCGGAGGAATTACCGCGTCGCTTGCCTCTGCTTTACGTGCAACTAACTCGTCAGTAATTAGTCCTAAAGTCGTATTGCATTAGAACTAGCCGGATGACAACATCGGCCGTCCTCGCTCAGGCCAAAATGACCATGCATGGCAATAATCCAATCAACATAGAAGCACTACTGACCCACATTCCGCTGTTCAACGGACTGGCGCCGGAAGAGATTTCCCGCATCGCCCGGGGAACCCGCGAAATGCACGCCGCCAAGGGGGAAATCCTCTTTCACAAGGGCGACCCATGCAACGGATTTCATTTGCTGGTCTATGGGCAAATGAAGCTGGCCTTCACTTCCTCGCAGGGCAGCGAAAAAGTCGTCGAGATCATCGGTCAGGGACAAAGTTTCGGTGAAGCCGTGATGTTCATGGAGAAACCCTACATCGTCTTCGCCCAGGCGCTCAGCGACTCGCTGCTGCTGCACATCTCGAAGGCAGCCGTCTTCGAGGAACTGGAGCGCGACCACAACCTGTGCCGCAAGATGCTGGCCGGCATGGCCATGCGCCTGCATCAACTGATGAACGACGTCGAATCCTATTCGCTGCACTCCGGCAAGCAACGCATCATCGGCTATCTGCTGCGCGAACTCCCCGAGGCCGACCATGAAGGCTTCAACGTTGCCGTCACCCTGCCGACCAACAAGGGCATCATCGCCTCACGCCTGAACCTGACCCAGGAACATTTCTCGCGCATCCTGCATGAGCTGACCGAGCTCGGCCTGATCGTCGTCGAAGGCCGAAAGATTCATATTCCCAACGCTACCAAGCTGCGCCAGCACGAAGGCTGATCGATCTTCGACTGGCCTGCTGCAGCGGGCGGCAATAAAAAGGGGCGATGAAAATCGCCCCTTTTTATTGCCGTTTTCACCCCAAAGGAAGTTCCCTTGGGGTGCAGCCGCTTAATCGGTAATCAACTTACCTTTGGTCAGCAGATCCTGGATGATTGTTGCATCATTTGTTCCGGTGGCCCCCAGATCAACGCCGGCCAGCACGATCGTCTGCGTTACGTTTGTACCATCGGGTTTCACATCAATCACCGTATCGCTGCCAGACTTGCTGAAGTTGAGATAAGTATCGAGTGCGCTCACTGTTGTTGCTGTCGGCAAAAGATCGCGTAGATCAAGCACATCCCCACCAGTGGCCTTCGACGCCACATTGAAGTCTGTGATGATGTCCTTTGCCGGCAAGCCAACACTGCCTTGATCAGCCAGCGTCCAGGCAAAGGTATCCGACCCCAGACCACCAGTCAGGACGTCATCGCCCGCACCACCTGAAATCAGATCAGATCCGTTACCGCCTTGAACGATATCGTTTCCGCCACCCGCATGGATGGTGTCCTTGCCGTCGCTGCCAACAATCTTTTCTGCCTCATTGGTACCGTTGTAGGTTTCACCGTCACGAATCTGCCAAACGCCATTGCTTGTCGAGGATTCAACGATATCCTGATTGGCACCCAAGACAGGCACGTCGGTTGGCGAGAACAAGGCGTATTCGTCATTGCCGATAATCTTGTAGGTAGTGTCGGCCGCACCGCTCACCTTGAACTCGACGCGTAAGCTGGCATGCCCCCCCTGATCCCAATACAGAATCTCGATAGGCTGCAAACCTTCGGAAAGGGTGACACCTGTGTAAATCTTCGTTGCCGTCGCCTGGATGAAGTCAACCTGAGCGAGGTTCTGGCCATTGATCAGCACACGATAGCCATCGTCAGCGGTGACTCGCATATCGTAGACACCGCCGGCCGGAATATAGATGTAACCAACCATCCGGATAATGGCATCGGTCGTATCGCCCAAGCCACTGGTTGCAGCCAGGCCATCAACATTCCCGGAAGAAACCTTGAGAAAAGTGTAGAGATTGTTTGTCTCAATACCTGCCGTTGCGGAAATCGTACCGCTTGTAACCTTACCGTTCTGGCCAAGATCATTGCTAAATAGCGGGATATTGGAGCCAGTTGGCAGGCCGAATTCCAGCTTGTTGGCCGAGAAGGTGGCATCAGCCTTCATGGGATCGGAAAGAATGGCGTTATTAATCAGGTTGGTATTGTTATTTCGCCCTTCGATGATTTCCTCAACGTCAGCCAGACGATCCACATTATTAGGATCACCAGCATCTGCCGTACCGTCATCGGAATGCAGACGAATACTCGTCGTTCCCTGATAGGCGGGATCGCTAGCCGTTCCGGTACGCGTATCGTTGTAGCCAAAATACTCACCGGACAAGCCCATATTGAGGCCGCTGATGGTGGCTGATGTCGAGGTAAGTTCGACCACTTCCGGAGCCTTGATTTCGATGGTCACCGACCCGGCCACCAAATCGCCATCCTTGTCAGTGATGGTATAGGCGAAAGTCTGCGTCAGAAGATCACCATAGGCCAGGCTGTCGCGAGTCGCGCGATTGACCACGAACTGATAGGTTCCATCGGCATTGGCGACCATCGTCCCGTAAGTGCTGGAAGTATTCCCCCAGGTCACCGTTCCCAGTCCGTCTGCACCGATATTCCCGCCCACCGAGCCAGTAACGGTGGGCAGAGGATCAACCGTGCTTACGCTGCCATAAATACCGAACGGGTTAGTCGCCTGCTCATCGGTATAAATCGTATTGACGATCTGCCCAGCGTCGTTCTTGAAGCCTTCCAGACGGAAAACGTAGTCCTGTCCGGCCAGAGAGACCGTCACATCCTGAGTCGGCAGGGTGATGATGTCCCGAGGATCGGCACCGTCATTCGGCGTTTCAGTGTGATCCAGCAGAACGGTAAAGTTGATCGGCGTGGACACACCATTAATGACCACATTCATAGTCATCGTCAGGGTGACTTTGTCCAAGGTCGACGAATTGGAATAGATCGGCCAATTGAGGTGGCTGAAGTCTGCCAGTTTGAAGAGTTCCCCGGAGTGCACCTCCGTTCCTACTGCACTGACGAACGCCGTGCTATCAACCAGCGTATAGCCCGACTGACCGCTGCCGCTCGCCGGATTCCCCCACAATATCTTGTCGGTGAAACTATCGGCGTCAGTATTGGTTTGCGAAGTCTGATTCGTACCACCCAGGAAAAGCGGGTTGATCCAACCAGCCTGCAAACTGTTGATAACGATCGTATCGACATCGACGGCGATGGTATTCGTCGTATTGCTGAGGACAGGCATGTCGTCCTCAATATTCACCGTCAGATTGCCTAGAACCGGTGCCGCAA
The DNA here is from genome assembly GCF_020510625.1 of Ferribacterium limneticum. Taxonomy (NCBI): domain Bacteria; kingdom Pseudomonadati; phylum Pseudomonadota; class Betaproteobacteria; order Rhodocyclales; family Azonexaceae; genus Ferribacterium; species Ferribacterium limneticum. Next base: position 1,042,656 of record NZ_CP075191.1, on the reverse strand, counting down.
CCCCATCACTGACCGAAACACGGAGCTCGATGGCTGCGATGTTCTCATCATTACCGGCCTCGTGATCAATGGCTTTGGAGAGCGTCACCGTGTAATTCCCGGCGTTGTCGATGGTGGCTCGCAGCACCTCAATACCACCAGCGGAACCGATCAATGTTTGGGTTCCGGAGCCACTCCACGTTACTGCAACGCCACCCGCCGTCAATGCGCTCAACGGTTGCAGCAAGGAAACTGAAACAGCGCTATCGATATCAAGCACGCTCAGAGTACCCGAGCGTACAGTCAGATTAGTACTGTCAGTTGGATTGCCATCCCCATCGGCAATGCCACCAGCCAGACCTTCTTCGGATACGGTAACAGATGCGTTACCCACAACCGGCGCATCGTTGGCCGGGGTGACGGTGACGTTGACGGTGGCCGTTTCGGTGACGCCGGTCGGGCTGGTCACCGTGTAGGTGAAGCTGTCCGGGCCGTTGTAGTTGCCGTTCGGGGTGTAGGTCAGGTTGCCGCCAACCAGGGCGACGGTGCCGTGGGCGGCGCTGCCGACGGCGGTGACGACCGGGCTGCCTTCGAAGCTGTCATTGCCGAGCAGGTCGCTGGCGAGGATGGTGACGGCGGTGTCTTCGGTGGTGCTCAGGTTGTCGTTCTGGATGTCGGCCACGGCGGCGATGGTCAGGCTGATGACTTGCGTCGTGGTGTTGCCGGCGTCGTCGGTGAGGCTGACCGTGAAGCTGTCGGCGCCGTTGTAGTCGCCGACCGGGGTGTAGTGCCAGGCGCCGGTGGCCGGGTCGATGCTGGCCGTGCCGTGGCCGGCGTTGGTGCTGACGGTGTAGACGCTGCCGTCAGCGAGGCCGTCGGCGTCGGTGGCGGTCAGCGTGCCGCTGATCGTGTTGTCTTCGTTGCCGGCACCCGAGGTGCCGCCGGTGACGGTGGTCGCATCGTTGGCCGGGGTGACGGTGACGTTGACGGTGGCCGTTTCGGTGACGCCGGTCGGGCTGGTCACCGTGTAGGTGAAGCTGTCCGGGCCGTTGTAGTTGCCGGTCGGGGTGTAGGTCAGGTTGCCGCCAACCAGGGCGACGGTGCCGTGGGCGGCGCTGCCGACCGCGGTGACGACCGGGCTGCCTTCGAAGCTGTCATTGCCGAGCAGGTCGCTGGCGAGGATGGTGACGGCGGTGTCTTCGGCGGTGGTCAGGTTGTCGTTCTGGATGTCGGCGACGGCGGCGATGCGAATGGCGACTTGCGTAAATACAGCGCGGGAACCACCCAGATCATCAACCGGCTTGTAGCTGATGCCAGCGACGGCGTTTCCGTTCAGGTCATCAACCGGAACAAATCTGAGTTCCCCGGCATCGATGACTGACTTGGCGACATCGATGCCGACACCGACCGGTATCGTCAGCGTGGTCCACACGCCACCAACGAGTTGCTGGAGGACGCCGCCCGAGGCGGAGCCAACATGGACCGAGACGATCGTGCCGTCAATGTCGCTCATGGCGAAATCGCTGCTGCCCAGAACATAGGTCTGATCTTCGGCGATATTGACGGTCGTCGGCGTGGAGAATGGCAGGTCGTTGACCGGGGTGACGTTGAGCGTAATGGTGTTCGGTGCGTTGTCAAAGGCGCCGGCACTATCTTGCACGGAGAAGCTGAAGCTGGCGTACGGCGCACCGTTACCGTTCGGCAGCGGTGTGTAGAGGAGTTGGGCCAGGTCGCCGGCGGCGATGATTTGTCCGGCGCTGACGGCTGCGCCGTTCAGCGTCAGGCTACCAGTCGCCGGCAGACTGTCGATACGCACGGCTTGCAGGGTCTGACCCAGGTCGGCATCGGTGAAGCCGAAGGCGGCGGCAGTGAAGGCCTGGCTGCTGTCTTCGGCAAAGGTGAAGCTGTTGTCGGTGCCGGCCGGCGCGGTGTTGGTGCCGACGTTGATGGTGACCGTCGCGGTGTCAGTCAGTCCGTCCGGATCGGTCAGGGTGTAGGTAATGGTGACCGGGCCGGTGATGTTGCTGACCGGAGTGAAGGTGAGCGTGCCGTCCGGATTGAGCGTGACGCTGCCCTTCGTCGGGTCTACGAGCGGGTTGCTGACGGTGAGTTGATTGTTCGCGTTGTCCGGGTCGCTGTCGTTGGCTTTGACGTCAATCGTCACCGGCTGGTTGATGGCCGTGCTGGCGCTGTCGTCGCCGGCAACCGGCGCATCGTTGGCCGGGGTGACGGTGACGTTCACGGTCGCCGTTTCGGTGACGCCGGTCGGGCTGGTCACCGTGTAGGTGAAGCTGTCCGGGCCGTTGTAGTTGCCGGTCGGGGTGTAGGTCAGGTTGCCGCCAACCAGGGCGACGGTGCCGTGGGCGGCGCTGCCGACGGCGGTGACGACCGGGCTGCCTTCGAAGCTGTCATTGCCGAGCAGGTCGCTGGCGAGGATGGTGACGGCGGTGTCTTCGGTGGTGCTCAGGTTGTCGTTCTGGATGTCGGCCACGGCGGCGATGGTCAGGCTGATGACTTGCGTCGTGGTGTTGCCGGCGTCGTCGGTGAGGCTGACCGTGAAGCTGTCGGCGCCGTTGTAGTCGCCGACCGGGGTGTAGTGCCAGGCGCCGGTGGCCGGGTCGATGCTGGCCGTGCCGTGGCCGGCGTTGGTGCTGACGGTGTAGACGCTGCCGTCAGCGAGGCCGTCGGCGTCGGTGGCGGTCAGCGTGCCGCTGATCGTGGTGTCTTCGTTGCCGGCACCCGAGGTGCCGCCGGTGACGGTGGTCGCATCGTTGGCCGGGGTGACGGTGACGTTGACGGTGGCCGTTTCGGTGACGCCGGTCGGGCTGGTCACCGTGTAGGTGAAGCTGTCCGGGCCGTTGTAGTTGCCGTTCGGGGTGTAGGTCAGGTTGCCGCCAACCAGGGCGACGGTGCCGTGGGCGGCGCTGCCGACGGCGGTGACGACCGGGCTGCCTTCGAAGCTGTCATTGCCGAGCAGGTCGCTGGCGAGGATGGTGACGGCGGTGTCTTCGGTGGTGCTCAGGTTGTCGTTCTGGATGTCGGCCACGGCGGCGATGGTCAGGCTGATGACTTGCGTCGTGGTGTTGCCGGCGTCGTCGGTGAGGCTGACCGTGAAGCTGTCGGCGCCGTGGTAGTCGCCGACCGGGGTGTAGTTCCAGGTGCCGGTGGCCGGGTCGATGCTGGCCGTGCCGTGGCCGGCGTTGGTGCTGACGGTGTAGACCGTGCCGTCAGCGAGGCCGTCGGCGTCGGTGGCGGTCAGCGTGCCGCTGATCGTGGTGTCTTCGTTGCCGGCACCGCTGGTGCCGCCAGTGATCAGGGTCGGGTCGTTGGCCGGGGTGACGGTGACGTTGACGGTCGCCGTTTCGGTGACGCCGGTCGGGCTGGTCACCGTGTAGGTGAAGCTGTCCGGGCCGTTGTAGTTGCCGGTCGGGGTGTAGGTCAGGTTGCCGCCAACCAGGGCGACGGTGCCGTGGGCGGCGCTGCCGACCGCGGTGACGACCGGGCTGCCTTCAAAGTTGTCATTGGCGAGCAGGCTGGTCGCCAGGATGGTGACGGCGGTGTCTTCGGCGGTGGTCAGGTTGTCGTTCTGGATGTCGGCCACGGCGGCGATGGTCAGGCTGATGACTTGCGTCGTGGTGTTGCCGGCGTCGTCGGTGAGGCTGACCGTGAAGCTGTCGGCGCCGTTGTAGTCGCCGACCGGGGTGTAGTGCCAGGCGCCGGTGGCCGGGTCGATGCTGGCCGTGCCGTGGCCGGCGTTGGTGCTGACGGTGTAGACGCTGCCGTCAGCGAGGCCGTCGGCGTCGGTGGCGGTCAGCGTGCCGCTGATCGTGTTGTCTTCGTTGCCGGCACCCGAGGTGCCGCCGGTGACGGTGGTCGCATCGTTGGCCGGGGTGACGGTGACGTTGACGGTGGCCGTTTCGGTGACGCCGGTCGGGCTGGTCACCGTGTAGGTGAAGCTGTCCGGGCCGTTGTAGTTGCCGGTCGGGGTGTAGGTCAGGTTGCCGCCAACCAGGGCGACGGTGCCGTGGGCGGCGCTGCCGACCGCGGTGACGACCGGGCTGCCTTCGAAGCTGTCATTGCCGAGCAGGTCGCTGGCGAGGATGGTGACGGCGGTGTCTTCGGTGGTGCTCAGGTTGTCGTTCTGGATGTCGGCCACGGCGGCGATGGTCAGGCTGATGACTTGCGTCGTGGTGTTGCCGGCGTCGTCGGTGAGGCTGACCGTGAAGCTGTCGGCGCCGTTGTAGTCGCCGACCGGGGTGTAGTGCCAGGCGCCGGTGGCCGGGTCGATGCTGGCCGTGCCGTGACCGGCGTTGGTGCTGACGGTGTAGACGCTGCCGTCAGCGAGGCCGTCGGCGTCGGTGGCGGTCAGCGTGCCGCTGATCGTGTTGTCTTCGTTGCCGGCACCCGAGGTGCCGCCGGTGACGGTGGTCGCATCGTTGGCCGGGGTGACGGTGACGTTGACGGTCGCCGTTTCGGTGACGCCGGTCGGGCTGGTCACCGTGTAGGTGAAGCTGTCCGGGCCGTTGTAGTTGGCATCGGGGGTGTAGGTCAGGTTGCCGCCAACCAGGGCGACGGTGCCGTGGGCGGCGCTGCCGACGGCGGTGACGACCGGGCTGCCTTCGAAGCTGTCATTGCCGAGCAGGTCGCTGGCGAGGATGGTGACGGCGGTGTCTTCGGTGGTGCTCAGGTTGTCGTTCTGGATGTCGGCCACGGCGGCGATGGTCAGGCTGATGACTTGCGTCGTGGTGTTGCCGGCGTCGTCGGTGAGGCTGACCGTGAAGCTGTCGGCGCCGTTGTAGTCGCCGACCGGGGTGTAGTGCCAGGCGCCGGTGGCCGGGTCGATGCTGGCCGTGCCGTGACCGGCGTTGGTGCTGACGGTGTAGACGCTGCCGTCAGTGAGGCCGTCGGCGTCGGTGGCGGTCAGCGTGCCGCTGATCGCGGTGTCTTCGTGGCCGGCACCCGAGGTGCCGCCGGTGACGGTGGTCGCATCGTTGGCCGGGGTGACGGTGACGTTGACGGTCGCCGTTTCGGTGACGCCGGTCGGGCTGGTCACCGTGTAGGTGAAGCTGTCCGGGCCGTTGTAGTTGCCGTTCGGGGTGTAGGTCAGGTTGCCGCCAACCAGGGCGACGGTGCCGTGGGCGGCGCTGCCGACCGCGGTGACGACCGGGCTGCCTTCGAAGCTGTCATTGCCGAGCAGGTCGCTGGCGAGGATGGTGACGGCGGTGTCTTCGGTGGTGCTCAGGTTGTCGTTCTGGATGTCGGCCACGGCGGCGATGGTCAGGCTGATGACTTGCGTCGTGGTGTTGCCGGCGTCGTCGGTGAGGCTGACCGTGAAGCTGTCGGCGCCGTTGTAGTCGCCGACCGGGGTGTAGTGCCAGGCGCCGGTGGCCGGGTCGATGCTGGCCGTGCCGTGACCGGCGTTGGTGCTGACGGTGTAGACGCTGCCGTCAGCGAGGCCGTCGGCGTCGGTGGCGGTCAGCGTGCCGCTGATCGTGGTGTCTTCGTTGCCGGCACCCGAGGTGCCGCCGGTGACGGTGGTCGCATCGTTGGCCGGGGTGACGGTGACGTTGACGGTGGCCGTTTCGGTGACGCCGGTCGGGCTGGTCACCGTGTAGGTGAAGCTGTCCGGGCCGTTGTAGTTGCCGTTCGGGGTGTAGGTCAGGTTGCCGCCAACCAGGGCGACGGTGCCGTGGGCGGCGCTGCCGACGGCGGTGACGACCGGGCTGCCTTCGAAGCTGTCATTGCCGAGCAGGTCGCTGGCGAGGATGGTGACGGCGGTGTCTTCGGTGGTGCTCAGGTTGTCGTTCTGGATGTCGGCCACGGCGGCGATGGTCAGGCTGATGACTTGCGTCGTGGTGTTGCCGGCGTCGTCGGTGAGGCTGACCGTGAAGCTGTCGGCGCCGTTGTAGTCGCCGACCGGGGTGTAGTGCCAGGCGCCGGTGGCCGGGTCGATGCTGGCCGTGCCGTGACCGGCGTTGGTGCTGACGGTGTAGACGCTGCCGTCAGTGAGGCCGTCGGCGTCGGTGGCGGTCAGCGTGCCGCTGATCGCGGTGTCTTCGTGGCCGGCACCCGAGGTGCCGCCGGTGACGGTGGTCGCATCGTTGGCCGGGGTGACGGTGACGTTGACGGTCGCCGTTTCGGTGACGCCGGTCGGGCTGGTCACCGTGTAGGTGAAGCTGTCCGGGCCGTTGTAGTTGCCGTTCGGGGTGTAGGTCAGGTTGCCGCCAACCAGGGCGACGGTGCCGTGGGCGGCGCTGCCGACCGCGGTGACGACCGGGCTGCCTTCGAAGCTGTCATTGCCGAGCAGGTCGCTGGCGAGGATGGTGACGGCGGTGTCTTCGGTGGTGCTCAGGTTGTCGTTCTGGATGTCGGCCACGGCGGCGATGGTCAGGCTGATGACTTGCGTCGTGGTGTTGCCGGCGTCGTCGGTGAGGCTGACCGTGAAGCTGTCGGCGCCGTTGTAGTCGCCGACCGGGGTGTAGTGCCAGGCGCCGGTGGCCGGGTCGATGCTGGCCGTGCCGTGGCCGGCGTTGGTGCTGACGGTGTAGACGCTGCCGTCAGCGAGGCCGTCGGCGTCGGTGGCGGTCAGCGTGCCGCTGATCGTGTTGTCTTCGTTGCCGGCACCCGAGGTGCCGCCGGTGACGGTGGTCGCATCGTTGGCCGGGGTGACGGTGACGTTGACGGTCGCCGTTTCGGTGACGCCGGTCGGGCTGGTCACCGTGTAGGTGAAGCTGTCCGGGCCGTTGTAGTTGGCATCGGGGGTGTAGGTCAGGTTGCCGCCAACCAGGGCGACGGTGCCGTGGGCGGCGCTGCCGACGGCGGTGACGACCGGGCTGCCTTCGAAGCTGTCATTGCCGAGCAGGTCGCTGGCGAGGATGGTGACGGCGGTGTCTTCGGTGGTGCTCAGGTTGTCGTTCTGGATGTCGGCCACGGCGGCGATGGTCAGGCTGATGACTTGCGTCGTGGTGTTGCCGGCGTCGTCGGTGAGGCTGACCGTGAAGCTGTCGGCGCCGTTGTAGTCGCCGACCGGGGTGTAGTGCCAGGCGCCGGTGGCCGGGTCGATGCTGGCCGTGCCGTGACCGGCGTTGGTGCTGACGGTGTAGACGCTGCCGTCAGCGAGGCCGTCGGCGTCGGTGGCGGTCAGCGTGCCGCTGATCGTGGTGTCTTCGTTGCCGGCACCCGAGGTGCCGCCGGTGACGGTGGTCGCATCGTTGGCCGGGGTGACGGTGACGTTGACGGTGGCCGTTTCGGTGACGCCGGTCGGGCTGGTCACCGTGTAGGTGAAGCTGTCCGGGCCGTTGTAGTTGCCGTTCGGGGTGTAGGTCAGGTTGCCGCCAACCAGGGCGACGGTGCCGTGGGCGGCGCTGCCGACGGCGGTGACGACCGGGCTGCCTTCGAAGCTGTCATTGCCGAGCAGGTCGCTGGCGAGGATGGTGACGGCGGTGTCTTCGGTGGTGCTCAGGTTGTCGTTCTGGATGTCGGCGACGGCGGCGATGCGAATGGCGACTTGCGTAAATACAGCGCGGGAACCACCCAGATCATCAACCGGCTTGTAGCTGATGCCAGCGACGGCGTTTCCGTTCAGGTCATCAACCGGAACAAATCTGAGTTCCCCGGCATCGATGACTGACTTGGCGACATCGATGCCGACACCGACCGGTATCGTCAGCGTGGTCCACACGCCACCAACGAGTTGCTGGAGGACGCCGCCCGAGGCGGAGCCAACATGGACCGAGACGATCGTGCCGTCAATGTCGCTCATGGCGAAATCGCTGCTGCCCAGAACATAGGTCTGATCTTCGGCGATATTGACGGTCGTCGGCGTGGAGAATGGCAGGTCGTTGACCGGGGTGACGTTGAGCGTAATGGTGTTCGGTGCGTTGTCAAAGGCGCCGGCACTATCTTGCACGGAGAAGCTGAAGCTGGCGTACGGCGCACCGTTACCGTTCGGCAGCGGTGTGTAGAGGAGTTGGGCCAGGTCGCCGGCGGCGATGATTTGTCCGGCGCTGACGGCTGCGCCGTTCAGCGTCAGGCTACCAGTCGCCGGCAGACTGTCGATACGCACGGCTTGCAGGGTCTGACCCAGGTCGGCATCGGTGAAGCCGAAGGCGGCGGCAGTGAAGGCCTGGCTGCTGTCTTCGGCAAAGGTGAAGCTGTTGTCGGTGCCGGCCGGCGCGGTGTTGGTGCCGACGTTGATGGTGACCGTCGCGGTGTCAGTCAGTCCGTCCGGATCGGTCAGGGTGTAGGTAATGGTGACCGGGCCGGTGATGTTGCTGACCGGAGTGAAGGTGAGCGTGCCGTCCGGATTGAGCGTGACGCTGCCCTTCGTCGGGTCTACGAGCGGGTTGCTGACGGTGAGTTGATTGTTCGCGTTGTCCGGGTCGCTGTCGTTGGCTTTGACGTCAATCGTCACCGGCTGGTTGATGGCCGTGCTGGCGCTGTCGTCGCCGGCAACCGGCGCATCGTTGGCCGGGGTGACGGTGACGTTCACGGTCGCCGTTTCGGTGACGCCGGTCGGGCTGGTCACCGTGTAGGTGAAGCTGTCCGGGCCGTTGTAGTTGCCGGTCGGGGTGTAGGTCAGGTTGCCGCCAACCAGGGCGACGGTGCCGTGGGCGGCGCTGCCGACGGCGGTGACGACCGGGCTGCCTTCGAAGCTGTCATTGCCGAGCAGGTCGCTGGCGAGGATGGTGACGGCGGTGTCTTCGGTGGTGCTCAGGTTGTCGTTCTGGATGTCGGCCACGGCGGCGATGGTCAGGCTGATGACTTGCGTCGTGGTGTTGCCGGCGTCGTCGGTGAGGCTCACCGTGAAGCTGTCGGCGCCGTTGTAGTCGCCGACCGGGGTGTAGTGCCAGGTGCCGGTGGCCGGGTCGATGCTGGCCGTGCCGTGGCCGGCGTTGGTGCTGACGGTGTAGACGCTGCCGTCAGCGAGGCCGTCGGCGTCGGTGGCGGTCAGCGTGCCGCTGATCCCGGTGTCTTCGTTGCCGGCACCGCTGGTGCCGCCGGTGATCAGGGTCGGGTCGTTCACTGGATTAATGATGATCAGCGCGTTGGCCAGGGTTGAGGTGGCGCTTTCGTTGTCAGTGACGGTGAACGAGAGGCTGACAGTACCGTTAAACCCGCCAGCCGGCTGGAAGATCAGACCGGCAGCCTGGCTCGGCGTCAGTTGGGCGCCAGCCACCACCGGGGTGGTGCCGTCGGCCAGATAGAGGACGCCCTGACCGGCTGGCGGCAGGGTCGTGACAGTGACAGACTGGATGATGCCGTCGATGTCGGTGCCGGTCAGGCTGACCGGAATCAGGCTGCCTTCGTTGCCCGCAGCGGAAGTAGCGACAGCAACCGGCAGGTCGTTGATCGGGGTAACCGTGACCTGCGCATTGGCCGGGGCTGAGGTGGCGTTGTTGTTGTCGGTGACGGTGAATGGAATGTTGACCGTGCCATTGAAGTCGGGCGCCGGCTGGAAGATCAGACCGGCGGCTTCAGTCGGCGTCAGCTGGGCGCCAGCCACCACCGGGGTGGTGCCGTCGGCCAGGTAGAGGACGCCCTGACCGGCCGGCGGCAGGGTGGTCACGGTGACGTACTGGATGGTGCCGTCGATGTCGGTGCCGCTCAGGCTGACCGGGATCGGGCTATCTTCGTTGCCGACAGCCGGAGCGGTGACACCGACCGGCAGGTCGTTGACCGGATTGACGCTGATCGCTGCGGTGGCCTGCGGCGAGGTGCCGTTTTCGTTATCGGTAACGGTGAATGGAATATTCACCGTGCCGTTAAAGTCAGGGGCCGGCTGGAAAACCAGACCAGCGGCTTCAGTCGGCGTCAGCTGGGCGCCAGCCACAACCGGCGTGGTGCCGTCGGCCAGGTAGAGGACGCCCTGGCCGGCCGGCGGCAGGGTGGTCACGGTGACGTACTGGATGGTGCCGTCGATGTCGGTGCCGGTCAGGCTGACCGGGATCGGCGTATCTTCATCGCCCGAGGCTGGCGTCACGACAGCAACCGGGGGATCGTTGATCGGATTGACCGTAATCGGTGTGGTGGCTGAAGCCGAGGTAACGTTGCTGTTATCGGTGACGGTGAACGGAATATTGACCGTGCCGTTGAAGTCTGCGGCCGGTTTGAAGATCAGGCCAGCGGCATCGCTTGGGCTGAGCGGGGTGTTCGCCGTGACTGGCGTGGTGCCGTCCGGCAGGTAGAGAACGCCCTGAGTGGCTGGCGGCAGGGTGGTCACGGTGACATGCTGGATGCTGCCGTCGACATCGGTACCGGTCAGGCTGACCGGAATCGGACTCTCTTCGTTGCCGGCAGCCGGGGTAACGACTGCGACCGGGGGATCGTTGACCGGATTGACAGTGATCGGTGCCATCGCCAGAGCCGAGGTGGCGTTGTTGTTGTCGGTAACGGTGAACGGAATGTTGACCGTGCCGTTGAAGTCCGCAGCGGGCTTGAAGATCAGGCCAGCGGCATCGCTCGGGTTGAGCGGGGTGTTCGCCGTGACTGGTGTGGTGCCGTCCGGCAGGTAGAGGACGCCCTGAGTGGCTGGCGGCAGGGTGGTCACCGTTACGCTCTTGATGCTGCCATCAATGTCGGTACCCGACAGGTTGATGGTGATCGCGGTATCTTCGTCGCCCGAAGCTGGAATGACGACGGCAACCGGCGGATCGTTGACTGGGTTAACGTCAATTTGCTGGGTCGCCTGAGCGGAAGTCAGCCCGCCGGTATCGGTCACGGTGAAGGGGAAGGAAACCGGGCCGCTGAAATTTGCACTCGGGACGAAAGTGAGCAGTGCCTGGTGCGTGACCGGATCAACGGGAATCGCTTCGCCAGCAACCACCGGCGTGCCATCTGGTTTGAGCAGAACGCCATCAGTCGGCAGAGTCGTTACCGTGACGAAAGCGATCGGACTATCCGGATCGCTACCGCCGACCGGCACCGCAACGGAACTATCCTCCACGGCCACGATTGGCGTCACAGAGGGTGTCGCCGTCGGCGAGTCGTTCGCCCCATTGATGGTCAGGGTCAGGTTTGCCTGCGCCGTATGGCCCAGGCCGTCGGTGATCGTGTAGGTCACCTGCTCGGAAAGCTGGTCACCGACATTGAGGGCATTGACTGCTGGATCGGTATTGCTGAGCGTATAGGTATAGGAACCATCGGCAGCAACCACCAGCGTTCCGTGCGCCAGCGCAATGACGCTGCCCGGTGCGGCAACAGTCGCCCCGAAGCGAATCTGGGTCACAGCCAGCACAGCCCCCGGCAAACCGCTGTCGGCAACATCGCTTACCGCACCAGCCGCCAACACATTGCCGCTGACCTTGCTGGCTGCGGCGCTATCGACCAACTCGCTCACTGCATTGGCATCGTTGCGCGCGAAAAGGACTTGCTCCGGCTCACCGGCAGCAGCCACCGTGACAGGCGCCCCTTCAATGGTCTCGATCGGCCGACCGCGATTGGTCCCAAACTGATAGGCCAGCGGATCGACCGTTTCGACGATACGCAGGAGTTCGACAAAGGTATGCCCTTCGTTGCCACCCTGACCAACCAGACCGGCCGCCGGTGCTTCTTCTTCAAGCAGCGCATCGAGGTCGCCACCCGACTGCAGGGCCTTGGCGATTTTCTGGAACCCGGCTTGGTTATTGACGACGGCACTGTCGGCGGCATCCGGCTTCACTGCAGCCGCCACTTCGGCATCCAGCCTGACCGTTTCGCCCGGGCGAACGCTCATCTCACGGCCATCGGCCAGCGCCAGTACAAGTTTGGCCCCATCGGCCGCCACCACGCTCTCGCCTTCGCGAATCACGTCACCCAACTTGAGGCGGCGCATGTTTCCTGCGCTATCTCGGGCAAACGCCTGACCGGACAGTTCGGAAACTTTAGCGATGATTTGGGATTGGGCCACGGTGAAACTCCAGACACTATTAGCAATGCTAAAAGTCTAGGGCTGCCCGTGCCTCCCGGCTATTGAACCAAAGTACAGTTATTGTAAAAAAGCGTGAGTAATTCCACGCTCAGGCGTTAAAGATTTACGCCATTGATGTGCAGCGAGAGCTGCAAGCGATCGCGCAGACCAAGCTTTTCAAAGATCGCCGACATGTGTGCCTTGACCGTCCGCTCGGTAATCGACAACTGGTCGGCCACCTCACGGTTGCTGGCGCCACCGGCAACCAGTCTGGCCACCTGGACCTCGCGCTCGGAAAGCAGCGTCGCCCAGTTCACCCGCGGCGGTCTTTCAGATTTCGCCGCCAGGGCACGTGATGCCCCACCGACCAGGCGCAGCAACAACGACTGGCCAACCCACAAGCCGCCGTTCTCGACCACCAGTGCGACCTGACGCAGAACCTCGGGTGCCGCATGGCTGTTGCAACAGCCCGAGGCCCCCAGGGCCAGGGCGGCCTCGACGACGGATTCATCCGGCTCATCTGCCAACAGCACCACGCGCTGACCGGCTTGATGAACATGAAAATGCAAGACCGATTCCACGGATTCGCCAGCCCGGCATCGATACCAGACAATCGCGGGTTGGCCGGCGGGAAACGCCATATTTTCGTCCCGGCGCAATGCCCGGGCTTGCGGGAAAGCGGCCAGCCAGGTCGGCAAGGGCGCCGCGTCGCGATCAACGAAGTAGTGATTCATCAGCGTTCCGTCAAGGCCACGCTCTTGGCCCTGAGCACCGGCTTGACCAGATAGGCCAGGACACTCTTCTTGCCGGTCAGGATATCGACCTCGGCGACCATGCCCGGAATGATCGGCAGATTGGCATCGCCAAAACCGGGTTTGTTGGTCCGAACCCGCACGGTATAGAAGGCATTGCCCTTATCGTCCATGACGGTGTCGGCCCCGATGTGTTCGAGGGTGCCCTCCAGCCCGCCATAAATGGAGAAATCGTAGGCGGTGAACTTGACCATGGCCGGCTGCCCCGGGCGCAAGAAGGCGATGTCGCGCGGCAATACTCTGGCCTCCAGCAACAGCGTGTCTTCCAGGGGAACAATTTCGATCATGTCCTTGCCGGGCTGGATGACGCCGCCCACGGTATTGACCAGCAGACGCTTGACCGTCCCCTTGACCGGCGAACGAATGGACGACTGCTTGACTCGATCCGACAACGCGACGCTGCCTTCCGCCAGGCTGTTCAACTTGGCCATGGTTTCGGAGAGCTCCTTGCTGGCGTCATTGCGGAAGGTCAGTTCTACCTCCTCGATCTTGCGCTGAGCTTCGTTGATCGATGCCTGAACGCGGGAAATCTGGGCCGCAGCCATGTCACGTTCGCCACGGTAGCGCGAGACATCGCGCTCAAGGCGGAGCAACTCAACTTCGGAAACGGCACCGGAGTTGATCAGGGGCTTGGTCACCGCCAGTTCCCTGGAGGTCAGGTCATAGCCTTGTGAAGCCTGCGCCCTCTTGGCCTGCGCTTCATTCAGCTCCTGCTGACGCTGGGCAAGCTGCTGACGAGCAATGGAAACGGCGGCATTCAGCTCGTCGTTTCTCGCTTCGTAGAATTGGCGTTCCTGCTGGACGATCGAGGCATCCGCCTTGAGCACTTCCGGCGGCGGCACGAAGGGCTTGCCTTCGGAAATTGCCCGCAGACGGGAAGCCTTGGCGACCAGGCCAAGATACTGCGCCTGATTTTCCTTCACTGAGGAGACGAAGCGCGTTTCGTCGATCTTGATCAACAACTGATTGGGCTGAACGACCTCGCCTTCCTTGACCAGAATTTCGGAAACCAGCCCGCCATCGATGCTCTGCAGAATCTGGACCTGGCGCGACGGAATGACCCTGCCCTCGCCACGGGTCACTTCATCCAGCTGGGCAATCGCTGCCCAGAGAACGAATGCAATGAACACGACGCTGATGGCGCGTAAAAGGACGCGAGCCCGCAATGGCTCCTGACGCAGCATGGCGAGATCGGCATCCGTTGCAAAATCGACGACCTCGATTTCCTCCCGGTTCGGCAAGCGCCCGAGAACCTTTTCGACATACGGCGCACCGCGCTGGGCGACATGCTCCAGCCAGGCATGTGTGGCCCCCAACAAGGCTTTGGCGCGACTCATGACGCCCTCCCGACGCGACCGCTCTGCAGCGCCTGAATCACCTGATCCCGCGGACCATCCGCCACGATGCGGCCATCATCGACGACGATGACGCGCGTCGCCAGATCGAGCAGGCTGTTGCGGTGGGTGACGATCAATACCGTCTTGTGGGCGGCCGTCAGGCGCAGCCTTTCCTTGAACTGCTGCTCCGAGGAGAAATCCATGGCGCTGGTCGGCTCATCCAGCAACAGAATCGGCGGATCCATCAGGAAGGCACGGGCAATCGCCACCCCCTGGCGCTGACCGCCAGACAGGGAATCGCCCCGCTCGCCGATCATCATGTCGAAACCATCCGGATGACGATTGACGAATTCGGTCAAACCACCCGCCTCGGCCGCCGCCACGATGGCGGCATCGTCGGCGTAAGGCGCGCCGATGGCGATGTTTTCGCGCAAAGTGCCATAGAACAGCGTCAGATCCTGGGCGACGTAGCCGATATTGCGCCGCAGGTCGGCCGGATCCAGTTGGCGGAGATCGACACCATCGATGCTGACCGCCCCGCCCGTCGGCTGGTACAAGCCGAGCAGCAGTTTCTGCAGGGTGGTTTTACCAGAACCGACGCGACCGATGACAACCACCTTGTCGCCGGCGTTGATCTTGCAACTCAGACCGCGCAATGCGGCAATCTGGGCATTGGGATAGCTGAACTCGACATCGCGAAACTCGATATCGCCCTTCAGCTCCGGACGATGGACGAAATTGGCGTCGGCCGGCCGTTCGACCGGGTTATTCATGATCTGCTCGAGCGAGGTCAGCGCCACCTTGGCGTTGTGGTACTGCATCAGCAGCCCGACCATTTGCCCCAAGGGCGCAACGGCCCGCGAGGTCAGCATCGTACAGGCGATCAGGCCGCCCATGCTCAATTGGCCATTGCCGATCAGATAAACGCCGGCAATCACGACGACAACGTTAACAATCTGCTGGATTTCCATGGCGCCATTGGTGGCCGCGGCGGAGAGGAAACGCATCTGGTTATTGACCCGTGCGACGAAGGCTACGGTTTTTTCCCACTTCGCCTGCATCACGCCTTCGGCGCCCTGGGTCTTGATGGTTTCCAGGGCGGTCAGGCTTTCGATCAGCGTGGCATTTCGCTGCGCCGATGCCCGATAGGTCGTCTCCGACAGCGCGTGCATCTTATGCTGCAGCACGTAGGCGTAGATAACGACGACAACGATCGCCAGCAGGACGGGGATGATCAATTGCCACGCAATGATCGCGATAACAAGCACGAACAGCAGGGCAAAAGGCAGATCAATGAAGGCGGTGACCGAAGCCGAGGTAATGAAATCACGCACCGACTCGAATGAGCGCAGATTCGATGAAAACGCGCCAACGGCGGCCGGCCTGGCCTCCATGCGAACACCAAGAACGCGCTCCATGATCCTGGCGGAAAGCTGCATGTCGATCCGCGCGCTGGCCAGATCGATAAAGTAGCCGCGCAGGGAGCGCAGGATCATGTCGATACCAATGACCAGCATGACGCCAAGGGCCAGGACCCAGAGTGTCTCGGTCGCCCGGTTCGGCACCACGCGGTCGTAAACATTCATCGTGAACAGCGGCATGGCCAGCGCCATCAGGTTGATCAGCAAGGCCGCGCCAAGGACATCGCGGTAAACCATCCACTGATCGGCCAGCGCACCCCAGAACCAGTGGCGAAGCTTGATATCGCCCACCTGCGGCGTACGACTGTCGAACCTGAAATGCGGCCGCGAAAAAATCGCAATGCCCGAGAAGCGCTCTGCCAGGGCATCTCGGGACAACAGCACCGTTCCCTGAGCAGTTTCCGGAAACAGCAAGCGGGCGGTTTGTCCAGACGCATCCCAACCGAGGAGCACGCAGGCCTCCTCGTTATTAAGCAGCAAAACTGCCGGCAGCAGCACGTCGTCGATGCGCTCCAGCGAGCGCCTGACCACCTTGGCCGAAAGACCGGCCCGACTAGCCGCGCGTGCAAACATGGAAGGCGGCAAGACACCCTTCTCGAGGGGCAATCCGGCAACCAGCGCGGCCCGGGTACTCGGCCGGCCGTGAATTCGCGTCAGTTCAACCAGACAATCCAACAGCGGGTCATGATGCAGGATATCTTCCCGCACCCCGGATACGCCGACACCCGCAGACCTGCTCGCAACTTCGCTCATGCCACTCCCTGATTTTTGGCGATTCTAGCTTGGCTTGATAATGGCAATTCAAAGAAATGTAAAAAGGCGGCCGAGACCGCCTTTTTCACGAAAGCCCTGAGTTGATCAAGCAATCAACGGAACAATCAGCAGGGCGACCAGATTGATGATCTTGATCAGCGGATTAACGGCCGGACCCGCCGTATCCTTATACGGATCGCCAACGGTGTCGCCGGTCACGGCTGCCTTGTGGGCCTCCGAGCCCTTGCCACCGAAGTGACCATCCTCGATGTACTTCTTGGCGTTATCCCATGCGCCGCCGCCGGTGGTCATCGAAATGGCCACGAACAGGCCAGTCACGATGGTCCCGACCAGCAGGCCGCCCAGCGCCTGTGGCCCAAGCACCAGACCGACAACGATCGGCACAGCCACCGGCAGGATGGACGGAATCATCATTTCCTTGATGGCCGCAACGGTCAGCATATCGACGGCACGGGAATAGTCCGGCTTGGCCGTCCCTTCCATGATGCCGGGGATTTCCTTGAACTGACGACGCACTTCCATGACCACGGCGCTGGCCGAACGGCCCACCGCCTCCATCGCCATGGCGCCAAACAGGTAAGGAATCAGGCCGCCGATGAAGAGGCCGATGATGACCAGATGGTTCGACAGATCGAAGGTAAAGACCTTGCCGGAAGCCGCTTCCAGACCGTGCGTGTAGTCGGCGAACAGCACCAGAGCCGCCAGACCGGCGGAACCAATGGCATAGCCCTTGGTTACGGCCTTGGTCGTGTTACCGACGGCATCGAGCGGATCGGTCACATTGCGGACTTCCTTCGGCAGTTCGGCCATTTCGGCAATACCACCGGCGTTGTCGGTGATCGGACCATAGGCATCAAGCGCCACGACGATACCGGCCATCGACAGCATCGACGTTGCAGCAATGGCGATACCGAACAGGCCACCCATCGCGAAGGCAGCATAGATCGCCGCACAGACGGAGAGCACCGGCCAGGCGCAAGCCTTCATCGAGACGCCGATACCGGCGATGATATTGGTCGCATGACCGGTCTGGCAGGACGAAGCAACATGCTTGACCGGCGCGTAGTCGGTACCGGTGTAGTACTCGGTAATCCAGACCAGTGCAGCGGTCAGGACAAGACCGACGACCGAGCAGCCGAACATCGAGGCGGTCGTGATCTTGGCAGCGGCATCACCGGCCCCGATCAGCCATGAGGTGATCGGATAATAGGCGGCCAGCGCCAGCACCCCGGCGACGATCAGGCCGCGATAAAGCGCCGCCATGATCTTGCCGCCTTCGGTCGCCTTGACGAAATAGCAGCCGACGATGGACGCGATGATCGACACGCCGCCCAGGGCCAGCGGATAGAGCACAAGATTTTCACCCAAGCCCGGGAAGGACTTGATGGTCAGCGCGGCCAGAACCATGGTCGCGACGACCGTCACCGCGTAGGTTTCAAACAGGTCGGCCGCCATACCGGCACAGTCACCGACGTTGTCACCAACGTTGTCGGCGATAACGGCCGGGTTGCGCGGGTCGTCTTCGGGAATGCCGGCTTCGACCTTGCCCACCAGGTCGGCACCAACGTCAGCACCCTTGGTGAAGATACCGCCACCCAGTCGGGCAAAGATGGAGATCAGCGAAGAACCAAAGGCCAGACCGACCAGCGGCTCGATGATGTGGTGCAGGTCAGCGCCTGGCGCACTGGCCGATTTCAGGAAAGCAAAGTAGCCAGCCACACCGAGCAGACCCAGACCAACCACCAGCATGCCGGTAATCGCGCCGCCCTTGAAGGCGACATCCAGTGCAGCAGAAATTCCGCTACGGGCCGCTTCAGCCGTCCGGACATTGGCGCGCACGGAAACGTTCATGCCGATGAAGCCGGCCGCGCCAGAGAGCACAGCACCGATCAGGAAGCCGAAAGCAGTCAACCAGCCCAGCTTGGGGATGAGTCCGATCACCAGGAAGAGGATGACGCCAACCATCGCAATAGTCTTGTACTGGCGGCTGAGATACGCTTCCGCCCCCTGCTGGATGGCTTTGGCGATCTCCTGCATTCGCTCGTTGCCGGCGGGCAACGCGAGGATCTGTCGACTGGAAATCCAGCCATACAGGACTGCCAACACGGCGCAACCTAGCGCCAGCAACAACGCTGTACTCATTATTCCCCCTCCTTGGTTAACAACGAAATCAAACGTTAAAACTCCCCAGCTTTTTGGCGACAGAAATATTCTTCAGGCGAATGTAATCCGGCAGGCCGTTGCGATAGGGCGGCGGCTCCTCGCCATGAATCAATGGCTGCAGATAGGCACGGCACGCATCGGTGATATGGAAGCCATCCGGCGAGATGAACTCGGGCGGCATCTTGCGCTCGACGTTGGCGATCTCGGCCAGCGGCGCGTTGCCGATCTGCCAGCGGTACGGGGCATCGTCCAGACGCTCGATGGTCGCCATCACCGCATTCTTGCCCTGCAAGGCCAGATCGACGGCCGCAACACCCAGGGCATGCGCCTGTTCCAGATCGGTTTTCGAGGCCAGATGTCGGGCCGAGCGCTGCAGGTAATCAGCCAGCGCCCAGTGGTACTTGTAACCCAGCTTGTCCTTGACCAACTGGGCCACCATCTGACCGACACCGCCCAGTTGTGAATGCCCGAAAGCATCCTTGGTTCCGGACTCGGCGATCAGATTGCCGGCGGCGTCGGACAAGCCCTCGGAAACCGCCACCGTACAGTAGCCGTATTGCTTGACGCACTCATCGACGCGAGCGAGGAAACGCTCGGGATCGAAAGGCACTTCCGGGAAAAGCAGGATATGCGGCGGTTCGCCGGCATTTTCCGAAGCCAGGCCGCAAGCGGCAGTGATCCAGCCGGCATGACGCCCCATCACTTCCAGCACGAAAATCTTGGTCGAGGTCCGCGCCATCGAAGCCACATCGTAGCCGGCCTCACGGATCGACGTTGCCACGTACTTGGCGACCGAACCAAAACCGGGACAACAATCGGTATGAGGCAGGTCGTTATCAACGGTTTTCGGCACGCCGACACAGACCACCGGGTAACCCATCTTTTCGGCGATCTGCGACACCTTCCAGGCGGTATCCATGGAGTCGTTGCCGCCGTTGTAGAAGAAATAGCCGATGTCGTGCGCCTTGAAGACTTCGATCAGGCGTTCGTATTGCGCCCGATGCTGCTCCAGGCTTTTCAGTTTGTAACGACAGGAACCGAAAGCGCCGCCCGGCGTGTGCCGCAGGCGGGCGATATCCTCGTCGGATTCGAGGCTGGTATCAATCAGGTCTTCCGTCAGCGCCCCGATGATGCCATCGCGCCCGGCGTAGACTTTCCCGATCTTCTCGGGATGCCGGCGTGCTTCCTGAATCAGGCCGCACGCCGTTGCGTTGATGACGGCAGTTACGCCCCCCGACTGCGCGTAGAAGGCATTTTTCGCCGCCATCTTTAGCTCCTTACTTCAGCGCTTCAAAAACGCTCTTGGTGATGTTGTCGACGCTACCAACGCCGGCCACCTTGCGCACCTTGGGGGCTTTGGCATCGCCTTCAGCCGCCCACTTGCCGTAGAAATCAACCAGCGGCTTGGTTTGCGAATGGTAGATTTCCAGACGCTTCTTGACAGTCTCTTCCTTGTCGTCGTCACGCTGAACGAGCGGCTCGCCGGTCACGTCGTCCTTGCCTTCAACCTTCGGCGGGTTGAACTTGACGTGGTAGGTACGGCCCGAAGCCAGATGAGCACGACGGCCAGCCATGCGCTCGACGATATCGCTGTCCGGCACGTCGATTTCGAGCACGAACTCGATCGGCACGCCAGCATCCTTCATGGCCTGAGCCTGGGGAATGGTGCGCGGGAAGCCGTCGAACAGGTAACCGTTCTTGCAATCGTCCTGGGTCAGACGATCCTTGACCATGCCGATGATCACGGCATCCGGCACCAGGCCGCCTGCGTCCATGTGCTTCTTGGCTTCCAGCCCCAGCTCGGTGCCGGCCTTGACCTGGGCACGCAGCATGTCGCCGGTGGAAATCTGCGGAATACCAAACTGTTTGGAGATGAAAGTGGCTTGCGTTCCTTTGCCGGCGCCGGGTGCGCCCAACAGAATCAATTTCATGAAAAGTCCCTCGGTTTTGTCTAAGAAATTCTTGTTATCGGCTTCAGTCGTGGCCGCTCTCTAAGAGCGGAAAATTACTCGCAATTATTGGCACGGTCAAACAGTTTGCGCATCCGCTCTGCGTCTTCGGGCGTATCGACGCCGGGCGCTGGCGCAGCATCGATCAGCGTGACGCTGATCCGGTAGCCGTGCCACAACGCACGCAGTTGTTCCAGCGACTCAAAATGCTCGGTGGGTGCCGGCGTCAATCCGGCGTAGGCCTTCAGGAAGCTGGCCCGATAGGCATACAAGCCGACATGGCGATAAGCCGGGAAGTTGGCGGGCAAGGTTTCGCCCCCATCCTCTTTGGCGAAATGATCGCGGGCATAAGGAATCGGCGCCCGGGAAAAGTAGGCGGCATCGCCATCGGCCCGGCACACCACCTTGACGACGTTCGGATTGAAGAAATCTGCCGCATCGGTAATCGGGTGCGCCACCGTCGCGATGTCGGCACCGCTGGCCGCAAGTTGGCGTGCCGTCTGGATGATCACTTCCGGCTCAATCAGCGGCTCGTCGCCCTGCACATTGACGATGATGGTGTCACCCGCCCAGCCGCGCTGCTCGACCACTTCAGCCAGACGGTCGGTCCCGGTGGCATGGTCGCTGCGCGTCATCAGGGCGGCCACTTCGTGCGCTTCGGCCGCGGCGCGAACTTCGGGGTGATCGGTTGCCACCCAGATTTCCTCGGCCCCCGACAGTCGCGCCCGCTCGGCTACCCGGACGACCATCGGCTTGCCGCCAAGATCGAGCAGCGGCTTGGCTGGCAGACGGGTCGACGCGTAACGAGCCGGAATGACGACCTTGAATGCCAGACCGGACATTACTGCCCGTCCGCGTTGAGTTGGCGCGCTTCGTCCTCGAGCATGATGGGAATGTCGTCGCGGATCGGGAAAGCCAGTTTGCAAGGCTTGCAGACCAGTTCCTTTTCGGCCTTGCGGTGTTCGAGATTGCCCTTGCAAATCGGGCAGACGAGAATATCAAGCAACCTGGCGTCCACGGAGTTTCTCCAAAATCAGTTCAATAAGGGCCTGCGAAAGCTCGGCCTCGACGGGCAGAACCCAGGTTTCACCCGCCGTCAGTCCGGCACATTTTACTGCATCCTTCTCGGTCATCAGCAGGATGCCGTCCCTGGCGAAAGCCAGATCGGCAGCAACATAGCGATGATGATCCGGAAAAGGATGGTTTTCGCAGTGCAAGCCGAGCGACGCCAGCGTCCGGAAAAAGCGCTCCGGATTGCCAATACCGGCGAGGGCGTGAAGCGCACCTCGGCCACGCAGACTCTCGGCCGAAGCCGTTTGCCCGGTGGCGCCAAGGCGATAGAACAAGTCAGGCTTGAGAGTCATCGCGAAGCTCGGCGTCGCAGTAGACAAGCCAGTTTCCGGCAAGCCGTTGCAAATGATGGCATCGACTGTCGCCAGCCGTGAAACCGGCTCACGCAAGGGCCCGACCGGCAAGCGCCAGCCATTGCCGGCGCCGCGGGCATCAAAGACAACCAGTTCGACGTCCCGCGCCAGGGCGTAATGCTGCAATCCGTCGTCGCAGAGCACGACATCGACTTCCGGATGGGCAGCCAGCAAAGCCTCGCCAGCCGCCGCCCGATGGCGCCCGACCCAGACGGGAACACCGCTGCGCCGGGCGAGCAACAAAGGCTCATCCCCGACCTCCTCCGGCCGCGATGCGGCACTCACCGCAATGACTTCATCCCCGGAACGACCGTAGCCACGGCTGACAATCCCCGGTCGCCAGCCGCGATCGCGCAATTGGCGAGCCAGCCACAGGGTCAGCGGCGTCTTGCCCGCACCGCCGACGATGATGTTGCCAACCACAATGACCGGCACCGGCAGGCGTTGCGGCTTGGTGAAACGGCGATTGAGCGCGCTCAAACCGGCATACAGCCAGGCGAGCGGCAGCAAAAGCCACAACGCCGGCGTCAGCCGGCGTTGCTCAAACCACTGTCGCTGTAACCAGCGTGCCAGCATCAGCGATTCTGGGTGGCGAAGGAAATGTGCGGATAACCGGCCGTCTGCGCCGCCTGCATCACGTCGACCACGCTTTGATGCGTTGCCTTGGCATCGGCATTGATGACGATCAGCGGATCCTCACGACTGCCCGCCGCCCGGCGCAGGCCATCGGCAATGCTCTTGACGTCGGTGGCCGTCAACGGTGACTTGTTGACCAGGATCTGACCGCTGGCGGTCACAGCAACATCGACTTCGTTCGGCTGCTCGGCCTGCTTGCTGGCATCCGCCGTCGGCAGGTTGATTTCCAGCCCGGAGAACTTGGCGTAAGTGGTGGTCAGCATCAGGAAGATGATGATGACCAGCAGGACGTCGATCAACGGAATCAGGTTGATTTCCGGCTCTTCCCGGCTACGGCCGCGCTGAAAATTCATGACTTACTTCCGGTCGCCGTGCATGTACTCGACGAGGCGAACGGCCTGCTGCTCCATCTCGACGACGAAGCCATCGGCCAGCGCCCGGAAATGCCGCCAGAAGATCAGGCTGGGGATGGCGATGACCAGACCGAAGCCGGTGTTGTACAGGGCCACGGAAATACCGTGGGCCAGTTGCATCGGATTGGCGCCAGTCGGCGACTGCGAACCGAAGATTTCGATCATGCCGACCACGGTACCGAACAGGCCCATCAGCGGGCTGATCGAGGCGATAGTGCCAAGCGTCGTCAGATAACGGTTCAGCTCATGGGAGACTGCAGAACCGGATTCTTCGATGGACTCCTTCATGATCTCGCGGGTCGAATTAACGTTGCGCAGACCAGCCGACAGCACACGGCCAAGCGGTGAATGGGCATCCAGCTCTTCCAGCAACTTGTCGTTGTTGGCGCCACGCTTGAACTCGCCGACGGCGCGCTGGAGCAAACCTGTCGGCACCACCTTGGAGCGGCGCAAGGCAACCAGACGCTCGATAATCAGCGCGACCGAAATAACCGAAGCCAGTAACAGGGGCCAAATTGGCCAGCCGGCCGCTTGAACGATAGCTAACACTGTGGAAATCCTTGGTGGAATATTAGCCCGCAATTCTGCCCTGCCCCCCGCTACAGAGCAAGCGACGAAATACCGCCCTCGCCGCGGCTTATCCCCAAAACCTGTGGATAAGTCTGTGAATCGGTTGTCATCAACTGCGCTAAACCCCCTTCCACAAAGGACTTTTCCTGCTCTGCCAAAAAACAAGGCATATAATTTGAACCATTTAAAATCAGTCACTTAAGAAAACTTCAGCCTGTCAACAGACGACATGCAATTTTGGCCACGAGTTACAATCCGGCCATGCTCATACCCACCCCGCCTGTCGGCAACTCCGTCCTCAGCGTTGCCAGCCTGAACCGCCTGGTGCGGGACTGTCTGGAAGCGGCCTTTCCGCTCACCTGGGTCGGCGGCGAGATTTCCAATCTGACCTATGCCGCGTCGGGCCATGTCTACTTTTCGCTGAAAGACAGCAGCGCCCAGGTTCGCTGCGTCATCTGGCGCAGCCGTGCCCAACTGCTGGGCTGGCGCCTGGAAAATGGCCAGAAGATCGAGGCGCGGGCGCTGGTTTCGTTTTATGAGCCGCGCGGCGAATTCCAGCTCAACATCGAAGCCGTCCGCCGGGCCGGTCAGGGCGATCTGTTTGAACGCTTCCTGCGTCTGAAGGCGCAACTTGAAGCCGAAGGACTGTTCGCCCCCGAGAACAAACGCCCGATTCCCGCCTTCCCCCGGCACATTGCCATTGTCAGCAGCCTGCAGGCAGCCGCCCTGCGCGATGTATTGACCACCCTGCATCGACGGGCGCCCCACCTGCGCATCACCATCTTCCCGACTCTCGTCCAGGGTGAAGGCGCCGGCGCCAAAATCGCCGAAGCGCTTGGCCAGGCCGCCAACGGCGGATGCGATACGATCATCCTGTGCCGCGGCGGCGGCAGTATCGAAGACCTGTGGGCCTTCAACGAGGAATGCGTCGCCCGCGCCATTCGCGCCTCGGCCATTCCGGTCATTTCCGGCATCGGCCATGAAACCGACTTCACCATTGCCGATTTTGCCGCCGACCTGCGCGCCCCGACGCCAACCGCCGCCGCCGAGCTGGTCAGCCCCGACCGCGACAGCCTGCTCAACCGCCTCGGCCAACTAGAAAATCAGATCCGGCGACGGGTCGAACGTTCGCTGGCCGACCAGCAACAGCGTATCGACTGGCTGGGCGGCCGCCTGATCCACCCGGCCGAACGGATTCGCCAACGCCATCAGGAAAACGACGCACTCGGCCTGCGCCTGCAGCGCGCCCTGTTTCGCCAGATCGATCGCTCCCGCCTGCAACTGACCACCCTCGGCCAGCGCCAGACAACGGCCCGGCCGCGCCCTGAATTACAGGCCGGAGCCCTGGAACACCTGCGCCACCGCCTGGCCAAACAGACCCAATGGGCACTTTCTCAACATTCCGGGAAACTTAATTCGCTATCCAGCAGTCTCAAGCAGCTGGATCCGCATGCGGTACTGACCCGTGGTTATGCGCTGGCCATTGGCCCCGACGGCCGCGCCATCCGCGATGCCTCGGCGCTGGCACCCGGCGATGCCCTCAAGCTCAGCTTTGCTCGCGGCTCGGCCACGGCCACCGTCAATCAGGTTGTGACAACGCCCGAAGCTGACTAGAATTTTCGTTTCACCCCTCAAATACAACGGAGAATATAAATGGAACATCAACTGCCCCAGCTGCCGTACGCCAAGGACGCACTCGCCCCGCACATGTCGGCCGAGACCTTCGACTACCACTACAGCAAGCACCATCAGGCCTATGTCACCAACCTGAACAACCTGATCAAGGGCACCGAGTACGAAAACCTCGACCTCGAAGCCATCGTCAAGAAGGCCCCGGCCGGCGGCGTCTATAACAACGCAGCCCAGGTCTGGAACCACAGCTTCTTCTGGAACTGCATGAAGCCGAACGGCGGCGGCGCTCCGACCGGCGCGCTGGCTGCAGCCATCGATGCCAAGTGGGGCTCGCTGGATGCCTTCAAGACCGCCTTCCAGACCTCCGCGGTCGGCAACTTCGGTTCCGGCTGGACCTGGCTGGTCAAGAAGGCCGACGGTTCCCTCGACATCGTCAACATGGGCGCCGCCGGCACCCCGCTGACCACCGGCGACAAGGCCCTGCTCTGCGTCGACGTCTGGGAACACGCCTACTACATCGACTACCGCAACATGCGTCCGAAGTTCGTCGAAACCTTCCTGGCCTCGCTGGTCAACTGGTCCTTCGTCGAAGCCAACTTCGCCTGATTTCTGTTTCTGATATTTCAGGACCAAAGGGAGCTAGCAGCTCCCTTTTTCGTTGACTCAGGTTTACCCAGAATGGCAATTAATCGGCCTTTTATGCCTTTGGGCTTTTGCGCAGTATCTGGCTGCAATATACCGGCAACCTGTCGTACGGTGGCTAATGGCAGCTGCCATCCGCAGCACAGGACGGCATCCAACTCGCTACCGTTACCGCTGTCGTGTTCGTTATGACAGGGTACGACACATCAAGCTCAGCGATGTTTCGTTCTTCGAGGTTTAACTCCACTCTTGATAAAACTGTTCACACTATCGAAAGTAGATTGAGATTGATCGCGTACAGTATTCCAATTGAAGTATGGAACACTAATTCCTGCTAAACCCCATGTCTCGTTCAAGTAGTGCCTGAAGTTGATAGAGCGTTCGTAGCGATGGGCGATGTCAAATGACTCATATTCAAAACTGCACAATTTCCTTAATTCACTATCAAAAATCGGGGTATCGAAAACCATCGCGTCAATGTACGCAAATGTTCCACACCATCTAGTTAGATGGTACGCACCGACGGTCGTTATTCGGAATGACTCAGGAAGGTCACCGAGAAGCTCGACTCCAGTGGTCTCCTCAAAAGTCACACGTTGGCTGGTTTCAATTAGTTTTTTATTTGTAAGTCGGCGCAGCGCACTTCCAACCTGTTCCTTAGAGAAACCTTGTGATTGAAGCTCAGAAAGCAAATCCAGAATTCCTACGAAACCGTCAGATCGTCCATGGGAAGGGTCGTAGTTTAAATAACCAAGTATTAGCGTGGACAAAAAGTGCTCTCGACGATCAGGGTACCTCACGTCAAATAAATTTATGGCTAATGAAGATCCTGGGTCATAGTGAGCATAATCACCCAGTAATGCTGCTTTCGAAAACTCATGAACAGGTATGATGTATCCGTCGCCATCTTTCATATGGCCAACAATTTTATCGGAGTCAACATTTGGGCTCCCGATAAATTTCGTTACAAAATCGATCATTGAGCGAACATTGCCACCGGTTATGTTTGACAAAAACTCCGAGACTTGGGGGTTTTTTCTCAGTGCCAATAAAAGAGCTTTAAAGAACAAAGCGATTTCAGTGAGATTCAGACTGACGCTGGAGAGAGACTCTATAGGCATCCGCCCCTCTGCCATATTCAATGCAAACACCAGTCTCCGTTCTAACACCTGCTCAGGTCGAGGTGGCATGATGTAAAAAATCTTATTGGGATATGCAGAAAGTGACCCTGAGCGCTTCGACTCATGGAAAGTATTTGGGCGTACGGCAAGAAAGACAATCGCGCCCCAGTGCTGAGCAATGCTCTGAGAAATAATGAAGGCTTTCTGTTGCAGTTCGAGATCTCGTTGGTCAATGTTGTCGATGATTACAACAACCTGCTTGCGGGTTTCTTTGCTGATTTTTTGAAAAGCGTAACGCAAATGTTGTTCGACGGATTTGACCTTGCTTTCCAGCATTTCACATAATTTAAGTTGGTACAGAGAACTATCTGTCACTTTAAGAGGTCCGAAGATTCCTCGCTCAAATTTGGTGATATCTTCCTTGTATACATTAGATATAAATGCGAGAGAGGAGATATCTATATCGTACTTCTGCTCTAATTGTTTTTGTATTTCTCGATGAACATAGTCCTCAACTCCATTTTCAAGAACAACGTTCACCCCAAGATCCAAATACAAATAGATGGACTCCTTAAACTCTTTCTCAGCAAGGACTAAAATCAGGTTCTTAATAAACGATGTTTTCCCTACACCGACATCTCCAATTAAAATAATTGGTCGCCGTGAAAGCCCCTCGGCCAAAATTTCAGCCGAGATTGAAGCTCCTCCTTTGGGCTTTGCAGGTGAAAGCACAGGAGATGCCTCCGATGGATCGAAAAGCGCTGCATAACGAGTACGAAGCAAATTTTTGCTAACTAATGCATCTTGGGCCAGTGCTCCACTTTCGCAATAACATTCCTTATAAAACTGCTTTTCAACCTCTTCCGTTCTGATTACATCCTCCAGTAGGAGTTCAGCGATGAGACGTAATTGGCTCGCAGAGTTTGTCTGATACCGGAAGGATGGATAGTTGCGAATAAATGTGGAAATTTTTTCTGGGATACCTGCAACGCTATTCTCCTCTAAGAACGAAGCTAGTTTGTTGGCAGAAACGCCAGAAGGGGATAAGCATTCATAAACTCTTCCGAAATTCTCTAGCAACTCATCGAAGCCGTCGAGAATGAGTGCAGTTCCATCTAGTGGCGATTTCCCATCATAACGACTGCCGATGAATGCGATTAACTGAGATCCATTGGATACCGCAGCAAGGCGGACTCCACGAGATGAGCAATAGCGCTGAACCTGCTCAATAGCGTCTTTAGCGCTTGGGCTTAAGTCACATATCGAGCGTATAGAGGTGACTAGTTTCGCTTTATTCCGGGCAGGTATTTCGAAGTATCGATTATCGCGTTTTGCCTCAAGTATTAGGCCACGCGGATCGCCCAACTCATAATCAGTAAAATCACCATTTTCATACCGTTCCACCCTGACAAGATTTCGGTCCCAGCCAAGGCAATCGACCAAGAATTGATCAATAAATTGGAACCGAGTCTCTGCCTCATTGAGGCAATCTATTAACCCGGCAATCAAATAGATGACAAAGCTGCATATTGGACAGCCGAATGATTGAAATAAGCCATCACCCGTTCCGGTGTTTTGCTGAGGAATTCCATGAATCCGGTCGCCTTTTGCAGCAACGCCTTTTTGCTGGTGGCACGGTCAGAGGAACGCAGCCCGGTTTTGAAATCCCGGTTCAGGTATTCGTCGGGATTAATCTCCGGCGAGTACGGCGGGAGATAGAAGACCTCAATTTGATCCGTCCTCTCCGCCAGCCACGCGGTGACCAGCTTGGCGTGATGGACTTTCAGGTTATCGAGAATGAGAAAGACTTTCTGGCCGCTGTCGGCGATCAGCCTTTCCATGAACCCAATGAACAGGTCGGTGTTCATGGCTTCTTCAATGAACTCGAAGCGAACCAGCCCCTGGTTGCTGATGGCAGAGACCATCGACAAGCCATGTCGCTTGCTCGGTGCAGCCAGGACTGGTGTTTGGCCAGCCGGCGCATAACCGCGAAGCCAGTGCCCGTCTTCCGCCACCGCTGTCTCATCACCCCAATAGATGGTGGCTCCTTCAGCCTTAGCCCGGGCAGCGATTGTCGGGTAGGTGTCATTGAGCCACTGCTCAACCTTGACGGGGTTCTGCTCCAGCGCCCGCTTCATCGGTCGCTGCGGGGTGTAGCCCCAGCGCAGCAGGTATTCGCCCACCGTGCGAATCGGCATGTCGATGTCAAAGAGAACCTTGACCATTTGCATCACCGCACGGCGATTCCACAAGGCAAACGGCAAACTCAACTGCTTTGGATTCTCGCCCACGATGATCGAGCGCAATTGCCATTCCTGAGCCAAAGTCAGCGTCCGCCCCGACAAATAACGGCGACCCCGCGTCTTCGATTTCAGACCCGTCGAGCCTTCCATTGAATAGCGCTTGGACCAACCAATGACCGTGCTCACATGCACCCCAACTACCTTTGCAATGGCCTTCCAGGACAATTTCAGTTCTTCACGCATCCGCATCGCCTGCCGACGCATTTCGTCTTGGGCATCGCGGGGCAATTTACGGGCATCGAACTTTTCCATGCCCAGTATTATATCAAAATCGGCTATTTGATTGCCGGGTTAATAATGCCCGAAAATGATTTACCAGAGCTTGTAGCTTATCTTTTGCTGCGTCGTATCTGAACGGCATCATCTCTCCATATTGATACGGTTGCCGGCCAGCACAAAATCGTTAGCAATAGAGCTTGGCCTGTAACGTGGTGAACTGCTTGTATTCTAGCTTTTTAGTGATGCCAAAATTGTAGATCGTGGATTCAAAGCAGAAGCTAAACGCGCCTCCATCAGCGGTTGAACGACAAGGTAACCGGCGTATTGAGGCCCAAACCTGTCCAACAGCCCAACGGCAGCAACGACCGATTACCCGAAGACGAAGGCGCATCACCCATTCGTCGCAGCCCTGGCAACCGCCCCACTGCCCCCCGCAATTTCACACCCCAAAACCGCCGGCTTGTGCCAGCATTGATTTGACGGGCATTGCCCGGCCTGATCGAGGCAAAAGGAGGGGATATGGAAATCTGGATTCTGGTGGCGCTGATATTGGGCTGTGGTGTCCTGGCCATGGCCGAGATGGCTGTCGGGGCGAGCCGTATTTCCCATCTCGCCATGCGGGCCGAGCAGGGTTCGGCGGCGGCTTCGGCGGTGCTGGGGTTTCGCCAGCACGCCAGCCGTCTGCTGGCGACGACCCAGCTGGGTATCACTGCGTTGGCCATGCTGTCCGGGGTTTATGGCGAAGCGCTGTGGGTGCCCCGCCTGCAGGCCTGGCTTTCCGGCCTGCTCCCGCTGGCTGAGGGGCCGGCCTACGGGGTTGCGCTGGGCATCGTCGTCACCGTCATCACCTTCTTCTCGATTGTTTTCGGCGAGGTCATTCCGAAACGTCTCGCCCTTTCCCATCCTGAAGCGCTGGCCGAAGCACTGGCCGGGCTGATCTCCGTGCTGCTCCGGCTGGCCCACCCCTTGGTGCTGGTCGTCTCGAAAACAGCCGACTGGATTCTGGCCCTCTTCCCAAGCAAGGGCTCGGCCGAAGCGACGGCTGCCGATGAAATCCGTTTCCTGATCGAAGCCGGCCGCAAGGACGGGAACCTCGACCAGACGGAGAGCGAAATCCTCGGCAATGTCTTTCGTCTCGACAACCGGCGGGTCGCCGGGATCATGACGCCAGCGGCCGGCATCGCTTACCTGGACCTCAGCATCAGCCGCGAGGAAAACCTGAAAACTCTGCAGGAACGGGCCGTTTCCCGGTTTCTGGTGTGCAAGGGCGGGATTGCCAACGCCCTGGGCTTTGTCGAGAGCCGCGAACTGCTGCAGGTCTTGCTCAACGGCAAGGATCTGGATTTCGGCAAGCTGTCGCCCAGCCCGCCGCACTACGTGCCCGGCACCCTGTCGCTGATCGGCCTGCTCGAATTCTTCAAGGCCAATCAGACGCAGACGGCGCTGGTCGCCAACGAATTCGGAGCGACCGAAGGGCTGGTCACGCTTTCCGACCTGATGGGCACCGTGGTCGGTGATGTGCTGTCGGGTGCGGTCGAGTCGCCGCTGGCCATCCAGCGCGGCGACGGCAGCTGGCTGCTCGACGGGCTGCTGGCCATCGACGAGATGAAGGAACTGCTCGGCATCAAGGAACTGCCCGAAGAAGACCTGGGCAATTTCCACACGGTTGGCGGCTTCGTCATCGTTCATCTCGGCCGGATTCCGAAAAAGACGGAAGCTTTCGACTGGGGTGACTGGCACTTCGAGATCATGGACATGGAAAAGAACCGGGTCGACGAAGTGCTGGCGACTCGCCTACCCGCTTTGCCCAACTGAAAGCCGGATGCGCCGGCCAAAAGGCCCGGCCGGAATGGGGAACAAAGGGCTTCTTCTCCGAGGCTACCATATGTTCCGTTAATTCGTTATTTATTTGCATAAAACGAATATATGGAACAAACTTGGCCAATCATGAGCCCTAACACCCACACCCAACGAGTCCTGGACCTGGCCCGCCAGAAGGGAACGCTGCGTTCGCGCGACCTTGATGAAATCGGTGCCCCCCGAGTGATCCTGACGCGCCTGACGACCACTGGCCTGCTGGAAAAAACGGGGCGGGGAATCTATCGACTCCCGGACAGTCAGGTTTCTGAACATGAAAACCTGCTCGCCATCGCAACCAAAGTGCCGCAAGCAGTCTTCTGCCTGCTCACCGCCTTGCAGTTTCATGAACTCACCACCCAGCTGCCGCGCCGGATATGGATTGCAATGCCACGCGGAAGCCACACACCGAAGATCAACTACCCGCCATTGAAGATGGTCCAGTTTGCGGGAGATTCCTACGCTGAAGGGATTGAGGTCGTGGAGCGCGATCAGGTCAAGCTTCGGATTTATTGTGTTGCGAAGACCATAGCCGACTGTTTCAAGCACCGCAACAAAATCGGGCTCGACGTTGCGCTGGAGGCATTGAAGGATGCAAAGGCACAGAAAAAGGCCTCTGCCGACGAACTCTGGCGCTTCGCCAAAATTTGCCGGGTTGCCAATGTGATGCGTCCCTATCTTGAGGCGCTCGAATGAAAAAGGATCTCGCCACATCAGTCAGGGCGCGCTTGCTGAATACCGCGAAAGCACAAGGCGCGGATTTCAACCAGATACTGGTGCGCTTTGCATTGGAGCGAA
Source organism: Ferribacterium limneticum (assembly GCF_020510625.1). Taxonomy (NCBI): domain Bacteria; kingdom Pseudomonadati; phylum Pseudomonadota; class Betaproteobacteria; order Rhodocyclales; family Azonexaceae; genus Ferribacterium; species Ferribacterium limneticum. The sequence continues at coordinate 1,010,719 of NZ_CP075191.1, read as the reverse complement.
TCCTTTACCGGTTGAGCCAGTCGGCGTACGCCGATCACTTTCTGCTCAAGGGGGCACTGCTCTTCACACTGTGGTATGACATGCCCCACCGGAGTACGAGGGATGCCGATCTTCTCGGTTTTGGGGCAAGCGATCTCGAATCGATAGCCCGGACCTTCCATGACATCGCCAGCATTGAGGTAGCGGATGGGATTGTCTTCGATCCAGCCTCTGTCAGCGTCGAGGAAATCCGCAAGGATGCAGGCTATGCCGGAGCCCGCGTTCTGATCACCGCTGAAATTGCCAAGGCACGCTGCAAAACGCAGATCGACATCGGCTTCGGAGATGCGGTCACCCCCGGTCCGGTGCACGCAGCCTATCCGGTTCTGATCGACGACTTGCCCGCGCCTCAACTACGGACCAACCCCGTCTATACGGTCATCGCCGAAAAACTGCATGCCATCGCCCTACTCGGCATGACCAACAGCCGCTTGAAGGATTACCTGGATATTTGGGTGTTGCTTGATCGCGAGGTGCTGAATGCCAATACGCTGGCAAAGGCAATCGCCGCAACCTTCATCCGGCGAGGCATGCCGCTCCCGGTCGTCTTGCCTGTTGGCCTGACAGATGAATTCGCAACCGACACATCGCGTCAGGCAATGTGGCAAGCATTTCTGAAAAAGAACGAAATTGTCATGGCCCCACTGCCTGAGGTGGTGGCAAAGCTTCGGACAACGCTGGCGCCGATTCTCATTCAAGCCGCGAGTATTCAAGCCACCGGGGGATCGGATAAATCATTACAGAGTGCGCCGTAATCTCCCTGCGAGCGGCACGCTCTTGGAGGAACAGAAGGAACTGTCCGCTATCAGGACACGGCCAGGCATCGCCCCGGCCCCGTATCAGCGACGGGTATTGGCGTTGATCCGTTGGTAGTGCGCCATGACGAGCGGCACGTAGCGTTTTGTTTCACCGTAGGGCGGGATGCGCCGGCCGAAGCGCAGCACGGCGTTTTCGCCGGCGTTGTAGGCGGCCAGGGCCAGTTCGATATCGTTGTCGAACATGGCCAGCAGGTCGCGCAGATAGCGGGCGCCAGCCCGGATGTTTTCGGCCGGATCCTGCAGGTTGACCAGGCCATAGCGGCGGGCCGTGGCCGGCATCAATTGCATCAGGCCGGACGCACCCTTGGGTGAAACGGCGCGATCCCGGTAACCCGATTCAACCGAGATGACGGCATGCAGCAAGGCCGCGTCGACGCCGGTGCTGCGGCTGGCCTCGTGGATCGCACCGTGGAATGGCCGCTGCTCGAAAGGCAGGGCGAAGACACCGCGCGGCACCTGCAAGGCGGCCGTGGCCGGGGCCAGCCGGTCGGCCAGTACCAGCTTGTAGCGCCGGTCATCGGGCACATTGCTGAAGCGTTCGACGCCATCCTCATCGACGAAACCGTAGATCGCACCGTTGGCCGAAGCCAGCGCAGGCAGGGGCAAGGCGATCGAAATAAGGAAAAGGACGCGGCGCAACATCGGGGACATGGTCGCGAAGAATATGCCCCGTCTGTTACAGCGGTTTGACGCTGCCAATGTCATTTCGCTGTAACGCATCGGCCATAACATCAGCGGTCCTGTCATCAATCGTCTGCACACCGTGGCGCTTATTCCCCGTTCGTTCGTTTCGTCGCTCCAGCGCGGTTTCACGCTGCTCGAACTGCTCGTCGTCATGGTCATCATCGGCCTGCTGGCCGGTTATGTCGGCCCGAAATATTTTGCCCAGATCGGCAAGTCCGAGGTCAAGGCGGCGCGCGCCCAGATCGACGCCCTGGAAAAAGCGCTGGACCAGTATCGTCTCGATGTCGGCCGCTATCCGACCAGCGAAAACGGCCTGGCGGCGTTGATGAAGCGCCCCCCGTCCGAGAACCGCTGGCAGGGCCCTTACCTGCGCAAGGAAGTGCCGGCCGACCCCTGGGGCCAGCCCTACCTGTACGCCCAGCCCGGTGAACACGGCGAATTCGATCTCTTCTCGCTGGGCAAGGATGGCAAGCCCGGTGGCGAGGGCGAAGCCGCCGACATCGGCAACTGGTGAGCGTCCGGCTGATGGAATTCGACGTCGTCGCGGTTTTCCCCGGCCAGGGCGTGTCGCGCTTGCGCGTCGCCGCCGATAGCGCGAACGATTTGCCGCAGGCCACCTCACTGCTTGGCGCCGTCATCGTCTCGGCCGATCCGGTCGGGCAAAAACGCGGCAAGAGTCGCAGCGGCAAGTTCCAGTTGCCGCTGTTTACCCGCCAGTTGCTCTCGCTGCTCGAAGCCGGCCTCAATGTTGTCGAGGGGCTGGAAACGCTGGCCGAACAGGACCAGGGTTCAGGCTCAAGCGATGTCCTGAATGGCCTGCTCACCGCGCTGCGCCAGGGCCAATCCCTGTCGACCGCGCTGCAGCGCTTTCCGGAGGTTTTCCCGGAGCTCTATGTCGCTACGGTCAAGGCCAGCGAGCGAACCGGCGACATGCCGGAATCGCTGCGCCGCTACCTGACCTTCGACGAAAAGCTGCGCGAACTGAAAAAGAAACTGGTCAGCGCCGCCATCTATCCGGTCCTGCTGCTTGCCGTCGGCCTGCTCGTCACCTTCTTCCTGCTCGGCTTCGTCGTGCCGCGCTTTGCGCTGGTCTTCGCCGACAGCGGCCGGCAGCCGGAAGGCCTTTCCTCGTTGCTGTTCAGCTGGGGCGATTTCGTCAACCAGCATGCCGCCGGCCTGGCCATCGGCAGCCTGCTGGCCGCCTTCGGGATCGCCGCCCTGCTCTCCCTGCCCCCTGTCCGCGCCATGCTGGCCCGGGTGATCTGGCGCCTGCCGGGCATCGGCGAACGCCTGCGCATCGTCTATCTCGCCCGCTTCTACCGCACCGTCGGCATGCTGCTGCGCGCCGGTATTCCGCTGCGCACGACGCTGGTCATGGTCGCTGACATCCTGCCCGTTGCCTTGCGCGAGGGCTTGCAGCGGGCGATCAGCGACATCGAGCACGGCCAAGCCTTTTCGGATGCCGCCCTGCACGGCGGCCTGAGCACGCCAATCGCCCGGCGCATGATCGCCGTCGGCGAGAAAAGCGGCCAGCTCGGCAGCATGCTGGAATCGGTGGCCAGTTTCTACGACGAGGAAATCAACCGTCTGGTCGATACCTTCAGCCGCCTGTTCGAGCCACTGCTGATGACCGGCATCGGCGGCGTGATCGGCGGCATCGTCCTCCTTCTGTACATGCCGATTTTCGAATTGGCCGGCAATTTTCAATAGGGGCTGACCATGAATTCACTCGTCGACACCGGCCTGCTTGAACACAACACGCTGCTTGAAGCAGCCCGTCAGTTAACGCGGCTCAACGGAATATCGGCCGCCATTGCCGGGCTGCAGGCTACGCATGGCATGGACGAGCAGAAGGCAGCCGAAATCACCGCTGCCGCCTTCGGCCTGACCAGCATTCGCCTGAGCGAGCTGCCGGAACACGCCCTGGCCCTGTCGCTGGCCTCCTTCGCCGAATACCTCCGGCGCCAGGTGCTGGTCATTGACACCGAAGCCGCCTGTCTGGTCGTCGCCCCCAACCCGCTTGATGCCGGCCTGCGCGACTGGCTGGAAGGCCTGCTGCCGCTGAGCCGGCGCATCGAATGGCGCCTGGCGCCGGCCTCGGTGATCACCGCCTACCTGGCCCGCGAAGAATCTCGCGTCCGGGCGCTGGACGGCGACTTCAAGGGTGATCACTCCCAGGTCAGCACCGGCGAAAACGCCGAAGACCTCTCGCTGCAGGGCATTTCGGAGGAAGGCAGCAATATCGTCCGGCTGGTGCGTTCGACCCTGCACGATGGCCTGAAAGCCGGGGCCAGCGATATTCACATCGAAGCCAACAATCGCGGCCTGGCGATCAAGTACCGCATCGATGGCGTGCTCAATTTTGCCGGCGCCATCGATGGCAGCGACACCGCCGAACAGATGATTTCGCGCATCAAGGTGCTTTCCGAGCTCGACATTGCCGAACGGCGGGTGCCGCAGGACGGTCGCTTCAAGGTCAATTGGCAGGGCCGTGAAATCGACATCCGCGTCTCGATCATGCCCAGCATCTGGGGCGAGGATGCCGTGCTGCGCGTCCTCGACAAGCAGGCGCTGAGCGACCATCTCGACGGCCTGCGCCTCGACGTCATGGGCTTTGACGCCGACACCATGTACCGCATTCGCCGCCTGTCGGCCGAACCTTACGGCATGCTGCTGGTTACCGGCCCGACCGGTAGCGGCAAGACGACGACCCTCTACGCCGCGCTGTCCGAGATCAACCGCGGCGAGGACAAGATCGTCACCATCGAGGACCCGGTCGAATACCAGCTATCCGGCGTACTGCAGATTCCGGTTAATGAAAAGAAAGGCCTGAGCTTCGCTCGCGGCCTGCGCTCCATCCTGCGCCACGACCCGGACAAGATCATGGTCGGCGAAATCCGCGACTCGGAAACCGCCCAGATCGCCGTGCAGGCGGCGCTGACCGGCCACCTCGTGTTCACCACGGTGCATGCCAACAACGTCTTTGACGTGATCGGCCGCTTCCTGCACATGGAGGTCGACCCCTACAACCTCGTCTCGGCACTGAACGGCGTCGTGGCCCAGCGCCTGATCCGCACGCTGTGCCCGGCCTGCGCCAGCCCGACGACGCCGACCCCCGAAGCGCTGGCCAATGCCGAGATCGACCCCCTGGCTGCTGCCGACTGGCAGTTCCGCCATGCCGTCGGCTGTGGCAGTTGTCGCGGCACCGGCTATCGCGGCCGGCGGGCCATTGCCGAACTGCTGGCGCTCGACGATGAAATCCGCGAACTGATCCTCGCCCGCGCCCCGATCCGCCAATTGAAGGAAGCCGCCCGGCGCGGCGGCACGCGCTCGCTGCGCGAATCGGCGCTCGATCTGGTCAAGGTCGGCATCACCAGTCTGGAGGAGGCCAACCGTGTCACTTTCGTGGCTTGACCGGCACACCCTGCTCGTCCATCCCCGGCACATCGTGCTCGACCGCAAGCCGTGGCGCGGCCCGGCCCAGCGCTTCACGGCCGAAGTGCCGCCTGCCCAGCCCGACGAAGCCGACTGGCAACCGGCGCTGGCCGCCGCCACAGCCCTGCTCGCTACCAAGGCAAGTACCTTTGGCCGCCTGAAGATCGTCATCGCCAACCAGTTCGTCCGCTTTGCCGTGCTGCCGTGGAGCGACAGCGTGCTCGGCGACAAGGCACGACTCGGCATGGCCAAGGCCCTGCTCCGCAATAGCCTGGGCGAACAGGCAGAACACTTGAGCCTCGCGCTCGATCGCCCCGCTTTCGGCCTGAATGGCCTGGCGGCCGGCATTCCCGGCGGCCTGCTGGCGGCGCTGCGCCAGATGGTCAAAAGCCGTCGCCTGCGCCTCGACAGCCTGCAACCGCGCCTGACCAGCAACCTGGCGAGTTGCCGACTATCGGTCGGCGACGGCTGCGTGGTCTTCCCCGACGATGGCTGGCTGACGCTGCTCGGCCTGTGCAACGGCAACATCACGCTGCTGCGCAATCACCGGACGCATGCCGAGCCAGAGCAACTGGGTGCCGAGTTGCAGGGCCTGCTGGCCGCCGAAGATGCGGCAGTCGACCGGAAAAAAGTACACATTTTCAGTCGTGATGCCTGGCCAAAGACGCTCGGCGACTGGGAGATCGAACAGCAGATGTCGCGGCTCGAAGGCGGTGCCCATGCGTGATCTCGCGCTGGACTTCCAGCCCCGCCGCCCCGGCCTGCTGCCCTTCATTCTGTTGCTGGTCGGCGCCGTGCTCTGTGCCGATGCCTGGCTGGAGGCCAGCCAGCAGAACGCCCAACTGGCCGACCTGGAATCGCGTCAGGAGCAAGCCAAGCGGCGGGCCGACCGGCTGAACCGGGCCAGCCGCGAGGCGGCGCAGCGCGAAGCCGCCCTGCCGGCCGAACAGGGCAAGGCGCTGCAACAGGCGGTCGCCGCCATCCGCATCGACTGGGACGGGCTGTACCTGCAGATCGAGCGGGCAACGCCGGAAGATGTCAGTCTGCTGGGCATCACGCCGAATGCCGCGGCCAAATCGCTGCAGATTTCCGGCGAGGCGCGCAACCTGCAGGCGGCGCTCGGTTTTGTCGACGCCTTGCGCCGGCCGCCCTTGTCGCAGGTCAGCCTGCTCTCCCACAAGATCAAGACCGACGACCCGCAACGCCCGGTCAGCTTCGAAATTGCCGCCACATGGACCAGCACACCATGAACAACTGGCTCGCCCGCGGCCGTTTTGCCCTGGCCAATCCGCAGTGGCTGCCGCTGGCCGGCGGCCTGCTCGTGCTGATTGCGGCCGGCCTGCATCTGATTGTGCTGCCCGGCCGCGAAACAGCGATCGAGGCTGGCGAACGGCAGTTACAACAGCTCGAACGGGCCAGCCGGCGCGCCCAGATCGATCGCCAGCTCACCCAGGCGACGCCGGAGCAAGCGCGACTCAGCCTGCTCGAGCGCTTTCCCGACGAGGAGCGCCTGCACGCCGAGCTCGGTCGCCTGCTCGAACTGGCTAGCGAAAAAGGCCTGCAGCTATCGGCCGGCGAATACCGGCTGCTGGCCGGCAAGGACAAACTGTTCGACCGTTACGTGCTGAACCTGCCGGTGCAGGGCAGCTACCGCGACCTGCGGACTTACCTGACGACCATCCGCAGCGAGTTCCCGGCGCTGGCCATCGAGGATGTCACCCTGCGCCGGGAAAACATCGGTGCCGGCGCCGTCGATGCACAGTTGCGCCTGGTCATCTTCTTCCGTCGCCAGGAAAGCCAATGAACAAGCCCGGCCCACGCCAACGCTGGCTGATACTCGGTGCGCTGTTGCTCGGCACGGTGGCAGCGGCCGTTTTTGTCGAAGATGATACGGCGCCCCCCGAACCCGCCGAGCGACCGGCCAAGCGCAAGCTGCCAGCAAGTAGCGAAGCCATGGCCGGGATGGTGCCAACCGCCTCCCTCGCCCCGGCGGAAGCCTCGCCGGAGAAGGACGAAACGGCCGGTGAGAAAGAGGAAACACCGGAAACCATCGACCCCTTCCGCACCAAGAGCTGGTTCATCGCCCCGCCGCCGCCCCCGCCGCCCAAACCCCGGGCGCCGCCCTTGCCCTTCCAGTTCCTCGGGCAACTGATCGAAGACGGCGAAGTCCGGGTCTTCATCAAGGATCAGGGGCGACACCTCGTCATCAAGGTTGGCGACGTGATCAACGGCACCTATGCGGTCGAGGAAATCTCGGCCGGCAAGGTCGTCTTCGTTTACCAGCCGCTGCAGGAGCGCCAGGTTCTGGCCACGGGCGCCATCTAGGGCACGTGCGCAGTAATCTGCAGTCATACCAGCGACATTTTCCGGTAATGCCGGCGCGATAGTCTGCGGCGATCTTCACTCCTTCTATGGATCGCCATGACCACCCGTCTCCGCAAATCACGCCGCCATTTCGTTCATCAACTGGGCGCTGGCTCGCTCGCCCTCTCCGGTAGCGCCCTGCTGCCGGCGAGCGCCCTGGCCCACGGCCACGATCACGACGATGACCGGCGGGCGGCGCATGCCCGGCTGTCCTTCAAACATGGCGTCGCCAGCGGCGACCCCCTGGCCCGGCAGGTGATTCTGTGGACACGCGTGGACGGCATCCGGGCCGGCCGCCTCCCGGTCCGCTGGGAATTGGCGCTGGACAAGAATTTCGAGCGCATTGTCCGGGCCGGCACGGCGCTGACCGATGCGCACCGCGACTACACGGTCAAGGTCGATGCCACCCGCCTGCAGCCGAATACGGTCTATTTTTACCGCTTCATCGCCGGGCATCGGGTTTCGCCGGTTGGCCGCACCCGCACGCTGCCGGTTGGCAAACCGACCCAGGTCAAATTGGCCGTCTTCACCTGCTCCAACTATCCAGCCGGCTATTTCCACGTCTATGCCGAGGCCGCCAAGCGCGACGACATCCAGGCTGCCATCCACCTCGGCGACTACATCTACGAGTATGGCCGTGGTGAATACGCCTCGGAAGATGCCGCCGCGCTCGACCGCGAAGTCGAGCCGGCCCATGAACTGCTGAGCCTCGACGACTACCGCCAGCGTTATGCCCAGTACCGCACCGACCCGGACCTCCAGGCCGTGCACGCCGCCATGCCTTTCATTCATGTCTGGGACGACCACGAAATCGCCAACGACACTTGGAAGGACGGGGCTGAAAACCACGATTCGGCGACCGAAGGCGAATTTTCGACCCGCCGCGCCGCCGCTCTGCGCGCCTTCCATGAGTGGCTGCCGATCCGCACGCCGGACCTGAAGCATCCGGAAAAGATTCATCGCTCGTTTGCCTTCGGCGACCTGCTCGCCTTGCACATGCTGGACACCCGGGTCATCGCCCGCGACCAGGCCTTCGACTACGCCAATTACTTCGGCAGCACAGGCAGTTTCGACAGTGCCCGTTTCGCTGCCGACATGGCCGATGCCGACCGCCAGTTGCTGGGCGTCGAGCAACTGCTCTGGCTGCAGGAACAGATGGCCGGCTCCGGCGCCATCTGGCAGGTGCTCGGTCAGCAGGTGCTGATGGGCCGCATGAACATTCCCGCCCCGCTGGTGCTCGGCCAGATCAGCTTCTCGGCCTACTCCGCGCTGGTGGCCAAGGCACAGACCGCACCCGGCAGCCTGACCGCCACCGAGCAGGCCATCCTGGCCCAGCCCGCCATTCCGTACAACCTCGACGCCTGGGATGGTTATGCAATGGCCCGCGAGACGGTGCTCGGCATGTCGCGCGCGCTGGACAAGAATCTGGTCGTGCTGGCCGGCGATACGCACAACGCCTGGGCCAGCGACCTGCAGGATTACCTGGGTCGCACCGCCGGCGTCGAATACGCCGTTTCCTCGGTCAGCTCGCCCGGCTTCGAAGCCTATTTCCCGAACGAGAACCCCGCCCTGGTCGCCGCCGGGCTGGAAGCCATCATCGGCCCTCTCAAATACGCCAATACCGGCGACCGTGGCTACATGGTGATCACGGCGACGGCCGGAGAGTGCCGTGCCGACTGGCATTACGTCAGCACCGTCAAGGCGGCGGAATACACCCTGCTGCCGGGCAAATCGCTGCGCACTTTGCCGGGCGCCGCCAATCGCAAGCTGGTTGCCGTCTGAGCGGCGGCACCGCAATAAACATGTAACGCACCGGAATTAAGGTATTTGCCGAATCAACCCACCTATTGGAGAAGTCTCATGATGAACGCCGAAAAAGTCATTGCTGCCCACAAGGCCCAACTTTCCGCCCTGCACGAGATGAGCAGCAAGGCACTGGAAACGATCGAGAAGCTTGCCCACCTGAACCTGGAAACCTCGAAGAATTCCCTGGAACGCCATCACGAGCATGCCCACTCGCTGCTCAGCAGCAAGGACATCAAGGAACTGTCGAAGCTGCACAACAACGCCCTGCAGGATCTGGCCGAGAAGGCTGCCGCCTACAACCACAACCTGTTCGGCATCGCCATTGGCCTGGGCAACGAATTCAGCGAGTTGGTTGAAGCCCGGATGGCCGATGCCCAACAGCAGTTCGTCGCCGCCGTCGAAGCGACGATGAAGAATGTGCCGCAGGGCGCCGAACCGGTTGTGGAAGCGGTCAGGAATGCGCTGACCACAGCCAACGAGGCAATGGATTCGCTGCAGAACGTCGTCAAGCAAGCCACCGAATCGACCCAGTCCAAGCTGGCCGCGCTGTCCGAGAGCACGGTCAAGGCAAGCAAGGTCACCAAGGCCAAGGCCGTGAAGGCTGTCGAAAAAGCCGCCTGATTTAGTGCGTCAGATAGCAACAGGCCCTGCGGCGTCATCGCCGCAGGGCCTGTTTTCATTGCTGACGGGCCATCAGCTCGGGAATAACTCAGTGCGAGTGGTGGTGGCCGTCCTGGTGCATGACGCGGGCGACGAAGGGGTCGCTTTCCATGTCGCCAAAATCGGCGGCATCGATCTTGCCGTAGCTGGCGATGCGTTCATCGGTGGCACGCGGCCAGGCAGCCGGTGCTTCGGCCTGGATTTCCTTCAGGCTGAGTTCCATGCGCTGTTGCGGGCCGACGATCTGCAGGCGGGCCGGCAACTGCGCCTGCTCCAGCCACCATATGTCGATCTTCTGGCCATTCAGCGTGCCGCTGTAGCGCACGGATTTCTGACCAAACTGCATCTTGCTCGGGCCGCGCTTCAGGCTTGCCAGCAACTCGGGGGAGACCACCGAGGCGAGCTTGACCCAGTCGGGCTGGGCATTGCGCGTGCGAATCTCGCCCGGCGTGTATTCGACGACACGCTGGTCGCGGTGGAAGACGCGGCGATAGCTGTAGTCGTCCTTGCCCTGGCGCTCCCAGATATTGTTCTGGCCGGTGGCCAGGTCGGCGGTCTCGACTGCATCCGCATCGCGCCACAGATACCACTCGGTGCGTACCTTGTTGTTGCTCAGGTCGTAGCGGGCAGCCAGCGGCTTGAGCGGCTGGCTGGCGGCGGATGAGGCGCCGGCCGTCGCCTGATGTTCGTGATGCGCTTCGTGGGCATGGGCGCCGGCCATGATGCTCAGGCCCAGGCAACTCAAAATCACTGTTTTTTTCAGGTTCACTCAACTTCCTCTATAAACGCAGCGGGCGCCCCGCAGGACGCCCTTGTTGCAAGTACCGGGCAGCGGATTGACCGCCGCCCGGGACAGCGATCAGAAGCCGAAGGCTTCCTTCATCACGTGGTAGATCCAGTTCTGTTCCATGCTGCCGCGGACCAGGTGGGACTTCGGACCGGTCGCGTAGATGGCGACGTCTTCACCGGCGTGGGTTTCCGAACCCATCGGCACAACGGCTTGCTGCAGGTAGTTCAGGGCCGTGGTATCGACGCTGCTCAGGTCGTTGCTGCGCGGGTTGCTGGCAGCGCCCGGGCCGTTCTGGTAGCCCAGCGTGGTGTAGGGCATGCCGTCGCCAGCCTTGGTCGGTGCCGTCGGCGCGCCATCAACTGCCGGCACTTCCTTGCTCAGGCCGAGGATGTCGTTGCCGCGATGCGGGTAGCCGGCGATGGTGAACACGTGGCTGTGGTCGGCGGTAACGATGATCATCGTCTCGCGCGGGTCGGTCATCTCGTAGGCCTTCTTGATCGCGTTGGCGAACTCGATGGTGTCGAGCAGGGCGCGCTTGGCGTTGCCGGCGTGGTGGGCGTGATCGATACGGCCAGCCTCGACGTGCAGGAAGAAGCCGCGACGGTTGTTGTCGAGCATGTCGATGGCCTTGGTGGTCATCTCGGTCAGCGACGGTTCCTTGGCGGTGTCGTTGGCACGGTCAGCCTCGTACTCCATGTGCGAACGCTCGAACAGGCCGAGCAGGTGGCTGGTGTTGGCCGGGGTGGCGGCATCGAAACCAGCCTGGTCGTAGACGAACTTGGCGTTGGCGCCGCGGGTGCCGACCCATTCGGCGGTCAGGTCGCGACCGTCGGTACGCAGGCCCTTCTTGGTGGTGTCTTCCGGATCGAACTGGGTGTTCGGGCGGAAATATTCACGGCCACCGCCGAGAGCAACTTTCAGGCTCTTGGCCACGGTCGGCGAGACTTCGATCAACTGGCGGGCAATGTCCTTGACCGGGTTGGCAACACCGGCGCAAGCCTTGGCGACCAGACCGTCATGTTCCCAGTCGCGCACGGCGGTGTGGGCGTAGGTGGCAGCCGGGGTGGCGTGCGTGATGCGGGCGGTCGAGACGACACCGGTCGCCTTGCCGGCGGCAGCGGCCTGTTCGAGGATGGTCGGCAGGCTGTTGGCGGCGATCTTGGCGGCATCGCATTCGCCGCGGGCGGTCAGGTGGTTGACCGAAAGCATGCCTTCACGGGCCTTGTAGCCGGTAACCATGGCGGTCATCGTCGGGGCGGAGTCAGAGGTCTGCTGGTCCCAGGAGTAGGTCTTGGAGAGGGCCAGGTTCGGGAAGTGTTCGAAGGACAGGCGGTTTTCTTCGCCCGGCTTGCCATTCAGCTGGCCTTCGAGGATGCGGGCAGCGGTCACAGTCGAAACGCCCATGCCGTCGCCGACGAACAGGATGACGTTCTTGGCGTGACGATGGTTGTCGTGGTGCATTCTTTCGCTATGGCGAATGAAATGCTGGCCTTGCTTGTACCAGTCCTGGACGGATTCCGGCCCCTGAACGACCGGATCAGCAGCGAAAGCGGGCATGGCGCCGGCGGAAATAGCGAGGGCAATGGCCGAAACGATGGCCTTGCGATTGAGTTTGTGCATGAACGAGACTCCTGAATGGAATGGGCGGGAAGCCAAACGAGTTAACGAGCGCCTGAATGCCACAATCACCGATTATTCTTTTGATTCCGGCGATGCATTGGCGCCGCCCATCGTAGCCAGGGAATATTTCTTCATCATTGCACCGGCATTACATCGACATCAAAGCAGACGAAGCCTGAATCGGGGGCCTATCGGGATCAATCAGCCAGCCCGGACCGCCCTTTTTTTATACCGGCCGCCAACTGCCAACTGACCAGGGAGGCCTGTTTTGCCGCAGCCACCCTCGGAATTTGCCAACCCCTAGTCCTGAACGAAAGCCTCAAGCACTGCGGCAACGGCCTCCGGCTGATCGTGATGCAAATTGTGACCGGCATCGGCAATGGTTTCGATGCGCAAATCGGCAAAACAGGCCAGGCGCCGCTGAAACTCCTCGGGCAGGTTGCCGAAGCGATACTGGACAAAGCCTTGTGCGGCAATCACCTGCAGCACCGGTGCGCTGATCCGGCGCCAGCTCGCTTGCGCATCGTCAATGCGGTACAAGGTTGGCGAGGCAATCTTGTGCCACGGGTCGCAGGCCATCTCGACCTGTCCGTCGGCGCGCACCCGGCTGACTGAAGCAGCCAGGAAATCGCCCCGCTCGACGCTCAGGCGGGGATTAACCAGGCGCAAGCGACGGGCCAGTGCCGCATGATCCGGATAGACGCGCAGGCGGGGCGTTTCAACAATCTCGTCCAGCCATTTGCCAAGTTGGGTCGGTGCATCGACGACCGGGTCCGGCTTCAAGCCAAGAAAATCGAGCATGGCCAGCCGCGCCACCCGCTGCGGCCGCAAGCCGGCATAGGTCGCGGCAATGTTCGCGCCCATGCTGTGCCCAACCAGCTGGGCCGGCGCATCCGGCGAGTAATGCTGGAGCAGGGCATCGAGATCGGCGTAGTAATCGGGAAACCAGTAGGGTCGCCCCAGCCACTCGCTGTCGCCATAGCCTCGCCAGTCCGGCGCAATGACATGCCAGGATTTCCGGAAGGCGTCGACGACGAATTGGAAGGTGGCCGACGAATCCATCCAGCCGTGCAACAGGAAGAGCTTCGGCGCATCGACCGGCCCCCAGTGGCGCACGTGATAGCGCAAGCCGCGAATGTCGATGGTTTCTGTCGTACTGGGCTGCATGATTTTTCCTTTCTGGAAACTCGCCAGCGCCAAGCGCATCACTTCAGCGTAGTGATCGCCGGCAGGAAGACTTCCGTCACCAGCACCTGCTGCCGGCCAAGTTTGTGCAGCGAACGGCGCGCCCACAGGGTCTTTTGTACCGCGCCCAAGGCTGCAGCACGCCGATAAAGCGGGTGACGCTGATCAAGCCGAAGAAATTCGATGCTCCCCCGCTTGAAGCCGGGATAGGCAAAAAGCAGGGAGCCCAGCGAGCGACTGCCCAGACCTGCCATCCAGCGCGTCATCCGGCCATCAACGGCAGTCGATAGCGTGGTGTGGGCGAAGATCACCGGCACGCCATCGCATTCGAGCGCCACTTCGCGCACCCAGGCCGGATGCCGGCCGACCTTGCCGTCCACGGCCTCGTCGGCCAGCGCCTGGCCTTTGCCGTAGCGCAACAGGCGCACGCAAAAAGCCGAACTCGCCCGCTGGCAGCGCGCTGTCAGCGAGTCCGGCTCGCTCAGCCAAGAGCGGAGAATGGGGTTGCAGGAAGCACCTGCGAAGCGAGTCCGCCATTTGCTGCGTTTCATTATTGAGGCCGCGGCGCCTTTTCAATGCCGTTCAGCTTCATGCCCGGCTTGATACCACGCTGGGCAAACCAGCCGATATTCATTTCCAGCGCGTAGCGGGCCGGCCGGCGGGCGCAGTGGTTGTCTTCGGTCTGCGGCTGCATGTCCTCGATGTTGATGATCTTGCCTTCCTCATCCATGAAGGCCACCGACAGCGGCAACAGCGTGTTGCGCATCCACATGCAATGCGTGTTGTTCTGGGTAAAGACGAAGAGCATGCCGTGCTGGGCCGGCATCGCCTTGCGGTTCATCAGGCCAAGTTGGCGATTGGCATCAGTGGCGGCCACTTCGGCCTCGATGCGATGAAAACCGGCGCTCAGCTCCATGACCGGCATGGCGTTCTGCGCCCAGGCGGCAGCGCTCACAGCCAAGCCGATGAGTGCGCCAACGAGTGTCTTATTCATTGAATCTTCCTTGCAAATCCTGGTAACTGCCGTCGATTTTTCGCCATTGCCCCAGCGCCAGACCATCCAGCGTCGCCGCCCCGATGGCCGCCCTTATCAAGCGCAGCGTAGGATAACCGATGGCCGCCGTCATCCGCCTGACCTGGCGGTTCTTGCCCTCGCTGATACGGATTTCCAGCCACGAAGTCGGAATCGCCGCACGAAAGCGAATCGGCGGATCGCGCTGCCACAGGCCGGCCGGTTCCTCGATCAGCCGCACCTTGGCCGGCTTGGCGGTGAAATCCGACAACTTGATGCCGGCACGTAGCTGGTCCAACGCCGCTTCTTCCGGCACGCCTTCGACCTGCGCCCAATAGGTTTTTTCCAGCTTGTGTTTGGGATCGGCAATCTTCGCCTGCAACTTGCCGTCGTCGGTCAGGATCAGCAGGCCTTCGCTATCGGCATCGAGCCGGCCGGCCACGTAGACATCCTTGACCGCGATGAACTCGTTCAACGCCCGCCACTTGCCCTCCGGCGTGAACTGGCTGAGAACGCCGTAAGGCTTGTTGAACAAAACGATGGAGGACACGGCGGTGAATTTCTGTGACGAAGCGGGAATTCAATTTTCGCCGATTTTGACCGTTGCCCCTAGAGACCGACAGCCAGCGACGTAAAGCATTTGGTGCCTTGGGTTGGAATGAACCGGCTCGCCAAATCAATTGCAGCGCGGAGCAGAAACCCCGCCTTTCGGCAGGGCCTGAAACACAGCCTGCTTACTGGTAAGCAATCAAACCGCGGCAAGCCGCTCAACCGTATCCGGGAATTTCTCGACCAGGCGAATCAGTAGCGAGGCTTGGGCGTTCGGCTTGGCCCTGCCCTGCTCCCAGTTCTCCAAGGTTCTCGGGTTGGTACGCAGGTAGCCAGCAAACACCGGGCGCGACAGATGCAGGCGCTCACGCAGCGAGACCAGCTCCTCTGCCGTAACCTCCGCCAATGGCAGAACCTCGACCTTATGCGTGCGCAGCGTCTGCTTGCCGGTGCGCTCATTCGCCAAGGCGTCGAAGCCCTCGGCAATCTCCGCAAACAAGTTCCGCTTTTTCATCGTCTGGCCTCCAGCTCAGCTTTCAACATTCCCCTGAGTGCCTTCTTTTCGTCAGCACTCAAGTTCTCCATTTCATCCTTGTCGTACAGGGTGAATAGCCAGAATTGCCGGCCACCATCCCACCAGTAGTAAATCACCCGCAACCCACCGCGCTTACCTTTGCCACGGCGTGGATCGCCATGACGCAGTTTGCGCAGACCGCCAGTCCCTTCGATTACATCACCAGCTTTCGGGTTCTTCAGCATGGACTGCTGTAGCCCGCGAAAACCCCTCGTCATCAAGGTAATCGGTGCGAAATTTTGCAAACGCCGGCAATTCAATGAACAGTGCTTTCATTGGCAAAATATACGCAACTTGCGTTGCATAAGCAAGGCCAAGCTTGATCGTCGTGAGCCCCGACTACCGGACAAAAGGGCAACAAAAAACCCGCACTCAGGCGGGTTCTCGGGACTTCGACGTAAAGCATTTGGTGCCTTGGGCGAGACTCGAACTCGCACAGCTTGCGCCACTACCCCCTCAAGATAGCGTGTCTACCAATTTCACCACCAAGGCTGCGGCATCCGGGGATGCTGACTGCTTCGTACGTCGATGAAGGGGCGCGATTCTAGCGGGGAATCGCCGGGTTGTTAAGCCCCTCTTAGTGGAAGAAGGCGTAGCCGATCAGGATGGCGCCGACCAGCCCGACGGCATCGGCGATCAGGCCGCAAGCCAGGGCATAGCGGGTTTTGGTGATATTGACGCTACCGAAATAGACGGCCAGCACGTAGAAAGTGGTTTCCGTCGAGCCCTGGATGATCGCCGCCAGCTTGCCCTGGAAGGAATCGACACCGTAGGTCGTCATCACATCGACCATCAGGCCGCGCGCGCCGCTGCCGCTCAGCGTCTTCATCAGGCCGACCGGCAGCGCCGGGACGAAATCGGCGTTCAGGCCAAGCGCCAGCACGGCGCTACGGATGAGCCCGATCAGGGCATCCATGCCGCCGGTAGTGCGGAAGACCGAGATCGCGACGAGCATGGCGATCAGGTAGGGAATGATCTGCACGGCGACGCCGAAGCCCTCCTTGGCGCCGTCGACGAAGCTTTCGTAGACATCGATGCCCCGCCAGGCGGCGACGGCAACGAAAAGCACGATGATAGCGACGATGAGGCCGCTGCCGAGCAGGCCGATCATCTGTGCCATCTGCTCCGGCGGCATGCCGGCCAGCCACCAGTACAGCCCGCCCATCAGTGCAGCGAATCCGGCAAAAAAGGCGAGCACCGGCTTGCAGAATAGGTTGATGCGCTGCCAGACGGCAACCGCGATCAGCCCGGCGCAGAAGGAAACGAAGGTGCCGAGCAGCGTCGGCAGGAAAATATCGGCGGCGTTGAAGCCAACCAGCCCCTGCTTCAGCGCGATGGCCTGGCGGATGGCGATCACCGAAGTCGGGATCAGCGTGATGCCGGCGGTATTCAGCACCAGGAACATGATCATCGGGTTGCTGGCCGTGTCTGGCTGCGGGTTGATTTCCTGCAGTTCGCGCATCGCCTTCAGCCCAAGCGGCGTTGCCGCGTTGTCCAGGCCGAGCATGTTGGCGCTGACGTTCATCACGATGCTGCCGCTGGCCGGATGACCGGCCGGAATATCGGGAAAGACGCGGCGGAAGAATGGCCCCAGCGCCCGCCCAAAAAGCTGGATCAGCCCGCCCCGCTCGCCGATTTTCATGATGCCGAGCCACAGGCTCATCACCCCGACCAAGCCAAGCGAGATATCGAATCCCGTCTTGGCAGTATCGAACAGCCCGGTCAGCACGCGCGTGAAGATATCGAGATCGCCCTGCAGCAACTGCGCCACCGCCGCGACGAAGCCGACGAGGATGAAAGCGACCCAGATTTTATTGAGCACGGGGGAAGAGGCCGGAAGGTTAAAAGGCCGCCAGTCTAGCCGGCGGGCAGAGGACTGTCACCGCAGCGTCATGCTGCGAACAGCGGCAGCCCCCAGGCCTCACGCAAGGCTTCGTATTCCGCTCGCGGCAACTGCACCAGCACCGGTGCCGCCGCACCATCCAGCCAGCGGGCAATCTCCGTCATATCGGCCAGTGACATCGCCGTACACCCGGCCGTCGGCACGCCCTCGCGCTCCCAGACATGCAGGAAAATGCACGAGCCCGCACCGGGCGCCTGCTCGAGGTTATGCGCGACAACGGCACCGATCGCATAGCGCTGGTCGTCCCGCCGCATGTCTTCGCACGAAGTCCAGTCTCGGCAAGCCACAGACGACTGATCGACAATCCGGTTGTAATGCGAGGACGCCGGGTCGTCGATGGCCTTTAGATCAGGACTGGCATACAGATAAGGCAGCTTCGCAGGATGAGCCAACGTACTGCCCGGCTTCGCATAACCAAACAGTGCAGAAATCACGAAAATACCGGCCGGGGCACAACCGTCCCCCTCGCTCTTCAGACGCACCTCCCCGGCTGGCTCGGCAGGCAAACCCCGCCCCCAAGCCAGCCCGGAACGGCCCAGCATTACCGGAATCGATGGCCCGACTGGCTGCCAGTCATTTGCCGACTGAGCGCGCAAGAAGCGCTGCAAACGGCCTGCAGGAGTCGCCCAATCGGGTGACACACAGAGCAGCAACTGATTCGATGCGAGCGGAAGGGGCATGACAGGAAGACTGCGAAGACGGGAGAAGGGGCGATTTTGAACGATTTTCGCGGACAGCCCCAGCCCACGGCGGCGCGCATCGCGATCGTTGTCGCCGCGATCATGCGGCGGCTGAATAAGCCTGTCTTCCGAATGCGCTTTGACGATGCAATCGAATTCAGGATGGAGGGCCACGGTGCCGACCGGCGTCCAGTTTCGCACCTGACCTGACCGGCGCACCGGGAAGAAAGCCGTCACGCAGCGGCAACGGCGCATCACTCATTGTTAGAATGAACCATGGATTTCGCCAATTTCAGTGCATTAGGTGGGCTTTCACGCCGAATATACGCCGCGTTTCTGGTCGCTGCGGTCATCCCGACGGCGTTGGCTGGCGCCATAGGTGTCTATCTGTCCTTGCAGGCGCTCAAAGGCGAAACGCTGCGCAATTTGAATCAGGAAGTCACGGTTCGCTCGCAGGGGATAGGCCGGTTTTTTGACCAGCTTTCATCCGAATTGCTCTATCTCGCCAACAGCCGGGGGTTGGTTGATGTGCTTGCCGCACGCCAGACGCGGGATGCCCAGTTGCTGCAGTTGGCGACGACGCGACTGGAGCGCGACTACGCCGCCCTGGCCACGCTCTACCCCCATATCTACCAGATTCGCCTGCTGACGGCCGACGGCAACGAATGGGTGCGCGTCGATCGCAAACCGGACGGCGTGCATGTCGTGCCGCGTGAGGCGCTACAACCGAAGGGGGATCGCTATTATTTTCGCGATGCGATGGAGGTTGGCGTCGGGCAGATCTACGTTTCCCCGCTTGATCTGAACGTCGAGTTCGGCAAGATCGAAAAACCGGAGCGTCCGGTCATTCGGGTGGCCACGCCGGTGGCCGCACCAAGTGGCGCCAAGGTCGGTGTCCTGATCATCAATCTGCATGCCGACATCCTGCTGGAACAGATCCAGCAAATGGCCAATGCCCGCCACGGCACTGCCTACCTACTCGATAGTCAGGGACATTTCGTCAGCCGTTCGGCTGATGGCGAGCCGGGGGCATTTTCGCTGGAACCGGTCGAAAACCTGCATCGCTTCTTTCCGGCGGGCATCGCGAACAATCTGATTGAAAGTGGCAACTCGCCCAGCCTCGGTGAAGGCTGGATTGTCGCCCACTCGCCCATCGACTATGCACAGCAAGCACTGGCTGAAAACTCGAAGGGGAAATGGCGCATTGCCTTGGCTTTCCCGGAGCGCGAGTTGTTCATGGCCGTGGTCAATCTGTACCTGCTCTATGCGGTGCTGTTTGTCGCACTCCTGGTCACAGCACTGGGTGGCTATGCGCTTTCAAGGCGTCTGTTGCGACCGCTGGAAGACTTGTCGAAAGAGACGGATGCCATTGCCGACGGCGATTTTTCGCGCCGCGTCTCGGTGCTTGGCAATGATGAAATTGCCGCACTGGGTGAAAAGTTCAACGGCATGGCGTCGCGCCTGCAAGAATCCTCCCGCGCCATCACGGCGCATCGCGACCGCCTGGAAGATGAGGTTCGGGCCCGCACACAGGAGTTGGAGCAGGAGCGGGCCTCGCTCGAAGCAGTCATCCAGCACACGGCAGACGGTATTCTGGCCATCGACCGGGATGGGATCATCCGCCTGCTCAACCCCGCTGCAGGACGCTTACTCGGCGAATCGCACAACCCGCTCGGCTTGAATGTCGAGCAGTTCTGGCCGCAATGGAAAAGCATCGCGCTTGATGCCAGCCACGGTGCAATCCGCTGTGATCTGGAATTGCCCGAGCAAGTGATTTCCCTGGCCGTCACGCCAACGACCGCCGGCTTTATTGTCGTTGCCCGCGACGTCAGCCGGGAACGCGAAATTCACGATGAGCGCCGTGAACTGGACCGCCAGATGTTCCAGATGGAAAAGTTGACCACGCTGGGCGAACTGGCGATGGGGGTGGCGCACGAAATCGGCAACCCGCTGGCTGGTATGAAGGCTGTTGCACAGGCGATGCAATACGAAGAGGATGTGCCGCCGGGACTCATCGAGGCATTGAAACGCATGGAGTCGGAGGTGGATCGGCTTTCAGGTTTCCTGCGCAGCTTCCATGGTTTTGCCGCACCGCAGATGATCGCGCGAGAAGCCTGCCCTCTGGCACAGGTGCTGGATGACGTGTTGTTCTGGACGCGCAAGGATGCCAAGAGCGGCAACATTCGATTCGAACTAGCCGGTATCGACACCAATCCCCCCTTGTCGGCCGATCCGCATCAACTGAAGCAGGTTTTTCTCAACCTGTTGATGAATGCCATTCATGCGATGCCCAAGGGGGGCGTTGTGACGGTCGATGCAAAAACCGAGGCGAATTTCAAAACAATCCGCATCTCGGATACCGGCGTGGGCATGTCCGATGAAGTGCTGAAACGCATCTTCGAGCCTTTCTATACAACTCGCCGCGAAGGAACGGGGCTGGGGCTGTCCATCGTCAGGAAAATCGTCGAACAGCACGGCGGAAGCGTTGCCGTGACCAGTTCGCCGGGGCATGGAACCTGCTTCACCCTCACTTGGCCTCTTGCTGGAAACTGACATGCCCGAACCGATTCTCATCGTTGAAGACGACAACACCATCCGGGTAACGGTGGGCAATTTCCTGGCGCGCCAGGGCTTCGATGTCGAAGTTGCCGAGGATGGCGCGCAGGCCCTCGAACTGCTCAAGGAACGCACTTTCAGCCTGATCTTGCTCGATCTGCGCCTGCCCGACATGAATGGCCTCGACATTCTGGCCAAGGTGCGCGAATCGGATGATCGTCCGCTGGTGGTCATCATGACCGCCTATCCCGAGGTGCGTACCGCAGTCGCCGCCCTGAAGGCCGGGGCTTACGACTACATCAACAAACCTTTCGATCTGGAAGACCTGCAGGAACTGATACGCCGGGCGCTGGAGACGCATCGCCTGCGGCGTGAGGTCGAATGGCGGCGCGCCCAGTCCGACAACTGCGTCATCGACGGCCTGATCGGCGACAGCGCGCCGTTTCGGCAAATGCTCGACACGACGGCGCGGATTGCCTCGGCTGGCAAGGTGCCGGTGCTGATTCGTGGCGAGTCGGGCACCGGCAAGGAGCGCATCGCCCTGGCCATCCACTGCCGGTCGCCGCGCGCCGATGGCCCTTGGGTGACGCTCAACTGCTCAGCCTTGCCGGAAGGTTTGCTTGAATCCGAGATGTTCGGCCACGAGCGCGGTGCCTTCACCGACGCCAAGCAGATGAAGCGCGGCCTGCTCGAACTGGCCGATGGCGGCACCCTGTTTCTCGATGAAATCGGCGACCTGTCGCTGGCCCTGCAGCCCAAGCTACTACGCGTGCTGGAAACGCAGACCTTTCGCCGCCTGGGCGGACAGAAGGAAATCCGCGTCGATGTCCGCTTCGTTTCGGCCACGCACCGCGACCTGCCGGCCATGGTGCAATCCGGGCAGTTCCGCGAGGATCTGTATTACCGGCTGAATGTCGGTGCCATCGACTTGCCGGCACTGCGCGAACGACAGGATGACATCCTGCCTTTGGCCCGGCACTTCCTGGCCGAGGTGGCTCCGGTCATCGGGGTCGAATCACCCGGATTTGAAGGCGGGGTGGAGCCATTGCTCAAAGCCTATCGTTGGCCGGGCAATGTCCGCGAATTGCGGAACGTGGTGGAGCGCGCCGCCATCCTTTCCCGTGGCGAACCTATTGGGACGCCGCATCTACCCAAGGAAATAGCCGGTGAAACCGTCGTTCACAGCACACCGGACAGCCCGAAATACAGCGCCGCAATACGTCCGCTGGCAGACATCGAACTAGACTACATTCGTCACGTGCTCAAGCTTTGCGATGGCAACAAGACGCAGGCTGCCGAACTGCTCGGCATTACCCGATTGACGCTGCGCAACAAGTTGCGCGACCCAGAAGAGGGTTCGGAAAACTGATTCCGATCACTATCAAACCGGTCAGAAATTAACCGGCCGGTTGATTTATGACCGCTGCCAAACAACTGGCTTCATCGTAAAACCTCGAATAATCAGCCACTCCCGGCCATGGCACGGAGCGTGCAATTCCCTTCCTGTTGTGGGGCTGTTCCCACAGGTCTCCAATCCACAGGGGGAATCATGAAAAACCAGCATCGCAAACGTCTGGCGCTAACCATGGGAGTGATGGGTGTTGCGACAGCCGTTGCCCTGATGGCCGACCCGCAGTCGGTCAATGCCCAGGGTAATGCACCCGATCTCGCCGCCATGCCCGAAGCCAAGCCGGGCAATGCCACGATGATCGAACTCGGCAAATACTTCTTCTTCGACAACCGCCTCTCCGGCGACTGGGGCGTTTCCTGCGCTTCTTGCCATGATCCGAAAAAAGGCTGGGGTGACGGCATGGCGCTGTCAGCTGGCTATCCGTCGATGGAGTATTTCCGCAATTCACCGACCGTACTGAACTCGAAGCACCA
The DNA here is from genome assembly GCF_020510625.1 of Ferribacterium limneticum. NCBI lineage: Bacteria > Pseudomonadati > Pseudomonadota > Betaproteobacteria > Rhodocyclales > Azonexaceae > Ferribacterium > Ferribacterium limneticum. The sequence continues at coordinate 988,160 of NZ_CP075191.1, read as the reverse complement.
GAAGCGCTTCCTGTGGGATGGCCGTCTTGACGGCTCCGATGCCGGCACGCTGGTTCGCGACATGATCACCGAGGCCCACACGATGAACATGGACGGCCGCCTGATGCAGGAACGCCTGAAGCAGGTACCGGAATACCACGCGCTGTGGCAGAAGTGGCGCCCGAATGACGACATCAACGGCATGCGCGTCTTCAATGTCATCGGCGAATTCATCAAGAGCCTGGAAACGACCAATGCGCCCTTCGACAAGTTCAAGAAGGGTGATGAATCAGCCCTGACCTCCGAGCAGAAGGACGGTTACGCGCTGTTCAAGGGCAAGGCCAACTGCGTTGCCTGCCACAACGGCCCGATCGGTTCTGACGGCAACCTGCACAAGACCGGCGTGCCCGAGCACCCGGACGTCTTGAAGAACCCGCTGCGCACCATCACCATGCTGCGCCATTACGCCACCAGCGGCATGCCGAACTACATGAACGCCCGCACCGACGTCGGCGCTTACGCCATCACGAAGGACAAGCGCGACATCGGTAAATTCCGTACCGCCCAGCTGCGCGACCTGAAATACACGGCGCCCTACATGCACAACGGCACGCTGGCCACGCTCGACGACGTGATCAATTTCTACGACAAGGGCGGCGCCGCCGGTTCCGAGTTGAAGGCGCTGAACCTGTCGGCCAGCGAGAAGAAAGCGCTCAAGGCATTTCTGCTTTCCCTGTCTGGCGATCAGGTTGAGGTCAAGGATCCCGGCCAGCCCGACATGCAGGTCTGGAAGACCTACGGCAAGAACTGAGGAGGCGACATGAACACGACAACCCGCTTTACCCTCGCTGCCGGCGCCATGCTGCTGGCCCTTTCGGCGACTGCTGCCGACAAATATCCGGCACTCGGCCCCTTGCCGCCACCACCGATTCCCAAGGACAACCCGAACACGCCAGCCAAGGTGGAACTCGGCAAGAAACTGTTCTGGGATAACCGCCTGTCCGGCGACGGCTCCATGCCCTGCGTCTCCTGCCACGTGCCCGGCCTGGGCTGGGGCGACGGCGGCCAGATCTCGCGCGGCTACCCCGGGACCAAGCACTGGCGCAACTCGCAGACCGTGCTCAACTCGGGCTACTACAACAAACTGTTCTGGGAAGGTTCGGTAACCAGCCTCGAACAACAAGCCCCGGCCGCAGCCGGTGGTGGCGTGGCAGGCAATGGCGACGACTCGGTGATGGAAATGCGCCTGCGCTTCCTGCCCGAGTACGTACAGGAATTCAACAAGGTCTTCGGCAGCCAGTGGCCACGCATCAACGACGCCTGGCGGGCGATTGCCGCCTACCAGCGCACGCTGAATTCGGATGCCAAAAAGGTGCCGGCCGACCGCTACGCCATGGGCGACAAGAAGGCGCTCAACGACAGCCAGAAACGCGGTATGGCGCTCTACAACGGCAAGGCCAACTGCATCGCCTGCCACAACGGGCCGCTCGCCTCGAACCAGCAGTTCTTCGCCACCGGCGTGCCGGATCACCCGCAGTTTGCGGAAGACCCGGTCGGCCAGGTGACGCATCGCTGGGAGTGGTACCAGAAGGGCGTTTCCGAAAGCGACTACCGCAATGCCAAGGGCGATGCCGGTCTGTTCTACATCACGATGAACCCGAAGGACATCGGCAAGTGGCGCGTCCCCAGCCTGCGCGAGCTGAAGTACACCGGCCCCTACATGCACAACGGCATGCTGGCAACGCTGGGCGACGTGGTCGAGTTCTACAACCAGGGCGGCGGTGCGGCCCAGAACAAGACCAAGTTGCTCAAGCCATTGAAGCTGAGCGCCCAGGAGAAGAAGGATCTGGTCGCCTTCCTCGAAGCCCTGTCGATGGATGAGCCGCTGCTGCAAGACGATCCCAAGCTACCCGGCGATTACCAGCCGCTTCCCGCGCCGATCTCGGCTGCCAAGTAAGGAGTACGCACCATGACGAACAAAGTCATTTCCGTTCATGCGGATGGTCACAGCAATCGCCACGACGATCACCATGACCGCCTGTGCATGAGCCGCCGCCAATTTCTGCTGGCCGGCGGGGCGATGGTCACGCTGGCCGCCATTGGCCTGCCGGGTACGGCGGAAGCCGCACCGATCCACGCCCTGAAAGCCAGTTTTCCGAAGCAGAAGATCGGCAGTTTGGCGGCCCTGAAGAAAGGCATTCCGCTCGACTTCGCCTACCCGTATCCCGACGTCCAGAACATCCTGGTCAAGCTGGGCACGGTCGCCGGTGGCGGCGTTGGCGCCGACAAGGACATCGTTGCCTTCAACCAGCAATGCACGCACATGGGTGGGCCGCTGCAGGGCACCTACAAGGATGCCTTCCAGGCCCTTGGCCCTTGCCCGCTGCACCTGACGACTTTCGACCTGACCAAGCACGGCATGGTCATTTCCGGCCACGGCACGGAAAGCCTGCCGCAGATCGTGCTCGAAGTGCAGGGCGACGACATCTACGCCGTCGGCGTCATGGGGCTGGTCTATGGCTATAGCGCCATGACCGCCCGCGCTTGAGGAGATTGGACATGAGCAAGAACGACAAACACATCGCCGTTGATCGCATCCCGCTGCCGCCGAAGGATGCTGAAGTCCTGACCACGGCCTGCGACTACTGCACCATCGCCTGCGGCTACAAGGTCTATCGCTGGCCGGTGGGCAAGGAAGGCGGCCCGCAAGCCAGCCAGAATGCGCTGAAGGCGGACTTCCCGCATCAGGCCATGATGACCTCGTGGGTCAGCCCGGCGCAGTACAACGTGGTCACCCACAAGGGCCAGAAGCATCACGTCATCGTCGTGCCGGACAAGGATGCGACCGTGGTCAACGTTGGCGGCAACCACTCGATTCGCGGCGGCACGCTGGGCCAGAAGTGCTACAACCCGGACACCGCTACCCGCGAGCGCCTGACCAGCCCGATGATCCGCGTCAATGGCAAGCTGACTCCGGTCAGTTGGGATCTGGCTACCGAAGCGATGGCCGACATCTCGAAGTACATCCTGGCCAAGCACGGCGAACACGCCTGGGCGATCAAGATGTACTCCTACCAGTATTTCGAGAACACCTACGCCATCACCAAGCTGGGCATGACCTCGGTCGGTACGCCATCCATTGCGCCGCACGACAAGTGCTCGAACACCAATGACGCCACGGGCCTCGACGATGCCGGCATCGACTCCTTTGCCTCCAGCTACCAGGATTGGGCCGATTGCGAAGTTGCTTTCCTGTCGGGCGTCGATCCTTACGAAACCAAGACGACGCTGTTCACCACCTGGATGATGCCGGGCGACAAGAAATTCATCTTCGTCACCCCGCACAAGACCATGGGCGTCGCCTGGGCGGTATCGCAGGGGCGTGGCATGTGGCTGCCGATCAACCTCGGCACCGATACCGTGCTGCACATGGCGATCGCCCGCATCATCATCGAAAACAACTGGCAGGATCAGGCATTCATCGACCAGTGGATCGCCAAACCTTGGGAAGTCGATGAAGGCTACGGCCGCGGCACGCGCAACACCGGCTGGCAGTGGCGCACCACTTGGGGCACCTGGCAGAGCGACTGGGCGGATTACAAGAAATTCATCCTGGCCCAGGAAGAATCGAAACTGGAGGTTGCCGCCAGGATCACCGGCATCAAGGCCGAAGACATCGTCAAGGCCACCGAGTGGATCGCCAAGCCGGTCAACGGCAAGGCGCCGAAGACCTCGTTCATGTGCGAGAAGGGCAACTACTGGTCCAACAACTACATGAACACGGCCTCGTTCGCCGCACTGGGCCTGATCTGCGGCGCTGGCAACCGGCCGGGCCGCATGATCTCGCGCGGCGGCGGTCACCAGCGCGGCATGATGGGCGCCGGTGGCGGTTCCGGCTGGCTGTCGCCAGAAAAGTATCCCGGTCGTCGCAAGAAGAGTTTCAACCTCGACCGTTGGGTCATGGCTGGCGAGGTCAAATTCGCCTGGGTCTTCGGCACCACCTGGGTAGCGGCGATGATGGCCTCCGACGCGCTCGGCGCCCGCTTGAAGGAACTGACCGTCGGCAACCCGCACCAGATCACCAGCCTCGACCGCGCCGCGATCTTTGAAGTGCTGAAGAAGCGCGTCGATTCCGGCGGCATGGTGATGGTCGATTCCGACATCTACCCTTGCGAACCAGTCGGTACCGAGTTTTCCGACATCGTGCTACCGGCCGCCACCTGGGGCGAAGATGACCTGACCCGCTGTAACTCCGAGCGCCGTCTGCGTCTCTACGCCAAGTTCTACGATGCACCGGGCGAGGCCAAGCCGGACTGGTGGGCGGTAGCGAAATTTGCCGACAAGATGGGCTACACCGCCGACGGCAGCTACAACTGGCAGTCGTCGAACGATGTGTTCGAGGAAGCGGCGCGCTTCGGTCGCGGCGGCGTGCTCAACTACCAGCCGCTGGTCACCAAGGCTAAGGAAATGGGTGTCAAGGGCCACGAATTGCTGCGCACCATGGGCACCACCGGCATCCAGACGCCGGTTCGGGTTCGAGACGGCAAGCTGGTCGGCACGCAGCGCCTGCACGACCCGGCCAACAACTGGGGCGAGATCGAAAGCAGCGAAGTCCAGCGCCGCTGGCTCTATGCCTTCAACACGCACTCCGGCAAGGCCATCCTGCTCAAGAGCCCGTGGAAGTTCGCTGGCTGGTACCAGTTCTTCGAAGCCGTGAAGCCGCGCGCCGAGAAGAACGAACTGTGGGTGACTAACGGCCGCATCAACGAAACCTGGCAGTCCGGTTTTGACGACCGTCGCAAGCCCTACCTGAACCAGCGCTGGCCGGACAACTTCATCATCATCAACCCGAACGACGCCAAGAAGCGCGGTATCGAATCGGGCGACTGGGTCGAGATCCACAACGACACGGTGTATGTGCAGACCGGCCAGCCGCAAGGCGTGCTCGATGCTGACCTGACCTTCAACCAATTGATGAAGGACGGTCACATCAAGGTGGCCGAGGGACGTTTCCGCGCCGTCGCCATCGTGTCGGACGAAATCAAGGAGGGCGTTGCCAAGTCGAACTTCAACACACCGAAGTCGATGGCCAACTCGGTGGTCTCGGCCGTACCGGACCCGATGACCAACAACTACCGCTACAAGCTCGGCCGCGGCACGCTGACCAAGGTGGGCGAGTCGGAATACAAGACCGACCTGACCCGGATGAGCCTGAAGCCCCGTCCCATCGTCTAAACCGAATACGGGCGGGAGCAATCCCGCCCGAACCCTGGAGATTCAAGCATGAAGAAAATTCTCGCACTTGTCGCACTGGCCAGCCTTGCCCTGCCAGGTCTGGCTGCTGATCAAGCCACGGCAATGGAAATCGCCAAGAAGAACGGCTGTCTGGCCTGCCATGCGCTCGACAAAAAGCTGGTCGGCCCCGCCTGGAACGAAGTCGGCAAGAAATACGCTGGTGATCCTGCCGCAGCCGAGCAACTGGTCGTCAAGGTCAAGAAGGGCACCAAGGGTGCCTGGGGGCCGATTCCGATGCCGCCCAACGCCACGGTCAAGGATGCCGACATCAAGGTACTGGTCGATTTCGTCCTGACCCTGAAGTAAGCTCTTGTTACGGTTTCATCCCTCTTTATAGCGGCGCGGTAAGTTACCGCGCCGTTTTATTTAGGCAAGACCACGACGCTTGTCGACTCATTTGGCCGCCAAAATTCGACGGCCAGGAAGATGCAACTCAGTGGCTGGTGCCTTCCGACTTCGTAATCTTGTTCCACACGTTGTACTTGCCCACCGGCTTCTTCATCGGCAGGCGCTTCACTTCCTTCAGCGTCACCGCGTCGTAGATGATCAGCGCGCCGTCCATGTCCCACAGGCTGGCCAGTACATACTTGCCGTCCTTGGTGAATTCGACGTGGGCGAAGGTCTTGCCCGGCTCGGGCTTCAGTTCGGCGACGATTTCCAGCGTTTCCTTGTCGATGATCTGCATGGTGTCCTTGAATTCCTTGCTCATCATCGAATCGGTCCAGGCGTAGCGGCTGTTTTCGTGGCTGCGCATGAAGAAGCCCGGGCCGCGCGTCTTGATCTGTTTGATGGTCTGCCAGGTTTTCATGTCGATGATGCTGATCAGGCCTTCGTTCAGGTTCGGCGTCGCCATTACGGTCTTGCCCTGCCATGTCCAGCTGATGCCGGAGCCGAGGTGCGGCATGCCGGGTAGCTGGAGATCGGCGATTTTCTTGCGCGCATCGAGATTGACCACCTGGCCGGTCACTGCCGCCTTGGCGTCGTTGCGCGAAGCGCCCATCACCTCGTCGTAGCCCTGCGTGAAGTAGAAGTCGTCGAGGTAGTCGTCGAGCTGCGTGCGCTGCGGGTTGAGGAAGCCGGGAACGAAGCTGCCTTCCTTGTACTTGAAGTCGTGGATCATGCCGGCCGGGATGTCGTCGGCCTTCGGGTTGTACGAAACCTCCCAAACCTCTTTCACATCCTTCAAGGCGGCGACAAAACTCTGGCGCGGTGAGGCGTCATAGACCGCCGAAACGCGCGAGGTCACCTTGCCGTCCTTGTCGGCCACCGGCAGTATCTTTTTGAGGTTGAGGTCAGCATCGAGGATGACCAGGCTGTGCGGAAGATAATTGGCCACCGCCACCCATTTTCCATCGCCGGAGACCGCCGCGTTACGGGTATTGATGCCGGCACGCACCTCGGCAATCACTTTCAGGTTCCACAGATCGAATTTGGTGACCCAGCCGTCGCGCGAGGCGAAGAAGACGTAACGTCCATCCGGCGTGAATTTCGGCCCGCCGTGCAGGGCGAAGCGCGACTGGAAGCGGTGGATTGGTTCCAGCTTGTCGCCATCGAGGATGGAGACATGGTGGTCACCGCTTTCTACCACGACGAAGAGATTCATCGGGTCAGCCTTGAACACCGGCTTGTCCGGCAAGGGCTGCTTTTCATGGACGATACGCGAGGCGCCGATTTCCTTCTCGCCCCACGCCGGCATCGGCTTGATCGGCGTGTAGGCGTAGTCGACCAGCGCCTTGATTTCTTCGCCCGACAGCTTGTCGCCAAAGCCCAGCATCTGGGTCGCCGGGCGGCCTTCCTTGATGACCTTTTCGGCTTCCGGCTTGCGCAGCCGGGCCAGGTTTTCCGGGATCAGCGCCGGGCCGATGCCGCCGAGCCGAGCCTCGCCGTGACAAGAGGCGCAATGCTCCTTGTAGGCGCTCGGCGCATCGGCGGCCTGGGCCAGCTCGGCCATCATCAACAGGGTGCAGGCGGCAAAGCCGGCCGGGATCAGGATGTTCCAGTTCATACGCCGATTTCCTCGTCGGAAAGATAGCAACCCGGATCTTCGGCCCAGGCATCGCCGGTCATCTGCTGGGCACGGACCCGGGTATTGCCGTTGCAGATCTGCAGATAGGCACATTCGCCGCAGCGCCCATTGACCGCACGCGGGTGCTGCTTGAGGCCGGCCATCAGGGCATCCGAGGTATCGGGCCAGATTTCGGAAAACGGCCGATCCTTGACGTTGCCCAAGTTGTGGTGCCACCACATGGTGTCCGGATGCACGTTGCCGAGGTTGTCGATATTGGCCACATTGACGCCCGACGAATTGCCGCCCCACTGGCGCAGCTTGGCCTCGACATGCGCCGCCTTGTCCGGGAAGCGCCGGCGCACCCAGTGCAAGAAATAGACTCCGTCGGCATCGTTGTTGCCGGTGGTGAATTCCTTCTCCAGCCCGCGCTGGTTGTATTCCCAGCAGGTATCGAACAGCAGGTCCATCGCCCAGCGTGTCAGCTTGTGCTGGGCGTCGTCCTTGCGGTTCTTGTTGCCGCGCCCGGCGTAATTCAGGTGCGAGAAATAGAAGCGGTCGATGCCTTCGTCCTCGACCAGCTTGAGCAGGCCGGGCAGGTCGTGGGCATTGTCCTGTGTCATCGTGAAGCGGACGCCGATTTTCAGGCCGAGATCGCGACACAGGCGGATGCCCTTCAACGACGCCTCGAAGGCGCCGTCCATACGGCGGAACTTGTCGTGCGTTTCGCGGATGCCATCGAGCGAAACGCCGACGTAGTTGAAATCACACTCGGCGATCTTGCCGATATTGTTTTCGTCGATCAGCGTGCCATTCGACGACAGCCCGACATAGAAGCCCTTGGCCTTGGCGCGTTTGGCGATGTCGTAGATATCCGGGCGCAGCAGCGGTTCGCCGCCGGAAAGGATCAACACCGGCACCTTGAAGCCCTTGAGGTCGTCCATCACCGTGAAAACCTGCTCGGTGCTCAACTCGCCGGGGAAGTTGGTATCGGCCGAAATCGAGTAGCAATGCTTGCAGGTCAAATTGCATCGCCGGATCAGGTTCCAGATGACCACCGGGCCGGGCGGGTTGCGTTTTGGCCCGAGCGGCGTTGGCTCGGCGATTTCCTGCATGTATTGAGAGATGCGAAACATGGTTTTCCTGATGTTTGGTCCTGCGACATTCAATGGTAGCGCGCCTGGCGACGCCTTGACCTGGGTCAATCACTGCCGGATTGGGCGGCTCGGCCCGTGGCCTCACCCTTGCGGTATACTCCCATGATGAGCGCGAAACTACTGAATTCAGCCAGCAACGAGCTGGCGCTCCCCGGCCATTGGGCTGCTGCAATCGAGCCCAGGCTGACTCCCGGCGAAACAACGCAGGCGTGGTTGGAAATCGACCTCGATAACCGCCTGAAGTTCTCGAACGGCTTGGTTTTGGTGACCGATCGCCGCCTGCTCGCTCAGGCGGCTGGCGAAACCGGCTGGCAGGAATGGCCCCTGCGCGGTGGCCTGACCCTGAATCACCACGACCACGCCGGCGTCGGCGCGCTGGAATTGATCGACGAACACGGCCAACTGGCCACCTGGCGTTACACGCTGGCCAAGAACCTGGCCGCCCTGCGCGTCATCAGCGAGTTCGATCTCAACCGCGACAGCGTCGTTTCCGGCCAGCCGGTACAGCGCGCCAGCGAAGACTGTTGCCCGAAATGCAAGGCCCCCTTGCCACCGGGCGAGGACGAATGCCCGATCTGCAACCGTGAATCGACCGTTGCGCCCTCGACCTGGACATTGTTCCGCCTGTGGCGTTTCGCCCGCCCCTACCGCTGGCAACTGCTCACCGGTTTCCTGCTGACGCTGGCCTCGACCGCCGCGACGCTGGTCCCGCCCTACCTGACCATGCCGCTGATGGATAACGTGCTGATCCCGTTCCAGAACGGCAAGCCGATCGATTGGCCGCTGGTTTTGATGTACCTCGGCGGTCTGTTTGGCGCCGCCGTGCTGGCCTGGGTGCTGGGCTGGATTCGCACCTACATCCTGTCGCTGGTCTCCGAACGCATGGGCCGCGACCTGCGCACCACCACCTACGATCACCTGCTCGGCCTGTCGCTCGAATACTTCGGCGGCAAGCGCACCGGCGACCTGATGGCGCGAATCGGCAACGAAACCGACCGCATCAACATCTTCCTGTCGCTCGACCTGCTCAATTTCGCCACCGACGTGCTGATGATCTCGATGACCGCCGTCATCCTGTTCTCGATCAACCCGTGGCTGGCGCTGGTCACCCTGCTGCCGTTGCCGATCATCGGCTGGCTGATCCATTTCGTTCGCGAGAAGCTGCGCACCGGTTTCGAGAAGATCGACCGCGTCTGGGCCGAAGTGACCAACGTGCTGGCCGACACCATCCCCGGCATTCGCGTGGTGAAAGCCTTTGCCCAGGAAAAGCGCGAAGGCGAGCGTTTTCGCGCCGCCAACGAGCACAACCTGCAGATGAATGACAAGCTGAACAAGACCTGGTCGCTGTTCACGCCCACCGTCACGCTGCTCACCGAAGTCGGCCTGCTCGTCGTCTGGGTCTTCGGCATCTGGCAGATTTCCAAGGGCGATAGCACGGTCGGCGTGCTCACCGCCTTCCTCGCCTACATCGGCCGCTTCTACACCCGCCTTGATTCGATGAGCCGCATCGTCTCGGCCACCCAGCGTGCTGCGTCGAGCACCAAGCGCATCTTCGACATTCTCGACCATGTTTCCAGCGTGCCCGAACCGACCAACCCGGTGCATCTGAGCAAGGTCACCGGCCAGCTCGAGCTGAAGAAAGCCAGCTTCCGCTATGGCACCCGCTCGGTCACCCGCGATGTCGATCTGGTCATTCAGCCGGGTGAAATGATCGGTCTGGTCGGCCACTCCGGCTCCGGCAAATCGACGCTGGTCAACCTGATCTGCCGCTTCTACGACGTTTCCGAAGGCCAGGTGCTGATCGACGGCGTCGATGTCCGCTCGGTACCGGTTGCCGAGTTCCGCCAACACATCGGCCTCGTGCTGCAGGAACCCTTCCTGTTCTTCGGCACCATCGCCGACAACATCGCCTACGGCAAGCCGCACGCGACGCGCCAGGAAATCATCGCCGCCGCCCGCGCCGCCCATGCCCACGAGTTCATCCTGCGCCTGCCGCACGGCTACGACTCGCTGGTCGGCGAACGCGGCCAGGGTTTGTCCGGCGGCGAGCGCCAGCGCATCTCCATCGCCCGCGCCCTGTTGATCGATCCGCGCATCCTGATCCTCGACGAAGCGACTTCCGCCGTCGACACCGAGACTGAAAAGGAAATCCAGAAGGCGCTCGACAACCTGGTCAAGGGCCGCACCACCATCGCCATCGCCCACCGTCTGAGCACGCTGCGCAAGGCCGACCGGCTGGTCGTCATGGACCGCGGCAAGATCGTCGAAATCGGCAACCACGACCAGTTGATGGCCATCGAAGGCCATTACTACAAGCTCTACCAGGCCCAGGCCCGTAACGTCGATACCGAGCCGGAACTGCCGCGCTCGCCGAACCAGCCAAAAACCCATGCGGAATGAACCCATGTCGAACGCCAATTTCCAACTGCAACGTGACAGCTACGGTCGACTCGTTCTCACCACCGCCAATGGCGATGTCCACGAAGGCGTCACCCCGGTGCGCGCCTTCCCGATCGCTGCCCCCGACGAAGGCCTGTCGCTGGTCAATTACGAAGGCCATGAAGTCGCCTGGATCGAGAATCTGGCCGACTTGCCGTCTGCAATCGCCCAACTGATCGAAGCCGACCTGGCCAGCCGCGAGTTCGTGCCGGAAATCGAACGCATCGAAGGCGTCTCCAGCTTTGCCTGCCCGAGCACCTGGCAACTGGTGACCAATCGCGGCCAGGCTGAGCTGATCCTGAAGGGCGAGGAAGATATTCGCCGCCTGAGCCAGACGCGCCTGCTGATCGCCGACGCCAACGGCATCCAGTTCCTCGTTCGCGACCTGACCCAGCTTGATCGCAACAGCCGCAAGCTGCTCGACCGTTTCCTGTAAATCGTTGTGTAACAGCCTGTGCAGAAGTGTGACAATTTTGCACAGCGGTCAGCCGCAAACAACGCGAAAGCGTTAATAATGCTGAAACAAGACATTCATCACTGCCGGCCACTGGAGCCCTAGCCAAGAGCATGAAGAACAAGGACATTATTTTCCGGGACACGATTTCGCTGCGTGGCCCGAGCATCTGGACCTACCCGCCTTCGATTGAAACCTGGATCGACATCGGCGAACTCGAAGACTTCCCTTCCGACAAGATTCCCGGCCTCTACGACCGCCTGGCCGCCTGGCTACCCGGCCTCGTCGAGCACCGCTGCAACTACGACGAGCGCGGCGGCTTTCTGCGTCGCCTGAAGGAAGGCACCTGGCCTGGCCACATTCTTGAGCATGTCGTGCTCGAACTGATGACACTGGCCGGATTGCCGGACGGCTTCGGCCGTACCCGCGAGACGACCACCCGCGGTATTTACAAGCTGGTGGTCAGCAATTTCCACGAAGAATGCACCCGACTGGCGTTAGACACCGGTCGCGAACTGGTTCTCGCCGCGATCAAGAACGAACCCTTCGATCTTGAAGAGGCGATCAGGCCGCTGCGCCGCCGGGTTGACCGCAAGTATCTCGGCCCATCGACTGCGGCCATCGTCAATGCGGCTGAAGCCCGCAAGATTCCGCACATCCGCCTGCTCGATGACGGCAACCTCGTCCAGCTCGGCTACGGTGCCGCGATGCGCCGCATCTGGACGGCCGAAACCGACCAGACCAGCGCCATCGCCGAAACCATCTCGCGCGACAAGGACCTAACCAAGGAACTGATCTCCTCGGTCGGCGTACCGGTCCCCGAAGGCCGCGAAGTCGACAGCGCCGAAGATGCCGGCGAGGCGGCCGAAGACATCGGCTTCCCGGTCGTCGTCAAGCCGACCGACGGCAACCACGGCCGCGGCGTATTCATCGACCTGATGAGCAAGGAAGAAGTCGCCAAGGCCTACGCCATTGCGACCGAAGAAGGTTCCGGCGTGCTGGTCGAGCGCTCGATCCAGGGCATCGAACACCGCCTTCTGATTGTCGGCGGCAAGCTGGTCGCCGCCAACCGCAGCGACCTGATCACCGTGACCGGCGACGGCAAATCGACCGTGCAGCAACTGATCGACACCCAGGTCAACACCGACCCCCGCCGCGGCATCACCGAACTGCACCCGCTGTCGATCATCAAGATCGACACGGCTGCCAAAATGGAACTCGAGCGCCAGAAACTGGATGCTGACAGCGTGCCGGCCAAGGGCCGCGAGGTGCTGATCCAGCGCAACGCCAACCACGCCTTCGACTGCACCGACGAAGTCCATCCCGACACCGCCGCCGTTGCCTCGCTGGCCGCCCGCGTCGTCGGCCTCGACATCGCCGGCATCGACCTGGTCTGCCGGGACGTCTCGAAGCCGCTGGCCGAACAAGGCGGCGCCATCGTCGAAGTCAATGCCGGCCCCAGCCTGCTGATGCACATCAAGCCGGGCATCGGCAAGCCGCGCCCGGTTGGTCAGGCGATTGTCGACAATCTGTTTGCGCCGGAAGAAAGCGGTCGCATTCCGCTCGTCGGCGTGACCGGCACCCACGGCCGCAATACTGTCGCCAAGCTGGTCGCCCACCTGATCTATCTTTCCGGCCAGCATGGCGGCCTGGCCTGCACGGACGGTATCTTCCTCGCCCGCCGCCAGGTCCAGAAAACCAGTGCGGCCAACTGGGAAGGCGGCCGCCGCCTGCTGCTCAATCGCGCCGCGCAAGCTGCCGTGATCGAGAACGGCGCCGAGGTCATTCTCGGCGAAGGCCTGGCCTACGACCGCTGCTCGGTCGGCATCGTGACCAATATCGTGCCGGAAGACGAAGACCTGTCGCGCTGGGATGTCCAGCCGACCGGCGGCGAGTACTACACGACGCCGCGTTCGATTTACCGGACCCAGGTCGATGTCGTACTACCGAACGGCCATGCCGTGCTCAATGCCGAAGACGAACTGGTCGCCGATTTCGCCGAACTGTGCGATGGCGAAGTGATTTTCTTTGCCTGCGACGCCACCAACCCGACGCTGGTCGCCCATCTGGCCGCCGGCAAACGCGGCGTCACCGTGGTCGACAACCGCATTGTGCTGCGCTCCGGTGCCGACGAAATCCGCCTCTGCCGCCTGGTCGACGCCCCCTACATTGGCAAGGCCAAGCTGCCCACCAGCATTGCCAACGTGCTGGCAGCGATTGCCGGCGGCTGGGCCATGGGTCTCAGCCAGGAAGTGCTGACCATCGGCATCAAGACCTTCAGCCTCGAAATCGCCGACCCGGCAGCCCTGCTCCCGCAGCGTGCCCGCAAACCGCAACCCGCCAAGAAGCCGGCGATCACCCGGAAATAACAAGGATTTAGCGTCATGGACGTTTCCCGCATTCGTGCCTTGCGCGGCCCCAACCTGTGGAGCCGCCACACCGCGATTCAGGCCATCGTCACCTGCCAAGGTGGTGAATGTGCCATTGCCGACCTGCCCGGCTTCGAAGCCCGCCTGCGCGAGCGCTTCCCGGAACTCGGCGACCTGATCCCGTCGGATCACCTCGACACCGTCTCGATGGCCCACGCGCTGGAGTTCTGCGCCCTCGGCCTGCAAGCCCAGGCAGGTTGCCCGGTCACTTTCAGCCGGACAACACAGACCGTCGATGCCGGCGTTTATCAAGTCGTTGTTGAATACTCCGAAGAAGACGTCGGCCGGCTGGCCTTCGAGCGCGCCGAGCAACTGTGCCAGGCTGCCCTCGACGACACCCCCTTCGATCTCGACGGCGTGCTCAAGGAACTGCGCGATATCGATGAAGACATCCGCCTCGGCCCCTCGACTGGCGCCATCGTCTCGGCAGCCATCGCCCGCGGCATCCCGATCCGCCGCCTGACCCAGGGCAGCCTGGTTCAGTTCGGCTGGGGCAGCAAGCAGAAGCGCATCCAGGCGGCCGAAACAAGTTTCACCAGCGCCATCGGCGAAGCGATCGCCCAGGACAAGGAGTTGACCAAGAAATTGCTGCACGCCTCCGGCGTTGCGGTGCCTTTCGGTCGTCCGGTCGAAGATGAAGACGACGCCTGGGTGGCCGCCCAGGAAATTGGCCTGCCGGTCGTCGTCAAGCCGCAGGACGGCAACCAGGGCAAGGGCATTTCGGTCAACCTGACCACCGAAGAACAGGTTCGCCGCGCCTACCGTGTCGCCATCGAATTCCGCGACGACATCATGGTCGAGAAATTCCTGTCCGGCCACGACTGGCGCCTGCTGGTCATCGGCGACAAGCTGATCGCCGCCGCCCGCCGTGATCCGCCGCTGGTCATCGGCGACGGTACGCATACCGTCGGTGAACTGGTCAATATCGTCAATAGCGACCCGCGTCGCTCGGATGGTCACGCCACCTCGTTAACCAAAATTCGCTTCGACGAAATCGCCCTTGCCCGCCTGGCCGAACAAGGCTTCAGTGCCGATTCCGTTCCCGGCCGTGGCGTCCGCGTCGTGCTCCGTAACAACGCCAACCTGTCCACCGGCGGCACGGCCACCGACGTGACCGATGACGTTCACCCTGAACTGGCTGCCGCCGCTGTGGCTGCCGCCCAGACCGTTGGCCTCGACATCTGCGGCATCGACGTCGTCTGCGACACCATGCTCAAGCCGCTCGAAGAGCAAGGCGGCGGCATCGTCGAATGCAACGCTGCCCCCGGCCTGCGCATGCACCTCGATCCGTCCTTCGGCAAGGGTCGTCCGGTTGGTGAAGCCATCGTCGGCATGATGTTCCCGGATGGTGACAATGCCCGCATCCCGGTCGTCGCCATCGCCGGCACCAACGGCAAGACGACGACCAGCCGACTGATCGGCCGCATTTTCGAATCGAACGGCCTGCGTGTCGGCATGACCAGCACCGATGGCATCTATATCGAAAACAAGCGTATCGACACCGGCGATTGTTCCGGCCCGCGCAGTGCCCGCAACGTTCTGATGCACCCGGATGTCGATGCGGCGGTGTTCGAAACGGCGCGTGGCGGCGTATTGCGCGAAGGCCTCGGCTTCGACCTGTGCGATGTCGCCGTCGTCACCAACATCGGCCTCGGCGATCACCTCGGCCTCAATTACGTCACCACGGTCGACGAACTGGCCGTGGTCAAGCGGGTCATTGTCGAAAACGTCTCGCCACACGGCACCGCCGTACTCAACGCAACCGATCCGATTGTCGCCTCGATGGCCAACCATTGCCCGGGCGACGTCATTTTCTTCGCCCGCGACCGCAACCATCACGTCCTGGCCACGCACCGCGCCCAAGGCAAGCGGGTGGTTTATGTCGAGCGCGATGCGATCATTTTCGGCGAGGGCCGCAAGAAACACCGCGTGCCGCTGGCGAATGTCCCGCTGACCCGTAACGGCAGCATCGGCTTCCAGATCGAGAACGCCATGGCGGCCGCTGCCACTGGCTGGGCGCTCGGCTACGAATGGCCGGTTATCGAACGTGCCCTGGCCAATTTCGTCAGCGATGCAATGACCGCCCCGGGCCGTTTCAACGTCTTCGACTTCAAGGGCGCGACATTGATCGCCGATTATGGCCATAACCCGGACGCCATTCTGGCGCTGGTCAAAGCCGTCGAAAACATGCCGGCCGTGCGTCGCTCGGTCGTCATCAGCGGCGCCGGTGACCGTCGTGACGAGGACATCCGCCAGCAAACCGAAATCCTCGGCGAAGCCTTCGACGACGTGATCCTCTACCAGGACGCCTGCCAGCGCGGCAGAGCCGACGGCGAAGTGATCGGCCTGTTGCGTGCCGGTCTGGCCAACGCCAGCCGCACCAAGCAGATCGACGCCATTACCGGCGAGTTCCTGGCCATCGACACCGCATTGAACCGCCTGCAACCCGGCGACCTCTGTCTGATCCTGATCGATCAGGTGGAAGAGGCGCTGGCGCATATCGAAAAACGGATCGCAGCCGGCTAAACCTTGCTCTCCATCGAGTAGAACAAAGGCCCGGCCGATGCCGGGCCTTCGCTTTTTGAGGCCATGAATCCTGATGTTGGGATAGCAACGATTGCCCCCTGCCCACGAATTACATCGTACAGGCGGGAACTTCGCTAGCGGCTTGACTGACTACCCTAGATAAGAACACCCGCTACAGCGCGATTAAAACTCGCCGCTACCTTGCATGTTGTTCGGTCATGACTCCCGTTGAAAGCCAATTCATGCTGACATCCGCATCTACATTCCGCCGCGGCCCGCCACCAGCGCCCACCGACAAAGCGACTGCCGAGCATATTCTCGACATCCGGCGATGGACCGACAAGCTGATCTCGGTACGCACCACACGCAGTCTGTCATTCCGCTTCCAGCCGGGCCAATTCGCGCGGATTGGCATCGCCAGTGGCAGTGGTGGCACGATCTGGCGCCCCTATTCGATGGTTTCGGCCAATTACGATGAGCATCTGGAATTCTTTTCGATCATCGTGCCCAACGGCGCCTTCAGCACAAAATTGGCCGAAGCGTCGGTCGGAGATACGCTTTATGTCGAAAAGCAGCCCTACGGTTACCTGACAACAAGCCGCTTTGTCGGCGGGCAGGATCTCTGGATGCTGGCCACCGGCACCGGGATTGCGCCATTCCTGTCCATCCTTCGTGACCCAGAGGTCTGGGCGCAGTACGACAATCTGGTGCTCGCCTACAGCGTTCGCCACATTTCCGAACTCGCCTATCGAAATGAGATTGCCGCCATCGCGCAAGACGAAGCTTTCGCTGAGCACCGCCACAAGTTGCGCTTTGCTCCGATTGTCACGCGGGAAGCGGTTCCGGGCATGCTGAATCGTCGACTGACCGACCTGCTGCACGATGGAGAACTGGAGAGAAGCATCGGTCTGCCCATCGATACCGAACGAGCTCGCATGCTGATCTGCGGCAACCCCCAAATGCTTGACGACGTGCGCCAGGTACTGAGCGCTCGCGGCTTCCGCCCCGATCTTGGGCGAGCCCCCGGCCACTTTGCCTGCGAGAATTATTGGTAAAGTGAGTAATCTGCCCACTGAAAGGAACTGCTCGCTGTGGCTGCACTGAGATCACGAGCCATATTTCGCATCGAATTATGCAGCGGCGAGATTCGTCGCTGGCGATACCTCGGGCCGGATGCCCGATCGCAGGTCTGGTGGCAAGACGTGGAAAGCGGTCACGAATTCAACGAATCCAGCCTGATGTACGTCTGGCGGATACTTGATGAGGAAAACGATGGGTTACCGACGGTTAACGACGGCCACCCATGAAGTGAAATGGGCGCGCCAAACGGCACACCCATTTCACATCCAAGAAGACCTCGGAGCTTTCAGTCAGCGACTGATGCGCAAACCCGTTTTTTTCAGGATGCGGGTCGAATAGAGAATATCGTTCGCCCGGCAGGCATCGCCCAGCAGGGCGCGTATTTCCGCCGCCTTGGCCGAGCACTCTTGACGTGAGGCACCATGCACCATGGCGAACAGGTTATAAGGCCAGGCCGGCAGGGCGCGCGGGCGGCGATAGCAGTGGGTGACAAAATCCAGGGCGCCGATGCGGGCACCGAGTTCGTCCACCTGATCGTCGGCAACATCCCACACCGTCATGCCGTTGGCGGTCCAGCCGATGGCGTAGTGATTGGGCACGGCACCGATGCGGCGAATGATGCCCGAGGCCAGCATGGCCCGCAGTCGCTGCATGACCTCGTCGGGACTCAAGCCCAGCTGCTCGGCAATCGCGTGATAGGGGCGTGAGACAAGCGGCAGACCGCCCTGGGTGGCGACAATTAGCGAGCGGTCGACATCGTCAATTTTCTGGTCGATCACAGCCTTGCCTCCAGCTTCATTTCGACAAAGAACTCGCGCTCCTTGGGGAAGGCATAGACTGGCAAGCCGGTATCGCGCTCGATGCGGGCGATCGCTTCGGCGATACCATCTTTCGTTTCGGTAGCCAGCACGAACCACATGTTCAGTTCGTGCTCGCGACGGTAGTTGTGGGCGACCTGCGGCAGTGCATTGACCAGCGCCGTCACCTCGTCGTAACGCGCCTCAGGCGCGGCCAGTGCAGCCAGCACGAAAGCACCGCCCATTTCCTCGATCTGGAACATCGGCCCGAAACGGGTCAGCACCTTGTCGGCCAGCAAACGCTGGAGGCGCTCCAGCAACTCGGCCTCATCAATACCGAGTTGTGACGCAGCCTCGGCATAGGGGTGTTCGCAGATCGGAAAGTCGCCTTGCAATTGGGCGAGGATTTTCCGGTCGAGTTCGGAGAGTTCAGGCATAACGGGCCCCGTTCTGCTTGAAGCGGGTTAACGAGAAGAGGACTTCGTGGGCGCAGGTCTCAAGCCCATGGCGTTGGCGGAGTTCGGCAATGGTGGCTTCAACCTCGCCACGCTCACGACCATGGATCATGCAGAACAGGTTGTACGGCCAGTCAGGCAGGCGACGCGGCCGGCGGTAGCACAGCGTCACCCCCGGCTCTTCGGCCAATGCGCGGCCGATGGCGCTGACCTGGTCATCCGGGATGTCATGAACCAGCATGGCATTGGCGCGAAAGCCGAGCTCGTGATGGCGAACGACAACACCGAAGCGCTTGATCGCTCCTTCCTCCAGCCAGCGCCGGATGCGGCCGATAACCTCCGGCTCGGAGGCGCCAACGCGCTCGGCGATCAAGGCGAAGGGCCGAATGAACAAAGGCAGGCCCTCCTGCAACACCGAAACCAGACGACGCTCGGCTTCATCCATCAGGGCGACGGGCTTTACCGGCAGGGCCGTCGCCACCGATTTCTGCTTGCCACCGTTCAGGCAAAAACCGAGATCAATATGAAACTCTTCCAGCAAAGGCAAAGCCAGCAGCGGATAACCGGCAGCCTGTTCGATAGCGCCAAGGCTGGCCTGCAAACGCCCCTCACTGGCCGCAGTAACGACGAACCACAGGTTGTAGCGATGCTCGCGCTCGTAGTTGTGATTGACCTCGGGAAAGCGATTGACCGCCGCCGCGACTGCCTCCAGTTTTTCCGGCGGCACTGCCATCGCCGCCAGCGTCGAGGCGCCGATGCGCTTGGGCGCGAAAACGGCGCCCACCCGGGAAATCTTGCCTTCGCGACGCAGGTTTTCGAGCCGGCCGAGCACGACCTTCTCGCCTACCCCCAGGCGTGAGGCCAGTTCGGCAAACGGGGCCGACACCAGCGGAAAATCACGCTGGAAATCGTTGAGCAACTGGAAGTCGAGCGCGTCGGCCATCAGAAGCCAATACGCACGGCGCGGGAGGTAAAGAAAATGCCGGAGGGGCTTTCCGCAGGGATTTCACCCTGTTTGGCGAAAGTTTCGGTGTTGTAGATGACCACCTTGTTATCGTCGCGCGCCGACAGCCAGACATTCTCACCTCGCGGGGCAAACTCCATGTGCAGGATGCCCTTGCCCGGCTCCATCTTGTGCACAACCTGGCCGGCCAAGGTGTCGATCACGTCGACCTTGCCATTGTCCGGGAAAGCAAAATTAACCCAAATCTGGCGACCATCCGGCCGTGCCATGACGAAGACTGGCTGGCCGCGCACCGGAATGCGCCCAACTTCCTTCCAGGTCGCGACATCGACAACCAGCACTTCATGGCGACCGATCGCCGGCAAGTAGGCCTTGCCCTGTGCCACCGACCAGCCGCGCAGATGCGGCATCTTGAAGACCGGCAGTTTTTCCTGACCGCGGCCGTAGTTTTCGAGAATCTTCTTCGCGCCCTTTTCCGGCTGCCAGAGATCAAGCATCGCCACTCCGTCCTCGCCGAACAGGCCGGCCAGGAAGTAGCGGCCATCCGGCGTCACCAGGCCATCGTAGGGCTGGCTGCCGGCCGGAAAACGTTGAGTTTTCGGCTGCCTGGAATCGCTGAAATCGGTGACGCGGATTTCGCCGCCATCGAACAAGGCATAGGCAAATTTGTTGCCGCCCGTATCAGCCAGGCCGACGACCTTGGAGAACTGGCCGGGCGCAAATTCGGCCGGCACTTCGGAGAGCAGTTCGAGCGTTTCTGCATCGAAGGCCTTGATGCCGCCCGGCGTGTAATTCTGGGCGACGACGATGCGGCCGTCCTGCGAGATTGAGCCGCCGATGGCGTTGCCGGACTGGATGATGCGCTTGACGATCTTCGCTTCGAGCAGGTCGATCTTGGTCAGCCCACCATCGCGACCGAAGATGAAGGCATAGCGGCCATCCCGCGAATAGACGGCGGAAGCGTGCGACAGATCGCCCAGGCCGCCGATGCGGGCATAGGGCTGGCGCGACGTGGTATTGACCAGCGTGATGTGACCACTTGAGCGCTCGATGATCAGGCCAAGATCGCCTGTGCCGCGCAGTTGCGGGCCGGCACAAGCATTGAGCAAGAGGGCGAAGAAAAGACTCAGCAGCAGGCGCATGGCGTTCTCATTGGGGGAATTCGGTCATCAGTTTATCGACAATCCATGCAGCTTCGGCTTCGGACATGAATTGTTTCCACGGCGGCATCGGCGTTCCCGGGCGACCATAGTAGATCGTTGCCGCCAGCCCTTCGGCCGGCTTGTCGCGCAAGGTCTCCGGCAGCAGCGCCGGGCCGAGCCCACCTTTCAGGGTCATGCCGTGACAGGAGCCGCAATCCTGGCGGACAAGGTGAACCAGTTCCTTCTGGCGCACCGCATCAGGCTCAACGGCCAATGTCGGCCCGGCACTCACGATGCTCGCGGTCGCCAGAAAAAAAAGTCCAAGAACGGAATTATTCGCCAACAACGACACTGCCTTTCATTTCTGGGTGTGGCCCGCAATGATAATCGTAGCGCCCCGGCTTTTCGAAACGGCGCTGCCAGCTTTCATCGGGAAACATCCGCTCCGACTCCAGCCCGCCTTCAGCCGGGAAGACCACTGAATGGCTGGTCCGCTTTTCGTGATTGATCCAGCGCACGCTGTCACCAGCCTTGATACTCACCTCGGCAGGCACAAATTTGTAGCTCTCGATACGAACTTCTGCCACGGTCTGCGCCAGCGCAGAAAAAGAAAAGAGCGCCAGCACAAGCGGCGCTCTTTTCAGCCACAGCCATCCGGGATACTGCGTCGCTCCGGATGGCATGTAGATTTACTGCTTGGCAGCCTTCACGTCGCCATCAGCACCCAGACCAATCGTGTGGCCGAAGGAGACGTGATGGAAACGACCGCCGGCATTGTCGGCGTGAATGGCGATGCCGAACGGCACAGCCTTGCCGGCTGCCAGCACGGCGTTGCCGGCCAGCTTGCGGGTGAAGGTCACGGTGTAGGTATCGCCAGCCTTGGCGCCTTCGGCCGTTGCACCTGCCTTGCCGCCCGTCATGTTGCGCTTGTCGGCGACAAAACCGTCAGACGACTTGCCGCTGCTCGCCCATTGCACCAAATCCATCGCACCGGCCGAGACGTACTTCGTCTTGTCCTTGCCCTTCGGCATGCCCTTGGCGTCCTCGTGACAGGCTGCCCAGCAACCAGCCTGATCGGCGAGCGGCACCTTGTCATTCGGGAACATCACGGTGGCCTTGAGCTCATTGTCCTTGTCGGACTTGTCGAAGCCGCCAGCCGGCGCCTTGAAGGTCAGGCGAACATAAAGGTTGGCCGCATCGTAGGCCGCCTGGACGGTAACCGGGTAGGTCATCGTCTTGGGGGCGCCCTTCGGCTCCATTTCCTTGCTGGCCAGGCGCTTGAGGTCAAGACTCAGCTTGCCGTCCTCAACGTGGCAGCCGGCACAGGCCTCGCCCTTCTTCAGACCACTGGCGCCGCTGTGCTCACCCTTGCCTTGAATCCATTCAATCGGTGCAGCACCGGGGTGAAAAACATGGATTGTGCTCTTGGCAGCCTTGTTCCAGTCCGGCGCAGCGATAGCCGACTGCGAACCGAGCGCGACAAAAGCGCCAAATACAGCCAGGGAAATGAGGTTTTTTTTCATCAAGATTATCTCCGCCAAAATGATTGCTCTCTGCGCAGCTAATTTACTCTGCACAAGTATTTGTGCTTCATATGCTACGGGGGCTTTCGCCCCCGTAACTTGCTTCAAATCAAACAATCAACAGTCGATCAGTAGATGTCGTGCTGGGTGTTGTAGACGTTGAACTTGCCGGTCGGGGTGATCATCTTCGGATCGGTAATCACCTTCTTCAGCGTCAGCGTTGCATCGTCATAAACCACGATGGCAGACTGGTCAGCCTTGCCGCCCCACAGGGAGATCCAGACTTCCTTGCCATCAGCGCTGTATTCCGGATGCACAGCACGCTTGGTGGCCTTGGTTGCCGGCAGACCGGAGTCCTTGGCTACGTTGATGACCTTGAACGGCTTGGACAGATCGGACATCTTCCAGACGGCAACCGATTCAGCCAGTTCCTTGTCCGGATTCTGCGGCGAGTCAGCCCACAGATGCTGGGACTTCGGATGGGTCTTGACGAACAGGTTGCCCGGAACGTGCTTGACTTCCTGAACGACCTTCCAGTTGTATTCCTTGAACTTGGCATCCGACTTCTTATCCGACGGCGTGCTGATCAGGGTCAGAACGTCAGCACCAAGGTGGCCTGTCGTCCATACCGGACCAAACTTCGGATGGGTGAAGTTGGCGCCACGACCCGGGTGCGGGATCTTGGCGGTATCGACCAGCGCTGCCAGCTTGCCGGTCTTGGTATCGACCGCAGCGATCTTGTTGGAGGCATTGGCTGCCACCAGGAAGTAACGCTTGGAAGCATCCCAGCCGCCGTCATGCAGGAACTTGGCGGAACCGACCGTGGTCGTCTTCAGGTTCTCGATGTCGGAATAATCGACCAGCAGAATCTGACCGGTTTCCTTGATGTTGATAACCCATTCCGGCTTGATGAAGGATGCGACGATGGAAGCAACGCGCGGCTCCGGATGGTATTCGCCATCGACGGTCATGCCACGGGTGGAAACGACCTTGCGCGGCTTGAGCGTGTCGCCGTCCATGATGACGTACTGGGGCGGCCAGTAGGAACCGGCAACCGCGTACTTGTCTTCGAAGCCCTTGAACTTGGAGGTATCGACCGAGCGGGCATCGAAACCGATCTTGACTTCAGCCACAACCGCCGGATTTTCCATCCACAGGTCGATTAGCGACAGACGACCATCGCGACCGATCACATAAACATAACGGCCGGAAGCGGACAGACGCGAGATGTGAACTGCGTAGCCGGTCTTGACGATGCTGCGGATTTCCTTGGTATCGCCGTCGATCAGGGCCACTTCGCCGGTATCGCGCAGGGTGACCGAGAACATGTTCTTCAGGTTGTACTTGTTCATCTGCTTGGTCGGACGCTGATCGACCGGCACGATGACCTTCCAGGAATCCATGGTTTCCTTGAAGCTGTACTCAGGCGGGACATCCGGCGTGTTCTGGATGTACTTGGCCATCAGCGACAGTTCTTCCTTGGTCAGGATGTCGTCGAAGTTGACCATGCCGCCGTCGGTACCGTAACCAATGATCTTTTCCAGACGCTGCTGGCCAAGCTTGAGCGTGCCGCCTTCGGTAACGTTGCCGTCCTTGTCCTTCTTGGTCCAGTGCGGCTCAAGGTTCTTGCCGGTGGCGCCTTTGCGCAACACGCCATGGCAGCCGGCACAACGTTCAAAATAAATCTTCTTGGCCTGTTCTTTTTCAGCAGCCGTCAGAGTCGGAGCGACCTTGGCGGTTTCCTGAGCGAAGGCAGAACCCATGGCAACAGCCATGGCGCTAAGTGCAATGATCCCCACTACGTTTTTCTTCATCTTTCCTCTCCTAGAACGAATCGGTTCGCGCCTCGATCCCCGTTACGCGATGTTCGCTAGGTTGAACCTCCACCCAAATCACATCCTTGATGCTCATCAAGCTTTTAACCATAAGAAATCCTTTACATTCAGGTAAATGTTGTTCTATATAACTATTAGCGTAGTTCTTTAGAACTATCCGCATAAATTGATTTATCCCCTGCTATTGGCAGGCGCCCAATCCCGCATTAGGATGGCCGCCAAACGGCTGAGATAACGCATGAACACTACAAAACAACTGCAGGGCGGAAAGGTCTGGCTGGTCGGCGCCGGCCCGGGTGATCCGGAACTCCTGACCATCAAGGCAGCACGACTGATTTCAATGGCCGACGCCATCGTGTACGACCATCTGGTCGGCAACGGCATCATGGATCTGGCCCGGGCCGATGCGCGCATCATCTACGCCGGCAAGGAATCCTCCAAGCACACGATGCCACAGGACTCCATCAACCATCTGCTCGTCGACCTCGCCAAAGAAGGCTTAGCAGTCGTTCGACTGAAGGGTGGCGACCCCTTCATTTTCGGCCGCGGTGGCGAAGAGCTCGAAACCCTGGCAGCCTCCGGCATTCCCTTCGAAGTGATCCCTGGCGTGACAGCCGCTGCCGGTTGCGCTGCCTACGCCGGGTTTCCGCTGACTCATCGCGACCACGCCCAGTCGGTGACCTTTGTTACCGGGCACCTGAAAGACGGTACGGTCAATCTCGACTGGGCCGCCCTGGCCCGCCCCTGCCATACCGTTGTTTTCTATATGGGCATCGGCGCTGCCGAAGAAATCTGCCGGCAAATGATCAATCATGGCCTGCCCTCAATGACGCCAGCTGCCGTGATCCGCAACGGCACTCAAGCCGACCAGCAAACCCTGCTCGCCACGCTCGGCACATTGCCCCATCGCATTGCCGAATCCGGCATCAAGCCGCCGGCCCTGATCGTCGTTGGCAGCGTCGTCAGCCTCCACGAAAAACTCAACTGGTTCGAATCCAGGCCGGCCTGACCCGCCAGACCATTGGAATAATCCCCGTCTCACCGCCTTCATGAAATAGGCATACACTCATGAGCACACCGCAGGAGCGGTAGCTCATGAGTTTCCCCCTCCCTGCCCCGCTCTGGTGTGCTGCAGCAGCAAACCTTTGGTCAGTTCAATCGAACAGCAAGGAGAGTGCGATGACGGCAATTAGCGACAAATACGCCCAGTTGGGCGGGGCTTCCGGTTTCCTCGGCGCGGCAGTTGGCGGCGAAGTAGCGGCGGCCAATGGCGGAAAAAAGCAGGAATTCCAGAACGGCGCGATCTATTGGCATGCCCGGACTGGTGCCTTCGAGGTGCACGGCATGATCCGGGCGCGCTGGCTGGCCCTTGGCGGCGACGCCTCCCCGTTCGGCTATCCCATTTCCGATGAAACGACAGCCGCCGACGGGGTTGGAAAATTCAACCATTTCGAGCATGCCTCGGTCTATTGGCACCCATCCACGGGGGCCTACGAAATCCATGGCCTGATCCGCGAGCGCTGGCGCACCATGGGCGCCGAGCTATCCCTGCTCGGCTACCCGATGACCAACGAAAGCACCGCCCCCGACGGCATCGGACGCTATAACCACTTCCAGAAGGGTTCTATCTACTGGACACCGGCCACCGGCGCTCACGAAGTTTACGGGGCGATTCGCGAGCGATGGGCTGAACTGCGCTGGGAGCGCAGCGTGATCGGCTACCCGGTCAGCGCCCCCTACGACGAGTTGCGCAACCGCCAGCCGTATATTGTCGCTCGTTTTCAGCACGGCAAGATCGAACACAACCTTGGCACGGGGCAACTACATGTCGAGAAATTTGCCAGCGCCGCGTTGATCAACTATGCCGTACCCATCGTCGCCTATCAGGTATCGGACAACGATGGCGGCCGACGTTGCGAAATCACGCCCGACGGTGCCCGCCAGTGGGTCGACGAAGCCAACCGGGTCTTTGCTGTCGCCGGCGTGCGTTTCACCTACGATGGCCTGCTGCGCGAAATGCGTGACACCGAGGTCAACAGCCTGCCGGCCGGCAACGTCGAAAGCCTGCCGCGATGGCCGACGATCAAGGCACGTCTCGATGCGCTCGCCGCCCAGCACCGGAGCGTCGTCGTCATTTATCGTTTCGGACCGGATGCTTATTCAGTTGGCGGCGGCTTCTCCTGGTCAAACATGGATTTCGTGGCGATGAGTTTCTTCGACCCCAACGCGCTGGGCGTCCTGCCGCATGAACTCGGTCACCACTTTGGTTTGCCGCACACCCACGGCATGTCCTTCGCGACACTGAGGGAAGCAACGGATTACCTGCTCAGCGGCGGCCCCATCGATGAACTGGATGGCGACCGCACACTCATCGATGACACGCCACCGGACCCTTATATCGCCGAACTCGGCTCCGCTATCGAAATTCACGCCCTCTCGCTCGGCGGTCACGCTTTCTCACTGGCCCGCCGAAACATCATGTCTTACTGGAACCACGGCGGCACAGGGCGGCTCACGCACAGCCAGATACTCCGTATTCGGCAAATAGTCCAGGAACGTCGGGCCCGTTACCTGAACGTGACCGACATCCTGCCGGTCGACTGTCCGACGCTGATGCAAGAGATTGCCGCGCAACAGCAACGTCTGACCGAATTGATCCGGGAACGCGACGCCGAACTCAATCCCCTCAGGCGACGCCAGTTGACCAATGCGATCAGTCGCCTGCGCAGCCAGATCAGAAACCGTCTGAACAGGGCGCAACTGGGCGGCTGCCTTTAAGCATGGCCGATATGCCGGAGCGCCATCAATAGCGAGCCGGCATATCGCCACACTCCATCTCGCCCCTGCCCGGCAAGAAACGACTCTGTTAGGATTCTTCCGCACCGTGCCGCCTCATCCTGAGCAACACGACTATCGGAAAACCCCATGAAATACCTCTGGCTGATTGCCGCCCTCTTTGCCTCCCAAGCTCACGCCTATTCCCCCGACGAGTTGCGCGGCGACTGTCAGGCTGCCGAAGAAATGTACGCCCGGCAAAAGAGCAGCGACCCTTTCCAGTCGATTCGCAGCGCTCGTTGCATCGCTTACGTCGCCGGCTTCGCTGACAGCTATGCCATCAGCGACTATCTGGCCGAGAAGATCGGCGTCAAACTCAACGCCTTCTGCCTGCCAAACGACCCGGATCTATCGATGCGACTGGTCCGCGCCGTGGTCATCCATGTCGAACGCGTGCCGCCCAACACGACCATGAGCACGGCCACCCTGGTCGCCGGCGCACTGGCAAAAGCATTTCCATGCAGCGAAGCGCTTGAACCAAAGAAGTGATTCATGGATAATCCGGCCTCCACTCGCCCCGGTGGCGGAATCGGTAGACGCAGCGGATTCAAAATCCGCCGCCGAAAGGTGTGCCAGTTCGAGTCTGGCCCGGGGCACCAGTAAGGTGTTTTAAGAAGTCCGAGCAAGTCCAGAGAACCCGCCCCAGTGCGGGTTTTTTGTTGCCTTTCGTTCCAGCACGGTCCAGAATGATTCGAACAAATCCGGGCCTTAGTGGGGGTAACTCTGGGGGTAACGGCACCTACCCCCAAGGGTGTTACCCCCAAACACTTACCCCCACTGGCTACGGCGCATCTTCGACGTTTCGACGGAGTAACAGCCATGCCATTGACCGATACGGCCATTCGAACAGCAAAACCGACTGAAAAGCCCTACAAACTGGCCGATGAAAAAGGGCTGTTTCTGCTAGTAAGCCCCAACGGGTCGAAATGGTGGCGCCTGAAGTTTCGTATCGACGGCAAGGAAAAACTGTTATCGCTTGGCGTCTATCCTGAAACCAGCCTGAAGAAGGCCCGTAGTGATCGCGACACAGCGCGCAGCATGCTTGCTGAAGGCATTGACCCAAGCCAGCAGCGCAAGGCAACCAAGGCGGCTCGGGTTGAGTTGTCTGCCAATAGTTTCGAGATCATCTGCCGCGAATGGTTGGAGAACAAGCGCAGCAACGTCGAAGAGGCTCAATACAAGAAAGCCCTTGCTCGCCTTGAGAAAGATGTTTTCCCCTGGATAGGCAGCCGGCCAATAGCTGAAATTACTGCCCCTGAAATCCTGACAGTGCTACGCCGCATCGATGCGCGGGGAGCACGCTACACGGCACATAAGGCGAAAAGCGAAATCAGCCAGTGCTTTCGTTATGCCATCGCCACCGGCCGGGCGGATCGCGACCCCTGCCCAGACCTGCGGGGAGCCATCCCGGCCCCCAAGACAGAAAACCTTCCATCCATTACCGACCCCAAGGGCGTCGGCGAATTGCTACGGGCTATTGACGGGTTCAAAGGAACGTTCGTTGTTCGCAGCGCCCTACTGCTCGCCCCCCTGCTTTTCGTTCGCCCTGGCGAGCTGCGCAAGGCCGCCTGGGATGGTTTCGACCTGGATAAAGGGGAATGGCGCTATTTCATCAACAAAACAAAGACAGAGCATCTTGTTCCGCTGGCTTCGCAAGCGGTTGCCACCCTGCGAGAGCTGCACGCACTGACAGGCCATGGCCCCCACGTATTCCCCGGGCGTGATCCCAAGTTGCCCATGAGCGATGCTGCGGTAAATGCTGCCCTACGACGCATGGGGTACGACACCAAGACCGAAATCACGGGGCACGGCTTCAGAGCGATGGCACGGACCATCCTGCACGAAGAACTGCACGTCAAACCGGAAGTAATCGAGCACCAGCTCGCCCA
The DNA here is from genome assembly GCF_020510625.1 of Ferribacterium limneticum. Lineage (NCBI taxonomy): Bacteria > Pseudomonadati > Pseudomonadota > Betaproteobacteria > Rhodocyclales > Azonexaceae > Ferribacterium > Ferribacterium limneticum. Next base: position 959,356 of record NZ_CP075191.1, on the reverse strand, counting down.
CCAAGTGTCTGATGCCCTTGGCACTGCTTACAACCGCACCAAGTTCCTGAAAGAGCGCAAGGCGATGATGCAGCTATGGGCTGACTACCTGGATAAGTTGAAAGCGGGGGCAGATGTCATTCCGCTGCGAGGCAATACCGCCGCCTGACGGAATCAGGCAAAGCGGGCAAGCCAAGCGACTGCAACGCGAGGCAAGCCCTGACCACAACGCAACTTATTGGAGTTCCGAAAATGGCTACCGAAAATATTACTCTCAACAGCGACTTAAATAAGCGGATTGCTCTTGCAGCTGAAATGGCTGCAGAAATATTGGCCGAAAACCTTCGTCAATACTCTCTCGCATCGGTCTTGACAGACCGCATTGAGGCTGGCACCACCGCCCATGGCATAGCTGAGGTGTTAGAGGATAGGCTTTCAGATAGTGGGCAAACGTCTCGACTTATTGAATGTCTTGAAAATCTTCAAAAGGAACTTTGCCATGAGTGAATATCGCGATGGCGCATTGGCCTGCCGGGCCGTGCTGAGCATGCTTCCTTCTATCGACTGGACTATTGGCAAGCAAACTGATGATGAATATTTTGCCAAGCAGCATGCCACTATGGCCGCAATTCTCTCTAGCGCAGGGCCTCTTTCTGAGCAAGCGGCTGGCGCAATGGCCGTACTCGCCGAATTCATCGTTTGCAGCGAGCAGGATGGGAGCTATATCAACCTTGAAAGCAATTGGAAACCATGGGCAGCAATGACAGCCGACGAGCAGCAAGCCCGCCGCATTGAGCTTGCAGAAGAACAGCAGATGTAACGAGCACGCCGCCCCCTAGTCCGGCCAGATGAAAAGCGGGAAACCTTCGCCCGCCTGGGGGTGGCATCTAACAGAAGGGTGCAGAAGGATCACCAGTGCAAAACAAACCATTGCTTCAGGGCCGCGAGGGCCCTAATCCAACAGAATGGGCCTTGATCATTGATGACCAGCGTTTCACTCCGGCCAACCGATTGATACTTGATGGATATCATGACTTCATAGCAGATTGCTTTAGCTCTTGCTGCAGTTGGTTTGGCGTGATGCCTTCGGATTGGTATGGTCTTATCGGGCTTGCTGACCGACCATATGACCGAGCAAAAGCTGGGAAAGCCGTAATTTCTGCACTTCCGGACCAAGCCACTTACCAAGATTTTGCCAAATGCCTTTCCGAGCACCTCGAAGTGGCGCTGTATTACATCTATTCCAGCCTGGGTGCCTTGTCAGAGAATAATGTTTCAGAATCTGTTTCCCTCTTCTCGTGTGCAATCACTGCGCACACTACCTTTAAAAACTTCTGCGAAGTTATTCAAGCTGAGCTTGGCGAAAGCCCAAATCAGAAGGTGGACATGCGCGAAGCAGGAAAAAAAGGGGGAAGTGCTCGGGCCGAAAAATACAAGAAGCTAGAAGAAATTGCCGTCGCGATGTATGAGGCAGGGAATTACAAGTCAATGAGACAGGCGGCGTTAAAAATAACCCCCGACCTTTTCGACAAAGCCAGAACGCTTGGCATCAGCCTCTCAGAAAGTAACGCCGAGCGTACCGCTTATGACTGGATACGAAAATCAAAATAAATACGTTTAGCAGATAAACGTATAACGGCAAACCGGTTCGCGTGCCACGTTGAGCTGCTAACCTGTAAAAAAACAACATTGGTCTATTCAGTATTGCTTAGGTATTCACTAAACCTAGGCGGTCAAGAATGGACAACGCAACAGACGGCTTTCTCCGATTGCCGCAAATCATCGGAGACAGGAAGAGCGGTATCCCGCCAATCATTCCTGTCAGCAAATCCACCTGGTGGGCAGGATGTAAAAGCGGGCGTTTCCCCAAGCCAGTGCATCTTGGCCCCAAAACTGTAGCCTGGTCGCGCTCGTCAATCGCTGAGCTAGTGGAAAAGCTGAAGGGCTGAACATGAATCAGCCATTTCTGCCAGGCATTCCAAGCCTGCCGCCATTCTCCACTGCCAACCCTCGCGAAATCCGCATCATTTGCGCCTTGGCTAGCAGCCCATGTAGCCGAGAGGAGTTGGACAGGGTTGCCGGCGCTTCGAACGTTCCTGATGCGATAGCATCCCTTCGCCGGGCTGGCCTTGAAATCCCTTGCGAGCGAAACCCGGGTACCGACAAGGATGGCGAAATCGTCTACCGGGGTCGCTATCGCTTCACAGATGCCGACCGGGAACGGACTGTGCTCATTTGGGGGCGCCTTCCATGAGCGTCGTACCAACATTCAAGGTTCGCGGTCTCGCCTCCGTTCTTGGCGCGCTCAACAACCTGGAAAAGCAAAGCCGCTTCGGGATCGCCCGCGCCATTACCAAAACCGCCAAGGCAACAGAAGACGCACTCAAGCGGGAAATGCGCAGTAAGACCGACCGGCCAACCCCCTACTTCCTTAGATCAACTTTTGTGCAGCCTGCGACCCGAGACAAACTGCGGGCGCGCGTAGGCATCAAAGATCAGGCCTTCTCAAAGAACCGCCTTTCATCTGCCCAGATGTTTGGTCACCACTTCGAGGGTGGTGGACGTGCCACAAAAGTACTCGAGCAGTATCTGCGCCGAGCTGGTCTGCTGGGATTTGGCGAGTTCGTTGCGCCCGGTGCCGGCGCCAGGCTGGACGCCTACGGAAACATGAGCCGCGGCCAAGTGCAGCAAATTCTCTCCCAGCTCCGCATTGGTCCAGACCGGGCCGCCTTCAAGTCGAACAGTCGGCGCAGCAAGCGAAACGCTCAACGAGCTGGCCGCATCTTCTGGGCAAGAGGAAATGCTCGCGATGGTCACTTGAAGCGCGGGGCCTATATCGATATGGGGCCACCTGTTGGCCTCCGGCCGCTCCTGGTCGTTATCCGCTCACCATCCTACAAGCGGCGCTTTGACCTTCCCCAACTTGCTGCAACCACCATCGCGAAGACCTGGAAAGACAACCTTAACGCCTCCCTGATAGAGGCTTTCAACTCCGCCAAATAAAGGAACAAATCATGGCTACCAAGACCGTAACGACCGACACCAAAACCTTCACCGTCCGCGAAATCTCCATTACCGAAATGCGCGATTGGTGGAACCGGATCACGATGCCGGGGCACACCTGCGATGTTGTCAGTGAATTCGCCGTGCCCGGCATTTCACTGAATGACTTGGCTGCGCTGTGCGACTGCCCGACCGATGACTTCAACGGCCTGACCTATCGAGAACTTGAAGCCATTCTGACCGCTGCCAAGGAACTGAACCCCCACATGTTCCGGGCGCGTGATCTGCTGAACGAGTCGTGCGCCAAGATTGCGGAAATCCTCGGCGATGCCTTTTCAGGTTTGGTCAAGGATGAACTGCAATGAGCAACCCAAACACTGTCGTTGAGATTGGTGGCGACAACCGGGGTCTGAAACAGACGCTGAACGAATCCGGCAACCTGGTGGCAAAGTTCGCTGCCAATATGGCCAGCGTGCAGACTGTTGCAGCCCAAGGAATTCAAAGCACGGCAGGCGGTTTTGCCGGCTTGGCTGTGAGCGGTATTGCCCAGGTGGTTGGGGTGGCTGCAGCAGTCGGGGCTGCCGCCATTGCCATGGCCAACAACACCGCAGCGGCGGCCAACGAGGTGGGCAAACTGTCCGTCAGTTCCGGTCTTGGCGCTCAGTCGCTTCAGGAACTTGGCTACGCCTTCACCGTTAATGGCGTCTCGTCCCAAGAGTTTGCTCAGGGCATGAAGGGGATGGCCGTCAAGGTAAATGAAGCGGCCCATGGGAACCAAGAGGCGCAAGCCACGTTCAAGGCGCTGGGTGTTGAGGTGCGGGACAGCACCGGCCATATCCGGCCCATGGAGGCAATCCTCTACGACGTCGCCGAGGCCTTCAAGAAAATGCCGGATGGTGCGCAGAAATCGGCGCTGGCGGTCAAGCTGATGGAAGAAGCCGGATTGAAGCTGCTGCCAGTTCTCACTCAGGGCGCCGATAGCATCAAGCGCTTTGCCGATGAAGCCAAGAATATCGGCGTGATCTTCACGCCGGAGCAAATCGCCGCCGCCAAGGAATGGGAACAGAACATGGCTCGGATTCGCTTTGCTACGTCTTCTATCGGTCGAAGTATTGGAAATGAGATTGTGCCGACCCTAGCACGGCTATCCTCAATTCTTCTCGAAAACAAGGGTGCCGGCTTGGGCTGGTTCGATTCGCTCATGGCTGCCCTGACCGGCCAGAACGACCCGGCAAAGCGGGTGGCTGATCTAACCCAGCGCCTGGTTGAACTCAAGGCCAAGCAGAAGGAACTGGCGGACCAGGGCATCAAACCGGATGCAGGCCTGAATGCCAACATTGCCGACACCGAGGCCGCACTGAAGCAGTTTCAGGAAAAGGCCAAGGCCCTGGCCAATACCGAAGGCGAAACGGCCAAGAAACGCCAGGGCTATGAAGAGACGCTGAGCGCCAAGAAGGCGGAGCTGGCCAAGTATGTTTCCTACATTCAAACGGGCGAATTAAGCTTGGTTCAGGGCAAGACGAAGGAAAGCGTCGATGCTCAGATTGCCGACCAGCAGCGCTTGGTTGATGCTGTGCGCAGCGCCTGGCAGGCCTCGCTGAAAGAGGCGGAAAAGGCCAAGGGCGAATCAGACCGACTGTTTGACGCCGCCCGTACCAAGCGAACCGGCGCCGCGGACAAGGCTTTCGACGCTTCTACCAAGGGCATGAGCGAGGAAGACAAAACGGCGGCCTATGCGCAGCAGGCACAGGGTATGTTCGACCAGGGGCGCTACTACGCAGCAGCAGCCGGCGCCGCGCAACTCGACGGCCGCCTCAAGGAAATGGAAGCATATGCCAAGAAGGCAGATGAATTCCTGAGCCGGGCCGAATCGTTCGCCGGCAAGTCGGGTGACTCCGGCCTGATCCAAGGCATTGCTGAAGCTCAGGCGCAAGCCCTGGAAACCCAGGCCAAGGCCAAATCGAAAGAGGCCGCAGACCTGAATCAGCAGGCAGCCGCACAGGCTCAGACGCTGAGTGAATTACAGGGAAAACTCGACGCCTTGAAGGAAAGTGCACGATCCATTCAGGTTCAACTCAAAGTTGATGATCTGAAATCCAGCATTGCTACTATCGAGCTCGAACTCGAGAAATTAACCAGACCGCGAACAATCCCGGTAACAGTTACCCAAACAGGTACTGTCTCGACAGATGCATCATCCACTGCAACGCCAGCCCTTGCCTCTGGTGGTTGGATTCGCGGCCCCGGCAGTGGCACATCGGACAGCATCCTTGCCCGCCTGTCCAATGGCGAATACGTAATCAAGGCTGCTGCCGTGAGCCACTACGGGCCCAGCTTGCTGCACCAGATCAACAGCATGCGACTCCCGAGGTTTGCCGAAGGCGGATTGGTGCCGAGGTCGTTAATAGCCAGGATGCCCATGGATAGCCTGAAACCTACCTCCGGCTCTATGAATGGGGGCCCCAAATCGACAGTAGTTTTGGACTTCGGAAATCTTGGCCGATTTGAGACAGAAGCCCGGGCGGATATCGCAAAGGAAGTAACCGCCCTATTCCGTCGTGAGGCCATGCAGAAGGGCTTTAGACGATGAAACGCCCCGCATTTTTCAGCATTGAAGAAATCCCAGAAGGCAAGACCATCCACGATATCAACCCGGCATTTGCTGGGGTCGATAATGAATTTCACATAGGCGAACCTAGCAAGGCTTGCGCGGGGTGCAGAAAGCCATTTGGTGCTATCCGCAAGCCGCGCATGGAGATAAGGCTATTCCCGCCAAACCTGCCCATTCCTGTTGCTTGGGCCTATCAGCTTTGTCGCCGCTGCTCTAGAAAATATCAACATGGCCGCAGTGAACGAGACGCCATCTTGGCGGCTATTGAAGCATTTCACCGTGGAGATGAGGCTTCCCAATGACTAGCGTAACCTTCATTCGACGAATTGACGCGGCAGCGCTTTCTAGCTTCGATACCGTAATGGAGTTTTGCGGGATGGCAGGCGGCAAGGATCAGGCCCGTGAATACCTGGCGCTCAACCCCAAGCGCTCTGATAGCAAGCTGGGCAGCCTCTCGACCAATCGTGACACGGGGGCGGGTGGTGACTTCGCAACTGGCGAGACTTGGGGCGACCTGGTAGCGATGACGGCATGGCGCTTTGACTGCTCGCAGATGGATGCAGCCGAACGCCTCGCCGACCTGCTCGGCATTCAAAAGCCAAACCGCCAGAAACGCGCCACAAGCAGCGACCGCCCGGCCGGCAATACCAGCACAGCGACCACTCCGAGAAAACCAGCCCCAGCCGCCCCCAGCCGCAAGCCTGCCCCGGGTGCCGATGGCTGGGAATGTGTTATTCCGGTTCCTGAAGATGCTGCCGCTCCTCCTGTCGCGAATCCACGCCAAGGCCGGCCATCTATCCGCTATGAATACCGCACGGCAGCCGGCCGCCTTGGCTTCTTCATTGATCGCTATCAGGGCAAGGATGGCAAGAGCTTTGCCCAGCTCACGTTTTGGCGGAACGCGGGCGGCCGCACTGAATGGCGATGGAAGTCGCCACCGGCCCCGCGTCTGCTGTATGGCCTTGAGCTGCTCGCCACCCGGCCCGATGCGCCGGTCATCGTCTGCGAAGGCGAGAAGGCCGCTGACGCTGCCCGCCCGCTCTTCCCTGAGTTCGTTTGTGTGAGCTGGCCGGGTGGCTCCAATGCCGTGGATAAGGCCGGCTGGCTGCCATTGGCAGGCCGTGACGTCACCTTGTGGCCTGACCTAGATGAACCGGGGGCGGCATGCATGGCCAAGCTGGCTAGCATCCTCTCAGCCCTCACCAATGCGCCGGCCGCGCTCTACCAGGTGCAGCCGCAAGCCTTTGGCCTGAGTGACAAGGGCGACGATGCCGCCGATTTGCTTGGCTGGGATGCTGCACGCTGTGCAGACGTATCCACCGGCAGCGCGTGGCGTACTGCGGTCGACGTGCCAAAGCCAGCAAAAACCGCAGCGCCCGGCGCCAAGGCGAGCAAGCCGGACAAGGGCAGCGCACCGGCAGGCGGGTCCCGCACCTGCTACGGCCTCGAGGTGGGTGGCGTGTATTTCACCGACACGGATCGCGAAGGCAACCAGGGCGCCCCCAAGTGGATTTGCTCTTACCTTGAGCCCATTGCCCGTGTGCGTAACCCGGATAACCAGGGCTGGGGCTTGTTGGTCCGCCTCTACGATGCCGACAAGGTAGAGCACAAGCTGGTTATTCCGATGACGCTATTTCGCGGGGATGGTCTCGAAGTGGCTGGCATGCTGCTGGATGCTGGCCTGACCATGGCGACGGGAGGCCGGCAGAAGGTTATTGCCTACCTGCAGAGCGCCCGGCCGGATGCCCGGGCCCGGATTACCAGCCGCACCGGATGGCATGCCACCAGCGACGGCCCGGCCGTCTATGTGCTGCCAAATCGTGCATTTGGAAACGAATCGGACGAATGGCTGTATGAGGCAGAAGGCAGTAGCGTGCATGCCTTCAAGACCAAGGGCACGGCGGATGAATGGCGGGACAACGTGGGGCGCCTGTGCCGTGGCAATTCACGCCTGCTGTTCGCCGTGTCCGTGGCCTTCGCTTCCCCGCTGCTGCACCTGGTGGGCAGTGAGTCTGGGGGCTTTCACTACCGCAGCAATTCCAGCGACGGCAAGACCACGGCGCTACGGGTGGCGTGCTCTGTCTGTGGCGATGGCGGCTATATGCAGCGCTGGCGGGCAACTGATAACGGCCTCGAAGCGCTGGCCATGCAGCACTGTGACGCGCTGCTCGCCCTTGATGAGCTGGCCCAGCTTGACCCCAAGGTAGCAGGGGAGACCGCTTACATGCTCGCCAATGGCGCCGGCAAGACCCGCGCCGCACGGACAGGAGGCGCCCGCGAGCGTGCGTTTTGGCGCGTGCTCTTCCTGTCGGCGGGTGAGATCAGCCTAGCCCAGCACATGGCAGAAGCCAACCGCGTAACTCGCGCTGGTCAGGAAATACGCTTGGTTGATATTGCTGCAGATGCGGGGGCGGGCTTGGGTGCCTGGGAAGCACTTCACGATTATCAGAATGGTGCCGACTTCTCACGGGCCTTGGATCTGGCAACCAAGCGTTACTACGGCGCCCCGCTGGCCGCGTTCCTGGACAAGTTGACCCGTAGCCCCGCCGACCTCGCAGAAGAGCTGCGCAAGGCTCAAAAGCTATTCGAGGCGCAGCACCTGACTGATGATGCCAGCGGGCAGGCCCGCCGTGTGGCTGATCGCTTTGCCCTGGTAGCAATGGGGGGCGAGCTGGCTACCAAATGGGGCTTGACCGGCTGGGATGCTGGCGAAGCGCTGGCCGCTGCCGGATTTTGCTACCGGGCATGGCTGGCCGGCCGTGGTGGCGAAGGCAACCAGGAAGAAACCAACATGCTCAACCAGGTGCGTGAATTCTTCGAACGTCATGGTGATGGCGCCTTCGACCTGTGGCACCGCATTGGCGATGATCGCAGCCCCCGCACAGCAGATGCAGCCGGCCTGCGCCGCTGGATTCAACCGGACGGCACGCCGATAACCAAGGCCAGCCAGATTGAGGAAGGCAGCGAGGGGGCGGACTTCCAAACTGAATATTTTGTTTTCGAGCAGCCGTTCCGCAATCGAATTTGCAAGGGTTTGGATTACAAGGCTGTGTGCGCCCTACTCTCCAAAAAAGGAATCCTCTGGCATAACACCGGCCGCTATCAATCAAAACAGCGCGTTCCCGGGCGCGGGCAAATGCTGGTCTATCGGATAACCCCTGACCTGTTCAAAGGGGATGGCGATGCTTGATCTTGATATCCTGTTTGCAGCCACTCAGCCCACGCCCGTGCTCGGTGCTTCCAACGCCACAAAAACAGCGGAACGCCTCGAGCCATCAAGCTTCAAGCCCGATTCATCCCAAGCGGCCGGGGGCGAAGTTGGGCACAGTGGGCACATTGGACTTACCCCGGTTTTTGATGAAGTGTGCCCACGTGAATCATTGCAGCACAAGGCGTTTGATGGATTGGGCACAATGGGCACAGTGGGCACAGTAGATTTTCAAGGGGGGGAAGGTCAGACGGGCGACGGGGCACCGGGTGGGGGTGCGGTCAGAAATGAATTTGCGCTGCACCCAGCGGCTGTAATTCTGGCTTTGGCGTACAGCAGAAAGGTGAAGGGAAGTAATGAAGAGAGGGCGTCGATTCTGCTCGGTCTCCAAACAGTTCAACCTGGTGAGCAAGTGAGATATTGGAGCTCGGCTTGTATCGAGGCTGGCCTTAAGCCATGGGAAGTATTGATGATCCAAGCCCCCACCTCTGGTCTTGACTGCACCATGTGCAAGCACCTGACCACAAGACAGCTTGTCGGAAATGGTGGGCGCCGCCAGTTTCACTGGGCTTGTGCTCATGGCTATCTGATATTGGAAACAGGCCGGGCCACTGAACGCATCTGGATAGCTCCTCCTGAATGCCAGAGCTTCGATAGATGGAAGCCTGGCCTTGGTGGTAACGGGTCCTCCGCGAGCAATTCTCATGAGGGTAATGCGAGGGGCGCTCTAGCCCTAGGCAGCGAAATCTCAACATAGTGAAATGGTTAAAGTGATGACAAGAAGAAAAAAGTACGTTTCTGCGCCCTTATGCAATCTGAGTTTATTTGGTTCGGTTCGCTGGCCAAAGGCCAGACAGCCATCTAGGGCGGTTGCTTTGGATGTAATAAATCAGGTTGTTGAATGGTCAGAACTCGAGACTATTTGTCGTCCTCACTATTCAGCGGATCAAACCAAGATAGGCCGCAAAGGCTATAGCCTGAAAATGATGATTCGGGTTGAAGTGGTCAGACAGATTTGGGAGTTATCTGATGACGCTACTGAAAATGCCATTCTTGATTCGTATGCCTTGGCTGTATTCATTGGCACTGACCCGTGGGCACCCAGGCCACCTTCTGGATCTTCAATAAGGGCATTCAGAACTTGCCTTGAATATGCAGGAGTGCATAACAAATTTGGTGTGTGTCTTGAGCGCTACTTTCTGCTAAAAGGACTAGAGTTCCGGCCTGGATTGATAATAGAGCCAATATTTAGACGTTCCCCGCTTCGCTCTTTTTAGTGCCACCCCATTGAATATCTAATGTGCCCAGTGTGCCCAGTGTGCCCAATCCGTCAAATACCTTGTGCTGCAATGATTCACGTGGGCACACTTCATCAAAAACCGGGGTAAGTCCAATGTGCCCACTGTGCCCAACTTTGGCGCCTGATCGAGGCCACAAATCACTGCATATCCATGAGCCGCAATGAGTTCCGGCTTTTTTCGCCGCTTCCGCCAGATGATCCAGCCGGCAAACAACCACCACGCCGACCAACCACCAAGACAGAGCAAAAACGGGCGAACCTGGGCGCACTGCTGCCCCAATCCGGGCATGATTTGAGCGCGCATTTGATCTACTGCCGCCCCCTCCATCCCGGAGAATCTGCTGCCTGAGCAATGGTAGAATGCGCGCCTCCTAAACCTAAACAAAACACTATCCAGCCGAATGGACGTTTTGTTGTTTTGGTGCAACGCCGTTTTAATGGGGGTAACTTTGGGGGTAACTCTGATTTTCGAAAAACGAAAACCATTGTGCCGCAAATGTTTCCGCAGTTAGTTCGATTAAGGCCCGGGCACCAGTTTTAGACTCAAGCGGCTAGGCCAATTCTTCGGAGTTGGCCTTTTTGCTTTCTAGGGTTACGGCTTACCTACTACGCCGCCACTTTCAAGCAATCCCTTTTAGCCGTAGAGCCGACTGTCGGCCTCAAAACCTTGAGCGCAGTAAAACGGGTTGCCCATCGGACTTTGACCGCGAAACGTAACCAATAGGTCACGGCCAGAAGAGCGTGCTTGTCTGCAATTGAACTTTGTCACAACCCGGTAACCTTGTTGTAAAACAATCACGCCATCCGAAATATTGACGCTAGGCTTCAATGCAGTCTTTCACGCCTAAACTACTCTGTCATTGGCTCATTCGTCAGAGCAGAATTTCTTGGCGTATGGCTCTTTTTACAGGGCTGATTCTGATTGCGTCGCTGCTTCTCCTGGCATGGTGGCTTGCACTACAACGCCTCGAAGCGGAAAAAACCTTAATTGGTGAAAATGCGCGGGTGCAACAAGAGACGTTGGCCGAAGTCATTTCCGAAAACCTTACACAGGTTCTGGATCGCGGCAGATTGATCTCGATTGCGGCTAACGAATGGTTTGATGGAAAGCAGCTTGATGCGGCCAGTCGTTTGTCGTCAATGCGAGCAACTGACCGTGCTCTTCTACGCATCACTTTATATGATCACGATTTAAAGCAAATATATTCATCTTCGCCGACGACTGAATCACTAGAACTCATCGACAGCCTTCAAGCGTTTTTAAAAGAAGTTCAAAACGGAACCTCGACCAAGCTGGCAGTAGGCCCCCGTTCGATGTCTTACGAACAGGCATGGGAACTGCCACTGCTATTCCCGGTTGGAAACCACAGTGGCAGGTTGAATGGAATATTGGTTGTTGTTCTGGATTTGGGTTATTTCCTCGGCTTGTATCAGCATATCGATATTGGACGCTCCGGCGTCATACAGGTTCTAAAATTCGATGGCGAAAAGCTGGCTGAGGCACGCCAGGCTGGATTGGTCCTGGATATTAATCGCAGCGTCATGAATCTCCCGAAAACGGAGGCTCAAAAAGGAACCTGGATAGGCCAGTTCTTTGATGCAGGACACACTTACCGTACAAGTTTCCGAAATCAGGACAACCATCCATTAATCGTTACGGTTAGCCGTGATGTAGACGAAACGCTGAATGATCGCATTAGCGCTCATACTCGTCTGTTAGCCATACTTGGATTTCTTACAGCGATTATCGTATTAGCCACTTTCTGGTTTGCCAGAAATCTGAAGCATCAGGGGCTCTTGTTGTCAGCCCTGTCAAAATCCGATCAGGAAAAACAGGAGTTGATCGCCGAGTTGCAAGAGGAAAAGCGACGAGCGTTTGATTTAGCTGCCCATGATCATTTGACCGGCTTGCCCAACCGACGAATATTTCATGAGTTAGTGGTAAGTCATATCGCAAGTTTCAAGCGTAGCCGAAAACTATGTGCGCTGATGTATCTTGACCTGGATCGCTTCAAAGCCATCAATGACAACTTGGGGCATCATGTTGGCGACCTGTTGTTACAAACCATCTCAATCAGACTACGTGAGGCCTTGCGCGAATCGGATGTAATCGCTCGCTTGGGCGGTGATGAATTTGGCTTGATGTTGACCGGGATTGAAACTATCGATGATGCAGCTTTGGTTGCCTCAAAAATAATCGAAAGCATCGGCCTCCCGTGTACAAACCTGGATGGCCACGACATTCAGATTACGCCAAGTATCGGGATTGCGATCTTTCCCAGGGATGGTCAAGACCTGAATTCACTTACTCGTCACGCCGATACAGCAATGTATCAGTCAAAACGCGCTGGGCGTGGCAGGTTCACTTTCTATGATCCAGCGTTGAATCAGGGGGGCGAGAGACTGTTTAACCTGGAGCAGCGCTTGTCAAAAGCCATTGCAGAAAATGAATTGGTCCTCCACTTTCAGCCCAAGGTAAGGCTATCGGATTATCGTATTGTTGGCCTCGAGGCCTTGGTGCGCTGGCAACACCCTGACCATGGTCTTATCTATCCGAATGATTTTATTCCGATGGCCGAACGCATCGGATTGATCGACAAACTGGGTGACTGGGTCGCACAGGCTTGCTGTATTCAATTAGCCCAATGGCAAGCAGAAGGCGTGGCGGTTGTTCCGATTGCTTTTAATGTATCTGCCAAGCAATTGCTGGACATCGAATTACCCCAACGTATCGCTGAATATCTTGCGATTCACGGAGTCGCCCCAGGAAATATTGAAATAGAAATCACCGAGAATAGCCTCGTCGACTCGATTGAAGTTGCTCGCCAGATTCTTGAAAGACTTGAAGCGCTTGGTGTCGGTATTTCCCTGGATGATTTTGGCAATGGATTTTCCAACCTTGCCTATATTCGTACCTTGCCAATTCACTGCCTGAAAATAGACCGGGAATTCATCAACAATATTCGGAACCGCCACGACGACGCCGTTATCGTCTCGTCAATCATCACCTTGGCGCATAACTTGAACATGCGCGTAGTTGCAGAGGGGGTGGAAATGTCCGATCAGTTGATTCATCTGAAAACAGCAGGTTGCGACGAGGCCCAGGGCTATTATTTAAGTCGCCCGGTTCCAGCTGTTGCTGCACGCGAACTATTGATCTCTTCTACCATGGCGCCAGCATGAACTATTTCTCGGCTTTACTCGTTTTCTTCTCGTTTATGCTGATTGCGTCAGATGAGGTTTCGGCGAATTCCTGCGAAGACCCAAAGCCATTGCGTTTTGCATTAATCCCTAAAACCAACCCGGAACAGCAGCTCGCAAAATATCAGCCACTGATTCAACAGCTGGAAAAGAAATTGGCGCGAAGGATCGAGGTCGTCCCATCACCCTCCTACAGTACGATTATTGAGGGCTTACTTGCCGGCACGATTGATCTGGCGGAACTCGGCCCTGCCTCGTATGCCATTGCGCTTAATCGCGGAGCGGGGATTTCAGCATTTGCCTCCTTTGGCCTGCGTAAGGGGCCGCATACCGACTCCGAGTCGGCTTACCGATCGCTTCTGCTTGTACGTCGGGACAAGGGCATTGAGAAAATTGAACAGTTGCGAGGCAAAACATTAAGCCTGACCGACCCCGCCAGCACCTCAGGCGCCATTCTGCCTCGCCAGGCCATTCGGCAATTAACCGACACCCCTTTGGAATCTTATTTTCAACGTGTGACATTTGCCGGATCTCATGACCGAGCTATTGCCGCTGTCGATAAGGGCCTGGTAGATGCTGCTTTCGCCTCAAGCAGCATGCTGGACGAAGCGCTACGCCGGAAAACGCTCCAGGCGAATCAGTTAAGGATTCTTTGGCAATCACCTTTGATTCCTTACGATCCGGTCGTCTTGCGGACGAAACTCTGCCCATCGATTGCGGAAAAAATCAAACAGACATTCCTGAATGAACCTGCTGCATTGGCTGGCATGTTCCAGGAGCTCAATATCACCGGATTCGTCCCGGTGACTGATAACAATTACAGCGAAATCCTGCGCTTGCTGACCACGCAGCCCTGAGAGGCAGCCTCACTGAATCAGGGCATCTGATTCAGTGGCGTAGCCGACCTCGTCGCGGAGTGGTAAAGCAGCCGGGCCCTACGAGGCCGCAGTGCCGGGATTTGCCTCATCCAGATCGAGTGCGTGACTCAGCCGGGCGGACAGTTCCGTCGGCGTGCGCGAGATGATTTCATGAGGTATGGCGAAGTCGTCGATTAGCCGGGCGTGGTCCTCAAAACCGTAGGAAACGACCATTGGATGCAGGCCGGCGGCCAATGCTGATACATAGTCGCGATACTCATCGCCGCAGGCATAGGCGCGGGTCGGGTTGATTCCGAATTCCTGACGCAGTGCGCGAAACTGATCGCTCTTCTCCTCGCCGAGCGGAATACAGCGCAAAAAGTCGAGTTGTGAGGCATCTATGCCGTGGCGCTGAAAGACCATTCGCAGCGTCGTTTCAGGCTCGATGGTGACATTGCGCGAGACAACGCCAACCCGGACGTCGCTTTGTTCAATCAGCCGCTTCAGCAACACGTCGATGCCCGGAAAAAGCATGGCTTCTCCCCGGTAGATTTCGGTCAGCGTGTGCTTCAACTGCTTGCGATTTTCTTTGTTCAGCTGGTGTCGCAGGTTTTTGGGAAACTCGCGCAGACCGCCCAGGTACTTCAGCAACTTGCGTCGCCGCTGGAAGCGCTGGTAGTCCCCGATGTCCATGCCGTGATGGGAGAAAGCCATCTCGACCGCACGAAAAGCGTCGATCAGCGTGCCATCGGCATCGAAGATAACCAGGCGATCTCGGCTCGCGTACATTATCCGGCGGTGCGTTCGCCGACGAAAAGGTAATAAGGCGCCCGAAATCCCGGCAGATATGGCACACCGGCCCGCAGTTCGTGGCAGCGGCGTTCGACAAAACGGCTGCGCAAGGCGGGCAGATGTTCGGACGACAGATGAACCCCGTCATGGCCAAACCAGCTTCGCCAAAAAAAATTGCTCAAAGCGCCACCCGGCGTCGGCAGATGGAAGTCGACCAGCCCGATGCGTCCACCGGGTCGCAACATTGCATGGGCGTTGGCAATGACCGCCGACCAGTCCGGAATCATGGTCAAAGCATATGAAAGAAAGACGATGTCGACCGGCTTTTCCGGTTGCCAGAACGTTGCGTCGGCCTCGACGACCTGAACGTTGGCGTAGCGGGCCGCCCGTTGGCGGGCCAAGTCGAGCAATGCCGGGCAGAGATCGACCATCTGCAGGCTGGCCAGACTTCCGATCTTCTCGCCGATCCGCTCCAGACTGCTGCCGGTACCGCAACCCAGTTCGACGACACGGTCGCCGGCCGAGATTTCGAGACTGTCGATCAATTCCTGCCGACCGTGAAGAAGGCTGGCACGGAAGGCATCATAGCGATCGGCCTGGGGCGCATAAAAAGCCTGAAGGCGCTCGGCATGGCAGCCGCGATTCGGCTGGCCCCGCAACAGGCGCCACAGGACGCGCGCGTCGGCGCCCAGATCAGAGACTGCCATGATCCTTCAGTTGGGCAATGACAAAACCGGCGTAGGTATGTACGCGATCTTCGAGCTGCAGGCGTTCAGCCAGCGCCGGTTCAAAATCGACGATCTCATGCAGCGGCTTTGGCTCGCCCCCGACCCTGGCCTGAATCCAGTCGAGAAAGGGGGGCTTGGCGTGGGCGCTGCGCAACAGGATACGGGCGCCTGGTGCAGCCCGGTTGACGATAGCCTGCCATTCTTCGAGCAAGGCCTCCGGGTAATAACAGCTCATCCAGTCCATGTGATCGAGCAGCACGAAGCGGCTGATCGGCTCGCTCGTGGCCTGCAGAAACTCGGTCACCGTGCAGGTATGCGTCTCGATGCAATCCACAAAGCCAGCTTTGAGGGCAAGGAAGTTCGTCTCCTTGAGGTAAGACGGGCAACAATCCAGCGTGTAGCTGCCGGTCAGATACACACGCCAAAAATAGTTGTCGCTGACCGGCAGATGACGAAAGACGTACTCGATGGCATCGCGGATGAAGCCGGAAACGCCCCCCGGATGTTGCCCCTGGATCAGGCGGCGCTGCGGATGCGGTACGCCGAGCAAGCTCATGGTGAGCTGCCGGTTCAGCACCCAGTTGATAACCGGCGTCCACAGTTCCTTGGTGATCTTCTCGTCGTAGATTCGACGCTGCTCATCCAGTGTTTTCGAGGCGAACAACGCGCCAACCTGTTGCGCCAGTTCGGGACGTATCCGGAAATAGGTCCGGAAACCGCGGGCGACGAAGCCGGCCAAGCCGTGAAAATAGAAACTGCCGTGGCGGCTGCAGAACCAGTTGATGCGACGATCCCAATAGCTGCGGGCAAATGCCGACAACTCATTGCGCAAATGCTGGCGATAGATACTGCGAGCATGCGGATGAAAACCGCTGCCGAAAAAGGCGAAGAAATCGTCGAACCCAAGCTGGCGGATTGCGGCGATCTTTAACTCCAGCAAGGCATTCTGGCGGGGGTTGGCGTCGATCGCATAGACCTTGGCTGGCCCCTGAAGCGCATAGTCCAACGCATTGCAGCCAGCGCTGCTAATGACCAGGACACGATCCTCGCTACTGAGGTGCAGGGCCTTCCGGTCTACCGCGGGGTCTTCCCAGCAGGTGTTGTAAACCAGCGAACGCGAATACAGCGTATCGAAAATCTTCTGGTCAATCCGGTCTTTCAAAGTAAGGCTGCTGGCAGGGATGGCAAGATTGGTTGGCGCCGGTGCGTTCATGGAAAATGTCTGATAGTTGAGTCCTGCCAACTTAAGGCGCGCTGGTTACGATGCCATGACAAAACGAACGGATCGGCGATGGTAGAATCCGCGCTTCCTTAAATTGAACAAAAACGCGCTTCAACTCGATGGCCGTTTTGTTGTTTTGGTACAACGCGGTTTGAATGAGGGGTAATTTTGGCGATCGCTCGGATTTCAGGAAACGAAACCCGTTTTGCCACAAACGACCTCACCATCAGTTAGATCAAGGCCCGGGCACCAGTAACGACATATCGGCTTTCCTGACGGAAGGCCGTTTTTGTTTCTCACACGCGGATTCCAGCCCATGTCGCTGACCGTCGACGACTTCGACTTTCCCCTCCCTCCCGAACTGATTGCCCAGCACCCGGCCGCCGAGCGCCGCGGCAGCCGCCTGCTGCACGTCTGCGGCGAGCAGTTGGTCGATCGCCAATTTGCCGACTTGCCAGGCCTGCTGAAGGCCGGCGACCTGCTGGTCTTCAACGACACCAAGGTGATCAAGGCCCGCTTCTTCGGCCAGAAGGACACCGGCGGCCAGGTGGAGATCATGCTCGAGCGCATCGTCGATGCCACGCACGCCATCTGCCAGGTGCGCGCCAGCAAGGCGCCGAAGGCCGGGAGCACGATGCGGCTGGCCGATGCCTTCACGGTAAAAATGACTGGCCGGGCCGGTGCCGACGGCGACTTTTTCGCGCTGGAACTGCTGGAACCGGGCGATTTCTGGGAGCTATCGGAGCGCTTTGGCAAATTGCCATTGCCGCCCTACATTGAGCATCCGGCCGAAGGCGCTGACGAAACGCGCTATCAGACGGTTTATGCCCGAGAGCCGGGCGCCGTTGCTGCACCGACGGCCGGGCTGCATTTCGATGAGGCGATGCTGGATACGCTTCGCCAGCAAGGCATCAACACGGCTTTCCTGACCCTGCACGTCGGCGCCGGCACCTATCGGCCGATGCGGGTCGAAAAGATCGCCGACCACCGCATGCACAGCGAGCGCTTCGAGATTCCGCAAACAACGACCGACGCCATCGCCCGCACCCGGGCCAACGGCGGCCGCGTCATCGCCGTCGGCACGACCAGCCTGCGCGCCCTGGAGTCAGCTGGCAATCCTGACGGTACCGTGCGTGTCGGCGGGGCCGAAACGAGCATCTTCATCACGCCCGGCTACCGCTTCCAGGTCGTCGACCGCCTGATCACCAACTTTCACCTGCCGAAATCGACACTGCTCATGCTCGTGTCGGCCTTTGCCGGCTATGACAACATCAGAGCCGCCTACGCCCACGCGGTCGCCGAGCGTTATCGCTTCTTCAGCTACGGCGACGCGATGCTGCTCGAACGCTCCGCCGATGCTGCCTAACGGTAGCGGGCAAAGACTGTCGAACGCCCTTCACGGCTGACCAGCAGGACATCGTAGGGATCGCGCCGGCCCTGGTAGACCGGGCCATCCATGCCCGGCGAGCCGACCGGCATACCCGGCACGGCCAGCCCCAAGGCCTTGGGCCTTTCAGCCAACAGACGGCGAATGTCCGTTGCCGGGACGTGGCCTTCCAGCACATAGCCATCGACCAGCGCGGTGTGGCAGGAGGCGTAGGCATCGGGCAAGCCGAGCCGGCGACGGGCCGCATCGGCGCCGGTGGCGAAGACGCGGACGGTAAAGCCTTCCGCCTCGAGGTGCTTGACCCAATCGCCACAACAGCCGCAATTCGGGTCTTTCCAGACATCGACTCGGGGTTGGGCGGGTGCCGCCCAGGTCGGCAGGGCAGTTGTCGCCAGCAGGGAAAGCAGCAGGCGACGGCGGGAAATCATTGGCACGTTCATCGCTCTTCCTTTCAACGAGCAAGCGCACGGGCTTGCAACAGCTTCTTGCCCGGCAACTGCACCTGCAGCAGCAGCTTGGCGCCAGCACCGTAGCTACCGGAACCCTCCAGGCGATTGCCGCCGGCCGGCTTCAAGGCATATTCCTGCTTGGCCGAGCCGGCCAGCACCGTCAGCTTGCCGCTCGCCCCGGTCGTATCGAGCGGGGAGCCGTGGTTGGTGACATGGACGAAGAGCCTGCCATCCTTGCCGACGACCTCGAATTGCGCCTCGCCAGCTTCGGCAACGACACCGCCGAACTGCGGCTGGCCGTGTTCGGCATGGGCCATGGCGGCGGTCGGCAAGCTCAGGGCGAGTAGGAGAGCGGTAATTGGCAGTAGATGTTTGGTTTGCATGGTCAATCTCCTAAAAAATCAAAGTGCCTCGTCGCCGCCTTCGGCGAGCAGGCGCTCCGCCGGTTTCCGGCCGAACAGCCAGAACAGGGCAGGGGTTACGAAGGTATCGAGCAGGGTCGAACTGACCAGCCCGGAGAAAATCACCACGGCGACCGGATGCAGGATCTCGGTACCCGGTTGCTCGGCCTCGAAGAGCAGCGGCGCCAGCGCGAAGGCCGCGACCAGCGCGGTCATCAGCACCGGCGTCAGCCGTTCCAGCGAGCCGCGGACGATCATCGGCACGCCGAATACCTCGCCCTCGAAGCGCATCAGGTTGAGGTAGTGGCTGATCTTCAGGATGCCGTTGCGGGTGGCGATGCCGGCCAGCGTGATGAAGCCGATCAGCGCGGCGACCGACAGCGGCTGGCCGGACAGCCACAGGCCGAGCACGCTGCCGACCAGCGCGAGCGGCACGTTGGCCATGATCAGGCCGGCCAGCAGCGCCGAGCGGTAGCGGCTGTAGAGGACGATGAAAATCAGCGCCGTCGAGCCTAGCGCCAGCACGGCGATCAGCCGGGCCGCTTCTTCCTGCGCCTGGAACTGGCCGCCGAGAGTGATGAAATAGCCCTCGGGCAGCGGGAATTCGGCCACCGCCTGGCGCAGGTCGGCGACGACGGCGGACAGCGCGCGCCCCTGCACGTTGGCCGAGATGACGATGCGCCGCCGCCCTTCGTCGCGGGTGATCTGGTTCGGGCCGTCGGCGTCCTCGATGCTGGCCAGCCGGGACAGCGGGACACGGCCGCTCGGCGTCTCGATCAGCAGGTTGGCC
This sequence comes from Ferribacterium limneticum, assembly GCF_020510625.1. NCBI lineage: Bacteria > Pseudomonadati > Pseudomonadota > Betaproteobacteria > Rhodocyclales > Azonexaceae > Ferribacterium > Ferribacterium limneticum. Next base: position 939,428 of record NZ_CP075191.1, on the reverse strand, counting down.
AGACCGTCGAGCGACCGCGCCGCCTCGGGCAGGCGGACGACGAGATCGAAGCGGCGGTTGCCTTCGACAATCTGCGTCACCACCTGGCCATCGACCAGTGTCTGCAGGCTGCGTGTCAGTTGCGCCGTCGAGATGCCGTAGCGGGCGGCGGCGTCGAAATCGACGCGCACCTTGATCTGCGGTGCCTGCACCTGTTTCTCGATGTCCAGATCGGCCATGCCGGGAATCTTCACCAGCCGCTCGCGCAGCAGGCCGGCCTGCGAACGCAGGGTATCGAGGTCTTCGCCAAACACCTTGATGGCAATCTGCGCCCGCACGCCGGACAACATGTGGTCGATACGGTGGGCGATGGGCTGGCCAAGGCTGATGCTGGCCGGCAGGTCCTTCAGCCGTTGCCGGATGTCGGCATAGACCGCTTCCTTTGGGCGCCCCTGCGCCTTCAGCCTGATTTCGAACTCGGTGACGTGCACACCCTCGGCGTGCTCGTCGAGTTCGGCCCGCCCGGTGCGCCGCCCCATCTGGGCGATCTCCGGCAAGCCGCGCAGCGCCTGCTCGGCCGCCCCGGCAACGCGGATCGATTCGGACAAGGTCACGCCCGGATTGAGGCGCAGGCCAAGGGTGATCGAGCCTTCGTTGAAGGGTGGCAGGAAAGTGGTCGGGAACAGGGGCACGGCCAGCACCGCCAGCACGACGGCGATGGCGGCCCCGGCGACCAGCCCTTTCGGCGAGGCGAGTACGGCTTCCAGCGTCCGCCGGTAATGCCCTTTCAACCAGATCACCAGGCGCGTCTCGCCATGCGCCTCCTTGACCAAGGCCGGCAGCAGCAGCGATGAAAGCACCGGCGTGACCAGCACCGACACCGCCAGCGAGGCGAGGATAGCCACGATATAAGCGATGCCGAGCGGCACGAACAGGCGGCCTTCGATGCCCGGGAGGGCAAACAGCGGTACAAAGACCAGGGCGATGATCAGCGTCGCATAGACGATGGCGGTGCGGACTTCGAGTGAGGCGGCGATCACCGTCTGGCGCACCGAATACGCCTCGCCGCGCGCCGCCTTCTCCTTCAGGCGGCGCAGGATGTTCTCGACATCGACCACCGCGTCATCGACCAGTTCGCCGATGGCGATGGCCAGGCCGCCCAGGGTCATCGTGTTGATCGACAGCCCCAGCCACTTGAAGACGAGGATCGCCGTCAGGATGGACAAGGGAATGGCGGTCAGCGAAATGAGCATGGTGCGGAAGTTGCCGAGGAAGAAGAACAGCACCCCGGCGACGAAGAACGAGGCCATCAGCAGCTTCATCTGCAGGTTGCCGAGCGAGGCTTCGATGAAGTCGGCCTGGCGGAAAAACACCTGCGGCGCGCTCATGCCGGCCGGCAGGCTGCCCTTCATGTCGGCCAGCGCCGCTTCCAGGCGCCGGGTCAAATCAACGGTATCGGCCGTCGGCTGCTTCTGGATACTGAGGATGACGGCCGGGCTGGCTACCTCCCCATCGTCGAAGCCGCCATCGCCGCGCTTGATCGCGGCCGAGAAACCGACCTCGGCCACCTGGCGCAACAGGATGGGTTGCCCGGCGCGTGCGGTCAGCGCGACGTTCTTCAGATCCTCCAGCCGCGCACTGCGGCCGAGGTGGCGTATCAGGTACTCGCGGCCATTGAGTTCGAGAAAGCCGCCCGAGGTATTGGCGGCGAAACCGCGCACGGCGCTCTCGATCTGCTCCAGGCCGATGCCCAGTTCGGCCATCCGCCGGGTATCCGGCCGCACCTGGAACTGGCGCACCTCGCCGCCGATCGGGATAACCTGCGAGACGCCGGCAATCGCCATCAGGCGCGGGCGCAGCACCCAGTCGGCGTATTCGCGTGCTGCCTTGGGGTCGGCTCCGTCACCGCGTATCGGAATGGCGACCAGCATAATCTCGCCCATGATCGACGAAACCGGCCCCATGCGCGGCACCGCGCCGGGCGGCAGGGTAGCCTCCAGCGCCGTCAGCCGCTCGCTGACCATCTGCCGGGCACGATAGACATCGACCTGCCAGTCGAAGGTCAGGTAGACGAAGGACAGCCCGGCGCTGGAAATGGAGCGCACGTTGGCAATGCCGGGCAAACCGCTCATCGCCGTTTCGAGCGGGAAGCTGAGCAACTGCTCGACTTCCTCCGGCGCCATGCCGCCGGCCTCGGTCATCACCGTCACCGTCGGCTTGTTCAGGTCGGGAAAGACATCAACCGGCAGGCGCGTCGCCTGCAAGCCGCCCCAGACCATCAGCACCGCCGCGGCGACCAGCACGAAGAGCCGGCTGCCCAGGCTTTTTTCAAGCAACCACTGGAACATGGCCGGCCTCCTAACGAATCTGCGCGACCAGGCTGGCGCCCTGCACCACCACCCGCTCGCCGGCCTGCAAACCACCGGTAACCAGCACGCGCCTGCCGTCCAGCGGCTCGCTGCGGATCGCCCGCGCCGCAAAATTTTCCGGCGCCGTCTTGACCCAGACCACGACCTGATTGGCGGTATTGCGCACCAGCGCACTGGCCGGCAGCGGCAGGCCCTGCACGGTGGACTTCAGCTTGACCTGCACCTTGACCGGCTGGCCCAAGGGCAAGGCCAGGCCTGCCCCGGCGGCGTGGTTCTCGAAAATCAGCGGCAAAGCCTGTTCCCGCAAGCGGCGCGGCGCCCCGACGTAGCTCAGCGGCACGACCTGGTCGCCGACCGCCACCGTCGCTGCGGCAATCTGGTCGAGCGGGATGGGATCGAAGGCGGTCGCTTCGACATGCAGGCCATCCGGATCGATAACCTCGAAAATCAGCTCCTTGGGCTCGACCACCTGACCAACGACCGCATTGCTCGCCGCCAGCACACCGCCGACCGGCGCCACCAGCGCCTCGCGTCCGGACAGACCGCCACCGACTGCGGCGATCCGCCCTTTCAGGCTGAGCACCTCGGTTTCAGCCGTGTCGATATCTTTCTTCGGCACCGTATCGGCCAGGTCGCGCAGGCGGGCCAGGCGCTTCTCGGCCAAACCCAGCCCGGCTTTCAGCTCAGCCAGCGTGGCCGCCTGGTTGGCCCGTTCGATGGCGCCGGACGCCGGCACCACCCAGGCCAGCACCTCGCCCTTCTTCACCCGGCTGCCGGCCGCCGGCAAACCGTGCGGCCCGGCCGGTTCGATGCGCCCGGGCTGCATGGCCTGAACCCGGCCGCCAAGGTGCGGGTCCATGATCACGCGGCCGGGCAGTTCCAGAGAGCGGGCAACCGTCTCGCTGGCCGCCTTGAGGGTCAACACGCCCATGCCGCGCTGCGCCGACTTGGGAATGAACAGCGTCCCGTCCGCCAGGCGCTGCGCCTGGTTGCCGACGGCCAGCGGCTTTTTGCCGGCCTCGTCATGATCGTGCCCCTCGTGTGCAAAAGTTGCTGTAACGAGCGTGGCCAACAGGCCAAGTACGCATAGCTGTCGTTTCATGAGCGGTCTCCTTTCTGCTTGCTGCGTCGCCACCACAGCACACCGACCAGCAGGCCGCTCGCGATGAGCAGCCACCTAAAGGGTTGCGCGCTAGCCAGCGGAGGATCAGCCGCGTCGGCATGCACATCCAGCGTTGCCGTCAGCAGATCGCTGTCATCGCCGGCCAGCAAGGTCAGCGCCAGGGCGTGTTCACCGGGTTGGCGCAAGGGCTTCAGCCAGGCGGCATCGGCAATCAGGTAATCGCCCCGCTCCGGGCGAAACTGCGCCACCTGCATCTGGCCATTGGCCTCGACCTCCAACTTGGCGTCCAGCACCGGCGCATTGGTCTCGGCCCGGTCGACAAACCAGACCAGCCCTTCGTCGGACAAACGCCCAACCGCCTCGAAGGCCTCGCTTTCGGCCACGGCAACCGGCATTGGCGCCAGTTCCTCCTTCGCCCCCACCACTGCCACCCAGACCGCCAGCAGCAGGCTGGCCACGGGCAAACGGAAACGCTTTGCACCATTCATATTCTTGCTCCTCATTCCGGTAACAGCCCCAGGCTTTGCCGCCACTGCGAAATACCCTGCGCCAGTGCAATGCGGGCGCGCATCAACGCACGCTCGGCCTCGACCGCCTCGGTTTCGATACGCAAACGGGTCGGCAGGTCGCTCTCGCCCAGGCGGAAGGATTTGTCGTAGAACCCGCGGTTTTCACCCGCCACCCGGGCCCGTTGTTCGGCCGCCGCCAGTTGCGCCCGCGCTGCATCGACCTGCACCTGCGCCAGCGCCGCCGCACGCACCAGGCGCTCGCGTTCGCGCTCCAGCATCGCCGCCGCTTCGATGGCCTCGGCATTGGCCAGGGCGACACGTGCATCGTGACGCGGCCCGCCACCGAAGGGGATGCGCACGCCAACGGCCCAGGTCTGCTCAGCCAACTCGCCGCTGGCCGGCCGATCGCGCCGGGTGGCGACGGTCAATTCAGGATTGGCCCGGCTCTGCACCCGCGCCAGTTCGGCGTTGCGCCGCGCCAACTCGCCACGCCCTTGCAGATCGCGCAGTTCGGGGTGTTCAACAGCCGGCGCCAACGGTTCCGGTTCGGCGACCGGCGCATCCTCCGTTGCCGGCGCGCCAGTCAGGCTTTCCAGCCGGTAACGGGCCAGCGCCGCGCCGGAGTGGGCTTCGGCCTGCGCTGCCTGGGCCAGGGCCAGGGCGCCTTCGGCCTGGTTGAGATCGGCGCGCGCCAGGTCGCCGGCTTGAAAACGGCGGGCAACGTCGTCGCGCAAACGCCGTGCCGCCGCCTCACGGCCTTTGGCCAGGACGGCCTCGTTCTGGCTCAGTTGCCACTGCCACCAGGCTTCGCGCAGCGCCTGCGCCAGTTGCAGGCGCAAGGCGGCTTGTCGCCCGGCCAGCGCGCCTTCGGCCGCCGCCGCCAAGGCCTGCGCACCGCTACGTTCGCCAGGCAACCAGAGCGGAACGGCCAGGCCGATATCAACCTCGCTGGCCCCCTGGTTACGGTTGAAGCGATCGCTGCGCAGGCCCAATTCCAGATTGGCGGGGGCTGGCGTCCACCGATTGGCGGCCTCGGCCTGGGCGTTGACGGCACGCGTCCGCTCGCCTTCCGCCAGGGCAGCCGGCTGGCGCTGCCAGGCCTGGGCAAAAGCCGCAGCCAAGGGCGTTGCAGCCTGCGCCAACGGCACGGCCAGGCAGCCGAGCAGGCTGCCGATGACAAGGGGTGCGATGCTGAAAATGCTTCGCATGGGATTTCCTCCGGTTGCAGTCCATGGACAACCGGCGGCGTGCCGCAGCGACCGATCAGGCCGCTAGAGAATCAGGGATGGGACAGGCAGGCCGCCGCGCTCAGGCGGCGACTCGGGGAGGACGTTCAAGCCCGTCCGGAATGCGCGAGGAAAAATGGGCGGATCGACTGCTGGGCAGCGCGGAATCCTTGCTTGCCGGTGGCAAGTCGGGGGTAGCACCAACGCCGCCGAACAAATGGCCGAGCACATGCCCGGGGCAGCAATGATGGTCGCCCGTGTCGTCGTTCATAGGGGCGTCGTGTTCATGGCAATCGCCCTGAGCCTCATGTCCCGGCGCCTCGTCGTGCACCAGGCCGGCCGCGAGAACGTGCGCCTCCGCAGCCGACACCGACTCCCAGCCGAATTTCGGCGAGAGCACGGTCAGCAGCATGACCACCACCAGGAAGCGAAGCGCGATACGCATTGAAAGGATTTTCAACGAGACGAATGCCTCAAACTATACAATCTCGCACCCCACGAGAAAACAGCTGTTACACAAACGCCACATCAATCATGCAATTTGAACTCCTGAAAACCGACGGCGCCGCCCGGCGCGGTACGCTGACCCTGACCCACGGCGTCATCCAGACCCCCGTCTTCATGCCGGTCGGCACCTACGGCACGGTCAAGGCGATGACGCCGCAGTCGCTGAACGACATCGGCGCCCAGATCTGCCTCGGCAACACCTTCCACCTCTGGCTGCGCCCCGGGCTCGAAGTCATTGCCGCCCACAAGGGCCTGCATGACTTCATGAACTGGCAGAAGCCCATCCTGACCGATTCCGGCGGCTTCCAGGTTTTCTCCCTCGGCGCCATGCGCAAGATCACCGAGGAAGGCGTCAAATTCTCGTCGCCGCACGATGGCGCCAAGCTCTTCCTGACGCCGGAAATTTCGATGCAGATTCAGAAGGTGCTGAATTCCGACATCGTGATGATCTTCGACGAATGCACGCCCTACCCGGCGACACACGAAGAAGCGGCCAAGTCGATGCGAATGAGCATGCGCTGGGCTCAACGTTCGCGTGACGAGCACAACAAGCTCGAAAACGGCAACGCGCTGTTCGGCATCGTCCAGGGCGGCATGTACGAAGAGCTGCGCGACGAATCGGTGGCCGGCCTTTGTGACATCGGCTTTGACGGCATGGCCATCGGTGGTCTGTCGGTCGGCGAACCCAAGGAAGACATGGCGCGCATCCTGGCCCATACCGCGCCTAAGCTGCCAACCCACAAGCCGCGCTACCTGATGGGCGTCGGCACGCCGGAAGACCTGGTGTACTCGGTCAAGGCCGGCATCGACATGTTCGACTGCGTGATGCCGACGCGCAACGCCCGCAACGGCCACCTGTTCACCCGCTTCGGCGACGTCAAGATCAAGAATGCCCGTTACAAGATGGATACCGGAGCGCTCGATCCGTCGTGCTCGTGCTACACCTGCACGCAGTTCACCCGGGCCTATCTGCACCACCTGTTCCGCAATGGCGAGATTCTCGGCGGCATGCTGAACACCATCCACAACCTGCATTTCTACCAGACCATCATGGCCGAAATGCGCGCCGCCATCGAGGCTGAACGCTTCACCGAATGGGCCGCCGGCTTTGCCCGCGACCGTTCCTCAGGCCAGTGATAGAATCCCTCGTTTCGTTTTCAAGCAATCCGGAGTTTTAACAATGATTAGTCTCGCCCACGCCCAAACCGCAGCCGCTTCCTCCGACCCGACGGGTGGCCTGATGGGTCTGCTGCCGATGATCCTGATGTTCGTCGTGCTGTGGTTCCTGATGATCCGTCCGCAGATGAAGAAGGCCAAGGAACACAAGGCCCTGCTCGGCGCACTGGCCAAGGGCGATGAAGTCGTCACCCAGGGCGGCATCGTCGGCAAGATCGTCAAGGTCGGCGACAACTACGTGACCGTCGAAATCGCCGAAGGCACCGAAGTCGTCGTGCAAAAGCCTTCGATCGGCCTGGTTCTGCCGAAGGGCACGCTGAAGTCGCTGTAATCACCCCAAAAGGCGGCGAGAAGCCGCCTTTTTCGCTTTAGAGCCGCTATGAATCGCTACCCTCTCTGGAAGTACATCACCATCGCCATCGCGCTGGTCATGGGCTTCGTCTATACCCTGCCCAATTTCTTCGGCGAATCGCCAGCCGTTCAGGTTTCCAGCGCCAAGGCCACGATCAAGGTCGATGACAAGGCCAAGGCTCGTGTCGAAGACTCGCTGAAAGCCGCCGGCATCACGCACGACGGCATGCAGCTCGACTTCAACGGCGTCAAGACCCGCTTCAAGGACACCGACACCCAGCTGAAAGCCAAGGATGCGCTGGAAAAGGCGTTCAATCCGGACGCCGCCGACCCGCAATACGTCGTCGCCCTGAACCTGCTGGCCGCCTCGCCGCAATGGCTGACCTCGCTGGGCGCGCTACCGATGTACCTCGGCCTTGACCTGCGCGGCGGCGTGCACTTCCTGCTGCAAGTCGACATGAAGGGTGCGCTGACCAAGCGACTCGATTCGACCTCGGCCGACCTGCGCACCGTGATGCGCGACAAGAACCTGCGCCACGGCGGCGTGAACCGCGAGGGCGAGCGCATTGTCATCAAGTTCCGCGATGCCGAAACGCAAAACAAGGCCCGCATCGCCATTTCCGACAGCCAGCCCGACCTGCTGCTCACCGATGCCGGCGATGCGGCCGAACCGCGCCTGATCGCCACGCTGAAGCCGCAGGCCCAGCAGAAGATCGGCGAATTCGCGCTGAAGCAGAACATCACCACGCTGCACAACCGGATCAACGAACTCGGCGTTGCCGAACCGGTGATCCAGCAGCAAGGCGCCGACCGCATCGTCGTCCAGTTGCCCGGCGTGCAGGACACGGCCAAGGCCAAGGACATTCTGGGCCGCACCGCGACCCTGGAAATCCGCATGGTCGATGACTCTCCGGGCGCGCTCGATGCGGCGCTGGCCGGCAATCCGCCCTTCGGCACCGAAGTCTATAACGAGCGTGGCGGCCAGCCGCTGCTGGTCAAGAAGCAGGTCGTGCTGACCGGCGACCGCCTGACTGATGCCCAGCCCGGCTTCGACAACCAGACCCAGGAAGCCGCTGTCCATCTGACGCTGGACGCCGCCGGCGCCCGCATCTTCAAGGATGTGACCCGCGAGAACGTCAACAAGCGCATGGCCATCCTGCTCATCGAAAAGGGCAAGGGCGAAGTCGTTACTGCGCCGGTCATCCGCACCGAAATCGGTGGCGGCCGCGTCCAGATTTCCGGCCGCATGACGACCATGGAAGCCAACGACACCGCCCTGCTGCTGCGCGCCGGCTCGCTGGCCGCACCGATGGACATCATCGAGGAACGCACCATCGGCCCGTCGCTCGGCGCCGAGAACATCCAGAAGGGTTTCCATTCGACGATGTGGGGCTTTGCCGCCATCGCCGTCTTCATGATTCTCTACTACCAGATGTTCGGTGTCGTCTCGGTACTGGCGCTGGCCTCCAACCTGCTGTTCCTGGTCGCCATCCTCTCGTTGCTCCAGGCCACGCTGACCCTGCCCGGCATCGCGGCTATCGCGCTGACCCTGGGCATGGCCATCGACGCCAACGTGCTGATCAACGAACGCGTCCGCGAAGAACTCCGGGCCGGCATGCCACCGCAAGCCGCCATTTCGGAAGGTTACGAGCGCGCTTTCGGGACCATTCTCGACTCCAACATCACCACGCTGATCGCCGGTCTCGCCCTGTTGATCTTCGGTTCCGGCCCGGTCCGCGGCTTTGCCGTGGTGCACTGCCTGGGCATCCTGACCTCGATCTTCTCGTCCGTCGTCGTCTCGCGCGGCCTGGTCAACCTGATCTACGGTCGCCAGAAGAAACTGACCAAGGTCGCCATCGGCCAGCTCTGGAAACCGGGCACCACGACGCCCACCGGCCAGCAATAAGGAAAGACGAACATGGAATTTTTCCGCATCCACAAAGACATTCCCTTCATGCGCCATGCGCTGAAGTTCAATGTCATTTCGCTGCTCACCTTCGTCCTGGCCGTGGTCTTCCTGTTCTCCAAGGGCCTGCACCTGTCGGTTGAATTCACCGGCGGCACGCTGATCGAAACCCACTACGAGCAAGCCGCTGATCTCGAAAAGATCCGCGGTGCGCTCGGCAAGTCGGGCTTCAGCGACTACTCGGTGCAGAACTTCGGTTCGTCACAGGACGTGATGATTCGCCTGCCGCTGAAGAGCGAGCAGAACACCAACCAGATCGGTGAATCGGTCATGAAGGCGCTGGAAGCCGAAGCGCCGGGTTCGCAGCTGCGCCGCGTCGAGTTCGTCGGCCCGCAGGTCGGCAAGGAACTGGCCGAAAACGGCGCCATGGCCTTGCTGCTGGTCGTCATCGGCATCGTCATCTACCTGGCTTTCCGCTTCGAATGGCGCTTCTCGGTCTCGGCCATCATCGCCAACCTGCACGACGTGGTGATCATTCTCGGCTTCTTCGCCTTCTTCCAGTGGGAGTTCTCGCTGTCGGTGCTGGCTGCCGTGCTGGCCGTGCTCGGCTACTCGGTCAACGAGTCGGTCGTCGTCTTCGACCGGGTCCGCGAAACCTTCAAGAAGGTGCGCGGCCTGAGCACGCCGGAAGTGCTCGACCACGCCATCACCAGCACGATCAGCCGGACCATCATCACCCACGGCTGTACCCAGCTGATGGTGCTGTCGATGCTGATCTTCGGCGGCGAAACCCTGCACTACTTCGCCATGGCGCTGACCATCGGTATCTGCTTCGGCATCTACTCTTCAGTGCTGGTTGCCAGTCCGCTGGTCATGTGGCTGGGCGTTTCGCGCGAGCAGTTCATCAAGCAGAAGAAGGTCATCGAAGGCGCCAACGAGGACGGCGCGGTGGTCTGAAAACCCTCGCCCCCCAATGGCAAAAAGCCCGCTGAGCAATCGGCGGGCTTTTTCTTTTTCGACTTACCAGTTCGGCGTTTCAACAGCCGAGGGCGGCGGGGGCTTGGGTACCCAGATGCCGCTCGCCGCATAGACCGCGCCAAGCGCGACAAGCAGCGCCACGACGAAGGCAAGCAGTCCGCCACCAGTCGCCGATTGGCCATCGCCATCGCTCCAGCCGGTGACCATCGGCTTGAGCAGTTTCTGCTTCTTGACGTGGCCGTAGTAAACGATGGCCGCGACATGCAACACGACCAGCCCGATCAGCAGGTTGGATAGCAGGTGGTGAGTGCCGGTCAGGCGATTGCTCAGGTCATTGCCGACCAGCGCGGCCAGTGGCCCACTGAAGGCGATGTCATCATTGCTGAACAAGCCGGTGATCACCTGCCCGGCCAGCAGCGCAAGCAGACCGAGCACCGACAACGCACCGAGCGGATTGTGGCCATGCCCACGCCATTCGCCACGCAGATAGTCCTTGATCGCCCCCGGCGTCGGCAGGAAGCTGGCAAAGCGTGCATAGGTCGAACCGAGCAGCCCCCAGACCAGGCGAAAGGTGATCAAGCCAACGACCAGCAGGCCGATCTTGCCATGCCAGTCGATCAGCTTGCCGCCCAACTGGCCGCTGACCACGGCGGCACCAACACAAAGGACAAGCAGCCAGTGAAAAAGGCGCGTCGGCAGATCCCACAGGCGAAAACGTTTGCTGTTCATAACCATATCTTTTTATCGTTAAAAAAACAGGCACCCGCAGGTGCCTGTCGTTGGGGTGCAGCCAGTTTAGCGCTTGGCTTTGAAGTCGTCATGGCAGCCCTTGCAGGTGCCGCCCAGCTTGCCGAGCTGTTCCTCGACCGCATCGGCATTGCCATTCGCCGCCACCTTGGCCAGTTCGTTGGCCTCCTTGCCGAAGGCCATCGCTGCCTTGCCCAGCTTTTCCTTCTCGGTCCACATGTTGGATTTCGCACGGGTTTCTTCCCAGCCCTTGCCTTTGTCGGTACCCGGCAGATACAGGGCACCCATGCCGGAATTGGCAATGGCCTGAATGGCGTTGGCCGCCTTGATGACCTCTTCCTTGTTGTAGTTGCCGCCTTCGACGTTCATCTTGATACGGGCCATGTTCCAGGCCATGAAGCCATAGCCGGACTGACGCCATTTGATGGCATCTTCCGGTTTGACCTGGGCGGTAGCGCTTCCGGCCAGGACGGTAGCGAGCAGGGCAAGCACGAGTTTGGTCTTCATTGTTGATCTCCGTTGTTGGTTGGGAATGAGGCGCTGGCCAGCGTGTACGTTGCGAGCACCACGTTTATTCCGGACAAAATTATAGCCACCTGATATGACAACGGGTGGCTATCTTGATGAAGCATTTTCAACGCCCTGTTGCGCCGCGTTGAAAATGCTTCTCAAACGGCGAAAATGTGTTTGACGCGCAGTGCCGGCTGGCCGCTTTCGATCGCCAGCAAGCGGGCGATGTTCGGATGCTTGCCCGGATTAGCGCGTTCGTCGTCGGTATGCTCGGCGAAGATTTCCAGCCCCTTCCTGGCCGCCTCGACGTTGATCGAACCGTAGGTCTGGGCCAGATGGTTGTAGACAGCCAGCGAGCCCTGGCTGCCGGCCTTGTTCTCGATGGCGGCAACGAGATTGCCGTCGGCATCGAGCAGATTGATGGCCGCCAGGTGAGAGATGCCCGGCAGTTTCTTCAGGTTTTCAGCAAAAGACATGATGGTTGGCAGTACCTGGTCGTTAGTTATTAGCTGTTGGTTAAGGGAACTGGCTCGGCGGTGCATCGTTGGCGATCGGTTTTGCTAGCAAGCAGCAACTAAGCACTGACAACCAGCCTCACTTCCATTCCCGTTTGGCTTTGACCAGGCCGATGATCAGCCCGGTAGTGAAGGTGATCGCCGGCACGATGAAGGCAATCGCCTTGATACCGCGCTCGGCGCCAAAATGAAAAAGTAGCCAGACCGTTGGCAAGAGGCCAAGAAACAGGCCAATCGCCCCGCCGCGAATACCGCCACGGATCACTTCCTGATCCGTGGTCTTGCGATCGCCGGTGCAATGCGGACAGTAGATCGCGTCCGCCGGCACTTCCTGGCCGCATTTGCTGCACTTCATAAGAGGCTGCCATTAAATGGAGCGCAGCGCTCCTGACGCGACGCGCCGACGAAGGCAGTACAAACAAGTACGACAAGGAGGCGCAACAAAGTCAGGGCCATTTTGTGGCGGCCTCTTAGATGCGCTTGGCCAGCTCGGCGGCCTTGCCGGTGTAATCCCAGGGCGTCAGCTTGAGGAGTTCAGCCTTGGCGGCTTCCGGAATTTCCAGCGTCGACACGAAAGCCTGCATGCCTTCGCGGGAAACACGGGTACCGCGGGTCAGCTCCTTCAGCTTTTCGTAGGCGTTCGGCACGGCATAGCGGCGCATCACGGTCTGGATCGGCTCAGCCAGCAGTTCCCAGTTGGCGTCGAGGTCGGCCTTCATCAGGTCGGCGTTGATTTCGAGCTTGCCCAGGCCCTTCAGCAGCGAGTCGTAACCGAGCAGCGCATAACCGAGGCCGACACCCATGTTGCGGAGCACGGTGGAATCGGTCAGATCACGCTGCCAGCGGGAAATCGGCAGCTTTTCGGCCAGATGCTTGAGCATGGCGTTGGCCAGGCCGAGGTTGCCTTCGGAGTTTTCGAAGTCGATCGGATTGACCTTGTGCGGCATGGTAGACGAACCGATTTCACCGGCCTTGACCTTCTGCTTGAAGAAGCCGAGGGAGATGTAGCCCCAGACGTCACGATCAAGGTCGACCAGAATGCTATTGGCGCGAGCGAAGGCGTCGAACAGCTCGGCCAGCGCATCGTGCGGCTCGATCTGGATGGTGTAGGGATTGAAGGTCAGGCCGAGTGATTCGACGAAACGCTTGGCGAAACCTTCCCAGTCGTAGCCGGGGTAGGCAGCGAGGTGGGCGTTGTAGTTGCCGACGGCGCCGTTGATCTTGCCGAGCAGTTCGACAGCGGCGATACGGGCACGGGCGCGCTGCAGGCGGTAGGCCGTATTGGCCATTTCCTTGCCCATCGTCGACGGCGTCGCCGGCTGGCCGTGGGTACGGCTCATCATCGGCACTTCGGCGTGGGCATGGGCCATTTCGGTCAGCTTGGCGATGACCTTGTCGAGCATCGGCAGCATAGCCTGCTCGCGGGCACCCTTGCACATCAAGGCGTGCGACAGGTTGTTGATGTCTTCGGAGGTGCAGGCGAAATGGATGAATTCGCTGACTTTGACGACCTCGACATTGCTCTTGGTCTTGTCCTTGATCCAGTATTCCAGCGCCTTGACGTCGTGGTTGGTGGTGGCTTCAATGGCCTTCACCTCGGCAGCCTCGGCCGGGCCGAAATTGGCGACCAGCGCATCCAGTTCGGCGATGGTGGCCGGGGAGAAAGCGGCGATTTCCGCGAAGTGCGATTCGGCAGCGAGCGCCTTCAGCCATTCGATCTCCACCTTGAGGCGGGCGCGGATCAGGCCAAACTCGGAAAAATGCTCGCGCAGGGCGTCAACTTTGCCGGCGTAGCGGCCGTCGAGCGGGGAAAGGGCAGTCAAGGGATTGAAGGTCATAAGATCATCCTTTTCGGTAAGCCCATGATTTTACCCGTCCGACGAAGCGCTGCCCATACGCTATAATCGAAGTCCCCAAATCAGAGAGCTCGCGATGAAGCTTATCGGCTCCCATACCAGCCCCTTCGTACGAAAAGTGCGGATCGTGCTGGCCGAAAAGAAAATTGACTACGAATTCGTCATCGACTCGCCCTGGCTAGCCGACAGCACGGTGCCGGACATCAACCCACTGGGCAAGATTCCCGTGCTGGTGCTCGACGACGACACCCCGCTGTTCGACTCGCGCGTCATCGTCGAATACATCGACAACGTCACGCCGAACAACAAGCTGTTCCCCGCCCCGAATCGCGAACGAACCGAAGTCAAGCGCTGGGAAGCCCTGGCCGACGGCCTTTGCGACGCGGCCGTTGCTGCCCTGCTCGAAGGCAAGCGCCCGAAGAAGGAACAGAGCGGCGACTGGATAGAGCGTCAGCGCGGCAAGGTTATGCGCAGCCTGGACTTCATGGGCAAGGAACTCGGCGAAAAGAGTTTCTGCATGGGCACCCATATTTCTATGGGCGACCTCGCCGTCGGTACAGCCCTCGGCTATCTTTGCTTCCGCTTTCCGGACATCCACTGGCAGGAAGCCCATCCGAACCTGGGCAAACTGTACGACAAGCTGATGCAGCGCCCGGCTTTCGCGGATACCATCCCGCACGACTGAACCGCGTTCCGGCTCACGAAGGGCGCCTTGGGCGCCCTTTTCGTTTTTTGGGGAATGAACCTTGGTTCGCCAGGATGGTCTTCCTTAACTCCTCACGGAATTTCCCGCATGATCACTCCGCCCGACGACGCCACACCGATCGACATGATCGCCCACGCCCTGACCGTCGCCCTCGGTGCGCGCGATCACTACACCCGCGTCCATTGCGATCGCGTCGTCCAGCTCTCGACCGAACTCGGGCGGCACATTGGCCTGACGGCCGGCGAACTCGACAAACTGTCGCTCGGCGCCCGCTTCCACGATCTCGGCAAGATCGGCATTCCCGACACCGTCCTGCGCAAACCGGACAGCTTCGACGCCCGGGAATGGGAATGCATGCAGCAGCACGTGGTTATCGGCGAGCAGATTGTCCTCGCCATCAATGGCGGCCGGGCCAGCGGCATCGCCCGCACCGTGCGGCATCACCATGAGCACTTCGACGGTTCGGGCTACCCGGACAGGCTACAGGGCGGCGACATCCCGCTCGATGCCCGCATTATCTCTGTCGTTGACAGCTACGACGCGATGACAGCCCGCCGCCCCTACCAAAACCCGCGCCGCCATCTGGCTGTGATGGACATCCTGAACAGCGAATCAGGCCGCAAGCACGACCCGGATCTGGTGCATGCTTTCGGCGCAATCATCGAGAAATCAACGATGCGGGCCAGCGATGACTGAGCGGCTCAGCGAATAATGCCGCCGCCCAGGCAGACGCGGCTCTCGTAGAGCACGACCGACTGCCCCGGTGTCAGCGCCCATTGCGGCTCGGCAAAACGAATTTCGCAACTCTCGGCATCGACCCGCTCGACTTCGCAGGGCTGATCAGAAGTCCGGTAGCGCGGTTTGGCCGTATAAACCCAGTGCGTATGCGGCATCTGGCCGGACACCCAGCTCAATTGTTCGGCAATCAAAGCCTCCCTGAGCAAGGCCGGGTGATCGTGCCCCTGCACAACATAGAGCACGTTCTTGTCCATATCCTTGCCGGCGACAAACCAGGCATCGTGGTCACCGCCGCCCTGCTGGCCCTTTTCCTTCAGGCCGCCAATATGCAAGCCCTTGCGCTGGCCCAGCGTGTGATACATCAGACCATCGTGCTCGCCGAGCACCTTGCCATCGTCAAGACGGCGGATTTCGCCTTTCTTGGGCGGCAGGTAACGTGACAGAAAATCCTTGAACGGCCGCTCGCCGATGAAGCAGATGCCGGTCGAATCCTTCTTGGCCGCCACGTGCAGGCCTTCCGCCTCGGCGATCTTGCGCACGTCACGCTTGTAAATATCGGCCAGCGGAAACAGCGTCTTCGACAACTGCGCCTGATTCAGGCGATAGAGAAAATAGCTCTGGTCCTTGGTGCCGTCCTCGGCCTTCAACAACTGGAATTTGCCATCGAATTCGCGGACGCCGGCGTAGTGCCCGGTGGCGATTTTCTCGGCCCCTAGCTGCATGGCGTGATCGAGGAAAGCCTTGAACTTGATTTCCGAATTGCACAGGATGTCGGGATTCGGCGTCCGACCGGCCTGGTATTCGCTGAGGAATTCGGCAAAGACCCGCTCGCGGTATTCGGCCGCGAAATTGACCACCTCGACATCGATGCCGATCCGGTCGGCCACACTCATCACATCAATCAGATCCTGGCGTGACGAGCAGTACTCCTCGGTGTCGTCATCCTCCCAGTTCTTCATGAACAGGCCGATCACGTTCCAGCCCTGCTGCTTCAGCAACAGCGCCGCGACTGAGGAATCAACGCCGCCGGACAAGCCGACCACCACGGTTTTCTTAGACATCGGGCCCAGCCCCTTTCTTCCATTCATCCAGCGGCAAAATCACCGCTGGCTGTCCATTATCAACGAACCAGCTATCGACGACGAAGAGCGCCGGCTCGCCATTTGTTTTTTCCTCGATCACCGCCGACCAATGCACCGGGATCAAACCGGCAAAATTCCGGGCCTCCGGCTCCAGCACGCGATGCCAGCGCAAATAGCCACGCGCCGTCAGCAGGCGCAGCAGGCGCGTTGTCGAGGTCGAATGATCAATGCAATCCATTTTGCCCGACGCGTTGTCATCCGCGTAGTTGCCGCCCCGGTCACCATGAATTTCCGACTGCTCGCCCGCCCAGCCGTACAAACGACCGACCGCCTCGCCCAGAATCTTCCGTTCCGAAGCCGCATCGACTGCCGCAAACAGCATGCGGCGAACCTGCCCGAGCTGGCCTTCGGTGTACCGAATCCGCGTTTGTACCAGGCAGCCATAGCCATGGCAGACGCGCACGCTTTCATCGGCAATGGCGAAGCCGGCCAGCCCGAGCAGCAACGCGGCCCACCAATGACGCATCAGTCGTAATGAACCAACAGGTCGAGCGGACAACGCTTGCCGGCTATCAGATCTTCGATGCAACGCAGGATCAACGGGCTGCGGTGACGCGCCTGCGTAGCCCTGACCTCGTCCAGCGTCAGCCAGCGGGCGGCGACGATGCCATCATCCAGCGGGCGACCGGCCTCGTAGCCGCGCAGTTCCCCGCCAAAAGCGAAGCGCAGGTAGGTCGTATCTTCCTTGGTCGGATGGGTCCAGTTATAGACCCCGATCAGATGGGTCGGCTTGAAGTGGTAGGCCGTTTCTTCGAGCGCCTCGCGGACCACGGCATCAAGCAGCGACTCACCCTCTTCAAGATGCCCGGCTGGCTGGTTGAAGGCCAGCCCGGCATCGGTTTCTTCCTCGACCAGCAGGAATTTTCCGTCGCGCTGCACGACAGCGGCAACGGTGACATGTGGTTTCCAGATCATGCTCATGTTCAAACGGCAAAAGCGCTATTTTACCCGCTGATTTCGGCTAGAATTATGGGCTTTTACAGGCGCAACACGGAGAATCGAACATGTCCATGTCGGATCGCGACGGCTTTATTTGGCAAGACGGAAAACTGGTGCCCTGGCGCGAAGCCACCACCCACGTCCTGACGCACTCCCTGCACTACGGCATGGGTGTCTTCGAGGGTGTCCGTGCCTACAAGACCGAACGCGGCACAGCGATTTTCCGCCTGAAGGAGCACACCGAGCGCCTGTTCCGCTCGGCTCACATCTTCCAGATGCAAATGCCTTTCTCGGCCGAAGAACTGAACGAAGCCCAGAAGGAAGTGATCCGCGCCAACAAGCTCGAATCCGGCTACCTACGTCCGCTGGCCTTCTACGGCTCGGAAAAGATGGGCGTTTCGCCGAAGGGTGCCAAGGTGCACGTCATCATCGCCGCCTGGCCGTGGGGTGCTTACCTCGGTGAAGAAGGCATGGAACGCGGCATCCGCATCAAGACCTCGTCCTACACCCGTCACCACGTGAATATCACCATGGTACGCGCCAAGGCGTCGGGCAACTACATGAACTCCATCCTCGCCAACAACGAGGCCACCGGTGACGGCTACGACGAAGCCCTGCTCCTCGATCCGGAAGGTTACGTCTGCGAAGGCGCCGGCGAAAATATCTTCATCGTCCGCAACGGCAAGCTGTACACGCCGGACCTGACCGCCTGCCTCGAAGGCATCACCCGCGCCACCGTCATCCAGTTGGCCGGCGAAATGGGCATCGAAGTCATCGAAAAGCGCATCACCCGCGACGAAGTCTATTGCGCCGACGAAGCCTTCTTCACCGGCACCGCCGCCGAAGTGACGCCGATCCGCGAACTCGACAACCGCCAGATCGGTGTCGGCCGTCGTGGCCCGATCACCAAGGCGCTGCAGGAAAAGTATTTCGACGTGGTTTATGGCCGCTCCGCTGCGCACGCCGACTGGCTGGCCACCGTCTAATCAGGGAGATAACGATGTCCGACAACAAAGCTGTTGAAATCACCGCCCACGACCTGCCGCTGCACTGCCCGACGCCGAACGTCGCGCTGTGGAGCCAGCACCCGCGAGTCTTCCTCGATGTCCTGAAGACCGGCGAAGTCACCTGCCCGTACTGCTCCACCAAGTACGTCTTCAAGGGCGAAGCGCCCAAGGGGCATCACTAGTCAGTAGTTGCTGGTCGTTAGTCGCTAGCAGGATCTGCTGACAACTAGTGGCTAGCGACTAATAACTGCTCTCATGAAAGCCCTCATCGTCGCCCCTTCCTGGATCGGCGACACCATCATGGCGCAACCGCTGTTCGCGCGGTTGCAGGCCAAACATCCCGGCTTGCAACTCGACGCCCTTGCCCCGCGCTGGGTAGCCCCCGTCCTGCAACGGATGGATGAAATCAGCGATGTCGTCGACAGCCCGTTCGGCCACGGCCAGCTATCCCTGAAAGCTCGCTGGCGACTGGCCCGCGAACTGGCCGCCCGGCATTACGACGCCGTTTATGTCCTGCCCAATTCGCTGAAATCGGCGCTAGTGCCCTGGATGGCCGGCATTCCACAGCGCATCGGCTTCACCGGTGAATCGCGCTATGGCCTGATCAACGTTCGCCACACGCTAGACAAGCAGGCGCTGCCGCTGATGCTTGAGCGCTTTACGCAACTGGCTGAACGACCGGGTGCGTCACAGCCCAAACCGATTCCCTATCCCAGGATTCGCTCGACTGCAGCCGATCAGGCAAAAACACAGGCCGAACTCGGCCTTGAGCGCCCGGCGCGCGTCGTCGCCTTCTGCCCCGGCGCCGAATATGGCCCGGCCAAGCGCTGGCCAGCCACCCATTTCGCCACGCTGGCCAGACAACTGGCCGAACAGGGCTGCGCCATCTGGCTCTTCGGTTCGCCGAAGGACCATGCCGTCGCCGAGGAAATCTCGCAACTCGCCCCCGGCCTGTGCCGCAACCTGTGCGGCGCCACCTCGCTGGCCCAAGCGGTCGATTTGCTCGCCCTAGCCGAGCTGGTCGTCTGCAATGACTCCGGCCTGATGCACGTCGCCGCCGCGCTCGACCGGCCGATCGTCGCGCTCTACGGCTCATCGTCACCAGGCTTCACGCCACCGCTCTCCGACAAGGCTGACATCCTCAGCCTGCAACTAGACTGCAGCCCCTGCTTCAAGCGTGAATGTCCGCTTGGCCACCTCGACTGCCTGAACAAACTGTTCCCCGAACAGGTTTTCGCCGCCTGCCAGAAATGGATCTCGCGATGAGCAAAC
Organism: Ferribacterium limneticum; assembly: GCF_020510625.1. Lineage (NCBI taxonomy): Bacteria > Pseudomonadati > Pseudomonadota > Betaproteobacteria > Rhodocyclales > Azonexaceae > Ferribacterium > Ferribacterium limneticum. Next base: position 919,872 of record NZ_CP075191.1, on the reverse strand, counting down.
CCGCCAACTTCGCCTCTCCTGACGACGTCGAGCATGCCTTTTACGAAGCCATCACCCACGGCGATGCCGATCTGTTGATGCTGGTCTGGGCCGAGGATGAGGAAACCCTCTGCGTACACCCCACCGGCGTTCGCCTGCAGGGCGAAGCGCCGATCCGGGAAAGCTGGCGCAGCATCTTTGCCAACGCGCGCCTGCGCGTTCAGCCGGAAGCGGTCACCCACTGGCAAGGCACGGTAATGGCCATCCACCACCTGACCGAAGTCCTGTTCGTCGGCGACGACCCCAGCCCGCACGGCCCGCTCCACGTCACCCACGTTTATGTGCGCGGCGCCCACGGCTGGCGGATGGTCAGCCGGCACGCTTCGGCGGCAGACGATGGCCATCAGGCGATGGCTGAAGCCGTGCCGCACACCCTGCATTGAACCCCTACAAAGCGCCGAGCTGGCTGCCCGGCGGCCAGGCGCAAACCCTGTGGCCTTTGCTGATCAAGCCGCAGCCGATCGAGCTACGCCGAGAACGCTGGGAGACGCCGGATGGCGATTTCATCGACGTCGATCATCTCGACGGCCCGGCCGATGCACCACAGCTGGTGCTGTTCCACGGCCTGGAAGGCAGTGCCCGCAGCCATTACGCCATTTCGACCGCCCATGCCTGCCGGCAAGCCGGCTGGCGCCTCGCCCTGCCGCACTTCCGAGGCTGTTCCGGCGAACTGAACCGCCGGCCACGTGCTTACCATTCGGGCGATTCGGAGGAAATCAACTGGATTCTCCACCGCCTTCATGCCAGCAATGACCACCGCCGCATCAATGCAGCCAGCGTTTCGCTGGGCGGCAACGCACTGCTCAAATGGGCCGGCGAACGTGGCATTTCGGCCGCCGAACTGGTTAATGGCGTCGCCGCCTTCTGCCCGCCGCTCGACCTCGCTGCCTGCGGCCATCACCTGGCTCGCGGTTTCAACCGCATCTACACGCAGCATTTCCTGAACACCCTGAAAGCCCGTTCGGCCGCCCGACTGCGGCTGTTTCCAGGCCTCTTTGATGCTGTCCTAATGCACGGGGCAAGCAACCTTTTTCAGTTTGATGATGCCGTAACTGCCCCGATCCATGGTTTTGCCGGCGCTGCCGACTATTGGGAACGCGCCTCGGCCAAGCCATGGCTGAAATCGATCGCCATCCCGACATTGGTGGTCAACCCGAAAAATGATCCCTTTCTGCCGGCCAGCCACTTGCCCAGCCCTGCCGATGTCAGCCCAAGCGTCAGGCTGGAACAGCCGGCAACCGGTGGCCACGTCGGCTTCGTCAGCGGCAGTTTTCCGGGAAATCTGGACTGGCTGCCGCAAAGACTCTTACACTTCTTTCTTTTCGAAACGTCATAAAACAGTGCAATCGGGGACAGTCGCCACCGATGCAAACAGAATGCAACGAAACGCGTGCACTCTGGGCGACTCTCCGCAAATTACCTCTCGACTGGACCACCATGAGCCAACTCCCCGCTGAAATTTTCAAGGCCTACGATATTCGTGGCATCGTCAACAAATCGCTGACCGCCGATGTCGTCCGCCAGATTGGTCATGCGCTTGGCTCACTGGCTGCAGAACAGGGCCAGACGGCCATCGCCGTCGGCCGTGATGGCCGACTCTCCGGCCCCGAACTGGCGGGTGCGCTGATGGATGGCATTTGCGCCGCGGGTGTGGATGCGATTGACGTTGGCTGCGTACCGACCCCGGTCACCTACTTCGCCGCCTACGAACTCGGCTGCAACTCCTGCGTTTCGGTCACCGGCAGCCACAACCCACCAGACTACAACGGATTGAAGATGGTCATCGGCGGCACGACGCTAGCCCTTGATGCCATTCAGGACCTGAAGAAACGCGCCGAATCGGGCAACCTGAAGCATGGCAAGGGCGAGCGCCGCAGCGCCAATGTTTTGCCAGCCTACGTCGAGAAGATCGTCAGCGACGTCAAGCTGGCCCGCCCGATGAAGATCGTCATGGATTGCGGCAACGGCGTCGCCGGTGTAATCGCCCCGGAACTGTTCAAGCGCCTTGGCTGCGAAATCGTCCCGCTGTTCTGTGAAGTGGACGGCAACTTCCCGAACCATCACCCGGATCCGTCGAAGCCCGAAAACCTGGCCGACGTCATCAAGGCCCTCAAGGAAACCGACGCCGAAATCGGCATCGCCTTCGACGGCGACGGCGACCGGCTCGGCGTGGTGACCAAGGATGGTGAAATCATCTACCCCGACCGCCAGTTAATGCTGTTTGCCGCCGATGTGCTCTCCCGGGTGCCGGGTGGCATGATCATTTATGACGTCAAATGCACCCGCCGGCTCGCCCCGTGGATCAAACAACACGGCGGCGTGCCGCTGATGTGGAACACTGGCCACGCACTGGTCAAGGCCAAGCTGAAGGAAACCGGCGCGCCCCTGGCCGGCGAAATGTCTGGCCACACCTTCTTCAAGGAGCGCTGGTACGGCTTCGATGACGGCCTGTACACCGGCGCCCGCCTGCTGGAGATTCTGTCGCGCTCAGCCAATGCCAACCCGGTCCTGAAAAACCTGCCGAATTCGCCGTCGACCCCGGAGTTGAACATCAAGATGGCCGAAGGCGAGCCGTTCGCGCTGATCGACAAGCTGAAAGCCGAAGGCAAGTTCGACGGTGCCGAGGAGATCATCACCATTGACGGCGTCCGCGTAGAATATGAAGACGGTTTCGGCCTGGCCCGCCCGTCGAACACCACGCCGGTTGTCGTGCTGCGTTTCGAGGCCGACAATTCCGCCGCGCTGGAGCGCATCCAGGCCGACTTCCGGCAAGCGCTGAACGCCGCCTGGCCGGGCATTCAGCTACCGTTTTAAGGAGATTTCGTGAGCGAAGCAGCCGCTGACCAGCTTTTTCTTGGGCGCCAGCCCATCCTGGACCGCGAACAGCGGCTGGTCGCTTACGAACTGCTTTTCCGCAACGGCAGCCGCAACTTTGCCGAGGTCACCGACGGTGTGCAGGCTACGGCGACGGTCATCGCCAACGCCTTCACCGAACTTGGCGTCGAAGCGGCGCTCGGTAGCCACCGCGGCTTCATCAATGTCGACGAACAGTTTCTATTCAGCGACATGCTTGAATTGCTGCCGCGCCACGCCGTCGTTCTCGAAATCCTTGAAACCGTGCCGCCGACTGAAGCCGTCATCGAGCGCTGCAAGGCACTGAAAGCTGTCGGTTTTACGCTGGCCCTCGACGACGTCATCCAGCTCGAACCCGAGTTTGCCGAACTGCTGTCCCTGGTCGAAATCGTCAAGGTCGACATCCAGCCGCTGTCCCGTGTCCAGCTGATGCAACTGGTCATGAAACTGAAGCCAATGGGCAAGCAGCTCCTGGCCGAAAAGGTCGATTCTCGCGAGCAGATGGAACAATGCCTGAAGCTGGGCTTTACCCTGTTCCAGGGCTACTACTTCGCCAAACCGACCATCATCGCCGGCAAGAAGCTCGACCATTCGCAACTGTCGCTGATGAAGCTGATGGGCCTGTTGCTCGGCGATGCTGCCACAGCCGAACTCGAAGCCGCCCTCAAGCCGGAACCCGGCCTGACGATCAGCTTGCTGCGCATGACCAATTCGGTCGGCGCCGGCTGCACTGAAAAAATCACCTCGCTGGGCCATGCCATCACCGTCCTCGGCCGCCGCCAGTTGCAACGCTGGCTGCAACTACTGGTTTTTGCCGGTGGCAAACCGAGCGGCACCAGCAATCCCTTGCTTCTGTTGGCAGCCACCCGTGGCCGTTTGATGGAGTTGCTGGCCGGCGAATTGCAGCCGGGTGACACCGCCCTGGCCGACCAGGCTTTCATGGCCGGCATCATGTCGCTGATGCCGGCGCTGGTCAGCCTGCCGATCGCCGAGATCGTCGCGCCGCTCGGCCTGACCGGCAATGTCCGCGATGCCCTGTGCGACGGCAGCGGCGTCTTGGGGGCACTGCTCCATATTGCCGAAAGCAGCGAAAACGGTGATCTGGGCCAACTGACCCAGGCACTGGCCGAGCTTTCCGGGCTCAGCCCCAAAGCCATCAACCGGGCACAGACCCAGGCCCTGCAGTGGGCCAACGATATCGGTCAGGAAAAACAGGAAACCTAGCGGCGACTGTTACAAGAAGACGACAGCCGCGCAACAAACCGTCGCCTTCCGTCGACTACAATCGCTCTCATTTTCCACCCTCCATCGATCGGCAATGGACAGCGAGCAAACTCAGCAATCCCGGCAACGCCCCCCGTTTGGCCAGCCACCGCAAGGTCCGCTCGCCAAGGTGCTGGCCTTCATCCTGAGCGCCGCCTTTCTGACGCTCGCCTTCATGTTTTCGCTGGTCGCACTGGCCGTGGTCGCCGTTGGCGGCCTCGTGCTCGGCGGCTGGCTGTGGTGGAAAACCCGTGCTCTGCGCAAGCAGATGCAACAAATGCGCGCCGCTCAATCGGCGCGCAATGATCAGGTCATCGAGGGCGAGTTTTTCCGCGAAACCGGCAGTAGCGACCGGCTGCTGCGCTGATCAGCGCAGCTTCGGGTTGAGGGAGCCCCGGTTGTAGTCCTTGTCGCCGGGCATGATCGTCCGCCCGACACCGAACACCCCACCCTGAGCGCCGATTGGCTGGGTCTTGTTTTCCGGATATTCAGCCGCCGCCTTCTGTGCCTCGGCCGCCTTGGCCGCATCGACAAACTCCCAGCGACCGTTCGGAAAAAGACGGACCTTTTGCCCATCCGCCGTCGCCGCCTCGAGCGGCATCCGGTCCAGTTCGGCGGCGAAGCCCTGCCCCGCCGCCAAAACCAGCATCAGCGCAAACGCTGCTTTCACAGCTTGCCTTCAACCCAAGCCGAGACGGAGGCCAGCGCCGCCGGCAGGTTTTCCGGCTGCGTACCGCCAGCCTGCGCCATGTCCGGACGACCGCCGCCCTTGCCGCCGACCTGCTGGGCAACCATGTTGACCAGCTCGCCGGCCTTGACCTTGCCGGTCAGGTCCGCCGTCACGCCAGCGATCAGCGTGACCTTGCCGTCGATCACCGAGGCCAGCACGATGGCAGCCGACTTGAGCTTGTCGCGCAGCTTGTCCATGGTATCGCGCAGCGCATTGACGTCGGCGCCTTCGAGCGTTGCGGCCAGAACCTTGGCGCCCTTGACGTCGACCGCGCTGGCCAGCATGTCGTCGCCCTGCGCCGAGGCCAGCTTGCCCTTGAGGGCAGCCAGTTCGCGTTCGAGTTTCTTGACCTGATCAAGCACGGCCAGCACGCGGCCAGGCACGTCCTTCGGCAACACCTTGAGTGTGCCGGCGACGCCGCCGAGGGCAGTTTCCATATCCTGCATGTAGGTCAGCGCATTATCGCCAGTAACGGCTTCGACACGGCGCACGCCCGCGGCGACGCCACCTTCGGCCGTGATGCTGAACAGGCCGATGTCGCCGGTGCGCGAAACGTGGGTGCCGCCGCACAGTTCGCGCGACGAGCCGATGTCGAGGACGCGCACGTCGTCGCCATACTTTTCGCCGAAGAGCATCATGGCGCCGAGCTTCTGGGCTTCGGCGATGGGCAGGACACGGGTTTCGGTGGCGACGTTGGCGAGAATCTCGGCATTGACGATGTTCTCGACGCGGCGGATTTCCTCGTCGGTCATCGGCTGGTTATGCACGAAGTCAAAACGGGTCTTGTCCGGATCGACCTGCGAGCCCTTTTGCTGGACGTGATCACCGAGCACTTCGCGTAGCGCCTTGTGCAGCAGGTGGGTCGCCGAATGGTTGCGCATGATGCGCTGACGGGCCAGCACGTCGACCTTGGCGGCAACACCGTTGCCGACCGAGATGGTGCCGGTCTTGACGACGCCGTGGTGGCCGAAGACCGTGGCCTGGATTTTCTGCGTGTCTTCGACGGCGAAGATGCCATGCACCGACTGCAGCGCGCCGCAGTCGCCGACCTGGCCGCCGGACTCGGCGTAGAACGGCGTGTCGTCGAGGACCACAACGCCCATTTCGCCTTCATTGAGCTGGTTGACCGCAGCACCGTCCTTGTACAGGGCGAGCACGTTGGCCTTGTGTTCGAGCGCGGCGTAGCCATGGAAAGTCGTGGCCGGGCCATCGTATTCAAGGTTGGTCGCCATCTTGAACTTGCCGGCGGCACGCGCTTGCTCTTTCTGGCGAGCCATGGCGGCATCGAAGGCAGCGGCGTCGACTGTTAGCCCTCGCTCGCGGCAAATGTCCTGCGTCAGGTCGAGCGGGAAGCCGTAGGTGTCGTGCAGCTTGAAGGCAATATCGCCTGGAAAAATTGGATACAGCCCCTCCGGCTTAAAGAGAGGACGACCACCACCCAATGACTTAGCACCTTCAACTGAATCACCAAGCAAATCCGCAATCGTTGCCTCGAGGATGGCCATACCGTGTTCGATGGTTTCGAAGAAGCGGTCTTCTTCCTGCTTGAGCGTGGCGATGATCTTGAACTGGTTCTGCCCCAGTTCCGGATAAGCCATGCCCATTTCAGCAACGAGATCCGGCACCATCTTGTGGAAGAAGGCTGCGCGGGCGCCGAGCTTGTAGCCGTGGCGGATGGCGCGGCGAATGATCCGGCGCAGCACGTAGCCGCGGCCTTCATTGCCGGGAATGACGCCGTCGGCGAGCAGGAAGGAGCAGGCGCGGATATGGTCGGCGAGCACCTTGAGCGACGGTGAATCCATGTCGGCATCGCTGGTTTCGCGGGCGGCAGCCTTGAGCAGCGCCTGGAACAGATCGATTTCGTAGTTGGCGTGCACGCCCTGCAGCACGGCGGAAACGCGTTCGAGGCCCATGCCGGTATCGACGGACGGCTTGGGCAGCGGATGCATGACGCCGGCTTCGTCGCGGTTGAACTGCATGAAGACGTTGTTCCAGATTTCGATGAAACGGTCGCCGTCTTCGTCCGGCGATCCCGGGGGGCCGCCCCAGTGCTTTTCGCCGTGGTCGTAGAAAATCTCGGTGCACGGGCCGCAGGGACCGGTGTCGCCCATCATCCAGAAATTGTCGGAGGCGTAGCGGGCGCCCTTGTTGTCGCCGATGCGGATAACGCGCTCGACCGGGACGCCGATTTCCTTGGTCCAGATGTCGTAGGCTTCGTCGTCCTCGGCATAGACCGTGACGGTCAGCTTGTCCTTGGGCAGTTTGTAGACTTCAGTCAGCAGCTCCCAGGCGTATTTGATGGCGTCGCGCTTGAAGTAATCGCCGAAGCTGAAATTCCCGAGCATCTCGAAGAAGGTGTGGTGACGGGCGGTGTAGCCGACGTTCTCGAGGTCGTTGTGCTTGCCGCCGGCCCGGACGCATTTCTGCGAGGTCGTCGCGCGGGAATAAGGCCGCTTGTCGAAACCGAGGAAGACGTCCTTGAACTGGTTCATCCCGGCGTTGGTGAACAGCAGGGTCGGGTCCTCGTGCGGCACCAGCGAACTGGACGACACGATCTGGTGGCCCTTGGAGGCGAAGAAGTCGAGGAATTGCTGGCGGATTTCGGAGCTTTTCATAAGCTGGCGGCCCTTGCGGCGTTGGATGCGAAACCATGGATTTTAAATGAAAGCGGGAATTTTCAGTGCCCGCCAAAAGCAAAAACCCGCCGGGTGGCGGGTCTGCTTGGCGGTGCTGGCGAAGAATCAGCGATGACGCGGACGATCGACCCGGCCGTTGTGGTTGTAATCGTGCTGACGGTCGTGCTTCTGGCGATAAATTCGCTTGCTCTGCACATCCTGGGCCTGATGCAGACGGGCCCGCTCCTGACGGGTCACGACACCATCCGACTTGGCGCGGTTTTCCATGTTATCGACGTGCTGCTGGCCGCGCTCCATGCGATTGGCTTCGCGCTGGGTCAGGCTACCCGAGGCCACACCCTGATCAATGCGCTGCTCCTGGTTGGCCTGGCGCTGATCGACTCGTGGCGTATTGGCCTGGGCGAACGCGAGGGTGGGCAGGACGATGGCGATGGCGGCAAGTGCTTTGATGGTCTTCATGATTTTCCTCCTGAGATGTAGGGCGAACTCCCTGAGGCGCATTAGAAGTTAAAGCGGGTTAAAAATCAGCCGCCTAATTGCAAGGCTTTGTAAGCACTTGTTTCCACGAAAAGATCGAGCCGATCGGTAAAAAAAGCGCTGACGCCGCTTGCCAACAGCATTTCGGCCTGCGCCGGACGATTGACCGTATAGCAGAGCACCGGAATGCCGTGCGCATTGGCCTCGAGCACGACCTCGTCGGCGACATGCGCGGCGTTGCAATGCAGGGTCACACCTTGCAGATCGCTCATCCGCTGCCGCCAGTCGGCCGGCACCCGGTCGAAGAGCAGGCCGCGCGGCATGGCGGGGGCCAGATCGCGGGCAATGGCCAGCGCTGTCATGGAGAATGAGGAAATCAAGGGCGGGATTTCCGCCCCCTGCCATAATTCGGCGCATTGGCGCGCCACGATCTCCGCTGTCTGCCGTTCGAAGCCGGTCGCCGGCTTGATCTCGACATTGGCCAGCAGCCCCAGTTCGCGACACAGCGCCGCAGCCTGGGCCAAGGTCGGCAGCGGCTCGCCCTGCCCGGCATCGAGCGTCAGCAGGATGCGGTCCGGCGTATCGCAGACGCGCCCCTGGCCGTTGGTCGTCCGCGTCAGCGTTTCATCGTGGATCAGGAAAGGAGTGCCGTCTGCCGACAGCATGACGTCGAATTCGACAGCCCGATAACCCAGCCGGGCGGCGAGCCGGATACCGGACAGCGTATTTTCCGGCGCCAGCGAGCCGCCGCCGCGATGGGCAAACCAGCGCGGCAGCAGCAACTTCATTTAGAAGGGCTGCGCCTTCTTCAGGGCCGGCTTGGCGCCGAGAATGGCGTTTCCACGGGAAACCGCGGTATCGAGCGCGGCCTTGGCCGGCTTCTTGTCGGCCCACACCGCTTCCAACTCTTCGTTGGTGAGAATGCGCACCGGATCGGCATCCGCAACATGAGGAACGTGTGACGCCCCCTTGCCCTTCATCGAGGCATAGGCAATTTCCAGCGTCTGGTCACCATCCTGCAGCAGCTTGCTGCGTGCTGCGGCACGGGCGGCGGCAGTCAGCGGCAAACCGCCATAGACACGCACCATCTCGATCTGCATTTCCGGCGACAACAGGAAGGAAACAAATTTCGCCGCCTGCTTGTATTCGGCAGCCGACTTGCCGGCGCCGACCCACAGCGACGCTCCGTCAGCCAACGAGTTCTGGCGACCGCCATAGACATCGTCATGATAGGGCAGCGGTGCGACGCCCAATTCGACCCCCTTGGCGGCACGGAAATCGATGTGTTCGCGGGAATCGGTCGTGATCATCGCGCATTCGCCATCATTGAACTTGGCGCTGGCTTCGTTGCGACGACCGAACAGCTTGAAATAATTGGCCTTGGTCCAGGTCGCCATCATCGCGATGTGCTTGACCTGCGGCAAGCCGTTGAAAGCCAGCGTGCCCTTGTCACTGACCGCCGGCACGCCGGATACAGCGCTGACGTTGTCGATATGCACCCAGACCGGCCACGACGACGTGTAAGGGCAGGCATAACCGGCATCCTGAAGCTTGTCGAGCACGCCCTGCATTTCGAACCAGGTCTTCGGCGGCTGGTCGGGGTTCAGGCCGGCCTTGCGGAAAGCATTCTTGTTGTAGAACAAAACCGGCGTCGAATAGATCAGCGGCAATGCGACCAGACGCCCCTTGCCATCGACTGCGCCGGCCTTGAGATCGGCCGTCAATTCACCGACCTTGAGCGGCTGCCCCGCCTTGGTCATCATCTCGTGGAGCGGCACGAAGGCCTTCGGCTGGGCCAGGACATCGCTCATGTCATAGCGACGGATCAGGTTGAGACCGGCCGGTTTCTCGCCCTTTTCCAGACGCGAGAGCTTCAGGTTGCCGCCATTCTCCTTGTTGAAACGCTCAACAACAGCCTGGAGCTGCTCCTCGCCAGCCGGACTCAGATTATGGGCCAGCTCAAAGTCGGCTGCGGCAACCGGGGCCGGCGCTGCCTTGGCAGCAGGTTTTGCCGCCTTGGCGGCCAGCACGGAGGAACACGCCAGAGCCAGCGTAACAGCGACGACAGAAGGAGAAAGACGATGCGACATGGATACTCCAGAAAATCTCGAAAGGCGAAATTATAACTTCCGCCCAATCCGAAGCGCGCCCCACATTTCTTCCAAATATGCGAAAATCCCCGCATGAACAAGCCCATCTTTCTCATTCTTTTCGCCCTGAGCCTGAGTGCTTGCGACCAGATCGGCCAGAAGCTCGGCCTGGAAGACCCGGCCAGGAAGGAAGCCCGCATGGAACCGGAGGCCAAGGCCGTCGGTAGCGCCTGCCGGCAATCCGGCCGCGCCATCGAGGATTGCTATTCGATCTATGGCTGGCTGCCCAAGGCCGGCATTTATGCCGGCTGGCGCGAGATGGACGAATACATGCGGGAAAACAAGCTGGAAACCATCGTGCCGCAACTCCCCCCGCCAGAAGCGCCGGGGAGCAAGAAAAAGAAAGTCGCCCAGGCCCCAGCCGCAGAAACGGAAGCCAAGGCAGATACTGAGAAAAAAGTCGAGAAACACTGAGCCAACCGGGTAGCCTGACTAGTCAGGACTTGCAGGGAGAGACATGAAACTGCCAGCTTTTCTCAGCGGAATACGCGGCAAGCTGATAGCGATCTTCGTCCTGATCAAGGTGGTACCGCTGGTTTTGCTGGCCTGGTTTGCCTGGTACGCCATCAGCCAGCTCGGCGAAGAAGTTTCAAGCAAGGCCGGCGGCATGGCAGATGCCATGCTGGGCACCATCAAGTCCGTCGGCAAGACGGTCACCGACGACTCGATCCGCGCCCTCGACCTGCGTTCCCGCGAAGCCATCGAGGCACTGACCACCGATACGGCCAAGGAAATTGCCAGCTTCCTTTACGACCGCGACAACGATATCCGGCAGGCTGCCGATCTTGAGCCATCCGAAGCCGCGTTCCGCCGCTTCCTGAACGAGCGCCGCCGCCCGATCTACAAGCACGGCAACTGGCGGCTGGCCGAAGACGGCAGTGCATGGGTTCCGGAAAAGCCTGTGCTGCGCGAGGCCAAGGTCACCCGGCCGGTCCTGCCGGACAACGCCAAGGACTTCCATGCCCGGCCGCCCGAGTATTTTGGCGAAGCCGAACAGCGCTCGCTATTCGTCGAAATGACTTATGTCGACCTCAACGGCAATGAAACGATCAAGGTCACCAACGGGACGCTCACCGACAAGGGCCTGAAAAACATCGGCGAGCCCAGCAATACCTTCACCAGGGCCGAAAGCTATTTTGCCGAACTGAAGAAGCTGCAGCCCGGCCAGATTTACGTCTCCGACGTCATCGGCGCCTATGTGCCGACGCATGCGATCGGCCCCTACCTGCCTGCCGCGCTGGAAAAAGCCGGCAAGCCCTTCAAGCCGGAAGAGTCAGCCTATGCCGGCACCGAAAACCCGGTCGGCAAGCACTTCCGCGGCATCGTCCGCTGGGCGATGCCGGTGACCAAGGGCGGCCGGACAGTCGGCTATGTCACGCTGGCGCTGGATCATGATCACATCCGCCAGTTCTCTGACCGCCTGATGCCCACCGAGGAGCGTTACACGCCGATCGCCGACGCCATCAAGGGCAACTACGCCTTCATCTGGGACTACAAGAGCCGCTCGATTTCGCACCCGCGCGACTACATGATCGTCGGCTACGATCCGCAGACCGGCCGGCCGGCCACGCCCTGGATGGACGAGGATCTTTACGCGGAATGGCAGGCCAGCGGCCAGCCCTCCGACGAGTTTCTGGCCAGCGTCCAGCCCTTCCGCGACCAGAACCTGAAGCGCAAGCCGGCCAAGGCGCTGATCAAGGCCGGCACCATCGGCCTTGACTGTCGTTATCTGAATTTCTCGCCGCAATGCGACGGCTGGAACGCCGTCACCGAACATGGTGGCTCCGGCTCTTTCGTGATCTTTTTCTCAGGACTCTGGAAACTGACCACCGCCGCCGCCATCCCCTATTACACCGGCCAATACGGCAAGACGCCACAGGGTTTCGGCTTTGTGACCATCGGCGCCAACGTCGACGAATTCCACAAGGCGGCCACCGCCACCGCCGCTCAAATCAACACCTTGCTGGAGGAAAAAGACGCCAGCTTCAAGGCCCAGCGCAGCGAACTGCTTGACCAGGTCGCCCAGAGCCTGAAATCGACGGCCTTTGGCCTGTGGGGCTCGACGCTGCTGATGATCGGCGTCGTCATTGCCATCGCGGTCTGGATGGCCGGTCTGCTGACCCGGCGGATCACCGCCATGATTTCCGGCATTCGCGCCTTCCAGGAAGGCGACCTGAAACGACGACTGGACGCCGGCTCCGCGGACGAAATGGGGGAACTGGCCACCTCCTTCAACCGCATGGCCGACTCGGTCGAGGAATCCTTCAAGCGACTGGAAGAAGCCCGGGAAAAGGCTGAAGAAGCCAGTCGGCAAAAATCAGCCTTCCTCGCCACCATGTCGCACGAACTGCGCACCCCGCTCAACGGCATCCTCGGTTTTGCCGAACTGCTGGAACACGAACTCGACAATTCGAGTCACCAGGAATACGCCAAGGTAATCCAGCAGAGCGGGGAACACCTGCTCAATCTGGTCAATGAAATCCTCGATCTGGCCAAAATCGAAGCGGGAGAAATGCTGTTCAAGCGGGAAGCCATACCGCTCGCCAGCCTGGTCACCGAGTGTGCTGCAACGCATCAGGTCACGGCGACCGGCAAGGGCCTGGGATTTGATCTGCAAATAGCGGATGGCTTGCCGGACAAACTGATCACCGACCCGGTCCGCCTGCGCCAGATTCTCGGCAACCTGCTGAGCAATGCCGTGAAATTTACCGAGCGGGGCAAGATCACTCTTTCTGTCAGCCCGGCTGGCCGGGAAATCGCCTTTGCCGTCAGCGACACTGGAGCCGGCATCCCGCTCGAAAGCCACGAGCAGATTTTCGAAAAATTCAAGCAACTTGAAAACTTTCTGACGCGCGAACACGGCGGTACCGGTTTGGGTCTGGCGCTGGTCAGGCAACTGGCCACGCATATGGGCGGACGTGTTACGCTGGACTCGAAAGTCGGCACGGGCTCGACCTTCACTGCCTATCTTCCCCTGGACACCGAGGATGACTGAAGAACGCCATGCACTGGTCGTTGACGACCACCCAACCAATCGCCTGCTGGCCACCGCCTTGCTCAAGCGACTCGGCTGGATTGTCTCGAATGCCGAAAACGGCAGCATGGCGCTCGACCTGGCGGCTCAAACCCATTTTCGGCTGGTGCTGCTCGATATCAGCATGCCGGGGCTGTCTGGCGAGGAAACCTGCGCCAGACTCCGCGCCACACCCTCCGGCAACGCATTGAAAATCGTCGCCTACACGGCACACGCCTTCCCGGAAGACAGGGAACGCCTGCTGGCCAGTGGTTTCGACGATGTCCTCGTCAAGCCGATCAGCATCCAGGCCCTTGAAACGATCAGCAGTAATTTGTAGGCAAGGCCTGGCGCAGTTACAGCAGCCCGGCGGGCAAAACTTGCGCGTAGCACCAAGGACATATCCGGGTGATCGGGAGCCGGTAAGCGTATAATCTCGACCCATGTCTGAAATCAATACCTTAGCTGGCGATAACGCCATCATCATCGCTGCCGACGCAGTGCCCGAAATCACCTTTGCCGACCTCGGCCTGGCGCCCGAACTCCTGCGCGCAGTGCTCGACGAGGGCTACACCAAGCCGACGCCGATCCAGGCCCAGGCCATCCCGCTCGTCATCTCCGGCAAGGACATCATGGGCGGTGCCCAGACCGGCACCGGCAAGACGGCCGCCTTCACGCTGCCTATCCTGCAGCGCATCCTGCCCTTCGCCAGCAGCAGCCCGTCGCCGGCCAAGCACCCGGTACGTGCCCTGATCCTTGCCCCGACCCGCGAACTGGCCATGCAGGTCTACGAGTCGGTCAAAACCTACAGCAAGCACACGCCGATCCGCGCCATGTGCGCCTTCGGCGGCGTCGATATCCGGCCGCAGATCGCCGAACTCAAGAAAGGCGTCGAAATCCTCGTCGCCACCCCCGGCCGCCTGCTCGATCACGTCGAAAACAAGAGCGTCAGCTTCAATTCCGTCCAGGCCCTGGTCCTCGACGAAGCCGATCGCATGCTCGACATGGGCTTCGTCCCGGACGTCACGCGCATCCTCAACATGCTGCCGGCCCAGCGCCAAAGCCTGCTGTTCTCCGCCACCTTCTCGGAAGAAATCAAGAAGCTGGCCGACACCATGCTCAAGTCGCCGATCCTCATCGAAGTTGCGCGCCGCAACCAGGTCTCCGACACCATCACCCACCGCGTCCATCCGGTCTCCGAATACGGCAAGCGCGGCCTGCTGACCAAGCTGCTGAAATCCGGCGAAATCCGCCAGTGCATCGTCTTCTGTCGCACCAAGCAGGGTTGCTCACGCCTGACCCGCGAACTGCAGCGCGCCGGCATCAAGGCTGACGCCATTCACGGCGACAAGAGCCAGCTGGAACGCATCAAGGCACTCGAAGCCTTCAAGGGCGGCGAAACCGATGCCCTGATCGCCACCGACGTCGCGGCCCGTGGCCTGGACGTTGATGACCTGCCCTACGTCATCAACTACGAACTGCCGCACACGCCGGAAGACTACGTGCACCGTATCGGCCGCACCGGCCGGGCCGGCAAGATGGGCAATGCCATTTCGCTGGTCAGCGCCCGCGAAGTCGTCTACCTGGTCGATATTGAAAAGCTGATCAAGCGGCCGATCGAACAGATCGAAGTCGCCGGTTTCGAGCCGGAGCCGGAATACGAATACCCCCCGGGCAACAAGAAAAAACGCAGCGGCCCCGTCGTCGCGCCCGTCGCCCAGCGGCAGGAACGTGGCGAACGCCCGGAGCGCGGTGAACGCTCAGCTCGCCCCGAGCGAGAGCGGAGTGAGCGTCAGGACCGCCGCCCGCCGCGTCGCAATCCGATGATTGCAGCCGATGGTTTCGACTTCAGCAAGCCTTACGAGGACAATTCGCCGCGCGGCGAAGTACCGGATTCACCGCAGGCGCCAGCCAAAGCTGATCCTCACAAACCCAAGCGGGTCGTTGCCGCCTTGCTGGGCGGACTGGGCCGCAAGTAGGCCTGACCCTGCACCCCAAAAAAATGGCGCCTCGATGGCGCCATTTTTGTTTGCCCCGGAAAAATCAGGAAGGCAAGCGCGGCACGAAACCGGCCGGCGGGGTCGGTTTCTTCGGCAAAGCCTCATTCAGCTTGATGATGGCCAGCGAGAGATTGTCGCCACCGCCCTTGGCCCGTTGCCGCGCCTTGTCGATCAGGATTTCGCAGGCCTGACGCGCCGAGTTGTCGGCAACCAGTGTGCCCAGCTCTTCATCGTCAAAGTAGGCCCACAGGCCATCCGAGCAAAGAACGAAGGCATCGCCTGCCGCCGGCTCGGTCACTTCGGCCAGCGTTATTTTTGGATCATCCTGGCCGCCCAGCGAAGCGAGCAGGACATTGCGGTTGGGATGGTTCAAGGCCTGTTCCGGCGTGATTTTCCCGGCCGCCAGCAGATGCTCGACATAGGAGTGATCGATGGTCCGTCCAACGAGTTGTTTGCCGCGAAAATGATAGAGCCGGCTATCGCCGCAGTGCCCCCAGGTGACGCGCCCCGGCTGCAACAGCAACATCACGGCCGTGCTGTGTGGGTCTTTTTCGTTCATGAAGCGCGAGGCCTTGATCATGGTGTGCGCCTCCCGCATGCTGTTTTCAAGCATGCGCTGCGAACTCTCTTCGGCCGTCGCAAACTGATCCAGATTGGTTTTTGCAGTGTGCACTACCTGCTCAGCCGCCAGGGCGCCACCGGTATGGCCGCCCATGCCGTCGGCAACCACCGCCAGCGCCACCCCTCTGGCGCGGGCATGCGGCAATATTGCAACGCGGTCCTGCTGTTCCTTGCGGTCTCCCTGATGCTGTGCGGCACAGGCATCTACTGCTATCGCCATCTTCCCTCCTTGTGGCCGGAAAGATTATCACGAAAGCCATACACTCCGTTTAACACTGTTGCATAACGGGTATGGGCATGCGTCATTCAGGCCTCGACACAGCCGTTGAAGCGCTCAAGAATGACATCCACGAATTCGGGAAGCGCCTCTTCGTTAAGCCCGAGTTCGGGCAGGACATCAGCCTTGATCCTGTCCCATTCCGGATTTGGAACCCGATGATCGAGGCAATGGATGTCTTCCGCCAGCTGGATGATGGCCACCATGCTGCGCGCCTCGTGCAGGCCAAGTTCGCCGATGGCATGGTGATAACGAATCGCGTCACAAATGAATTCCGGCAGATGCCAGTGGCGAGCGACCAGATAGCCCACCACGCAATGGTCGGCATTGAATTTCCGGTCTTCCTCGGCCAGGTCGACCCAGCACCCCGGCGTACCAAGGCGCATTTCGGCGCAGTAGGTGGGAAAGCGCTGCATCAGCAGCGGCACGCCGCAATCGTGAAAGATGCCAGCCAGGTAGGCCTGATCCGGAAAAACCTTACAAACCGCGATGCGTTCATCGGCAATCAGCATGGCCAGTTGGCCGATGGCATGCGAGCGCGCCCAGAAAGTCTCGTAGACCAGACGATTTTTCTTGATCTCGCCAGCCCCCGACAGGGCGATCGCCTGGACAAGATTGAAGGTCTGGCGCACACCGACGGCGTGCAGGATTTCCTCAACCGTCCCAAAGGGCTGGTGCTGCCGATAAGCCGAATTGCCAACCACCTTGAACAACATGGCAGTCAGCCCCGGGTCCTGATTGATGACCCTGGCCAGCAGACGCACATCCATTTCGCTGCGTTTCATGTGCTTGCGCAGCTCTTCCAGCACCCGCGGCTGGGGCGGAATTTTTACCCCGCCTTCGAGCAGGCGCTTGATTCGAGCCGCATCGACTTCGCCCAAGGACTGCGTGATTTCAAAAACGGATGTTCCGGCACTGCTCATTCAACAACCTCGTCAATCAGTTCTATCCAGTGCCGAACCGGCAAGACACTACCCGCCTGCAAATGGATCAGGCAGCCAATATTGGCTGTCGCTACCAGTGCCGGGCCACCGCCATTCAGGGCAGCCAGCTTGTTTTCCCGCAAGCGGCCGGCCAATTCCGGTTGCAGCACGGCATAAGTACCGGCCGAACCGCAGCACAAATGGCCATCGGCCACCGGCGTCAATTCATAGCCAGCCGCCGATAATACCTTTTCGATCACCCCGCGTATCTTCAGCCCGTGCTGCAAGGTGCAAGGCGAATGGAAAGCCAGCTTGCCGCGCGCTTGCGGCCTGGCTGACAGCAAGGGCAACAAGCCGCTTTTTTCTTCGGTCAGGATCTCCGAGGGATCGCGGCACAGGGCGCTGACTCTTGCCGCCTTTTCGGCATATTCAACATCATCCGCGAGGATATGGCCGTAATCCCGGACCTGTACGCCGCAACCGGAGGCGGTGACGACGATGGCTTCGACACCCGCCTCGACATGTGGCCACCAGGCGTCGATGTTGCGACGCATGTCGGCCTTGCCGGCGTCCTGATCGTTCAGGTGAAAACGCACGGCACCGCAGCAGCCGGCTTTGGCTTCCTCGAACAAGCTGATACCCAGCCGATCCAACACGCGAGCCATCGCTGCATTGATATTCGGCGCCAGCGCAGGCTGGACGCAGCCGGCCAGCGCCAGCATGCGGCGCGGGTGGCGGCTCGCCGTTGGCCACGGCCGTCCGGCGGCCGGTGCCGGCGGCAACTTGTCAGCCAGCGATGAGGGCAACAAAGGTTTCATCAGGCGGCCCAGAGCGACGGCTGGCGAAAACAGCGCCGGGTTGGGCAGAACCGTCTTGAGCAGGACACGGGTCACTCGATCGCTGAGACGTCGAGGCAGTTTTTGCTCGACCACCGCCCGCCCGACATCGAGCAGATGACTGTATTTCACCCCGGATGGGCAGGTCGTTTCGCAAGAACGGCAGGTCAGGCAACGGTCGAGATGGGTGCGCGTCTTCTCGGTCACCGCCTTGCCTTCGAGCACCTGCTTGATCAGGTAGATACGGCCGCGCGGGCCATCCAGCTCGTCGCCCAGCAGCTGGTAGGTCGGGCAGGTTGCCGTGCAGAAGCCGCAATGCACGCACTTGCGCAGGATTTCCTCGGCGACCTGGCCGGCATGGGTGGCGCGCAGTTCGTCGGTGATCTTGGTGTCCATCAGAACTCCGCGTAAAGGCGACCGGGATTGAGGATGCCCTTCGGATCGAAGGCTTTCTTCAGGCGCCTGTGCAGCGCCAGCAGGGCCGGCGACAGCGGCGCGAAGGCCCCTTCCAGGCAACGCAGCGATTCCGGCGCCCGATACAGTACGGCGTGGCCACCGAGGCGGGCCGCGGCGCCCCGAATTGCCGCCTGCTCGCCGGCATACCAACGCAGCGCACCGCCCCACTCGATGGCCCGCAGGCCATCCAGCCCCGGACACGGCGCTGTCGACGGCAAGGCCAGGCGCCACAGGACATCACTGGCGAAAGCCGGATGCGCCTGCTCGCGCACCGAATGCCAGTGCTGATCTGAATTGACCGCCGACGTACCGCCCAGCTTGCGACAGGCCGCCTCGACGGCAGCCCCGGCCCCGGACAGGCGCAACCATAACTGTCCCTGATGCCAGAAGGAGGCAGAAATCGGCAGCGGCTGACCGCCCCAATGATTGAGCTTCTTCAGCGCCTCAGTCTGGTCCAACGCGAAAACCAGCGTCTGCTCGGCAACCGGTTTCGGCAACACCTTCAGCGTCACTTCGGCGATGACACCCAGCGTGCCGAGGCTGCCGGCGATCAGGCGGGAAACATCGTAGCCGGCCACATTTTTCATGACCTGGCCGCCGAATTTCAGCACCTGCCCGCTGCCATCGACCAGTTTCACGCCGAGCACGAAGTCACGCACCGCCCCGGCCTGTTGCCGGCGCGGGCCGGACAACCCGGCAGCAACGCAGCCGCCAGCGGTCGCCCCGGAAAACTGCGGCGGCTCGAAGGCCAGCATCTGGCCCTTTTCCGCCAGGACTGCCTCGATCTCGCTGAGCGGCGTGCCACAGCGGGCGGTCATGTACAGCTCGGTCGGCTCGTAGGCAGTGATGCCGCGATAGCCCGACACATCGAGCAGGTCGCCAGCCAGCAGGCCGCCGTAGAAATCCTTGCTACCGGCCCCGCGGATGCGCAGCGGGGTATGACTTGCATGCGCCGACCGGACCGCCAAGACAATCTTGTCGAGCGTCATCAGAAGCGCTCCAGCTCGGGAAACTTCACGTCGCCATGATGCACGTGCATGCGGCCGTATTCGGCGCAGCGGTGCAGGCTGGGCACCGCCTTGCCGGGGTTGAGCAGGCCGCTTTCATCGAAAGCCGCCTTGATGCGATGGAAGGCTTCCAGTTCCGGCGTCGCGTACTGCGAGCACATCTGGTTGATCTTTTCGATGCCGACGCCGTGTTCGCCGGTGATCGAACCGCCCAGGGCAACCGACAGTTCGAGGATTTCCGCCCCGAAGGCTTCGGCGCGCTCCCAGTTGCCCGGCTGCGAGGCGTCGTACATGATCAGCGGGTGCAGGTTGCCGTCGCCGGCGTGAAAAACGTTGGCACAGCGCAGGCCGTACTTGATTTCCATTCCGGCGATGGCGGAGAGCATTTCAGCCAGCCGCTTGCGGGGGATGGTGCCGTCCATGCAGTAGTAATCCGGCGTGATGCGGCCGACGGCCGGAAAGGCCGCCTTGCGCCCGGCCCAGAAGCGCAGGCGCTCGGCCTCGCTTTGCGACACGCGAATTTCGCTGGCTCCGGCCGCATTCAACACCTCGGTCACCCGGGCGATTTCCTCGGCCACTTCCTCCGGCGTGCCGTCCGACTCGCAAAGCAGGATGGCCTCGGCATTCAGGTCGTAGCCCGCCTTGACGAAGGGCTCGACGGCGGCCGTCGCCGGCTTGTCCATCATCTCCAGCCCGGCCGGGATGATGCCGGCGGCGATGATGGCCGCCACCGCATCGCCCGCCTTGGCGACATCGTCGAACGAGGCCATCACCACCTGCGCCAGTTCCGGCTTGGGCACCAGCTTGACGGTGACTTCGGTCACCACGCCGAGCATGCCTTCGGAGCCAATCAGCAGGGCCAGCAGGTCATAGCCCGCGGCATCCGGCGCTTCCGAGCCGATCTCGAACACCTCGCCTTCGATGCTAATGACGCGGATGCGCAGCACGTTGTGCACGGTCAGGCCGTATTTCAGGCAATGCACGCCACCCGAGTTTTCAGCCACGTTGCCGCCCAGCGTACAGGCGATCTGCGACGACGGATCGGGTGCGTAGTAGAGGCCGAAGGGCGCCGCCGCCTCCGAGACAGCCAGATTGCGCACACCGGGCTGGACCACCGCCAGCCGCGCTTCGCGATCAACACGCAGAATCTTGTTGAAACGGGCCAGCGACAGCACGACGCCCTGCGCATGCGGCATCGCGCCGCCGGAAAGGCCCGTCCCCGCGCCACGCGCCACGACCGGCACGCCGAGCTGGTGACAGTTGCGCAGCACGTCGATGACCTGGCCCTCGGTTTCCGGCAGGCAGACGGCCATTGGCAACTCACGGTAGGCGGTCAGGCCGTCGCACTCGTAGGGGCGCAGATCCTCTTCATCGATCAGCAGGCAATGGGGCGGCAGAATCGTCTTCAGACGGCGGGCCAGCGCGCTGCGGTCGGTCTGGAAAACGGGTTCGGTTGAGCTCATGGCGGTCATTCTACGAGGATGGCGCGAAAGTCGTTGACGTTGGTCCGGGTCGGGCCGGTGACCAGCAGGTCGCCCAGCCCGGCAAAGAATCCCCAGGCGTCGTTGGCCGCCAGATGGGCGCGCGGATCGAGGCCGGCGGCCCGCGCCCGGGCCAGTGTCTCCGGGCTGATGAAGGCGCCGGCATTGTCCTCGCTGCCGTCGATGCCATCGGTGTCGGCTGCCAGCGCGTGGATACCCGGGGCACCATCAAGACCCAGCGCCAGGCCGAGCAGGAATTCCGTGTTGCGCCCACCCCGCCCAGGTGCCTTGACGGTCACGGTGGTTTCGCCGCCGGAGAGCAGAACGCACGGCCGCTGGGCGGGAAAACCATGCTGCGCTGAAGCGCGAGCCATGCCGGCCATGGCCTTGCCGACTTCCCGCGCTTCGCCTTCGATGGCGTCGCCGAGGATCAAGGGTGTGATGCCGAGCCGCCGTGCTTCGGCGGCCGCGGCTTCGAGCATCTGGCGCGGGCTGGCGACCAGCCGGAATTCGCTGCGCGCCAGTCGGGCGTCGCCGGCCTTGGGCGTTTCCAGTTCGCCAGCCATCAATCGCTGGCGGAGCGACGGGGAAATTTCGATGCCGTAGAAATCGAGCACCTGCAGCGCCTCGGCACAAGTTGTCGGATCAGCCACCGTTGGCCCGGAAGCGATCACCGCCGGGTCATCGCCCGGCACGTCAGAAATCGCCAGGGTCAGGACGCTGGCCGGCCAGGCTGCGGCGGCCAGCCGCCCGCCCTTGATCGCCGACAGGTGTTTGCGCACGCAGTTGATCTCGCCAATGCTGGCGCCCGACTTGAGCAGCGCCGAGGTGAGCGCCCGCTTCTCGGCCAGCGTCACGCCAGCGGCCGGTGCCGCCAGCAGGGCCGAGCCACCGCCTGAGATCAGCGCCAGTACACGATCCGTCGATCCCAACCCGGAAACCTTCGCCAGAATTCTCGCTGCGGCCGCTTCGCCCGCGGTATCAGGCACCGGATGCGCCGCCTCGACGATCTCAATCCGTTCGCACGGCACGCCATGCCCATAGCGCGTGACAACCAGACCATCGAGCGGCCCGGACCAATGTTGCTCGACGGCCCGCGCCATGGCAGCCGACGCCTTGCCGGTACCAATCACGATCAGCCGGCCGCCATCATCCGGCGGCAAATGCAGCGGCACGCACAGCGCCGGATCGGCCGCCGCAATGGCGGCATCGAACAGGCGGCGCAGCTTTTCGCGCGCCGTCACTTCGTCATCCAGCCCAGGCCGGCCTCGGTGGTGGTCAGCGGCTTGTATTCGCAGCCCACCCAACCGGCGTAAGCCAGGCGATCGAGCAGCGCAAAGATGAAGGGGTAATGGATCTCGCCGGTGCCGGGCTCGTGGCGCCCCGGATTGTCGGCAATCTGGACGTGGCCGATGTGCTGGATGTTTTCCTCGATCGTCCGCGCCAGGTCGCCCTGGATGATCTGGGCGTGATAGAGGTCGAGTTGCAACTTGACGTTGCTGCGGTCGATCGACTCGATCAGGCGCAGGGCCTTGTCGATGTCGTCCAGCCAGTAGCCGGGCATGTCGATGTGGCTGTTGATCGGTTCGATCATCACTGTCGCGCCGATGGTGGCGAAACGGTCGGCGGCAAACTGCAGGTTGGCTATGTAGGTGGCTTCGAGCTCGACTTCAGGCACCTGCCCCGGCCGCAAGCCGGCCATGCAGTGCACGCGCTCGCAATCGAGCAGCATGGCGTAATCGAGCGCCAGTTCGACGCCTTCGACGAACTCGCCCTGCCGGTGCGGCAAACAGGCCAGGCCGCGCTCGCCGGCCGCCCAGTCGCCGGGCGGCAGATTGAACAGCACCTGTTCGACATCGGCCGCCTTCAGCCACTCAGCGACATCGTGCGCCGGCCAGTCGTAGGGGAACAGGTATTCAACGCCCTGAAACCCAGCGGCCGCTGCCTGTTTGAAACGATCATGAAACGGCAGGTCGGTGAACAGAAAACTGAGGTTGGCGGCGAACTTTGGCATGGGGGCGACAGTCTGTTGCACGGGGCAGTCAGTATAATCTGGCCCATTGAAGGAGAAACACTGTGAGCGAAATCCAGAACACTAGCGACACCGAGCGCAAGGGCAACCGCCTCTCGAAGATCGTCACCCGCACCGGCGATGCCGGCACCACCGGCCTTGGCGACGGCAGCCGGACAACCAAGGACAGCCTGCGCATCGACTCGATCGGCGAAGTCGATGAACTCAACTCAAACATCGGCCTGCTGCTCTGCGAGGACATCCCCGCCCGCGTGCGCGCCGCGCTGCTCGACATCCAGCACGACCTGTTCGACCTGGGCGGCGAACTCTGCCTGCCCGGCATGAACATCATGAAGGACGCCCAGGTCGCCCGCCTGGAAGAACTGGCTGATGAGTTCAACCACGACCTGCCGATGCTCAAGGAATTCATCCTGCCCGGCGGCACCCGCCCGGCCGCCATCGCCCATGTCTGCCGCACCATTTGCCGGCGCGCCGAACGTTCGATGGTCCGCCTGCATGGCGCCGAGCCGCTGTCCGATGCGGCCCGTCGCTTTATCAATCGCCTTTCCGACCTGCTCTTCATCCTCGGCCGCGCCCTCAACCGGGCCGGCGGACGCGGTGACGTACTGTGGCAGAAAGGCAAGAACGCTGCCTGATATTTTCGGCGATCCGGCCACGGCCGGTAGCCCACCAGAGCCCAGTTAAACCGTGTTCCGCGTCAAGACCACCTACCGCAACGGCACCGCCCGCCCGATCATCGAACACGGGCCCTGGCATCCTGCGCGCAAAGAGGCGGAATACTGGGCAGAAACGCTGCGTGAATTCGGCTACGTCGTCGAAATCGAGACCCAACACGGCAAGATCGAGGGCAAGGACGACAACGCCGACCTCGCCGCCGCCCTGGCCGGCATGGCCTGACCAGCCCCCCGGCGCCTCGGCGCCAAAAAATTCGCGTAACATCGGCCAAAAATCCATAAACCATCAGGAGACAAGCCGATGCAAGCCCCCGGATTCAGCACACTCACCGTCACCCTCAGCGACCACATCGCCGAGGTCTGCCTCGACCGCCCAGACAAATCGAATGCCATGAATGCAGCGATGTGGCAGGAAATCCGCCAAGCCTTCGAGTGGGTCGATAGCACACCGGAAGCCCGCGTCGCCATCCTGTCCGGCGCCGGCAAGAACTTCTGTGCCGGCATCGATCTAGCCATGCTCGGCAGCATTCAGCAGCAGATCGCCAACCCGGATGGCGCCCGCAGCCGCGAAGCCCTGCGCCGCCTGATCCTCGACCTGCAGGATTGCCTGAGCAGCATCGAGCGCTGCCGCAAACCGGTTCTCGCCGCCATCCAGGGTGCCTGCGTCGGTGGCGCGCTCGATCTGGTCACCTGCTGCGACATGCGCTACGCCGCAGCGGATGCCATTTTCTCGATCAAGGAAATCGACCTCGGCATGGTCGCCGACGTCGGCACCCTGCAACGCCTGCCCCGCCTGATCGGCGACGGCATGGCCCGCGAGCTGGCCTACACCGGCCGCAACGTCGATGCGACCGAAGCGGAAAAGCTGGGACTGGTAAACCGGACGTTTGCCTCTGCCACCTTGGCCGAAGAAGTCCGCCAACTGGCGAAAACCATCGCCACCAAATCCCCCCTCGCCACGCGCGGCCTCAAGGAAGTGATGAACTACAGCCGCGACCATTCAGTCAGCGATGGACTGAATTACGTCGCCACCTGGAATGCAGCCATGCTGCTGTCAGCGGACCTGAACGAGTCAATCACCGCCCAACAAGAACGGCGTCCGGCGAGGTTTGCGGATTAAGACCGGAGACAGGGAGGTGGTGCGACAAAACACTTCCCTGCGCGATTAGCCAATCGTCTCTGTACGGCCAGGAGCGGACATGAGAATGCTCACCCAAAGCCGCCTTTGGGGCGCTAGCTTCCTTCAAAAATGACAAATGCGTTGATTGCGGTAAAGATTTCGCTATTGGCTCATATAAACGTAAGCATCTCCAACCTATCATTCCACCGGACCTGCGCGAAAAGCCGCGTAGGCCGCTCACTTCAAAGTTATGCGGTATGTTTCGCTGCATCACGGACAATTTTTTCTTGGTTCCTATCGGCGGGCATTTTGATTTAGGCTAGATCGCATGAGCATCAACATTAAATTGAACTGTCTTGCGCTTGGCGTGCCTGTTGTTCGCAGCATCTTTATTGCAGGGTTTCTTGCGAGCCTGGTTTCGGGTTGTGCACTTCTCCAACCGCCGACTATCGACCCCTCACCCCTGGAAGCCGGCAAACTCCCGGCGCCCGATATCACCGTCCGAATCCCACAGTTGGGCTCCTGTACCGATACGCCGGAGAAGGATATGTCCCTCGACTCATCACAGCCGGTCACCATTCTGGTGCACGGTTGTAATGGTTCAGCGGGACGGTTCCGCTCCCTCGCTCAGCTCTATGCGTTTCATGGCCAACAGGCGGTCTGTTTCAGCTATGACGACCGGGCCAGCTTGGTCCAAAGCGCCACACAGCTGGCTGAGGCGGTCGGGGCTCTGGCGGGGAAAGTGCGCAATCGCGACATTACGGTTATTGGTCACAGTATGGGCGGACTGATAGCGAGGAAGTCGATGGAAGGCGAGCACAGATCCGAGTGGGAGCGCGATGCGCTTAACGTGAACCTGGTAACCGTCTCGGCGCCACTTTCCGGCATTGCGGCGGCGAGTCCATGCGGCTATCGCGGTTTGCACTGGGCTAGTTTCGGTCTGGTGCCGCTCAGTTGCCGGGCGGTCAGCGGCGACAACTGGTACGAAATCACTTCATCTTCTGATTTCATCCGCCGCCCCGGTCCGCTGATCGCCTCAGTCCAGCGCTACCTGAAGGTGGTGACGGATGAGCGCGACAGCTGCCGCCGTCGTGACGACAAGGGCGCTTGCGTGGAGAGCGACTATATCTTCAGCCTAGCCGAGCAGTACCAGCCGATCATCGACAGCTACCCGCGCCTTGCCAACGTCGAAGTGGCGGCCGGCCACGTGGAGATCGTCGGCTACAAAGGAGTCGCGCCGCGCCAGTTGATTTCGATTCTGCAACAGCAGGGTTTGCTGGCCTCCACCGCAGCGGAACGCGAGGCGGCCTTCAACCTGCTGATAGCAGAGCTATACTGACGCCAAATTTATTGCCCGCTCCCGCGATGGCAAGAACAATAGGGGATCACGGTTTTCCGTTTTGATTGGCCGCTTTCAGACTGCGGCTAGGTCTGCAAAGGGCACGCTGGAGACGTTGAGTTTCCATTTGTCATCAGACCACAAAAATCGGGGCAAGACGAACGACAATCTCTCGAAATACGGCCCGGCCCAGCCGTCGCTAACGAAAGCCACCAATCATCAAAAAGCAAAAAGCCCGACCGGTTCACCGGTCGGGCTTTTTGCTTATCTGCTGCAGCGTGCTGCTTATTCCGAAGCTTCAGCTACCCGCCGAGCGCGAACGGCTGCTGCCAGCTTTTCCAGCACCTTCAGGCTATCGTCCCAGTTGATGCAGGCGTCGGTGACGCTCTGGCCGTAGGTCAGCGGCTTGTCCGCGACAATGTCCTGGCGGCCTTCGACGAGGTGGGATTCGACCATGACGCCTACGATGCGGTCTTCGCCACCGGCGATCTGTTCGGCAACGCTGTCGCAGACTTCCATTTGCAGCTTGTATTGCTTGCGGCTGTTGCCGTGCGAGAAATCGACCATCAGGCGGGCAGCCAGGCCGGACTTGGCGATTTCGGTGCAGGCGGCGTCGACGCTGGCTGCATCGTAGTTCGGTTCCTTGCCGCCGCGCAGGATGACGTGGCAGTCCTCGTTGCCCATCGTCGAGACGATGGCGGTGTGGCCGGACTTGGTCACCGACAGGAAGTGGTGCGGCGAATTGGCGGAGCGGATGGCGTCGACGGCAATGCGCATGTTGCCATCGGTACCGTTCTTGAAGCCGACCGGACAGGAAAGGCCGGAGGCCAGTTCGCGATGCACCTGCGACTCGGTGGTGCGGGCACCGATGGCGCCCCAGGCGATCAGATCGGCGGTGTATTGCGGGGTGATGGTGTCGAGGAACTCGGTGGCGCAAGGCAGGTCCAGCTCATTGACTTCGAGCAGGATACGGCGGGCCAGGCGCAGGCCTTCATTGATGCGGAAGGTGTTGTCCATGCGCGGGTCGTTGATCAGGCCTTTCCAGCCGACTGTGGTGCGCGGCTTTTCGAAATAGACGCGCATGACGACGATCAGGTCTTCGGCGTATTTCTCGGCTTCCTTGGCCAGCTTCTTCGCGTAGTCCATGGCCAGATCGTAGTCATGGATCGAGCAGGGGCCGATGACGACCAGCAGGCGGTCATCAGCACCATGCAGCACGCGATGGATGGCCTGGCGGGCGGCATAGGTGGTTTGCGCCGCCCGAGTGGACACCGGATACTCGCGGAAGACGTGGGCCGGCGGCACCAGCTCCTTGATTTCCTTGATGCGCAGGTCGTCGGTATTCGGTTTACTTTGCGGCGTCATGGCCAGCCCCATTCAAATATTGCTGAAAACCCGGCATTCTACCGGATGAGCATGGAAGATTTCGACCTCGTCCCTTCTTCGGAAATTCCGGCCACGCCCATCAAGGGGCGAGGTGCAACGAGCAATGTCGACCATCGTTTCAGCAGCGATACCCGGCAAAGCGTGGCTGATGGCTGGGCGCCGGCTGAAACTCAGCCGCCGAAAACCCGCCTGCTGGTCGAGAACGTGAAGGCATCATCAGCCGGAATGACTCGCCCGACCAACGCATGCCTATCTGGGGCTGTCGCCGGGGCTGGATTCGAAACGCAGATTTTCGCCAAACCTGCTGCGCGAAGAACTGGCCTGCCGGCGACAGGGGCTGAGCAACGCCATAACGGCGCTCGCCCCTTCACAAGTCAAAGCGTGCACCACGACTGAGCAAAACCGCCAGCTCAATTTATTCTGACGGTCTCGCCTGGCAGGCTATCCGCTCCCTACTTTGCCAGCTTCTCGTACATGCCAACGATATTGTCCATCGTCTCAAGAATGCGTTCGCCAGTCGTCGCCACATTGATCTGACTGACCTTCTTGTCGACCTCGCGGCCAGTCAGGGCATTCTCGAAGAAAAACCACTGCTGACGCGCGAGAGCCAGTTCGTCCTTGATCGCTTGCGTATTGTTCGGTGCCGCGGCCAATTCATCCAGTTTCTGAACGAATTCGGCCCGGTCTTTGTTGATCTCGCTCTGCGCATTGGCCGGTGCCACGCCCCAGGCCATGGCCTGGAAATACTTGCCCATACGCTGGGACAGCATGCGCTGACGCCCGGAAACGTTCACCAGGCCACCTTGGGTGCTACCGGAATAGCTCGCCAACTGTCCGGTCGCCTTGTTGGCAATGCTAACCAGTTGGTCGCTGACTTCAACAATCTTGCGGGCATTCTCCGGCGACACCTTGGCGCCGAACAACAAATCCTTGTAACCGATCCACGCTTTCTCCAGAGAAACATAGGTTTCCTTGATTTCCGGGGTCGGCGCATAGTTTTTCAGCTCGATCAGACGGCGATCGTAAAGACCAGAAACGCTCTCCAACTGGCGCTTGGAGCGATCAGCTTCGATGCCCATTCCAACCTGGAGGTAGAGGCGGGCCATCCGATGTGCCTGAAAGCGCAGGGATCCAGCCTTGTTGATGGCTGAATTGATATCACTGACCTGGGCCAGCGCATCGCCGCCCCCCATGCCGAGAAGCACGGCAAGCACAACACCAAGGAATGTCTTCACGAGGCCTCCGGGATAAATCGTCCTAAAAAACGGACAATAGCAATCAGCGCGGATATCCAACCATGATGAAAATCAACAATGTGAAGCAACTGTCAAAACCCGATCAGGGCAACTGAGTCAGATAGTTGGCAACAGCCGTGACGTCGTCATTTTTCAAGGTCGATGTTGCTATAGACATCAACTGGTTGCTGCGAATTCCCTTAGCGTCGCGATATTGAGTAATGGCGGTTTGCAGGTAAGGTAATTTCTGGCCCGCCAGACGGGGAAAAAGTTCGCCCCCGCGGGCCTGCTCACCATGGCAGCGAACGCACAGCTTGGCAAAAACAGCCTTGCCGTGAGGCACTTTCGCGGCATCGGCCGTTGATGGCGATACCGCGATATTGGCGTAATACAGGGCGATCTGGACACGTTCTTCGTCCTTGAGCACCTTGATCAGCCCTTGCATGAACTGGTCCTTGCGCTCGCCACTGCCAAATTTGCGAATCTGTTCAAGCAGGTAAGCCGGATTCTGACCGGCCAGATTCGGCACTTCGGGCGCCTTGCTGATGCCATCTTCACCATGGCAGTTGGCACAAAAGAAGGCGGCCTTCTTGCCGGCTTCAACCGCTGCTTTCTGCGCAGCGGGGTCGGCCTGGAGCGTTTTCAGGCGTTCCGGCGCGGTCGGCTGCGCGAAAAGTGTTGTCGAAACAAGCAAACCAGCCAGCACAAGAAATGAACGCATCATACAATTCCCTCACAATGTGTAGGGATTATGCCGTGCCGCCCACGGTCAGTCCATCAATACGCAGGGTCGGCTGGCCGACGCCGACCGGCACGCTCTGGCCATCCTTGCCGCAGGTACCAACACCGGGGTCCAGTTTCAGGTCGTTGCCGATCATGGAAACACGGGTCAGCGCGTCCGGGCCATTGCCGATCAGCGTCGCTCCCTTGATCGGGCGGGTCACCTGGCCGTCTTCGATCAGGTAGGCCTCGCTCATCGAGAAAACGAACTTGCCGCTGGTGATATCGACCTGGCCGCCACCAAAGTTGGCCGCATAAATCCCCTTCTTGACCGACTTGATGATTTCCGCCGGATCGTGCTCGCCAGCCAGCATCATGGTGTTGGTCATGCGCGGCAGGGGCAGATGGGCAAAAGACTCGCGACGGCCGTTGCCGGTCGGCGAAACGCCCATCAGTCGGGCATTCAGGCTGTCCTGCATGTAGCCCTTGAGGATGCCATCCTCAATCAGCACGGTGCGTTGCGTGGTGTTGCCTTCATCGTCGATGTTCAGCGAACCACGACGGTCGGCGATGGTGCCATCGTCGATCACGGTGACGCCCTTGGCTGCGACGCGCTGGCCGAGACGCCCACTGAAAGCCGAGCTGCCCTTGCGGTTGAAATCGCCTTCCAGGCCGTGGCCAACCGCTTCATGAAGCAGGATGCCCGGCCAGCCGGCGCCGAGTACCACCGTCATCTGGCCAGCCGGGGCCGGCTCGGCATGCAGGTTGATGATGGCCTGATGTACGGCTTCCTTGGCGTAGCGCTGGAGCACTTCGTCATCAAAATAGCCGAAGTCGAAACGGCCACCACCACCGGCCGAACCCTGTTCGCGCTTGCCGTTTTCCTCGACGATGACCGAAATGGAACAACGGACCAGCGGGCGGATGTCGGCCGCCAGGCGGCCATCGGAACCGGCAACGAGGATCACCTCGTATTCACCGGCCAGCGAAGCCATGACCTGCATGACGCGCGGATCGAGCGCCCGGGCAAAACCTTCCAGGCGTTCGAGCAGTTTGACCTTGGCATCAGCCGGCAAGGAAGCGATCGGATCGTGCGGCACATACAACGAGCGGGCTGCCGTCGTGGCAGAAAGCGCCGGCAGAATGCCGTTCTGGCCGGCTGCGGCAATCGCCCGCACGGCCTTGGCGGCATCGCCCAGCGCCATGGCGCTGATGTCGTCGGAGTAGGCAAAGGCGGTCTTTTCACCAGACAGGGCGCGGACACCAACGCCTTGGTCGATATTGAAGCTGCCCGATTTGACGATGCCCTCGTCGAGGCTCCACGCCTCGGAACGCGAATACTGGAAGTAGAGGTCGGCGTAATCGACCTGATGCGTCAGGATCTGGCCAAAGGTCCGCGTCAGATCGCCTTCGGTCAGCGAGAAGGGGGCCAGCAGCAGGGATTCGGCTTGCGCCAGCGCGCTGTTTTGCATCATGAATACTTCCTTAAAGTTTGCGGTGTGCGAGCGCCGGCAGGCTCTCGCGAATTTCGGCGATACGTTGGTGATCGAGGTCGGCGATGACCACGCCCGGCCCCTTCAGCTTGCGATCGAGGATTTCGCCCCAGGGATCGATGATCATGCTGTTGCCGTGGGTCATCCGGCCGTTTTCATGGCGGCCGCCTTGTCCGACAGCGAGAAGATAACATTGGTTCTCGATGGCCCGGGCGCGGAGCAGGATTTCCCAGTGCGCCCGGCCGGTCGTTTCGGTGAAGGCAGCCGGCACCAGGATCAGGTCGACCGGCGCCAAGGCCCGGTACAACTCGGGGAAGCGCAGGTCATAGCAGATCGACAGGGCGATGCGGCCAAAGGGCGTGTCCACTGCCACCAGCTGGCTGCCCGGCTCGATGAAACTGGCCTCGTCGTAGGACTCGTCGCCCTTCTTGAAACCGAACAGGTGCACCTTGTCGTAGCGACCGACGCACTCGCCGGCCGGGTTGAAGACCAGGCTGGAATTGCGCATTTTGTCGGGGCTGCTCGCCGCCAGCGGGATCGAACCGGCAAAGAGCCACACCCCATGGCGCTGCGTCGTCTCGGCTAGCCATTCCTGGACCGGGCCATGCCCGAAATCCTCGCGCGCCCGCACCCGGTCGGCATCGGCGGCGCCGATGATCGGAAAATACTCGGGCAGCACCACGAGCTGGGCGCCCTGCTCGACAGCCTGGTCGACCAGTCGCCCGGCAGTAGCCAGGTTTTCGGCGACACGCGGCCCGGAAACCATCTGCAAGGCGGCGATACGGCAATTCTGCTTGCTCACGGCTTGCTTTCCACGGCGGGTTTATTTTCCACGGCTTTGCCCTCTTCTTCCGGCTTGGTTTTGACTTCCTGCGCTGACTCGCCGGCCTTGTCGATTTGCGGATCAGCCCAGGTGCCGGTGACATGATAGCGGTAGCTGAACAGCCGGTTGAGCGGCTTTTGCAGCACAGTGTTGGCAACCAACGCCGCAGCCCCGACCACCGGGTTGATCAGCGCCGCCGTGCCGACCGCAGCCAGCCCGCCAAGCTCCGGACGGACGACGACCTGCAGATCCTGCGTCTCCGTTTTCAGGTCGGTTTCGCCCTGCATTTCGACCTGCGCGGCCGGGCCGCTGATCCGCAACGGCTCGGTCGTTCGCATGACGCCCTTGCGGACCGACAGTTTGGCATCGATGCTGTCGAAAGCCAGGCCATCGCTGAAGATGTCGCGAAAATCGAGCGTCAGCCGGCGTGGCAGGGATTGCAGCGAGATCAGGCCAAGCAGCTTGCCGACGCCCGGTTCCAGCTTGTTGAACTGCCCCTTCTCGGCGACGACCGCCATCTGCCCGGTCAGCGACGGGTAATGAATTCCGGTCAGCGGGCCGCTCCATTGCAGGTCGCCGGTGAGTTTGGCGCTGCCCCGGCGCACCGTATCGGCATAGCCCAGGCGGTCCAGCAGCTTGCCGATATCCTTGGCCGTCAGCTCGAAATCGAGCCGCGTCTGATGTCGCCCGCTATTGACCCAGATGCCCTTGCCTTTCAGGCCGCCGTCCGGATTCTGCAAATTCAGCGTATCGAGGTGCCACGCCCCCTTGTCGTTACGTGCTTTCAGGTCCAGCTTGCCGAGCGCCTTGTCACCGATGTGAAAATCCTCGACGACCAGGCTCATACCGGGCAAGGTATTGATCAGGGTCGTGCTGCCTTCGCCAATTTCGGTCGCCGGCCGCACGATCAGTCGCTTGAAATTGCCTTCGACCCAGCCTTCACCGGCACTCTTCCAGAAAACATCGCCCACCGCTTCGCGGGTGTTCAGGCCGATCTGCCAGCCGCCATCACGCGGCCGCAGGCTGAGATCAACCTGGCTGAAATCGCGCTCGAACACCCGCAGTTGCGGTGTTTTCAGCGTCACCACATTCAGGGCCAGGCCACCGCTATCCAGGGTCGCCCCGTTTCCGTTGTCGGGCAGGAAATTCTTCCAGGCATCGGCATCGATGCGCGGCGTCGCCACCCGCACGGCCAGCCCTTTTTCCGGCAGGCGCGGCTCAGCATCGCCGACGGCGAAGACACCACGCTCCCAGTTATCCAGTCGGCGAACGATCACCCCCTGGCCGATCTTGCCGAGCGTGATCCGGTATTGCTCGCGCTGGGCATCCGGCGTGGAGCGCTCGATGCGCAGGGCCAACGGTGTTGTCGCATTCTTGTTCAACGGCTCGGGCAATGGCGAACTGACGCCCAGCAGATCCGACTCGACCACCACTTCGGCATTGCGGCGGCGGATGTTGATATCGGCCTTCCAGCCGGCACTACCCGTCAAGTAGTTGATCAGCGGCCAACCAAAATGCTTGCTCACCTCGCCGATATTCGCCGTCCCGCTGGCCACCACCCCGACCTTGTCGCCGGCACTCTTGACCAGGACCTTGAGCGGTCCGCCGAAGACCCGACCAACGATATCCTGGGCGACCACCGAATTTTCGGTCAGCTGCAGACGGCCATTGACCTGGGTCAGCGGCGGCAAACCGGCCAGCGGCTGCAGCTGGTTGTTCTGGAAACGGTAGTCGCCGCGCATCTTGGTGTCGATCACATGGCGCAGCGGAATGTCGAGCTCAAGATTCAGCGTGCCATTGCCCACCGCTTTCATGCCATCGGTGAAGCGATCGATCTTCTCGGAGACCGGGCTCTGCTCCATGAAACGGAAGAATTCCGTGGTCGGCCCCTGGGCGAGGCCGCGCACGAGCAGCATTTCCTCATGCGATTCGAAATCGGGAATATCCACCGTCACATCCGACAACGAGGCGCCAAGGATGCGCCCCTTGCTGGCAAGGATCTTCATGCCGGTGCCGAAGCTCATGTCGGCATCGATATGTTCGATGGTCGGCCAGCCGGCGGCGTAGTCGATCTTGGCTTCCGTCGCCTTGGCGGTGACGATGAACTTGCCGCTCTTGCCGTCGCGGAACGGGAAATCCTTGAGATTGCCCTTGAGCACCAGCCGGCCATCGTAGCCACGGCCGGCGACGATGCCGCGCTTCAACCAGTTCCGCGCTTCGGCATTGACCACATGCGGCATGTAACGCCAGACGGCGCGTCCATCGGCCCGGTCGACACTGGCCGTCAGGTCGATTTCACCGGGACCTTGGCCGGTATAACGGTAAGAGCCGAGAGCCGAACCGGCCGCATCCGGGCCGGCAAACTCCAACTTTTCCAGCTTGATATCGACGGCCTCTGCTGAGTTTTTCCAGCTGGCCCGCGCTTTCAGGGTATCCAGCGCAATATCCGGCTCGGGGAAAATGGCCGGCAGCGACAGGCCTGAAGTCGTGGAATTCAGCGTCAATTCACCGCCTTTTTCGGTCAGGTCGATATTGCCGGAGAGGCCCGAGGCCCCGGGGAAATAGCGATCGGCCTCGATGCCCAACTGGCGGAAGTTCGTCTTCAGGCTGTAGCGCTTGAGGGTCTCGCCATCCAGCGACCAGCTCGTCTTCAATTCGGAAATCTGGCCCTGCGGACGATGACGGATCAGCAAATCCCGGCTATGGGCGTCCAGCGGCATGTAAGCCGCCAGTCGTGCCAGCACCGACAAATCGAGGAAGCTGGCGCTGGCATTGCCGCTCAGCGCGGCGCTCTTCGGGTCCTGCCGCCATTCGACCTTGAAATCGGTCGGTGCGATACGAATGCCGTCCTGCGTCAATAGTTCGACCTTGTGGCCGACCAGCGCCCACGCATCCGCCTTGTAACGCCCTTCCAGACGGCCGCGCATGCTGGCCAGGTCGAGTTCCGGCAGTTTGCGTCCGAGGCGGATGCGCAATTCCTCCAGTGCCACGTCGGCCGTCACCTTGCCGGCGCCATCGTCGATATCGCCCCAGATGCGCAAGGCGCCTCGGCCCTGCGGCAGGTGCACGGGGTAATCGACCCACGGCTGCCAACCGGCGAGATCGGCGTAATCGAGCTCGACAAAAACCTTGCCGGACAGGTTGTCCAGCGCCTCGCCGAGATCGCCCTTGACCTCGCCTCGAATGTCGATGCGCGCGGCCAGAGACTCCGGCGGCACCGCCGACAACCCGAAGCGATGGCGGCGCCCACTGTTGTCCAGGGCGAACTGCAGATCTTCCAGCACCAGCGGCGGCGCCTTGCGCAGCCGGTCGTCCCAGACGATGGTGGCGTCGCGGATACGGATGCGCTTTTGTTCGAGTACCCATTCGGCAAAGGCCGGGTCGCTCTCGCCCTCGGTATCCATGCCGGCGATGGTGAGCTTGCCGCTGGTTTCCCGGCGCACATGCAGCACCGGGCCGTCGAAAGCCAGCAAGGCCAGGGTCGGGCGCAGTCGCAACAGGCTTTGCCAGGACAGCACGCCTTCGACCCGGGCCAGCGAAAAGGCCGGCGCGCCCTGGCGATCGGCGACCACGACATCGTCGAGCACCAGATCCGGGTTCAGCCCCTGCCAGCGCGCCTCAATCCGGCCGATGGAGACCGGCTGGCCGACCGCTTTCGTCGCCGCCTGCTCGATCTGCACCCGGTAGTCCGAAATCTTGGGCAACACGGCATAGCGCAAGGCGAGCAGCAAAATGGCAAAGGCCAGCCAGGCGGCCAGAACACCCCAGCCCAGCAGGCGCAGGGCGCGGCCAACGGCCGGCTTGGCCAGGATAGGCCACAGCCAATGCAGGCGGTGATACAGCCCGATACGAACATCCTGCGAAATCACGCCGGAATTCCGGCTCAGCGGGTCATTCACGCGTCAAGCCGCTTTGCCATGGAAGGTAATAGGTCACTACAATCAGCAGATAGCGAAAACCAACATTCTATCCTTTTCGGCTAAACCGCCGACCGACCATCATGGACACCACCCTCGATCCCCGCTGGCAAGCCGCTGTCGACCACAGCCGCTACCTGGCCAACCAGCTCAATGCCCACCCGGACCTGATTCCGGAACTGGCCGCCACCTGGCACCAGCCCCTCTCCGAGGAACTGCTGCTGGCGCCGTTGCAGCGGGAATTCGCCGACGACGATACGGTCCGCTCCGTGCTGCGCCGCCTGCGCCATCGTGCCATGGCCCACCTGGTCCTGCGCGATCTGGGCGGCCTGGCGCCGCTGGCCGAAATTGTCGAGAGCATGACCCTGCTCGCCGATGTGACGACCAACTTTGCGCTCGATTATTACCACCGCCAACTGGTCGCCACCTACGGCGAGCCGCTGGACAAGCAGGGCCGCCCGCAACGCCTGATGATCATCGGCATGGGCAAGCTCGGCGGGCGTGAGCTGAATGTCTCCTCCGACGTCGATTACATCTTCATCTACCCGGAAGACGGCGACACCGCCGGCCCGAAGAGCATCGAGAATTTCGACTTTTTCACCCGCCTCGGCAAGCGCATCATCGGCGCCCTCGGTGACCTGACCGCCGACGGCCAGGTCTTCCGCGTCGACATGCGCCTGCGCCCAAACGGCGATTCCGGCCCGCTGGTCTGTTCGCTCGATGCGCTGGAAAACTACTTCATCACCCAGGGCCGCGAGTGGGAGCGCTACGCCTGGATCAAGGGTCGGACCATGAACGCCGGCGCCAACCTGCAGCCGGACTGGGTGACGGCAATGCAGAAAATTGCCCGCCCCTTCGTCTTCCGCAAGTATCTCGATTTCGGCGCCATCAACGCCATGCGCGACCTGCACGCGCAAATCCGCCGCGAAGTGGCGCGCAAGGACATGGCCGACCATGTCAAGCTCGGCCCGGGCGGCATCCGTGAAATCGAATTCATGGCCCAGGTTTTCCAGCTGATTCGCGGCGGCCGCGACATGGCGCTGCAGATCCGCCCGACGCTGTCGGTGCTTGCCCTACTGGTCGACCGGAAGCTGATCCCGGCCGAAACCGAGCAGGAACTGCGCGAAGCCTACATCTTCCTGCGCCGCCTCGAGCATCGCCTGCAGTACGTCGAAGACAAGCAGACGCACATGCTGCCGGTCGAAGACGGCGAAAAAGCCAGGATTGCCCGCAGCATGGACTTCCCGGACTGGGCGTCGATGCTCGCGGTGCTCGACGACCACCGCACCAAGGTCAGCCGGCACTTCGAAGCCGTCTTCTCCGATCCTGAAGCCGGGGAACATCCGCTGATCGGCCTGTGGCAAGGCCAGATGGACGAAGAAACGGCCATCGAAGCCTTCGGCAACCTCGGCTTCCGGCACCCCCGGGAGGCGATCGCCCGCCTGGCCGAACTGCGTGCTTCCAGTCGTTACCAGCAACTGCCGGCCACCAACCGCTCCCGCCTCGACGCCGTCGGCCCGCGCCTGATCGAAGCCGCCGGCGCCACCGGCGCCCCCGACACGACACTGGCCCGCGGCATCAGCTTCCTCGAAGGCATCGCCCGCCGAGGGTCGTATCTGGCCCTGTTGCAGCAATACCCGATGGCGCTACGCCGTGTCGCCGACATGATCTGCGCCTCCAACTGGGCGGCTGAGTACCTGAACCGCCACCCGCTGCTGCTCGACGAGCTGCTCGACCCTCGCCTTTACGAGATCGCCACCAACTGGGCCGGTTTCCGTGAAAATCTGCGCGACAACCTGGCCCAGCATGCCGGCGATACCGAGCGGGAGATGGACATCCTGCGTGAAATGCACCACGGCCAGGTCTTCCGGCTGCTGGCGCAGGATCTGGCCGGCCTGCAGACCATCGAGCATCTGTCCGACCATCTGACCGAACTGGCCGACACCATCGTCCAGGAAACCCTGCCGCTGTGCTGGCAGACGATCAAGAAGCGGCATTGTGAAACGCCGAAATTCGCCATCATCGGCTACGGCAAGATGGGCGGCAAGGAACTGGGCTACGCCTCCGACCTCGACCTCGTTTACCTCTACGAAGACGACGATCAGGACGCCCCGGAAAACTACACTCGCCTCGGCCAACGGCTGAATTCCTGGCTATCGAGCCAGACCTCGGCCGGCATCCTGTTCGAGACCGACCTGCGGCTACGCCCGAATGGCGACTCCGGCCTGCTCGCCGTCTCCGTCGATGCTTTCCGCGATTACGAGCTGAACAACGCCTGGGTCTGGGAACACCAGGCCCTGACCCGCGCCCGCTTCTGCGCCGGCGATCCGGCCGTCGGCCAGCGTTTCGAGGAAATCCGCTGCGAAATCCTGCGCCAGCCGCGCGACCTCGCCAAGCTGAAGGAAGAGGTCATCGCCATGCGCCGCAAGATGCTCGACGCGCATGCCTCGAAGAGCGAAACCGAATTCGGGCTCAAGCACGACATCGGCGGCATCGTCGATGTCGAGTTCATCGTCCAGTATCTGGTGCTTGGCTATGCCCATCAGCACGCCAGCCTGACCGGCAACCTGGGCAACATCGCCCTGTTGCGCATGGCCGGCGAACTGGGCCTGATCGATCCGCAGCAAGCCAAGGCCGCCGGCAACGCCTATCGCGAATACCGGCGCCTGCAGCACGCCAAGCGACTATCGGCCACGCCCAAGGCACCGATTCCGCGCGACGCCATCGAGAACCACATTGCGGCCGTAGAAGCCCTCTGGATGGGCGTCTTCGGCACCCGCTAAATCAGCGGCGGTCATCCTCATCCCGGCGTTTTGAACGACGCTCATCGCGCTGCTCGCCACGACCGCGCTCATCACGTTGGGCGCCAGGCCCACGCTGTTCCGGGGCGGTCCGTATTTCGGGCTGGCCTCGCCGGCCCATCTCCTGGGCGGGCGGCTGGCGGCTTTCCATTTCACGACGCGGCGCTGGCGACTGGACCGAGGGCGGCATAGGCGCCGGCGCCTGCTGCACGGGCGCCTGATGGCCACGCTCCTGACGGTACTGCGGCACCGGCTCCGGACGCGGCGCCTCGCGACGCTCGTAGCGTGGCGCCGCCTGCGGGTGGTGCTCAGGCTGCCAACCACCGCGCTGCTGGCGCCAGTTGCGGCCATCCCGCTCCCAGCGCGGCTCAATCCAGCGATACCCCGGGCGCGGCGCCTCCCATCGCCCGGGAATCCAGACGTGCTGATGGCCGCTCCAGTTCCAGTAGCCCCCTATCCACAGGTAACCAACGGCCGGCGCATAGCCGGGATGCTCGATACGCTGCGGCGGCGGCTCGACATAAACAGGGTCGCCATAGACCGGGTAAGTGTCGTACGGGGCCACCACGCAGCCGCCGAGCAGCATGGCGGCAGTCAATGCGGCGATAAGCAGTCTTTTTTTCATGGCTTTTCCCCTCGGGGTTTAGTGTCGTTATCAGATTAACGCTGCCGCCTGGCTTTGGACAGACCGCTCACAGCCGGTGTTACGAAGTGTTGCATCTGAGCAGCCAGGCCACAAACAAAAAAGCCGCCTGACGGCGGCTTTCGGGGATTGGAGCAGCTTACTTCTGCAGCGAATCGCGAATCTGGCGCAGCAGCAGCACATCTTCCGGGGGCGGCGGGGCTTCGGCCGGCGCCGCCGGTTCTTCCTTGCGCAGGCGGTTCATCTGCTTGACCATCATGAAGATGATGAAGGCGAGGATGACGAAATTGACCAGAATGGTCAGGAAAGAGCCGTAGGCAAAGACGGCGATACCGGCTTTCTTCAGATCGGCCAGCGTTGCCAGGTTGTTCGGGTTGTCACCGAGCACGACAAACAGGTTGGAAAAATCGAGCTTGCCAACGATACGGCTGACCAGCGGCATGATCAGGTCGCCGACGATGGAGTCGACGATCTTGCCGAAAGCGCCGCCGATGATCACGCCAACGGCCAGATCCATGGCATTGCCCTTGACCGCAAATTCCTTGAATTCCTGAATCATTCCCATACTGTTTTCTCCGTGGATATTGGTTTATTGACCGTTTGATTATTCTCTTCAGCAAGGAACAAGGTCAAGCATTTTTCATATTTTCAGGTTTCATTACAGTGCTTTACACAGCCGATCGGCGGCAGCCCGCAAAGTTTCCTCGCGCTTGGCAAAGCAGAAGCGGACAACCTTGTCATCGCGCCCATCCGCATTGAAAACCGAAACCGGAATGACCGCGACACCCACTTCCCGCGCCATCCATTCGGCAAAGGAGCGGTCGGGCAAATCGGAAATCCGGTCGTAGCGCGCCAGCTGGAAATAGGTGCCGCGGCAAGGCAGCAGTTCAAAGGGCGTCCCCGCCATCAAGCCACGGAAAAAGTCCCGCTTTTCCTGATAGAAGGCCGCCAGCCCGAGATGGCGCGAGGCATCCTGCATGTATTCGGCAATCGCCAGTTGCGACGGGGCATGCACGGTAAAGACGTTGAACTGATGCACCTTGCGGAACTCGGCCATCAGGGCGGCCGGCCCGACCACGTAGCCGATCTTCCAGCCGGTGATGTGATAGGTCTTGCCGAAGCTGGAAACAACGATGCTGCGCGCTGCCAGCTCGGCATGACCGCACAGGCTGGCGTGCTGCTCGCCGTCGAACAGGATATGTTCGTACACCTCATCGGACAGAATCACGATATCCGTGCCACGGACCAACTCCGCCAGCTTGTCGAGATCGGCCGCCGTCAGCAGGCTGCCAGTCGGGTTGTGCGGCGAGTTGACGATGATCATCCGCGTCTTCGGCGAGATCAGCCCGGCGACCTGCGCCCAGTCCGGGGCGTAATCCGGGAATTTGAGCTGGGCGTAGACCGCCGTGCCGCCGACCGTCTCGATGGCTGGCACGTAGCTGTCGTACACCGGCTCGAAGACGATCACCTCGTCGCCCGGCCGGACGAAGGCGGCGATGGCGGTAAAGATCGCCTGCGTCGCCCCGGCCGTGACCGTCACTTCGGACTCGACATCGAAACGCGGGCCGTACAAGGCCGCCACCTTGTCCACGATGGCCTGGCGCAACTCAGGCAAGCCGGCCATCGGCGCGTACTGATTGCGCCCGGCCAGCATGTGGCGGTGCACGGCGTCGAACAGCGCCGGCTCGGCCTGAAAATCGGGAAAGCCCTGCGACAGGTTCACCGCCCCGCACTCGGCGGCTAGCCGGCTCATCACGGTGAAGATGGTCGTTCCCATGTTCGGGAAGCGGGAGTCGATCTGAATACTGGTTTGCATGGTTCCTGCGCTCAACGGCAAAAAGTGGCTGAAATCATGCGGCAAGGCTGGCGCACGAACAAGCATCGGCTTCAAAAAAGGTTTAGTATTACATCCGTTATAACAAGATTCGGAGACGTCCATGTTCGCACTCAAACTGACCCAGATCGGCAATTCGGTGGGCGTTGTGCTGCCCAAGGAAGCCCTGGCCATGCTGCATGTCGACAAGGGCGACACGGTTTATCTCGTCGAATCACCCGAAGGCTTTTCGATGACGCCTTACGACCCCGAAGTTGCGCGACAGGTTGAAGCCGGCCGCGAGTTCATGCGCGAATTCCGCGACACTTTCCACGAACTCGCCAAGTAGCATGTTCATCTGGATCAACCGGCGGGCTTTATTGCTCCTGCACGGTGAGAGTCTGGTGCTGCACGGCGGCGCCCAGGGCATCCGCGATGAAGGCTTGCTCGACTCGGCGCTGGCACGACCGGAAAACCTCCTCCACTATGGCAACCCAGACCTTTTTGACTGCGCTGCCGCCTATGCCTTCGGACTGGCCAAAAACCATCCCTTCATTGACGGTAACAAGCGAGCCGGCTTTCTTGGCGCCGGTATGTTCCTGCGTCTGAATGGCTACCGCCTGACCGCCACCCAACAGGA
Source organism: Ferribacterium limneticum (assembly GCF_020510625.1). NCBI lineage: Bacteria > Pseudomonadati > Pseudomonadota > Betaproteobacteria > Rhodocyclales > Azonexaceae > Ferribacterium > Ferribacterium limneticum. Next base: position 878,474 of record NZ_CP075191.1, on the reverse strand, counting down.
CGCTACGCTAACCATGCTCGCCCTCGCCGCCGGAGAAATTGGCGAGAGCGATTACGCCGCTTGGCTGCGCACCCACACAGCACCACTCTGACCCATGAACATCGACGGTATCCCCACTCGCACCCTGCGCGCCCATCCTGAGCGGCGCGCCATCGACATCATCGACCAGACCCGGCTGCCGCATGCGCTGCACTGGGTGCGCGTCGCCACGCTGGAAGAGGCGGCCCACGCCATCCGCGCCATGCAGGTCCGGGGCGCGCCGCTGATCGGCGCCACCGCCGCTTACGGCCTGGCCATTGCGCTCGATTTCGAGGCTTCCGACCACCGGCTGGATGAAGCTCTGGCCGTGCTCGGCTCAACGCGCCCGACGGCCGTCAATCTGCACTGGGCGCTGGCCCGGATGGAAAAAGTCCTCCGCCCGCTGGCGCCGGAAGCACGCTGCGAAGCTGCCTGGACCGAGGCTGCCGCCATCGCCGAGGAAGACGTGGCGCAGAACGCCGCCATCGGCCAGCACGGACTCAAGCTCTGGAATGACCTGATCGTCGCCGACGGCCAGACCCTGAACATCATGACCCACTGCAACGCCGGCTGGCTGGCCACGGTTGACTGGGGCACGGCACTGTCGCCGATCTATGCGGCGCACGATGCCGGCGTGCCGGTGCATGTCTGGGTTTCGGAAACCCGCCCCCGCAACCAGGGGCTGCTCACCGCCTGGGAACTGGAACAGCACGGCGTGCCGCACACCCTGATCGCCGACAACGCTGCCGGCCTGCTGATGCGCAACGGCAAGGTCGACGCGGTGATCGTCGGCGCCGACCGCATTGCCGCCAACGGCGACGTCGCCAACAAGGTCGGTACCTACCTGAAGGCGCTGGCCTGCGCCGACAACGGCATTCCCTTCTACGTCGCCGCGCCGCGCTCGACCCTTGATTTCGCCTGTCCCGAGGGGGCCAGCATCCCGATCGAGGAACGTGACGGCGACGAATTCCGCCTGGTGCACGGCCTCGACAGCCGCGGCGTGCCATCCGCGCTGCGCCAGTTGCCGGCTGGCGAGGATGTTGCCAACCCGGCCTTCGACGTGACACCGAACTGGCTGGTCAAGGCCATCATCACCGAACGCGGCATCTGCCCGGCCAGCCGCGAAGGCCTGCTGGCCCTCTATCCGGAGGAAGCCCATGGCTGACCTGCGCACCCAACTGATCAGCACCGCCCGCGCCATGCAGCCGGCCGGCCTCAACCGCAGCACCGCCGGCAACGTCAGCGTGCGCAGTGGCGAGGGCTTCTACATCACACCGACCGGCATGGCCTACGAGGCCCTGCGCGACGACGATATTCCGCTGATGGGGCTCGACGGTTCGCATGTCGGTAGCCGCAAGCCCTCATCCGAGTGGCGCTTCCACCGCGACCTCTACGCCAGCCGCCCGGAAATCGGCGCCGTACTGCACGCCCATTCGCCCTTCGCCGTCAGCCTGGCCTGCCTGCGCCAGGGCATTCCGGCCTTCCATTACATGATCGCCCGCTTTGGCGGCGACAGCATTCGTTGCGCCCGCTACGCCATTTTCGGATCGGAAGCGCTTTCGACTGCCGCCATGGCCGCGATGGATGGCCGCAAGGGCTGCCTGCTGGCCAACCACGGCATGCTGGTCGCCGGCCGCGACCTCGCCGAGGCACTGGCCTTGGCCATCGAGCTGGAAGAATTGTGCGAACAATACTGGCGGGCCAGCCAGCTCGGCAGCCCGGTTTTGCTTTCGACCGACGAAATGGCCGAGGTGCTCAACAAGTTCAAGGGCTACGGACAGCAATGAGCCAGCCTCAACACGACATCTCGCGCTGGGCCCACCAACACCAGTACAGCACAGGCAACGCAGCCGCCGAACGCGGCACCCGGCTGGTCATGTGGATCACCATCGCCACGATGCTGGTCGAAATCCTTGCCGGCTGGTGGTTCAACTCGATGGCCGTGCTGGCCGATGGCTGGCACATGAGTTCGCACGCGCTGGCCATCGGCCTCTCGGCCTTTGCCTATGCCGCCGCCCGCAAGTACGCGGCCGACCCCAGCTTCGCCTTCGGCACCTGGAAAATCGAGGTGCTGGCCAGCTACACCAGCGCCATCTTCCTGCTCGGTGTTGCCGCGGCCATGGTCTTCGGTTCGCTCGAACGCCTGTGGTCGCCGCAGACCATCCATTATCCGGAAGCGATGGGCGTTGCCATCCTCGGCCTGGCGGTCAATCTGGTCTGCGCGCTGATCCTCGGCAAAGCCCACGATCACGGGCATCACCACCATCATCACGGCGATGACCACGCCCACCACCATCACCACGACCTGAATCTCAAGGCGGCCTACATCCATGTCATCACCGATGCGATGACCTCGGTACTTGCGATCGCCGCGCTGGCTGGTGGCTGGTTCTATGGCTGGGCCTGGCTGGATCCCGCGACGGGGCTGGTCGGCGCCGTGCTGGTCGCCCTCTGGGCCAAGAACCTGATCGTGCAAAGTAGCCATGTGCTGCTCGACCGCGAAATGGACCACCCGGTGGTCGCCGAAATCCGCGAAGTCATCGGACAATTGCCGCAAGCCGGCAACACGCAACTGACTGACCTGCACGTCTGGCGCGTCGGCAACGGCGCCTATGCCTGCGCGCTCAGCCTGCTCACCCACGATCAGGCGCTGACGCCGCTGCAAGTCCGCAGCGCATTGGGGATCCATGAGGAAATCGTGCACGCCACGGTGGAAATCCACCGCTGCGATGTCTGTCAGGGAACCGCCGATTAAAGCGGTTTCGGCGCGCCCACGCGCCGGTAAATCAAGACGCTGAATCCCCGCTGCTACGGCAACGCGGGGTCAATCAGCCGACGCTCAGGAAAGCTCGTGCCGCTCGCGCTCGATCTTGGCGATGTAGCGCTGGATACGCACCTCGTCGCCACTCGACAAGTCGTTGAACTGCATCCCGATGCGCCAGTGACGGTTGCCGCCGCGGCTTTCCTGCTCCAGCACATTGCGGATCGTGGCGCTGAAGAACAGGTCCTTGCCATCACCGGGCAGGGAAAAATGGCAGTTGGCGAGCACTACACCGGGCACAATGCCTTCAGGCACGACAGCCGCATTGACCCCGATACCGGATACCGAAATATCGTGCACCGGTAGTTTGAGCAGCGTACCGTCCGCCAGGCGGCCGAAAAACTCCAGCGGATTGATCCGCGGCGTTTCGATACGGAAATATTCCCGGCGCTGCAGCCGCACAACGTACTGCGGCAAGGTAACCGCAAACGCCTTGCTGCCCTCGTAAACCACTTCGCGGGCCGCACCGGTGGTGAATTGAACATGAACCCCGCCCGGCCGCCCGATGAAAATATTGCGCTCGCTGCGCAGCAGGCGCTGATTGGTCTCGACGCTGCCGCTGCAATCGAAAATCAGCTGCCCCTTCTCCACCTGCGCGGCCAGCGGAGTGGTCAGGAACATCTCGGCAGCCCCTCCGAACTGGACGGAAAACGGCTCACGTTCCTTGGCATAGCCCCCGAGCAGGAAGGCAACCGGCTTTACTCCGGTAACGCGGAAACGCGCTTCGATTTCGGCTTCGGACAACTGGGCAATCTGGGTCATGACAATTCCAACACGCGTAACAGCGAGGACGTATCGTCACGCCCCCAGCCTTGCGCCATCAGCGCATTCAATTGTTGATCGACGACCGCGGTGAGCGGCACCGGCACACCGCTACAGCGGGCCGCTTCGAGCACCAGACCGAAATCCTTGTGATGCAGGCGCGCTTCGATGCCGGCCGAAAAATCACGGCGCACCATGCGCTCCCCCATCACATCAAGCACACGCGAAGCGGCCGAACCGCCGGCCAGCGCCTGCCGCACCTTGGCGCAATCGACACCGGAAGCCGTAGCAAGGCGCATCGCCTCGGCCGCTGCCTCGATGGCGGCGACCATGATCATCTGGTTGCAGGCCTTGGCCACCTGCCCGGCCCCATTCGGCCCGACATGAACAATCAGCTTGCCCAGACAGGCCAGCAGCGGCCGCACGCGTTCCAGCACTTCGGCGTCGCCGCCGGCCATGATCGCCAGCGAGGCATCGATGGCGCCTTGAACACCGCCGGAGACCGGCGCATCGAGCATGTGGATACCTTTTTCGGCCAGCCGTGCCGCAACATGGCGTGCCGTATCGGGCGCAATGGTCGAGCAGTCGATCAGCACCGAACCGGCGGCCATCCCCTCGCGCAGGCCATCCTTGCCGAGCGCCACGCCTTCGACATCGGCACTGGAGGTAATGACCGTGAACACCACCTCACAGCAGCGTCCGAGTTCAGCCGGGGTCGCGCAGACCTTGGCCGGCAGTTCGCCGATACTTTCCGGCCGGCGAGCCCAGACCGCCAGTTCGTGACCGGCGCGCTGCAAATGCAGCGCCATCGGGCGCCCCATGACCCCCAGGCCGATGAAACCGACTCTCATGCCTGTCCTGACAGCCTTTCCAGCAATTTCAGCACGGCGATGGAATCTTCCTCACCCAGACCGCTGCCAACCATGGCATTGAACATCTGCGCCGTGGCGGCCGAACCCGGCAGACAGAGGCCAAGCTCATGCGCGGTCTGCATGACGATATTCAAATCCTTCTCATGCATCCAGCTCTTGAAGCCCGGCTTGAAATTACGGTCGAGCATGCGCTGGCCGTGGTTTTCGAGAATCTTCGAATAGGCAAAACCGCCGAGCAGCGCCTCGCGCACCTTGCCGGCGTCGACGCCATTCTTGGCGGCGAAGGCGAAGGCCTCGGCGACGGCAAGCACACCCATGCCGGTGACAATCTGGTTGGCGGCCTTGGCCACCTGCCCGGCACCGGAGGCACCGACGTGGACAATGTTCTTGCCCATGCACTCAAAGGCCGGTTTCGCCCGGGCAAAGGCGGCTTCGGCACCGCCGGCCATGATCGACAAGGTACCGGCAATGGCCCCGACTTCACCACCGGAGACTGGCGCATCGACAAAATCGATGCCGGCCGCCGCCAGGTCGGCACCAATCTGGCGGGCAGCCGCCGGCGCGATGGTGCTCATGTCGACCGCCACCAGGCCGGATTCCCCCGCCGCGGCAACACCGCGCATGACTTCGGCGACATCGGGGGCATCGGCCACCATGGAAATTACCAGTTCGTTGCCACGGGCGGCTTCGGTCGGGTTGGCTGCACCTTTGGCACCGGCGTCGAGCAAGGCTTGCATGGATTCGGCGCGGCGCGCCCAGACGGTCACCTGATGGCCGCCCTTGATCAGGTTGAGCGCCATCGGACGCCCCATGATGCCCAAACCGATAAATCCGATTTTCATGCTGAACTCCGTGTCGACAAGACCGGAATTTTAGGCGCCAACGCCCCCAGCGCAAAGCCCATCAGGCCTGCAGGGCAGCAAATTCCTGAAAGCGGCCGACGCCGACCACTTCTTCCGCACAAACCGGCTGATAAAAGTGGAAGCCCTGCACGCGTTCGCATTCGAGCGTGCGGAGGAATTCGGCCTGGGCGAAGTTTTCGACGCCCTCGGCCACCAGTTGCAGCCCCAGCGAGCGGCCGAGCAGGACGATGGAGGTGACCAGCGAGGCAGCATCCGGATCGGTTTCGACATCGGCCAGGAAGGAGCGATCGATCTTCAGGCGATCCAGCGGGAAGCGACGCAGGTAAGCCAGCGACGAATAGCCGGTGCCAAAGTCATCGATGGCCAGTTTGACGCCCATGGCCTTGAGCTGGGCGAAGGTCTGGATCGCCTCATCGACACCGTGCATGATCGTGCTTTCGGTGATTTCCAGTTCCAGGCGCCCGGCGGGCAAGCCGGTTTCAGCCAGAATCGCCTGCACCGATGCGATGAACTCAGGCTGCCGGAACTGGTGCGCCGAGATGTTGACGGCCATTTCCCCCATGTCGATCCCGGCATCGAGCCAGGACTTGACCTGCCGGCAGGCGGTGAGCAGCACCCAATGACCAAGCGGCAGGATCAGGCCGCACTCTTCGGCCACCGGAATGAATTCGACCGGCGGAATCAGGCCGCGCTGTGGATGCCGCCAGCGCACCAGTGCCTCGACGCCGACGATCTTGCCACTGAGCAGATCGATCTGCGGCTGGTAATGCAGGATCAGCTGGTTCTCAGCCAGGGCAGACCACAGTTCGCTTTCGAGATGCAGGCGCTTGTTGGCGGCCGCATTCATCGGCTCGGTGAAGAATTTATAGTTGTTGCGACCGTTGGCCTTGGCGTAATACATGGCCGTATCGGCATTGCGGATCAAGGCCTGGGCATCCCGACCATCTTCCGGATAGAGACTGATGCCGATTGATGGCGTGCTGTGCAGCACATGGCCGTCGATATTGCATGACTCACCGATCACCCCGACCAGCCGATTGACCAGTTCGATGACCGTCTCTTCACTGAACAGGCGATCGATGACAACCACGAATTCGTCCCCCCCCAAGCGGAAAAGACGCTTCGTCTTGTCCATCTGGCCGCCCAGTCGGCGCGCCAATTCGCTCAGCAGGCGGTCGCCGGCATGATGGCCGAGCGAGTCGTTGATGGTCTTGAAATTATCCAGGTCGATGATCAGCAGCGCCATGCGGTTGATGCCGGGCACGGCACCATCGAGGATGGCGTCGAGATGGGCATCGAGCGCCAGCCGATTCGGCAGATTGGTCAGCGGATCATGGCGAGCCAGAAATTCAAGACGCTCCGCCTGTGCCTTGTTTTCGCTGGTATCGGTAAATACGCTGACGAAATGCGAGACGTGCACGCCATCTTCGCAGATGGCCGTAATCCGCATCTGCTTGGGATAGATCGCGCCATCCTTGCGGCGATCCCAGAGCTCGCCTTCCCAGTAACCGTTCTCGGCAACGAAATCCCAGATATTGCGATGAGAACCCAGGCCGTGATGTCCGGCACTGAGCATGGTCGGCGTCTTGCCCAGGACATCGTTGCCGGCATAGCCGGTAATCTGTTCGAACGCGGCGTTGACCGAGAGAATTCGCTGGGCGCTGTCGGTGACGATCATCGCTTCGGAGACGTGATCGACGATCAGGCACTGCAGGGCCAACTTGGCTTCCGTCTGGCGCTTTGCCGAGAGCAACTGCCGATAAGCCTGGGCAACAAGGAAAGTGAGAAACACGCCCAGAACGAGGAGCAGAAGCGTCCACGTCGGCAAGCCCTGCGGATTCGGGAGGCCCGGCAAAAGGGCAATTCCGGCGTCCGCATGGCGGCTGGCGATCCACAGGTCAAGGCCGATCAGGCCCCAGGCCAGAACGACCGCCCCCATGGCGAACAACACGAATTTTCGGCCGGCTACGGCCGGACTTTGCGTCAAAGTATTACTTTCCGGATACACGCGTTGCCCGGAGTTTAGCCGAGACGAATCAATGTTTCAGCGGAATTTTTGACGCACCACAAAAAAAGACAATATGCATATACAACAAGCGCTTATGAGACTTTATTAATCCTTGATCTTAAAGCGCTTTTCGTGGCTGTCACTTATCCGCAACAGGAACCGCCCTCACTGCGCTTGACGCCCATCTTGGCGAGCAGTTTTTCCGGCGGGCAGAAGCCGGTGAAGCCGCTCTGCAGCAGATTGAAGCCGACGAAGGCGGTAAAGGCGAGGAACCACTTCGAGACGAAGATCGGGCTACCCTCGATACCCAGCGCCAGCGACAAAAGGATGAAAGCGCCCGCCATGATGCGGATGATGCGTTCGATAGTCATTATTGATGCTCCTTGCGAAAAGCCGAGAAATAAAGAACCGGGATAACCACCAGCGTCAGCAGGGTGGACACCAGAATGCCGAAGATCATGCTCAGGGCCAGACCGTTGAAGATCGGGTCATCGAGAATGAACAGGGCGCCGAGCATGGCAGCCAGCGCGGTCAGCGCGATGGGCTTGGCCCGTACTGCCGCCGACTGGATCACGGCATCGTGAAAGTCCATGCCTGCCGCGACCTGCTGCTTAATGAAATCAACCAGCAGGATGGAGTTGCGAACGATGATGCCGGCCAGGGCAATCATGCCGATCATCGAGGTCGCCGTGAATTGCGAGCCGAACAGCGCATGGCCGGGCATGACGCCGATGATGGTCAGCGGAATCGGCGCCATGATGATCAGCGGCACCAGATAGCTGCCGAAGTGAGCGACCACTAGCAGATAGATCAAGATCAGGCCGACCGCGTAGGCGATACCCATGTCACGGAAGGTTTCGTAGGTGACCTGCCACTCGCCATCCCACTTGACGCTGTAGCCGGCATAGGGATCACCCGGCTGGCGGATGAACCATTCGCCCAGCGTTCCACCTTCCTTGAGCGCCACGCCATTGATCTTGGAACGAATGTCGAACATGCCGTAGAGCGGTGAATCCAGCTTGCCGCCCATGTCGCCAACGACGTAGACGACCGGCAGCAGATCCTTGTGATAGATCGCTTTCTCACGCGCCACATCACGCACCTCGACCAGCTCCGAAACTGGCACCAGCTGGCCATCGCGCGAACGGACACGCAGCTTGAGCAAGGCATCGAGCGTGGACTGCTTCTCGGCCGGCAGGGTTACCCGGACCGGAATTTCGAACTTCGATTCGGTATTGCGCGCCGGCGTCACATCCTGCCCGGCCAGCCCCATACCGACCACCTCGACGATGTCGCTCTGCGCAACGCCCATCTGTGCGGCCTTGCTCTGCAGCACATGCAGCACGAACTTGCGGGAATCCGCCTCGATATAGTCGTCGACCGCAACGATGTCGGCCGTCTTTTCAAAGGCGGCACGCACCTGCTTGCCGACGGCCATCTGGCCGGCGTAATCCGGACCATAGACCTCGGCCACGATGGGCGACATCACCGGCGGCCCCGGCGGCACTTCGACCAGCTTGGCAACGCCACCATTGCGCTTGCCGATGGCCTCGATGCGCTCGCGCACCGAAACGGCGATTTCGTGACTCTGCCGCGACCGATGATGCTTGTCAGCCAGATTGACCTGCAGGTCACCCTTTTCCGGCACGGCCCGCAGGTAGTACTGGCGGACCAGACCGTTGAAGTTGATCGGACTGGCGGTGCCGGCATAGGCCTGATAATTGACGACATCCGGCACGCTGGCCAATTCGGCACCAATTTCATGCAGCACCCGCGCCGTCTCCTCCAGCGGCGTGCCGACCGGCATATCGACGATGATCTGGAATTCGCTCTTGTTGTCGAAGGGCAGCATCTTCAGCACGACGAGCTGGAAATAAGCCAGCGAGACCGAACCGAGGATCAGCAGCACGACGGCGATGGCCAGCTTGACGCGGGCGGCGCCGCCTTTCAGCGGATCGAGGAAGGGGGTCAACAGCTTGCGGAAAGTGCTGTCCAGTCGGGCATCGAGCTTCGATGCATGTTGCTCCCTCCCTTTCAAGGGGAGGGCTGGGGTGGGGATGGGTTGGCCTGCAACTAGCCCACCACTCGCCCCCATCCCCCTCCCAACCTCCCCCTTGAAGGAGGAGGAGTGCGACTTCATCAGTCTGGCGGCCAGCCAGGGCGTCACCACGAAGGCGACGGCCAGCGAAATCGCCATGCCCATCGATGAGTTGATCGGAATCGGGCTCATGTACGGCCCCATCAGGCCGCTGACGAAGGCCATCGGCAACAGCGCCGCAATGACGGTCAGGGTCGCCAGGATGGTCGGGCCGCCGACTTCGTCGACCGCGCCGGGTATGATTTCGAGCAGGGTTTTGTCAGGATGCAGCCCTTGCCAGCGGTGAATATTTTCCACAACCACGATGGCGTCGTCGACCAGAATGCCGATCGAAAAAATCAGCGCGAACAGCGAGACGCGGTTCAGCGTGAAGCCCCAGGCCCATGAGGCGAACAGCGTCGCGGCGAGGGTTAATGTCACGGCCACGCCGACGATCACCGCCTCGCGCCGGCCGAGGGCGAAGAAGACCAGCGCCACGACGAAAGCGGTGGCGAAGATCAGCTTGCCGATCAGCTTCTGTGCCTTTTCAGTGGCCGTCTCACCGTAATTGCGAGTCACGGTCACTTCAACGCCCTCCGGGATGACCGTGTTCTTCAGGCTGTTGATCCGCTCGATCGCCGAACTGGCCACATCGGCCGCATTGACGCCGGGCTGTTTGGAAAGCTGGATGGTCACCGCCGGGAATTCGCCATCCTTGTTGCCGAACCAGGCGTAGCGTTTCGGCTGGTCGGGGCCATCTTCGACGGTCGCCACATCGCTCAGGTAGATTGGTTTGCGCTCGCGAACGGCCACCACCAGCCGTTTCACATCGGCCGCGGATTCGAGGTAAGTTCCGGTCTGCACCAGCACTTCACGATTGCCGGCAGTCAGGCTGCCCGAAGATTGGAGCGCATTCGAAACTTTCAGCGCACCGGCAATATCCTGCGGCGTGACGCCAAAGGCGTTCATCCGCTCGGCGTCCATCAGGACGCGGATGGCGTGATCGGGACCACCGAGGGTTGAAACATCACGCGTCCCCTTGATGCGCTTCAACTCGATTTCGACCGCCCGCGCCACCTGTTGCAGGTCGAAGGCCGAACGAGTCGGGTCCGGGGTCCAGAAAGTCAGCGAAACAATCGGCACGTCATCGATGCCGCGCGGCTTGATCACCGGCTCCTGCACGCCGAGATTGGGCGCCAGCCAGTCGCGATGCGAATGGACGGTGTCGTAAAGCCGCAGCACGGCATCGTTGTATTTGACGCCCACCTCGAACTGCACGGTGATCACGGCCATGCCGGGACGCGACATCGAATAGACGTGCTCGACACCATGCAGGCGCGACAAGACCTGCTCACCCGGCCGCGCCACCAGGTTCTCGACATCCTTGGCCGAAGCACCCGGAAAGGCGACCAGCACATCGGCCATCGTCACGTCGATCTGCGGTTCTTCCTCGCGCGGCGTGACCAGCGTCGCAAACAGCCCCATCAGGAAGGCGACCAGCGCCAGCAAGGGCGTCATCCGCGACGACTGGAATACGGCAGCAATGCGCCCGGAAATACCGAGGCGAGCGTTATCGTGGCTCATCGCCTACTTGCCCGACTTGAGCTGAATGGCGGCCTTGACCGGATCGGTGACCACCTTGTCGCCATTGGCCAGCCCGGCCAGCACCTCGACCTCGCCGCGCCCGACGGCATCGCCCAGACGCAACTGACGCAGGCTCAGGCGATTATCGGCCATCTGCACATAGACGGCCGCCACTTCACCACGCCGCAAAACGGCCGTTACCGGCACGGTCAGCTTTTCAGCTTGTCCGGTCACAAAATGGACGCGTGCGAACATGCCCGGCATCGCATCCGGCATCTCCGGCAGGCTGACGCGCACCTGCGAAACATGAGTGGCCGCATCGGCGGTCGGCAGCAACTGAACGGTGTTCGAATCGACCCATTTACCCAGCTCTGGGAATTCGACCCGCGCCGTTTTCACCCCGCGCATTTCCTTCAGGCGATGCTGTGGAATGCTCGCCGTCACCCGCAGACTGCCCGGTTGGTAGATGGTGAACAGCGGCACGCCAGGCATCGCCATATCGCCCAGTTCGGCATGGCGGCGGGCGACGATGCCGGTGATCGGCGCGACGATGGTGGCGTGGCTCTGGCTGGCACCGGCGGCCGAACGATTGGCCGCAGCGGCATCGAAATCCGCCCTGGCCTTGTCGAGGGCGGAGCCACTCATGAATTTCTGGGCAACCAGGCTTTTCGTCCGCTCGTAATTGACTTTGGCGTTGGCATACTGCGCCTCGGCCGCCCGCGCTGCCTCGGCCGCTTCGCGGGCATCGATGCGCATCAGCACATCGCCTTTCTTCACGGATTTTCCAGCGTCGGCCTTCACTTCCAGCACCCGACCAGCTACCTGGGCGCCCACCGTCGCCTGCTGGACAGCTTCAACCAAGGACTCGGCAGGAAAGGTCAGATCGACCGCATGCGGCTGGACAACGACGACCGGCAGCGGATCGACGGCAAAAGCTGCGGTCGACGCGAAAAACAGGCCGAGAACCAAAGGACGAAGAATGTTTGCACTCATAAATATAAGAATAAGCTAATTTACCTGAAAAAGACAAGTCGTTTGCGGCTCACCCATTGATTTAATTAGACTTTATTAGCAACGATCAGCCACCCGGGCTGGCCTGCCAGATATTCCGGCAGCGCGTTTCCCTGATCCACCAGCAGGATGCGGCGCCAAGAATTGCGCAGACGGTGACCACCAGGACGCCGTAACGCCAGGTTTCCACATCGTAGAAACGGGCGCCGCTGACCATCTCCCCCTTCCAGCCAAGATCCATGATCCAGCCGACCAGGGGTTGCAACAGCGCGCTGGCCAAAAAGCCCCCCATGTTGGCGACGCTGGTCGACATGCCGGACAGCATGGGCGGATTCACTTCCTTGGAGCAGGCCCAGGTCAGACTGAATCCTGCGGTCGTCAGCCCCATCAGGGCAAAAAGCACATACGACAGCATGAGCGGCATCGTCGCGCAGGACAGCCAGATCAGCCAGATTGCGCCATAGAGGTGCGAGGCGACGATCAGCACCGGTTTGCGCCGGCCCAGACGATCGGACAAACCGCCGATGAACAGGCAGCCGATGGCAAAGCCGCCAAACCACAGCGACAAATGCGTTGCCGCGACAGAACGCGCCAGGCCATGCACCTGCATCAGGTAAGGCATCGCCCACAAGCCGGCGAAGGTAAAAAAGGCGCCGGACATGCCGGTATTGACTGCCACGGCCGGCCAGGTATTCCGGTTCTTGATCACGGACCACAAGCCGGAGAGCACCACCGTCCGGTCGAAGCGCGGCTTGGGGGCTGCCGTCCCGGCTTCCGGCGCGTCACGGACAATCAGCCAGCACAAGGCGCCCAGAACCAGCGAAGCAAAACCGACACCGATGAATACCCCGCGCCAGCCGGTCGCCTGGGCCAGCGCCGAGAGCGGTGCACCGGCCAGCACTGAACCGAGATTGCCGATCAGCATGCAAATGCCAACCATGGTGGCGAAGCGGCTTTCCTCGAACCAGACGGCCACCAGCTTGAGCATGGCAATGAAGGTGACCGACACGCCCAGCCCGATCAGCGTGCGGCCGACCAGCGCCAGCTCAAGGCTGGGCGCGAATCCGAACAGGAAGCTGCCGGCACCGCCGATCAATCCGCCCAAGGCCAGGATACGCCGCGGCCCGAGGGTGTCGACCAGGATGCCGGTCGGCACCTGCATCAGCGTATAAACGTAAAAATAGGTCGCGGCCAGGATGCCGAGCGAGGCCGCTGAAGTCTCGAAAGAGGCCGCCAGATCCTGAGCGATCCCGGCCGGCGCGAAACGCAGGAAGAAGGACAGGATGTAAGCCAGCGCCACGATGCCGAGGGCAAACCAGCGACGGCGCATCTGTTCCGGGGTCAGGGATTTCATGGCTTGTCTCGAGAGCGGCTTTTCAGTCAGGCGGGAATAGGAAGCCGCCCGCCAAGGTGGGAGAACCCTGGCGGCAGAATCAGGCCGCCATATCGATCAACAGGGTTTCGATTTCCGTCCGTCCGACCGGGCTGGCCATGGCGATCAGCATGTAACCCGGTTTGAGCAGGAAATCCTGGTCCGGATTGAACTGCCAGCTGCCATTGCGCTCGCGCACGGCGAGAAAAACGTAATTGGCACTACGCAGCTTCAGCATCCCCAGCGGCTTGGGAATGAATCCGGCCGGCACCGGCACCTCCTCGACCCGCAGGTTTTTTTCCGACTTCAACATTTCGTCGAGGAAGGAAACCACGTGCGGGCGGATCATGGCCGAAGCGATGCGCATGCCGCCGGTAAAATCCGGCGAAACGATGGCATCCGCCCCCGCCTTGCGCATTTTCTCGATATTGCGCTGCTCGGTGCAGCGCGCCACGACGCGCAATTCAGGCTTCAACTGCTTGGCGGTAATGACGATCATCAGGTTGCGCGAATCGTCACCGGTCACCGCGAACAAGCCCTTGGCATCCTCAAGATCGGCTGCCACCAGAATATCGTCATCGCTGGCATCGCCATGCAGGTAAAGGAAGCCGGGATTCCGCTCCTTGTAATCCTCCAGCCGGTGAAGCTCTTCATCGATACCGACGAAATGGCGGTTGGTCGCCTCCAGCTCGTGCGCAATGTTGCGTCCGACGCGGCCGAAGCCGCAGAGGATGTAATGACCTTTGAGTTTCTTGATTGCTTTTTCCATGCGTTTTCTCCGCAGGGTTCCATTGAGGTCGGTTTCGAGCAGCGCCACGGTAACGACCGAAAACAGCAGCGACAGGTTGCCGGCGCCGAGAATGCCGATGACCACGGTGAGAATCCGGGCCGGCTGGTTGCTCGACATGTCGATGATTTCACCGAAGCCGATGGTGGCAACGGTGATGAAGGTCATGTAGAACGCGTCAAACCACGAATACTTGCTCTCGGTCAGCACCATGTAGCCAACCGTGCCGAACACATGCACGGCAATCAGCATGCCGACCGCAACATAGAGCAGCCGGACGATATAGCCGGTCTGCAGGGTCTTGATCGGGGAGACGCCGGAATCGACGCTCATTCGACCAGCGGCACCGATTGCGTCATGAAGATGACGGCCTTGCCACCATCCATGTTGGCATGCAGCGATTCGACCAGCGGCGGATTGATCGGCTGATCAGCATCCCACTTGATGATGAAATTGGCGCCCGAGCCGCCGGAAGCATCATTCAGTTCGACGAACAATTCGAGGGTGCCATAGGGTGCCAGGAGCACAGGCGCCGGCACCCGTTCGCCCAGCAGCTTGCCATGCGTATCGAAATACCTGGCCGAGACAATCCGCAGCGGCCGTTTGCCGTCGGTATTACGAATACTGACCAGGGCCGAGAGCAGCACATTTGATGCCTTGCCGCTCTTGCCCAGATTGCCGTACAGCATGTGGGAATAAATCGGTAGGTACAGCGTCTGCCCCTTGACCAGCGGCCGAGCCTCCTGCGCCAGCGCCACGCTCGATGCCCCGAAAATGGCCAAAATCAGGGCGCCCAAAAATGCCCAGGAAAATTTCCGATGTCCTCGATGTCCCCGCTGTCCCATATCCTCCCCCTTGTTCGTACCTTCAGTACGTCGCCCCAGACCGTTTGATCCGATTCTGCCACAAGCATCACCAGCCGGGGCAACGAGGGAAAAGCCGAGCGACGGGGCCTAGGGTGTGAAGACGCCCTAGCAGTGCACGGCGCCGAGCATGGCTCGCAACAGGCCGGCCAGCGACGGCCAGTTGACCGGCTTGGCGATGTAGTCGGCCGAAAGTGCCTGCGCCTGGGCGATGAAAGCCGGATCGCTGCGCCCGGTGACCAGCACGACCGGAAAGCCCGCGCCATGGCTGGCCCGGATCGCCGCCGCGACCTCGAAACCGTCCAGCCCCGGCATCTCGACATCGAGCAGCACGATGTCAAAAGGCTGCCGCCGGAATTCGGCCAGCGCATCGTTGCCATTGTCGACGATGGTCGGCGCGAAATCCCCGCCGGCCAGTGCCGCCCGCGACAACAGACCAACCGTCGGATCATCGTCGGCAACCAGAACCCGCCAGGCCCCCCGGTTCATGCTGCCAGCTCCGCCAACACAGCCTTGAGGGCCGCATCGACCCGCTGCCATTCGCTGCGCAAACCATCGACCCGGGCCAGCAATTCGCGCATCCTGACCTCCCGCGCCAGTTGCTCGACTTCCCGGCAGCGCTCTGCAAAAACAGTGGCACCGACATTGAAACTGCTCGACTTGAGCGCATGGACAGCGCCCGCCATCGCCGGCGCATCGGCATCGGCCAGCCCCTGATCGAAACGCCCCCATTCCCGCTCGGCGCCTTTCAGGTAGGCGACGACCACCTGGCGCACCAAGGCATCGCCCCCCTCGGGCGACAACGCGCGAATCTTGTCAAAAGCCTTCAGCTCCAGCGGCGCGACGGGCGCCGGCAAGCTCGCACCGAGCACCGGCGCGGCGTTAGCAACGGCAGGGGCGGCCGGGGCCGCCGACTTGCGCCGCTCGGCCGGCAACCAGCGGGCCAGCAGCGTCAGCAACTCTTCGCCGCTGTAGGGCTTGGCCAGATACTCGTCCATCCCGGCCTCCTTGCAACGCTCGCGGTCACCCTTCATGGCATTGGCCGTCAGCGCGATGACCGGCAAATGCAGGCCGGATGCGGCCTCGCGCTGGCGCAACGCCATGGTCGCCGCAAAACCATCGAGCACCGGCATCTGGCAATCCATCAGGACCAGATCGACCGTTTCTTCTGCCAGCAAATCGAGCGCCTGCTGACCATCGCCGGCCGCGATGACCTCCAGCCCCATGCGTTCAAGCTGGGCGCGCGCCACCACAAGGTTGCTTTCATTGTCTTCGACGACCAGGACACGGCCGCGCAATTTCTTGACCGGGCTGTCGGCCACCGCTGCCTCGGTCGTACCACGCCGCTGCAGGGTCGAATCGATGGCCCGCAGCAAATCGGCCTGACGGACGGGCTTGGGCAGGCAGGCGGCAATCTGCAGACTCGCCCTCTCCGCCTGGCTCAGCGCATCCGCCTGCAGCGAAAGGATGATCACCCGTGTCGGCGCCAGACGCTGGTCGGCGCGCAAGGCTCGCACCACATCGCGGCCCGGCAGATCCGGCATCTGCAGGTCGATCAGCAGCAAGGCGTAGGGCTCGCCTGCCTCAACCGCTGTTTTGAGCATGGAAAGCCCGGCCAGGCTTGAGGCCGCGCCTTCGGCGACGTACCCCCGGCCACGCAGCAGGCCAAGCAGCACCTCGCGCTGGGTCGTGCTGTCATCGACCACCAGCACACGCGCCCCGGTCGCAGCCAGGGCCTGCTTTTCCGGCAAGGTCACCGGCAACTGGCCGAGCGGCAGCGCTAGTTCAACGGTAAAAGCAGCCCCTTTTCCGGGCGTGCTCTCAACGCCAATCCGCCCCCCCATCATCTCGACCAGATGCCGGCAAATGGCCAGCCCGAGGCCGGTGCCGCCATATTTCCGGGTGGTCGAACCATCGGCCTGCAGGAAATGTTCGAATATCTTTTCCTGAGCATCGAGCGGGATGCCTATCCCCGTATCGCTGACGACCAGGGCCAGCTTCAGGTCATTTTGACCTGGCTCGACAACGAGCAGGCGCAGCAGAATTTCCCCGGTCTCGGTGAATTTGATCGCATTGCCCAGCAGGTTGGTCACGATCTGGCGCAGGCGCAACGGGTCGCCGCGCACGACCAGCTTTGCGTCCGGCGGCAAGTCCGCCACCAGTTCCAGCCCCTTGCGCCGCGCCGCTTGCGAGAACAGTTCCAGCGACTCTTCCAGCAGGTTGCGCAGGTCGAAATCGACCACATCGAGTTCCAGCTTGCCGGCTTCGATTTTCGAGAAATCGAGAATGTCGTTGATGATGTGCAGCAAGTGCTTGCCGGAACGCTCGACTGCTTCGACAAACTGGCGCTGAGTCGGCTCCAGCGTTGTCCCCAGCAGCAACTCCGTCATGCCGAGCACCCCGTTCATCGGCGTTCGGATTTCATGGCTCATCGTCGCCAGAAACTCGCTCTTGGCCCGACTGCCGGCCTCCGCCGCCTCCTTGGCCTGGCGCAATTCGCGCGTCCGCTGCTCGACGATCTGCTCCAGATTGCCCAGATGCGTCGACAACCAGTGATCGCGCTCGCGAATTTGCTCGACCATCTGGTTGAAGCCGCTGACCAGCTGGTCGATTTCGGTGACCCGACTGTCGGCCGCGCGGATATCAAGTCGTCCGACCGACACATCGGCCATATGCCGGGTCAAGTCCTGCAAGGGTTCGATCAGCCGCCCCACCTGCCGGGACTGCAAATGCAGGGCAATGGCCAGCGCCGCGGCCATTTCGATCAGAATCAGACCGAGATAACCAAGCAGATGCTGAAACGCCTCGCCCAGGTCGGTGCTCAGGCGCAGCCAGCCGGCGGGTTGCCCAGCCACCTGGGCGGGGACCAGGAAGTCGATGCGCTGCCAGGAATAAGCATGCCCGGCCACGGCACTGCTTAGCGGGGCCGGCGCAGCCAACTCGGCGCCATCGCGGTCAAAGGCGACGAACGGTGAAAGATCTTCGCGAAACACGGCGACCGAGTGCAGATAAGGCATGGTCTGCAGGGCTGCAAACTTGCTCTCGGCCGCCGCCCGGTCATTGATCGTCAACACCGGCTGCGCCTTATCCCTGAGCCGATCAAGGTGCCGGTCGCCCGCCTCGACATGCGCCTGCATCGTCATCCAGGCAAAGGTAAAGACAATGAAGACAGTGGCAAAAATGATGGCAGAAGCCAGCACATAAAAATTGATGCGCGCCAGCCGGGAAGGCAGCGGGGTCGTCGACAGCGGCAAACTCATGCCGAGCCTCCCGGCCCCGGACGATTTTCCTTCCAGGCATTGGCGGCAGCCAGCCACGACTCGCGAAAATCATCGCCGAGTCGCTGTCGCAAATCGTCCGGCACCGCCGACTGGCTACCCGCGAGGCGCGCCAGCAGCAGGTCTTCGAGTGCGCCGGCCGTCTCCGCCAGGCGCCCCGCCCCGACATTGGCCGCCGCACTGCGAATGGCATGCACCCGCTTGCGTTCCTCGGCATCGTCGCCAATCGCGCCGCGCCACGCCTGTTCCCAATCGGCATAATGCTCAACGAACAGGCCGACGGCCTGCCACCATAGCAAAGGCTGGCCGAGCATGCGCTCGACCGCAGCCATCACATCAAAGCCATCCAGGGAGTGAGGAACAGACATTTGTTGGGCAAATTCAAATCGATCATCAAGGGGCCAATTTTGCCCCGATAAGCTGTCTCATTGTTAAAGAATCGTAAAGCATTTCCTTTGAATTACATTGCATTACAATCGCTTCTTTACCACGCACCAGAAATGAAAACAGCATGCGCCAGACTGCGCTGATAGTTGAAGACGACCCGGGCACCCGCCACGTATTGAGCACGACCCTGGCTACCGCCGGGATCGACAGCATCTACGCCGAAAACGGGGCGGCCATGTGGCAGCAACTCAACGAAAAACCGGATGTCATCATCCTTGATCTCAGCCTGCCGGATGTCGACGGCCTGGAGCTGCTTCGCCAGCTACGCCAAACCTCCGAAATTCCGGTCCTCATCCACTCGACTCGTTCCGACGAGATCGAGCGCATCATCGGTATCGAGATCGGCGCCGACGACTTCCTGCCCAAGCCCTGCAACATGCGCGAACTGCTGGCCCGCACCCGCGGCCTGCTCCGTCGCTGCCAGCGCAGCAGCGCACCCCGCGGCGAAATGCGCCGCCTGCACTTCGGCGACTGGACGCTGGACACCGCCTCGCGCGAACTCTCGCGCGCCGGCAGTCCGGCAACGCCGCTCGGGGTGTCTGGTTATGCGCTACTTGTCGCTTTTCTTGAGCAGCCGTTCGAGCCGCTGTCCCGCGAACACCTGTCGCGCATGCTGAAACGCGAATACGTGCCCTACGACCGGATCATCGATGTCCACGTCAGCCAGATCCGGCGCATTCTCGGCAAGCAGGCCGATGGCAGCAGCTTTATCAAGACCTTGCGCTCGCAGGGTTACGTCTTCATCGCCCAGGTCGAAGCCTCGAACTGATCGGCGCGGCCTGCCAGGCCAGGGCCACGCTCGCGAGCGTGGCTTTTGTTCGTCCCGGCAATGGCAGAGAAATCGCCCATCCCCGCCCGACAACGATGCTTTTTCATTTTCATGGGGGATAATCGCGAAGTCTCGCCGTCCCGCTGTCGTTCTCCGTCCCTTTTGAGCCAACATTCAACGACTTGAGTAACCGAGCCTCCCCGCTTCGCCTGCTGACCATCGTGGCCACACTCGTCGTGCTGTGCCTGAACGGCCTGCCGCTGGCCCTGGGTTGGGATTTCGAGCGCCTGCAGCAATTGGTCAGCAGCCGTTTCGGCGCCAGCCAGGTGCCCTTGCTACTCGACTGGCAGCGCACACTGGCCGATGGGCGCAGCACCCCGGAAACCGACAAGCTGAAGCGGATCAACGACTTTTTCAATCGCCGTATCGCCTTCGACGACGACATGTCGGTCTGGAGCCAGAACGACTACTGGGCGACGCCGACCGAGATCATCGGCCAGGGGCGGGGCGACTGCGAAGACTTCTCGATTGCCAAGTACTACTCGCTGATCGAGCTCGGCATACCGATCAACAAACTGCGTCTGGTCTATGTCAAAGCGGCGCAGACCGGCCCATCCGGCACCTTCCTGGTCGCCCACATGGTGCTCGCCTACTATGCGACCCCCAACGCCGACCCGCTGGTCCTCGACAACCTGAATCCCCAGATCCTGCCTGCCTCGCGACGCAGCGACCTTTCTCCGATTTTCAGTTTCAACAGTGCAGGCCTTTGGCAGGGCACCGGCAACCAGTCCAGCCAGAGCAATCTCTCCCGCTGGCAGGATCTGCTGGCCCGAGCGCGCGCCGAAGGCTTCCAGTGAGGTAATCGACATGTCCCTATTCCGACAACTCTGGCTTGCGGTAATCGCAAGCACCCTGATCGCCTTTGCCGGCAGCTTCGTCGCCAGCATGCTGACGGCTCGCCACTATCTGGAACAGCAACTGGCCATCAAGAACAACGACAACGCCGCCTCGCTGGCGCTGTCGATGTCGCAACTGGACAAGGACCCGGTCACTGTCGAACTGCAGGTCGCCGCCGTCTTCGACAGTGGCCAGTACGCCGCCGTCCGCCTGATCGACCCGAACGGCAAGACGATGATCGAAAAGACCAGCCCGCCTGCCACCGGCAATCAACCCGAGTGGTTCGTGCGCGTCTTTCCGATCGCCTCGCAGCCCGGCCACGCCCAGGTTTCGGCCGGCTGGAACCAGTTCGGCACCATCGAACTGATCAGCCACAGCCAGTTCGCCTACAAGGAACTGTGGGATGGCGCGCTCAAGCTGCTCGCCTGGTTTGCCGTCGGCGGCGGCATCATGGGCCTGCTCGGCATGCAGGTGCTGCGCCGCATCCGCCGCCCGCTCGACGCCGTGGTCGGCCAGGCCCAGGCGATCAGCGAACGCCGTTTCATCAGCATCCCCGAACCGAAAACCCCGGAACTGAAAAGTCTGGCCAGCGCGATGAACGCCATGGTCGACCGCCTGAAGGCGATGTTTGCCGAAGAAGCGGCCCGCCTTGAACAGGTGCGCCGCGAAGCCACGCTGGACAGCCTGACCGGCCTGGCCAACCGCGACTTCTTCATGAATGAGCTGGCCGCCGCGCTCAGCGACGATGACGCCAGCGCCTCCGGCACCCTGCTCATGCTGCGCCTGGGCGACCTGGCCGGCATCAACCGCCGGGCCGGCCGCGAAACCGCCGACGAAGTGCTGCGCCGGATCGGCGCCACGCTCAAAGCGCTGGCCGCCAACAAGCCAAATGCCGCTGCCGCCCGCCTGAACGGTGCCGACTTCGCGCTACTGCTGCCCGGCGTCCAGGACCCCGCGCTGCAGGCCGAGAAACTGCTGCACGCGCTGAGCGACCTCGCCGCCGCCGGCCTGATCGAAGGCGAACGCATCGGCTACGTGGCCAGCGGTACCTACCTGCACGGCCAGGCCATCGGCAGCCTGCTCTCTCGCGTCGATGCGGCGCTGGCCTCGGCCGAAACGCAAAGCGGCCTCGCCTGGTGCCGGGCCGAAAGCAGCTCAGATCAGCAAGCCACCTCGAATGCCGACTGGAAGAAGCTGCTCGACGGGGCGATCGACACCCAGCGCCTGCGCCTGATCGAGTTCCCGGTGGCCGGCAGTGGCGGCCAATTGCTCCACCTCGAATGTCCGCTCCGCCTGCAGGCTACCGAAGACGGCGAATGGCTGACCGCCGGCGCTTTCATGCCGATGGCCTCGCGCCTGTCGATGACCACCGAACTCGATCTAAGCGTTGTGCGTCTCGCCCTGGACCGCATTGCCGCCGGCCTTCCCGCCGTCGCGGTCAACCTGTCCGGCGAATCGATTCTCGACGCCTCGTTCCGCGCCCGCCTCTACGCCCAGATCGCCGCCCGCCGCGACCTGGCCCCGCGCCTGTGGATGGAGGTCTCGGAAATCGGCGCCTTCCAGCACTTCGAGGAATTCCACGCCTTCTGCGACGCCTTGCGGCCGCTCGGCTGCCGCCTCGGCATCGAGCACTTCGGCCGCCAGTTCAGCGAAATCGGCCGCCTGCACCGCATCGGCCTCGACTACCTGAAGGTCGACGGCAGCTTCATTCGCGCCATCGACAGCCAGCCGGGCAACCAGGCCTTCCTCAAGGGCCTGTGCAGCATCGCGCACAACATCGGCCTGACCGTTATTGCCGAAGGCGTCCAGACCGCCGAAGAACTGGCCATCCTGCCCGAACTCGGCTTCGACGGTGCCACCGGCCCGGCCGTACCAAGGAACTGATCAAGATGAGCACCGAAATCGAACTGAAGCTGCAACTCAGCCCGAAAGCCGCCCGCAAGCTGGCCAGCCACCCGCTGCTCGAAGGCATTCCGACACAACGCCAACATCTGCTCAACACTTATTACGACACGCCAAAACTGGAACTGCACGCCCGGCGCATTGCCGTCCGCTTCCGCAAGAAGGGCTGGCAGTGGCTATGCACGGTCAAATCGGCCGAACCAGCCAGTGGCGGGCTGGCCATGCGCAGCGAATGGGAAACCCCGGCCACACCGGGCATCTTCGATTTCAGCCATGTCGATGCCGCCGACTTCCGTAAATTTCTCGAACAGCGCAGCGACCAGTTCGAGGCTATTTTCACCACCGATTTCCATCGCCAGATCTGGCATGTGCCCTTTGGCGATTCACAGATCGAACTGGCCATCGATCGCGGCCACATCGAAAGCCAAGGCCGATCGACGCCCATTTGCGAAATCGAACTGGAACTGCTCTCCGGCAAAGTCGATGACATTTTCGGGCTAACCCGCGAACTGCAGACCGACCTCGACCTGCACCCGGCCATCGCCAGCAAGGCCGAGCGCGGCTACAACCTCTTCCTCGACACACCGCTCCGCCCTTTCAAGGCCAGGCCGACCCCGATCAATGAAGCGCAGACACCGGTCGAAGCCTTCCGCAGCATCGCCCTCTGTTGCCTGGAACATTTCCAGCGCAATGAAAAAGGGCTGCAGGCCGGCAGCGACGCCGAATTCATTCATCAAGCCCGCGTTGCCCTGCGCCGCCTGCGCTCCGCGATCAAACTGTTCGCCCCGGCGCTGCCGCCTGAATTCGTCACCGCCTACGGCCAAACCTGGCAAACCCTGGCCGGCGCCCTAGGCGACACCCGCAACTGGGACGTCTTCCTGGAAGAAACCCTGCCCCCCATTGCCGCCGCCTTTCCTGAGCACAAGGACATCAAGCGCCTGCGCAAGGCCGCCCAGTTGCGAGCCAGCAGCGCCCGCAAATCAGTCATCGGCCTGCTCGCCGTCAGCGAATACCCGCGCCTGTTGCTTGAATTCACCGCGGCCGTCTACACGCTGAGCGATACGCTGGACACACCGCTCAAGGATTTCGCCCGGCAACAGATCGCCAGCCGAGCCAGAAAAGCCAGAAAACTAGCCACCCGGCACGCCGACCTCAGCCCCGCCGAGCGCCACAAAATGCGCATCGCCTTCAAGAAGCTGCGCTACACCCTGGAATTTTTCGCGCCCCTGCTGCCGCAAAGACGCCTCAAACTCTATCTAAGCGTCCTTTCTCAGCTACAAGAAGAACTCGGCTTGGTCAATGACTATGTCACGGCCGAAACACTAGTTGCCGAGGAACTTGCCGGGCACCCCACCGGGCCAATTCACGGCTGGGTTAAAGGAAGACACCAACTTCTGCTCACTAATTTGCCGGACAACCTTGAAATATGGCTAGCACAACAAACACCGTGGTGATAGCTTCAAAACCATACAAGCGTAGCAATGCCCATAAATGCCGATCATGAAACTCCTGACTTCCCATCGCTACTTACTTGGACAACTCATCAAACGCGATGTGTTACTCCGCTACCGTGGTGCAATGTTCGGCGTCGCCTGGATATTTCTCAATCCGTTGATCATGCTAGCCATCTTTGCCTTCGTCTTCGGCCATATTTTCCAGGCACGCTGGCCGCAGCAGGAAGGTGGCGCACCGTTCTGGCTCGTTCTCTACAGCGGACTGATTGCTTTCAATATCTTTGCCGAAGCCATATCTCGCGCGCCCACTGCCGTGCGCAGCTACCCGAGCTATGTGAAGAAAATCATCTTCCCAGTTGAGATCCTTCCCCTCGTTCCCTTGGGGGCCGCCTTGGTGCACTGCTTATTCAACTACCTGATTCTGCTGGCTGCACTCGCCTGGACCGGCTACCTAACACCGATGGCCGCACTCTATCCGTTGGCCCTCGCCCCGCTGCTCCTGATAACTCTAGGTTTCGCCTGGTTTCTTGCGGCCTGGGGAGTATTCATCAAAGACATGAGCCAGATCGTCCCACCCTTCGTACAGATGCTGATGTTCCTCTCGCCTGTTCTTTATCCTGCCAGCGCAGTGCCGGAGATCCTGCACCCCTTCTATCAATACAATCCGCTGGGTATCGTCATCGAAACCTGTCGCAACGTAGCGCTCGGCCATCCGGTAGCCTGGGAAGGCTGGGGTATTGCCTTGACACTAGGGCTGGCTACCGCATGGCTTGGTAATACCTTCTTCCGCCACAGTCAAGAGGAATTCGCCGATGTCCTCTGATCTGCAGCACCCGATGGCCGACGACATCGCAATTTCGGTTCGAAATCTAACGAAAACCTATCGCCTTTTCAATCATCCTGGCGACCGAGTCAAACAGTTCCTGTTGCTGGGATTCAAGCAATACCACCGGAAATTCACGGCGATTGAAGAGGTTTCGTTCGACATCAGGAAAGGAGAAACCGTTGGCATTATCGGCCGCAATGGCTCCGGCAAAAGCACACTGTTGCAGCTGATCTGCGGGATTCTCAAACCGACCAGCGGATCTGTAAGGGTCAACGGCCGCACCTCTGCCCTACTTGAGCTTGGTGCAGGCTTCAACCCAGAGTTTACGGGACGAGAGAATGTTTACTTCCATGGCACGCTAATGGGCTTCAGTAAGGAGCAGATGGACGAAAGGTTCGAGGACATTGCAGCCTTTGCCGACATCGGCGAGTTCATAGAGCAGCCGGTTCGAACTTACTCAAGCGGTATGTTCGTACGACTTGCGTTCGCAGTAGGGGTGCATGTATCTCCAGACATCATGGTAATCGATGAAGCTCTTGCTGTAGGGGACAGCGCCTTCCAGGCCAAGTGCATGATTTATCTCAAATCCCTTCAGGAAAAAGGCAACTCGGTCATACTGTTTGTCAGCCATGACCTGATAGCCGTCCAGAACCTATGCACCCGCGTGCTGACCTTGGGTGATAGCCATCTTCTGAGTGATGCGGAACCTGGGCATTCTATCGACCGCTACCTTACAGAGCCTACCCAGCCCTCCAAGGCAACCTTTCCTCTTGGCCACCCTCTGCGGCAAGGACCTCAACGCTTTGCAACATTGCAGAACATTTCTGTCATGAACGCACAACTCGAACCAACAACACGCGTTGCAATGGGAGAGAGGATTGTCATTGACCTTGCATTCGAATGCAGAGAAAACTTGCCTGCCGGTCGATTTGGCGTGACCCTCAGAAACTTGTCGGGTGTAGTTCTGCATGATTTTGCATCTGGCTTTTCGGGAATCGTCGGACTACCCATCGGGCGCAACCGCTTTCGCATTACTACCAGCCCCATCATGGCCTATCCTGGCCGATATCACATAGGAGCCTGGGTACAGCACTCAAAAGGGGTTCCCTCAGATGATCGCTTTGACGCCGCACTTGCGATCGAGATATATGACGAAAAAAAGGTCGGGCATCAGGATGCCAACTTTTCCGGCATCCGCTGCTCGAATACTGAAACCTACCTTCCCTGCTCTTTCGAGAAAATGTAGCCATGGCTCTTTGGATCAGCAAGCTGATGAATACGCTATGCCGGCCTTTAGTGCGCCGTATCGGTGCCGAATTACTCCCACATATCAGGCAAGAGTTAGCCGAGATGAGGCGCGCTTCAGAATCCGCCATCCTGCCATTGGTGCTGAAGAACGAAATCGAACATATGCAGCAACTGCCGCTGGCTTTTCTCCGAGAACAGAAACAACTTGTTTTCGTTGGTTATTGCAGCAGCGAATTATCGGGAATTATTGATGGATCTCGCTGCCTCCTCCCTCCAATCAAAAGTGAATCCGAATTGGCCAGCAACTGCCTTACCTTTCTCGATGAATACCACTTCATCAGATTGATACGAGAACTACCTACGCTATTGGTTCCTGTGCACAGCTCCGTCGTCCTCCCGTTCCGGGGAGATTATTTGCCCGAAGGGCGCATTCGCCAGATCTTGCATCAACTTGGTTTTCCGGAAGTATTGATGTTGACCTATGAAAGACTGTCAGAGAGTGCTTCCATAAGCGGCGTATCTAACCCGATGCCTGTAAGTTCGCTTCCCATAATGCTCAATCCAGTGGTGGAACCGGATATGGCTACCCGATGGCTAGTTGCCAACCGCTACCCAACACAGCAATGAATATGTCACGCCCTGTATTCCTATTGCTCGGCTTCGCCAGTGAATATTCTCTAGGCGGTATTGCTCGATTTTTGCGTGATGCGGGGGAGAACGTCGTCGAAGTCGACTTTAGTGTTACAGCGATGCCAAACCTGGGTGACACGAAGATTGTCTTGATCACTTCTCAGCATCCAGCACGAACTGGCAGGATATTCAGACAAGGCCTTGGGCAAAGCCCCTCAGGCAACAGCTATCTATCCCCTATGGAGTGCCTGCGTTTGTTGAATGTCTGCTGCTCCGTCTTTGTTCCACACGACCTCGAACAGCCTATTATTGCGGACGAGATCGGTTATTTGCAGCTTTTCGATTTCTATTGCTCTCCATATGAGTTCAATCCTGGCCTTTCTCTTTTGTGTCAGCCTCTATATACCGGCTGGGCCAAGTATATCGACGGCAACTCAGATGAATTCGTCCACAAAAATACCGTCGCTGCAAATGGCGTATTTTTCGTAAATCAAGTGATCGACCTGATGCATCGCGGAGGAGTGCCTTATTTGCTAGAAAAATATGCAGTGGCACTCAAGCACGAAGTGCCATTCAAACTGCCTAGCTGGCCCGGTGTTAGCGATATCGAAATAACTCTTGAGCAGGCTGGGGCAAAGGTAATACCTGCAAACACCCCATCAACACAGGTTATTGACCATGCGGCGCAAGTATTTTCGAATGCCCCCGGGTCAGTACTCTCAGAAGCCGCCTATCTTGGCATACCCGCACACATCGTTGCACCGTACGCCTCGACCCTTCCTCCTCGACCTCCCAGAGGCAGGCGAAAGAAGCCTTTCGATATCAAACTATTGATCCAAGCCATTCGAAGCCATCTTGATCGTTCTAACCGACCATGAAGTCAAAACCTACCGTCGTCATTAACGCAGCAGGGCGCGGAACCCGCCTTGGGCATTCTTGCCCAAAATGCCTAGTACATTTCCTTGGTCAACCGCTAATCCATTGGCAATTGCAAACATTGGAACAGGTTGACAACCTCGTGGTCGTCATCGGCTTTCAAGCCGAAGAGGTTAAGCGGGCAGTAGTATCCCGCCGCCCCGATGCAAAGTTTATCTTCAACGAAAAATACGCATCTACAGGAACCGCCTCAAGCCTGTGCCTTGCCGCCCGAAGTTCTACCGGACCAGTGCTATCTCTCGATGGCGACATGCTGGTACATCCCGATGACCTCGCATGCCTCTTGTCGGCTCCACGCCCCTGCATCGGACTCAGTCCTATCCAAAGCAATGCCCCTGTGTTGGTTGAGGTCGAACGTGACCCAAGCAGTGGAAAAGAAAACGCCATTCAATTTCTTTACCAAAAACAGGCAACTGATCCAACACGATGCTACGAGTGGACGGGGCTTGTCCTCTTCGATCCGGCGGCACTAGCCCTTGATTCCGAAGGGCATGTATTCCAAATGATTACCCCTCTATTGCCGTGTCAAACTCTCCACGTACGCTGTAGCGAAATCGACTTTCCGGACGAATTACCTCAAATGGAGAAATGGATCGCCACTCTTATAAAGGAAGGAGACTTGCATGGATAAGAACATCATAGATATTTTCTGGAAAAAACGCTCCGCTGAGGGCAAAGGCCGTTGGACCGACGAAAATTTGCTAGGCTACGAACTCAGCTGGATTTCTGAGCACGCCCCCCCTAACGCCCAAATATTGGATCTAGGCAGTGGCCCCGGTGAACTTTCCTGCAGCCTGCTACCTACCAATGGCAAGTTGACTCTCGTCGACAAATATCCGGATTTTCTGAAGCTCGCGCCTATTGCTCCGAATATCCGGAAATTATGCTGCGACGTGCTTGAATTTGATGATACTGAGCGGTATGACCTTATTCTCATATTCGGTGTCGTAACTCACCTGACCGAAAAAGAGGAAACCCAGACTTACCAAAAAGCTGTGAAACTTCTCAGTCGCAATGGCACATTAATAGTTAAGAACCAAGTATCCAGCGGAGAAGAAAAAACAGTTAGCGGCTATTCGCCCAGCCTAAAGCAGGATTACTGCGGGAGATACCCTGGGTTGGAGCAACAAGGCCAACGACTGAATAGAGTTTTCAGTGATGTCAAGATCATTCATTACCCTGAGCAATTCAACCCGTGGCCAGATACACGGCATGTTGCGTTTGTATGCAAAAATTAGACTGAAGCGAGAGTTTTTCGTTATCAGAGAAGAGCGATTTATTCCGCATGAAGCCACCCGCCGCCAAGGGTTTTGCGTTCCAAGTTGAAATTACTCAGCAGACACATCCAATACATGAGTACTATTATTGAGGTTGCCTTTTAATGGGTGCTCCACCACGCCTAGTTGCATTCTTCTTACCCCAATTCCATCCAATAGCCGAAAATGATCTATGGTGGGGTAAAGGTTTTACTGAATGGACGAATGTCACTAAAGCCTCCCCTCTCTTTGACGGTCACTATCAACCGCATCTTCCAACCGATCTAGGTTTCTACGATCTGCGGGTGCGAGAGACCCGCAGTGAACAGATTCGTCTAGCCAAAGAATATGGAATTGATGGCTTTTGCTATCATTATTATTGGTTCTCTGGCACCCGCCTGTTGAGCCAGCCACTAGACGATATGTTAGCCGACCCTGAAAGCGATTTTCCATTTTGCCTCTGCTGGGCTAACGAAAACTGGACTCGTCGTTGGGATGGTGCTGAACATCAAATCCTGATGTCCCAGCGCTATCTTCCAGATGACGACATTAACTTCATCCACGAGATTTCTCCTTACCTTGCCGACCATAGATATATTCGGGTCGATGGCGCCCCCCTGCTCATTGTCTATTTTCCGCAGCAATTGCCAAGGCCTACAGAAACCACCCGCAGATGGCGCGAATACTGCGAAAAATCAGGAATAGGTAAAATACATCTCTGCGCGGCACTAACTCACGGCAATCAAAACTACCGTGATCTGGGTTTCGACAGTGGGGTCGAATTTCCTCCTCATAATGTGCCGGTAAAAAGCGTGCATGAACAGATAAGACTTCATAAGCCATTTAGCGGGCGCATTTTTCATTATCATGAAGTAGCAAAAACTTATCTGGAACGTAAATACGAAGCACCAAACGTCTTTCGGGGTGTCTTTCCCTCTTGGGATAATACGGCTCGCACTTCAAACAGAGCCACCATGGTTTTAAATGGCACACCTTCCAATTACGAATACTGGCTTGCATCTGCCATAAAGCGCACGCAAGAAGACCACCCAGAAGGTGAGCGATTGATTTTCATCAACGCTTGGAACGAATGGGCAGAGGGTTGTCATCTGGAGCCCGATCGTAAATACGGGCGACAATTTCTAGAAGCTACGTTAAGGGCAAAAAATGGCCTGACAACGCAGAATGGATTTGTGGATACCTCTATCCCAGAAACCGCAAAACGAGATCACATGCCGTTTTTTAACGAATTACACGCACTTACCTTACGGCATCTTCTTCTGCTGCAGCAACGTATTATTGAAAAAACAGCTAGCGCACTCAAACGAGCCCCCAGATTGAAACGCTTTCTGAAGAAAATTCTCTTCTGGATATAAAGCGTAGCAATTACTGAAAACTGGTTTAATTCACTTTACTTCAGGAAATCCATGGCGCATGAGCATGGTTAATTTGTATGGAATCAGATCGAAGCATTCAAAAAAGTCATCGGGGACCGCACGACGCTCATTAATCATTTCGGCACGAGTCACCAGTAGAGTCTTTCGTTTTGACCAAACATCAGCAAATACTGGTAGATATATCTTTCTCAAGAAATCCATACGGAATTTAAGCATGGATAGGCAAACACCTTCCAAGCATAACAGGAACAAATGCACAGGCAATATGATCTGCATGAATGGTGCAGGATAAGTCATTGCCAACACGAAGGTCTTATTGCGTTCCGACAAAGCCCGTCGCCTGAACGTAGTTGAGAGTTTAGAACCACAAGCTTTCCCTCCTCCAAAACTCTGCCCTACTCGATGCCTGTATCCTGACTCGTTCAACGCACATACTGCATAATTAGCCAGTCTTGCCCTGCAACACAAATACATATCCTCAGCAATCGAACCGAACCACTCTGGAAAGCCGTCCAATTCATCCCAAAGTTTTTTGGGTATCCAGAGGCACGCACCTATGACCATGGCCACGTCTTGCCGCTTCGGGTCGAGATTCGGCACTGGGTTGAAGAATGGGTCAAGCAGACAACCGCGGTCAATCAATTCGCCGCCGTGGTAATCATATTGAGGTAGGCTCAGGATCGCCGGCTTACCCTGCGATCTCGCCTCGCTCAATAGCATCCGCAAAGCGTCGGGGAAAAGTTCGGCATCATTGTTGAGCAAAAGGATGAACTCGCCTTGTGCCTCGGCCACCATCCGGTTATTAGCGATGCAAAATCCGACATTGGTCTTGCTGCGTATCAGACGCACGCCAGGATAGTCGCGCGCAACGATATCAGCTGAGTCGTCCGTCGAGGCATCGTCGTGGACCAGAATCTCGACCGGGAAATTGCCCTCCTGCACCAAGACCGACTCGATACAAGCAGAAATTATTTCTGCACCGTTGTAGTTCGCAATGCAGACCGAAATCAGCGGAGCATCAGTCACCTGAGACTCTCCCAAGTCCGTTGCACGCCCCCTTCAAGACCAACCTCCGGCGCCCAGCCAAGGCGCTCGCCAGCACATCTGATGTCGAGGACAATACGCTTTACATCCGAAGCACGGGCGGGCTGACGCTCAATTTTCAGATGTCGTCCAGTCACCCGCTCAACCACTGCCAACAAGCTGCTCAGCGAAGTTCCCCGCCCCGCCCCAATGTTGTAGGTGCCAGCCGGCCCCGACAACGCGCATAGGCAGGCCGACACCAGATCGTCGATATACAAGTAATCGCGCACCGCTGCACCATCGCCATACACAACAACGGCATCATCATCCCTCGCCCGCTCCAACAAGGTTCGAACCGCTCCAAAGCCAGGACGCAGCCCCTGTCCCGGGCCATAGACGTTGGATGGCCGCAGGATGCTCAAACGCCCCGGATAGCGCTGGCCGAAGACTCCAAAAAAGCTTTCCAGTGCAAGTTTTCCAGCACCATGGTAGGAAATAGGGGCCAACGGAATTTGCTCGGCAGCAAATTCGGCATCGCCATAGAGTGCCCCTCCAGTCGAAACATACACGTACCGGTTTTCCGGAAACTGTTGGGCATACTCAAGGAAGCGCAGAGCCGGCAGCAGGCTGGCTTCTGCCTCCATGACGGGTTGCCAAACTGTATCGGCTGGCGTAGTCGCCGTCGCCAGATGAAAGACTTCCTTGCAGCGAGCTAGTAGTGGTAGCACGACATCAAGGTCACCCTGATCTCCCTGGTGGGCAACTACGCCTGCAGGTAATTCGCCAACCAGACTCCGCGACAGCACATGAACCTCTTTCCCGTGCTTGACCAAGCGGGCAGCTAATGAGCGCCCGATAAACCCAGTCCCACCGACCAGTAGAATCGCCCCTGTTGATTTCACGCGCGCCCCAACAAATCGTCATAGGCACCAATATAGCGCCGGGCACAATCATCCCATGTCCCGATGCATGCGGCCACCCAGTTCCGACCAGCCCGCCCCATGGCGCCGCTCGTCTCGGGATTGTCCAGATGCTCCAAGGCCAAACGGAAGCTCTCCCGGTCAGCCACCAAAAGTCCATTTTCACCATGCTGCACCAGATCTCTGTGGGCAGGCAGATCGGAGGCAATTACCGGCATGCCTGCGGCCATCGCCTCGATCATCACCTGCGGCCGCCCCTCGTCGTGAGTACTTAAAGTCAATAGCCCTTGCACTCTGGGAAACCAGTCGGTTGCCAACGCACCAGGGTTGGTCGCACCGTGATAGCGGATCCATGACGGCAATTCAATGGCCTCCTGCATAGGCCCAAGCAGATGAAGGTTTCGATGTGTCCCGAAGAGACCCTTCCCCCAGTCGAGCAGATGCCCCAGTTTTGCCCGAGTCACCCGAGAAACAACCAGCCAGTCACCGCTGCACGTTGCCGGCCCGGCACGTGTAATGTCGAACCAGCGAGAATGCACACCGAATGGAATTGGGCGAATTTCGGCTAGGTCACCAAAATGCGCCTTTAGCGGAGACTGCATCCACCCCGCATTGGGTGCCAGGATCGCGGGTCTGTCACGCAGAACCGAGCGCAACATCGGCACCATGCCCGGAAGGCGAAGGAGGGCCAGGTCACTGCCAAGCACGGTGATCAGGGCGGGAATATCGAGCCCCTTGAGCGGCAGGGCATTTTGCAACCAGTTCACGTGGGCCACGCGCTCTCCAGGCAATCTACCAAACTGCTGATAGGCATGACGTAGCCGCAAACAGAGTGTGAATGCATCACGCATCCCATGCAGGGGTTTATTACGCAGCAAGTGAGCAATCCCTCCTCGCTCGAGCAACCCCGACAGCCAATTCGCATCGCCATCCTGGAGAACTGCCCGCACGCCTTCTGGCATTTCGCCGGGAGGCGCCCACAGGGCGAGATTAACCCCGTCCTGCCTGGCTACCGACTGCGCCATGTCATAGATAAAACGACCGCGCCAATCGTCTG
The DNA here is from genome assembly GCF_020510625.1 of Ferribacterium limneticum. Lineage (NCBI taxonomy): Bacteria > Pseudomonadati > Pseudomonadota > Betaproteobacteria > Rhodocyclales > Azonexaceae > Ferribacterium > Ferribacterium limneticum. Next base: position 845,396 of record NZ_CP075191.1, on the reverse strand, counting down.
AATCCGCCGGATAAGATGTAGCAGTCAACAACACTTGTCTCATCGACGCTCCAGTCTAGCAACTCTGAGGACAGCTTCGGTAAATCGCACGCGATCCCGTCGATCAAGGTGAGAGCCGTCCGGACAATCAAAACCGGAGAGTTCCGGGTGATCCAGCCAATGCAATGTTTGAGCTGACGTGGCTGCAACCAGACGATCCCAGTACAAGTGGCGGGGATAGCGCCTTTCGTCAATTTCAGACACCAATCCACTGGTCGGCATCGTAAGCAACAATACTTTTCCACCACGCGATTGTATTGCTGTAACCGCCGCCTCAAAATCACGCAGCCCCTTTAACGACAGCCCATCATCATCAACCGGGCCCAACTGGCGGATATACCCGGTAAGTAAACGTTCCAGTTCAAGATCGGACAATCGCTCGTCGAACATTAAAGGCTCACCGAGATGACGCATCACCCGACGCAGATAAAACTTCGGCATCTCGACAACGCCATAATCGGCAACCCTGGAACGATCCGGCAGGGTCTGCAGATATTGGGGGGTAGCATCGGAATCAAGCAACCGCGTGCGTAGTGCATCCCACGGGCGAGCTGCGTCGGAATAGTTCGCCAATTGACTTCTGAACGCCTGCGTCAAGCGTGCTTCAAGCGCTTCAGATGGCGAGGCGAGACCAGCGTCCGACTCTCGCCGTTCATAGGCTGACTGATATTGCTGGCTTACCCCCCCCTCTGCCCCAAGTGAAACGATGGGAGCCGGCATGACATCGATGATCACAGTTCCACGAATATCCGGATCCTTGGCCAGGCCGGCCAAAATTGGCCCGACAGAACTGCCATCGATTGCCAGCATGACCGGTTCCAGGCCTGTCATCCGCCGCAAGCTTGGCAAATCCATTCCGAGTTGAATACGAGAGGCACCGACGAGGATCAATGCCCGCTCCCCGAGTGCGCTCGCCCGGGCACGATGAAACACCCAGTTTTCCATCGAATCTCGCCATGTCGCCGGGAAGCCCTTGGACTTCAAGATATATTCACTCGCAGTGACATAAGCAAGCATCGGCAATAACACCGAAAGCAGCAAAACTCCCCAGCGCAAGCGTGGAGGTGCCAGCCTAGAACTGGAAATAGATGAAGCCACGACTATCCCCGCCAGAAAACAAGAATAGACCAAGTGCCGCGCCACTCAGCCAGATTGACTGTGCTGCAAGAGGCCAAGCCTGAAAGACCTGCGAAAAGGAGCGCTCCCGGTTACGTATCTGGAAAAAAACCAATGCCCCAACTGCCGATATCAATAGCAGCAACTGATCAGGCAGAATTTGCAGGTTGCCAGGGCGGAACAGGGCTTCGATCACAGCGGTCGCTTGTGCAAGGTCTGATGAACGAAATGGAATCCAGGTCAGCGTGACAATCGTAAACGTCCCCAATGCCAGGCCTACAGTCGAGAAATATCGCCCCGCGAAAGCCAGTTGGGACACCACAAAACGTTCGACGACGAGATAGAAACCATGGAGCACACCCCAGATGACAAACATCCATGAAGCACCATGCCATAGCCCGCCAATCGCCATTGTCAGCATCAGGTTGCGGGCAGTCGACCAGTGACCGGCGTGACTCCCACCCATTGAGATATAAAGATAATCACGTAGCCAGGAAGAGAGCGAAATATGCCAGCGCTGCCAGAAATCGGAAAACCCAACGGCGGCGAAAGGCGCCTGGAAGTTCTCGGGGAGAGCGAAGCCAAACAGCATGGAGAGACCGATTGCACAGGTCGAGTAACCGGCAAAGTCGCAGTAAATCTGGCAAGAGAAAGCCAATACACCTAACCAGGCATCCCCGAAAGAAGCGTCTCCCGGTGCTGAATAAAGTTGATCGGCGACTGGAGCAAATATCGCATCGGCAAGTACGACCTTGTGAAACAAACCGAGCAACAGCAAAACGCCCCCCCACCCCCAATGATCGCGGCTGACCAGCGGCTGCCTCAACAACTGGGGCATGAAATTGCTGGCACGGACGATCGGTCCGGCCACCAACTGGGGGAAAAAACCGACATACAACGCGAAATCTGAAAACGACTGATTCGGCACCAATCGGCCACGGTAGCAATCGATCGTGTAGGAGAGGGCATGAAATGTATAAAAAGAAATGCCAATCGGCAGAACGATATCCAATTCCGGTGGCGAGAAGCTACCGCCGAGCGCATTCACCAGATCGGAAAATGAAGCGAAGAGGAAGGTGCCATACTTGAAATAGCTGAGCAATCCGAGGCTGGACAGCAAACTTGCAAGCAGGAAGCCATGGCGCAGATATGCCTCCTGAGTGGCCGCCATGTGTCGCGCCAGCACCCAGTTGAGCCACGAAACAAAGAAAAGCAAAAATACGAATGGAGGGCTCCAGGCGGCATAAAACAGGTAACTCGCCACCAGCAACACAAGTTTTCGTCTATTCCATCCCGGCGTCAGCCAATAGGCTGCCAGCACCACAACCAAGAAGACGACAAACGAAAAAGTATTGAAGAGCATACCGCAGTACCTGTTAAGGCTTGTGCTCCCTGCCCTCAACTGAGTCGTCCATACCCTTGTAATGCAAGGCCGAAATCTGCTCTGAAACAATACCGATCAGAAAGGTCAGGATTGCCGATATGAACAGGAGCGCACTCATGTTCGTAAAACGGCCAGTTCCGAGAAAGGTATAGATGTAGTAAGACACCCCGGTCAGGAAAAAACCTGCGCTAATCGGCAGGAAGAGCTTCTGCGGAGAGTAGAGGGTGCCAATTTTAATGATGATCAGTAAAAACCGGACCCCATCCCTTAATGGACGAATATGGCTCTTTCCGATACGCCGTGGCGTATGGATCGGCACATAGCCAACGCTGAACCCTGCTCGAAAGAAACTCATCGTAATGGTCGTCGGGTAGGAAAAGCCATTGGGCAGTAGGTACAGAAATTTGCGGAACTTATCAGCGCGAACAATACGAAACCCGGAAGTAAGATCCTCTACAGTTTGCATGACCATCCAACTGGCCAATCGACTAAACAGATCGTTGGCTACCGCGCGATGCGCCCCAGCATGCGAACCTGATTGACGCGACCCAACCACCATGTCATAACCCTGAGCAAACTTTTCTAGCAACGCAGAAATATCCTCCGGCTGATGCTGTCCATCCGCATCCATGAAGATCAAGACATCTCCTTTGGCAGCCCGGGAGCCTGACTTTATGGACGCCCCATTCCCTAAAGAGTAATGATGGCGCAACCGTCTGACCTGAAACTCGGCACAAACTTCAGCAGTGTCATCAGTAGAACCGTCGTCGACAACCAGTATCTCGGCGTCGCTGATCGTTCCGACAAGCCTTGGTAGCAACTCACGCAAACCGCTGGCTTCATTTCTGGCAGGAATGACAATGGAAACACTGTTGCTAGGCATCACTGCTCTACTCATCTTGGATGGGCTTGACTATCAAGCATACTTAATTGCCCCAATAATTCATCTAGCGTCTTTCGCTCATCTATGGAAAAACGCTCCTCACGCAGCACAAACAACAGTTTTTGAGCCTGTTGATGCTCTCCAGCAAGATACAGAAGTTGAGCCCATTTCAAGCGATTACTCGCATTTGTTGGCACCAAGGCCATTGCCGCCCCCAAGGCAGCACGTGCAGCTACCAGATCGTGTTCTCTCAACCACAGATAGTCTGCATGCCACGAGTGGAGCATTGCCTGAACACCCGGCGATACGTCTGGATTTGCGAGCGCAGCTGCAAACAACCCATCGACATCGGTTCGCGGTAAGCATAACGAGCCAGCAATGGACATTCCCTTCAGGCTATAAAGCAGGTTTCTGTCCCCAGGCGCAAAAGGTGTCTCCCGAAGGCGGCGTGACAGTTCGTCAATCTCGACCTTGTCTGCCTGCATCCCAGCCCTACAGTTCAAGTGGATCAGGCCGAGCAGACCCAATTTGAAATTCGGATCGAGTTCGCCGGCCAATTCATAGTGTCTCCGGGCGAAGACGTGGATTGGCGTGGTCGGCAAATTCGCGTCCGGCAAGCCTGCCAATGCAAGCCCCGCTTGGTACTGGGTACGAGGGGAAGTCCGATGATGCTGGGATTCGATTTGGGTGCGTCGTCCCTCTTCCCCGAATTGGTGGGCGCGCAATGCCGTAATAAAGGTGAAATAGGACAAGGCAGCAGCGGTCAGCGCAACGCCAATCGTTCCAAGTCCTCGTTTGCTCTCCAGAAGCTGGAGCAAAGCCCAGGCGCCAACGAGCAGCACCCCAAAGATCGGAAGATAATTCCGATGTTCATGAGCAATTTCCAGAGGCAGAACAGTGGACTCCAGGGCGTGCCCGATCAGGAACCACGCAATCCCGAACGATACGAGGGGCGCGCGAGAGCGAACCCGCCAAGCCAACCAGGCAAGGCTGACCAACCCGATCACGGCGGGCAGCGTCACCCATGGCGAGAACAAGCTGGTAGAAATAGCAATATCGTCATGATAGAGACCAAACTCCTCCATACTCGGAGCAACAATCAGGCCGAGATAGAACCAGAGCACTCTCCCCTCGGTCAGCAAGCGTTCGCCGAGAGAGAATGGGCGAAAATCATAGCCGGACCACAACCATTGGGCTCGCGAGGAAATTGCGTAAGCCCCCCCGGCTAGTATGACGCCAATAGCCAAGGCGGCAAACAGGCGGGCAAAGCAGTCAAGCCTGCCACATGAACTTCGCCGTACGAGCAACTCCCAGGCTAGCGCGAAGACGGGGAACAGCACGCCACTCTCTTTACTGAAAAAAGACAGTGGCCAGCCCACCGTCCACGCCAATATCATCAATACCCAACCTGAGCGTCCGCCTCGTTCTCGTCCGATGATATGAAGCAACAAAGCGGCAAGAAGAAAAAGAGCCGCCAGGCTGGTCATACGCTGAACGACGTGCAAAACCGGGAGAAGCTGGATAGGGTGCAGTAGCCAGATGGTAGTCAGCACACCCGTTACAAAAAGGATGTTGCGCTGCATGGCAGGCGGTTTTACCGCACTCAACAAGCGGGATGCCAAGCCAAACACAAGGAAACCACAGGCCAGGTGAATCGCGAGATTGGTCGCCTTGAATGCAAAGGGGTCAAAGCCGCTGAAATAGTGGTTGAGTGCGAAACTTAACTGGGCAACAGGTCGCCCCGATGGGCCAGAACTACCACTCACCCAAGCCAGATGGATAGCATCAAGCGACAGAGTGCTTAGACGCACGCCTTCGACATGAAGAATGCTTGCTTCATCATCGAAGAAAAATCCGCCATTGAGTCCAGCCCAATAGACCATGACCACAAGCAGGATAGTCAGCAACGCCGCGATGGAAAAACGCATCAGGTAGACGACCAACGCAATCCTTTTTAGAAGAGAAGCCATAAATCAAGAGAGGCGCCTCATTTTCATGAGGCGCCTCTCTTTTGAATCTCAGCCGAATTACTTGCAGCTTGAAGGTACGTACTTGGCAGCCATCGTGCCTACGGTACATGCCCAAGCGACCTTTCCTGTTGTCGTGTCACCGGTTCCCGTCATCAGAATCGTACCAGTCGGCGTGCTACCGCCAATAGCTTGCGCAGCTACCGTAATGGTAGCGACATTGCCAGCCACGGCGTAGGTTATGCCAGAAACGTATTTTGACCCAGTAACATCAAAGCCGGCAGAAGTGGCGGAGGGAGGCATCGAGCCTTTGGTTTGGAACCACTCGGCAATTGAAACCTTCGGGGCTGAAGAGGCAAGAATCAGTTCGCTAACCTTTGCACGCACCGTGTAGTCCTGATACGCCGGCAACGCAACTGCAGCCAGAATACCGATAATGGCGACAACAATCATCAGTTCGATCAGGGTAAAACCTTTTTGCATATTCTTCATTTGAATCTCCTTGAGAAATGAATACGGGAAACTACTGAGCTACTTATAACAGTTTCCGTGCCAGCTTTTTGGAAACCACCGTCAAAATCGGCAACAATCACGTAAACCCATGTCATTCATGGGCTTGGCCAGTTTTGTAGTTCAATGTAAATAAACGTAGCCGCCAAACAGATCCAACAAGATGACAATTTACGTCACTATCGTTTGACACATTGCGGCAGACATATCATTTTGCCGCTATAAATATGGCAAATTCATCACCACCAACTTCAGGCCGGACGAGAAATCAGCAATCCACCTGCTGCGGTTTCAGGAAAGCCTTGGCATAGCGGCGGAAAACCGCGCTCTTGACGAAAAGCTCATGCAGATCGGCGTCAATGTGACCATTCCGGCTGAAGTTTTCGAGGATGGCCAGGGCCTGGGATAGCGTCATGCCGTCCTTGTAGGGTCGGTCTTTGGCGGTCAGTGCTTCGAAGATATCGGCGATACCCATCATCCGGGCCTGCCAGCTCATTGCTTCGCGCTTCAGGCCTTTCGGGTAGCCTTTGCCATCCATGCGCTCGTGGTGGCCACCGGCGTATTCCGGCACGTTCTTCAGGTGCTTGGGCCACGGCAGTTGTTCGAGCATGCGGATGGTGGTAACGATGTGGTGATTGATGACCTCTCGCTCGGCGTGCGTCAGGGTGCCGGAACGGATGCTCAGGTTTTCCAGCTCATCGTCACTGAGGAACGGTGCTTCTTCGCCATTCACGTTGCGCCAGCGGTAACGCCCGGCAATCTGCCTGACGCGCGCGATGTCGTCGTCCGACATTTTTTCGCAGCCAATGTTGGCCTGACGCAAAAAGGCGCGGTCGAGTTCGATGCGCTGGCAATCGGCAGCATAGCTCCGCTCAGCCTCGACCGGGTCGCCGCCGGCAGCGATGGCTTGCCATTTACGCACTTCGGCATCACGGCGGACAACTTCAAAACGGGTGTCGAGCAAATGGATGCGATCGTAGAGTGTTTGCAGCTTGGTAGCCTTGTCGACGACATGCACCGGCGTCGTGACTTTGCCGCAATCGTGCAGCAGCGCGGCGATGCGCAGTTCGTAGCGATCCTTGTCGGTCAGCCTGAAATCGGCCAAGGCGCCTTCCGTGCAGCGGTCCGCGGCCTCGGCCAGCATCATGGTCAGTTCCGGCACCCGCTGGCAGTGGCCGCCGGTATAGGGTGACTTTTCGTCGATGGCCGTGTTGATCAGCTTGATGAAGGACTCGAACAGCGCTTCGAGCTGCTGCACCAGTTGGCGATTGCTCAGCGCCACCGCGGCCTGCGAGGCCAGCGACTCAGCCAGGCGCTGATCCCCCGGCGAGAATTCAACGACCTTGCCTGCCTCGTCGATGGCATTGATCAGTTGCAGCACCCCGATCACTTCGCCTTCGTGGTTCTTCATCGGCACAGTCAGGAAGGACTGTGAGCGGTAGCCGGTGCGCTGATCGAAGCCACGCGTCCCGGAGAAATCGAAGCCTTCTGCGGCGTAGGCGTCGGCGATATTGACCGTTTTCCCGGTAATGGCCGCGTAGGCCGCCACCATGCAGTCATTCGGCTGGCCATTGGCGCGATAGAGCGGCAGATCGGGGAAATTGCCCGGTATCGCCTGTTCGCTTGAGCCACCAAAAGCGATATTCAGCGAATCAGTCCGGACAATCTCGAAATGAAGCGAGCACCGGTCTTCGGAGAGCAGATAGAGCGTCCCGCCATCGGCCCGGGTGATCTGCTTGGCGGCAAGGACTATTTTCTCAAGCAGCAAGTTGAGATCACGCTCGTTGGAGAGCGAGGTGCCGATGTCGTTAAGCTGATCCAGGCGACGAAAGAGATCGTCCAGGGTTTCCATGGTCGGTTCTAGCAAGCGATGAGCTTGGCGGTGAGCAGCATGTCAGAAGTCGAAAACCTGATTGTTCTGCAACATGACCGGGGAAAATTCACCCAGACAGGTTTCGATTTCCGCCATGGTCGTCTCAACCTGCCCTGGCTTCAGGTGGGTGATGTGAATCTCGCAACGATGATTCAGCTTGCGGAGTTCCCTGGCCAGCAAGTCAGGGCAATAGTGCTTGGACATCTCGGCCAGGCCCTGCTCCTGATTGGAGAAAGCGCACTCGATGATCAGGTAGCGCAAATGATCGAGCCGATTGAGCGCCTGCCAGAAAGCATCGCAGGGCCCGGTATCGCCCGAAAAGACCAGGCTGGCCGCACCGGAATCGAGACAGTAGCCGACCGCCGGAACGGTATGATCGACCGGCAAGGCGGTGATGCTGCGGCCATCGATGCTGACGGCACCCCCCGTTTCGATGGCGTGGTAGCGCATGAATGGCTGCTCGGCACTGGGCAGCACCGAGAAGTCCGGCCAGATGGACCAGTTGAAAATGTGCTGCCGCAGCATGTCGAGCACGGCGGGGATCGCATGGACCGTCAGCGGCTTGCTGCGCCGGTCGCCAACGGCATCGATCATCAAGGGCAGCGAAGCGATATGGTCAAGGTGGGCGTGCGTCAGGAAGACGTGGTCGATGGCCGTCATTTCGGCAATTGACAATTCGGCCACCCCGGTACCGGCATCGATCAGGATGTCATGGTCGAGCAAAAATGAAGTGGTTCGCTGGTGCCTGCCACCAATGCCGCCGCTGCAGCCAAGTACGCGTAGCTTCATGCCTGTCTGGCCTGGTAAATGGCCGCCACTCCGACGACCATTGATGAATCAGGGCACGAATCACCACGCCTTTTCACCACGAAAAGGCAGCCCATGCCTATTCAGATTGTATATCTCGGCCCGAACCGTTTGCGTGAAAAAATTCACGAACGGTGCAGACTTTAGCCAAAGACGAAGGGATAAGCGTCCATCGCAAGAGCGCCCCCGGATTTGTCGCGATCAGCCCTTGAGGAAAAACGCCATCTTGATGCCGGCAATCTCGATGACGTCATGATCACCGAGCGGATAGGCCTGCGCGTCAAGCGATTTCCCGTTGACCACCGGAAACTGGCTACCCTCGACGTGGGTAATGAAATAGCCGTGCGGGCGCTTGGCGATGACGGCCACCTGCAAGCCAGGCTTGCCCAGGGTGGTCAAAGTCTTCGTCAGATCAAGCTCCTTGCCGGCATTGGGGCCGTTGAGGAGCTGGATCGCCGCCGTATGGCTAGGGGCCGGCGCCTTTGGCTGGGAAGTGGTCCCGACGCTAGAGCGAGTCAGGTTGTCGACAGGCTCTAGCTGAAGTTCCGAAGGCATCTTGAGTTGCCCGGAACGGGTCGCCACATTTCTTTCGAACTCGCTGGCCGCAGCCCCTGCCTGCAGGTCAGCCATGTATTTCAGCTTGTATTTGCCAAGCTCGATGACATCGTTGTTGCGCAGGAAGTGCTTCTTGATCGGCTGGCCATTGACCAGCGTGCCGTTGGTACTGTTCAAGTCCTCAAGGAAGGAATCGGCCAGAATGGTCACGACCACGGCGTGCTCGCCGGAGATGGCGAGGTTGTCGATCTGGATGTCGTTATGCGGCTTGCGCCCGATGCTCAGGCGCTCCTGGTTGAGCGGTATCTCTTTCAGCACCAGCCCATCCATCGACAAGATCAATTTAGCCATATTCCTTTACCTCGTTTCACTTCAAACAGCCAAGCAGCCGTTGCCACCAGCCCTTGGGCGCCGAATAGTCGCCCAGGACCTTGATCAGGATCACCGAAATGTTGTCCCGCCCACCATAGTCGTTGGCCAGCTGAACCAGATGATCTGCCGCCAGCGCAAGATTGCCTCCCAGGGCGGACAACGCCAAGGCCATTTCTTCGTCTTCGACCATGTCGTTCAGGCCATCGGAGCAGAGCAGGACAATATCTCCCGGCAAGACATCATAGTCGTGGACCTCAACATCAACCGAAGGATCCACGCCCAGCGCCCGGGTGACCAGATTCCTGTTTTCGGCATACCGCGCATCTTCAGGCCTGACCATGCCGCTGTCGATTTGCTCCTGGAGCAGCGAATGGTCCCGCGTCAGTTGCTCGAAAGCCTCACCGCGCAGGCGATACAAACGCGAATCGCCGACGTGAGCCACGCTCATCCGGTTATCGTAAAACCAGGCGACAACCAGCGTCGTCCCCATCCCGGCATATTGCGAGGCACTTTGTGAGGCATGGAAGATGGCGAAATTGGCGGCGCCCACCTCATTGACGATATGCCGCTCGATGACCGACGGATCGCAATTCCCGCTCCCCTCTTGCGTGACGCATGAGGTAATGACGCGGGTCAGGTCATCGGCCAGGCGAGTCGTCGCCATGCCGCTGGCCACTTCGCCAGCGTTATAGCCCCCCATGCCATCGGCCAGGATGGCGATGCCGAGACCGGCATCGGCAAACGCCGCATCTTCGTTATGGGAGCGAATCACGCCCGGATCGGTCCGTACCACGATCTCCAGGGCATCACGCAGCATCATCGAGGCGGTTCCCACGAGAGCGCCAGCGACAAGGCGTGATCAGCCGGGCACACCGGCGCTGAAGCGCCAGCCCGCCCGAGACACATACCTGCCATTGGCAGCAACCACCTGGTCATTATCATTTCCCTGAACCGCTCTTCCCGCAACCTATCGGAGGCACCAGACCCTGACATTCTTACCCGGAGTCACTGCCCGGTCAAACGCTGTTAAATCGGCAGCTCGCACCCCATACCGCTCGCCTCGGCAGCAGCCAGCACCCGCAACGCCACAGCCAGATCCTGGATGGCCATGCCCTGGGATTCAAAAAGGGTGATCTGCTCGCTTGAAACACGCCCGGCATGACGACCGACAATAATATCGCCCAACTCAAGCAACTGGCGGGGATGCAGGCGCCCTTTTTCCAGCAAGGGCAGCAAATCTCCCGCCTCAGCCAGCGCCGTTGGCACAGCATCGACGGTGAGCAGATCGCAACGCCTGACCGCAGCTTCCGACAATTCCTGGCGAATCAGCGCATTGGAACCCGCCGCGTTGATGTGCATGCCGGGCTCCAGCCAGGCTGCATCGAACAGGGGCTGCGCCGCTGTCGTCACTGTGCCGATCAGGTCGCTGCCACGCACCGTTGCCTCGGCGCTCTCGGCCGGGACAACCGCCACCCCGGTGATCCGGCTGAGCCGCTCGCAAAAAGCCTGCAGGCGCTCGGTCTTGCGACTGAATACCTTGACGCATTCCAGCGGCAAGGCGGCACAGATCGCCCGGACATGGCCTTCGGCCTGCCAGCCGGCACCGAACACGCCGGCGATCTTCGAGCCGGGCTTGGCCAGCCATTTGGCCGCCACACCGCTCGCCGCCCCCGTCCGGATCATGCCGAGATAGTCTGCCTCGATGATGGCTTTGAGTTGGCCACTCGCGGCGTCGAAGAGATGAACCAGAAAACGGTTGCCGGAACGATTGCTCGTATAGGCCTTGTAGCCGAGGATGCCTTGGGCCGGCAGCCCGCCTTGCAGAATGTGCAGCGCGGTCTGCGGCAGACGGGTCCGGGCCCGCGGCGTATCGAGAGCCTGCCCCAAGGCCAGGTCGCGATGCGCCGACTCGACGCCCGCAAGCGCCATTTCTACCGTCAAGATCTGTTTGACGTCATTTTCCGAAAGAAACAAGGCCACGCTTCCGCCTCCTAAACGATGGTTACATCCTGCCGAGCCAGCATACGCTGCTCAAGCCAGCGCCCAACCGAAACGACCAGCAAGGCACCGAGAGCGCCAGCAAGCTTGGCGGACCACGCCGGCAAGGGTGGCAACAAGGCCAGAACCCCTGGATCGGAAAAAATCATCTGGCCGGCGACGTAACCCAACAAGGCTGCGCCAAGCAGAACGATGGACGGAAAACGCTCCATCCAGTGCAGGATCAACTGGCTGGACCAGACGATCAGCGGAATGCTGACCGCCAACCCGAAGAGCAGCAGCGCCAGGCTGCCATGCGCAGCACCGGCGACGGCGATCACGTTATCCAGGCTCATGACGAAATCGGCGACGACGATAGTTTTGACCGCGCCCCAGAGATTGGCCGACGACTCGATGTCATGCCCCTCCTCGTCTTCCGGCAGCATCAGCTTGACGGCGATCCAGACCAGCAGCAGGCCGCCAACGAGCTTGAGCCAGGGCAGGTTCATGACCAGTGCGGCGAACACCGTCAGCACGACGCGCAGGCTGACCGCGCCGGCGACGCCCCAGAAAATTCCGGTGCGGCGCTGTTCCGGGGAAAGATTGCGGCAGGCCAGGGCGATGACCACGGCGTTATCGCCGGAGAGCACGATATCGATCAGGATGATCTGGCCGACAGCGACCCAAAAAACGGCAGAAGTTAAATCGAGTTCCATAAAAACCAAGGCGAAAAAAAGGCGGACACGCGGCCCGCCTTTTTGGTTGAGCTAGGCTCGAATTTTACAGCAAGGCCTTGAGCAGCTTGGCCATTTCGGACGGGTTGCGCGTCACGGTGAAGCCACAGGCTTCCATGATTTCAAGCTTGGCATCAGCCGTGTCGGCACCGCCGGAGATCAACGCACCAGCATGGCCCATACGCTTGCCGGCCGGGGCCGTAACACCAGCAATGAAGCCAACGATCGGCTTCTTCATGTTTTCCTTGCACCACATGGCAGCTTCGGCTTCGTCAGGACCGCCGATTTCGCCGATCATGATGACAGCATCGGTATCCGGATCGTCGTTGAAAGCCTTCATGACGTCGATGTGCTTCAGACCGTTGATCGGGTCACCACCGATACCGACGGCAGACGACTGACCGAGACCGATTTCGGTCAGTTGGCCAACGGCTTCGTAGGTCAGGGTGCCGGAGCGGGAAACCACACCGATGCGACCCTTGCGGTGAATGTGACCCGGCATGATGCCGATCTTCACTTCGTCCGGGGTGATCAGGCCAGGGCAGTTCGGGCCGAGCAGCAGGGTCTTCTTGCCGCCCTTGGCTTCCTTTTCCTTCATCTTGTTGCGCAGGATCAGCATGTCGCGAACAGGAATGCCTTCGGTGATACAGATAGCCAGATCGAGGTCGGCTTCAACAGCTTCCCAGATCGCAGCAGCAGCGCCCGGGGGCGGCACGTAGATCACGGAAACGGTCGCACCGGTTTCGGCCGCGGCTTCCTTGACGGAGGCGTAGATGGGAATGTTGAAGATCGACTCGCCAGCCTTCTTCGGGTTCACACCGGCAACGAAACACTCTTTGCCGTTGGCGTATTCCTGGCACTTTTCCGTATGGAACTGACCGGTCTTGCCGGTGATGCCCTGGGTGATGATGCGGGTGTTCTTATTGATGAAAATGGACATTCAATAGCTCCTTACTTGACCGCAGCAACGATCTTGGTGGCGGCTTCGGCCATGGAATCGGCAGAAATGATCGGCAGACCGGAATCCTTGAGGATCTTCTTGCCCAAATCTTCGTTGGTGCCCTTCATGCGCACGACGAGCGGCACGCTGAGGTGGGTCAGCTTGGCTGCAGCAACAACGCCTTCGGCAATGGTGTCGCACTTCATGATGCCGCCGAAGATGTTGACCAGAATGCCCTTGACCTTCGGGTTCTTGAGCATGATCTTGAAGGCTTCGGTGACCTTCTCGGTCGTGGCGCCGCCGCCGACGTCCAGGAAGTTGGCCGGCTCGGCGCCGAACAGCTTGATGGTGTCCATGGTAGCCATGGCCAGACCAGCACCATTCACCAAACAGCCGATGTTGCCGTCGAGCGAGATGTAGGCCAGATCGAACTGGGAGGCTTCGACTTCGTCCGGATCTTCTTCGTCCAGGTCGCGCATAGCGACGATTTCCGGCTGACGATACAGCGCGTTGGAGTCAAAGTTGAACTTGGCGTCGAGTGCCTTGACGGTGCCGTCACCTTCGTGGATCAGCGGATTGATTTCGGCCAGCGAAGCATCCGTTTCCATGTAGCAGGTGTACAGGCTCTTCAGCGTTTCGATGCACTGCGGAATCGAGGCTTCGTTCATGCCCATGCCCTTGGCCAGGGTCAGGGCCTGCTCGTCGGTCAGGCCGACCAGCGGGTTGACGAAGACCTTGACGATCTTTTCCGGGGTCTTGTGGGCAACTTCCTCGATGTCCATGCCGCCTTCGTACGAAGCCATGATGGCGACGGACTGGGTAGCGCGATCGGTCAGCGCAGCAACGTAGTACTCGTGCTTGATGTCAGCGCCTTCTTCGATCAGCAGGTGACGGACCTTCTGGCCTTCCGGACCGGTCTGGTGCGTGATCAGCTGCATGCCGAGAATCTGGCCGGCGTATTCACGGACTTTTTCCAGCGAGGTTGCGACCTTGACGCCACCGCCCTTGCCACGGCCACCAGCGTGAATCTGGGCCTTGACGACCCAGACCTTGCCGCCCAGGGTTTCGGCTGCCTTGACTGCGTCTTCGACGGTCGTGCAGTGAATCCCGCGCGGAACCGTAACGCCGAATTTCTTCAGGATTTGTTTGCCCTGATATTCGTGAATTTTCATGCGCTTTCCTTGCGTTTAGTTGAGTTGCGAGCAATGAGCAGTAGCCGAACGATCCCCCGACCCCACCCGGTTATAGCGTTTTCAGCCCAAAATCTTACCACAGACAGCAAAAACAATTGCAGCCCGAAATTCATAATTATGGAGTCGATTCTGCCGCCTGAATCGCCTTGCCCAACAGCGGCAGCAACAAGACTGCCGCGAAGACCAGACTGATCACCGAAGCCAGCCAGAACCCGGCCACACCAAGCGGTGGTTGCCAGCGATAGCAAAGCCAGGCACCGCCGAGCAGGCCAATCCCCCAGAAGCAGAAAGTCTGGACCAGCATCGGCACGAAAGTGACCCGATAGGCGCGCAGACAGTGGCCAGCGATCGTCTGCAGCGCATCGAAGAACTGGTAGATGGCGATGTAGGCGACCAGTCCCATGGCCACAGCGCGAACGGAGGGATCATCGGTATAGGCATTGATCAACGGCTGCGCCCCCAGCCAGAGCAAAAGGCCAAGCAGAGAAGACGAGCATGCCGCAAGCACCAGCCCGGCCCGAATGGTCGCCCTGGCCCGCAGCGGGTCACGCGCCCCGACCGCCTGGCCGAGCGCGGACATCGTCGCAATGGCCAGCGACAGCGGCAACATGTAGATCAACGCCGAGATATTGGCGACGATGCGGTGCCCGGCCACCACAGGCGCGCCCAGCGAGGCAACGAACAAGGCGATCAACGTGAATGAGGTGATTTCGACCAGATTGGACAAACCCATCGGCACGCCGATGCGCAGCAATTCCTGCCAGATTGGCCAGCGAGGCGACTGCCAATCGGCAAACGGCCGGTAGCGCCGGCCGAGCGGCCCGAAAGCCAGATAGGCACCGCCGCTCAGGCAGGCCAGCCAGCCGATCAGCACGTTCGACAGAGCGCAGCCGGCCACGCCGAACGGTTCGCCCAGCCAGCCCTCCAAGGCCAGGCCCCAGGCCAGCACGGCATGCAGACACAGGCTGAAAAATCCGATACCCATCAGTACCCGCGGCTTGCCTAGCGCATTGCAGAAGGCCCAGAAAGTCCGATAGCACAGCGATGCCGGCAAGCTCCAGGCAAGCAGGCCGAGGTATTGCCGCACCTTGGCTTCGACTGCAGCGTCCATATCGGCCATGCCGAGCGCCGCGCCGGGATGCGTCAGAAAAAGAATGCCCGGCACCGAGAGCAGCAAGGCCAGCCAGAAACCCTGCTGCAGGATGCCCGCGACCTCGTCGTCGCGTTTGGCCCCATGCAAATGCGCCACAACGGGCGCCACCGCCTGCAGGACGCCAACCAACGCGAAGACCACGGAAACATGAATGCCGCCACCGATTGCCACGGCGGCAAGATCGAGCGAGCTGACGTGGCCGAGCACGGCAGTATCGACCACCATCATGCCGATGGAGGACAACTGGGCAATCAGAATGGGGAAAGCGTGGGCGATCAGGCCACGGACGGCAGTTGCGAACATGAGGCAGGATTGTCGCATGTCGCCGTGATTTGCTCCTGCACAAGCGATAGAGACGGCGCCCTGGCGGGAAATACCAACAGAATTGATCTGGCTCAAGCAGCCCGCTTTTCCACAATATGAAAATCGATGGTTCAGGAGGGAGTGAATAATGAGCCTAGGCCTACACGCCATAGAAAATGCCAGCCGCGACGAAATCGTCGCCCTGCAGACCGAACGATTGAAGTGGACGCTGAACCACGTCTACCAGAACGTGCCGCACTACAAAGCAGCATTTGACGCCGCCGGCGTTCATCCGGATGACTTCAAGTCGCTGGCCGATCTGGCCAGATTCCCGTTCACCACCAAACAGGATCTCCGCGACAACTATCCCTACAACATGTTCGCCGTGCCGCGCGAAAAAGTGGTCCGCGTCCACGCCTCCAGCGGCACGACCGGCAAGCCGACTGTCGTCGGTTACACGCAGAAGGACATCGACACCTGGGCCGACCTGATCGCCCGCTCGATCTACGCTTCCGGCGGCCGGCCCGGCGATATCGTTCATGTCGCCTACGGTTACGGCCTGTTCACCGGCGGCCTGGGCGCCCATTACGGGGCCGAAAAGCTGGGCTGTACAGTGATCCCGATGTCAGGCGGACAGACTGAAAAGCAGGTTCAGCTGATCTGCGACTTCAAGCCCAACATCATCATGGTCACGCCGTCGTACATGCTCAACATTGCCGACGAATTCCGCCGGCAAGGCATCGACCCGCGGAGCACCGACCTGCGCATCGGCATCCACGGCGCCGAACCATGGACGCACGCCATGCGCCTTGAAATCGAGAACGTCTTCGGCATCGACGCCATCGACATCTACGGTCTGTCGGAAGTCATGGGCCCGGGCGTCGCCAACGAATGCACCGAAAGCAAGGATGGCCCGGTGATCTGGGAAGACCACTTCTACCCGGAAATCATCGATCCGGTCACCGGCGAAGTTCTGCCCGAGGGCAGCAAGGGCGAACTGGTGTTCACCTCGCTGACCAAGGAGGCGATGCCGATCATCCGCTACCGCACCCGCGACCTGACCCGCCTGCTGCCGCCAACCTCCCGCTCCATGCGCCGCATCGACCGGATCACCGGCCGCTCCGACGACATGCTGATCATCCGCGGCGTTAATGTCTTCCCGTCACAGATCGAAGAACTGATCCTCAAGCAGCCGAAGCTGTCGCCGCATTACCTGATCGAAGTCAGCCGCGACGGCCACCTCGACTCGATGAAGGTCAATGTCGAGATCAAGGCAGAGTTCGAATTCGCCAGCGGCCCGGAAAAGGAATTCGTGGCGCACGACCTGCAGCATCACATCAAGTCCTACATCGGTGTTTCGGCCAAGATCGAAGTCGTCGAGGTTGGTGGCATCGAACGCTCGGTCGGCAAGGCCAGGCGCGTCATCGACAAACGACCGAAGTAAGCAGAAAGGCATTGCTCGAGTAAAAAGATGTCACTCCCGCGCAGGCGGGAGTCCATGAAGCCGCGGCATGACTGGATTCCCGCTTTCGCGGGAATGGCAGCTTCAGTTTTCCGCTAAACGATCCGGGCGCGCAGCGTTCCAACACCGTCGACGCCCGCCTCCAGCAGATCACCCTGCACAATCGCCCCGACCCCAGCCGGCGTGCCGGTGTAGATCAGATCACCCGCTTCCAGCCGGACCAGCGTCGACAGGTTGGCAATGATGTCAGCCACCTTCCACATCATGGCCGACAGGTCGCCCTCCTGACGCAGTTGCCCATTCACTTTCAGCCAGATGCGCCCAGCTTCCGGATTACCACTAACCGACACCGGGCAGATTTCGCCGGCCACCGCCGACTGGTCAAAGCCCTTGCTCATGTCCCACGGGTGGCTCTTCTCCTTGGCCTTCGCCTGCATGTCGCGCCGCGTCAGATCAAGACCGACGGCGTAGCCGAAGATCAGGCTCTTTGCTGCCTCAACCGAAACATTCTCGCCACCCGCGCCCAAGGCGACGACCATCTCGACCTCATGGTGCAGATTGCTGGTCTGCGGCGGGTACTTGACGCGCAACTCGCCACCCCCAGCAACGACCGCATCGGCTGGCTTGGTAAAGAAGAATGGTGGCTCGCGCCCCTCGGCCTGATCGAGCGCCCCCATCTCGCGAGCGTGATCAGCGTAGTTACGGCCAACGCAGAACACCCGGCGCACCGGAAAACGCTGTTCAGTACCCAGCACAGGCAGCGCAGGAACAGGGTGGGGAGCAAAAACGAAATTCATGAATCGGCCTTCGTAAAAACGGGGCTGAACGAAAGTGTGGAATATTTCACCCCAGACCTCCCGCCCAAGTGTTAAATTTTAAAAAACTGTGAAAAACAAGCCAAACAGCGAGAAGCATCATGAGAAACAAACTGACGAGCATTGTCGCACTGACCGCCGCCCTTGCTCCGGCTCTTGGCAACGCGATTGGATTCGGAGAAATCACCCTTCAATCCCGTATCGGCGAAGCGCTCATGGCTGAAGTGCCTATCCTGTTGAGCCCTGAAGAAATACCTGTCACCGCCTGCTTTTCCCTGGCACCAATCCGCAGTTCCGATTTACCGGTCATCACCGCCGCCAAGACGCGACTGGTCCGCCGCGGCCAGAACCACGTGCTGCAGGTTTTTGGCACCCGGCCGGTCAGCGATCCCGTTTTTACCATTGCCTTGCATGCCGGCTGTGGTTATGACGTCGTGCGCGACTACGTACTGATGCCTGACGCGCCATTCATGCCCGCAGAAACCTCGCCGGTCCCGAGCCCCATAGCAACCGGAAAACCGGCTAAATTCACTGAATGGCATGCCCGCGAGGGCGAAACGCTTGAAGATATTGCCGATGCCCAGACGCCAGCCAGCCTGGCTGAACGCCAGCGCTTGATTGCCGCCCTGAAACGGGCCAATCCAGACCTCGCACCAGACAGCATGCTCGGCGAAGGCACCGTCGTCCGTATTCCGACACGCAAGCAAGCCAGCGCCGAGAAAAAAGAAAAATCGACTCGAACATCGACTCAGGCCGTCGCCCGAGAGGGTGCGCCCCAAAAACCAGCCGCCCCGCGCAGCAAGCCCAGGCCTGACAACCCGGCGCCAACGAAAGCGGCGGATCAGCTACTCGTCGGCGCGGCACCCGAAGAAATCAGGCCGCGCGAAAAAAATAATGCTGCGCTCCAATCCCTGGCCGAAACCGAGCAGCGCCTGCTGAGGCTTGAAACCACCCTGCATTTGCTGACGCAGGAAGTTGAAAAAATGGACCAAGCCCTGGATCTGGCAACCAGGGCCATAGAAATACAAAACAAATTGCAGATGGCGCAGACACTGCCGGCCAGCCAGGCACCTGTCGCCGTGACGACCAACGCCCCCGCCCAGCCGGCCGAGACCTCAAGCACCGCCAACTGGCAGGAACTGTTGCTGAGTGCTGCCGTCGGCGCAGCGATTTCCATCGGTCTGGCTCAATATCTGGGGCGTCGTCATCGTTACCCGGGGGAGGAAGAAACGCCGCTCGCTTTCGCCAGCCATCGCAGCCAGGCCCTTCCCGCCAAACAGGCAACGCCCGATGCCTTTGAACTCGACGAATTCGCCACCCCGCCATCGCCGCCCCAGAGCGCCCAGCAGGTACCGGCACCGTCGCCGGAAGAAAGCTTCGAACCGACGGCCGCGCCCGAGCCCGTCGAAATGCAGGCAGAGGATGAACACTCGGTGCTCGCCCTGGCGGAAATCATGCTTTCTTTCGGTCGCGTACGTGGGGCTGCCGAAACGCTGGCCGAACACATCGACCAGCACATGCCGCAAAGCATTCAACCGTGGAGCATGCTGCTCGACCTCTATCGCCGGGGCGGCATGCGCCAGGAGTTCGAGGCTCTGGCCGAAAAAATGCGTAGTCGGTTCAACGCCAGCATTCCGGCCTGGAACGATTCCGGCACGCCGATATCCGGCCTGAAGTCCCTGGAGGATTACCCTCACGTTATACAGAAGGCAGGCGCTCGCTGGGGCACCCAAGCCTGCCTCGATTATCTGTTAAGCCTCGTCCATGACACGCGAGCCGGGCAGCGCAATGGTTTCCCCCTTGAAGTTGTCGAGGAAATCGCCCTGCTCATGGCCATCCTGGAAGATGCTTACGCTTTGAAACGGCAGGGCTGAGAGGCTCAAACCGGATTGTCGAGATCGACGAATTCGCAGGCGATGCCGAACTGCTGCGCCAGATGCCCGGCCAGCGCCTGCACCCCGTAACGCTCGGTAGCGTGATGGCCAGCCGCCAGATAAGCCACACCACTCTCCCGGGCCAGATGCACCGTCTGCTCTGAAATCTCGCCAGACAGATAAGCATCGACGCCGAGCGCGATGGCCGACTCGAAGTAGCCTTGCGCCCCGCCCGAACACCAGCCGATACGTCGAATCGGCCGATCGTCACCAGCAATCACCAGCGGCTGCCGACCAAGAACACCCGCCGCCCTGGCCGCCAGCGAAGCCAAATCACAAGGCTCGGCCAACGCGCCCAGCCAGGCAATATCCTGCTCACCGAAACGCCCCTCGGGCACAAAGCCCAAAAGGCGCGCCAATTGGGCGTTGTTGCCCAGTTCCGGGTGTGCATCCAGCGGCAGGTGATAGGCCAGCAGGTTGATGTCACTGCCCAACAGACTGGCCAGCCGCTTGCGCCGGATGCCTGTCACCCGGCCATCCTCGCCTTTCCAGAAATAGCCGTGGTGCACCAGAATGGCATCGGCATGACGCTCGACCGCGGCGTCCAGCAATTCCTGACTGGCCGAGACACCAGCCACGATACGGGTGATCTCGGCACGACCTTCCACTTGCAGTCCGTTTGGGCAATAATCCCGGAACCTTCCGGGCGCCAGCAGCCCATCCAGATAGCCCACCAATTCTTCACGCTTCATCGAGACAATTTCCAATGCAGAGGTTGTGGCTGATTTTTGCACAAACGGCGACCGTTGCGCTCGCCGTTCTGTTCGTCGTTTCCACACTAAAACCGGAATGGCTGCCGCAGCGCCCAGGCGTCGTTGCACTCCAGGAAGCGCCGCTCACCGGCGACGACATCAAGAGCACCCCTGGCTCCTATCGCGATGCCGCCCGGGCGGCGCTGCCTTCGGTCGTCCATATCTACACCACGCAAGCCATCAAGCAGCAACGCCACCCGCTGTTCGATGACCCGATTTTCCGCCACTTCTTCGGCGACCGCCCGGAAGGCCAGCCGCAGCGCAACTCCGGCCTCGGCTCCGGCGTCATCGTCAGCGCCAATGGTTACATCCTGACCAACTACCATGTCATCGAAGGAGCCGACGACATCCAGGTCTCGCTCAACGACACCAAAACCTACAAGGCCAGGATCGTCGGCAGCGACCCCGAATCCGACCTCGCCATCCTGCAGATCAAGGCCGAAAAGCTGCCGGCCATTACCTTCGGCCAGATGGACAGCCTGCGCGTCGGCGATGTCGTGCTCGCCATCGGCAACCCCTTCGGCGTCGGCCAGACAGTCACCATGGGCATCGTCTCCGCCCTTGGCCGCTCGCACCTCGGCATCAACACCTTCGAGAATTTCATCCAGACCGATGCGGCGATCAATCCCGGCAACTCCGGCGGTGCCCTGATCGACATCCACGGCAACCTGGTCGGCATCAACTCCGCCATCTACTCGCGTACCGGCGGCTCGCTGGGCATCGGCTTCGCCATCCCGGTGTCCAGCGCCCGCAGCATCATGGAGCAGATCATCCGTACCGGTACTGTGACTCGTGGCTGGATCGGCGTCGAAGCCCAGGAAATCACCCCAGAACTGGCCGAATCGTTCGGCCTGCCTGACACCGATGGCTCGCTGATTGCCGGCGTCGTGCGCGGCAGCCCGGCCGACGTGGCCGGCATCCGCCCCGGCGATGTGCTGCTCTCGGTCAATGGTAAGCCAGTCAAGGATCCGCAGGTCATGCTCGACCTGATCGCCGCGCTGACCCCGGATGAACGCTCCGCCTTCCGCCTGCGCCGCGACAAGAACATCGTCGAGCTCCAGGTCAAGATCGGCAAGCGCCCGGCCATGCGGGCCGAACAGGAGTAAGCGATGTGCCAGTTGCTAGGAATGAATTGCAATGTCCCGACGGACATCTGCTTTTCATTCAGCGGGTTTCAGGCCCGTGGTGGCGGTACCGATGTGCACTCCGATGGCTGGGGCATCGCCTTCTTCGAAGGCAAGGGCACCCGCCTGTTCCTTGACCCGCAGCCCTCCAGCACCTCACCAGTCGCCGAACTGGTACGCCACTACCCGATCCGTTCGAAGAACGTCATTGCCCATATCCGCAAGGCAACCCAAGGTTCGGTCGGACTGGAAAACACCCATCCCTTCATGCGCGAACTGTGGGGGCGGTACTGGATTTTTGCCCATAACGGCAACCTGTTCGACTTCACACCGCAACTGGACGGCAGTTTCGTCCCCGTCGGCCTGACCGACAGCGAGCGCGCCTTCTGCTGGCTGCTGCAGGAACTGCGCCGCCGCTTTGGCAGCGAGACACCGGAACGCGGCGCCTTGTTCGACGCCGTTCACACGCTGACGCTGGAAATTTCCCGGCACGGCGAATTCAATTTCCTGCTCTCGAATGGCGACTGCCTGTTCGCCCATGCCTCGACCAAACTGAGCCACATCGTTCGCCAGGCGCCGTTCGCCCAGGCGCATCTGAAAGATCAGGACGTGACCGTCGATTTCAGCGATGTCACCTCGCCAAACGATCGCGTCGCCGTCATTGCCACGCTACCGCTGACCGACAACGAAGCCTGGACCGACATGCCGCCGGGAACGCTCTGGTGGTTCGAGGAAGGCGCGCCGATCAAGACCTTGCCGACGCGTCCGGGGCCGGTCAAAAAACCGGCCTGATTGGCTGATCAGCGGTCTGACAGCTTGCGGAAGTCTTCTTCCGCCTTGGCCATTTCGGCATCCATGTCTGCGGTGTTTTCCGCAGGAGCCTCAACCGGCGCTTCAACCGGGGCACGGACCGAGACGAAGCGCGCGGCCAGAATACCCAGCTCGTAAAGCAGGCACATCGGGATGGCCAGCGCGAGTTGAGAAACCACATCCGGCGGCGTGACCACGGCAGCGACGACAAAGGCACCAACGATGAAGTAGGAACGCCATTCCTTCAGTTTCTCGACCGTCACCACACCGAGCTTGACCAGCACCACCAGGGCCACCGGCACCTCGAAAGCGATACCGAAAGCCAGGAACATGGTCATCACGAACGACAGGTAAGCCTCGATATCTGGCGCCGGCGTAATGCTCTTCGGGGCAAAGCTGTTAATGAAGCCGAACACCTGCCCGAAGACGAAGAAGTAGCAGAAGGACATGCCAGCCACGAACAACAGCGTGCTGGAAATGATCAGGGGAATACCCAGGCGCTTTTCATGGGCATAGAGGCCCGGTGCAATGAAGGCCCAGGCCTGGTAAAGAATGAACGGTAGCGCCAATATGAAGGCGACCATCGCTGTGACCTTCAGCGGCACCATGAACGGCGTGATGACGCCAATCGCGACCATCTTGGTGCCTTCCGGCAATGCACTGGTCAGCGGCGCAGCGAGGATGTCGTAGATTTCGCCCGGCCCCGGGTAAAGACACAGGATGCCGAGAATGGCCGCAACGGCGATCAGGCTGCGCATCAGGCGGTCGCGCAATTCGACCAAATGCGAGATAAACGAGTCTTCGGGTGCTTCACTCATGCCAGTGGTTTGCCGGTGGTGTCGATGGTCGGCAAGCCTTCAGCCAGCTTCGCGGTTTCATTGAGTTCGGCCACGGCCTCCTTGGCCGGTGCCTCGATGGCGCTGCGCGCAGTTTCGTATTCGCTGCGCACCGAGGCCTCCATGGCGCGCGCCGAATCGGTCACCTGCGTCTGCAGCTTCTTGAGTTCATCAAGCTGCATTTCGCGGTTGATGTCGGACTTCACGTCACTGACATAACGCTGGGCGCGGCCGAGCAAATGCCCGAGCGTGCGTGCCACCTTGGGCAGGCGCTCGGGGCCGATGACGATCAGCGCCACGATGCCGATCACCATCAATTCGGAAAAGCCGATATCAAACATAGTTGTTAGTAGTTAGTTATTAGCTGTTAGCCGGCCATTGCTAGCGACTAGCAACTATCGACTAACGACTGAACACTAGCTCTTCGTTTTTTCCTTGACTTCGACGTCGATGGTCTGGCCACCAACCTGCTGGGTTGGTTGAGCCTCTTCGGCTGCCTTGTCGGCATTGGCGTCTTTCATGCCGTCCTTGAAACCCTTGACCGCGCCGCCCAGATCCTGGCCGACGTTGCGCAGCTTCTTGGTGCCGAAAATAAGCATGACGATGACCAGAACGATCAGCCAGTGCCAAATGGAAAAACTGCCCATGGTTTGTCTCCTAGATGCGTTTGAGCATGGGGCCGACCGGGTCCGGTCCACCCACGATGTGCGCGTGCAGGTGCGGCACTTCCTGCTGCCCCACACGTCCTGTGTTGATGATTACCCGGAAACCGTCCGGGCTGCCTTGCGCGACTGCGATTTCGTTGGCCTTGGCCAGAATCCTGCCAAGCACCGGCGTGTCATCGGCACTCGCCGTCGCCAAGGACGTAATGTGCCGCTTCGGGATTACGAGCACATGAACCGGGCGCGCCGGGTTGATGTCGTTGAAGGCGAGAATGTCCTCGTCCTCATAGACTTTCGCAGCAGGAATCTTGCCCTCGACGATCTTGCAGAAGATGCAATCGCTCACTTGGTGCCCCGTGAAGCCTTCTCGTCGATGCCGGAAATGCCCTCGCGACGGCGCATTTCCTGCGAAACGTCCTCGATGCTCAAGCCGTAGAAAGCGAGCAGGACCAGCACGTGATAGATCACGTCGGTCGATTCCCAGACAATGTTCAGACGCTTGCCATCCTTGGCCGCCATGATCAGTTCGGCACATTCCTCACCGATCTTTTTCAGAATCGAATCCGGCCCCTCGGAAAACAGCTTGGCGGTATAAGACTTTTCCGGGTCGGCATGGCGACGGGAAGCCAGCGTCTCGGAGAGGCGGTGCAGGATGTCATGGGTACTCATTTGTAAATTTCCTTCGGGTCTTTCAGAACCGGATCAGCAGGAACCCAGCGGTCCCCGTTCAATTCATTGAAAAAACAGCTTTCGCGGCCGGTATGACAGGCAATCCCGCCCACTTGTTCAATGCTCAGCAGCAAGACGTCACCGTCGCAATCAGTGCGGATGGCCTTGATCTTCTGAAAATGGCCCGACTCTTCACCTTTGCGCCACAGACGCTTTCTCGAACGCGACCAGTATACCGCGTTGCCACAGCTAAGCGTTTCCTGAAGCGACTCGCGGTTCATGTAGGCAAACATCACGACACGCCCGTTTTCATCCTGGGCAATGGCCGGGATCATGCCGTCGGCGTCCCACTTCAGCGCTTCCAGCCAGTTCAGGGAATTGTCGAGATCGCTCACAGCCTGACTTCGATGCCGCGGGCAGCCATGTATTCCTTGGCCTGACGCACGGTGTATTCGCCGAAATGGAAAATGGAGGCAGCCAGCACGGCATCGGCGCGGCCTTCGGTGACGCCATCAGCCAGATGCTGCAGGTTGCCGACGCCACCCGAGGCGATGACCGGAATCTTTACGGCATCGGACACGGCACGGGTCAGCGCCAGGTCGAAACCGTTCTTGGTGCCGTCGCGGTCCATGCTGGTCAGCAGGATTTCGCCAGCGCCCAGCGCATCGACCTTCTTTGCCCATTCAATGGCATCCATGCCGGTATCGTTGCGGCCGCCATGGGTGAAGACATGCCATTGGCCGGGTGCGACCTGCTTGGCGTCGATGGCGACGACAATGCACTGCGAGCCAACCTTGCTGGAGGCATCGAAAACGAGATCCGGATTCTGTACGGCCGCCGTGTTCATCGACACCTTGTCAGCACCGGCATTGAGCAGACGACGGACGTCTTCCACCTTGCGTACGCCACCACCAACGGTTAGCGGAATGAAGACCTGTTCGGCGCAGGCTTCAATGATGTGCAGGATGATGTCGCGCTGGTCGCTGGAAGCGGTGATGTCGAGGAAGGTGACCTCGTCGGCGCCTTGCTCGTTGTAGCGACGGGCGATTTCAATCGGGTCGCCGGCGTCGCGCAGACCGACAAAGTTGGTGCCCTTGACGACGCGGCCAGCCGTGACGTCAAGGCAGGGGATGATGCGTTTGGCGAGCATCAGGCGCCCAACTGATCAGCGAGTTCCTGCGCCGCCTTGAAGTCGAGAGAGCCGTCGTAAACCGCACGACCGGCGATGGTGCCGACGATGCCTTCACCTTCAACTGCGCACAGGGCGCGAATGTCGTCAAAGTTGGTCAGGCCGCCGGAAGCAATTACCGGAATGGTCAGCGCCTGGGCCAGACGCACGGTGGCGTCGATATTCAAGCCAGAGAGCATGCCGTCGCGGCCGATGTCGGTGTAGATGATCGACTCGACGCCGTAGTCTTCGTACTTCTTGGCCAGATCGACGACATCGTGACCGGTCAGTTTGGACCAGCCATCGGTTGCGACCTTGCCATCCTTGGCATCAAGGCCAACGATGATGTGGCCGGGAAAGGCGACGCAGGCGTCGTGCAGGAAGCCAGGGTTCTTGACTGCCGCCGTACCGATAATGACGTAGGAAAGACCGCCATCCAGACAAGCTTCGATGGTATCGAGATCGCGAATGCCGCCGCCGAGCTGGACCGGAATCTGGTCGCCAACTTCAGCCAGGATGGCCTTGATCGCCGCCGCGTTCTTCGGCTTGCCGGCAAAGGCGCCATTGAGGTCGACCAGATGCAGGCGACGCGCCCCTTGGTTCAGCCAGTGACGCGCCTGTTCGGCCGGGCTATCGGAAAAAACAGTGGCCTGTTCCATCAGGCCCTGCTTCAGACGGACGCATTGGCCGTCCTTGAGGTCAATCGCAGGAATAATCAGCATGGGAGTCTAGGAGATTAAATTCGACAGAAGCGAATCAGGGTTGCCACTCAACGAAGTTCTTCAGAAGTTGCAGGCCGTCGCGAGCGCTTTTCTCGGGGTGGAACTGAACCGCGAAGATATTATCCCGCCCTACTGCACAGGTAAAGGGCACGCCATATTCGCAAGTGCCCGTCACCAGCGCCGAATCGGCGGGCTCGACAAAATAGCTGTGTACAAAATAGAAGCGCGAGCCATCCGCAATGCCATTCCACAGCGCATGCGGCTTCTGGCGCACCTCGTTCCAGCCCATGTGCGGGACTTTCAGGCGTTCGCCGGTCGGCAAATACATCTTTTCATCCGGGAAACGTTTGACGTTGCCGGGAAAGACACCGAGCGCCGGAACATTGCCTTCGTCGCTATGCTCGAACAGCATTTGCTCGCCGACACAGATGCCAAGAAAAGGCTTGTCCTTCGCAGCGGCCAGCACGGCGGCGCGCAAGCCTCGCGCATCCAGCTCGCGCATGCAGTCTGGCATTGCCCCTTGACCGGGAAATACGACGCGCTCGGCAGCAGCGACGATAGCGGGGTCAGCGGTCACGATAACCTGCCTGTCACCGGCTACGTGCTCCAGCGCCTTCGACACCGAGCGCAGGTTGCCCATGCCGTAGTCGATGACGGCAATGGTTTTGCCAGCCACCGTCACAGCGAACCCTTGGTCGATGGCATGGCACCGGCCATGCGCGGATCAGGCGTCACCGCCATGCGCAGGGCGCGGCCAAAGGCCTTGAAGATGGTTTCGGCCTGATGGTGGGCATTCTTGCCACGCAGGTTGTCGATGTGCAGCGTCATCCCGGCGTGGTTGACCAAGCCATGGAAGAATTCGCTGACCAGGTCGACATCAAACTGGCCAATGACGGCACGCGTAAATTCAACATTGAGTTCCAGCCCCGGACGACCGGAAAGATCGATCACCACCCTCGACAGGGCTTCGTCGAGCGGCACGTAGCTATGGCCGTAACGGGTCAGGCCCTTCTTGTCGCCCCAGGCCTTGGCCAGCGCCTGGCCGAAGGTGATGCCGATATCCTCGACAGTGTGGTGCGCATCGATGTGCAGGTCACCTTTGGCCTCGATGTCGAGGTCGATCAGACCATGACGGGCGATCTGGTCGAGCATGTGGTCAAGGAATGGGACGCCGGTGGCAAATTTGCCCTGACCAGTGCCATCGAGATTGAGGCGCACGGTGATCTGCGTCTCCAGCGTGTTGCGAGTGATTTCGGCTTGCCGCATGGTTTAAGGCTGCAAAAGGCTTTTAACGGAGGGCCATGATACCATTTCGGCCTACTTTTACGCCTTTCGTGAAAACCCATGAGTCGCTTCTGGAGCCAGGTCGTCCGCGACCTCACCCCCTACGTACCGGGCGAGCAGCCCAAGATCACCAACCTGATCAAGCTGAACACCAACGAAAACCCGTTCCCGCCCTCCCCCAAGGTGCTGGCGGCGATTCAGGCGGAACTCGGCGATGACGCGGCGCGCCTGCGCCTCTACCCGGACCCGAATGCCGACCTGCTCAAGGCTGCAATCGCCAAACATCATGGCGTAACCTCACAGCAAATCTTCGTCGGCAACGGCTCGGATGAGGTGCTGGCTCATGTCTTCATGGCCCTGCTCAAGCACGAGGCGCCGATTCTGTTTCCGGACATCACCTACAGCTTCTACCCGGTGTATTGCGGGCTGTACGACGTCGATTACATCCAGGTACCGCTGGCCGAGGATTTCACCATCAATCCCGACGACTACCTCGGCCAGATGTGGAACGGCGAACAGTGTGGCGGCATCATCTTCCCCAATCCAAACGCCCCGACCGGCCGCCTGCTGCCGCTGGCCGCCATCGAGAAAATACTCAAGGCCAATCCGGAAGCCGTCGTCGTGGTAGATGAGGCCTATGTCGATTTCGGTGGCGAGACGGCGATCAAACTGGTCGACCGCTACGACAACCTGCTGGTCGTCCATACGCTGTCCAAGTCACGCTCGCTGGCCGGCATGCGCGTCGGTTTCGCGGTCGGGCATCCGGCGCTGATCGAAGCGCTGGAACGGGTCAAGAACAGCTTCAACTCCTATCCGCTCGACCGCCTCGCCATTGTCGGCGCCGTCGCGGCGATGGAAGATGAAGCGTATTTCGCGCAGTGTTGCCAGTCCGTGATCGCCACCCGCGACACCCTGACGGCAGACCTGACCAAGCTCGGCTTCGAAGTCCTGCCCTCCGCCGCCAATTTCATCTTCGCCCGCCACCCCCAATACGATGCGGCCGAACTGGCGAAGGCCTTGCGCGAACGAAACATCATCGTCCGTCACTTCAAACTGCCGCGCATCGATCAGTTCCTGCGCATCACCGTCGGCACCGATGGCGAATGCAAAGCACTGACTGACGCCCTGAGCCAAATCACCGCCTGATTGGTATGGAGCCAGTCTGGAAACGGCCCGATGGCAGCATCGTGGCCTGCACCGAGAAGATCAAGGTGCTGCGCGAAAACCTCGAAGAACTCCGCCAGATGGCGCAAGATGCCTTCGAGGACGCGCTATTGATGGAGTGCGAGGAGAACCAGATCCGTACGGTATTTCAGGAGCTGATCGCCGGATTGGAAAACCCGTATAACAAAGCCTGATACCCAATCAGACCCAACCGAGCAGCCCGAGCACCGCACCCACACCGATAAACCACAGCGGGTGCAGTTTCGTCCGCAAATTGGCAACGAGGGTTGCCGCCACCAGCAACCAGGCAGCCCAACCAAAGGCGGCAGCCTGCGCAATCAGGGTGGCGCCTGAGAAGATCAGGCCGACAGCGAGCGGCGCGACGCCGATGCTGATCGCTTTCTGCCAGCGCTTGCCGGAGAAACTTTCCCAACGATCAATCAGCAAATAAATTAGCACACTCATCGGCAGGCACATGGCCAGCGTCGAGGCCAACGCCCCGAGCAGGCCACCAATCTCCCAGCCGATCAGGGTTACCACCAGCACGTTTGGACCGGGCGCCGCCTGGGCGATGGCGTAGAGATGTGTAAAAGTTGTATCGTCGAGCCAGTGATGATTTTCGACGACGACACGATGCATTTCCGGCAAAAGCGCTGTTGCTCCGCCAAACGCGACGAAAGAGAGCAGCCCGAACTCGAGGAAGAGCTCGACCACGATCATTTCCGGCCCAGCTTCCAATAAGCCACGCCACCAGACAAAAACAGCCCGGCGACCATGACGATGGGCATCGGCCAACGCAGAACGGCGATGGCTGCTACGGTCAAGGCCGTAAAAGGCAGGAAAAAAGCTTTGTCCTTGATCACCGCCCCCATGCGCCAGGCCATCCCAACGAGCAGGCCGCAGCCAACAGCGGCGATGCCGCGCAGCATGGACTGGACATGCGACAGACTACCGTAGTGGTCGTAGAGCATTGCCAGCAAGAGCACAATGACAAACGGCCCGGCAAGCAGGCCGAACGGCGCGACGACCGCCCCCGGCAGGCCGCAGTAGCGCTTGCCAACAACCACGGCCAGGTTGACCACGTTCGGCCCCGGCAAAAACTGGCAAAGACCGAGCTGGGCGTTGAACTCCTCGGCGCTCATCCACTGGCGCTCCTCGACCAGCATGCGCCGGGCGAAGGGAAGCACACCACCGAAACCGGATAGTCCGACCGATGAAAAGCCGAAAAAAAGCGCCCGGAGATCCGGGCGTTTTTGAGATTCGGAGATATCCACGATCAACCGAGAATTTCGCTCAGTTGTCGAGTCGGAACTCGGCCGACTTGGCATGCGCCGGCAAACCTTCGCCATGCGCCAGCGTTGAGGCAATCTTGCCCAAGGTCTGCGCGCCAGCCCGGGAAACCTTGATCAGGCTGGTCCGCTTCTGGAAGTCATAGACACCGAGCGGCGACGAGAAGCGGGCGCTGCCGGAGGTCGGCAGCACATGGTTCGGACCGGCACAGTAGTCGCCAAGCGACTCAGAAGTGTAGTGACCAATGAAGATGGCGCCAGCGTGGTGAATCTTGGCCACCCACGGATCGGGATCAGCCAGCGATAGCTCAAGGTGTTCCGGCGCGACGCGATTGGCGATGGCAACAGCTTCGTCCATATCGCGCACGTGGATGAAAGCGCCGCGATTGGCCAACGAGGTTTCGATCACTTCGCGACGCGGCATGGTCGGCAGGAGTTTTTCAATGCTGGCTTGCACGCGGTCGATATAGGCGGCATCGGTGCAGATCAGGATCGATTGCGCCAGTTCGTCGTGCTCGGCCTGCGAGAACAGATCCATCGCCACCCAGTCAGGATTACCGGAGCCATCGGAGACGACCAGAATTTCGGACGGACCGGCCACCATGTCGATGCCGACAATGCCAAACACCCGGCGCTTGGCCGTCGCTACGTAGGCATTGCCCGGACCGACGATCTTGTCCACCTGCGGCACTGTCTGCGTACCGTAGGCCAGCGCACCAACCGCCTGCGCCCCGCCCATCGTGAACACGCGATCAACGCCAGCCAGACAAGCAGCGGCCAGCACGAGCTGGTTCTTTTCGCCGTCCGGGGTCGGGACGACCATGATCAGTTCCTTGACGCCAGCCACCTTGGCCGGAATCGCGTTCATCAGCACGGAAGAGGGATACGCCGCCTTGCCGCCCGGCACGTAGAGGCCGACGCGATCAAGCGGCGTGATCATCTGGCCGAGCATGGTGCCGTCGGCTTCGGTGTAGGACCAGCCTTCGAGACGCTGACACTCGTGGTAGGCACGCACACGGCCAGCCGCTGCTTCCAGTGCAGCACGACGATCAGCCGGCAGGCTGTCGAGGGCCTGCTGCATTTCAGCCTGCGACAATTCGAGGTCAGCCATGCTGCCAACGCTCAGACGATCAAATTTGTTGCTGTATTCAACCACCGCAGCATCGCCGCGCGTTTTCACATCAGCCAGAATGCCGGCGACGGTACGCTCTATCCCTTCATCAGCCGCCGCCTCGAAGGCGAGCAGCGCATCCATTTTTGCCTTGAAATCCGCGTCGACCGTAGAAAGGCGTTTAATGGCGAGCATTTACTTCTCCACCGCCTGGGCAAAGGCGTCAATAATCGGTTGCAGGGTTTCGCGCTTGACCTTGAGCGAGGCCTGGTTGACCACCAGCCGCGACGAAATATCCATGATGTGTTCGCAGGCCACCAACTTGTTGGCCTTCAGCGTACCACCGGTCGACACCAGATCGACGATGGCATCGGCCAGACCGGCCAACGGAGCCAGTTCCATCGAGCCATAGAGCTTGATCAGATCGATATGAACGCCCTTACTGGCGAAATGCTCCCGTGCCGTCTTGGTATATTTCGAAGCCACTTTCAGGCGAGCGCCCTGGCGTACGGCGTTGTCGTAATCGAAACCCTCGGGAATGGCGACCATCATCCGGCACTTGGCAATCTTCAGATCCAGCGGTGCGTAGAGCCCCTCGCCACCATGCTCGATCAGCACATCCTTGCCGGCCACGCCGATATCGGCGGCGCCGTACTGGACGTAAGTTGGCACATCGGTAGCGCGAACGATCACGACGCGCACATTCGGCTGGTTGGTCTCGATGATCAACTTGCGCGAAGTCTCCGGGTTTTCGGTCGGAACGATCCCTGCTGCCGCCAGCAGTGGCAAGGTTTCGTCAAAAATGCGGCCCTTGGACAGGGCAATGGTGATGGTCGTCACGGGGTAGCTTGTTGAAAAGGCGAAAGTGCCATTTTAGCAGACCCCTACAGATACCCGGCGTGACGCGGCGCGCAAAGCACCAATTCCGGCACAAAAGTCCGCAGAGACGTCACGCCAACCAAGCACACCCACGGCAATCAAGGGGGCGATAGCCGCCAACAAAAAGACTGCCGCGTAAACGCAAAAAAGCCCGGCGAACCGGGCTTTCTCGATACAGACTAATCCGCGACTTATTCAGCCGGGCGGATGTTTGCAGCCTGCTTGCCCTTCGGGCCATTCACGACGTCGAAGGTCACTTTCTGGTTCTCGGCCAGGGTCTTGAAACCGTTGCCTTGAATTGCGGAGAAGTGAGCGAAGAGGTCTTCACCACCTTCGGACGGGGAGATAAAGCCAAAACCCTTGGAATCATTGAACCACTTAACGGTACCGTTTGCCATTTGAAAGCATCCTTAAAAAATATACGGGCTTGCGCCACAAAAATACGAGAACCAAGACCGAGGAGCTGACAAACCGTGGTACGGCGCAGGAACAAAACACTGCCTGGAAATCCCGAGCCTTGGAGTATGGGCCAGCATTTCAAATACGCCAAGCATTTTTTGCATATTTCTGCGGTCGACCGCAGAAAATAGACAAATCAGCCCCCGCTACGCCCCTGCTTAGCGGACTCGGCGAACAGCCGCACCCAGCTTGGCCAGCTTTTCCTCGATTCGCTCATAGCCGCGATCCAAATGGTAAATACGATCGATCACCGTTTCCCCTTGTGCGACCAGACCAGCGATCACCAGCGAAGCCGAGGCACGCAGATCGGTGGCCATCACCGTCGCGCCTTCGAGCTTGTCGACACCACGCACGATGGCGTTATTGCCTTCGATCTGGATGTTGGCACCAAGGCGCATCAACTCATTGACGTGCATGAAACGGTTTTCGAAGATGGTTTCGCGGATGGTCGCCACGCCGTCGGCAATGCAGTTGATAGCCATGAATTGAGCTTGCATGTCGGTCGGGAAGGCCGGATACGGCGCCGTGCGCAGGCTGACTGCCTTCAGGCGCTTGGGAGCGACCAGGCGAATCGCATCGCGTTCGACGGTGATTTCGCAGCCGGCGTCCATCAGTTTGTCGACGACGGTATCGAGGTAGGCGGCCGAAGTTTTCAGCAAACGGATATCGCCACCGGTCGCCGCCGCAGCGCACAGATAGGTGCCGGTCTCGATGCGGTCCGGCATGATCGCGTGCGTTGCACCATGCAGTTTGTCGACGCCCTGAATCCGGATGACGTCAGTACCGGCGCCGGAAATACGGGCGCCCATGGAAACCAGGCAGTTGGCCAGATCGACTACTTCCGGCTCACGCGCAGCATTTTCAATAATTGTTTCACCCTCGGCCAGACAGGCAGCCATCATCAGGTTCTCGGTGCCGGTCACGGTCACCATATCGGTACAGATGCGAGCGCCCTTCAGGCGGGTTGCCTTGGCGTGCACGTAGCCCTGCTCGACCTTGACCTCGGCACCCATCGCCTGCAACCCCTTGATGTGCTGATCAACCGGGCGGGCACCAATGGCGCAGCCACCAGGCAGAGAGACACGCGCTTCGCCGCAACGAGCAACCAGTGGGCCGAGCACAAGAATGGAGGCGCGCATGGTCTTAACCATTTCGTACGAAGCCACCGGATTATTCAGGCCACCACCGTTGAGAACAATGCCGTCGACACCATCCATCGTCACGCCGACGCCCATGTCACCCAGCAGACGGAGCATGGTCGAGATGTCGTTCAGGTGCGGCACATTGGTGAAATGCACCGGATCCGAGGTCAGCAACGAGGCACATAGAATCGGCAGCGCAGCATTCTTGGCACCAGACATGGCCACTTCACCAGAGAGGACCTTGCCCCCTTCAATCAACAACTTATCCACGCTGTGCGCTCCATTCTTCCGGGGTCAGGGTTTTGAAGGAAAGGGCATGCAATTCCCCGGTATCCAGCTTTTCCTTCAGGGTCTGATACACGCGCTGCTGACGCTGCACGCGGCTCTTCCCGGCAAATTCCTTACTTACCACCAGCGCCTGAAAATGCTGGCCATCGCCATCAAGTTCCAGGTGTTCACAGGCCATGCCGGCAAGGATAAGCTCCTTGATATGGTCGGGATGCATCATGTTCAGCCTCTCAGCTTCCAGCCCCGCTTCAGCAGGCTCAAAGTCACTACGGACACGGCGGCGAAGCAGGTAACGACGACCGCCAGACTGATTTCAGGCACCACATCAGAGACGCCAAAAAAACCATAACGGAAGCCGTCGATCATGTAAAAGACGGGATTGTAATGCGACACGCGCTGCCAGAATGTAGGCAAGGTGTAAATCGAGTAGAAAACGCCGGACAACATGGTCAGCGGCATGATCAGAAAATTCTGGAAGGCGGCCAGTTGGTCGAACTTTTCGGACCAGATGCCGGCAATCATGCCGAGCGCCCCAAACAGCGCGCCGCCCAGGATGGAAAAGACCAGAATCCAAAGTGGTGCCACCACCCTCAACTCGGCAAACCAGACGGTCGCCACCAACACGCCAACACCGACCAGCAAGCCACGAACCATGGCCGCCAGCACATAGGCAGCGAAGAAGGCACTGTAGGGAATCGGCGGCAGCAGCACAAAGACAATCGAACCGGTGATCTTGGCCTGAATCAGGCTGGATGACGAATTGGCAAAGGCGTTCTGCAGCACCTGCATCATGACCAGACCGGGTATCAGGAAGCTGGTGTAGCGAACGCCATGGACCAGAACATGCTCATCAAGCACGTGGCCGAAAATCAGCAGATAGAGCAAGGCCGTTAACACCGGCGCCGCGACAGTCTGGAAACTGACCTTCCAGAAACGCAGGAACTCTTTTTCGAACAGGGTCAGGAAGCCGATCATTGGTTCATCGCCCGAACAAAGACGTCCTCAAGCGTTCCGCCCGGATGAGCCGCCATCAGGTTGGCCGTCGTATCGAGCGCGACAACCTTGCCCTGCTTCATCAGCGCGATGCGATTACACAGGGCTTCAGCCTCTTCCAGATAATGGGTGGTCAGGATGATCGTGTGTCCTTCGCCATTCAAGCGACGGATAAACTGCCACAAGCCTTGCCGCAACTCCACATCGACGCCGGCAGTCGGCTCGTCCAGGACAATGACCGGCGGCTTGTGCACCAGCGCCTGCGCCACCAGCACGCGCCGTTTCATACCGCCCGAAAGACGGCGCATGTTGACGTTCGCCTTGCTGGTCAGATCGAGGTTTTCGAGAATTTCATCAATCCAGTTGTCGTTCTTGCGAATGCCGAAATAACCGGACTGGATGCGCAATGTCTCGCGAACATTGAAAAAGGGGTCGAAGACCAGTTCCTGCGGCACCACCCCGAGCAACCGGCGCGCCTCACGAAAATCCTTTATCACATCATGACCGAGCACTTTCAACGTTCCGGAATCGGGTCGCACCAAGCCGGCCAGCGAAGAAATCAGCGTCGTCTTGCCGGCGCCATTCTGACCAAGCAAGCCAAAAAACTCACCCTGTTCGATATCGAGAGAGACCCCGGCCAGTGCTTTTAGTGAACCGAAATGCTTGACGACGTCAACGATGGAAACCGCAGGAATCATGGAATGCCCCTTAGGCGAGGGGCAGCAGTTCGGTAACGCCGTACAGTTCGGCCAGCGCGCGAACGCCGGTCGGAATATGGGCAAACTTGACGGTCGACTGCGTCTGACTGGCAGCGCGCAGCCAACCGAGCATGACGGCAATGGCAGACGAATCCGCTTCAGTCACCCCGGAGAAATCGAAGACCTGCTCGCCGGCCAGCAAAGCAGAACGGCCTGCCTCAAGCAGGCCGCGAGCATTGGCCATGATCAATGGCGCCTTGACCAGCAGGCGCCCGGCTTCGCGTTCGATCATTTCTTCGAATTGGCTTCCAGCGACTTGTTCTTGGCGGCGATCGAAGCAATCAGGCCGTCAATCCCGCCGTTACGAACTTCCTGACCGAACTGGTCACGATAGTTGGTCACCAGGCTGATCCCGGCAACAACAACATCGTAAACTTTCCAGTTCGCATCCAGTTTTTCCAGGCTGTAATCAAGCTGCACAGGCTTGTTGCCAGGTTGGTGAACCTCGGTCCGAACCAGCACATCAGTATCGGTCGGCGCCATCTTGATCGGCTTGTAAACCACCTTCTGGTTCTTGTAACTGGTCAAAGCATTGGAATAGGTACGGACCAGCAGGGTTTTGAACTCAGCAGTCAGCTGCTGCTGCTGCTGCGGAGAGGCTTTGCGCCACTCCTTACCAAGCGCCAGCGCGGTCATGTGCGTGAAGTTGAAATTGGGCAACACCTTCTTGTCGACCAGTTCAATAACCTTATGCGTATCACCGTTCTGGATGTCCTTATCCTTGCGAATAATCTCCAAAACTTCCTCGGTCACACGCTGCACCATGACATCCGGCGCCTCCTGGGCGAACACTGCACAGGACACGAAACCGGCAAACAACAGGGCAAATAGCTTTTTCATCATCTGTTACTTAAAAAATCAATCATCCAGGCGCGGTGGGCGACCATCGAAAATCTGGTTGCGACGACGCTGCTGATAGGCGTCGCGAATATAGGCGTACTTGTCGAGAGCGGCCTCTTCGACCACCTTGTCAGCCGGCAAAAGACTGGCCCTGACATCGACGAAGCGCAAGACAACCATACTGTTGCGCACCGGAACAGCACTGATGCGCCAGACCGGATCGATGTAGGAATCCACACCAAAACCGGCCGTATCGCGCACATTGCGCGGCCCAATCACCGGCCAGAACAGATAGCCACCGCTACCCACGCCCCATACAGCCAGGGTCTGGCCAAAATCCTCTTCATGCTTCTCCAGGCCAAGTTCGCTGGCGACATCGAAAAGCCCGAAAATCCCGACAGTTGAATTGATCAGCAAACGGCTGATATCCACGCCGGCATCACCGAACTTGCCCTGCAGAGCACTGTTTGCGCCAATCCACAGGTCGCCGACATTGCCAAAGAAGTTGCCGACACTGGCCTTGACTGGCAAGGGCACGGCGTTGTCATAAGCTTGGGCAACCGGCTTGGCCGCATATTTATCGATGGCTTCATTGACCGCAAACATCGAGCGATTGAAGCCCTCGTAAGGGTCACGCGGATTTTCTTCGGCAAACACATTGCCGACGCAAGAGAGCGCCATGAGCCCCCCCAGGGCCCACCGCCTTCCACTGCGCATTCCAGATAAGCCGAGACTTTTCGTCATTTCTTGTCCTGTCCGTCTGCCGCTTTGCTAAATAAAAACTGGCTGATCAATTTCTCAAGAACGATTGCCGATTGAGTCTTTGCTATCGTCTCACCCGCCTGCAACATCTTCTCGTCACCACCGGCATCCAGTCCGACATACTGCTCGCCGAGCAGACCGGCCGTATTAATCGAGGCAAACGTATCCTTGGGAAAGCGGTAACGCCCATCAATGGTCATGCTGACCACAGCCTCATAGGTCGCTGCATCAAACCGGATATCAATGATCCGTCCGACCACGACACCAGCGCTCTTGACCGGGCCACGCACCTTCAGACCGCCGATGTTATCAAACTTGGCTTGCAGCTCGTAGGTCTCAGACAAGTGAGATGACGCCAAGTTGCCGACCTTGAGCGACAAAAAAAGCAAGGCAGCAAGGCCAAGTGCCACGAAAAATCCGACCCACAGGTCGAGTACGGTACGGTTCATTAAGCTCCCCGGAACATGAACGAGGTTAAGACGAAATCCAGCGCCAGCACGGTCAGCACCGAAGTCACCACAGTTCGCGTGATGGCGCGCGAGACACCCTCGGCAGTCGGCACCGAATCGTAGCCCTCAAAAACGGCAATCAGCGAAACCGCGATACCAAAGACAAAACTTTTGATGACGCCATTCCAGATGTCGTAGCGAAAATCGACGCTTGCCTGCATCTGCGACCAATAAGCACCATCATCGACGCCAATGAAGACAACGCCGATCAGCCATCCGCCAAGCACACCCATGGCGGAAAAAATTGCAGCCAGCAGCGGCATCGAAATGACACCGCCCCAGAAACGCGGCGCCACGACACGGGCAATCGGATTGACCGCCATCATGTCCATGGCCTTGAGTTGCTCGGTCGCCTTCATCAGGCCGATTTCAGCCGTCACCGACGAGCCGGCCCGTGAGGCAAAGAAAATCGCGGCCAGCACCGGCCCCAATTCGCGGGTCAGCGACAGGGCAACCAGCGTCCCCAGGGCTTCGGTCGAACCAAAACGCTGCAGGATTTCGTAGCCCTGCAGGCCGAGCACCAGCCCGACAAACAAGCCGGAAACCATGATGATTAACAGCGACAGAACGCCGCTGAAATAAATTTCACGCAAGGTCAGCGGCAAGCGACGGAACGATGAGCCGGAATGCATGAGCACGGCCCAGAAGAAACGCGCCGCGAAACCAAGCCGCCAGATGCGCTCAACCGTCACATGGCCAATTTTCCGAACCAGGGATACCGGGTCAAGCATGCACGACCCCACTCAGGAATTCTTCGCGCACCGATGGGGCCGGGTAATCAAAATGCACCGGGCCATCCGGCTCGGCATAAACGAACTGATGGACGAATGGATCCTTCGACGCGCGGATTTCGTCCGGTGTCCCTTCGGCAACCACCTGGCCGCCGTTCAGGAAATAGATGTAATCGACGATTAGCAAGGACTCATGAATATCGTGGGTCACCATGATCGACGTCGCGCCCAGCGCATCGTTCAATTTGCGGATCAACTGACCAATCACGCCGAGTGCAATCGGATCAAGACCGGTGAACGGCTCGTCGTACATCACCAGCATCGGATCAAGTGCCAGCGCACGCGCCAGGGCGACTCGCCGCGCCATGCCGCCGGATAATTCACCCGGCATTAATTTGTTCGCACCACGCAAGCCGACCGCTTCGAGCTTCATCAGCACCAGATCACGGATCATTTCTTCCGACATGTCCGTGTGTTCGCGCATCGGAAACGCGACATTGTCGAAAACCGACATATCGGTAAACAGGGCGCCAAACTGAAACAACATACCCATTCGGCGCCGCAAGCGATACAACTCGGCCTCGGACATTTCGCACACCTGGTGTTTTTCCAGCCGAACGCGCCCGCCGGTCGGCCGCAACTGGCCACCGATGCACCGCAACAGCGTGGTTTTGCCGCAACCGGAACCACCCATGATCGCCACCACCTTGCCGCGCGGAATCTTCATATTGATTCCTTGCAGCACAGGCCTGCCGTCATAATTGAAGTGGAGGTCCTCGATATCGACCAGGATGTCGTCCGACAAAGTACATTCCTCAAAAAAGACTGGCGATTTTAACAGAAATGCCAACGGTCGCCGGGAAACGACAAGGCTATAATCGGAAATATTTCACATGGAATGTTGCGCTCTTGCCAGTTGCCAAGCCACTCCTGCTGATTGTTGATGACGATTCACTAATCAGCGAATCGCTCAATTTCGCCTTCGCCCAGGAATATGACGTTCTCACAAGTCACTCCCGCGCGCACGCTCTGGCCATGCTGCGACAACTCCGCCATCCACCCCAAGTCGCCCTGGTCGACCTTGGCCTGCCCCCCTTGCCGCACCGCCCCGATGAGGG
The DNA here is from genome assembly GCF_020510625.1 of Ferribacterium limneticum. Classification (NCBI taxonomy): domain Bacteria; kingdom Pseudomonadati; phylum Pseudomonadota; class Betaproteobacteria; order Rhodocyclales; family Azonexaceae; genus Ferribacterium; species Ferribacterium limneticum. The sequence continues at coordinate 805,309 of NZ_CP075191.1, read as the reverse complement.
TTTTGCCCTGATCGGCGACCTGCTTGCCCTGTCGCCGGACATGAAAATCATCGTTCTCTCCGGCCAGAGCGATGAAGACAACGCCCGCCATGCCCGAACACTGGGTGCCGTCGAGTTCATCGCCAAGCCCTGCGACCCGGGCCGCCTGGCCGAGCTTTTCCGCCAGGCTTTGCGTTTCGGCCACGACAACCAGGCAGCACAAGCCTCAGGACTGATCGGCGAAAGCCTGCCTATGCAGCGCCTACGCCTGCAACTTGGCCAATATGCCAACCTCGCCTACCCGGTATTGATCGAAGGCGAATCGGGCAGCGGCAAGGACATCGTCGCCAGCCACTACCTGCATCGCCTGACCGAACGTCGAGACAAGCCTTTCCTGGCCCTGAATTGCGCCGCCATTTCGCCAACGCTCCTCGAACCCACGCTGTTCGGCTACGCCAAGGGCGCCTTCACGGGCGCCGCTTCCGCCAAGGCAGGTTATTTCGAAGATGCCGACAGCGGAACCCTATTCCTCGATGAAATCGGCGAACTGCCACTGGATTTGCAGCCCAAGCTGTTGCGCGTCCTGGAAAACGGCGAGTATCAGCGCGTTGGCGAGACCCAGACACGGACATCGACCGCTCGTATCATCGCCGCAACCAATCGTGACCTCCGACAGGAAATGCGGGCCGGACGCTTCCGGGCCGACCTTTTCCACCGACTCTCGGTCTTCACGATCGCCGTCCCTCCCGTGCGTGAAACCGGACTTGATCGCCTGCTCCTGCTCGAACATTTTCGGAAAACCTGCGCCGCAGGCGTACATGCCGAGCCATTCTTGCTGGCGCCGGCGGCCCAATCGCTGTGGCTGGATTACGGCTTTCCGGGCAATGTTCGCGAACTGCGCAACATCATCATCCGCCTCACCACCCGCTATGCCGGACAAACCGTCAGCGCCGACCAGTTGAGGGCAGAATTCGACCATTTCGAAAGCCCGGAACAGCCTACTGGCGTTGCCAGCCTGCTTGCCAACGACCTGGCCGACGTCAAGCAGGCGGCCCGCCAGCACCTCGAAAAATCATCCCGCCTCAACCTCGATGCCACGCTGGAGCTTTGGCAGCGCGGCTACATCGAGGCGGCCATCGAACTCAGCGGCGGCAACATGAGCGAAGCCGCCCGCCGCCTCGGCATCAACCGCACCACACTCTACAACCGCATGGAAGGCTGGAACCGCCGATGAGCCTTTATCTCGAGCACTTCGGGCTACGTGAGCCCCCCTTCCGCATCACGCCCCACACCGATTTCTTCTTCACCGGCGCCAACCGCGGGCCGACGCTCGACGCGCTGATCTACGCCATCACTCAGGACGAAGGCATCGTCAAAGTCACCGGCGAAGTCGGCAGCGGCAAGACCATGCTCTGCCGCATGCTGCTCGAACGACTGCCGGAAAACGTCGAAACGCTCTACCTGGCCAACCCGTCGCTGTCCCGCCAGGAAATTCTTGGCGCCATCGCCGACGAACTGGGCATTCCAGCCGACGGCAAGGCCACGCATTCGCTGACCCGCGCCCTGCAGGACGCCCTGATCGCACGTTACGCCGAAGGCAAGCGCGTCGTGCTACTGATCGACGAGGCACATGCCATGCCCGCCGAATCGCTGGAAGAAATCCGCCTTCTGTCCAACCTGGAGTCGAAGGCGACCAAGCTGCTGCAAATCGCCCTCTTCGCCCAGCCGGAACTCGATGAACGCCTGCTGGCAACCGACATGCGGCAACTGCGCGAGCGCATCACCCAGCACTTCAATCTGATGCCGCTCAAGCAGGACGACGTTGCCGCCTACATCGAGTTTCGCCTGCGTGCTGCCGGCTACCATGGCCCCAACCCGTTTACGGGCGAGGCGATCCAGATGATTGCCCGGATTTCCGAAGGGCTATCCCGCCGCATCAACATCCTCGCCGACAAGGCCCTGCTGGCGGCTTATTCCAGCGGCAGCCACCAAGTAGACAGCAAGGAGATCAGGATCGCGGAACAGGACGCCCGCTTTTCACCCTTGCAACCGAAAGCGCCGTTCAACCCCAGGCCGCTACTCTGGGGACTAGCCGGCGCCGGCATTGCCGCCCTGCTCATCGCGATGACCATCGGCCTCGGCTCCCGCCCCCCGATACCGCCCAACGACAGCGCACCACCAGCGCAGGCCAAGGCGCAAGCACCGCAAAGCAGCAAGCGCCTGCAAGCGATACCGCCCCGTGGCGAAGCAGAGAACTCAACAGCAACTGCAACACCAGACAAGATCCGGTTTGGCGCCCTGACCCGTCAGCACCTCGCCCAGTATGACGAGTGGATCAAGGACGCCCCGCGCAATCACTATTTCATCCAGCTACTGGCGACCGATGCCAACCATACGGGCGAAGTCGAGGGTTTTCTTTCCCGGGCGATCAATGTACTCGAACCGGCACACATTCGCGTCTATCGCTCCAGCCTCTCCGGACGCGACAGGGTGGGCGTCATTTTTGGTGATTTTGACAGTCGGGAGGAAGCAGTTTCGGCCATGCAAACCCTGCCAGAATCGATCAAGGCCGTTCAGCCTTTCCCCAGACAGGTCAGCAAGTTGCGCTAACCTTACCCACAGGCGGCAAAGCATGCAGCCCGGCCAATTAACGTGCTAGCATCATAGTGAAAACCAATCAATACGTGACCACTCTGCTCAGACAAGGCATAACCCGATGAAAATCGGTTTTATCAGCGCAACGTTCGCCGCCCTCTTGCTAGCCGCCTGTGCGGCCCCTACGCCTCGCGAACCACTGAAGGGGCATCTGAACACTGAAAACGCCCCACCCGTTGCCAGCGGCAACATCCCGGCCCCCGTGCAGCAGACGCTCTCCCTTCCCAAGCCCAAAGCTACCCGCAAGGCCGAAACCTATAGTGTGGTCGTCAATAACGTGCCGGTCCGTGACCTGCTGTTCGCGCTGGCCCGCGACGCCAAGGTCAATGTCGACATCCATCCCGGCATCACCGGCAACGTCACACTGAACGCCATTGACCAGACCCTGCCGCAATTGCTGACCCGCATATCCAAGCAGGTCGACATGCGCTTTGAACTGGATGGCCCCAACCTCGCCGTGATGCCGGACTCGCCCTTTCTTAAGCACTACAAGGTCGATTACGTGAATATGGCGCGTAGCGTGACAGGCACCATATCAGCCAACACGCAGATTGCGACCGGCGTACCTAGTGGCGGAAGCGCCGCCGCTGCCACCGGCGCCAGTGGCGGCAACATTTCCAACACACGCATCGAGAATTCCTCGAAAAATCAGTTCTGGGAATCCCTGGAAAAGAACATCAAGGACATCCTGCGCGAAACCGACAAAGTATTGCCGGAAGGCTCGAGCGAAACCAGCTACGAGCAAAACAACGAACAGACGGCAACCGGTGCCGCCGCCCTGCCTCAAACTGGCAAGAAGGCAGCCCAGGCCATCGCCAACGCACTCCAGGGCAATCCATCGCCCAGTTCGGCCAGTCAGACTGCCGGCACTACACTCGTTCGCCACAGCACCTTCCGGGAAGCCGCTTCGGTCATCATGAATGCCGAAACCGGCGTCATCACAGTACGCGCCACTCAGCGCCAGCACGACAGGATTCAGGAGTTTGTCGACCGCGTCGTCAATTCGTCCCGCCGCCAGGTGCTGATTGAGGCGACAATTGTCGAGGTCACGCTGAACGATGGCTATCAGCAAGGTATCGACTGGACCAAGATTACCAGCGGAGGCGCAACCTTCCGCTTCATCGGCAACACACTGACTGCCGCCACCGTCAAGAATCTGGAGTACACCGGCGCCGGTGGTGCCCCGAGCGCTGCCATCACCATGCTCAACCAGTTCGGCACGACCAAAGTGCTGTCCAGCCCACGCCTATCGGTCATGAACAATCAGACCGCACTGCTGAAGGTGGTCGAAAACATCGTCTTTTTTAATGTCAAATCCGAATTAGCCATCGCCAATACCAATCTTGTCGGCGGCACACCCATTCGCTCCTACACGACCACACCGCAAACCGTCAGCGTCGGCCTGGTCATGAGCGTCACGCCGCAGATCAGCGACAACGACGTGGTCACGCTCAACGTTCGGCCAACGATCACTGCCCTCGGTGGCTACGTTACCGATCCCAACCCGGACCTCAATGGACTGAACAAGGTTCCGCAGATTCGTACGCGGGAGATCGAGTCGGTCATGCGTGTCACCAGCGGCAACACCGCCGTTTTGGGAGGACTGATGGAAGACAAGATCGATTACCAGAACCAGCGTGTACCGTTGATTGGCCAAATCCCTCTGATCGGAGAGGTGGCAAACAATCGCGACAATCTGGCGAGAAAGACAGAGCTCGTCATTTTCCTGCGCCCCGTGGTCATCAAGGATGCCAGCCTGGAAGGTGACTACGCCAACATGCGAGGATTCCTGCCCGGCGACAATTTCTTCGCCCAGCCGAATGAAGCCCAGCCGTTCAACATTGTTCCGAGCCGCTGAGGGCCGAGCATGAGCTTGTTGATGGATGCTCTGAAAAGAGCGGAAACAACCAAACAGGGAGCAGCCCGGGTTCAGTTCGGAAACGCGCCGACAGAGGCTGTCGACAGTCTCAGCCTGGAGCCCATCGCCAGAGATCCGGCGAACGGCGCCTCCGGCCCGCTCCCTGACTTGGCCATCTATCAGGATGCGGTGGACGCTGATCTGGCAAGCACACCACTTCCCGCGGCACGCCCCGCTACCAGCCAAGCCAAGGCAGCCGCCCCTGTGGCCGCAACGGAAGTTCGCGATCGGGAAACCGTACGCAACGCCTTCACCGCCAAGCAGACGCCTGAACCGAAATCCCGCCTGCCGCTCTGGCTGGCATTAGGCACCCTCGGGCTGGCGGGAATCTCCATTGGCGGTTACGTCTGGTATCAGTTAAACGCCATGAACCAAGGCTCTCTGGCGACAAGCCCTCGTCCGCTCCCATCGCCTCCCGGAAGCAACGCCCCGATGCCGATGTCGCCTGCCACGCCAAACATCTTGCCGGCACCTCCCGAGCAAGTGGCCACGGGGAATACAGACCAATCGGCCGGAACAACACTCTTCGCACCTCGTAACGCCCCGCCCCCCAGCCGAACGCCAGCAGCCTATGACGAGCAATCGAGCGATGCACCGATCCGCCTGATTCGCACACGTCCGGAACCTGACACCAACCTCGCGCGCGGCCACAGCAGCCTGCAGCGCGGCGAGACCGAATCGGCACGCCGCGATTTCGAGCAGGCGCTACAGCGCGACCCGAACAATACCGATGCCCTGCTTGCCCTGGCGGCCATCGCCCATCGCCAGGGCCGCTTGGCTGACGCGGAAAATCTTCGGCAACGGGCACTGGTCGCCAACCCGAGCGACCCGGCTGCCCAGGCAGCAGCCTTGAACGGGCCATCTGCCGAGGCCGATCCGCAAACGGCCGAAAGCCGTCTGAAAACCTTGCTCTCATCACAGCCCGACTCGGCGCCGCTCAATTTCGCACTGGGCAATCTTTACAGCCGCCAGAGCCGCTGGCCGGAAGCGCAGCAGGTCTATTTCAACGCTGTCGCGGCCGATGGCGACAACCCGGATTACCTGTTCAACCTGGCCGTCAGCCTCGATCACCTGCGGCAGAACCGCCTGGCCGCACAGCATTACCGACTCGCCCTTGAGGCCGCGGCCAAACGGCCGGCCGCCTTCGACCGCAGCAGGGTCGAGCAGCGAGTCGGGGAATTGCAAACCGGGCCTCAACGCTAAGACCATCATGAGCACCGCCGCCCTCCAGCGCCGCCCCCTTGGGCAAATCCTGATCTCCGAAGGCATCCTGTCGGAAGATCAGCTGCGCATTGCCCTGCTGGAGCAGATGAAGCAGAACCAGCCGATCGGCAAACTGCTGGTTTCGCTGGGCTTCGTCACCGAAGCGACCTTGCGCCAGGCGCTGTCGGAAAACCTCGGCAAGCAGAGCATCGACCTGTCGCATGCTGTCATCGATCCGCAAGCATTGAAGCTGGTGCCGCGCGATCTGGCCAAGCGCCACCATCTGCTGCCACTCGATTACGACCGGACCAATCGCCGGCTGGCGCTGGCCATTTCCGATATCAACGACATCGTCGGCCTCGACCGCGTGCGCTCCCAACTGGAGGAAGGCACCGAGATCGAGACGCTGCTCGCCGGCGAATCCGAAATCGACCACGCCATCGACCAGTACTACGGCCACGAACTGTCGATCGACGGCATCCTGCATGAAATCGAAACCGGCGAGATCGACTGGCACAGCCTTTCGGCCACCGACAACGAATACAGCCAGCCGGTCGTCCGCCTGATCGACTCGATCCTGACCGATGCCGTCAAGCGCGAAGCCTCGGACATCCACTTCGAGCCGGAAGCCAATTTCCTGCGCATCCGTTATCGCATCGACGGCATGCTGCGCCAGATCCGCGCCCTGCATAAGTCCTACTGGCCGGCGATGACCGTGCGCATCAAGGTACTCTCCGGGATGAACATCGCCGAAATGCGCGCCCCGCAGGACGGCCGGATCAGCCTGACCGTTTCCGGCCGGCCGATCGATTTTCGTGTCGCCAGCCAGCCGACCATCCACGGCGAAAACATCGTGCTGCGGATTCTCGACCGGCAAAAGGGAATTGTCCCGCTGGAAGGGCTCGGCCTGGCCGAGGAACACCTGCACCAGCTGAAGCTGATGATTGCCCGGCCCGAAGGCATCATCCTGGTCACCGGCCCGACCGGCAGCGGCAAGACGACGACGCTCTATTCGGTTCTGAACCATATCAATTCCGAGGGCATCCACATCATGACCCTCGAAGACCCGGTCGAATACCCGATGGCGATGGTGCGCCAGACCTCGGTCTCCGAAACCGCCAAGCTCGATTTCGCCAACGGCATCCGCTCGATGATGCGGCAGGATCCGGACGTCATCCTGGTCGGCGAGGTGCGCGATGCCGAAACGGCCGAAATGGCCTTCCGCGCTGCAATGACCGGTCATCAGGTGTATACGACCCTGCACACCAATTCAGCCATCGGCGCCGTGCCTCGCCTGCTCGACATCGGCGTCTTGCCCGACATCATGGCCGGCAACATTATTGGCATCGTGGCCCAGCGCCTGATCCGCCGCCTGTGCGAGCACTGCAAGTCGCCCTACCACGCCGAACCGCACGAAATCCGCCTGCTCGGGTCGCAGGGTGAAGGGCCGCGCCCCGTGCTGTTCCGGCCGACCGGCTGCGAGCTGTGCGACTTCCAGGGCTACCGCGGGCGCCTGGCGATCATGGAACTGCTGCGCATCGACGCCGGCATTGACGAACTGATCGCCCGCCGCGCCACCACCCACGAAATCCGCGCCCGCGCCCTGCTCCAGGGCTTTACCACTCTGGCCGATGACGGCATGCACCGCGTGCTGAACGGCACGACCTCGCTCGAAGAACTCGCCCGCGTCGTCGACCTGACCGACCGGATGTAGCCGCGCCATGCTTTTCGACTACAAGGCGGTCAGCGTGGAGGGGCGAATGACTTACGGGCGACTCGACGCCATCAACTTGGTCGACCTCGAAATGCGCCTCAAGCGCATGAATCTGGACTTGGTGACAGGCACACCGATCCAGCACCGCGCCCTTTTCGGCAACCGGAGCGTGCCGCGTCCGGAGTTGATCAATTTCTGTTTCCACCTCGAACAGCTGACCCGGGCTGGCGTTCCCATCCTTGAAGGGCTGACCGATCTGCGTGACTCCGTCGAGCACCCGCGCTTTCGCGAAGTCATGGCCGGACTGATCGAAAGCATCGAGGGCGGGCTGACCCTGTCACAAGCCATGGCCGAACACCCGGATGTTTTTAGCCAGGTTTTCGGCAACCTGATCCGGGCCGGCGAATCAAGCGGGCAACTGCCTGACGTGCTGGCCAGCCTGAGCGAATCGCTGAAGTGGGAAGACGAACTCGCCTCGCAAACCAAGAAACTGCTGATGTACCCGGCCTTTGTGGCCACCATCGTGCTGTCGGCCACCTTCTTCCTGATGATCTACATGGTCCCGCAGCTCAAGTTGTTCGTGAAGAACATGGGCCACGTGCTGCCGCCGCACACCAAGCTCCTGTTCTTTGTGTCCGACCTGCTGGTCGACTTCTGGTACGTTTTCCTGCTGCTGCCGATCATCACCGTTATCGTCGGGCAGTTGATCCTGCGCGGCAACCCCTTGGCCCGCCTGCGTCTCGACGGCATCAAGCTGCGCCTGCCGGTCGTCGGCCCGATCCTGAAAAAGATCATCCTGTCACGCTTCGCCAGCACCTTCGCCATGCTCTACGCCTCCGGCATCCCGGTGCTCGAATCGATCCGCTCGACCCAGAACGTCGTCGGCAACCGGGTTGTCCGCCGCGCGCTGGAGCGGGTAGAGCAATCGATCCGCGAAGGCCAGAACGTGGCTGGCGCCTTCCGCGACGTCGGGCTGTTTCCGCCGCTGGTCGTCCGCATGCTGCGGATCGGTGAAAGCACCGGCGGACTCGACAAGGCGCTGATCAACGTCAGCTACTTCTACAACCGCGACGTCAGGGAATCCGTCGGCAAGGCCCAGGCCCTGATCGAACCGATGCTGACCCTGTTCATGGGCGCCCTGCTCGGCTGGATCATGCTCTCGGTCATCGGCCCCATCTACGACGTCATCAGCAAGATCAAAACGTGATCACCCGCCGCTTTCTCTACCTCAACACCCACCGCGTGCAGGCCTTCGCCCGCCAGCGCGGCGAGTTGCAGCCCGAGGGCAGCTTCGAAAACAACGAAGACGGGCTGAGAACATTCGCCCAGTACCTGGCCGAGCACAGCAAGAGCCATTTCTCGCTGCTCGCCAACATCGCCGAAGAAGGCCACGTCCACGAAACCATTCCTTTCCTGCGCGGCCAGGATAGGCAAACCCTGATCACCCGCAAGATCGGCCAGCATTTTCTCGGCACGGCGCTCGCCACGGCCATTTCGCTCGGCTACGAAAAAACCCAGCGCAAGAATGAAAAGCTGCTGCTCTCGGCACTCACCAACCCGGCCCATTTCGAGCCCTGGCTGCAGCGCATCAACAGCGCCGAAGCCCCGCTGGCCGGCATCTACACGGTAGCCCAACTCGGCGGCCTGCTCGTCAAAAAACTCGGGCTCGGCGGCGGTCGCAGCCTGCTGCTGACGGTGCAGGACCACTCGATCCGCGAAAGCTACCTGGTCGATGGCCATGCCCATTTTTCCCGCATGGCGCCACTCACCGACAGCAGCATCGCCGGCATCGCCAGCGCCTTTGGCGCCGAAGCGGGCAAACTGCATCAATACCTGATCGGCCAGCGTCTGATCGGACGTGACGAAAACCTGCCAGTCTTTATCGTCGCCCATCCGATGAGCATCCCCGCCATCGAAAAAGCCTGCCCCGACCGCGGCCAACTCAGCTTCAACATCATCGACAGCCACCTGGCGGCGGCTAAACTGAAGCTGCACACCCTGCCCGGCGACAACCGCAGCGACCTGCTGTTTCTGCAATTGCTGGCCACCGCCCCGCCCCGGCAACAATTTGCCGGCGAAACGCATCGTCACCACTACCGCTTGTCGCAGATCCGCCACGGCCTGATTGCCGCCGGCCTGGTCGCCTTGCTGGGCAGCGTGCTCTTTTCCGCCAAGCAAACCTATGACGCCCACACGCTCCGCGAAGAAGTCAGCACACTGGCTGCCAGCGAAGCGGACTTCAGCCGCCGCTACCAGGAAATATCCGCCACCTTTCCGCAACTGGGCATCGACAACGAGACACTGCGCCAATTGACCAACCGCTACACTCAACTAGCGAGCCAGCAACGCCAACCCGGCGCAGCCTTTGGCATGGTCAGCCGTATTCTCGACCGCATGCCAAGCATCGTCCTGGAAGGCATTGACTGGAAAAACGGGGATTTATCCCCCACCAGCAAGCTCCCGGGCAACCTTGAAATCACCACCTTGCGCGCTTCAATTCGGCAGCAGGGCGCGGATACCCGGCAAACCCTTGCCATTTTTGATCAGTTTGTCGAAGCCTTGCGCGGCGAGCCGAATGTCACGGTCAATATCCTGCAACGCCCCTTCGACATCGAATCGAGCACCTCGCTGCGTGGCGGCGACGGCATCGATGAAGAGGCCAAGCCACACCAGTTTTCCGTCGAAATCGTCCGGAGCCACGCGCCATGACCTGGACCAGCGCTGACTTCCGGAAACTTGGCCTGCCTTTGGCGGTGATGCTCGCGCTTTTCGTCATTGCCCTCCTGCTCGGCAATGCCGCCCAACAGGACGTACGCAAGGCAGAGCACGAAAGGAATGCCGCAGCAACCGCGAAAGGCCAGATCGAACAACGTCTGCGTCAGGTTCGCACCGAAGAAATGGATATCAAGGAGCGCACGCAGATTTTGCAACGCTTGCAACGTTCAGGCATTGCCGGTGAAGAAAAACGACTGGACTGGATGGAAACGCTGCGCGACACCCAGCGCGATTTGCGCATCCCCGGCATGAAATACGAATTTGGCGCCCGCACAGCCCTGGATGGCAACGATGGGGCCAATGCCGGCTGGTACAGCAGCCCCCTGAAAATCCAGCTTCGCCTGCTGCATGAAGAAGACCTGCTGAACACGCTGGGCCGTATCGAGAAAAACGCAAAATCCCTGGTCATCGTCCGCTCCTGCAAACTCGGCCCTCTGCCCGAACAGGGACAGGAAAAAACGGCCATGGCCCTGCTGGCGGCCGAATGCGAGATGCAATGGCTGACCGTCCGCCAGCCATCCGGGAAGAAATGAACATGCGCCAACTTCCCGTCATCGTGCTGCTCCTCCTCACCATGGCCCCCTGCCAGGCCGACCCCGCCCCGCTCGGCCGGCTCTTCCTCGACCCGCAACAGCGCGCCAAGCTCGATCTCCAACGCCAGCGCAACCCTGGCCTGCAGCACGAACCCGTTGATAGCGATGCCGGCCTGACCATCAACGGCGAAGTACGCAGCAGCACCGGCCGCCGCACCCGCTGGATCAATGGCGAAGCAGATTGGGCAAACTCCGCCCCAGCCCCCCGCGTTCCAGTCGGCGATACCTACCGTCCAGGTAGCGGCGAGCATCAGAGCGTGCTGGGCGACGGCAAGATCCTGATAAAGCCATCTCGCCGAGAACCTTAGAGATGCTCCGTACCCAGCGTTCGCAGTCAGGAATTGCGCTGCTTTTATTCCTGTTTTTGACCCTGGGAATCGGAGCCACCCTGCTAATGTCGGCCACCAATGCATCCAGGCAACGACTGGATCAGGATGCCAATACCCAAATCACCCTGCGTCAGGCCAAGGAAGCACTTATCGCCTGGTCGGTTACCCACAACACCACACCGGGAAGACTGCCCTGTCCCGAGGACACGGCTGCAATAGGCAGCGCGAACGAAGGGACCGCGCTTAGTTCTTGCTCCAACGCAGTATTCCGGATTGGCCGAATTCCTTGGCGGACGCTTGGTTTAGCGAATCCGCGCGACGCCTCGGGCGAGACTCTTTGGTATGTCCTCTCCCCAGGCTTTCGCGGCGTCCCTCCTCTCGGCAGCGTCGGCGTCAGTACAGGACAACTACAACTGGACGGCATCCTCAACAGCACTGCGGCCATCATCATCGCACCGGGTACGCCGCTTGCCGGGCAAAATCGAACTACCCCCAGCGCAGGTTCTCCGCCTTCTCGCGCCAATTATCTGGATATGGGCAATGCCAGTGGCAGTGCGTTCGTCAGCACCGGCCCAAACGCAACTTTCAACGACCAAGTCCTTTCGATCACATCGCAGGAAATATTTCAGGCCATGACCTTCAGGGTTCTTGCAGAAATTCGCGGGGCATTCGGTCTGCAAAATGGCCTAAGGCGATACTACAATGACAACGGAAGCTTTCCTCCGACTGGAACAAGCCTGAACAGCCTTCTGTTCGACGCGCAAACCTTAGGGTGGCTTTCTCCTGCAGCCAACCCGAATCTATGGTTCGCCAGCGTCAGCTATACCAATCTCTCCTCCACCTCGTCACGATTAAGTCTTGGCACAAGAATCATGAACGTGACCCCCTGCACGACAACACCATGTCCCTGAGCAGTCATAACCGAGGCTTCTCCCTTGTCGAGCTGGCTATCGTGCTGGTTATCGTAGCCCTGCTTTCGGGAGGACTGATGATGGCAGTGAGTGCGCAGATGGAGACAATCGCAAGCTCGGAAACCCAGCGTCGGCTCAACGATGCGCGCGATGCCTTGCTGGGCTACGTGGCGGCCAACGGGCGCCTGCCCTGTCCTGCCATTGGCGGAGCAACAGGGGTGGAATCACCGCTCGGCGGAGGCTCCTGTAACGATAACTGGGATGGCTTTCTCCCTGCGGTAACCCTTGGCATCAGTCCGACCAACGAAACAGGTTACGCCCTCGACGGATGGAGCAACCCAATACGCTACGCCATCACCAAAGCCGTTTCATCACAGGTTTCGACCGCCAACCAGATCAGGGCAGCCTGGAATGCAGGAGGGCCTCTTGCTGCAGACCTGCAAATCTGCAGCACTGCAGTCGGGATTACCGGCAGTGGCGCCGGCGCAGGCTGTGCGGCCGGTAGCGCATTGGCGAACAACGCTGTCGCCGTCATCTATTCCCGCGGCAGAAATGGTGCCGCCGCCCCGGCAAGCACCGATGAGCAGGCCAACGGCAATGCAGACCGGCTATTCGTTTCCCACACCCCGACCCCGGCGGGCGCCAACGAATTCGACGATCTCGTCATCTGGCTCTCGCCAAACATCCTCTATAACCGCCTGATCGCGGCCGGCCGCCTTCCTTAGGGGCATGCTGGCGTATTGACCTTCGCCCCCCCGACTGCCAGACTGCATCATGCAATCGTTATGAGCCTGACCCTGTCCTGTCGTGAGCCAGCAGCCTTTCCTCCAGTCTCTCCGTACCGCCGGCATCAACCCGAATGATGACGCCGAGACGCGGCTGAAAAAATCCTTACTGATTTTTGCCACGGGCCTCGTCTGTCTCGGTTCCATGCTCTGGCTTTTCCTGTACGGCCAGATGGGGCCGCAGTTTTCGGCCAATGCTCCCTTCGTTTTCCAACTGCTTCTGGTCGGCAACCTGCTTTATTACTTCCGTAGCGGCAATTTCGATCTATTCCGCTACACGCAACTGGCGCTTTTCCTTTTCGCCCCCTTTGCCGTGCAGTGGAGCATCGGCAACTTCATCACGGCCAGCGGCACCAGTCTGTGGGGTTTGCTGGCGCCAATCGGCGCGGTGCTCTTCTTCGGCGTCCGCGAATCGCTGGCCTGGTTCTTCGCCTACATATTCCTGACGGCACTCTCCGGATTTTTCGATTATTTCCTGGCCGACAGCCTGGCCAGCAATAGCCCCAAGGTGTCGACCAGAACCAGCGTCTTCTTCTTTGCGCTGAATTTCGCTGCCATTTCCAGCATCGTTTATCTGCTCCTGCGTTATGCCGTGCAGGAAAAGGCCAAGGCGCAGGCCTGCCTCGAAGAAACGCATCGGCTATTGCAGGATGAGCAGGATCGTTCGGAACGCCTACTGCTCAACATCCTGCCCGGCCCCATCGCGGAACGACTGAAGCACGACAGCCAGGCCATCGCTGACGGTTTTGCCGATGTCACGGTGATGTTTGTCGATATCGTCAATTTCACCCGCATCGCCGAGGGCATGACCCCGCAGCAGGTGTTCGCCATGCTCAACCGGATTTTCTCGTCTTTCGACGAACTGGCCGAGCAATACGGCATGGAGAAAATCAAGACCATCGGCGATGCCTATATGGTGGCTGGCGGCCTGAACAACGAACAAAACAACTACACGCAATCCATCGCCGAACTGGCCATTGCCATGCGCGACCTGCTGCATCGCGACTTCACGGTCAACGACATGCACCTCGATGTGCGGATCGGCATCGGCACCGGTCCGGTCGTCGCCGGCGTCGTCGGCAAGAAAAAATTCATCTATGACCTGTGGGGCGACACCGTCAATCTGGCCAGCCGCATCACCAGCGAAGGCACGCCGGGGATGATCCAGCTCGACGCCACCACCTACCATCGCCTGGCCGGGCACTTTATCTTCGACGCCCCCCTGACGCTGCACCTCAAGGGCAAAGGCAATACCGCGGTCTATCGCCTGATCGGCCCGCAGGACGAATCTAAGCGCCTGGCGAGAGCTTGAAAGCCACCCGCCCCGGCCTGTTTTCGGCCAAAGACAGGCGATAACCCATCCCCTCGGCCTGACGCGCGGCGTGATAGAGCCCGATGCCAAGGCCATCCTCTGAACTGACAGGCTCGTTGAGCAGGGCCTTGGCTCTCGGCGACTCAATGGCCGAGCCATCATCGCTGACGCTCAAGCTGCCATCGACAAAGGCCACGCCAATGTTCAAGCCGGGTTCGCGCTGGCGCTTGGCCATTGCATTCTGCAGCAGGTTTTCCGCCACACTGTCGAACAAGCCCAGCGGCACCATGCAGCCGGCACCGCCGCGCTGAGACCATTCGACCGGCACATGGGCATAGCGATCCTTCAGTCTGGCCCACCAGATATCCGCCGCTACACTGCCGACCACCTCCATCCGCGGCGACTGCAATTTGTCGAGGGTCGCCTTCAGGCGATCGGTGATCTGCGGCAACTGCCGGCCAAGCAAACCCGCCACCTCGGCCGGATCGCCCGGCTGGGTCGCGGCATAACAAAGCGCCTGCAAGGACTGCAACAGATTCTTCACGTCGTGGGTAACGCGCGCCCCGGTTTCGTGAATCGCCTGGACATAGCCCAGGCGCTGCAACTGCTCGCTTTGCCGCTTGACCAGATAAAACTCGATCACCAGGCGCAATAACCACTCGACATGCCAGCGCATGGCCGGCGACGGTGCCTGGCGAAAATGCAGCGACAAGGCAACATCATTGACCTGGCAGGTGTGACGATGCGTCGCCTGCTCGCCCATCTGCCCCTCGATTTCACCGGCCGTCCAGGAGGCACCGAGCACCCAGGGCAACGCCCCCAGGCGGGACATGACCGCACCGAGAAAACGCGTCGGCTCGGTGTGTCTCTCGCTTTCTTCGGAAAGCTGAATCAGCCATTGTTCCAGCGGCATGCCCAGCGACAGCAGGTAACGCGAAATCGCCGAGCCGATTCCCGAAAAACCGGCCCGCGGATTCCACGCCCAGGCCACCAGCAGCAGCGCCCCAGCCACGGCCATCGATGTCTTGAACAATGACTCGATGTAAGAGCCGCCGCTGACCAGCATATTGGCCAGCGCACCGAGCACGAAAACAGCCAGCACGAGAAAGACCAGCATCCCGTAAAACAGGTCGAAAGCCTCTCCCGAGCGGCGCCGCGGCTCCCGGGCCGGAAAAAGCAACAACACCGGCAGGGCCACCGGCATCAGGCGAGCCACCCAGCCGCGCAAGTCAGGATCGATCAGGGTCGCCGGCGAAAGCTCCGGCACCACCCCCAGCACAGTCAGCCCGATCAGATAACCGAAGGCCAGCAGATAGCCGAAACGCTCGCGCCGGTTCTCGGCCCACAACCCCCGCCCGCCAATGGAAGCCGCCAGCGCGCCGCACCAGATCAACATCAGCCACGGCCCCAGCAACAGGGTTGAAGCAAGCACCGCCCCCAGCAGCACGGCGCTCTGGCGCAGGCTGATCCGCTGCTCGCCGGCAACAAACGGCTGCCAGATCAGGAAAAGCCCCAAGGCCACCAGCCAAAGCAGTTTGACTGCAGGGATCTGCCAGCCGCCAAAAGCCAGGGCGTGCAGCATCAACAAATGAGCGGCCAGCAGCAAGTGCGGCCAATTCGCCAGCCGAACTGTCAATTTGTCGGAAGCGCCGGCGTTCATCTTTCAGACACCCTGTTCATTTTTCGACACTATTCAATCGATTGATTACCAAGAATTGGCAAATACCCGCCCAAAGTCACAGGCACGGAATTTGCACATATCTGCCCAGAAACATTTATCGGAGCATGCCATGAAAAACAGCCAAAAAGGCTTCACCCTGGTCGAAATCGCCATCGTTCTGGTCATTATTGGCCTGTTGATGGGCGGCGTACTGAAGGGGCAGGAGCTGATCAACAGCGCGAAGGTCAAAAATCTAGCGAATGATTTCAAGAATGCCTCACTGGCAATCTATGGTTATCAGGATCGTTTCCGTGCGGTACCGGGAGATGATCTTCGCGCCCAGACCAATCTCCCCGGTGGCCTTGCATCGGATGCCGGAAACGGAAACGGCCGTATCGACGGTGAATGGAATTCCCAAACAGCCACCGATGAATCCGCAAAGTACTGGCGGGCCGTTCGTCTTACCAATTTTCTGGCCGGACCGACCGATATGGCCCAGGCCGAGTACTATCCGATCAATGTTGAAGGCGGGCGCATTGGCCTGACCGGGGCGATCACCTCGCAAATTCCGATTACCGGCATGACGGGAACCTACGTTTTTTGTTCCAGCGGCATTCTGGGAAAATTTGCGCGCCAGCTTGATGCCACCATCGACGATAACAACACAGAGACAGGGTCGCTTCGAGTGCGAGCCTTGGTCACTGGCGGGACGGTTGCAGCCCCGGCAGCAGCCATAGCAGCAACGACAGCCAATTTCGACACGACAGGCTATACCGTTTGCATGACTTTCTAATAGCAAAGTGACCAATGAGAAAGCCCGCTTCGGCGGGCTTTCTCATTTCTGCAGCAGTCTTTCCTCGGCCGCTGTCACCGCCTCGGGAACACCCAGCAAGACGACGACATCGCCTTCCTCCAGCCGGGTTTCCGGCGCCGGCTCCAGGGCCCGGATGCCGCGCCGGCGGATGGCGCTGACCTCGCAGCCCAGCGCTTCGAGATTCAACGCATCCAGGGTCCGCCCAATGGCGGATGAACCGGATGCCAGCAAGACCGAATGGAGGCGAGGCTGATGCTCGTCCTCTTCATCATGATCGCGGTCCGACATGCCGCGGTAGTAGCCACGCAGCAGGCTGTACCGTTTTGAGCGGGTCTGGCGGACGCGCTTGAGCACCCGGTTGATCGGGATGCCGACCAGCACCAGCGCGTGCGAAGCCAGCATCAGGCTGGCCTCCAGCGTTTCCGGCACGACCTCGGCCGCGCCGGCCCGGGTCAGGCGCTCCATGTCGCGTTCGTCGGCCGTACGGACAACCACCGGCACCTCCGGACGCAGCGCCTGAACGTGATGCAGCACTTTTTCAGCCAAGGGCGTATCACTGACAGTGACAATCACCACGCTGGCTCGCATCAAGCCGGCTGCCATCAGCGCCTCTTTGCGGCCGACGTCGCCGTAAACCACGTTTTCGCCACCAGCCGCAGCCTCCCTGACCCGATCAGGATCAAGGTCGAGGGCGACATAATTTATATCTTCTTGCGCCAGGAATCGCGCCAGATACTGGCCATTTCGCCCGAAGCCGCAAAGAATGGCGTGCTTTTCCGACCCCATCGACTGGGCAGCGATCCGGGTCAGTTGCATCGAACGCACCAACCATTCACTGGCCACGAAGCGCATGACGAGCCGCTCGCTGTACTGGACGATGAAAGGCGCTATCAGCATCGACAGGACCAGCACGGTCAGGGCGATCTGCTGGATTTCGCGGGGCAGGTGAACAATTTCGCCGAGCAGCACGAAACCGAATTCACCACCGGCACATAACCACAAGGCCGAACGGATGGCGTTCCCGGGGGAAGCGCCCAGCCGCCAGGAGAGCAGACCGACAACCAGCGACTTGACGACCAGCAGCGCGACCAAAGCCAGCAGCACCTGCCACCACAAGCCGACCAGAATGTGCATATCCAGCTTGACGCCGATGGTCACGAAGAAGAGACCCATCAGCACATCACGGAAGGGCTTGATGTCCTCTTCCACCTGCATCTTGTATTCGGTTTCCGAGATCAGCATGCCGGCGACGAAAGCACCAAGCGCCAGGGAAAGGCCAGCAAGCTCGGTGATGGTGGCAAGACTTAGCGTAATCAGCAGCACGTTGAGCACGAACACTTCGGACGACTTGGCGCGGGCGACGAAGTGAAACCACTTGCGCATCAGGCGTTGGCCAAAGACGAGAATGATCGCGAGCACGACAATCGCCTTGATCAGCGCGACGCCAAGCAACATGGCCAGCTTTTCCGGCGGCTGGGTCAGCGACGGAATGATGACCAGCAAGGGGACCACGGCCAAATCCTGAAACAGCAGCACCCCCATGATGTCCCGGCCGTGCGGCGAATCGAGCTGCATGCGCTCGGCCAGCAACTTGGTCAGCACGGCAGTCGATGACATGGCAAAGACGCCGCCAAGGGCAATGGAAACCTGCCAACTGACACCAAACAGCATGACCAGGCCGGCGATCAACACCATGCTAAGCACAACCTGCAACAAGCCCAGGCCGAAAACGATGCGCTTCATCGCATACAGCTTGGGCAGCGAGAATTCGAGGCCAATCGAGAACATCAGGAAAACGACACCGAATTCGGCCAGATATTCGGCGCGATACATGTCGTTCATCAGGTTCAGCGCATGCGGCCCGATGACGCTGCCGACGAACAGGTAACCGAGGACCGGTGGCAGATTGATGCGCCGGCAGATGACCACGGCCAGGACCGAGGCGCCAAGTAACAGAAGGACTAGGGAAAGTGCGCTCAAGGGCCGTTTTCGCGATTCAGGTATACTTGGAACATCATAACCGCAGCCAGCCCATGAACCCAAGCCCTACACCCCATCGCTTTTCCCCGGAACGCGCTCTGGAACTGGGTCGCCAGACCCTGAGCATCGAGGCTGCCGCCGTCGAGGCACTTAAAAGCCGAATCAACGGTGATTTCGCCAATGCTGTCGAGCTGATCCTCAGCAGCCACGGACGACTGATCGTCAGCGGCATGGGCAAGTCCGGCCATATCGCCCGCAAGATCGCCGCCACCATGGCCAGCACAGGCACCCCGGCCTACTTCGTCCATCCGGCCGAAGCCAGCCATGGCGATCTGGGCATGATCACCCGCGATGACGTGCTGCTTGCCCTGTCGAACTCCGGCGAATCCGGCGAACTGCTCAGCATCCTGCCCGCCCTCAAGCGCCAGGGCGCCAAGATCATCTCGATGACCGGCGTGGCGACCTCGACGCTGGCCCGCGAAGCCGACATCCACCT
The DNA here is from genome assembly GCF_020510625.1 of Ferribacterium limneticum. Classification (NCBI taxonomy): domain Bacteria; kingdom Pseudomonadati; phylum Pseudomonadota; class Betaproteobacteria; order Rhodocyclales; family Azonexaceae; genus Ferribacterium; species Ferribacterium limneticum. Next base: position 786,185 of record NZ_CP075191.1, on the reverse strand, counting down.
CGATGCTGGCGTCGAACAGGAAGCCTGCCCGCACAATCTGGCGCCAACCGCCAGCACCACGGCGGCGCTCGCACTTGGCGATGCCCTCGCCGTCGCCCTGCTCGACGCCCGCGGTTTCGGGCCGGAAGACTTCGCCCGCTCGCACCCCGGCGGTTCGCTCGGCCGCCGCCTGCTGACTCATGTTCGCGACGTCATGCGCGCCGACGACAGGGTTCCCGCCGTAACACCAGCCACGCCCATTACCGATGCGATCATCGCCATGTCGCGCGGCGGCCTCGGGCTGGTCGCGATTACCGATCCGGCCAATGTCGTCCTCGGCATCTTTACCGACGGCGACCTGCGCCGTGCTTTCGAACAACGCATCGACCTGCAGCAGGGCGACATCGCCTCGGTCATGCACCCGAAGCCGCGCACGATCAGCCCCGACCGCCTCGCCGTCGAAGCCGTCGAAATGATGGAACGCCTGCGCATCAACGCTCTGCTCGTCGTCGATGCTGAAAATCACCTGATCGGCGCGTTGAACATGCACGATCTCTTCACTGCCAAGGTCATCTGATGGACACCAAAGCCCGCGCCGCCCGCATCAAGCTGGTCGTTTTCGATATCGACGGCGTGATGACCGACGGTGGCCTGCACTACACCGACGACGGTCACGAACTGAAAACCTTCAACGTCCAGGATGGCCTCGGCATCGTCCTGATGAAGCGTGCCGGCATCGAAGTGGCGATCATCACGGGCCGCACCTCCAACGTCGTCAGCTGCCGCGCCAAAGACCTCGGCATTGAACACGTTTTCCATGGCGTCGGCGACAAGCGCACCGTGGCCGGCAAGCTGCTCGAACAACTCGGCATGCACTGGTCCGAACTCGCCTTCATGGGCGACGACCTGATCGACCTGAAGGCCATGGCCCAATGCGGCCTGGCCATTGCCCCGGCCAATGCCCGCCCCATCGTCAAGGAACGCGCCCACGCCGTCACTGAAGCGGCTGGCGGACATGGCGCCGTGCGCGAAGCCGTCGAATTCATCCTCGCCGCCCAGGGCAAGCTCGACGCCGCTTTCGCGCCCTATCTCGATCCGCAATGAAGCACTGGCCCAGCCAACTCTTTCCGATCATCATGCTGGCCGTCCTGGCCGGGCTGACTTTCTGGTTGCAGAGCACGATCGACGCCGGCAACGGGAAACCGAACGGCAAGCTCCGCCACGATCCGGATGCCATCGCCGAAAATTTCGTGGTTCGTCGTTTTGACGAAACCGGGCAGGTCAAATATCGCCTGACGGCCCCCTATCTCGAACATTACCCGGATGACGACTCGTCGGAACTCAAGTCACCAACACTGATCAGCTACCGTCCTGACGCCCCCTCGATCACCGTCAAGGGCGACCACGCCAAAGTCACCTCAAAGGGCGAAACCGTCTATCTTTGGGATAACGTCAGCGTCACCCGTGCCGGCGCCGCCGATCGCCTGGCAATGGTGGCGCGGATGCCCGACCTGACCGCCCAGCCCGATGCCGGATTTGCCTTCACCAACAGCCCGGTCGAGATTACCCAGGGCCAGTCATGGATGACGGGCGTTGGCGCCCAGATCGACAACAACAACTCCACCTTCGTTCTGCAATCGCAGGTCAAAGGCCAATACATCCGACCCAGAGCCACGCCATGATCATTCGCCTCGCCACGCTCACCCTTTGCCTGTTCGCCACGCTGCCCGCCCACGCCGAGCGCGCCGACCGCGACAAGCCGATGCTGCTGGAAGCCAGTCGCGTCTCGATCGATGACGCCAAGAAAATCCAGATCCTCGAAGGCGATGTCGTGATCACCAAGGGGACGATGGTCCTGAAGGCCGACCGCGTCGTCATCACCGAAGACCAGTACGGCTTCCAGAAGGGCACCGCCTTCAGCGGCAAGAAAGGCCTCGCCACTTTCAGGCAGAAGCGGGAAGGCAAGGAGGAGTACGTCGAGGGCGAAGCAGAGCGCATCGAGTACAACACCAACAGCGAAATCGCCGAACTGTTCCACCGCGCCTGGGTCAAGAGCGGCGAGGACCAGGTCAAGGGCGACTACATCTGGTACGACGCCGTTAGCGAAAAGTATTTGGTTACCGCCGGCGAAACCCGCGACCCGAAAGGCCCGGCGCCCCGCGTTCGCGCCGTCATCCAACCGAAGAACAAGGATAGCGAAGCACAACGCCCGGCCACCCGCGGCGAACGCCTGGAGCTCAAGGGCTCTGGCGGGCTGGATTTGCAAACCGCACCCCAGTAGTGCATCTTGCGCCGTGCACTGCTGCAAAACCGCAGCAGAACAGGCCCCACAGCACCTGACAAGCACATGATTTTCATGGCTTAATTAATTTTTGTGCACTGCACAAAAATATTGTTGACAACATGACAATCATCCCTATAATAAAGGTCATGGTGCGGTGCAACATTGCTTGATGAAAGCGCGCTGCAACGGTTTTTTCCCAGTTCGTCACAAATTCATTCAGGAGATATCCCATGGCTTTCAACTTCACCACCCCGGAACAATTCGCCTCTGCCAACAAGGCAACCGTTGATTCCCTGCTGTCCGTTGCCAACGCTGCCCTGGCTTCCGCCGAGCGCATCGCTGCCCTGAACCTGAACACCGCCCGTTCCGTTCTGGAAGATTCCGTCTCCGGCGCCAAGGCCCTGATGGGTGCCAAGGATGCCCAGGAAGCCCTGTCCATCCAGGCTTCCCTGGCCCAGCCGAACGTCGAGAAGGCTGTTGCCTACTCGCGTAGCGTCTATGAAATATCCGCTCAGGCTCAGGAAGAACTGTCCAAGAGCATCGAAGCCCAATTCGGCGGTTTCCAGAAGCAAGTTGCTGATCTGCTGGACAAGGCTGCCAAGTCTGCCCCGGCCGGTTCTGACGTTGCTGTTGCTGCCGTCAAGAGCGCCATCGCTGCTGCCAACTCCGCTTTCGACAACCTGAACAAGGCTGCCAAGCAAGTTGCTGAAATCACCGAAGCCAATGTTGCTGCTGCCACCAACGCCACCGTCAAGGCTGTCAGCGCCTCTACCGCCGCTTCCAAGCGCAAGTAATTCGCCTTACCCCATACCCCCGCTTCGGCGGGGGTATTTGTTTCATCCGCTGTCCCCACCAATCTCGAGGAGAAAAAGATGAGCAACCCGAATATCGAACAACTGGCCGCCGCCCAAAAAGCCAACGCTGAAGTTCTGCTGGCCCTGCTGCGCACCGCCTTCAACAGCGTCGAGCGCCTGACCGCATTGAACGTCGCCGCATCCCGCGAATTCTTCAACAACTCCGTCGCCAACTCCCAGCAATTGCTGGCAGCCAAGGACCCCGCCGCCGTTGCCAAACTCAACGCCGACCTGGCCCAGCCGAACCTGGAAAAGCTGGTCGAATACTCGCGCAGCGTCTATGAACTGACGACCGATGTGCAAAAAGAACTGACCTCGGTGATCGAAGCCCAATACGGCAAGCTGACCAAGGATGCAACCAGCGCCGTCCAGAAGGCCACCGCTGCTGCACCGGTTGGCGGCGACGTGTTTGCCGCTGCCATGAACTCTGTGATCAATGCCTCGACCCAGGCTTTCGAAAGCCTCAATTCGGTGACCCGCCAGTTGGCCGAGATCGCCGAAGCCAACGTCCAGTCCGCCACCAAGGCAACTGGCGTCAAGGCAGTTGCCACCAAGGCACCGGCCAAGACCAGCGCAACCGCTGCTGCTGCCAAGAAGTCGACCGCCAAGTAATTCCGGCGCCTCTGCTTTCGGCCGCTCAACGGCCACAAAAAAACCGCGACAAAATCGCGGTTTTTTTACATCCTTCCTCTGGTGAGGGCGGTTATATCACGGGCGCCAGACCCAAGTGATACCGCGCTTCTCGACCTCGACGCGAATCTCTTCCATCGCCTTGTCGACCAGTTCCGGAGAGCCTTCGACCCCCAGCTCCAGGTGCTTGCGCTCCTTGCCAACCAGCGACGGCAGCGAGAACAGGCGCAACGTCGGGTAATCAGCCACGATGCGCTCCATCAGATCGAGCAGCGCGCTTTCGTAGGCCGTCGGGCCAGTCAGCAGGAAGGCTTTTTCCACCATGCCATCGACTGCCTTGAACTGATCCTTGTAGAAGGTATCGAGCGCCCATTCGATCATCGGGTGCGCCATCTGCGGGAAGCCGGGCACGAAGTAATGGTCGTTGGCCATGAAACCCGGAATGCGATTGAACGGGTTGGGGATGATCTGCACACCAGCCGGGAAGGTGACCAGCAACTTGCGCTTGTCGGTGATCTCTTCACCGGCGAAGCGGACCTTCAGTTCCTCGAAGCCTGCCGGGTGCAGTTCGAGATCGACGCCAAGCGCTGCGGCCACCGCCTGCCGCGTGTGGTCATCCGGCGTGTTGCCGATGCCACCACAGGAAAACACCACATCGCCGGCCGCCATTGTGCGTTTGAAGGTAGCGGCGAGGCGCTCGCGGTCATCGCCCAGATATTCGACCCAGCTCAGGCGCAAGCCGCGCTGGCCGAGCATTTCGGCAATTTTGGCGAAGTGCTTGTCCTGCCGTTTCCCCGACAGAATCTCGTCGCCGATGATGATGGCGCCAAAGGTGCGGCTCATACACGTTCTCCTTCAATGGTCACGATGGCGCCACCCCGCGAGCGGCGCAGGGCTTCCAGCCCGTAATGAACGAATGATAGCGCGGCCAGCGCCGGCACCAGCAGGCCGATGACCGGCACGTGGGCGAGCAGCGCCATGGTAAGGCCAAGCATGAACAGCGGCGCTTTCTGCCGCGTCCGGATTTCCTGCCATTCGCCTGCGGTGGCGTGCATCGACAGTGCATCGTAGGCAAAGGTGCGGCGATTCAGCCAGCCCATCAGCAGCAGCGGGATGAGCAGCGAGAAGCCGGGGATCAGCCAGAGCGGGATGGTCAGCAACCAAGCGACGATGAAGATCACCGAGGCAAGCACGCTGTTCATTGCCGCAGCGACAAAGCTGTCCTTGCCCATTGCTGCCACATCACGATATTCGGTATCGGACAGGTGCTTGAGCATCAGCGGCATGATCACGATGGCTGCCAGCAGCGAGGCCGTCAGGTAGGCAATGGCGAAGATGGCCATCCAGCCGCCCAGATAGGCCAGGATGTGGGCCAGCCAGACCAGCCCCCAGCCGACGAGCAAGGTCATCGGCGGGTAGGCCATCATCTGCTGCACCACCCAGCCCAGTGCCCAGATGGCCAAGCCGACCGATAGCAGCAGCGAGAACAAGGCCGGGGTCAGCACATAGAGCCAGACCTTGCCGCTTTTCAGGTTGGCGAAGGTGCGCGCCAAGGAGAGCATGACCTCATTCATGATGCGGACTCCGTCATTCCCGCGCACCCCGAGGGCACTTCCTGCGGGGCGCAGGGGGGAATCCAAGACTTTGAGCTGCGCTGGATTCCCGCTTTCGCGGGAATGACGCCACGGTAGTTACCCATTCTTGATCCCCTCCCATTGTTTCTGCAGCCGCTTGGTGGAAACCGGCACCGGCGTCCGCAACTCCTGAGCGTACAAACCAACGCGCAACTCTTCCAGCAGCCAGCGGAACTGCTCGATCTGTGGATCCAGCGTGCCCAGCTTGGCCAGCTGGATGGCGCGGCGTTCGTAGTTGGTCCATAGCGTGCCGTATTCGGCCATCAGCTGGGCATCGCGGGCCGGATTGGCCTTCAGCTTGTCGAGGCGGACGACGATGGCCTTCAGGTAACGCGGGTAATGTTGCAGGCGTTCGAAAGGCGTATCAACGACGAAGTTCTTGCCAAGCAGGCGCTTCAGTTGCGCCTCGATGTCGGCCAGCGCCGCGGCATGGGCCTTGAAAGCAGGCAGCTTCTTGGTCACCGCCTGCCATTCAGTCAGCACCGTGCCAACCATGCGGCAAACCTCCTGCATGATCAGCCCCAGCCGGGCCTTGGCTTCGGCACAGCGCGCCTTGAAGGCCTCCGGCGTGGTCGGCAACGGCTCGGTCAGGCAGGCGCGCTCGAAACTCAGGTCGACCAGTTGGCGCTTCAGTTCGTCGGTGCTGCCCAGCGCCATGTACTGCATACCCATCTGACTCATGCCCGGCACGTTCTTGTCGAAGTATTTCACCTGCTCCTTGAACTGCAGCATGAACAGGCGGGCCAGCCCCTTTCGATGCGTCTCGGCAGCTTCCTCGGCCGAATCGAAAACCTTCAGGCTGACCGTTTCACCCTCATCGGAGAGCGCCGGATAGCCGATCACCGTCTGCTTGCCGACAGGCACTTCCATCAACTCCGGCAGTTCGCCGAAGGTCCAGTCGGTCAGTTGCGTGTATTCGGAAGGCGTTTCGTGCAGATCGGCAAACTCTTCCTTGGCCTCCTTGCCCCACTCGCCCCGCAAAGCCAGCAGACTACGGTTCATGTCGAGCTGGCGGCCGTGTTCGTCGATCAGCTTGTAGTTCATCGAGAAATGCTGCGGCAGCGCATCGGGCCGGAAGGCGTCCGGCGTTACCGCCCAGCCGCGGGCATTCAGGCCGCGCGCTTCGAGGATGTAATCAATCAGCGGCGGGATCAGCCCCTGGTTCATCTTCTTGTCGTTACCGGCGGAGGTGGCAATGAACTCGTCGACGAATTCCGGCACCGGCACCAGCTTGGCGCGGATCTTCTGCGGCAGCGTCTTGATCAGCTGGACCAGCTTTTCCTTGAGCAGTCCCGGCACCAGCCATTCCATGCGCAGCACCGGGATCTGGTTCAACTGCGCCAGCGGCAGCGTCAGCGTCACGCCATCGCGCGGCGAGCCCGGCTCGAAATGGTAGCTCAGCCCGTACTCGACGCCACCGACCTTGATGTGATGCGGGAAGGCCTCGGTGGTGACCCCTGCCGCCGAGTGGCGCATCAGATCGTCCTTGGCCAGGAACAGCAGCTTGGCGTTTTCCTGCTCGGCGGTCTTGCGCCAATGGTCGAAGGTGGCACCGTTGTGGATGCCTTCGGGGATGATGTGGTCGTAGAAGCCGAAGATCAGCTCGTCGTCGACCAGCACGTCCTGGCGGCGCTGCTTGTGCTCGATCTTCTCGATGTCGCGGATCTGCTTCTGGTTGTGCTGAAAGAAGGGCCAGCGCTTGGCGAAGCTCTCGTCGATTTCCTCGCCGACCAGGCCCTGGCGTATGAAGATTTCGCGCGCCTCGGCCGGGGCCAGCGGGCCGTAATGGATGCGCCGCTTGGGGTTGATCACGATGCCATAGAGAGTCGTGCGCTCCCAGCCGGCGACCTGCATCGACTTCTTTTCCCAGTGCGGATCGAAGTACTGGCGTTTGATAAGGTGAGCGCCCACTTTCTCGATCCAGTCCGCTTCGATGCGGGCCACACAGCGGCCGAACAGGCGTGTCGTCTCGGTGATCTCGGCCGCCATGATCCACTTGCCGGCCTTCTTCTGCAGCGGCGACGACGGGTGAATCAGGTAGCGGATACCGCGCGCGCCGAGGTAATAGCCGGACTCATCCGACTTGCAGCCGATGTTGCCGAGCAGGCCGGTGAGCAAGGCCATGTGGATAGCATCGTAGGAATACTCCCCTCGCCCCGCCTGCGGGGAGAGGGGCTGGGGGAGAGGGGCTAGAGGGGCAACCTTAGCATCAAGCGCAGCCCCCCTCTCCCCAGCCCTCTCCCCCTTGGCGGGGGCGAGGGAGCTATCTTCCCCGCTTTTGATCCACCCCAACTCCGCCACCATCGCATGCAGTTGCCCATGCACCTCGCGCCATTCGCGCAGGCGCAGGTAGGACAGGAAATGGGCATGGCAATTGTCGATCAGCTGCTTGTTTGATTTCTTGTGCTCGACGGCATTCTGGAACCAGGCCCAGAGCTTCACCCAGCTGAGGAATTCGGACTTCTCGTCGGCGAACAGCTTGTGCTTTTCGTCGGCAGCCTGCTGACGCTCCTGCGGCCTTTCGCGCGGGTCCTGCGTGGACAGGCCGGCTGCGATGATCAGCACTTCCTTCAGGCAGCCTAGATCGCGAGCGGCAACCAGCATGCGGCCGATGCGCGGATCGAGCGGCAGCTTGGCCAGCGCGTCACCGACCTTGGTCAGGCGGCTGCTCTGGCCATCCTCGTCGTCCAACGCGCCGAGTTCCTGCAACAGCGCGTAGCCGTCGCTGATCGCCTTGGCCGGCGGCGGCTCGATGAACGGGAAGCTCTCGACGTCGGTCAGCTTCAGCGACTTCATGCGCAGGATGACGCCGGCCAGCGAGGAACGCAGGATTTCCGGATCGGTGAAGGGCGGGCGGGCGTTGAAATCCGCCTCGTCGTACAACCGCACACAGACGCCGGCGGCGACCCGGCCGCAACGACCGGCCCGCTGCCGCGCCGCTGCCTGTGAGATAGGTTCGACCTGCAACTGCTCGACCTTGTTGCGGTAGGAGTAGCGCTTGACCCGGGCCAGCCCGGTGTCGATCACGTAGCGGATGCCAGGCACGGTCAGCGAGGTTTCGGCCACGTTGGTCGCCAGCACGATGCGCCGCTGGCCGCCCGAGGGCTTGAAGATGCGGTCCTGATCGCCGGCCGACAGGCGCGAGAACAGCGGCAGGATTTCCGGCGCGTGGGCGCTGCTCAAGCCCGGCCGGGCCAGCGCATGCTTGCGCAGCGCTTCCGCCGCCTCGCGGATTTCCCGCTCGCCGGGCAGGAAGACCAGGATGTCGCCACTACCCAGCCGCGACAGTTCATCGGCCGCATCGACAATGGCGTCGTACAGATCGCGCTCATCGTCCTTCTTGTCGATATCCTCGACCGGCCGGTAGCGCACCTCGACCGGGAACAGCCGGCCGGAAACCTCGATCACCGGCGCCGGCTTGCCATGGGCGCTGAAGTGCTGCGAGAAGCGCTCGGCGTCGATGGTCGCCGAAGTGATGATCAGCTTCAGGTCCGGGCGCTTGGGCAGCAACTGCTTCAGGTAGCCGAGCAGGAAATCGATGTTCAGGCTGCGCTCGTGCGCCTCGTCGATGATGATCGCCTCGTAGGCGTTCAAATACGGATCGGACTGCGACTCGGCGAGCAGGATGCCGTCGGTCATCAGCTTGACCCAGCTCTCGGAAGTCGATTTGTCGTGGAAGCGGATCTTGACCCCCACCCCGGCGCCGACCTGCGTCTTGAGTTCCTGTGCCAGCCGGGTGGCTACCGAACGGGCGGCCAGCCGGCGCGGCTGGGTATGGCCGATCAGCCCGCGCGACCCAATGCCGAGATCGAGACAAATCTTGGGCAACTGCGTCGTCTTGCCTGAGCCGGTTTCGCCGCAAACGATCACCACCTGGTTGTTGGCAATCAGTTCAGCAATGTCGGCCCGGCGTTCATTGACCGGCAGATCAGCCTGGAATTCCGGCTTCGGCAACTTGGCGCGCCGCGCCTCGACGGCTGCCTGCGACTGAGCCAGCGCAGCCGCCAAATCAGCCTCGATTTTTTCGCGCCGCTCTCCTGCTGCACGCTGCAATTCGCGCCGCAGGCCGAGCAATCGGCGCGCATCAGTTGTCAGGGTAATGCTAGTGGTTTCATCACGCTGCGGACGAGCGTTCTTATTGAAGGATTGAGCCATGGGACAGGATTATATTCGCCCCAAAAACAAACGCCGCCCGGATGAGGCGGCGTCTAGCTTGGCCGAGACTCGATTTAGTGCTTCTTGCCCATCCACTGGGCGTTCTTGCCATCGCTGGTCTTTTCGCAGGTGACTTCGACACCGGAAATCTTGGTTACGACGCCGACATCCATGAACTTGCCAGCATCGCCATTCCAGCACTGCGGGGCTTTCGGGGCAGCGGCGGCGGCAGGAGCCGGAGTTGCAGCCGGCTGGGCCGGGGCGGTGGTCTGGCCGGCACAGGCGGTCAAACCGAGGGCGATGGCGGAAGTGGCGAGGAAGGTACGCATGAGAATCTCCTGAAGATGGGTGGTTGCTTTAGTAATAGGATTCTCTTACGCCAATGTTTCAGTTTCGTTGCAGTCCACGCCAAGCGCTTGTCGCTATACTCAAGGCATACTCAAAACCATTTTTTCAATGCCATGGCCATCGTCCGCTGCAACAAATGCACCTTGCTCGCCGAACAACCGGAGGGCCTTGCCGGGCAGAGCATCGCCTGCCCCAAATGCGGCGCCCAGGCAGCGGTTTACCCGACGCTGTTTTTCATTGAAAAGCTGCTGGAAAAATATTTCGACGCCCAACGAGAACTGATTCGCCTGAAATCTGCTGCTACACCAGAGAAGGCCATTGAGGCCAAGACCTCAGCAAGCACCCCGGCGATGGCAGAGATTGATCTGGCGAACACTGACTTTCTGGCCAACGAATTGCAGCACGGACCGATCTACGACTGGTTCCACAAGAAGCAGATCAAGGTTCAAGCCAATCTGCGTAGTGTCGATACCAGCGGCTTTTTTGACGAGGTAGCCGAGGCCATTGGTGAAAAACTGAACGTGCTCAAGGAAGTGCTGGAGCGCATCCGCTGGTCGCAGCAGAAGGAACATACCAGCGCAACGATCAATCTGGACAAGAAGTCGCCCGAGGAGGCCAAGGCGATCTCGGCCTTTTGCCAGCAGCTTTATGACTTTTCCTTCGTCGCCAAGTGCTTTCACAACAAGCCGGAAAACAATGTCCGGCTTATTCTGCAAACGGCACCGGCCATTCGCAACTTCTTCAATGGAGAATGGCTGGAATGGCACGCGCTGATGACTTGCCTGCGCTATGCAAAAGAACGGAATCGCCGGTTTTCCTGCACACGCGGGCTGAACATCACACTGAACAATGGCGATCCCTATGAAATCGACGTCTTCATGCTGATCGACGGTACCACGCCAATTTGCATCGAGTGCAAGAGCGGCGAGTTCCGCCAGAACATCGATCGTTACCTCGCGCTTCGGAAACGTCTCGGCATCGAAGGCAGGCAATTCGTGATGTGCATTGCGGGTCTTAGTGACGAGAATGCCAAGGCGTTTACGGCGATGTACGACCTGACTTTCACCAACGAGCGCACACTGGCCGAACGCCTTACCCGCCTGTTCTGACAATCCGGCCTTCCAGGACCAAGCAGGCGAACGACATGTGCGTCCTGCGGTCTGATGCAAAATTGGATACGGCATTGGAGAAAGGTCACGGATGTATTACGGAGAACGTTTCAACGCCTGGACTCACCTGTGCGGCGCCCTGCTGGCGCTGACCGGTGCGATCTGGCTGATCATTGTCGCAGCAGCTGGCGGTGATTTGCTGAAGACGGTCAGCGTGGCCGTTTATGGCGTAACGCTGGTCATGCTGTACAGCATCTCGACGATCTATCACAGCGTGCGCGGGCGGGTGAAACGGGTGTTGCGCAAGCTGGATCATCTCTCGATCTACCTTTTGATCGCCGGCAGCTACACGCCGTTCTGCCTGATCAGCCTGCGCGGCGCCTGGGGCTGGTGGCTGTTCGGCATCGTCTGGGCGCTGGCGGCAATCGGCATGCTGCAGGAGATCAAGCCACGCTCTGAGGCCCGCATCCTGTCGCTGGTGATCTACGCGGTAATGGGCTGGATCGTGCTGATCGCCATCGAGCCGCTGCTGGCCAGTCTCGGCCTGGCCGGCTTTTTGTGGCTGGCAGTGGGCGGCGTTTTCTACACCGTGGGCATCATCTTCTTTGCCTTTGATGAGCGATTCCGCCACTGGCATGGCATCTGGCACCTGTTCGTGATCGCCGGCAGCCTGATGCATTTCATCGCTATTCTGTTCTACGTGGTCTGAATCGTGGAAAATGCCACCTGACTATTCAGGACACGGACAGGGATGCGGTTTCAGGGAAGAATTACCAACTGGAAGGATGATCAGGGCTACGGCTTCATCACGCCCAATGGCGGTGGCGAGCCGGTTTTTCTGCACATCAAGGCTTTTGCCCGACGCCAGCCGCGGCCGGTCGGCGAGGAGATCGTCACCTACGAGCTGCAGCAGGACAACCGAGGGCGCTTGCGTGCCAGTGCAGTCGAGTTCGTGCGCAGCACCGGGCGCCAGCGTGTCGTTGCCGATGCGGGGCTGGGCCGTTGGCCGCTGGTGCTGGCCGGTTTGTTCTTTGCATTTTTGGGTGCGGCCACCGTCGCCGGCAAGATGCATCCGCTGTTGCTGGCCTTCTATGCCGCAATCAGCATCACCGCCTTCATTGCCTACGCGCTCGACAAGTCCGCAGCGCGCGATGGTCGCTGGCGCACCGCCGAGAACACGCTGCATCTGCTGGCCTTGCTCGGCGGCTGGCCGGGGGCGCTGCTGGCGCAATACCGCCTGCGCCACAAGTCGTCCAAACCCTCGTTCCTGATCATTTTCTGGGCCACCGTCCTGCTCAATTGCGGGGCGCTCGGGCTGTTGCTGACGCCGACCGGCGGCCGTGTCTTGCGAACGGCGCTCGGCGCCAGCTGATATCGACCGAAGGGAATCCACCATGCGCCTGCTTTCCGCCCTGCTCCTTGCCGGTTTCGTCGCCTGTGCCAACGCAGCCCCGAGCCTGACCGATATTCCCTACGGCCCCGAGCCCGAACAGCGCTTTGACCTGCATGCCCCACCGGGTGCCCAGGCGGCGCCGTTGATCCTGATGGTGCATGGAGGTGGCTGGATTCGCGGAGACAAGGAGATGGGCCGGGTAGTCGACAACAAGGTCAGCCGCTGGTTGCCACGCGGTATCGCCTTCGTCAGCATCAACTACCGCATGCAACCCAAGGCACCGCCGCTGGAACAGGCACGCGATGTGGCGCGGGCGCTGGCCTACATCGAGAATAATTCGGCCAGACTGGGCGTGGACCGCAGCAATATCGTGCTGATGGGGCATTCGGCCGGGGCGCACCTGATCGCCCTGCTCGCCGCCCGACCCGAGCTGCTGGACGAGGCGGGCGCGAAGACACCGCTGGGTTTCGTGTTGCTAGACAGCGGTGCGCTGGATGTGCCCGCGATCATGAATGCCCGCCATTTCCGACTTTACGACCGGGCCTTCGGCAGTTCCCCGGCAGACTGGGTGGCGGCCTCGCCCTTTCATCAGTTACGGCAGGCCACAGCACCGATTCTCGCCATCTGCTCCACCCGCCGCGATGAGGCTTGCCCGCAAGCCCGGGCCTTTGTCAGCAAGGCAGTCGGACTGGGCAGCCTGGCTGAAGTCCTCCCGCTGGACAAAACGCACGGCGAGATCAACGCGCAGCTTGGTGCCGATCCGGCCTACACCGCAAGCGTCGAACACTTCCTCGGACGGCTATCGCCGGCATTTGCCAATAAGTAAAGGCAGCTCAGCCAGACTGCGGATGATTCCAGGATCAGGCCCAGATGCGCGTTGCGCCGACGGTCAGCAAACCGAGATAAGTTGCGGTCAGGGAGCCGGCGAGATGCACCGATGCCAGGCCGATGGCCCAGGCCGGCTGACCAGCCAGCAGGCGCTCGACCACTTCGGCTGAAAAGGTGGAAAAGGTCGTCAATCCACCGAGAAAACCGGTGATCGCAAACAGCTTCCAGGCCAGCGGGAAATGCGTGTTGAGGTGAAACAGTCCAACCGCCACGCCAACCAGATAACCACCGATCACGTTGGCCGCCAGCGTACCGAGTGGCAGCGCCACGAACAGCGGGTTGAGGGCCAGCCCGAGCAGCCAGCGCGACCAGGCGCCAAAGGCCGCGCCGAGGCCGACGGCAAGGAAATTGAGCACTGAGAGATGGTGCAAGGCAGACATGGGCGAATTCTACTGCCTAGCCTGCCGCTGGCGGTTAAAATAGCGCGCTTAATCAACGAGGTTTTAACGTGAGCAGCCCCAATAAACCCGAAGTCGCCCCCGCCGCCAATTTCATCAAGAATATCGTCGAAGCCGACCTCGCTGCCGGCAAGCACGCACAACGCCACTGGGCCGGCCACCCCGGCATCGCCGCCGACCACGCTGCCGCCCCGCTCGATGCTGCCAAGCTGCGCACCCGCTTCCCGCCGGAGCCAAACGGCTACCTGCATTTCGGCCACGCCAAGTCCATCCTGCTCAATTTCGGCCTTGCCCAGCAATACGGCGGCCGCTGCCACCTGCGTTTCGACGATACCAACCCGGAGAAGGAAGATCAGGAATACGTCGATTCGATCATCGACGCGGTCAAATGGCTGGGCTGCTCTTGGGAGCAAGCGGGCGAAACCAACCTCTACTACGCCTCGAATTATTTCGACTGGATGCTGCAGTGCGCCGAGGAGCTGATTGCCGCCGGCCACGCCTACGTCGATAGCCAGTCGGCCGATGAAATGCGTGCCAATCGCGGCACGCTGACTCAACCGGGCAAGAACTCTCCGTTCCGCGACCGCAGCGTTGCCGAGAACATGGACCTGTTCAAGCGCATGCAGGCTGGCGAATTCACCGATGGCGCCCACATCCTGCGCGCCAGGATCGACATGGCGGCACCCAACATCAACCTGCGTGACCCGGCCATCTACCGCATCCGCCACGCCACGCACCACAACACTGGCGACAAGTACTGCGTTTACCCGATGTACACCTTCGCCCACCCGATCGAGGACGCCCTGGAAAACATCACGCATTCGATCTGCACGCTGGAATTCGAAGACCAGCGCCCGTTCTACGACTGGCTGCTCGAACGCCTGGCCGAGGCCGGCCTGCTCCAGCGCCCGCTGCCGCAGCAAATCGAGTTCTCGCGCCTCAACCTGACCTACGTAGTTTTGAGCAAGCGCAAGCTGATCCAGCTCGTCGATGAAAAGCACGTCACTGGCTGGGACGACCCGCGCATGCCGACCCTCGTCGGCGCCCGTCGCCGCGGCTATTCGGCCGACGGTTTCCGCCTGTTCATGGAGCGCGTTGGCGTAACCAAGAACGATTCGCTGATCGACTACGTGCTGTTCGAAGACGCCATGCGCGAAGTCATGAACGAATCCGACCTGCGCCGCATCGCGGTGCTCGACCCGGTCAAGCTGATCATCGACAACTACCCGGAGGGGCAAGTCGAAGAGTGCTTTGCGCCGAATCACCCGCTGCACCCGGAACTCGGACAGCGCAGCATCCCCTTCAGCCGCGAACTGTGGATCGAGGGCGAGGATTTCATGGAAGTCCCGAGCAAGGGTTTCCGCCGCCTCTTCCCCGGCAACATGGCGCGCCTGCGCTACGGCTACGTGGTCGAATGCACGGGCTGCGACAAGGATGAGAACGGCAAGGTCGTGGCGGTGCATTGCAACTACCTGCCCGAAACCAAATCCGGCACGCCGGGCGCCGATAGCGTCAAGGTCAAGGGCAATCTGCACTGGGTCTCTGCTGCCCAGTCGTATCAAGCCGAAATCCGCCTCTACGAGCGCCTGTTCAAGGTGCCCGCCCCCGGCGCTCGCCGCGAAGGCGATGCGCCGGATCTGGAGCGCGATTTCCTCGACGACATGAACACCGATTCCTGCCAGACCATCACCGCCCAACTCGAACCCTGCCTGCGCGATGCCCAGCCGGAAGAGCGCTTCCAGTTCGAACGCCACGGCTATTTCGTCGCCGACCGCGTCGACTCCAAGCCTGACGCCCCGGTCTTCAACCGGGCCGTCACGCTGAAGGATTCGTGGGGCAAGGCAAGCTAAGGCCATGGCCGGAGGATGGGGTTGCCCGCACGAGGTTGCTGATCGCTGCACCAAGATCAACAACCTGCCGTGCGATCCAGGCATGAAGGGCTGCGAGCTCTACGGCCGTTTCCGCTTTGCCGACGAGAGCAAGAACGAGCGCTATTGGGAGAAAAAGGAGCGGGAGAAGTTGACCAACCCCAAAGATGGCGACCCGGCAAAGTGAACGCGCTCGCCATCCAGCAGTTGCTCCGTTCCCGGTTGCCGGGCTTGCTGGCGATCTACGCTTTTGGCAGCCAGATAGAGGGTACGGCGGGGCCTGACAGTGACCTCGATCTGGCCGTGCTGGTCGGCGGCTACGCCCCGCCCCTCCAACTATGGGAGCTGTCGGGCGAGATCGCCGATCTGGCGGGCTGTCCGGTTGATCTGCTCGACTTCAGGGCCGCCTCGACCGTCATGCAATATCGCATTCTGACCACCGGGCAGCGCTGGTGGGCTGCCGACAGCCGGGCCGACCTCTACGAGGCAGGCGTACTCAGCGACAAGACCGAACTGGATGGCGCCCGCGCCGACTTGCTGGCCGATGTTCTACGCGAAGGAAGTATCCATGGTCGATGATGTACTGATCAACAAGGCAGCCACCATCGAACGCTGCGTTCGCCGCGCCCGCGAAGAATACGCGGCAGACCCCGGCAGTTTTGCCACCAACTTCACCCGTCAGGATGCCGCCATTCTGAACATCCAGCGCGCTTGCGAAGCAGCGCTCGACATGGGCCAGCACCTGATTCGCCGTGAGCGTCTCGGCGTCCCACAGAGCGCCCGCGACGTCTTTGCCCTGCTTGCCCAGGGCGGCTGGATCACACCTGCGCTGGCCGATGGCCTGAAACGCATGGTCGGTTTCCGGAACATTGCCGTCCACGACTACGAGAGCCTGCAATTGCCGATCACAATCCGCATCATCGAAACCCACCTCGATGAATTTCTCGATTACTCGCAAACCTTGTTACGCAAGGAAGCGAGCCAGCCACACCGCTGATGCCTCGCGACGTCGCTCAACTCGGCCAGGTCTTCACCCCGCCCAATGTGGTGGCCTTCATGCTCGACCTGTGCCAGAACAAGGGCCGCACGCTGGAGCCCTCGGCCGGCGATGGCGCCTTCTTCAGTGCGCTGCGCCAACGGGGTGCCGATTGCGTCGGTATCGAGATCGACCAACGCGTTGCCCCGGAAGGTGCGCAGGTACGCGACTTCTTCGATTATCCGCTGAGCGAGCAGTTCGACACCATCATCGGCAACCCGCCTTACGTACGGCTGCAGGATGTCGCTGCGGGTACGAGAAAACAGCTGAAGTCGGAGCTCTTCGACGGGCGCAGCAACCTTTTCCTCTTCTTCATCGAGAAGTGCATCCGCCACTTGAAGCCGGGCGGCGAACTGGTCTTCATCGTGCCGCGCGAGTTCATCAAGCTGACCGCCGCCAAGAAGCTCAATGCCTGGCTGTTCGAACAAGGCAGCATCACGCATTTCTACGAAACCGGCGACGTGCGGGTCTTCGGCGACCACACGCCGAACTGCGCCATTTTCCGTTTCGAAAAGGGGTGCCGGAATCGCCAGATGGCCGATGGCCGGACGTTTACCGAAGTCGATGGCCAGTTGATGTTCCTGCGCGACGACCACAGCGTGCGCTTCGCCGATGTCTTCGATGTCAAGGTTGGCGCCGTCTCCGGGGCCGACCTGATTTACACGCACCCCAAGGGCAACATGGAATTCGTTTATTCGAAGACCGTGGACAGCGGCGAAACGCGGCGGATGCTGTATGGCATCAAGCATCCGCATCTCGACAAGCACAAGACCGAGTTGCTTGCCCGCCGGGTCAGGAAGTTCGACGAAAGCAACTGGTGGCAATGGGGTCGCGCTTTCCCGATCAGCGAGCACCCGCGCATCTACGTGAACGGCCGGACGCGCAAGCCGGCACCTTTTTTCCTGCATGACTGCCACGCTTTCGACGGCTCGATCCTGGCGCTGTTCCCGAAAAACCGTCGGATCGCGCGGCGCGACCTGATCGAATGCACGATGATGCTGAACAACGAAGTCGACTGGCAGCAACTCGGCTTCATCTGCGACGGCCGCTTCATCTTCACCCAGCGCAGCCTGCAGAACTGTCTGCTGCCGGCCAAGTTTTCCCGCTATTTACCCAAGGATTCCGCATGACGAATTCGACTACCTTCATCGACCAACTGAACGCTGCCTGGCAGAAGAACAATTCCCTGCTCTGCGTCGGCCTCGATCCCGATCCCGCCAAGTTCCCCGCCCACCTGAAGGGCCGCAATGACGCCATCTTCGAGTTCTGCGCCGCCATCGTCGATGCCACGGCCGATCTCGTCTGCTCCTTCAAGCCGCAGATCGCCTACTTCGCCGCCCGCAGCGCTGAAGACCAGCTCGAAGCGCTGATTGCCCACATCCACGAAAAGCATCCCGGCATCCCGGTCATCCTCGATTCCAAGCGCGGCGACATCGGTTCGACTGCCGAGCAGTACGCCGTCGAAGCCTTCGAGCGTTACCAGGCCGACGCCGTCACGGTCAATCCCTACATGGGCCGCGATTCGGTCGATCCCTACCTGGCCCACCCGGACAAGGGCGTCATCCTGCTCTGTCGCACCTCCAACCCCGGCGGCTCCGACCTGCAATTCCTCGATGTCGGCGGCCCCGGCACCCAAGAGCGACTCTACGAACGCGTCGCCCGTCTCGCTTCCGGCGAGTGGAACACCTCCGGCCAGATCAGTCTGGTCGTCGGCGCCACCTTCCCGGCCGAGATCGCCCGCGTCCGCGAAATCGTCGGTGACGTACCCCTGCTTGTCCCCGGCATCGGCGCCCAGGGCGGCGATATCGAAGCCACGGTCCGCGCTGGCCGCACAGCCAATGGCACCGGCTTGATGATCAATTCGTCGCGAGCCATTCTCTACGCCGGCAAGGATGAACACTTCGCTGCCGCCGCCCGTCAGGTGGCGCTCGAAACCCGCGACGCCATCAATCTGTACCGTTAAGGACACCCATCATGCGCATGGACGACCAACGCGAAAGCGACAACCTCGAAGACCGCCGCGGCAGCGGCATGGGCGGCGGTGGCGGCTTGCGCCTGGGCGGCGGCCGCATGGGTTTGGGCACCATCGCCATCGCGCTGGTCGCCAGCTATTTCCTCGGCGTCAATCCGCTGACCGTACTCAACATGCTGAGCGGTGGCGGCATGCCGGCCATCGAGCAAAGCGCGCCGGCCGCACATCGCCCGCCGGCCGACGACCAGATGGCCAAATTCGTCTCCAAGGTGCTGGCCTCGACCGAAGACACATGGAACGAGGTCTTCCGCGCCAACGGCCGCCAGTATCAGGAACCCAAGCTCGTGCTCTTCACCGGCGCCACGCCAACCGCCTGCGGCACCGGCCAGTCGGCCATGGGCCCGTTCTACTGCCCGGGCGACCAGAAGGTTTACATCGACCTCGCCTTCTACCGTGACCTCAAGGATCGCTTCAAGGCCCCCGGCGAATTCGCCCAGGCCTACGTCATCGCCCACGAAGTCGGCCACCACGTGCAAAACCTGCTCGGCATTGCGGAAAAGGTCCATACCACCCAGCAACGTGTCGGCAAGGCTGAGGCCAACGCGCTGTCAGTACGCATGGAACTGCAGGCCGACTGTCTGGCCGGCGTCTGGGGCAAGCGTACGGACACGATGAAAAACGTGCTCGAACCGGGCGACCTCGAAGCGGCGCTGACCGCCGCCTCAGCCATCGGTGACGACCGCCTGCAACAGCAAGCGCAGGGCCGCATCGTGCCGGAAAGCTTCACGCATGGCAGCTCCGACCAGCGCGTCCGCTGGTTCAGGAAAGGCTTTGAAACCGGCGACATGAATCAGTGCAATACCTTCAAGACCGACCGCCTGTAAGCAGGACGGCCGCTTGACCGAGACGACGCCCGCCCCCAAAGCGGCGCCACGCTGGCGCCGCTGGGCGCTCGAAGGGCTGATCTTCGTCGTTCTGTTCGCCGCCTTCCAGGCCTGGCAGATGCGCAACACCCCGCGCGGCCCAGCCCCGCACTTCGCCGGACAACAGATCGACGGCCAGCCTTTCGACCTGACGACCTGGCGCCAGCAGCATCCCGGCAAGGCCCAGCTGATTTATTTCTGGGCCGACTGGTGCGGCATCTGCAAGACCACGGCCGGCACCGTCACCGCACTGAGCGAAGACTGGCCGGTGATCACCGTCGCCATGCAGTCCGGCCCCGTCGGGAAGGTGGCCCAAACCATGCGCCAGAACGACTATCACTGGCCCACGCTGTCAGACCCTGAGGCCGCAATCTTCAGGCAATACGGCTTCCGCGGCGTTCCTGCCTTCGTGATCGTCGATCCGAACGGCAATGTCCGCACCACCTCTTTCGGCTACACCAGTGAAATCGGCCTGCGCCTGCGCTTGTGGTGGGCCAGCCATACGAACCAATGAAATTATCCCGTTTCGCCCTTGTTCTTCTGCTCAGCCACGCCGTAGCCGCTTTCGCCCTGCCCAGGCATTCACCGGTACCGGGCGGTATCGCCGTCATCGATCTAGGCCCGGCCAGCCAGACGGCGCCGACGGCCCGCTGGGGCGAACAGCCCATTGCCATCGTCCGCGACCACGGGCGCTGGTTCGCGCTGCTTGGCATCCCGCTCGATACCCTGCCCGGCGAACTGGACATCATGGTTTCCGGCACGATCAAGCGCGTTACCGTTCAGATCAAGAATTACCCGGAACAGCGCCTGACCATCAAGGACAAGCGCAAGGTCGAGCCCAACCCGGACGACCTCGCCCGCATCGAGCGCGAAAAAAAAGTCACCGACGCGATCAAGCGCCGCTTTTCCGGCTCGCCACCAGCCACCGATTTCGCCCTGCCGGCCAACGGGCCGCTCTCGTCACGCTTCGGCCTGCGCCGCATTTTCAACGGCCTGCCACGAAACCCGCACGCCGGCCTCGATGTCGCCGTTGGGACCGGCGCACCGATCACGGCGCCGGCCGACGGCGTCGTCGCCAACGTCGGTGATTACTTCTTCAACGGCAATACCGTTTTCATCGACCACGGCCAGGGACTGATCACCGCCTACATGCATCTTTCGCGTACTGACGTACGGGCAGGCCAGATGATCAAAAAGGGAGAGCGGCTCGGTGCCGTCGGCGCCACCGGCCGCGTTACCGGCCCGCACCTGCACTGGGCCGTGATTCTCAACAACACCCCGGTCGATCCGGAACTATTCCTCGCCCGGCCGTAAACGCAAACAGGCGGCCGAGGCCGCCTGCGTACCAGCAAGCACCGTTTAAACCTTGGGCTTAGCCGGGGTGCTCATCTGCTTTTCATCTTTCGCCTTGTCACCACAAGCCAATGCGGAAATGCTGGTCAGTGCAAACACCGTCGCCAGCAAAGCGGAAATCAGTTTCGTCATCACAAACTCCTTTCAGGAAATGGCTGGTGTTTGATCAATTTGGCCAGACATGGTTCATTACGCAACGTGCAAGAAAAAACCATTCACCTTCACGCCGCCGCACCGGCCAAGCCACCAGAGGGTCAGCCCTGCAATGGCTGCGGCGTTTGCTGTGCGCTCGAAACCTGCCCGGCCGCCCGCCTGCGCTTCCTGCAAAGCAAGGGGCCGTGTCCGGCCCTGGAATGGTCTGGCGAACAAAGCCGCTACCTGTGCGGTCTGCTCATTGATCCGCAGCATTATTTGAACTGGCTGCCGATGCGTGGCGTTTCGCTGGCCAGCCGCCTTTTCGCCCGCTGGATTTCCGCCGGGAAGGGCTGCGACTGCAGCGCCGACGTTCAAGCCTGAGCGACGGCGGCGGTCAGCACCATCTCAACCCGGTAGCCGGGATTGGCCAGCCGGGCCTGCACACAGGCGCGTGTTGGCGCCTGGCCCTCCGGAACCCAGGCATCCCAGACGGCATTCATCGCATCGTAGTCGGCCATGTCAGCGAGGTAGATGGTGACCATCAGCAGCCGGCTTTTGTCGCTGCCGGCCTGCTTCAACAAAGCATCGACACTGGCCAGCAGGTTTTCGGTCTGTGCCCCGATATCGCCATCGAGATTTGACGGCACTTCGACAAAGTAGACCGTAGCGTTGTGGGTAACGCTGTCCGAATAGCGGCGGGTCGTCCCATGGCGTTGAATCGACATTCTCATTCCCCAAAAACGTGAAGCCCATGCGTTTCAGGCATGGGCTTCGGTTACTGCAACCCTGACACTCGGTCAAGGCATTCGGCTATTCGCCGTTACGGAGTACTACACGGTAATCTCAAGAATGCTTCCTGTGACAACTGCCATAAAGTCTCCTGCAGCGCAGCGAGTACCGCCACTTCGTATCAGGCTTGCTGCAAACCTCATACGCCTTCAGCTTAGCCCTCTCCCAAGGAAAAAGCCAGCGCCTTTTTGTTCTCAGCTAGCGTCTAAAAATCACGTTGGCGCCGGGTGGCAGCTTTGACAAGGGAACGTAACCGACAGCCCCCGGCGTTGCGGCCACGTGCTTCACAACCTCATCAATGCTGCCCAGTTCCCTCGGTGGCGAACCCTTGCCGACATAGCGCCGGACCAGCCAGTAACCGGTGTATTGCTCTTCGTTCTGTTCCATGACCATCTGCAGAAAATCGTCACGCACCGTGCTTCCTGCCGGCAGATTGACCGGTGCTACCGACTGCGGGCCAATCGAGACGATTCGTCCGGTGTATAGGCGCTGAAGAGTAACCCTGTCGGTCTTTGGCAGTGCAGAATGCCCAATGATGACGATTTCATCCCCCACGGCCCCTGCCAGCCCAACCAGCGGCAATAGCAGGAAGATGAGGTGGCGGAGTTTTGTCATGCCGTCTCTCAGAAGCTGAAACTGTAAGAGAGTGAGAAGACATTGATGTGCCGGTTGCCACTATCGCTGCCGGCCGGCGCATCAACAAAGCTGGACGCAACCCCCGTCCTGACCTGGGAAAGTTCGGCCTTGATCACGCTTTTTGATGTCACCCAGAACGAGGTGCCGAGCGCCATGGTCGACTGATCGTAGGGCGTCGTGATATCGGCCATCAGTGTTTGGCTGCTGCGCAGTGGTGCCGGAAGAGCAGTGGCATTGCTGTTGATACGCTGATAAAAGCCAAGCGCTTCGTCCGTTGACTTCGTTTTTGCATAAGAGATATAGGGCGCCCAGGCTCCGATGCGCTTGGTCAGCGCGACATAAGCTCCCCAACGGCTCAGGCCACGACTGGCGCTCTCGACTTTGGCCTTGGCATATTCGCCAGTCAGGCGAAACTCGGCCGGTAAAGAAACGCTGGCACCAAGCGTCAGTATTGGCACACGCAGTTTGTCGACACCGCCCTCGGACAAGTTATAACAATTGCTGGCGCCGAACGGAGCAGAGCATGCCCCAAAGTCAAACCCGGCCCCTGTTTTTGTCCCTGGCCGGGAGGCCTGACCTTCGTGATAGCCGATCCGGAAAATGTGCTCCAAACTACGCGCCGTCAGCACCAGGCCGCTACTTTTCATGTCGATGGGCAAGAACCAGCTACCAGACGATCTGGTCTCCATCGTCCTGTTGCGCCCGTAATACCGCCAGTAGGTACTCGCTTCACCGGTATAGGCCTCGGCAATCCAGTCAAAGGACTCCCCCAGCCAGGTCTTGCTGATGCTCACGCCGATAACGTCGGTGGTCGGCGCGATCGAATAGACCTCCTGCGGCAGGCGCGCAAAATCGTAGGTCGCACCGACATCGCTGTTTTCCGTATTCAGCATCATCGGCAGACGTATCTTGCCGGCGCGGATCAGCCAGTCATCGTTCGGTCGCCAGGAGACGAAGGCCCAGGCCACCGAAGCCTGCCATTGGGAGTCGGAATGATCCGACGGGGCTGCCTTGGCCTGAACAGTCGCGCTCCACTCCTGCGAGAAGCGCGCATCGACCTGGGCGCCGACCACGGTATCGCGCTTGAGCGTACCGTCATCGCTGATAAAGCGCTGGTAATTGAATGATTGATCCGAGCGGGTATAACCGAAGGTACCGAATCCCGACCACGTCAGATCAACCGCCTGTGCCGGCACACTCAGGGCCAGCAGGAAGGGGAGTAGCGCGGTACTTAACAGTCTCTTTTGCATAATGGCGGCGTCCAGTCAGGACATGACAAGGTTATTCATCGGCAAGTTTAATGGCAATTGCGGAGAAAACATCTTCCTGAGCGAGAAAAGCGTCGATCAGCAGCGGGTCGAAGTGTTTGCCGCGCCCTTCGCGCAAAATGCCAACGGCCTCGTCGTGGCTGAAAGCGGCCTTGTAAGGGCGCCGTGAGCGCAGGGCGTCATAGACATCGGCCACGGCCATCAACCTGGCGGCCAGCGGGATGGATTCTCCAGCCAGTCCGTCGGGATAGCCCGTGCCATCCCATCGTTCATGATGGCTGCGTGCGATCTGCCCGGCAAAGTGAAGCATCGCATTGTCATCGCCGAGTTCGGTCCGGGTGCGCAGCAACATCCCTTCCCCCTTGACGCTGTGCGTCTTCATGATCTCGAATTCTTCCGGGGTATGCTTGCCCGGTTTGAGCAGGATGTTGTCGGGAATCGCAATCTTGCCAATATCATGCAACGGCGCCGCCTTGGCGATCTGGTCGATCTGCTCGGCACTCAGGAAGTCTCGATCACGCGCCTGGCGACTGATGTATTCCGCCAGCAGACGGACGTAATCCTGGGTCCGGCGAATATGATTACCAGTGCATTCGTCGCGAAACTCGGCCAGGGAAACCATCACCCGAATTGACGCCTCCTGCAGATGCAGCACCTCATTCACCCGCCGCTCCACCTCACCCTGTAGCCAGGCACTCTTGTCCTCAAGGAAGGTTTGCCAATTCCGGATCTGCAGGTGGGTACGCACTCGCGCCAGGACGACAGACGGCGCAATCGGCTTGTGAATGAAGTCGACTGCCCCCAGCGCCAGGCCATGTTCCTCATCCTCCACCCCGGCCTTGGCAGTCAGGAAAATAACCGGAATATCGCGTGTTATCGGCTCGGCCTTCAAGCGGCGGAAGACCTCGTAGCCATCCATTTCCGGCATCATGATATCGAGCAATACAAGATCCGGCGGCTCATGAACCGCCAGTTCCAGCCCCTTGACACCGCTGTTGGCCAACTTGACGCGGTAATGCGTGCGCAGAAGCTGATTCAAGAGGCTGAGGTTGCCAGGCGTGTCATCGATCACCAAAATACTGGCCCGTCTTTCGCTCACTGTTGCCCTCCTCCGCTCCGAGTCGCTTGATCAATCAGACCGAGCGCCTCGTCGAAATTCCATTGGCTGATCGCATGATCGATCGCCGCTATCTGTCGTCCTGAATAAATCATTGCCATGCTTTCCTTTATTTGGCGCCAGACTTCCTCGACTTCGCCATCGCCCTGGCGCAATTGCACACGTAACTTCGCCAGCGCAGCATCTAGCCCATCCACCGACAGCACCCTGGCGGGCTCGCCCGCCCCCAGTGGCAGACGTTCGAGCCCGGACAGCAGCCCTTGCAACTGCGCCTCAACCTCGGCAATTTCACTGGCCACGTCAGGCTTTCCCGCCTTCATGACGAGCTCAAGCTCGATCAGCGCCGAATGCAAGCGGATCATTGCGAAAGTGCCAGCCAGCCCCTTGAGGGTATGCACCTGACGCTGCGCTGCCTCAAGCCCCCCCTGAGCCAACAGTTCATTCAGCCGGGCCGACCAGTTCTGGCAATCATCAACAAAACGACTCAGGGCCCTGGCAAGGAAGGGCAGACGCCCGGCAAAGCGGCGAAGCAGCACGACTGAATCAACTTCGAACAGAGACTCCAACGCCGCAACAAAGCTTGCATCGTCCTCGGTGCCGAGCGCCGCAACGGGGACGACGCCACCCCGCTGCAGGCCACGCCAGTAAGGCTGCAGAATGGCCTGCAGCTCTTCAGGCTCGAACGGCTTGGCAATATAGCCGCTGACGCCGGGCACCAGCCGATCCCGCATGCCATGCCCGGCCACATGCGCCGTCATGACAATGACCGGCAAATCGCGAAACTGCGCATCATCTCGCAGACGACGCGTCGCCTCCCGACCATCCATCACCGGCATTTCCAGATCCATCAGTACCGCTGCGTAATAGCTGGGAGGATGCGAATACAGCAAGTCGAGGGCAATCTGACCATTTGCCGCGACATCAACGCTTGCCCCCCAGCTCTTGAGGATTTCGCCAGCTACCTGCTGGTTGAGTTCGTTGTCCTCGACCAGCAATATCGCCATGCCCTGAAGGCTTGCCAGGGAGGCGCCCCCGTTATCCCCGGCGCTGCCAATGGGTTCGGCCAGCTGGGTTGCGCAGATTCGGCGCAGTACATTCGGCAACAACGGCTTCTGAACCACTTCGGTGATTCCCGGGTCTGTTGCCTCCTGTCGGAGAACGGCGGAATCGGTCGCCGATACCACGATCGTTCTCGCCGGTAAGGCCAGACCTTTGCCCTGCAGCGCTGCGATCAGCTCTCCGCCCGTCATGCCCGGCAGCAGCCAATCGAGCAGCAGCAGATCATAGGGCTCACCTTTCGCCGCAGCCATCGCCAGGCGGGCCAGGGCACCAGCACCATCCGCTGCCTGATCGACATCCTTGCACCCCATGGACAACAGCATGCCAACCATGCCATCCCGCGCTGCGGGATAGTCATCGACCACCAGCACCCGCTGGCAGACCAGCATCTCCGGCGCAGTTTTCTCGGCGGCATCCTCGGCGGCAAAAGGCAACTGGATGGTGAAATGAAAAACGCTCCCGCTGCCCAGCGTGCTCTCAACCCCGATTTCCCCGCTCATTGCAGCGACCAGGCGTTTCGAGATCGCCAGGCCCAAGCCGGTTCCGCCATATTTTCTCGTCGTCGATCCATCGGCCTGGGAAAACTCCTGAAAGAGCCGCCCGACCTGCTCGGCTGTCATGCCAATCCCGGTATCCTCGACCCGGAAGGCGATCGTCGAGGTCGCGCCATCGCAGGCCGCCTCACTGACCACCAGTCGCACGTGCCCCCGCTCGGTAAATTTGACTGCGTTGCTCAGCAGGTTGATCAGGACCTGCCCCAGACGCAGCGGATCACCCAGCAAAAAATGCATGGACCGCGACGGTTTGAAATCGAGGATCAATTCGACCGGTTTCCCCTCGACCTTCTGCTGGACCATGAACAGGGCATTCTGGAGCACCGTCTCGACATCGAAGAGAACCGCCTCAAGCGCGACCTTGCCGGCCTCGATTTTCGAGAAATCGAGAATATCGTTGAGGATGCCCAGCAGAGAACGGGCGGCCGAATGAATCTTGGAAACGTAGTCATGCTGCCTTGGCGGCAATCCCGATTTCAGGGCCAGATAGGCCATGCCAAGAATGGCGTTCATCGGCGTGCGAATTTCGTGGCTCATGTTGGCCAAGAAGATGGATTTTGCCTCGGCGGCCACCTCAGCCCTCGACCGTGCCTGCCGCAAGGCGCGCTGGACCTGCTCGCGTTGCTCCAGGTCCGCCTCGATCGCCGCCGCCATGCTGTCTATCGTGGTCGCCAGCGCCTGCACCTCTTCAACCCCGCTCAAGTCGCCGACACGCTGGCTGAATGATTTCTTGGACAAGGCGATCGCTACCTGGTGCAAGGTCGTCAGCGGGGTGAGCAGATGCTTCTTGAGGTAGTCGTAGCTGACCAGCAAGACGATGCCTGCCCCGAGGAGCAAGAGCAGAGCCGAAATAATCCAGCGCCGCAGCATCTCTCCCGCCTCCATCAGATTCTTGCTTGTCCGCTGATCGACCTGTGTCGCCAGGTCGTCGACCGACATCGCCAGTTCAGCCCGAAGCTTCAGGTAATGCCCCTCATGCAACAGATCATTGGCAAATTCACGCTGTGGCTCGGCTTCGGAAACCACCTCGCGCTTGACCGGGTCGTACAAGCCCTGCGTCGCCGCGAAGGCGATCTGCTCGACCTCCTTCATCTGCTCGGTCAGTTGGAACACGCGGCGGAGCAGCGCCTGCTCTGCCGCATCGAATCCCAGGCGACTGCTGCGCTCGATCAGGGCGACCCCCGGCCCGGGCGGCGGCGGAACGTGCGTCCGCAAGCCGCCGATCACCTGCTCCCAATAGGTGGCCGAGGCGCCATCGGGTGCCGCCTTGCTGCCTTCGCGGATAGCCAGGATGTCATAGTAGTAAATCAGGAAGCGGGAATTGGCCGTACTGACGTAGGAACTGACCAGCCGGCTCAACAAGTCGACTTCCTGACGCACCCCGTTCATCAGGACCAGGGATTCCTGACGATGCCTGGCCGCGCTATAGGCCTCGTTGTAAGCCGATAAAGCGCCCACGGTCACACCGCCGATCAGGATCAGCCCACTGGCCAAAGCCAGCAAAACGCTGAGAAAGACCTTCCGCAGGTTCATTCCGCCACCAAGCAAAGGACTTGCTCTTCACTGTCGCGCTCCCCCGGACCAGACAAAGCAGCCATCCCTTGCACCTTTCCGAGTTCTGGAATTTATGTAGATTCAATCATATGTCAGTTTGCATATTTCTGTCAGACACAGCCTCAGCTTCCATACGCCTGGATTGGCCAAACCACGCCAATCGGTCAGAATAGCGTCATTCTCCCCACCCCTTAGGTCCATGGACAATCTGATCAAGGACACCGCAACGCTGGAGCTCTTCTGCTGGCTTGAGCCGGGGGCCGAGTTGCCGGGCTGGGACATCCTGAAAGGCAGCCCCTTCGGGGCCACCCTGGCGGCCCCCGAGGGCGGTCCGCCAACCCCCGGCGACCAGTTGCTGTCGGTGCAGAATTACTTTGCCGAATACCATCTGGAGTATTTTCGGCAACGCCGCTACAACCATTTTCCCAGTCGCCTGCACGCGCTGCTGCAATTCGCCACGCGCACCGATGCGATGACCTTTCGCACCAAGCACCCGCAGCGCGTCTTTGGCAAGAACCTGAGCTGCTCCCGGACCAAGGGGGCCTATCTCTGCTCCTTTCACGACGCCAGCTGGCTGGACTACCTGCGCCTGCCGCACAGCCTGTCCCTCGAAGCGCTGGACCAAGTGGCCGAACACTACTGGTCAGGTCGCACCGTCGAGGAAATCGGCCTGACCTTCATGAATGAACCGTGGCAGGAGCCGCCGGTCATCGAAGCACTCTACCAGGGGGCGCTCGAACCGGTCTGGGGCCACGAACAATCCGGGTGGTTACCCGGCTTTCGCTAGGAATCCGCATGCGCCGCATCGCCATCATCGTCGCCCTGATCGCCATTCTCGGCCTCGGCCTGTTCTGGTTCACTCGCCCGCAACCCATCCCGGTGGCGCTCAAGGAAGTCGCTGCTGGCAAGGTCGAAGCAACGCTGGCCAATACCCGCGCCGGCACTGTCGAGGCCTGTCAGCGCACCAAGCTGTCGACCATCATTGGCGGACGCATCGAGTACCTCGGCGTCAAGGAAGGCGACCGGGTCAAGAAGGGCCAGCTGCTGCTCAAGCTGTGGAACGACGACCAGCAGGCGCAAAGTGCGCTGGCCCAGGCGCAAATCACGCTGAGCGCCAAACGCAGCGAGGAAGCCTGCATCGCCGCAGTCAACGCCGAAAAAGAAGCCGCCCGACAATCCGAACTGCGCGCCAAGGGTTTCGTGTCGAGCAGCCGGGAAGAAGCCGCCCGCACTGACGCAGAAGTCCGCCGTGCCAGTTGCAACACCGCCAAGGCCGACATTGCTCAGGCGGAAGCCAAACTGAAGACGACCCGTGTCGATCAGGGCCGTGTGGCTTTGTATGCCCCGTTCGACGGCACGATCGCCAAGATCGTCGGCGAACTCGGTGAATACTCGACCCCATCGCCCCCCGGTGTCCCGACGCCACCGGCCATCGACCTGATCGACGATTCCTGCCTCTACATCAAGGCCCCGATGGATGAGGTTGACGCCCCCAAGATCCAGACCGGACAACCGGTCCGCATCACGCTCGACGCCCTGCCCGGCAAGGTTCTGCCCGGCAAGGTCAGGCGCGTCGCCCCCTATGTTTCGGCCGTTGAAAAACAGGCGCGGACCGTCGACATCGAGGTCGATTTCGACCAACCGGAAACTGCCGGCAAGCTGCTCGTTGGCTACAGCGCCGACGTCGAAATCATCCTCTCCGGCCGCGACAACGTCCTGCGCATCCCGACCGCCGCCATTCAGGAAGGCGGCAAGGTGCTGCTTTTCAACCCTGAGAGTGGCAAGCTGGAAGAACGCCAGATCAAGGCCGGCCTCGCCAACTGGGAATACACCGAGGTAATGGAGGGGCTGAAAGCCGGCGAGCGCATCGTCACCTCCCTCGACAAGGAGGGGGTCAAGGCCGGCGCCAAGGTCACGCCAGACGACAAGGCCAAGGCGAAGTAGGCGCATGGCACTGATCGAGCTCTCCGGCATCGAACGTCGCTTCCTGCTCGGCGACACCACGGTCAATGCGCTGACCGGACTGAACCTGCAGATCGCCGCCGGCGAATACGTTGCCGTGATGGGCCCTTCCGGCTCCGGCAAATCGACGCTGCTCAACTTGCTCGGCCTGCTCGACCGACCCAACGAAGGCACCTACAAGCTCGAAGGCCGCGATGTCACCACCCTCTCCCCTGACGAACAGGCGACCGTACGCAGCACCCGCATCGGCTTCGTCTTCCAGAGCTTCCACCTCGTGCCTCGCCTGAGCGCTGCTGAAAATATCGCCCTGCCGATGACCCTGGCCGGCATCGCCCCGGCCGAACGCAAGCAGCGCGTCGCCCAGGCACTGAAGGACTTCGGGCTGGAAAACCGGGCCGATCACAAGCCGGACCAGCTTTCCGGCGGCCAGCGCCAGCGCGTCGCCATTGCCCGTGCCACGATCATGCAGCCGGCGCTGATCCTGGCCGATGAGCCAACCGGCAATCTCGACCGCCATACCGGCGAGGAGGTGGTCAATCTGCTCGAAGCGCTCAATGCCAAGGGCGTGACGCTGATCGTCGTCACCCACGACCAAAGCATGGGCGCCCGCGCCAAGCGGCAACTGGTGATGGAGGATGGGCGCTTGAAGCTTGATTCGAACCCTCCTCTTTATGGCCCAGAGGGCCGGGGAGGGGATGGGTTTCCGCCCGCCGACAAACCCATCCCCCTCCCAACCTCCCCCTTGAAGGGGGAGGAGTAGCAGCCCCCCCCATGCGCCTCACTGACACCCTGCGCTTCGCCCGCGATGCGGCCACCGGCTACCCGATGCGCACCGCGCTGTCGGTGCTGGCCATGTCGATCGGGGTTGCTGCCGTCGTCATCCTCACCGCCCTTGGCGACGGGGCTCGGCGTTATGTCGTCGGCCAGTTCTCCTCAATCGGCACCAACCTCGTCATCGTGCTGCCCGGCCGTTCCGGCACTGGCGGTTTCAACCCGGCCAACGCCATTACCTCGACGCCACGCGACCTGACCATCGACGACGCAGGCAGCCTGCGCCGCCTGCCTACGGTGCGCCGCGTCGCCCCGCTTGCCGTCGGCACCTCGGAAATCGCCTTCGGCGGCAAGCTGCGCGAAATCATGGTCGCTGGCTCGACCGCCGAGTTCATTCCCATCCGCAATTTCGAACTGGCTCAGGGGCAGGGGCTGCCGGAAGAAGACTGGAACCGTGGTTCGTCGGTCGCCATTATCGGCGCCAAGATCCGCAGCGAACTGTTTGGCACCGAACCGGCCATCGGCCAACTGGTCCGCGTCGGCGACCGTAGGCTGCGCATCATTGGCGTCCTCAAGCCGGTTGGCCAGGGTCTGGGCATGAATACCGACGAACTGGTCATCGTGCCGGTGTCACTGGCGCAGGCCATGTTCAACTCCAACACCCTGTTCCGCATCCTGATCGAAGCCAACAGCCGCGATGCCATCCCCGCCGCCAAGGATCAGGCGATGGAAACGCTCAAGCAGCGCCACCGGGGAGAAGAGGACATTACGGTCATCACCCAGGACGCCATCCTCGCCACTTTCGACAAGCTGCTCGGCGCCCTGACCCTGGCCGTCGCCGGCATCGCTGCCATTAGTCTGGCTGTCGCCGGCATTCTGGTCATGAATGTCATGCTCGTTGCCGTCACCCAGCGTACTGGCGAAATCGGCCTGCTCAAGGCACTGGGCGCCACCGCCCGAAGCATCCGCCTCGCCTTCCTGGCCGAAGCCGCCATGCTGTCTACCGTCGGCGCCCTGCTCGGTTACCTGCTGGGCGAATTGGGCGCCTTCGCCTTGCGCCAGTTCTTCCCGGTTTTCCCGGCCTACCCGCCCAACTGGGCCGTCATCGCCGGCCTGAGCACGGCGCTCGTCACCGGCCTTCTCTTCGGCGTCATGCCGGCGCGTCGTGCCGCCCGACTCGACCCGGTGCAAGCGTTGATGAAGCACTGAGATGCTCTGGTCCGACGCCCTCCAACTCGCCGTCCGCGCCATCACCGCCCAGCGCCTGCGCAGCTTCCTGACGCTACTCGGCATCGCCGTCGGCATTGCTGCGGTCATTTTGCTCACCTCGATCGGCGAAGGGATTCACCGCTTCGTGCTCGGCGAATTCACCCAGTTCGGTACCAATGTCATCACGGTCGCCCCGGGCAAGACCAAGACCGGAGGCTCGCCGTCCGGCCTGCCGTCGAGCGCCCGCCCGCTGTCGCTGGATGATGCGAAATCACTTGAACGTTTGCCCCACATTGTCGCTGTCACGCCCAACGTCCGCGGCAATGCCGAAGTCGAAGGCAATGGCCGAACCCGCCGCACGCTGATCTACGGCGTCAATTCCAAATTGCCGCTTATTTTCCGGTCGACCGTGCAAAGCGGCCAGTTCCTGCCCGCCGACGACGAAGGCAGCGCCCGCGCCTTCGTCGTACTTGGCTCTAAGCTGAAAACCGAGCTGTTCGGCAGCGAAAATCCGCTTGGCCAGCGCCTGCGCGTCGGCGGCCTGCATTTCAGGATCATCGGCGTCCTGGCGCCGAAAGGCCAATTCCTCGGGATCGATCTTGACGACACCGCTTTCGTACCGACCGCCCGCGCCCAGGAACTGTTCAACCGCGAAGGCGTCGATGAAATCAACATTGCGGCCAAAGAAGGCATTCCGTCCGCCCTCGTCGCCAGCCGCGTCAAGACACACCTGATCGACCGTCACAGCCGCGAGGACTTCACCATCGTCACGCAGGAAGAGATGCTGAAGACGCTGTCCAATATCCTCAACGTACTGACCATGGCCGTCGGCGCGCTCGGCGGCATTTCGCTGCTGGTCGGCGGTGTCGGCATCGTCACCATCATGACCATCGCCGTCACCGAACGCACCGGTGAAATCGGCCTGCTTGTCGCCCTCGGCGCCCCGCGCCGCACCATCCTGGCGCTCTTCCTCGGCGAGGCGGTCGCCCTCTCGGCACTCGGCGGCCTGTTCGGACTGGTACTCGGCATCGGCCTGGCCCAGCTAATACACTTGGCGCTCCCCGCTCTGCCGGTCCACACGCCGCTCAGCTTTGTCCTGCTGGCCGAAGGTATCGCCATCGCGATCGGCCTCGCCGCCGGCGTCCTGCCTGCCCGCAACGCAGCTCGGCTTGATCCGGTCGAAGCCCTGCGCACCGAGTAATTTCATTTACAGGCCAAGCGCGACCTTGTTCACCAAACAGTTATCCTTCGGCGCATCATCGACACCTCGTCGTACCCATCGCACTTCAGCTTGTCTTGGCGTCATAATCGCCAGCAGATGGCGTAGGCAAGCTGTCACAACCATACGCTAACGTATGCTAGAGTTCGTGTTCAAATTTCAACAAACCACGCAAGGAGCCCAGCCATGGCGTATCACATCGACCAACTCCAACCCGGCATGTCCGCAAGCATCGCCAAGACCGTCACCGAAACCGACATCATCCTGTTTGCCGGCATTTCCACCGACGTCAATCCGGCCCACCTCGACGAGGAATACGCCAAGACCACCATGTTCGGCGGCCGCATCGCCCACGGCATGCTGTCGGCTGGTTTCATCTCGGCTGTGCTGGCCAACCACCTGCCCGGCGCCGGCACCATCTATCTTTCCCAGACCCTGAAGTTCAAGGCGCCGGTTCGCCCGGGTGACACCGTCCGCGCTACCGTCACCGTCAAGGAAGTGAACGTTGAGAAGAACCGCGTCACGCTCGATACTGTCTGTACAGTTGCCGGCAAGACCGTCATCGAAGGCGAATGCGTCATGATGCCGCCGGTTCGCGCCAAGGCTGTGGGCGGCACCGCCTAAGTTCAGGCTGCTGCAAATAAAAACGCCGGCAAATTTGCCGGCGTTTTGCTTTCTACGGGATGCCTAAAAACAACCCGAAATCAGAAGGCCTCGTCAGCCCGCAGAAAGCGCCATTGACCCATCGGCAGATCGCCCAGCCGAATCCGCCCGATGCGCACCCGCTTCAGGCCGATCACCTGCAGACCGACCAGTTCGCACATGCGGCGAATCTGGCGCTTCTTGCCTTCCTTCAGAATGATGTGCAACTGGTCTTCGTTCAACTGCTTGACCCAGGCCGGCTTCAACGGCTTGCCATCGAGCTCCAGACCATGACGCAGCAGGTCCAGACCACCCTTGATCAACTCGCCGGAAACGCGGACCAGATATTCTTTTTCCGCCTCGCTGTCCTCACCGATCAGGCGCTTGGCGACACGGCCATCGCTGGTCAGCACCAGCAAACCGGTCGAATCGATATCCAGACGACCGGCCGGCGCCAGGCCGCGCAACATCCACGGCTTGAATTCCGGACCACCCGACTGCTCGACCTGCGTTTCCGCCGTAATCAAGGTCACCGCTGGCACACAGCCCGGCTCGGGCTGTCCGGAGACATAGCCGACTGGTTTGTGGAGCAGGATGGTAACGGCCTTGGCCTGATCCTTCTTCGCATCCTGGGAAACGGTGATTTCGGATACCGATGGGTCGATGCGGGTGCCCAGTTCGCTGACCTGCTCGCCATTGACAAACACCCAGCCGCGCTCGATCCACAGATCAGCCTCGCGGCGCGAACACATGCCACGCTCCGACATCACCTTGGAAAGCCGAACGCCTTTCGGGCTAGGCCCGAGCGGCTTCGCAGCAACGGCAGGCGCCCTCGACGGCTGCACAGGCGCGGCCTTTTTCCACGGATTTTCACGCGGCGCATCACCACGCATCTTGGCGCTCGACGGCCGTGCCGGTTTGTCGGACAACCGTTCAGCGATCGCCACCTTATCTGCCATGGTCGCCCGCTTCTGCACGGCACCACCGCGGATCGGCCGGCGATTGAGCGGGCGATCGGCAGGCATCGCCGACTTCCGCACGCCCAGGGTTCCCTCTGGTTTGACTGAGGCCTCAACCGGCGCCACGACATCAACCGGCGCAGCAGGCTTTACCGGTTCAACCGGCTTGGCTTTCGGCTTTGCTTCAGCCTCAACCGCAGCAGGGGCCTCAGGCTTGCGCCATTTGGCCCAGGGATCGTCTTGACCGGAGTTATCGCTCATTGCACGCCAAGCAGTTCAACCTCGAAAACCAATGTCGCATTCGGCGGAATAACGCCGCCAGCACCGCGTGCGCCATAACCCAGTTGAGCCGGGATAGTCAGCTTGCGCGAGCCACCGACCTTCATGCCCTGGACACCCTCATCCCAACCGGCGATCACATGGCGCTGGCCGAGCGGGAACTCAAACGGATCGTTGCGATCCTTGCTCGAATCGAACTTGCTGCCATTGGTCAGCCAGCCGGTGTAATGGACCGTCACAAAATTGCCCGCCTTGGCCTCGGCGCCTTCGCCGACGACGGTATCTTCATAAACCAGCCCGGAGGCAGTCGTGATTTCAGCCATGGAGAACTCCTTTTTCAAAGGCGGGCAGTTTAACACATCCCGTAGACAAGGCTTTGACTTAGCGAAACTTTTGCGTATAATGCGCGGTT
This sequence comes from Ferribacterium limneticum, assembly GCF_020510625.1. Classification (NCBI taxonomy): domain Bacteria; kingdom Pseudomonadati; phylum Pseudomonadota; class Betaproteobacteria; order Rhodocyclales; family Azonexaceae; genus Ferribacterium; species Ferribacterium limneticum. The sequence continues at coordinate 750,796 of NZ_CP075191.1, read as the reverse complement.
CTTTGTAGCACCTTTTTGTATTGTTTTGGAGTCCAACTCATGTATGCGGTCATAAAAACCGGCGGCAAGCAGTATCGCGTTTCCGCTGGTCAAAAACTTAAAGTAGAACAGATACCGGCAGACGTTGGCGCAGAAGTTACCCTTGACCAGATCCTCATGGTAGGCGAAGGCGAGTCGGTAAAGATCGGCGCCCCCTTCCTTGCTGGCGCCACCGTCAAGTGCACCGTGGTTTCCCACGGCCGCCACGACAAGGTCAAGATCTTCAAGATGCGTCGTCGTAAGCACTACCAGAAGCGTCAAGGCCATCGTCAGAACTACACCGAACTGCGCATCGACACGATCGCTGCTTAAGTTCAGACAAGGAGCTAACAAATGGCACACAAGAAAGCAGGCGGTAGTTCACGTAACGGCCGCGACTCACAAGCCCAACGACTGGGCGTCAAGCGCTACGGCGGTCAATTCGTCCTGGCTGGCAACATCATCGTTCGCCAGCGCGGTACTGAATTCCACCCGGGCGACAACGTCGGCTGCGGTAAGGATCACACCCTGTTCGCACTGAAGGACGGCGTGATTCAGTTCTCCATCAAGGGCTTGAAAAAGCGCCGCGTGGTGACCATCGTTCCGGCTGCCGAATAATTCGGCCAAGCGGAAGCAAAAGCCCCGTCCGCTGGATGGGGCTTTTTAGTTTATGCCGCCAGATTTTCTGGCGGCGACATCCCTCGCGGATTTAGGGGCGGAAAAGCATGAAGTTCATCGACGAAGCAAAGATATACGTAAAAGCCGGTGACGGCGGCAACGGCGCCGCGACTTTCCGCCGCGAAAAATATATCCCCATGGGCGGCCCCAACGGCGGCGATGGTGGCCGGGGCGGCAGCATCTATGTACTTGCCGACCGCAACATCAACACCCTGGTCGACTACCGCTACACCCGGAAATTCATCGGCAAGCGCGGCGAAAACGGTGGCGGCGCCGATCAGTACGGCGCCGGCGGCGATGACATCATCCTGCGCATGCCGGTCGGCACGGTCATTTCCGACCTGAACACCGGCGAAATCCTGGCCGACCTCGACGTCCACGACAAGAAGATCCTGCTCGCCAAGGGTGGCAAGGGCGGCCTCGGCAACATCCACTTCAAGTCTTCGACCAACCGCGCCCCACGCCAGAAAACCAATGGCGACCAAGGCGAAGAGTTCGAGGTCAGTCTTGAGCTGCGCGTGCTGGCCGACGTCGGCCTGCTTGGCTTGCCCAATGCCGGCAAGAGCACGCTGATCCGCGCCGTCTCCTCGGCCCGCCCGAAGGTTGCCGACTACCCGTTCACGACGCTGCACCCGAATCTCGGCGTCGTTCGTGTTGGCGCGGAAAAGAGCTTTGTCATGGCCGACGTCCCCGGCCTGATCGAAGGTGCCGCCGACGGCGCCGGCCTCGGCATCCGCTTCCTCAAGCACCTGCAGCGCACCCGCATCCTGCTCCACCTCGTCGACATCGCCCCAATCGACCCCGATGCCAACCCGGTACGCGATGCCAAGGCCATCGTTGGCGAACTGGTCAAGCACGACCCCGCACTGGCCGACAAGCCGCGCTGGCTGGTCCTCAACAAGCTTGACCTGATTCCCGAAGAAGATCGGCAGGCCGCCATCGACAAATTCCTGAAAGCCTACAAAAAAGCCACCAAGTACGATGGCCCGGCTTTCCCGATTGCCGCCATCAACGGCGAAGGCACCAAGCCGCTGATCTATGCCATCCAGGAAGCCCTGGAACAGATGGATCGCCCGGAAATTCCGGACGACGAAGACGAAAACACCAGCACGGAAGAATAATGAACCAGACTCGCCTAGCCAACGCCAAACGCCTGGTCGTCAAAGTCGGCTCGGCGCTCGTCACCAACAACGGCACAGGCCTCGACCTCGCCGCCATCAATGACTGGGCGCGCCAGATCAGTGTGCTGCGCGAACAGGGCAAGGAAGTCGTACTCGTATCCTCCGGCGCAATCGCCTGCGGCATGCAGCGCCTGGGCTGGGCCAAGCGCCCGAAGAGCGTGCATGAACTACAAGCTGCCGCCGCAGTGGGCCAGATGGGTCTCGTTCAGGTTTATGAAGGCGCCTTCGCCAAATACGGCCTGCACACCGCACAGATCCTGCTGACCCATGACGATCTCGCCGACCGCAAGCGCTACCTTAATTCCCGCTCAACACTGAATACCCTGCTCGAACTGGGCGTCGTGCCGATCATCAATGAAAATGACACCGTCGTCACCGACGAAATCAAGTTCGGTGACAATGACACGCTGGGCGCCCTGGTTGCCAACCTGATCGAAGCCGACGCGCTGATCATCCTGACCGACCAGCAAGGTCTGTACACCGCCGATCCGCGCAAGGATCCCAACGCTACGCTGATCCATGAAGCCACGGCCGGCGACGAATCACTAGAAACCATGGCTGGCGGCGCCGGCACCCGCATCGGTACTGGCGGCATGATCACCAAGGTCATCGCCGCCAAACGCGCCGCCCGCAGCGGCGCCCATACCGCCATCGCCAGCGGCCGCGAGATCGATCCAATCATCCGCCTGGCTAACGGCGAACCGGTTGGCACCTTGCTTGTCTCACAAACCCAACCGCTAGCTGCCCGCAAGCAATGGCTGGCCGACCACCTGCAACTAGCCGGCCGCCTGATTCTCGACGCAGGCGCCGTGGATGCACTACATGCCGGCAAGAGCCTGCTCCCGATCGGCGTCATCGCCGCCGAGGGAGAGTTCGAACGCGGCGCCGCCGTTGCCTGCATCAGCCCCGACGGCAGAGAGATTGCTCGTGGTCTGAGCAACTACGGCAGCGGCGAAGCCCGCCTGATCGCCCGCAAGACCACCCTGGAAATCGAGAATACGCTGGGCTACGTGGACGAACCCGAAATCATCCACCGGGACAATCTGATCCTCTCATCCTGAGACAGACAAAAAAAGCGGCTTCCACCGCTTTTTTTCAGAAAACCCAAAGCAATCAAGCAGAAAACGACGAACCGCAACCACAGGTGGAGGTTGCATTCGGGTTGCGGATCACGAATTGCGAACCCTCCAAACCCTCGCTATAGTCAATTTCTGCACCAACCAGATACTGATAGCTCATTGGATCGATCAAAAGCGTAACACCATTTTTTTCCATGGTTGTATCGTCCTCGTTTACCTCCTCATCGAAGGTAAAACCATACTGAAAGCCCGAACAACCACCACCCGTAACAAATACTCGCAACTTGAGGCCCGGATTACCCTCCTCCTCAATCAATTCCTTCACCTTGCCCGCAGCGCTGTCGGTAAAAACAAGAGGGATAGCCATTTCGTTAACTGCATTCATGAACACAACTCCAAAGAAAATTTTTGCGAGATTATGCTAGCCAGCGCATTCCCGGTCAATTTAATTAGGCCGAGGCTGCCAGCTTTAGTTCCACCGATTTACCTGCCGAATGAACCAAGCGCCCTTCAATCACCGCCCCTTGGTGCATCTCGATAGAGGCATACTCCACATCACCGACAATGCGCGATTTCGGCTGCATTTCCAGGGTTTCAGTTATGGAGACCGGCCCCACAACCGTACCATTAGTTACCAAGTGCGCAACGACAACCGCTCCTTCAATACGCGCGTGTTCGCTGAGCACCAAAGTCGAAGAAGAAGCTCCTTCTGCTGCCTGCACGCTCCCCTTCACTTCACCATCAATTCTCAACCCGCCAGTAAAATACAGGCTGCCTTCAACTCGCGTGCCAGCGCCGATAAGGCTATCGATACGCCCCTGAGGTTTATTTTCGTTTTTTTTCCCAAACATGCGCCACTCCTAGAGTTGAGCCAATCGTTTCGATTTGAGTGTATCACCCTGCAGGACTCGCGCCTCCACCCCCTGCAATACAGCGCCAGCAGGCAATTCAAAAAAGTCTTCCCGACGAAGAATGCTCTTTATTTCGAGTAGATACCCAGCAGCGCTTTCTCGCTTTTCTGGCAATACCAACTGAAATACTCTACCAGCACTGACATAACTGATCACAACCTGCAGGCGCCCCCGAAAGTCTGGCGTTTGCTTATCAGGCCGAAAAGCAATCAATAGACGATAGCGAAAACGGGTCTCGGATTCCTTGAAAACCCTAAAGTTTTCAACACGAACAGCAGCCCCCTCCCCGGCAATAGGAATCAAGCGCTCAAACAGGAGGACATCCTCCTTGAGCGCTGCATTTTCAGCCTCCAACCCCTGGATTCTGCCAAGCAACTGCTGCTGCGCAGCTCGCTCGATACTTACTGCATTTTTCCCGGTCCCAGCAGTTGAACGCAAAAGATTCAACTCCTCTGACTGAACCTGAATCTGCTGTCGCAGATTCTCGACCTCCTGCCCCAAAATTCCAGCTTCATTTTTCTGGGCAATCAGCCACACCGCAACGCCCAGCAGCAAAGCCAGCAAGACTGCAGGCAACAGCAACCACGGCCACGGAACATGGCTGCGCACAACAACCCGCGGCGCCGAAATTCCAAATCGACGCCGAAATCGTTTCAATTTCAAGGCCACTGCCGGAGTTGGCATAACCCGATCCTTCCACCGCGCTGACACCAGAGCAAAATTTCTCCCTCATCCACCGTAGATGTTTCGTTTTATGATGCAATTTCCGCCAAGGGAAGCTGCGTAGATAACCGCAAAGAGTATCAAGCAGCCTTTCCTGCGCAGCCAATAATGCAAGCTCTCCTCATGCGCCCACATCTAAGCAACGGCGCATCATAGCGCGCAGCCAAAAAACAAAAAAGCCGCCAAAAGGCGGCTTTCCTTGCGCTCGAAGCGAATTAACGCTTGGAGAACTGCTTACGACGACGAGCCTTATGGAAGCCGACTTTCTTACGTTCGACTTCACGAGCATCGCGAGTTACGAAACCAGCCTTGGACAAAGCGGGCTTCAAGGCAGCATCATATTCAATCAAGGCACGAGTAATACCGTGGCGCACAGCACCGGCCTGGCCAGACTCGCCACCACCGATCACATTAACCTTGATATCGAAACCGTTCAGCTGTTCAACCAGCGCCAGCGGCTGACGCACGATCATGCGGCCGGTTTCGCGGGAGAAGAACTGATCGACCGGCTTGCCATTTACAACGATGGCACCGGAACCACGCTTCATGAAGACACGGGCAACGGCGCTCTTGCGACGGCCTGTACCGTAGAAATAACTTTCAGCCATGATGACCCCTTAAATTTCCAGAGCCTTCGGCTGCTGGGCAGTGTGCGGATGCTGCTCGCCGGCGTAGCACTTCAGCTTCTTCAGCATAGCGTAGCCCAGCGGACCCTTCGGCAGCATGCCCTTGACGGCAGTTTCCAGGGCGCGGCCCGGGAAGCGTTGCTGCATCTTCTTGAAGTTCGTTTCGTAGATACCACCGGGATAGCCGGAGTGGCGGAAGTACTTCTTATCTTCGGCCTTGTTACCGGTAACGGTGATCTTGTCCACATTGGTGACGACGATAAAATCACCGGTATCAACGTGGGGGGTATAGATAGCCTTGTGCTTGCCACGGAGGCGACGAGCAATTTCGGTAGCGAGGCGGCCGAGCACCTTGTCTGTGGCGTCTACCACAAACCACTCGCGCTTCACCTCATGTGGCTTGGCGGAAAACGTTTTCATATAAGTGTGCCGTCCTGAAAAATTTGGGCGCAGATTGGAGAAAGGCGCGGATTTTAGTCGACTTCCTGAGCCGCTGTCAATGCCTTCTCCATCAATCCAGAAGATAGACAAAAAAAACGCGGCTCGCTGAGCCGCGTTAAATCCACACCAAAGGAGGAGGGTGGAGGAGACAAATCTGAACCAGAGGACCCATCACCACAAAGTCACTACAGTTCGTACGCTTCACATTGTGCACGAAGCGAGAACCACCAGCAAGAACTTTTTGTGCAACGCACAAATAATACACAAATTCATCAATAGAATTAAATTATAAATATTAATGAATTGTTTTTAAACAAAATTTATATATATAAAAAATGCAATTCACCGATATTTAAACACCACATCCCCACCTTTATTCCAGCAACGGCACCCCAAAATTGGTGCAGCGCACCATCAGACAAGGGAATCCTAAAACAAATACATATCCGCTAAAATTCAGCCCCCAGCAAGGAGAGATCGATGGAATGCACGATTAGATGGATGGGCAACGACGCCGGGATGTCGTTTGTTGCAGAAACCGGTAGCGGCCACGCTGTCGTAATGGATGGCGCACCGGAAGCAGGAGGGCGCAACTTAGGCCCACGGCCAATGGAAATGGTTCTAGCGGGCACCGGAGGCTGTTCAGCCTTTGACGTCGTTTTGATTCTCAAGAAAGGGCGGCAACAAGTCAGCGATTGCACCGTGAGCCTCAAAGCAGAACGTGCCGAAAGCGATCCAAAGGTCTTTACCAGCGTCCACTTTCACTACCGCGTCACTGGAAAACAACTGAAGCCCGATGCGGTTGCCCGCGCCATAGAGTTGTCAAAAGACAAATATTGCTCGGCATCAATCATGATCAGCAAGACTGCAGAGATCACTTACGACTTCGAGATCATCGAAGAAGCCTGATGCGCGCTTTGCCGGCCAAGGGTCAGATTCGGTAGGCAATACCGGTCATGACCTTGGCCATCGTTTTCATGATCGCTTTTGCAGGTACAGGCAACTCCGCAGCACCGTACCGAACAGCGGTCTCGGCATGCTGAATTTCATCAAGCCGCATCTGGTCGACGATGGCTCGGGAGCGGCCATCCCCCTCCGGCAGGGCTTGTAGATGCCCATCCAGATGGGCCTCAACCTGTCGCTCCGTTTCGGCAAGAAAACCCAGGTTCCACTTATCCCCCAAGGCACCAGCAGCCAACCCTAGCGTTAAAGAACCAAGATACCAGAGGGGATTCAGAAAACTCTTGCGCCCCCCCAACTCGGAAATTCGCTGCTCGGTCCAAGCCAGATGTTCAGTTTCTTCATCAGCGGCGCCACGCAAGGCTTCGCGAATGGCAGCATCCCTCGACGTCAGCGCCTGCCCTTGGTACAAAGCCTGGGCACAGATTTCACCGCAATGATTGACCCGCATTAGCCCGACAACAAGTTGCTTTTGACTAACGTCGAGCTCGGCCTCTGGTAGCGCGCTTCCAGGAACGGGCCGAACGCTACGCGCTGGCGCCAGCACCGTACGCAAGGCTCGATCAAACTCGACGATGAATTGGTCAGGTGACATGTGTTATCAACGCTTGTTATCCGGATGACCACCAAGCATCAAGGCGTTTCTGGCCTCTGCCGCGTCACGCACGATGTTGCCAAAAGGACAGAAGTAATCGAGAAACAGCACCGCGTGATGGCGATTGGCGTAAGCATCCTGAATGCGAATCCATTCATTCTTGCGCGCCTTCGACCAAGAGCCGTCTAACCGCCCGGAGGCATATATCCGCCGCTCCCTCGACTCGCAGCGCATTCCTTCGAAGGTGACATTACGCCCCCCCTCTGGCGACAAGACCAAAAGGACATAACGCACCACACCATCAGCGCCGACACTCAGCGTGGAAATGTCGATGAAAAAACGATTGCTGGTGGCTGCGCTGACGTAGAAAGGCAGAAGATTAGTTTCCTTTGGCGCAACAGGCAGGGCGACCTCCACTTCCTGCCATTGCTTGCTCTCGTAATCTTCCTCGAAGTCAGCCAAGGCCAAAGAATGCGTGACCAACAAAGTCACCAGAGAGAGAGCCAAACTACGAAACCAGCGCATGACTACTCTCCGGACTGAATAACGTCTGTAACCTCAGGATACGACTCCGCCTCTTTTTTATGGCGAGCCCCTTTGCGATCAAAATCCAGAAAGCGGACAAGTTCATTGAGCGCCTGCTCATAAACCAAACGCTTGAACTCAATCACCGCATCAAGCGGTACCCAGTAGTCATTCCAGCGCCATGCGTCAAACTCGGGCTTGCTAGTCGCGCGCAAACTGACGTCGCTATCGCGCCCGACCAACCGCAACAGGAACCAGATTTGCTTCTGGCCTTTGTAGGATCCGCGCCATTCGCGCTTGATCCAGTGTGTCGGCACTTCATAACGCAACCAGCCCTTGGTCCGTCCGAGGATACGCACGTGCTCGGGCAAGAGCCCGACCTCTTCATACAGTTCACGAAACATGGCTTCTTCGGGCGTTTCGCCGCGCTTGATACCACCTTGTGGAAACTGCCAGGAATGCTCCCGTATGCGCTTACCCCAGAAAACCTCGTTCCTTCCGTTACAAAGAATGATGCCGACGTTCGGGCGGTAGCCTTCACGATCGAGCATAGAAATCCTGCAAAAATTAATAGTTACCCGGATTCTTTCACAAAGGGCGCCCACATGCAAAGAAGCGGGACCGTGTAAAATCGAGGTTTCGCAACGAATTCAAGAGCATCCCATGCGCACTTCGCAGTTCTTTTTTAGCACTCTCAAGGAAGCCCCGGCCGACGCCGAAGTCATCAGCCAGAAGATGATGCTGCGTGCTGGTTATATCAAGCGCGCCGCCGCCGGTATCTACACCTGGATGCCGCTGGGCCTGCGCGTGCTGCGCAAGGTCGAGAACATCGTGCGCGAAGAGATGAACAATGCTGGTGCCCTTGAATTGCTGATGCCGGCTGTGCAACCCGCCGAACTGTGGCAGGAGTCCGGTCGCTGGGAACAGTACGGCCCGGAACTGCTGCGCTTCAAGGATCGACATCAACGTGAATTCGTCATTGGCCCGACGCACGAAGAAGTCATTACCGATGTCGTACGGCGAGACGTAAAAAGCTACCGTCAATTGCCAATTCACCTGTACCAGATACAGACCAAGTTCCGCGACGAGATTCGCCCCCGCTTTGGCGTGATGCGCGGCCGCGAGTTCCTGATGAAGGACGGCTACTCTTTCCACAGCTCCTTTGAAGACCTGAAGCGCGAGTACGGCAACATGTACGACACGTACAGCCGAATCTTCACCCGCCTGGGCCTGAAGTTCCGCGCTGTCGCAGCCGACACCGGCTCGATCGGTGGTACAGGTTCGCATGAATTCCACGTCCTGGCAGACTCGGGAGAAGACGATATCGCGTTCTGCCCGGATTCCGGCTATGCCGCCAACGTCGAACTGGCCGAAGCCCTTGCGCCGACCGTGCCGCGTACCACTGCCACCAAGCCAATGGAAAAGACCCATACGCCAGGCAAAATGGCCTGCGTCGACGTCGCCAAGTTTCTCGAACTGCCGCTCGACCGGATCGTCAAATCGATTGCCGTCATGAGCGAGAAGGAAGATGGCAGTCAAACCTTTGCACTACTGCTGCTACGCGGCGACCACGAACTGAATGAGATCAAGGCTAGCAAAATCGCTGCCATTAACCCTTTCCGCTTCGCCACCGATGAAGAAGTGATCGAGCGCCTGGGCTGCAAGCCTGGCTTCATTGGCCCGGTTGCGATCGACGCAACGAAGGTAGCCGTTTTTGCCGACCGTAGCGTCGCCAACATGAGCGATTTCGTCTGTGGCGCCAACGAGGCCGGCTATCACATGACCGGCGTCAATTTCGGCCGCGACCTGCCTGAACCCGAGGTTTTTGATCTTCGTAACGTCGTCGCCGGCGACCCTTCACCTGACGGCCAGGGCAAATTGGAAATCCTGCGCGGCATTGAAGTCGGCCACATTTTCCAGTTGCGCCAGAAATACGCCGAGGCCTTGAACTGCGCCTATCTGGACGACAGCGGCAAGAGCCAGGTTATGGAAATGGGCTGCTACGGCATCGGCGTTTCACGCATCGTCGGCGCCGCCATCGAGCAGGGTAACGACGACAAGGGCATCATCCTGCCGCCGGCCATTGCCCCGTTCGCGGTCTGCATCGTGCCGATGGGTTACCACAAAAGCGAAGCCGTCAAAGCAGCAGCCGACCAGCTTTACGCCGACCTCAAGAAAACCGGCGTCGATGTCGTGCTTGATGACCGCAACGAACGCCCAGGCGTGATGTTCGCCGATATGGAACTGATCGGCATTCCGCATCGCGTGGTGATCGGCGAACGCGGTCTGAAGGATGGGCAATTTGAGTACAAGGGCCGGACCGAAGCCGAGGCGACGATGATCGCCCAGGCGGACATTCTGGCCGCTCTACAAGGAAAGCTGTGCGCCGCCTGATCGCGGCCCTGCTTTTTTGCGGCGCGTCGGCCGTCCAGGCCGGCGCGCAGAAGTACGAAGTACTCTCAGCCAGCGCGCAGGCTGCGCTGCACAAGGCGGTTTCGGACTCCCGGCCAGCGGTCAGTTCCTTCAGGACACCGATGGAAGCCGTTGACTGGCTGGCGACCATGTCGCCTCGCCTGGAAAAACGCATCCCGAACCGAGAGTACCGAATCGATCTGCTGCGCAGCGTTCATTACGAGGCAACACGAGCCGGCCTCGACCCTCAGTTGGTGCTCGGCCTGATGCAAGTTGAATCGGGGTTCCGCAAATACGCTGTCTCGTCGGCCGGCGCCCGTGGTTACATGCAGGTCATGCCCTTCTGGGTCAAAATTATCGGCCGCCCCGAGGATTCGCTATTCGACCTGCGCACTAACCTGCGCTACGGTTGCACGATCCTGCGCCACTACCTGGATATCGAACGAGGTGACCTTTTCCGTGCACTCGGCCGCTACAACGGCAGCCTAGGCAAGCCGGAGTACCCGAACATGGTTCGCGCCGCCTGGCAAAACCAGTGGGGCTACGAAAAAACGGCCCGCCTGGCGCAGGCCGCTCGCTAATCAGCGCCCCATTCCGCCCATGCCGGGCATCATGCCCTTCATGCCGCGCATCAGTTTGCCGATACCGCCCTTGGAAAACTGCTTCATCATCTTCTGGGTCGTTTCGAACTGATTGAGCAGTCGGTTCACTTCCTGAACCTGAACCCCTGCCCCCATGGCGATACGACGCTTGCGGCTGGCCTTGATCAGCTCCGGCTTGGCGCGCTCGGCCGGTGTCATCGAATTGATGATGCCCTCAACCCGACCGATCATCTTGTTCTCGGCCCCTGCCGGCAATTGGCCGGCCGCCTGGGCAATCTGGGCTGGCATCTTGTCCATCAACGCCGACAGCCCGCCCATATTGCGCATCTGGGCCATCTGTTCCTTGAAATCGTTGAGATCGAAGCCTTTGCCGGATTTCAGCTTCTTGGCGAAGGCAACCGCCTTTTCCTCATCCAACCCCTTGCGCGCCTCCTCGATCAGCGAGAGCACGTCACCCATACCCAAGATACGGGATGCCATCCGCTCAGGGTGGAAGGCCTCGATACCACTCAGCTTTTCACCGACACCGGCAAATTTGATCGGCTTGCCGGTGATGTGGCGGACCGACAAGGCCGCACCACCGCGCGCATCGCCATCCAGCTTGGTCAGCACGACACCCGTCAGCGGCAAGGCCTCGTTAAATGCCTTGGCGGTATTGACCGCGTCCTGGCCCAACATGGCATCGACCACAAACAGCGTCTCGATCGGTTTGATCGCCGCATGCAGGCGTTTGATTTCGGCCATCATCTCTTCATCGATCGCCAGACGACCGGCCGTATCAACGAGCAACACGTCGTGGTAATGGCGCTTGGCCCAATCGATGGCATCCGTAGCGATAGCCTCTGGCTTCTCTCCAACCGCAGACGGGAAGAAATCGACACCAGCCTGAGCAGCCACCGACTTCAACTGTTCAATAGCCGCCGGACGATAAACGTCGCAGGAGACGACCAAGACTTTCTTCTTGTGATTTTCCTTGAGGAATTTGGCCAGCTTGCCGACCGTTGTCGTCTTACCGGCGCCCTGCAAACCCGCCATCAGCACGATGGCTGGTGGCTGGGTATTGAAATTGATGCCTTCGTGGGCATCCCCCATGATCTTGGCCAGTTCAGCATGCACGACACCGATAAGCGCCTGCCCCGGACTCAGCGAACCGATGACCTCTTCGCCAACCGCTTTTTCCTTGACGGCAGCGATAAAATCCTTGACCACCGGCAAGGCCACATCGGCCTCAAGCAGCGCCATACGCACTTCGCGCAAGGCATCGGCGATGTTGGTTTCGGTCAGGCGCGCTTCGCCCTTCAGCGTCTTCATGACGCGGGCAAGGCGATTGGTCAGGTTATCGAGCATGTCGTTTGGGCTTCTAGTAGAATTCGAGGATGGTCGATATTGTAATTCAGCTTCTGCCGCACATTCTCGCCGCCCTGATTTACGGAGCTCTTGGTTTCCATTTCTGGAATACCCGCTGGCGCGAAAGCGAGAATCAGTGCGTTGCCTGCCCCATGCAAACCTGGGAACGTCTGACCATTGCCGTCGCCCTCGCCATCCACGCCGCCGGGCTTTACGACGCCCTGTTCGCCGAAGCCGGTATGCGTTTCTCGTTCAGCTTTGCGTTATCGCTGATGATGTGGCTGGCCGTGCTGATCTACTGGCTGGAAAGTTTCATGGCACGCATGGAAGGTATGCAACCCATGGTTCTCCCCTTGGCCGCTGCCTGCACCGTACTACCGGTAATCTTTCCGAACGTCCATCTGGTCGCCCACGCCACTGCCACCGGTTTCAAGCTGCACTTCCTGGCCGCCATGCTGGCCTACAGCCTGCTCACCCTGTCGGCACTGCACGCTATTTTCATGGGGTTCACCGAACGTTCGCTGCACAATCGCTCCATGAAACGTAGCCTGGCCAGCCTGCCGCCGCTGCTGACCATGGAATCCTTGCTTTTCAAGATGCTCTTGGTCGGTTTCGTACTATTGACCCTGACCGTCGGTAGCGGCGTCTTTTTTTCCGAAGCACTTTTCGGCAAGCCGCTCACTATCGATCACAAAACCCTGTTTGCCGTTGCTTCTTGGGGAATTTTTGCCACCCTGCTAATCGGGCGTCACGCTTGGGGCTGGCGCGGCAAACGCGCCCTGCGCTGGACTCTAGCCGGATTTGCACTGCTGATTCTGGCCTACATCGGCAGCCGTTTCGTTGCCGAAGTTATCTTGGGACGAGTCTAAGCTGTGGATGAAATTCCACTATCGGCGCTGCTAATAGCGCTGGTTGTCTTGTTGGCACTGTCGGCTTTCTTTTCGCTCAGCGAGACAGCCATGATGGCCAGCAACCGCTTCCGTCTTCGCCACTTGGCCAAATCCGGACACCACGGTGCGCAAAAAGCGATGACGCTGCTCGACAAGACCGACAAGATGCTTGGTGTCATCCTGCTCGGCAACAATTTGATCAACTCAGCGGCAGCAACACTCGTTGGCGTAATCACGATCGCACTTTTCGGGGAAGAAAAGTGGGCGCTGGCCGTCGGCACACTCGCCGTCACTTTTGCCATCCTCGTCTTTTCCGAAATTACCCCAAAGATCATTGGTGCCACCCACGCCGACCGCCTTGCCATCCGCCTCGGCTATGTATTAGCACCGCTGCTCCGACTGTTTTACCCCGTAGTCTGGTTTATCAACCTCTTCGCCAGCGGCCTGCTTAAACTTATTCGCTTATCACCAAAAAGCACCGATGGGCCAGCCAAACTCTCGCCAGAGGAGTTGCGCAGTCTGGTGCTCGAGTCGTCTCACCTGATGCCCCAAAAGCACCATGCGATTCTTTCGAGCTTGTTCGAACTCAACAACATCACCGTCGAGGATGTCATGACGCCCCGCGGCAACATTGAGATTCTCGACCTGGACCAAGAATGGAACGAGGTTCACGCCCAACTCGCCACAAGCCATCACAGCCGACTTCCGGTCTGTCGTGAGTCGCTGGACCAACTGATCGGTGTACTCCCCGTTCGGCGCCTGCTCACAAATCTTGGCGACCCGGACTTCGACGAGGCTGCCCTTCTGCAACAATTGCAAGCCCCTTATTACATTGCCCCGGGCACCCCTGTTTTTTCGCAACTCGCCTTTTTTCAGGAAAATCGCCAGCGCATTGGCTTCATTGTCGATGAGTATGGCGAAATCCTCGGCCTCTTGACCATGGAAGACATCATCGAGGAGTTCGTCGGCGATTTCACCACCTCGCTTCCCGGTCTTGGTCATGAACTTCATTGGACAGAGGAAGGCAACGCCATTGTCGAAGGTTCGCGCCCCGTGCGGGACATCAATCGCATGTTGAATCTGAACTTCCCGATTGATGGCCCCAAGACCCTCAACGGCCTTATTCTCGAACACTTTCAGGACATTCCGGAATCAGGTATCAGCATCAAACTGGCTGGCGTCCCTGTGGAAATTTTGCAAACCCAAGACCGGAGCGTTGTCACGGTGCGGATCTTCCGCCCTGAAGCAGATTGAGCTAAACCTGCCTCAGCCTTTACAAACAATCGCCTGCGTAGCATCATCAAGCGATCTAAACGGCATTTAACATCGATCAATGGCAGCAACCCCTCAAAATCCTCCTCTCAGCGGCTTGGCGCGTGCGCTTGTCCAGGCAGGGCATCTCAAGGAGACAGAGGCGGAACAATTGCTGGCCCAGGCCCACACATCCAAGACTTCGCTGATCGAACAGATCATCACAAGCCAGAAATCCAGTGCAATCGACATTGCACGCTTTGTCGCAGATACGTTTGGCTACCCGTTACTTGACCTCAACGCCTTCGACGAAGCCCACATTCCGTCGGACGCCATCGACCGTAAGCTGATCGCCACACACAAGGTCATCCCGCTTAACAAGCGCGGCAATCGTTTATCTGTCGCAATCGCTGATCCAACCAATCTACGCGCCCTTGACGAAATTCGCTTCCAGACCGGGCTGGCCGTAGACCCTATCGTCGTCGAGCACCCAAAACTGGCGCCTCTGGTCACCAAATACGCCGAAACTGCAGCCGAGGCACTAAAGAACTTCACCAGCGAGGATCTCAACCTCGACTTTCTGGACGAGGAAGCTGCCAGCAAGACTGACGAAGCTGCAGGACAGGAAATCGACGATGCGCCAGTCGTCAAATTCATCCAGAAAATGTTGCTCGATGCCATCAACGATGGGGCATCGGACATCCATTTCGAACCATACGAGAAGTTTTACCGTATTCGCTTCCGCGTCGATGGCATCCTCCGCGAAGTGGCAACGCCACCGCTGGCCATCAAGGAAAAAATCGCCTCCCGTATCAAGGTAATTTCCCGACTCAATATCGCCGAGAAACGCGTCCCGCAGGATGGTCGGATGAAATTGGTGCTTTCAAAGACCCGCGCCATCGATTTCCGGGTCAGCACACTACCAACGCTTCAGGGCGAGAAAATCGTCATGCGTATTCTCGACCCAAGTTCTGCCACCTTGGGCATTGAGGCGCTAGGCTACGAGCCCGAGCAAAAAGCAGCGCTGATGGATGCCATCGGCCGGCCTTACGGCATGGTGCTGGTCACCGGGCCAACCGGCTCAGGCAAGACAGTCTCGCTCTACACCTGCCTCAACATCCTGAATAAGGATGGCATCAACATTTCGACCGCGGAAGACCCTGCCGAAATCAATCTCTCCGGAATCAATCAGGTCAACGTGGATGATCGTGCCGGCCTGACCTTCCCTGTGGCGCTGAAGGCCTTCCTGCGCCAGGATCCGGACATCATCATGGTCGGGGAAATCCGCGACTTGGAAACTGCCGAGATTTCCATCAAGGCGGCCCAAACGGGCCACTTGGTGCTCTCGACGCTGCACACCAACGACGCCCCGCAAACACTGACTCGCCTCATGAATATGGGTGTCCCCATGTTCAATATCGCCTCCAGCGTGCTGCTAATCACCGCCCAGCGCTTGGCGCGACGGCTATGTAACTGCAAGAAACCGATGACTGTACCCAACCAGGCGCTTCTGGATGCAGGCTACTCGGAAGCTGATCTCGACGGCTCGTGGACACTGTTCGGGCCAGGGGGCTGCGAACGCTGCAAAGGAACGGGCTACAAGGGGCGCGTTGGCATCTATCAGGTCATGCCTATTTCCGAAGCCATGCAGCGCATGATCATGAGCGGCGCCTCGGCTCTGGATCTGGGAGCCCAGGCAAAAGCAGAAGGCGTAAAGAATCTCCGCGAATCCGGACTATTAAAAGTCAAACAGGGTGTGACCTCGCTTGACGAGGTACTGAGCACCACCAACGCTTAACGAAAAGGAACCTGTATGGCTACCGCCGCAAGACCGAAAGCCTCGGCAGTCAAGGAAAGCACCTTCCAGTGGGAAGGAAAAAACAAGGACGGCAAGACCGTCCGCGGTGAAATGCGCGCCGCCAGTGAATCGGTCGTCCAGACCACCTTACGCCGGCAAGGAATCACCAATACCAAGGTTAAAAAAATCCGCTTCAAGAGCGGTGGAAAAATTACCGATAAAGATATTTCGCTATTTACTCGGCAACTTGCCACCATGATGAAGTCAGGCGTGCCGCTGTTGCAGTCCTTCGATATCGTCGGTCGCGGCCACTCAAACCCAGCTGTTGGAAAGCTCTTGCTCGATATCAAGGCCGATGTCGAAACCGGCAGTTCGCTATCCCAGGCATTCCGCAAATTCCCGCTGCAATTTGATGCACTCTATTGCAACCTCGTCTCTGCCGGCGAACAAGCCGGCATTCTTGACACGCTGCTTGACCGCCTTGCCAGCTACAAGGAAAAAATTCTGGCGATCAAGAGCAAGATCAAGTCGGCATTGTTTTACCCGGTAGCAATCATCGTGGTTGCCTTCATCATCACTGCGGTGATCATGATCTTCGTCATTCCGGCCTTCAAGGATGTTTTCAAGAGCTTTGGCGCTGACCTGCCAGCACCAACACTACTGGTCATAGCTATCTCAGATTTCTTTGTCGCATACTGGTGGGCGATGTTCGGCGCAATTGGCGGTGGACTCTATGCCTTCCTTGAAAGCTGGAAGCGTTCGGAAAAGGTCCAGATGGCGATGGACAGATTCCTTCTTCGCGTCCCCGTTTTCGGCGACATTGTCCGAAAGTCAGTGATTGCCCGATGGACCAGAACGCTATCCACCATGTTTGCAGCAGGTGTTCCGCTCGTCGAATCTCTAGAATCCGTTGGCGGCGCAGCCGGAAACAACGTCTACAAAGTCGCCACCCGGCAAATCCAGAGCGAAGTCTCAACCGGCACCAGCCTGACCACGGCCATGCAAAACGTAAATCTCTTTCCGAATATGGTCACGCAAATGGTCGCCATTGGCGAGGAGTCCGGCGCCCTAGATTCCATGCTATCCAAGGTAGCCGACTTTTTCGAGGCTGAGGTCGATGATGCGGTCGAAGCCATGTCCAGCCTGATGGAACCAATCATCATGGTCGTACTTGGCACCTTGATTGGCGGCATGGTCGTCGCGATGTACCTGCCTATCTTCAAGCTGGGGTCGGTCGTCTGATGCTCCCGGAAACTCAGGGCGGCCTGGCTGCCGTAGCCGGGCTGCTTGGCTTGTGCGTCGGCAGCTTTCTCAACGTTGTCATTCATCGACTACCCAAGATGATGGAGCGGGAATGGCTCGGGCAATGCGCAGAATTGCGGGGCGAAACAGCCCCAGCAGATTCTGAACCTTTGTCGTTGGCAAAACCGCGTTCCCGCTGCCCGGATTGCGGCCATCAAATAACGGCGCTGGAAAATATCCCGCTGCTGAGCTATCTATTGGTTCTGAAGGGAAAATGCTCCGGATGTGGAAACAGAATTTCTCCACGCTACCCCATCATTGAAGCGATTACAGGGCTTCTATCAGCTTACGTCGCCTGGCATTTTGGGCCGACGGCACAGGCAGCAGGTGCCCTGCTACTGCTCTGGGCGCTGATATCCCTGTCAGCCATAGACCTGGATACCCAATTACTCCCCGACTCGATCACCCTGCCTTTGCTGTGGCTCGGACTGCTTTTCAATCTATGGTCTACGTTCACCGATCTCCCGTCAGCCGTCATCGGTGCCATGGCAGGTTATCTGGCGCTATGGACCGTATTCTGGCTTTTCAAGCTGAGTACAGGCAAGGAGGGCATGGGCTACGGAGACTTCAAACTTCTGGCCGCTCTAGGTGCATGGCTAGGCTGGCAAATGCTGCCGGCAATCATCCTGCTCTCCTCGGTCGTTGGCGCTGCGGTCGGCATCACGCTGATCATCGCTACTCGCCATGGCCGCAATGTTCCTATTCCCTTCGGCCCCTACTTGGCAGCGGCAGGAGTGATCGCTCTGTTCTGGGGGACGCAGATCACGAACACCTACCTTGGCATGATCGGTTGAAATAGCGAACATCGCCCCAATATCGGGTATTCAGACTCTCGGTTATAATTCAAGGTTTTGGAGGACTCCCATGCCGATCTACGAATATCGCTGTGAATCCTGCGGCTTCCAGAAAGAGCATCTGCAAAAGATGAGTGATCCGCAGCTGACCACCTGCCCGGAATGCAACAAGGAAAGCTATAGCAAACAGCTTTCTGCCGCCGGCTTTCAGCTCAAGGGTAGTGGCTGGTATGCCACCGACTTCAAGGGTGGTAGCAAGCCTGCCGCCTCACCGCCCTGTCAAACCGGGGAAGGAAGCTGCTCGTCGTGCGTGGCCAACTAATCAAGCGCTATTTCATTACCGGACTGCTAATCTGGGTCCCGCTGGTCATTACCGGCTGGGTGCTTTCGCTCATCGTCAGTACGCTCGACCAATCTTTGCGCCTGCTTCCTGAGGGAATGCATCCGCAAAGTCTGGTCGGCTTTGCCATCCCAGGCGCTGGCGCACTATTGACGCTGGCCATGATTTTGTTGACCGGCCTGCTTGCTGCCAACTTTATCGGGCAAAAGCTGGTGGTCTGGTGGGAAAAACTGCTGGCTCGCATTCCTGTAGTCAACTCGGTTTATAACAGCGTCAAGCAAGTTTCAGATACGCTCTTTTCCCCGAATGGCAACGCTTTCCGCAAGGCTTTGCTCGTCCGCTACCCCCATCAGGGTAGTTGGACTATCGCCTTTCAGACCGGCCAACCGGGCGGCGATATCGTCAATCATCTGGACGGCGATTACGTCAGCGTCTACGTCCCGACCACACCGAACCCTACTTCAGGCTTCTTCCTGATGATGCCGGTAATGGATGTGGTCGAACTCGACATGACCGTCGATGAAGCACTCAAATACATTATCTCGATGGGTGTCGTGGCGCCTCAGCCCCACCCTCGCGTCATTACCAAAACCTGAATCAACCGGAAAGTTTCATGCGTACCCATTACTGCGGACAACTCAATGCCGCCCTTGACGGGCAAATCGTCACCCTGTGCGGCTGGGCCCATCGTCGGCGCGACCACGGCGGCGTCATCTTCATCGATTTGCGTGATCGCGAAGGCCTTGCTCAGATCGTTTGCGACCCCGATCGTGCTGACACCTTCAAGATCGCCGAATCCGTCCGCAACGAGTTCTGCCTGAAGATAACCGGCAAGGTGCGCCCGCGTCCGGCCGGCACGACCAATGCCAATCTGGCCTCTGGCGAGATCGAAATCCTCTGCCACGAGATCGAGGTACTGAACCCGTCCGTCACGCCGCCGTTCCAACTGGACGAAGACAATCTCTCCGAGAACGTGCGCCTGCTACACCGCGTGATCGATCTGCGCCGTCCGCAGATGCAGAACAACCTGATGCTGCGCTACAAGACGGCCCGCGCCTTCCGCCGCTTCCTCGACGACAACGGTTTCATCGATATCGAAACGCCGATGCTGACCAAGTCCACCCCGGAAGGCGCCCGCGACTACCTCGTGCCGTCACGCGTTCATCCCGGCCAGTTCTTCGCTCTGCCGCAATCGCCGCAACTCTTCAAGCAGTTGTTGATGGTGGCCGGTTACGACCGCTATTACCAGATCGTCAAATGCTTCCGCGACGAAGACCTGCGCGCTGACCGCCAGCCTGAATTCACTCAGGTCGATATCGAAACCTCGTTCATGAGCGAGGCCGAGATCATGGCACTGACGGAAAAGCTCATCCGCACCGTCTTCAAAGAAGCGATCGACGTCGACCTGCCGGAATTCCCGCGCATGACCTACGCCGAAGCCATGCACCGCTTCGGCTCGGACAAGCCGGACCTGCGCGTCACGCTCGAACTGACCGAAGTCACCGACGCCTTCAAGGATGTCGCCTTCAAGGTCTTCGCCGGCGTTGCCAACAGCGAAGGCGGTCGCATCGCCGCCATGCGCATCCCGGGCGGCGCCACGCTGACCCGTGGCGAAATCGACGCCTACACCCAGTTCGTCGGCATCTACGGCGCCAAGGGCCTGGCTTACATCAAGGTCAACGACGCCACCCAGATCAACGAAACCGGCCTGCAATCGCCGATCGTCAAGAACCTCTCCGAGGCCTCGCTGCGCGCGGTCATCGAGCGCACAGGCGCCCAGTCCGGCGACCTGATCTTCTTCGGCGCCGACAAGGCCAAGATCGTCAATGACGCCCTCGGCGCGCTGCGCATCAAGATCGGCCACGAGAAAGGCTTCGTCACCGGCGCCAAGTGGGCGCCGCTGTGGGTCATCGACTTCCCGATGTTCGAGTACGACGACGAAAACAAGCGCTGGAGCGCCTGCCACCACCCGTTCACCAGCCCCAAGGACGAGCATCTCGACCTGCTGGTCAGCGATCCGGGCAAGTGCCTGGCCAAGGCCTACGATCTGGCGCTGAACGGCTGGGAACTCGGCGGCGGCTCGGTGCGTATTCACCGCTCTGACGTTCAGGAAAAGGTGTTCAGCGCCCTCAACATCGGCCCGGAAGAACAGCAGGCCAAATTCGGCTTCCTGCTCGACGCGCTGAAGTACGGCGCCCCGCCGCACGGCGGCCTGGCTTTCGGTCTCGACCGTATCGTCACCATGATGACCGGTGCAGAATCGATTCGCGACGTGATCGCCTTCCCCAAGACGCAACGCGCCCAGTGTCTGCTGACCGACGCACCGAGCGGCGTCGATGAGAAGCAATTGCGTGAACTGCACATCCGCCTGCGTCAGAAGGTTGAAACTCAAGTCGAAGTCGGCCAGTCCTAAGCGAGCATGCTGATTTTCCTGCGCTTCCTGATCGTTGCCTGGCTTGCGGTCGGAAGCGCATTTGGTTTCAGCTTTGAACGTAGCGCTTCGACCGATAGCGTGGCAAGTTCGGACTTGCCACGCGAAGCTCGCCAAACACTGGACTTGATCAAGCAAGGGGGACCATTCCCCTACGAGCGCGATGGCATTACTTTCGGCAATTTCGAAAAGCGCCTCCCGTTCCATCCGCGAGGCTACTACCGGGAATACACCGTCAAAACCCCCTCGCGTCGGGATCGCGGCCCACGCCGCATCATTTCCGGACAAGGTGGCGAGTATTACTACACCGACGATCACTACCGCAGCTTTCGGCGAATTCGGGAATAGATGGTGATTGATGAACGATAATCTGCTCAAAAATGCCGATGCTTCAGGCGTGTGTTACCTGAGCGCATCCCGACAATCGGCAGTCGAGGCCGCGGCCTCCCGAGCCCGCTTCTGCGTTCTGACCGCCGGCATTACAACCCCCTCATCAATCGAAGACGTGTTGGCTGAACTGGGGTCTGCATTCAAGTTTCCGATCTGGTATGGCGCCAATCTTGATGCCCTATGCGACTGCCTGGCAGATCCGGATTGGCAGCCGGCAAAAGGGCATGTTCTGTTGATTAACGGGATAGCCAATCTGCGCGCAGCCGACCCCGATGGCTTTGCGACACTGATAGAGGTATTGCAGACAGCCGCAGAAATCCGCCGCAATTCACACACCCCGTTTTGGATATTCATTGATGCCCCTGCACGGGGCGTTCCCGCGCTACCCGAGGCATGACTGGCACCAAGCAGCCGATCTCGGTTCTGGTGGTCATCCACACCCCGAAACTCGATGTACTCGTTCTGGAAAGAGCGGCGCATCCAGGATTCTGGCAATCGGTCACCGGTAGCCGGGAGGGGAGCGAGGCGCTGATTGATACCGCACGCAGGGAAGTCCTCGAAGAAACGGGAATTGGCGCCGCCACCGAGCATTTCGTCGACTGGTCGATCATCAACACTTACGAAATCTTCAGCGAGTGGCGGCACCGCTACCCCCCGGGCATCACCCATAACACCGAACACGTCTTCAGCCTGCAGGTTCCGCAGCGAATCGACATCACCACAGCCCCGGACGAGCATCGAAGCTGGCAATGGCTTCCCTGGTTGCAAGCGGCCGAACTGTGCTTCTCATGGAGCAACCGGGATGCCATCCTGATGCTTCCACAGCGACTCGCTTCAAGGACTTGAAACCACAAAAAAGCCTCCTATATTGGGATCAGGAAAGTTTGATCAACCAAGGAGGCAAGCATGGCAAACATCACTCGAGTCGATCCATTCGACGATATTTTCCGCGGCTTTTTCGTTCGCCCTGTTGATTTCAATAGTGCGCAGACCCAGCCGCCATCGATCAAGATGGATGTAAAGGAACAAGACGACAATTATTTGGTTCACGCCGAACTGCCAGGTGTCAAAAAAGAGGACATCCACGTTGTCGTCGACGGCAACCAAGTCTCGATCAGCGCCGAAACCAAGCAGGAAAAGGAAGTCAAGGAAGGGGATCGAGTCCTTCGTTCCGAGCGCTATTTCGGCAAAGTATCCCGCTCCTTCCAGCTTGAGCGGGACATCGACGACAGCAAGGCCGCTGCCAAATTCAACGACGGCGTACTTGAACTGACATTGCCGAAGCGCACCGCCAGTCCGAACAAGCGGCTGAATATCGATTAAGCAAAGCACTGCCAAACGGAAAGGCCGGACCCCGTTCCGGCCTTTTTCTTTGTACAATCCGCGGCGATTCCACTCGGAGCCCGCCATGAGCATTGAAGACCTTTCCCCCGGCACCAAGGCCGCCGTTCTGGCCGAAGCCCTGCCTTACATCAAGCGTTTCCACGGCAAGACCATCGTCGTCAAATATGGCGGCAACGCAATGACCGACGAGCACCTGAAGAGCTGCTTTGCCCGCGATGTCGTGCTGCTCGAACTGGTCGGCTTCAACATCGTCGTCGTCCATGGCGGCGGCCCGCAGATCGAAAACCTGCTCGCCCGCGTTGGCAAAAAGGGCGAGTTCATCCAGGGCATGCGGGTGACCGATGCCGAGACCATGGAAGTCGTTGAAATGGTGCTCGGCGGCCAGGTCAACAAGGACATCGTCAACCTGATCAACCAGCACGGCGGCAAGGCGGTCGGCCTGACCGGCAAGGACGGCAATTTCATCCGCGCCAAGAAACTGATGCTGGAAAACAAGGACAACCCGGGCGACCTAATCGACGTCGGCCAGGTCGGCGAAATTGTCTCAATCGATCCCACGCTGATCGACCATCTCGACAAGGGTTCTTTCATTCCGGTCATCGCCCCAATCGGCGTTGGCAAGGACGGAGAAACCTACAACATCAATGCCGACGTTGTTGCTGGCAAAATTGCTGAAGTGCTCAAGGCAGAGAAACTTGTGCTGCTGACCAATACGCCAGGCGTGCTCGACAAAAAGGGTGACCTGATCACCGGCATTACGCCCAAGCAGATCGACGAAATGGTCGAGGATGGCACCTTGTCAGGCGGCATGCTCCCCAAGATTGGCTCTGCACTGGATGCCGCCCGCAATGGCGTCAAAGGCGTTCATATCATCGATGGCCGTGTCGAGCATGCGCTGCTACTGGAAATTCTGACCGACCATGGTGTCGGTACGATGATCAAATCGCACTAATGCTGACAGCCAACCCGAAAAGCCCGCAACTGCGGGCTTTTTCCTTTGCGCCTCGGGAGTCGCAGTGAAAAAACCGGTTTGGTTATTCGATCTCGACAACACGCTGCACAACGCGACCCCTCATATCTTTCCCCATATCAACCGCTCGATGCGGGAATACATCGAGCGGCACCTCGGCGTAGACGAGCACGAAGCGACACGTATTCGGCAAGATTACTGGGACCGCTACGGTGCCACGCTGCTCGGCCTGATGCGCCATCATGGCACCGATCCAAATCATTTCCTGTGGGAAACCCACCAGTTTCCTGACCTGAAGCGCATGCTGGTTTTCGACAAGCCCTTGATCCAGGTGCTGCGTCGCCTGCCTGGTCGCAAGATCATCTTCTCGAATGCCCCCCGACATTACACGGAAGCGGTCCTCGACATCACCGGACTGAGAGGCTGCTTTGACGCCATTTACTCGGTAGAGAACGTTCGATTCCAACCCAAGCCAATGCTGGCTGGCTTCCGTGCGCTGCTACGAGCAGAGCGCCTCAACCCGCGCCGCTGCATCATGATCGAAGACACCCTGGCCAATCTGATCAGTGCCAAAAAGCTGGGCATGAAAACTGTGTGGGTGAGTGCTGGCTTACGTCAATCGCCTTTTGTAGACCTCAAGATCAACTCCGCACTGCAGTTACCAAAACGCTGCGGTCGATTATAATTTTCAAACAAAATCGACAACCAGGAGGAGAGTTTCATGGCAACAAAACCGGGCGAACGCCGCCTGCAAATCCTGCAGACACTGGCCGAAATGTTGGAAACCCCGAAAGGGGAAAAGATCACCACCGCCGCGCTGGCCGCCAAGCTGGAATGCTCCGAAGCGGCGCTCTACCGCCACTTCGCCAGCAAGGCCCAGATGTTCGAGGGCCTGATCGAATTCATCGAGCAAAGCCTGTTCAGCGTGATCAACCAAATCACTTCCGAGGAAACTGAAGGCTTCAAACAGATCGAACTGATCATCGGCCTGTTGCTGCGCTTCGCCCAGAAGAATCGCGGCATGACTCGCGTGCTGATCGGCGACGCTCTGGTCAATGAAAACGAACGCCTCCAGACCCGCATCAATGCGCTGCTCGACAAGGTCGAGGCCGCCATGAAACAGGCCCTGCGTATTGCCGCGACGCAGGAAAACCTGAAGCCCGATGCCGACTTTGGCGCCCTGGCCAATCTGCTACGCTGCTACGTCGTCGGCCGCTGGGAGCAATATGCGCGCAGTGGCTTCACCCGCGAGCCGCTGACGCAATGGCCACAGCAATGGCCCATGCTCTACTTCGCCTGCCTGTCGCAATCCGGGGCACCGGGCGCCTAAAAAGGCAGATGTTAGTCGCCAGTCGTTAGTACTCAGCAAAAACAAGGGGCGCCATGGCACCCCCCAAACTTCGCTAACATCCACTAACTAGCGACTAACGACTCGCCAGATATTCCGCCGCATCAAGTGCGAAGTAAGTCAGGATGCCATCGGCGCCAGCCCGTTTGAAGGCCAGCAGACTTTCCAGCACACAGGCCTTCTCGTCCAGCCAGCCATTCTGCGCGGCCGCCTTGAGCATCGCGTATTCGCCACTGACCTGATAGGCGTAGGTCGGCACCTTGAACTCGTCCTTGACGCGGCGCACGATGTCCAGATACGGCATGCCGGGCTTGACCATGACCATGTCGGCCCCCTCCTCAAGGTCGAGCGCCACTTCGCGCAAGGCCTCGTCGGTATTCGCCGGGTCCATTTGGTAAGTGTATTTATTGCCCTTGCCCAGATTGCCGGCCGAGCCGACCGCATCACGGAACGGGCCGTAGAAGCTTGAAGCGTACTTGGCCGAATAAGCCAGGATGCGCGTGTAAATCTGGCCAGCAGCCTCCAATTCAGCTCGGATACGGCCAATCCGGCCGTCCATCATGTCCGAAGGCGCGACCACACCTGCCCCGGCTTCGGCATGGCAAAGTGCCTGCTTGGCCAGCACATTGAGCGTTTCGTCATTCAGCACGTAACCGGTTTCATCGATCAGGCCATCCTGCCCGTGGCTGGTATAGGGATCGAGCGCCACGTCGGTGATCACTCCGAGGTCCGGAAATTCACGCTTGAGCGCCTTGATAACGCGTGGCACCAGACCGTGTGCATTGAATGCCTCTTCGGCCCCCAGAGACTTCAGGGAGGCATCAACGACAGGAAACAAGGCCAAGGCGGGTACGCCCAACTTCACTGCACGCTCGGCCGTTTTCAGCAAGACATCCAGCGACTGGCGCTCGACACCGGGCATTGAGGAAATCTTTTCGACTCGCCCTTCGCCTTCCAGCACAAAAACAGGATAAATAAAGTCGTCGGCCGTCAGAACCGACTCCCGCATCAAACGGCGGGAAAAATCATCACGCCGCATTCGGCGCATCCGTGTTCCGGGGAAACCACCGCTCACAACAGTCATGCTTCAACCTCTATCAATTCGACACTGAAAAATTTTCCAACAGCGCGGAACTTATCGCCTTGACCCGCGTCAGAGTTCCCAGATGGCACGCGCTGTCTCCCGCTTCACCTCCCTGAGCGGGTGCCTTGACAACGTTAGGGCATTTTGGCCCCCGGACCCCCCTTATCCGGGGGCCCTTTGTTTTCCTTCTGCTTGATCTCAATCTCCAGCCAACTGGCGAGCACACGTTCAGCCTCCTCCACCCCGGCCTTTTTCAGACTGGAAAAAAGCTGGACCGAGTAGAGATCAGCGTCGCCCCAGGTCGCCACTTCCGCCTTGACCGAGCGCAGGGCCTTCGTCTGATCCTGACGGCTCAGCTTGTCCGATTTGGAAAGCAGGATATGGATTGGTCGCCCGGTCGGACGGAACCAGTCGATCAAGCGCAAATCAAGGTCAGTCATCGGCCGACGAATGTCCATGATGACCACCAGGCCGGCCAACTGATCGCGCTTGCTAAGGTAAGGCCCGATCAACCCTTCCCACTGGGAGCGGATCGCTTCCGGCGCTTTGGCGTAGCCATAGCCGGGCAAGTCGACAAAATACTTGCCTTCGTCCAGTGTGAAATAGTTGAGGTGCTGCGTTCGACCTGGCGTCTTGCTGACAAACGCAAGCCGAACCCGGCCAGCCAGGGTATTGATTGCTGATGATTTTCCGGCATTGGAACGACCGGCAAAGGCGACTTCGCGGACAGAATCCTGCGGCAAGTCACGAAGATTGGCGACGGTCGTCAAAAAGACCGCCTTCTGGAACAGAGGCATAAAAAACTCGGATGACCCGCCTAGGAAAAGGGGAACTAATATAGAATAACAGGTTTGTAACCTCCGTTCCGGCCAAAGCGCCCATAAACGCGCATTAGGAGTTCGAAAATGATCCGTACAGCGGCAATGGCAATTCTTCTTGCCACCAGTTTTATCACCCATGCTTCGGAAGAAGCCAAGAGCAAGGCCGATCCTGCCAAGGGCAAGGTCATCGCCGAAACCGTCTGTGTCGCCTGCCATGGCGCCGACGGTAACAGCGCAGCCTCAGCCAACCCCCATCTCGCGGGCCAGGGCGAAGAGTACCTTTACAAGCAGCTGAAGAATTTCAAGGCTGTTGACGGCAAGCCGGCAGTTCGCAACAACGCCATCATGGGTGGCATGGCCGCTCCGCTGTCCGACGAAGACATGAAAAACGTTGCTGCCTGGTTCGCCAGCCAGAAGCTGAAGCCGGCAGCAGCCAAGGACGAAAAGCAGATCGCGCTGGGTCAGAAACTTTGGCGCCAGGGCGATTTCAAGAAGGGCGTTCCGGCCTGTGCCGGTTGCCACGGCCCGGCCGGTGCCGGCCTGCCCGCCCAGTACCCGCGTCTGGCTGGCCAGTTCCCGGAATACACTGAAGCTCAGCTGAAGTCCTTCCGTGTAGATGAGCGTGCCAACGACCCGGAAAAGATGATGCGCATGATTGCCGCCAAGCTCTCTGACGTTGAGATCAAGGCTGTCGCCGAATACGCCGCCGGCCTGCGCTAAACCGCGCAGTAGCAAAGAAAAGGCAGCTTCGGCTGCCTTTTTGTTTTTCTACGCTTGGCAGTGCCCGTCGAGGAGACTAGACTGGATGCACCCATTCCCCAACGGAGCAGGAGACAAGACATGAAGACGCTCAAGCAGCTTCTAGCGGGCAGGAATCGCCCACTGGCCGTCGTAGCACCAAGCGATACCGTCTATCACGCGCTGACCGTCATGGCGCAGCACGAGGTTGGAGCACTGCTGGTGCTGGATGGCGAACAACTGGTCGGCATATTTTCCGAACGCGACTACGCCCGCAAGATCATTCTCCAAGGCAAAACATCCAAGGAAACGCTGGTTCGAGAAATCATGAGCGACCGAGTGGCCTACGTCACACCTAGCGCAACACTGGATGAGTGCATGGCGCTGATGACCGAAAAACGCTTCCGCCACCTTCCCGTCCTGGATGATGCTGACGGCGTTGTCGGCATGATTTCCATTGGCGACATGGTCAAGGAAACCATCAGTGATCAGAAGTTCCTGATTGATCAACTGGAACGTTACATTGCAGGGTGAAATGTCAGGCAGCAGCATTCACTTTCGCATTCTTGAAGACATCGCCCGCGATCTGTCGGGCGATGTCAATTTTCCTACCTGCCTGGATGCCGCCATTCTGGTGCGCAACACCTTAAGGGATCCTGATGCCAACCTGGCGCAGGTCATTCAGGCGATTGGCATCGAACCACTCATTGCCAGCAAATTGCTCCGTCTGGCCAATTCAGTAATCCACAATCCGCAAGGCGAGCGCATCTCAGATGTCGGCACCGCCATTGGCCGATTGGGTTTTGATATTGTCCGGACAACCTCACTGGCTGTCGCGATGGACCAGATGTTGAAATCCAGGAACTTGTCCGCTTATGACAGGATTTCGCATCAGACCTGGGAGAACTCGGTACAGGTTGCGGCGATTGCCCGGGTGCTGGCTCGCCATCTGGGCCGCATTCATCCGGATGAAGCCATGCTGGCCGGACTGGTCCATAACATTGGCGTCTTCTACTTGATGTACCGCGCTGCCGAATATCCGGAATACCGGGATAACGAACCGGCGATGCTCGAACTCCTCGCCGGATGGCACGAAGGCGTGGGCGAAAGCCTGCTGCACATCCTCGGCCTGCCCGACGCGATCACCGATGCGGTTCGTGACCAGAATCAATTGCGCAATATTGAAACCCCTTGCTCGATCAGCGACGTTCTCCATTTTGCCAAGTTACTGGCTGACACCCAGCCAGCCTGGCAAACGGCCAGCCACGATGAGCAGCAGGCAGCAATGCTGGAGGCTGAGCGCGCTCGCTACGCCGACCTGCTGCAAGAAGCCGAGGACGACATTCTCGAACTTCGCGCCGCCCTTTCCGCCTGAACCAGCGGGCATCCCAGCAGTCTGACGTTCTGCCTATTCCAGCTTTTCTGTAAGGATTCCAGGCCCATGCCGACTAATCGGTATGCCCACAGAAAGGAACTGCCATGCTGATTCGCCGCCCCGCCGACACTCAAGCATCTGAAATCACCGATCCGAGCATTTATGCCAGCCGGCGTGATTTCATTCGTACGCTGGTACTCGGGGCCGGCACGGCGGGACTCGGCCTGAGTCATGGCGCCGAACTAGGCGAGCGCCCCGGCCAAGCTCTGGGAAACCTGATCAGCAGCCCCTTTTCGTTGCGCGACGACAAGCCGACGCCCTTCAAGTCGATGACCAGCTACGGTAATTTCTACGAGTTTGGCCCTGACAAGGAGAGTCCGGCCAAACATGCCCATCGGCTGCGCACCCGCCCCTGGACAGTGACTGTTGACGGCGAGGTCAAGACTGCCAAAACCTTTGCCATCGAGGACATCCTGAGCTGGGCAGCACTCGAGGAGCGGATCTACCGGATGCGCTGCGTCGAGGGCTGGAGCGCTGTCGTGCCTTGGGTCGGCATCCCCTTCAGCGAACTGCTCAAACGCGTCGAAATCACCGGCAATGCCAAGTTCGTCGAATTCTGGAGCCTGGCCGACCCCGAGCAGATGCCTTACGTTCGCATCCCCTTTCTCGACTGGCCCTACATGGAGGCCATCCGCCTCGACGAAGCACGTCACCCGCTGAGCATCCTGGCGGTCGGCATGTACGGCGAAGTCATGCCCAAACAAAATGGCGCGCCGCTTCGACTGGTCATCCCGTGGAAATATGGATTCAAGGGCGCAAAATCCATCGTCCGGATCCGTTTTGTCGAAAAGCAACCCGAAACGGTATGGACCAAGTCATCTCCGGACGAGTATGGTTTTTACTCGAACGTGAATCCGGATGTGCCCCACAAGCGCTGGAGCCAGAGCCACGAACGGCGCCTTGGCGAATTCTTCAAACGAAAGACTCTGCCTTTCAACGGTTATGCCGAGCAAGTGGCTGGCCTGTATGCCGGCATGGATTTAAGGAAAAATTTCTGACATGAGTTTTAACCCCGATGCCCGCCAGCTGGGCTTGATCAAGATTGCCGTATTCATCCTTTGCCTGCTCCCCTTGGGGCGCCTGCTATGGGCGGCCTATAGCGATGACTTTGGCCCGAATCCAGTCGAATTTGTCCAGCGGTGGACGGGTAGCTGGACTTTCAACCTGTTGCTGATCACCCTCTGCGTCACGCCCCTACGTACGATCACCCAGTGGCACTGGCTGCTCCGACTACGCCGTATGCTCGGCCTGTTCAGCTTTTTCTATGCCAGTCTGCACTTTCTGTCCTTCATTGGTTTTGATCACGCCTTCGTGGTCGAGGATATTGCCAAGGACATCTACAAGCGGCCCTTCGTCAGCGTTGGCTTCGCCGCTTTCATTCTGCTGATTCCCTTGGCTGCGACGTCGAGCAACTGGGCTATTCGCAAATTGGGCGGCAGGAAGTGGCAGGAAGTGCATCGCAGCATTTACCTGATCGGCATTCTCGCGACCATTCATTACTTCTGGCTGGTCAAGGCAACGGCGCTACTTTGGCCGCTGGCCTATTCGGTGGCAGTGGCCGTCCTGCTTGGCTGGCGCATTCGTGAACGCCGACGCAAGGCGATTCCGGTACCGCAGTTCCAGTCGGCAAAACCGCTAGAATTCTTCAAGCAGAAGCCTGATTGATTTAGCCAAGCACAGGAAAGCTCGGCACAGCAGCCCGCCTAGCCCTTGCGCGGCAAGTCGAAACGAACGATCGCCCGCCCATCCGGTGTTTGCTTGGGCGCCGCCTTCCAGGCGTGCCCGTAGATCACCTCGAAGGTCGCCGGCAAACGGCCTTCCCGGCGCATGCCTTCGTAGGCAGCTCGGGCGGTTTCCCATGCGTTCCGACCGGTCAGGCCATGGCGCCGTGCCTTCATGGCGCAGGCCGAGCCGGCGGCACGCAGATCGGCCAACATCGCATCAAAATCATCATAAGTCAGCGTGATGACCTCCATGTCCATGACCGGATCGGCAAAACCGCAGCCAACCAGCATGTCGCCAAGATCGTGCATGTCGGCAAAACGCTGGGTATGGGCATAGCCATCGGCAAAAGCAGCGCGTAACTCCCTCAGGGTATCCGGCCCAAGCGTGGAGAGCATCAGCAGGCCGCCGACCTCAAGGACGCGATGCGCCTCGGCCAGCGCTGGAATCGGATCATCCAGCCAGTGCAGCAACAGGTTGGACCAGACCATGGCGGCGGACCGGCTGGCCAGAGGCAAATTGGCCGCATCGGCCGCCAGACGCAAAGGATCGCCATTTCTGCCGATGCCCAGCCAGCGCTGCCAGTTGGCCCGCGGCGTACGCCCGGCCGCGAGCATGGCCGGCGAAATATCCAGCCCGATCAAATCAGCAGCGGGATAGCGAGCCGCCAGACCGGAAAAACTGCCACCGCGGCTGCAACCAAGATCGAGAATCCGCTTGGGTTGCAGATTGACGTAATCAAGCCGTTCCTGCATCCGGCGATCGACTTCACGGACGAAAAAATCGCCTTCGCCGTAAGTCGCAGCAACGCGGGAGAAGCGCCGACCGACTTGCTGCCGGTCGACGAAACCTGAATTCAAATTTGCCGAACTCAAATTGCCTTGATGCCCAGGCGGGCAAACAGCGCATCATCGCGCTCGATATCCGGATTGCCGGTCGTCAGCAGAAAGTCGCCGTAGAACATCGAGTTGGCACCGGCCAGGAAGCACATGGCCTGCAGTTCGTCACTCATTTCCTGACGGCCGGCCGACAGGCGAACCCAGGAAGTCGGCATGGTGATGCGGGCAGCGGCGATGGTCCGGACGAACTCGAACGGGTCGAGACGCGGATTGTCGGCCAGCGGCGTCCCGGGGATCGGCACCAGATTGTTGATCGGCACAGATTCCGGCTGCTTCGGCAGGTTGGCCAGTTGCACGATCAGTGCGGCGCGGTTCTTGCGCGATTCGCCCATGCCGATGATGCCGCCCGAGCAAACGTTGATACCGGCATCGCGCACCTGATCCAGCGTATCGAGACGATCGTCATGCGTGTGGCTCTTGATGACCTGACCGTAGAATTCCTTGTCGGTATCGAGATTGTGGTTGTAATAATCGAGACCGGCTTCCTTCAGCTTTTCGGCCTGGCCATCCTTCAGCATGCCCAGCGTCACGCAAGTTTGCATGCCGAGCGCCTTCACTTCGCGCACCATGTCGAGCACGCGGTCGAGGTCGTTGTCTTTCGGCCCCTTCCAGGCGGCGCCCATGCAGAAACGGGAGGCGCCCTTGTCCTTGGCGGCCTTGGCCGCTGCAATGACCTGATCGAGCGGCATCAGGCGCTCACGTTCGGTATCGGTATCGTAGCGGGCCGATTGCGAGCAGTAGCTGCAATCCTCGGAACAGCCGCCGGTCTTGACGGACAACAGCGTCGAGCGTTGAATGGCGTTCGGGTCGAAATATTCGCGGTGCACGCCTTGGGCACGCCAGATCAAATCCATCAGAGGCATGTCGTAAAGACCAAGCACTTCCTCGACCGTCCAGCGACGGCTAGGAACGGACGGGGAAGCAGAGGAAACGGCGGCGAGGGAGCTAGCTTGCATGAGAGGCCTTGCGTAAGAAATACTATAAAAATCAGATGCGAAGCGCATCGGTAATTATGAATTATCACGGACGCTCCGGCTCGATGTCAATTTTACCCCACCCCGGCGGAATCAAGGCGCTGGCCCAAAAACTCGGCAATGCGCTATTGCCCGGCAGTTGCCTGCTTTGTGGCGCGGACAGCCAGGGCGAATTGCTCTGCCCGGAATGCAGCGCCGATCTGCCCAGCCTACCGCCCCACCTCTGTCCGCTCTGTGCCGACCAGACTACGCACGGCGAGCGCTGCGGAGCCTGCCTGAAAGACCCGCCTTATTTCGAGCGAACCATCGCCCTGTTTCACTACGACTTCCCGCTTGACCGCATCGTTCACGCCCTGAAGTATGGCCACCAACTGGCGGTCGCAGGCTGGTGTGGACAACTGCTGGCCAAGCGCATTGCGACAGGCGAGGTCGACCTGATCATTCCCCTCCCCCTGCACCCACAACGACTGATAGAGCGCGGCTTCAACCAATCGGCCGAGATTGCGCGAGCGCTTGGCAACAGCCTCAATATCCCGGTCGATCACGCCAACGTCTTGCGCACGCGCCCAACGCTTCCGCAGGCTGATCTGCCGCACAAGGAACGCAAGAAGAATGTGCGCGGCGCTTTCGAATGTCGCGCCGATCTCACCGGCCGTCGCCTGCTTCTGATCGACGACGTCATGACTACCGGCGCCACGGTCAATGAATGTTCCCGCATCCTGAAATTGCATGGCGCGGCATCGGTCACTGTCGCCGTGATTGCCCGTGCGCTCAGGCACTGATTCCGTGCTTTAATCCGCCCCTTTGCCACTTGCCCCTGGAAACCAGCCGCGTGTTTGCCGTCGTTCTCTGCCATCCGGAAATTCCGCCCAATACGGGCAACATCATCCGCATGTGCGCCAATACCGGCGCCGAACTGCACTTGGTCGAACCGCTGGGATTTGATCTCAGCGACAAGCATCTGCGCCGGGCCGGGCTGGACTATCACGAATACGCCCGCGTCGTGCGCCACGCCGACTGGGCGGCCTGCAAGGCTACGCTGGCCGGTCGGCGGCTTTTTGCGATGACCACCAAGGGAACAGCCAGCCCGTTCACGACGGCGCTAGAGGCAAATGACGTTTTTGTCTTTGGCTGCGAAACCAGTGGTTTGCCACCGGAAATCCGGGCTGAATTCAGCCCGGAACGATGCCTGCGACTGCCGATGCTGCCCGAACAACGCAGCCTCAACCTCTCGAATGCCGCTGCGGTGACTATTTTTGAAGCCTGGCGCCAGACCGGCTTCCCGGGCTCGGTCTAAGCCAACTCTTCCTTGGGGTCGCGGGCCATCAACTGCTCGACCGCCTGAGCCGCGGTCAGACGGCCATCCAGGACGGCCGCAACAGCAGCACTGATCGGCATCTCGACGCCGAGCTTGGCCGCCAGCCGATCAACTTCGCGGGCCGTATAGACGCCTTCAGCGACGTGCCCGAGTTCTTCGAGTATCTGTGGCAACGACTTGTCCTGGGCCAGTGCCAGACCAACCCGACGGTTACGCGACAGGTCGCCAGTACAGGTCAGGATCAGGTCACCCATGCCAGCCAGCCCCATGAAGGTCTGGCGTTCGGCACCCAAAGCCAGCCCGAGGCGGGCGATTTCCGCCAGGCCACGGGTCATCAGTGCGGCACGGGAATTCAGGCCGAGGCCAAGTCCGTCGCAAACACCAGTGGCGATGGCCAGTACGTTCTTGACCGCGCCCCCCACCTCGACGCCAACCAGATCGTCGTTGGCGTAAATGCGCAGGCGTGTCGAGTGCAGTTGGCGTGCCGCCTCACGGGCGAAAGCTGGCTCGTTTGCAGCCAGAGAAACAGCTGTCGGCTGCCCTGCGGCCACTTCTTCCGCAAAGCTCGGCCCGGAAAGAGCGCCGCACAGCGCCTCCTTGCCGAGAACCTCGGCAACCACCTGATGCGGCAACTTGCCGCTCCCGGCTTCGAAGCCCTTGCATACCCAAAGCACGGGAAGCTTGCAACCAAGCGCCTTCAAGCGCTCGACAGTCGGCCGCAGGCCGGCAATCGGTGTGGCGACGACGAGCAACTCGGCATCGGCAACTGCAGCCTCAAAATCGGTCGACACCGCGACTGACTCCGGCAATTTGTAGCCAGGAAAGAAGCGACGGTTTTCGCGAGTCTTGAGCAGATCGTCGGCGACATCCGCTTCGCGGGACCACAGCGTCAGATCATGCTTGCCGGAGAAGGCGATGGACAGCGCCGTTCCCCAGGCGCCAGCGCCAAGCAGCGTTATCTTCATAGACCCCAAACCTGCGTCGAGCGGACATAGCCCGTTGCGCCATCGCGATGGCGAACCTTGGCCCAGCCCGGCGAAGCAGGCTCGATAAACTCGACGGCAACCCACTTGTCGAGTTCGGCCAGCACCGATGCCTCGGGCTTGTCTGCCAGCCTGATTTCGGCTTGAGGTGCAGTCACCACCAGCATCCGACGTTCGCTGACATGACGCGACTCGACCCAGGCCAGCGTGCCCTCGGCATCACGAACCTTGAACCAGCCATCGAGCCGGACAACCACCTCAATGGGCGTCTGTGCCTTGATCAAATAAAGCTTCTTGCCTTGCTGCGACGGCGCGTCGTAGAGAATTGCCGCCGGCACACTGATCGAACGATAGTCGATGGCCAGCGCTGCACCAGCAGCGCCGACCAGCGACAGGGCGACAAGCACGCGACGCCACATGGTCGTCATCTTACTGAATTGGCACTTCAGCCGGAGCGCCGGCCAGCTCTTCCTGTTGCTGCTGCAGGCGCTGCATGTACATGCCTTCGAAATTGACCGGCTGCAACACGATCGGCTGGAAGCCGGCACGGCTGATTGCATCGGAAACCGCTTCGCGAGCGTAAGGGAACAGAATGTTCGGGCAGGCCACGGCGATCAGCGGCTCCATTTGCTCTTCCGGCACATTCTGGATACGGAAGATGCCGGCTTGGCCGACTTCAACCAGGAACACCGTCTTTTCAGGCATCTTGGCGGTCACCGTCACGGTCAGCAGGACTTCGTAAACACCATCGCCAACAGCACGGCCACCCGTATTGAGCTGAATTTCAACCTGCGGCTGCTCGCGCTCAAGGAAAATTTCCGGCGCGTTCGGCACTTCGACCGACAGATCCTTGACGTAGAGTTTTTCAATACCAAAGACGGGCTGTTCGTTTTGTTCCATGATTTTCTTTCAGAGATTAAATCGGTTCGGTTCAGCCTTCGAGCAGGGGCTTCAACTGGCCCGCTGCATCGAGAGCATATAGATCGTCACAGCCACCCACATGGGTATCGCCAATGAAGATCTGCGGCACAGTACGCCGCTTGGTTTTCAGCATCATTTCATCGCGGCGCTCGGGATCGAGATCAACCCGGACTTCCTCGATTTGGGTCACGCCTCGTGCCGACAGAAGTTGCTTGGCCCGAATACAGTATGGACAGACCGCCGTCGTATACATCAACACCGGCGCGCTCATTTGTTCTTGCTGCCCTTCTTGATCGGATAGCCAGCGCCAACCCAAGCATCGACACCGCCAGCCAGATTGTGCAGCTTTTCGAAGCCGTGCTTCTTGAGTTCTGAACATGCCTTGTTCGAACGCATGCCGGTCGCGCAACAGATGATAATCGGCTTGTCCTTGAACTTCTCGAGTTCGCCCACACGGTCGGCCAGCTTGGCCACCGGGATGTTTTTTGCATCAGGCAGATGCCCGGCAACATATTCGTCAGCTTCGCGAACATCAACGATATGAGCATCCTCGCGATTGATCAGCTGCGTTGCCTCAGCCGGGCTGACACTGTTGCCGGAGGGACGAGCAAACATCGGCCAGAGCAAAGAAATACCACTAACGACCACCAGAGAAACCAGCAAAATGTTCTGGTTGAAAAATTCCATCGGCATCAATCAGGCTCCCGTACCGCAAAAAACTTCACGCATCATACTGACCAGTTGCAGGGTGCGCTGATCGCCCACCCGATAAAAAACACGGTTCGCATCCTTGCGGGTGACCAGCACCCCTTTTTCGCGCAGGATGGCCAGATGCTGGGAAATATTGCTCTGCGAGGTTCCAACCGCATCGACGATTTCCTGAACACAGGCTTCCTGCTCGCCCAAGACACAAAGGATTTTCAGGCGCAATGGATGCGCGATGGATTTCAGCGCACGGGCGGCAAGCTCGATGTGCTCCTGCTTGTCGATCAAACTGAAGGAAGGCGTTTCCAAGATAAAACCTCGTTATCGGTTAATGGCGCATTATAAAATAGCGGTTTGCATTTCGCTTAACCGAAATCAACCCGCGATGATTCCTGGACCACACCGCAGCCCCGAGCGAAGCCCTCGGCGCCCTGACAAAAGGCTGACGGCGGCACTGATTGCCGCCGTTTTCCTTGGCGCGCCGCTGGTCGAGGCCAAACCATCATCGAGCGAAAAAAAATCCGCCCCTGCCGTCGCGGCCCCGGAAATTGCCGAAAAACAGGCCGACCTTGGCGAATTGCGCAGCCGTATCGAGGGTTTACGCAAGGAACTGTCGACCAGCGAAGAGAGCAAAGCCGATGCCGGCGACCGCCTGCGTGAGTCCGAACGTCAAATATCCCGCTTGCAACGCGAACTGCACGAGTTGAACGACCAGCGTAGCCGACTGCAATCAAGGCTCAAAAATCTTGAACAGCAATCGCAGGAACTGGGTGTCACACTGGGGCAGCAACAGGCGCAACTGGAAAAGCTGCTCTACAAGCAATATCTGCGCGGCACCCCGGACTCACTGCAGTTGATACTCAACGGCGACGACCCCAACCAGATGGCGCGTGATCTGCACTATCTGTCCGCCATCGCCCTGACCCGCGCCGAACTGATGGGTGAAATCAACGCCACGCTCGACAAAAAGAAGTCGCTGGCGGCTGATGCCAAGGAACGCAGCGCCGAGCTGGCCGAAATCGAGGTGGAGCAGCAGAAGCGCCATGCCGATCTGCAAAAACAGCGCGAAGACCGCAAAGAGCTGTACGCCCAGATTTCCAGCAAGGTCAGCGCACAGCGCAAGGAAATCGGCAATCTGCAGCAAAACGAACGACGGATGACCCAGCTGATTGACCGGCTGTCGAAAATCCTCGCCGCCCAAGCGGCGCAGGCAGCCAGGGCGGCCGAAGCTGCGCGCGCCGCGGAAGCACGCCAGGCCGCTGCACGACAGAAAGAGCGTGAGAGGGAGCGGGAAAAGGACAAACGCCATCCCCAGACGGAAGAAAGGGAAATCGCCCGCCCAGCACCCACGACCGAACCATCCCGGCCGCGCCAGGTCGAAGCCGAGAACCGTTACGAACCGGCGGCCAGCGACGGCAGTTTCGCCCGTCAGCGAGGCAGCCTGCGGCTACCGGTACGCGGTTCGGTTTCCGGACGCTTTGGCTCGCCGCGTGATGGCGGCGGCACCTGGCGCGGCCTGTTCATCAAGGCTGGCTCGGGCAGCGAGGTCAAGGCCATTGCCGGCGGTCGCGTCGTCTTCTCGGAGTGGATGCGCGGCTTCGGCAATTTACTGATCGTCGACCACGGCGATGCCTACCTGTCGATCTACGGCAACAACGATTCGCTGCTGAAACAGGTCGGCCAGGCCGTGAAAGGTGGAGAAACGGTCGCCACTGTCGGCAACAGCGGGGGCAATCCGGAATCCGGTTTATACTTTGAACTCCGCCACCAAGGGCAACCGATCGACCCGATGAAATGGGCCAGCTTGAAATGAGCAAAACGAAAACCATTAGCTTGACCGTAGGCGCATTCGTCGCCGGCGCACTGATCAGCCTGAACTTCCCGGCACTCGCCGACAAGGAAGCGAAGCCCGGACTGCCGATCGAGGAGCTGCGCACCTTCGCAGAGGTCTATAGCGCCATCAAACAGGGCTATGTCGAGCCGGTCGAAGACAAGAAAATGATCACCAATGCCATCTCCGGCATGCTGGCCAACCTTGATCCACACTCGGCCTATCTTGATGTCGATGCCTTCAAGGATCTGCAGGTCGGCACACAGGGCGAATTTGGCGGCTTGGGCATTGAAGTCGGCATGGAAGACGGCCTGGTCAAGGTCGTTTCGCCCATCGAGGACACGCCAGCCTATCGCGCTGGCGTCAAATCAGGCGATCTGATCTTCAAGCTCGATGACACGATGGTCAAGGGCCTGACGCTATCCGAAGCCGTCAAGAAAATGCGCGGCAAGCCGAAGACGCCGATCAAGCTGTCGATCATCCGCAAGGGTGAAACAAAACCGATCGAACTGACCCTGGTCCGCGAAGTAATCAAGGTCCAGAGTGTCAAATCCAAACTGATCGAACCAGGTTATGGCTGGGTTCGAATCACCCAGTTCCAGGAAAACACCATCGCCGAACTGGCCAAGCACGTGACTGGCCTCTACAAGGATGGCAACAAGCTGCAAGGCCTGGTCCTCGACCTGCGTAACGATCCGGGCGGCCTGCTCAATGGCGCCATCGGCGTTTCCGCCGCCTTCCTGCCGCCCGACGTCAAGGTAGTTTCGACCGACGGCCGCACCGAGGATGCCAAGCAGGAATTCAGGGCCCGCACTCAGGATTACCTGCGCGGCACCAAGGAAGACCCGCTGAAAGCCATGCCGATTGAAGCCAAGAAGGTGCCGATGGTCGTGCTGGTCAATGGTGGCTCGGCCTCGGCATCCGAAATCGTCGCCGGCGCACTGCAGGATCACAAACGTGCCGTCATCGTCGGCACCCAGACCTTCGGCAAAGGCTCCGTGCAATCCGTACTGCCCCTGCCTGGTAACACCGCAATCAAGCTGACCACGGCCCGCTACTACACACCGGAAGGTCGCTCGATCCAGGCCAAGGGCATCACGCCGGACATCGTCGTCGAGGAAAGCCTGAACGGCAACGCCGCGGCGTCAATGCGCCTGCGCGAGGCCGATCTTGACCGCCATCTGAGCAACGACCGCGACAAGGAAGCTCCCAAGGCCGATACCAAGCCGCAAGCCAAGACACCGGCCAAATCCGGCAAGGACAAGAATGGCAAGGAAGAGGCGGAGGACGAACTGCCGCAACGACTGGAATATGCCAGCAAGAGCGACTACCAGTTCCAGCAGGCGATAAACCTGCTCAAGGGTCTGCAGATCATGCAGAATAAAACCCAATAGCTTACTGAACAGGAGGGATGATGGCCGGCACAGACCTCAAGAAAAAACGGGAGATTCAGTTCTCCAAGTTCCCGCCCGGCCAGGTGCCGGAAGCAGCCGATGACCTGCAGCGGCTGGATGCCGTCGACATCCAGCCGAAATACGAAAAGCGTTCGCTGGGCGTCAGCTATGACCTGCAGGATCACACGCTACGCGAACTCGACGAACATCTGGTCGACAAGGGTTATCACCTCGACAACACCTTGATGACCAAGCTGACCCGGGCGCTGATCTATTACGTCGAAGACACCCAGCTGCACAACCTCGGCGCGCCCGAAAGGCGACTGAAACGCTCGGCCCAGGAAGCCTATGTGCAAGCCTGGGAGCAGCACCCGCATGGCGACCACGACGACACACCGCCGGAGTGGCGGGAATATAAATAGTCATTAGTCGATAGCATGTAGTTGTTAGCAACAGATCGTGCTGACTAGCGACAAATTACCAGCGACACAATGACTGACGACCAGCTTCTCCGCTATAGCCGGCATATTCTGCTGGACGCCCTGGGCATCGAAGGCCAGGCGCGAATTCTCGGATCACATGCGCTGGTCATCGGCGCCGGCGGCCTGGGTTCTCCCGCTGCGCTTTATCTCGCCTCGGCGGGGATAGGCAAAATCACCCTCGTCGATGACGACACCGTTGATTTCACCAACCTGCAGCGGCAAATCCTGCACACGCAGGCTCGCGTTGGTTTGCCCAAGGCGGAATCCGGCAGGCAGGCGCTAAGCGCCATCAACCCCGAGATAGAAATCGTCCCGCTCCAGCAACGTCTTTCCGGTGCTGCGCTTGACGCACTGGTGAGCAGCGCCGATATCGTGCTCGACTGCACCGACAATTTTGCAACGCGTCACGCCATCAATCGCGCCTGCGTTCATCATAGAAAGCCGCTGGTATCCGGTGCTGCCGTCCGTTTCGATGGCCAGATCAGCGTCTACGACCTGCGCCGGGATGATTCGCCGTGCTACCACTGCCTGTTTCCGGAAGGGGAGGATGTCGAGGAAGTGCGCTGTGCGGTAATGGGCGTTTTCGCCCCGCTGACCGGCATCATCGGTACCATGCAGGCAGCCGAGGCGCTGAAACTGGCGGCGGGGATTGGTGAAGCGCTGACGGGGCGGCTGCTCCTGCTGGATGCGCTGAGCATGGAATGGCGCAGCGTCCGTTTCAAGAAAGACAGCGACTGCGCAGTTTGCGGACCTAGCGGAAACGTGCGATCAGGCGAATATCTGCACCAACCTGGCGAAGATCGCGAATCTGCAAGCAGCGCTTGTCGTCTAGGGTAGTCAGCGCCGGCAGATTGAACAGGCCACTCGCTTCATGGCCAATCAGGCAGGGCGCCAAGTAAAGCAGTAGTTCATCGACCAGATTTTCGCGCAACAGAGAGCCATTCAGCTTGAAGCCGGCTTCGGCATGCACTTCATTGATGCCGCGCTGCGCCAGCATTTCTAGCAGCGCCTGCAAATCCACCTTGCCCGATGGATTGGGCAGAATCAGCACCTCCGCGCCGGCCGAGCGCAATGCTGCAATTCTTTCAGCATTGGCCACCGCCCCGGCAATCAGCACCGGCCCGCCCTGAAGAATCTTCGCGCCGAGCGGCGTCTCAAACTTGCTATCGACAACCACTCGCTGCGGTTGCCGGATCGTCGCCACATCGCGTACCGACAGTTGCGGATCATCATCACGCACGGTGCCAATCCCCGTCAGGATCGCACAGGCGCGAGCCCGCCAGGCATGGCCATCGCGCCGGGCATCGGGGCCGGTAATCCACTGGCTGACCCCATTATTCAAGGCCGTCTTGCCGTCCAGACTGGCCGCGACTTTCAGGCGCAGCCACGGGCGGCCACGGGTCATTCGTGAAACGAAACCGATATTCAGTTCACGCGCTTCGCTTTCGAGCAAGCCACTGGCTGTTTCGATACCGGCGGCCTGCAGCAAGGCCAGGCCTTTGCCGGAAACCAGCGGATTGGGATCGGTCATTGCCGCCACGACCCGGGAAACGCCAGCGGCGATCAGCGCCTCGGCGCAAGGCGGCGTGCGACCATGATGGCTGCACGGCTCCAGCGTCACATACGCCGTGGCACCCTTGGCTTTTTCGCCGGCAGCGCGCAGCGCATGAACTTCGGCATGCGGTTCGCCGGCCTTCTCGTGCCAGCCTTCGCCAACGACTTCACCTGCGCGGAGCAGCACACAACCAACACGGGGATTCGGCGATGTGGTCCATAGCCCACGCTCGGCCAACCGCAGGGCGCGCGCCATCATGCCGTGATCGACGGCGGTAAAGCTCATTTTTTCTTGGCGGCGGGGGAAACTTCGCGGATGGCCTTGGAGAAGGCATCCACGTCTTCGAAATTACGGTAAACCGAGGCGAAGCGGATATACGCCACCTTGTCGAGCTTCTTCAGCTCGCGCATGACCAGCTCGCCGAGTTGCTGCGTGCTCACTTCGCGCTCACCGGCGGCCAGCAATCTTTCCTCGATATCGGCGACAGCAGCATCGACCGACTCGATGGACACCGGACGCTTGCGCAGGGCCAGCTCCAGACTGGCGCGCAGCTTGCCGCGACTGAACTCGGTACGCAGGCCATTTTTCTTGACCACTTGCGGCAGCTGGATTTCAGCCCGCTCGTAGGTTGTGAAACGCTTGTCGCAGGCATTGCACTTCCGGCGGCGCCGAACGACATCGGCGTCATCGTTCAGACGGGTATCGGCAACCGCCGTATCCTCGGCACCGCAGAAAGGACATTTCATGTTAGCTATTAGTCGCTGGTTGTTAGTCGCTAGCCAACTACTGACTAGCGACTAATAACCAAGTCAGGCGCCATAGACCGGGAACTTCTTGCACAGGGCCGAAACCTTATCGCGCACCGTCGCGGCGACAGCTTCGTCGTTCGGTGCGTCGAGCACATCGGCGATCAGGTGGGCAATCGTCTCGGCTTCGATCTCGGTGAAACCGCGGGTCGTCATGGCCGGCGAACCGATACGGATGCCGGAAGTGACGAAGGGCTTCTGCGGATCGTTCGGAATGCCATTCTTGTTGACCGTGATGTGGGCACGACCCAGTGCTGCCTCGGCTTCCTTGCCAGTGATGTTCTTGGCGCGCAGGTCGAGCAGGAAGACGTGGCTCTCGGTGCGGCCGGAAACCACGCGCAGGCCGCGTTCTTCGCCGAGTACGCGGGCCATGACGCGGGCGTTGTTGATGACCTGTTCCTGGTAGTTCTTGAATTCCGGCGTCGCGGCTTCCTTGAAGGCAACAGCCTTGGCGGCGATGACATGCTCGAGCGGGCCGCCTTGCAGGCCGGGGAAGATGGCGGAATTGAGGGCCTTTTCGTGCTCGGCCTTCATCAGGATGACGCCGCCGCGCGGGCCGCGCAGGGTCTTGTGCGTGGTCGAGGTCACGACATCGGCGAAGGGCACCGGGTTCGGGTAGAAACCTGCGGCGATCAGGCCGGCGTAGTGGGCCATGTCGACCCAGAAAATGGCGCCGACTTCCTTGGCAATCTTGGCGAAGCGTTCCCAGTCGATACGCAGGGCGTAGGCCGAGGCACCAGCGACGATGATCTTCGGCTTATGCTCGCGAGCCAGCGCTTCCATGCGCGGATAGTCGATCTCTTCCTTCTCGTTCAGGCCGTAGGAAACGACGTTGAACCACTTTCCGGACATGTTGAGCGCCATGCCGTGGGTCAGATGGCCGCCTTCGGCCAGGCTCATGCCCATGATGGTGTCACCCGGCTTGGCAAAAGCCATGAGCACGGCCTGATTGGCCTGCGAACCGGAGTTCGGCTGAACGTTGGCAGCTTCGGCGCCAAACAGCTTCTTCAGGCGATCGATGGCGATCTGCTCGGCGATGTCGACGAATTCGCAGCCGCCGTAGTAGCGCTTGCCCGGGTAACCTTCGGCGTACTTGTTGGTGAGCTGGGAGCCCTGGGCTTCCATGACGGCCTTGCTCACGTAGTTTTCGGACGCGATCAGTTCGATGTGGTCTTCCTGACGCTGGTTTTCGGCTTCGATCGCCTTCCAGAGTTCGGGGTCAACTTTTGCCAGGGTGTCTTTCGCGGAAAACATGGGGATAGCCTCAAGCCATTGAAAAGGGGTGGAATTTTATCACGCCGGAAGCTCATCAAGGGCGCCGGGTTCCAGATGATCGGTTTCACCCCAGGTTTTGAGGGTCCACTGGCCGTCGACCGTGGCTATCCAGTTGATACCGGCGTTGGGAATCAGGAAATCGCGCGGTGTTTCGAGCGAGTTGCCACGCACGAAGCGGTTGATGATGTCTAGTACGCCACCGTGCAACACAATGGCGATGGTTTCCCCGGCGTGCCGCGCCGCCAGTTCCTTGAGCTTGCCGGTAACGCGATCGAACATGGCACGCAGGCTCTCGCCGTTCTCGAAATCGTACTCGGCGTTGCGCCCCTCGAAGGCAGCGTAGCCATCCGGGTGATTCGCCTTCGCTTCGTCGTAGGTCAGCCCTTCGAACACGCCATAGCGGCGTTCGCGCATCTCGGGCACGGGCGTCGGCGCCAGGCCGAGTTCGGTACCAATCGATTGTGCCGTGGTCCATGCCCGCTTGAGATCGCTGCTGTAGAGCGCGACAATACCGGCAGATCTGAGCCAGCGACCGGCGGCAACGGCCTGGCGCTTGCCGGTGTCGTTAAGACCGATGTCGATCTGGCCCTGGATGCGCCGCTCCG
Source organism: Ferribacterium limneticum (assembly GCF_020510625.1). Lineage (NCBI taxonomy): Bacteria > Pseudomonadati > Pseudomonadota > Betaproteobacteria > Rhodocyclales > Azonexaceae > Ferribacterium > Ferribacterium limneticum. The sequence goes on along the minus strand of NZ_CP075191.1, from coordinate 706,292 downwards.
CGTTCCACTCTGTTTCGCCATGGCGCACCAGGCAGATGCGCGTTGGCTGGCTTGTAGGGATTTCCACCATTTTCGAACTATGACCTTCGCTGTAAATTGGGCGCACTAGGATTTTCAATTAACCCCGGCCACATCAGAAGTCGGGAATTTTATCAATCGAGGAGGACTTTTCGTGACCCTTCTGCTCAAGCTCTCGCAGCTGATCGACTGGCTCAACGAGCGTGTTGCCAAGGGCGCATTCTGGCTGGTATTGCTGATGACTATCGTCAGCTCTGCCAATGCCGTTGTGCGCTTCGTGTTTGACTATAGTTCAAATGGCCTGCTGGAAATTCAGTGGTATCTGTTTGCCGCCGTATTTCTGCTGTGCTCCCCTTATACGCTGCAACGCAACGAACATGTCCGGATCGACGTACTGTCCGGCAAGCTGTCGCCGCGCGGCCTCGCCGTGATCGACATCATCGGCACCCTGTTCTTCCTGTTGCCCATGGTCATTCTGGTTCTCTGGCTATCGCTGCCGCTGATCGCCGAGTCGATCAAGATCAACGAGATGTCAGCCAATGCCGGCGGCCTGCTCCGCTGGCCGGTCAAGATCCTGCTGCCGATCGCCTTCACGCTGCTCGCCCTGCAAGGTGTTTCGGAACTGTTCAAGCGCTTCGCCTTCCTGGCCGGAATGATTGACGACCCGAACGACAAGAAGAAAGGCCCGACGGCCGAAGAAGAACTGGCTGCAGCGATTGCCGCCGCCAAAGCACAGGAGGCCAAATAATGGCGGAGTTCATGATTGCCAATATGGCACCGCTGATGTTCGGTGCCCTCGTCCTGTTCCTGCTCTTCGGCTACCCGGTCGCCTTTGCCCTGGCGGCCAACGGCATCGTTTTCGGCCTGATCGGCATCGAACTCGGCCTGCTGACCCCGGCGCTGTTCCAGGCACTACCCGAGCGCATCTTCGGCATCATGGCCAACGACACGCTGCTGGCCATTCCCTTCTTCACCTTCATGGGGCTGATACTTGAACGATCCGGCATGGCCGAGGACTTGCTCGACACCATCGGCCAGCTGTTTGGCCCGATGCGCGGCGGCCTCGCCTACGCGGTGATCTTCGTTGGCGCGCTCCTCGCGGCAACGACCGGCGTGGTGGCTGCCTCGGTGATCTCGATGGGTCTGATCTCGCTGCCCATCATGCTGCGCTACGGCTACGACAAGCGGCTCGCCTCGGGTGTCATCGCCGCCTCCGGCACGCTGGCCCAGATTATCCCGCCGTCGCTGGTACTGATCATCATGGCCGACCAGCTCGGCAAGTCGGTTGGCGACATGTACGAAGGCGCCATGGTTCCGGGCCTGGTGCTGACCACGCTGTATGTCGGCTACGTGGCCATCCTGAGCGTCCTCAAGCCCAACGCCTGCCCGGCCCTGCCGCCGGAAGCCCGCTCGCTGCGCGGCCTCAAGCTGATGCTGCGCGTGCTGACCACGCTGGTGCCGCCGCTGGTCCTGATCTTCCTCGTTCTCGGCACCATCTTCCTCGGCATTGCAACGCCGACCGAAGGCGGCGCCATGGGTGCAGCCGGCGCACTGATCCTCGCCCTGGCCCGCAAGCGGATCACCATGAAGCTGCTCAAGCAGGCCATGGAAACCACCGGCAAGCTGTCGTCCTTCGTGGTCTTCATTCTGGTCGGCTCGACTGTGTTCGGCCTGGTCTTCCGTGGCGTCAATGGCGACCTGTGGGTCGAGCACCTCCTGCTCGGCCTGCCCGGCGGCCAGGTCGGCTTCCTGATCGTGGTCAACATCCTGGTTTTCGTGCTGGCCTTCTTCCTCGACTTCTTCGAACTGTCCTTCATCATCGTGCCGCTGCTCGCACCAGTGGCGGACAAGCTGGGCATCGATCTGGTCTGGTTCGGCGTGCTGCTCGCGGTCAACATGCAGACCTCGTTCATGCACCCGCCCTTCGGCTTTGCGCTGTTCTACCTGCGCTCGGTCGCGCCCAGCTCGGTGAAGACGACGGATATTTACTGGGGTGCCATTCCCTTCGTCTGTATCCAGATCATCATGGTCGCGCTGATCATCATCTTCCCGAACATCGTCAGCTACGGCGACGAGGCGCAGAAGGAACAGCAGCGCCTGGAGAAGGAAGGCAAGGCGCCGGCTGCGGTCGACCTCGACTCGCTGATGAAACCGAGCGAAGAGGAACCGGATGCGCAGAAGGATGGCGCTGAAGAAGACAAGGGCTCGGCAGAGTTGCTGAAGAGCCTGCAAAGCAACGACAAGTAAGGGAGTCGCGCTCCCGATGAAGGCGAGGCTGCGGCCTCGCCTTTTTGTTGCCCCTATCGCCTGAATTAGCGTAATCAATTGGCAAGCAAGCCCGGCTTGGCGCATCATTAAGCGTGTAAAAACCACCCACTTTCAGGAGGACATCATGGACATCGGAATCACCAAGAAAGATCGCGAAAAGATCGCCGAAGGACTCTCCCACCTGCTGGCCGACTCGTTCACCCTTTACCTGAAAACGCACAATTTCCACTGGAACGTCACCGGCCCGATGTTCAACACCTTGCACGTGATGTTCATGGACCAGTACACCGAACTGTGGAATGCCCTGGACCTGATCGCCGAGCGCATCCGCGCCCTGGGCGTTGCCGCCCCCGGCACCTACAGCGAGTTCGCCAAGCTCACGGTGATCAAGGAAAGCGAAGGCAAGGTCAGCGCCGAGGACATGATCAAGCAACTGGTCGCCGGCCAGGAAGCCGTCACCAAGACGGCCCGCGGCATTTTCGCGATTGTTGACAAAGCCGGCGACGAACCGACCGCCGATCTGCTGACCCAGCGCATGCAGATTCACGAGAAAAATGCCTGGATGTTGCGCAGCCTGCTGGAAAACTGAGCACCGGCATACCAAGATGCCCCGCCCGAATCGGCGGGGCTTTTTTACGTCTAGCGAATACTGCTGAAAAACTCGAACATCCGGCGCCGTGAATCTTCTGTCAATTTGGCATCGTAACGATAGCTGATGCGATCACCCTTGAAGTCCGTCTTGCTGAAACCATCGATATCGATGCAATCCCAGCAGTGACCGATGTCGGCATAGACGTGTGTAGAGATCGGGACACCCGCGGCCTTCATGGCGGGCAGGACAGCGTCACACCACTCGCTGGGTGTTTCATTGTCGAGCGCCCCCATCAGCATCAAATGCGGACGATCGATATCCGGCCGCACGATGGGGATATCGACATTGACTCGCGGAATTTTTCCAGCAGGCCAACGGCAGGTGCTGTAAAACGCGACTGTTCCGGCAAAGCGGGGCGCCCCGGCCGGCACGAATGCCTCGGCCACCTCGCGACTGCTGACCTGCGATGCCGTGAATCCCCCTTGGGAATAACCCGCTGCAAAGATTCGTTTCGGGTCAACAAAGGGCAAAGCCGACAGGTGGGCCAGTGCATCAAAGGCATCCTTGATGCGCCGACCTACCGAAATCGGCGTTGGCGGAAAGCAATTGCTCTTGTTCCCGCGCATGCCATCGATCAGCAGGACAACGTAGCCTTCCTGAGTGCCGGCCTCGATCCACTGGCGCATTTGCCGAGGCATGATGCCGCCGCAGTTATGCAGTAGAACCAGGCCTGGGTAGCGAACCCCATCTTTCATGCCCACCGGTTTGAACAGACCGTTGTGGATTGTTGAAAACAAGCCGAGCTCTTTAGGTTCACTGGCAAACGACAGGTCGGAAAGCTTTGCCGAGTCAGCCTTGAAGGAAGGCACATCGTACTGCGCCAGGGCAGATAAAGAAAAACCCAGACCGAGAACACCCAGTGCTCGAATTATCGATTTCGCAAGCATTGGAATCTCCTTCAGGAAAGAAGGGAGTTAGAAACGACAAAGCCCGCAAAGTTCGCGGGCTTTATCAGATCAGGCTAAGCAGCGGCCCGTTATTTACCGGTCTGCAAGAATCCATCCATCCGTCGTTCGGCCAGACTGAACCAGGCCGACTGGGTTCGACGGTATTTGTCGTACTCGACGTAGATCTTCTTGAAGGCCGGGTTCTTGCCGGCTTCGTCGACATACATGTCGGTTGCCGCCTTGTAGGTGGCTTTGAGAATTTCCGAAGAAAACTCCTTGACCTTGACGCCGGCCTGCATCAGCTTGGCCAGTGCGGCGGGGTTCTTGTGGTCGTATTCGGCCATCATCGTCACGTTGGCTTCGAAGGCGGCAGCCTGGAAAGCTTCCTGATATTCCTTCGGCAGCTTGGCCCACTCGGCCTTGTTGACGAAGAAGTGGATGGTCGGGCCCGGTTCCCACCAACCCGGGTAGTAATAATTCTTGGCAACCTTGTAGAAGCCGAGCTTTTCGTCATCGTACGGGCCCACCCACTCGGCCGCATCGATGGTGCCTTTTTCCAGCGCCGGGTAGATGTCGCCACCGGCGATTTGCTGCGGCACGACGCCAAGCGCCGAGAAGACGGTGCCGCCGAGACCGGCGATACGCATCTTGATACCCTTGAGGTCAGCCACGGTCTTGACTTCCTTGCGCCACCAACCGCCCATCTGGGTGCCGGTGTTGCCGCCGGCAAAAGACAGGACGTTGTAGTTGCTGTAGAACTCGTCGAGCAACTTCTGACCGCCGCCGTAGTAGATCCAGGCGTTCATCTGGCGAGCCGTCATGCCGAACGGAACCGAGGTGCCGAAGCCGAAGGTCTTGTCCTTGCCGACGTAGTAGTACGAACAGGTGTGGCAGCACTCGACGGTACCCTGCTGCACGGCGTCCAGCGCCTGCAGGCCGGGAACGATCTCGCCGCCCGGGAAGACGCGGATGTCGAACTTGCCGCCGGTCATCGCACGCAGGCGATTGGCCAGCACTTCGGCACCACCGTAAATGGTGTCCAGGCTCTTCGGGAAGCTGGAGGTCAGGCGCCACTTGATATTGGGCAGAGCCTGGGCGACAGCCGGCGCGGCGACGGTCGCTGCGGCACCGGCGACGGCACCGATGGAAGCCTTTTTCAGAAAATCACGACGTTGCATTTTGTCTCCTCTAAGTATTGAGTCGCCATAATATGGCGATGGGGTCATTCTTTACCAAGAGTACATTTTTTGCGAGTAGTGGAAAACCCTAAGCCCCACCAATGGCCCTAATCACCAGGGCACGGCCGCTTCTGTCCATAAAAAAAGGAGCCGAAGCTCCTTTTTTTGAATCCATGACCGGCAAGGGTCAGCGATGCGACTGTGCGAACTGGTCCATCGGCATTTCGGCGACGGCAAACCAGGCACGCTGGCTCTTGGCGTACTTGGCGTACGAGTCGTAGATCTTCTTGAAAGCCGGATTCTTGGCCGACTCGTCGGCATAGATTTGTTGCGCCGACTTGTAGGCGGCTTCCATGATTTCCTTGGAGAAGCTGTGCAGCTTGACGCCGTTTTGCAGCAACTTGGCCAGCGCGATCGGGTTCTTGTGATCGTATTCGGCGGTCATCGTCACGTTGGCTTCGGCAGCGGCACAGGCGAAGGCGGCCTGGTATTCCTTCGGCAGCTTGTCCCATTCCTTCTTGTTGACGAAGAATTCGAGGCAGGTGCTCGGCTCCCACCAGCCCGGACCGTAGTAATTCTTGGCAACCTTGTAGAAGCCCAGCTTCTCGTCGTCGTACGGACCAATCCACTCGGCCGCGTCGATCGTGCCCTTTTCCAGCGCCGGGTAGATATCGCCGGCGGCGATCTGCTGCGGCACAACGCCGAGCGGCGTCAGCACGGCGCCACCGAGGCCGCCGATGCGCATCTTGATGCCCTTGAGGTCAGCCACGGTCTTCACTTCCTTGCGCCACCAGCCGCCCATCTGGGTACCGGAATTGCCGCCGGGGAAGGAAACGCAGTTGTAGCCGGCATAGAACTCGTCGAGCAGTTGCTGACCGCCGCCCTGGTACATCCAGGCGTTGGTCTGACGGGCATTCATGCCGAAAGGAATGGTCGTGCCGAAGGCGAAGGTGCGATCCTTGCCGACGTAATAATAGGAAGCGGTATGGCAGCACTCGACGGTGCCCTGTTGCACGGCGTCCAGCGCCTGCAGGCCGGGAACGATTTCACCGCCCGGGAAGACGCGGATATCGAACTTGCCGCCGGTCAGCTCGCGCAGGCGATTGGCCAGTTGCTCAGCACCACCGTAGATGGTGTCGAGGCTCTTAGGAAAGCTGGAAGTCAGGCGCCATTTGATACTGGGCGAGGATTGCGCCATCGCCGGAGCGGCGACGGTAGCGGCAGCACCGGCAGCAGCGCCGATGGAAGCCTTTTTCAGAAAATCACGACGTTGCATCTTGTCTCCTAGACAGTGAATTTTTGAGGTTATTTACAACAGACCTCATTCTAGGAAGCGGAATGTAAATTGCGATTGGAGAAAACCCGATCAGGAAAAACCCTGATTGCCAGCGGCAAATAGCCAATCTGCATCGAGCTCGCCGACCATCGGCGGGCCAGCCCGACGCCCGCCAGATCAGTCGCCGGCTACCGTCATCCGGTCGAGCATGATCGAGCCGGTTTGCTTGGTGCCGCGCACCTGCACATCGCGACCAACCGCGACGATGCCAGCCAGCATGTCCTTGAGATTGCCGGCGATGGTGATTTCCTCGACCGGATAGGCGATCTTGCCGTCCTCGATCCAGAAGCCGGCCGCGCCGCGCGAATAATCGCCGGTCACGTAGTTGATGCCGTGGCCGAGCAACTCGGTCACCAGCAGACCGCGCCCCATCTTGGCGAGCAGGCCGTCGAGATCGAGGTCGCCGGGTTCAATGATCAAATTGTGGCTGCCGCCGGCGTTGGCCGTCGTTTGCATGCCGAGCTTGCGCGCCGTGTAGGTACTCAGGAAATAGCCCTGCAGGATGCCGTTGCTGACCAAGTCGCGGTCGCGCGTCGCCACGCCGTCGCTGTCAAAGGAGGCGCTCCCCAGGCCACACTTGATATGCGGCCGCTCGGCGATCTGCACGAAGTCCGGCATGATTTTCTTGCCCAACTGGTCGAGCAGGAACGAGGACTTGCGATAGAGCGCACCGCCGCTGGCGGCATGTACCAGGCTGCCGAGCAGGCCACCAGCCAGTGGCGCTTCGAGAATGATCGGAAATTCGCCGGTCTTGACCTTGCGCCCACCCAGGCGGGCAACGGCGCGTTCGGCGGCTATACGGCCAACCTGCGCCGCATCATCCAGACGGCTGGCATCGCGATGCGTGGTGTACCAGTCGTCGCGCTGCATCGCATCCTGCTCGCCGGAAATCACCGAGCACGAGATGTAATGGCGCGAGGTCGGATAGCCGCCCATGAAGCCCAGGCTGTTGGCCGAGACAAAATGGGCCTGCTGCGTTGAAATCGAGGCACCTTCGGAATTGCTGACCAACGGGCTGGCATCGAAGGCCGCCTGCTCGCAGCGGCGGGCCGTCTCGATCGCCGCTTCGACGCTCAAGGCCCACGGGTGATACAGGTCGAGATCGGGGCAATCCTTGGCCATCAGCGCTGCATCGGCCAGTCCGGCGCAATCGTCCTCGGCCGTGAAGCGAGCGATGTCGAGTGCCGCCTCGACGGTTTCGCGCAAGGCTTGCGCCGAGAAATCGGACGTGCTGGCGTAACCCTTGCGCTGACCGGAGTAGATGGTGATGCCGATGCCTTTGTCGCGGTTGAACTCAATGGTCTCGACCTCGTCGCAACGCACCGTCACTGACTGCCCGAAACCCTCGGAGACATCGACTTCGCAGGCCGTCGCTCCCTTGACCTTGGCGTGTTTGAGCACGTCCTCGGCGAGTTGCTGCAGGGAGGCAAAGGGGTAGGAAAATGCGGCAGTTTCGGACATGGAGGGGGCGTCAGGGCGGGAAAGTCGCTATCATAACAGCCCGTTATTGCCCGCACCGGACGCAAACCATGCATGAAGAAGATTTCACCGAAGACACCGGCCGCCCCTCCAAGACCAAGAAGAAAGAGGCGATGCATGAGTTGCGCGATCTCGGCGAAGAACTGGTCGAGCTTTCGGTCGGCCAGCTAAAAAAGATCAACCTGCCGGAAAATATTTTCGAAGCGGTTCGTGAATGCCAGAAGATCACCGCCCACGGCGCCCATCGCCGCCAGGTGATGTATCTCGGCAAGCTGATGCGCGGCGTCGACGACGAACCGATCCGGGCCGGCCTGGCCATGCTGCGCGGCGAATCGTCGGCTGAAACCGCCCGTCTGCACCGGCTGGAGCGCTTCCGCACCCGTCTGCTCGAAGACGAGTCCTTCCTGGCCGAAATCGCCGCCATCTGGCCGTCGCTCGATCTCCAGCACATGCGCCAACTGCGCCGCAATGCGCTGAAGGAACAGGAAAACAACAAGCCGCCGAAGAATTTCCGGGCCATCTTCCAGATCCTGCAGGAACTCGACAAGCAAGGCACGCCCGACCCGGAAGAGGAAGCCGACGATGAATGACGAACTGGTCATTGGCCTGGTCTCGATCAGCGACCGCGCCTCGACCGGCGTTTATGAAGACAAGGGCATTCCGGCGCTGCAGGAATGGCTGTCATCCGCGCTGAGCAGCCCGTGGCGTGTCGAAACCCGGCTGATCGCCGACGACCAGCCGACCATTGAAAGCACGCTGATCGAACTGGTTGATGCGCAAAAATGCCATCTGGTGCTTACCACCGGCGGTACCGGCCCGGCCTTGCGTGACGTGACGCCGGAAGCGACGCTGGCCGTGGCCGACAAGGAAATGCCCGGCTTCGGCGAGGAAATGCGGCGGATCAGCCTGAATTTCGTGCCGACCGCCATCCTCTCGCGCCAGGTGGCCGTGATCCGCAAACAGGCGCTGATCATCAACTTGCCCGGCCAGCCGAAATCGATCAAGGAAACACTGGAAGGCGTTCGCGACGCTGACGGCAAGGTAACGCACGTCGGCATCTTCGCCGCCGTGCCCTACTGCATCGACCTGATCGGTGGCCCTTACGCCGAAACGAACGAGGCTGTGATCAAGGCCTTCCGGCCCAAATCGGCGATTCGGGCCAAACAGGCGTAATCAGCCGAGCACGCTCTGGCGATAACGAACCAGTTCGAAATCGCCGGCCTGCTCGACCAACGCCACCGGCGTCAGCACGTAACGTTTGCCCTCGCTGGCGTATTCCATGCCCTCACGAATATCGAAGGTCGAGGGCGGCAGAATGACCCGCACTTCGTCCGGCTCATTGCCATCAAGCAGCATCAGCGCCGGAATGCTGGCGGCCGAGGCGTAGCTGGAGGCTGTCCGCACTTTCAGTTCGACTGAAACCGCCTGGCGGGCAATCGCCTGGATGCCAACCCGAGATTCGCTTTCCGTAGCCCGGCGATAGCGGCGGATAACGCCGACCAGCCAGTTTTCGCCGCCTTCCGGCTGCATGGCAATCAGGGCGCCGACTTTCAGCCACTCGCCGGGCACATTGCCGAGCACGGCACCAAAGCCGCCCCGGCTGACGTTCTCGACCACCCAGCTTTCGACCGGCAAGCCCGCCGGCCGGCCACCGAATTCCCCGGAAAACACGACGAAGGCATTGACCAGCCCATTGAGCACCGACATCCGGTGCATGACGCGATGCCGGTCATACTGGCGCTGCGGCGGAATAGGGGCGAGGTAGGCCGTGAGGTGATGCAGCACGCGAACCAGCAGCTTGGGCGGGTACTGCCCCCCCAGATCGACTTCGGGCGGCATGTCGCCACCGCGCTCCAGCACGCCCAACAGGGCGATCATCGCTTCGTGGGCCGGCCCCGGCTTGAGGAAACGCTGGCTTGGCACGGCCTGCGCCGGCATCTGGGCCAAGCGCAAGGGCGGCTGCGCCAGCACCAGATCGGACCAATAGACACTATCGATATGAACGTGGGCGCCAAAAACGAAGCCGGGCAGGAAATGCGCGATCAGGCGCTCGGCCAGTTCGATCTCGAGCGGCAACAGGCTATCGAGCGACGCCGCCTGGAAAACCATGGCCTTCTCGTATTCCAGATCGGCTGAAGTCATCCCGCTTTTGCCTGGCAACGACACGACGCGGTTCGCCAGCCCGGCTTCCTCGGCGGCCAGCAGGGCAAAACCCAGGCGCCGCCAGAGTTCGCCGCGCGACGGGCCGTAGTGGAACTGCTCCCACTTCAATATCTGCCGCAAGGCAACGATCAGGCGGATGGACAAAACCGGCAAGACGCTCCTGGCCAATTCACCGGGCCGCGGCTTGTCGGCGATGGCCAGCAGGCAACGCTCGTAAGCGGCCGCCAGCAAGGTCCAGAAACCGTAGTTGATCGACCACAGACGCTGTTCCTCGGAGCGGGACAGGCGAGTCTGGAAATATTCCCGCGACAGGCGCTTCAGATGCGCTTGCGCCGCCTCGTCCAATTGCTGGATAACGTCGTAACGGCGATCGGCCGGAAAATCGTCCACGCCGGCCAGCGATTCCAGCCAGCCGGCCAGTTCGTCAAGCGCCTTGAAGGCGTTATCTCTGGGAATCTCGCTGAGCACTTTTTTCAGCTCGTGCGAATTCGCCAGCGGATGATCCGTTTTTTGGGCGAAAAGCCCGCCCAGATTGGCAACCTTATTAAGCACTGTCACTCCGTCGAAAATTTCTTTTTCGGCAGTTTAGACCGATATGCGCACTGCCAGCGTGAGCAATTTCCGGATCGGGGCAAAACGTGAAAGAGCCCGCCCACTCTGCCTCGCCCCCCGCTGCCAATCACCCATGTAAAATAAGCCGATTGATTGATCGACCGAAAGACCGACCCCGATGCAGCCCTACCTCGACCTGATGCGCCACGTGCTGGACAACGGCAATGACAAATCCGACCGCACCGGCACCGGCACGCGCTCCGTCTTCGGCTGGCAGATGCGCTTCGACCTGAGCCAGGGCTTCCCGGTGATGACCACCAAGAAGCTGCACCTGAAATCGATCATCCACGAACTGCTGTGGTTCATCCAGGGCGACACCAACATCAAGTACCTGCAGGAAAACGGCGTCAAGATCTGGGACGAGTGGGCCGATGAAAACGGCGACCTCGGCCCGGTCTACGGCAAGCAATGGCGCCGCTGGGAAACGCCGGACGGCCGCGTCATCGACCAGATCACGCAACTGATCCACAGCCTGAAGAACAACCCGGACTCCCGCCGCCACATCGTCTCCGCCTGGAACCCCGGCGACGTGGATAACATGGCCCTGCCGCCCTGCCACTGCCTGTTCCAGTTCTACGTCGCCAACGGCAAACTGTCCTGCCAGCTCTACCAGCGCAGCGCCGACATCTTCCTCGGCGTGCCGTTCAACATCGCCTCCTACGCGCTGTTCACGATGATGCTGGCCCAGGTTTGCGGCTACCAGCCGGGCGAATTCGTCCACACCTTCGGCGACGCCCACCTCTACTCGAACCACTTCGAGCAGGCCAGGCTGCAGCTTTCCCGCGACACCCGCCCCCTGCCGACCATGTGGATCAACCCGGAAGTAAAGGACTTGTTCGCTTTCAAGTTCGAGGATTTCCGCCTCGAAGGCTACGACCCGCACCCGCACATTTCGGCCCCGGTGGCTGTCTAAGCGATGCTGATTTATTCAAAAATGTCATTCCCGCGAAAGCGGGAATCCAGAAACGTCAATGTCCTGGATCCCCGCTTTCTCGGGGATGACTAATATTTGAGCATCTCCCCAAGATGATTCTCGGCGGCGACCTCGGCGGCACCAAGACACTGCTGGCGTTGGCCGAGATTGATGACGGGCGCCTCAAGATATTTCGTCAGCAGCGCTACGCCAGCCAGGACTACCCCGCTTTCGACGACCTGCTGGCCGAATTCATTCCCGACCAACCCAACATTGCCGCCGCCTGTTTTGGTGTCGCCGGGCCGACCGATGGCCGCGAAGCCAAACTGACCTACCTGCCCTGGCAGCTTTCCGCCGGTGCGCTGGAAGACCGCTTCGGCATCGGCCAAGTTTCTCTGCTCAACGACTTCGCCGCCGCCGCCCACGGCCTGCCGCTGGTCGAAGACCGGGATATCCTGACCCTGCACGCTGGCCAGCCCGAAGTCAGAGCGCCACGTGTCATCCTCGGAGCCGGCACCGGTCTCGGCGTCGCCGGTCTGGTCTGGCAAGACGGAGCCTACCGCGTCATTCCCGGCGAAGGCGGCCACTTCGGTTTCGCGCCGCAAACCCCGCAGCAAGGCGAACTCTGGCGCTGGCTGCTGGCGCAAAACGGCCGCGTCACGGTCGAAGACATCGTCTCCGGCCCCGGTCTGTCACGGATTTACTCTTTCCTCGGCGGCAACCCCCAGCCCCCCGAAACCATCGGCCAGACAGCCCTGAACGGCAGCAACCCGCTGGCCAGCGAAGCCATACGCCTGTGGCTTGAATGCTACGGCGCCTTTGCCGGCGACCTCGCCATGCACTGGCTGGCCCGTGGCGGCGTATATCTGGCCGGCGGTATCGCCGCCAAGCTCTTGCCACACCTCGATGCCGCCCCGTTCACCAAAGCCTTCCTGGCCAAACGCGAACACGGCGAACTGGTCAAGAAAATGCCCGTCCGGCTACTGACCGTCGAAGACCTCGGCCTGCGCGGCACCCTGGCACGAGCCGCACGGCCCACCTGACCCCAGCCCCGCTCAGTTCGGCGCCTTGCGCCAGCCCTTGGCCTCCATGCACGCATGCATGCGTCGAACGGTCGCATTGGTCACCGTTCCGTCATTGCCCGAGTAAGTCTTCGCCTTGCATTGCGCCTCATCGAACGAATACTCCGCCTCGCTGGCGCCGCTCTTTTCCCAATGCCAGGACGACAGCAGGGCGCAGCCGGTGAGCAGGACGGCAACCCCGCCTGATAGCACGTATTTCAGGAAATTCCGTGACGGCATGATGATTGAAGATTCCGGGATAGAGGTGCGAGATGGTAGCAGGGGAGTTGGCAAAAACTGCCCAATGGCAGTCCTTCCAACGCATAACCGCAAAGCTGCCATTCACCTTGAGTAAAATGCAAACATGTCGCTCCCTGATTTTTCCCGTCCGAGACTGTTCCGCTACTCTGAGCATCAATGGCTCATTCGCTCACTCATGTTGGGCGAGTTCCGTCTGGTGCCAGCTAGTTACTACGGTGAATTGGTTGGTGACTCGGCCCGTTACGACAATGAGCTTGTCCGCGAGAACGCAGCCCCTAGCGAAAAGGTCACAATCACTCACGTCGCAACAAGTCAGCCAATCAGAACCATTGGGGACGTTGTGTTTCGAGACGAAGTCGGAACCAATTACTACACACTAAGCTTCTCAACTGCATTTGATCCACTCCTGTTTGATGAATTCGCTGGCTCTAATGCTTGCTTAGTGATTCACGAACCGGAAGAGGTTTGCGAGCGCATTCACTTCTATGCTGAGCAGTTTCTTCAGCGGTGGTCTGGCATTGATGGGGCTGTGGCTTACGGTAGAGAACACAAATATGGCCCTACATTCATAAAGGACTGGAGGTATGTCATCCAGAAGGAATGGCGTTTTGCTTGGATCCCACCTGAGAAAGCCAATACCCTGCATCCCCTCTGCATACAAATCGGCAACATAGAGCGTTACGCCGAAATCATGCCTCAGCCGCCTAAAAGTGTGGCATGTGCTGGCTAATCCAGCACTCTACCGTGCCTGCGCGAGAAGCCACGCAGGCTGGTAGATTAAAACGTTCCTGAAGGTCTGCTTCTGCAAGTCAGCAACTACCGCGTCGGACACTCTCCAGCCCGTCACCCCAACCGCAGCACCACCGCCCCCAGTGGCGGGATGGTTACTTCCAGATTGGCTGGGCGGCCCATCCATTCGCCTTCATGGGCCGGCAAGGCGCCGCCGTTGCCGAGGTTGCCGCCGCCGTAGAAGGCTGAGTCGGTATTGAGCAGTTCGACATAGGTGCCGGCTTCGGGAACACCGAGGCGGTAGGCGGTTTGCGGCACGGGGGTGAAGTTGAAGACGACGACGACGAAGCTGCCGTCCTTGCCCCATCGCAGCCACGACAGCACCGAGTGCTCGCTGTCGTTGCAGTCGATCCACTCGAAGCCGAGGGGGCTGAAATCCTGGGTGTGCAGGGCCGGCAGGTCGCGGTACAGGCGGTTGAGATCGGCTGAAAGGCGTTGCGCTGCGGCGTTTTCCGGATTGGCCAGCAAGCCCCAGTCGAGTTCGCGCGCTTCCGACCATTCGCGTTGCTGGCCGAATTCACCGCCCATGAACATCAGTTTCTTGCCCGGATTCAGGGCCTGCCAGGCGAGCAGCAGGCGCAGGTTGGCGTGGCGTTGCCAGGCGTCGCCGGGCATCTTGCCGAGCAGCGAACGCTTGCCGTGCACGACCTCATCGTGCGAGAAGGGCAGCACGTAGTTTTCGCTGTAGGCGTAAACCTGCCCGAAGGTCAGTTCGCTGTGGTGCCAGCGGCGATAGATCGGGTCGCGCTGGAAATAGCGCAGGCTGTCGTTCATCCAGCCCATGTTCCATTTCATCGAGAAACCCAGCCCGCCGACGTAGGTCGGCCGGGAGACCATTGGCCAGGCGGTGGATTCTTCGGCAATGGTCAGCGCGCCAGGAAAGTCAGCGTGGACCATGGCGTTGAGTTCTTTCAGGAAGTCGATGGCTTCAAGATTTTCCCGCCCGCCGAACTTGTTGGGCAGCCATTCGCCGTGCTTGCGCGAGTAATCGAGGTAAAGCATCGAGGCGACGGCATCGACGCGCAGGCCGTCGAAGTGGAATTCCGACAGCCACCAGTGGGCCGACGACATCAGGAAGCTGCGCACCTCGTGCCGGCCGTAGTTGAAGATGTGCGTGCCCCAGTCGGCATGCAGGCCGAGGCGCGGGTCTTCATGTTCGTAGAGCGCGGTGCCGTCGTAGCGGGCCAGGGCCCAGTCGTCCTGCGGGAAGTGGCCGGGCACCCAGTCGAGCAGCACGCCCAGCCCGGCCTGATGGCAGGCGTCGATGAAGGCGCGCAATTCGTCGGCCGAACCATAGCGCGCACTCGGCGCGAAGTAGCCGGTCGTCTGGTAGCCCCAGGATTCATCGAGCGGGTGTTCGGTGATCGGCAGCAGTTCGAGGTGGGTATAACCCTGCGCCAGCGCGTAGGGAATTAGCCGTTCAGCCAGTTCGCCCCACAGGTAGGGCTTGCCGTCGGGGTGGCGCATCCATGAGCCGGGGTGCACTTCGTAGATATTGACCGGCGCCTGCTGCCAGTCCCAGCCGGCGCGTTGCTGCAGCCAGTCGGCATCGGCCCAGACATGCGTCGATGGCGGCACGACATAGGCCGCCGAACCGGGGCGCAGCTCGAAGCCGCGGCCATAGGGATCGCTCTTGATCAGTTTGTCGCCGGTATGGCGGTTGGTGATTTCGAAGCGGTAGAGGTTGCCGGGATGGGCTTCGGCGATGATCGCTTCCCAGACGCCGGACTCACCGAGCGGGTGCAGTGGGTGCACATCGCCATGCCAGCCGTTGAAATCGCCAACTACCGAGACTCGTGCGGCGTTGGGCGCCCAGACCCGGAAGGTCGTTCCGGCGACATCGGCGTGGGCGCCGAGCAATCGATAAGCCTGATTGTTTCGGCCTTCGTTGAACAGATAAAGTGCGTCGGCATGCTGCATAGGGCCCCCTTACCGCAGTATCATAAGCCAAAACAGTGACCAGGGAGGTCCGCCATGCCCATGAGCACAAGCTGTCCGCATCAGCCCTATTGCGAGATGCGGGAACAGACCGATATGCGCTTCATCAGTCATCTGACGCGCAATACCTTCGCCATCATCCTGGCCGGGGGCCGGGGCACCCGGCTGAAGCAACTGACCGACTTCCGCTCCAAGCCGGCCGTGCCTTTTGCCGGCAAGTTCCGGATTCTCGATTTCACCCTGTCCAACTGCGTCAATTCCGGCATCCGCAAGATCGGCGTCGCCACGCAGTACAAGGCACACAGCCTGATCCGCCATATCCAGCGCGGCTGGAGCTTCCTTGATGGCCGTTTCGACGAGTTCATCCAGCTCCTGCCGGCCCAGCAACAGATCGACGAAACCCAGTGGTACCAGGGCACAGCCGATGCGGTGTACCAGAACCTGCATTTTCTGCGCCGCTACCAGCCCGAGCACATCCTGATCGTCGCCGGCGACCACATTTACAAGATGGACTACGGCCGCATGCTGGCCCACCACGTCAAGCATCAGGCCGACATGACCGTTGCCTGCATCGACGTGCCGCTGGCCGAAGCCCGCGAATTCGGGGTGATGGGTGTTGACGAAGAGGATCGGGTGATCGATTTCGTCGAAAAGCCGCAGAACCCGCCGCCCATTCCGGGCCAGCCGGATCGGGCGCTGGCCTCGATGGGCGTCTACATCTTCAATACCAAGTTCCTGTTCGAACAACTGGAACGCGACGCAATGACCAAGGGTTCCAGCCGCGACTTCGGCAAGGACA
Organism: Ferribacterium limneticum; assembly: GCF_020510625.1. Classification (NCBI taxonomy): domain Bacteria; kingdom Pseudomonadati; phylum Pseudomonadota; class Betaproteobacteria; order Rhodocyclales; family Azonexaceae; genus Ferribacterium; species Ferribacterium limneticum. The sequence goes on along the minus strand of NZ_CP075191.1, from coordinate 689,938 downwards.
TCATTCCCCATATCGTGCCCCGCTACCGCGTGTTCGCCCACCGCTTCGCCGATTCCTGCGTCGGCAGCGACAATCACCAGCCCTACTGGCGGGACGTCGGCACCATCGACGCCTACTGGGAGGCGAACATGGAAATGACCAAGGTGACGCCGGAACTCAATCTTTACGATCACGAGTGGCCGATCTGGACCTACCAGGAGCAGATGCCGCCCGCCAAGTTTGTTTTCGATGACGAAGACCGGCGCGGCACGGCGGTCGATTCGCTGATTTCCGGCGGCTGCATCATTTCGGGCGCCACGGTGAAGCGCTCGCTGCTCTTTTCCAGCGTCAATGTCCATAGCTGGGCCAGCGTCGAGGACTCCGTGGTCTTGCCCGGCGTCGACATCGGCCGCCACGCCGTGCTCAAACGCTGCGTCGTCGACAAGCACTGCAAGATTCCGGAAGGCATGGTCATCGGCGTCGACCCCGAAGAAGACCGCAAGCGTTTCCACGTCAGCCCCAAGGGGATCACGCTGGTCACGGCAGAAATGCTCGGCCAGGGCGCCGCTGAAGGTCACTGATGGCGGATCTGGCTTTTCTCTGGCACATGCACCAGCCGGATTACCGGCACCCGGACAGCGGGGAGTTCCTGCTGCCCTGGGTCTTCCTGCACAGCATCAAGGACTACACCGACATGGCGGCGCATCTGGAGCGCCACCCGAACGTGCGCTGCACGGTCAATTTCGTGCCGGTGCTGCTCGACCAGATCGAGGATTACGCCGAGCAGTTCGAGCAAGGCCAGTGGCGCGACCCGCTGCTGCGCATTGCCGATGCGGCCGACCCGGAGCAACTCGGCCAGGCCGACCGCGACTGGCTGCTCGACATGGCCTTCCGCTGCCATGCGCCGACCATGCTCGAACCCTTCGCCCCCTACCGGCGCCTGCGCGACCTGCTCGATTTCGTTCGCGCCCACGATGGCAACGGCCTGAACTACCTGTCCGGCGCTTATTTTGCTGACCTGGCTACCTGGTACCTGCTGGCCTGGTGTGGCGAAAGCCTGCGCCGCAGCGGCACGGTCATCCCAAAATTGATGGCCAAGGGCAGCGCCTTCACCTTTGAAGACCGGCAAGCCTTGCTGGCCGAACTCGGGCAAGCGATCAGCAACATCATCCCGCGTTACCGCACGTTGGCCGAACGCGGCCAGGTCGAACTCAGCTGCACGCCGGGCACGCACCCGCTGGCGCCGCTGATGATCGATTTCAACAGCGCCCGCGAAGCCCTGCCCGACTGCCCCTTGCCCGCCGCACCGGAATACCCCGGTGGCCGTTCGCGCGTCGAGGCCCACCTGCTCGCTGCCAAGGAAAGCCATAGCCGCCGCTTCAAGCAGGCGCCGGCTGGCCTGTGGCCGGCCGAAGGTGCCTTGTCGATGCCCTTCCTGAAGCAAGTGGCCGAAGCCGGCTTTGGCTGGACGGCCAGCAGCCAGGGGGTACTCCGCCACTCGGTGGGCGACAGCGCGAGAACCTCGGTCGCCTGGCAGGCGCCGGAGGAAATCCCCGGCGACATCACGTTATTTTTCCGTAACGAACATCTGTCAGACTTGATCGGCTTCGAATACGCCAAATGGCACGGCCGCGATGCCGCCCAGCATTTCATGACGGAGTTGAAAGCCTTGCACCTGCAGGATGACCGCAACCTGATCCCGGTCTTTCTCGATGGCGAAAACGCCTGGGAGTACTACCCGTACAACGGCTGGTATTTCTTCTCCGACCTCTACGACGCCCTGAGCAAGAATCCGGGCATTCGCACCGTCACGCTGTCCGAAGCCGCAGCCAGCCAGCATGACCGCCGCGCCCGCCTGCCCCGCCTGACGGCAGGGAGCTGGGTCTTCGGCACGCTATCGACCTGGATCGGCAACCCGGACAAGAACCGCGCCTGGGAAATGCTTTGCGACATCAAGCAATGTGCCGACCGGGCGCTGGACAGCGAGCGGATGAGCGACGAAACCCGGCATGACGTGCTGCGCCGGCTGGCCATCTGCGAGAGTTCGGACTGGTTCTGGTGGCTGGGCGACTACAACTCGCCGCAATCTGTCGCCTGCTTCGACATGTTGTTCCGCGAAAACCTGAAGGCGCTCTACCGCCTGCTCAACCTGCCACTGGCTGCCAGCCTCGATCACCCGATCAGCACGGGCGGCGGAGCCCCGGAAAGCGGCGGCACCATGCGCCGCGCCACCTAAGAAATCATCATGACTCACGCAGTTACCCTGCTTCTCGGCGTGCACGCCCACCAGCCGGTCGGCAATTTCCCGGAAGTGATCGAAGACGCGCACCAGCGCTGCTACAAGCCCTTTCTGGAAACCCTCCACGCCTATCCCGACTTCCGCTTTGCCGCGCATTTTTCCGGCTGGCTGCTCGACTGGCTGCGCGAACGCCACCCGGCCGACATGGAGCTACTGGCGCAGATGGTCAAGCGTGGCCAGGTAGAGCTGTTCAGCTCCGGCGATACCGAACCGGTGCTGGCCGCCATTCCGCATCGCGACCGCGTCGGCCAACTGAAGACCCTGAACGACAAGCTGACCACCTGGACCGATGTCAAACCGACCGGCGCCTGGCTGACTGAACGCGTCTGGGAATCAGCCGTCGTTCCCGCGCTGGCCGAAACCGGTATCCGCTACGTGACGGTCGACGACTACCATTTCTTCTGCACCGGCAAATCGGCCGATGAACTCGATGGCTACTTCAGCACCGAGGAAGACGGCACCCGACTCGACCTCTTCCCGATTTCCGAAGCCCTGCGCTATCGCCTGCCCTTCTCGCCGGCGCACGAAGTGATCGCTTACCTCGAAAGCCTGGCCGATCGAAATCAGTCAGCCGCCATCTACTTCGACGACATCGAAAAATTCGGCATCTGGCCGGAAACCTACGACTGGGTCTACAACCGTGGCTGGCTGAAGGCACTGATCGAAGGCGTGCTGGCCAGCCCGAAAATCCGCACCGGCACCTATGCCGATTTCCACGCCAATAACGCGACGCGCGGCATCGTTTATCTGCCGACCACCTCGTACAGCGAGATGAATGAATGGACGCTGCCGATGCCGGCCGCCGGCATCTATTCGTCCTTCCTCGCCGCCGAAAAGGCGGCCGGCCGAGGCGACCTACACCGGCCTTTCCTGCGCGGCGGCATCTGGCGCAACTTCCTGACCCGCTACCCGGAAGCCAACTGGATGCACAAGCGCATGCAGGGCCTGTCGGCCCGCCTCGGTGAAATCGCCAATCCGCCACAGGCGCTGGTCGACGACCTGTACCGCGCCCAGGCCAACGATGCCTACTGGCACGGCCTGTTCGGCGGGCTCTACCTGCCGCACCTGCGGCGCGCCGTGTGGAACAACATCGTTGCCCTCGAAGCCGAACTCGATGCCCTGCATGTCCGCCCGGCCATGGCCTCGGTCGACCTCGATTTCGATGGCAAGGCGGAAACCATCGCCCATACGACCGCCCTGCAGGTCGTCATCCGCAACGACGGCCTGGCCGCCGCCCACGAGTTGAGCAGCTACCCGCTTATGCACAATTTCGGCGACACGCTGCGCCGCTACCACGAGCACTATCACGACAGGATCGCCCACGGCCCGAGCGAGCATCACGGCGAAGGCATCGCCTCGGCCCACGACATCATCCGCTTCAAGCATCCGATCAGTGTCGAAGACATCGTGCCGGATGCCCTGCCGCGCGCGCTCTGGCTGGACAAGCTGGATGGCGAAGCACTAGTCGATTACCTCCAGACTGAAGGCGCGCTCAGCTTTGCCCGCCCGCACATCAGCAAGACCTACAGCCTGGATGCTTCGACAGTGACCGTCACCTGGCAATTGAACGGCCTGGCCGGCCGCCGCTTTGAAACCGCACTCAACCTGGCCATGCCCAGCTGCGACGGCTTTCTTGGCCACTACACGCTGGCCGATGGGCACATTCCCGGCGGCTTTGGGCAAGACTTGCATCTGCCGGCCGCCACCTCGCTCAGCCTCGACGATGGGGTATTGGCTGGCCGATTGACGCTACAAACCTCCCTGGCCGGCGAAATTCACGGCCAGCCACACCAGACCGTCTCCCAATCGGAAGCCGGCTTTGAGAAAATCATGCAGGCGGTCGAACTCCGGCTTGGCTGGACCATCCCCGACGACTGCCACACCCTGCAACTCCAACTGAACATAGAGCCCAGCCGACCATGACCGGAACCGTTTTCAACCTCGAAGTCAATCCGCAACTTCCGGAACGCCTGGAGCGCCTCGAAGAACTGTCGAACAACCTCTGGTACAGCTGGGACCGCCCGACCCAGGGCCTGTTCGCCAGCCTGTCGCATCCGCTGTGGCGGGCGACCAACCACAATCCCAAGGCCTTCCTCAAGCGCGCCGACCAGAAGCGCCTCGAAGCGATTGCCGAAGACCCGGTCTTCCTCGGCGCTTTGAATCGCGTCGTCTCGTCCTACGACACCTACCACGAGATGCCGAACATGGCGCACGTGCATGGCCAGCCCTTCGCCGACGATGACCTGATCGCCTACTTCTGCGCTGAATTCGGTTTCCACGAAAGCCTGCCGATCTATTCCGGCGGCCTCGGCATCCTGGCCGGCGACCACTGCAAGGCGGCCAGCGACATGGGCCTGCCCTTCATCGGCGTCGGCCTGCTCTACCGCCAGGGCTATTTCCAGCAGACACTGACCGCCGACGGCCATCAGCAGGCCACCTACAACGATTCGGATTTCGACGACCTGCCGGTCACCCCGGTGCTCGATGCCGATGGCCAGGAAGTGCTGGTCGCGGTCGAATTCCCCGGCCGAAGCATCCAGGCCAAGGTCTGGGAAGTGACCGTTGGCCACGTCCGGCTGATCCTGCTCGACACCTGGCTGCCGATCAATAGCGCGCGCGACCGCGAAATCACTCACCGCCTCTACGGCGGCGACAAGACGACGCGCATCGAACAGGAAATCCTGCTCGGTGTTGGCGGCACCCGCGCCCTGGCCGCCCTCGGCCTGAAACCAACGGTCTGGCACGTCAATGAAGGCCACGCTGCCTTCCTGATCCTCGAACGCATCCGCAGCCTGATCAAGGGCGGCCTGCCCTATGCCGCCGCTCTCGAAGCAGTTGCCTCGAACGTCGTATTCACCACCCACACGCCGGTGCCAGCCGGCCACGATCACTTCCCGGAGGAAATGATCCGCAACTATTTCGGCGGCTGGTGCGGCGATCTTGGCCTGAGCTGCGACCATCTGATGGGCCTGGGCGCCGAACCGGGCAAGACCGATTTCAACATGACCGCCCTGGCCCTGCGCGGCTCGCGCCACCACAACGGCGTTTCGCGCATCCACGGTGACGTTTCGGCCGATATCTGCCGCTACCTGTGGCCGCAGATCCTGCCGGAAGAGAATCCGATGGACTACGTGACCAACGGCGTCCACCTGCCCACCTTCCTGGCCCCGGAGTGGTTCGAAACCTTCGAGCACTATCTCGGCATCGGCTGGCAGGAGCGGCAAACCCAGCCGGCCAACTGGAACGGCATTGACGACATCCCCGACGCCACCTACTGGAGCATCCGCCAGCAGCTGAAATCCAAGCTGCTCAAGCTGGTGCGCGAGCGCATCCGCGAGCAACACCATCGCAACCAGGGCTCGCCGTCGCACCTCGACCGCCTGCTCAAATACGCCGACCCGGACAATCCGAACATCCTGACCATCGGCTTCGCCCGCCGCTTCGCCACCTACAAGCGCGCCGCGCTGCTTTTCCAGGACCCGACCTGGCTGCGCGAGATCATCACCCAGGCCGGTCGGCCAGTGCTCTTCCTGTTTGCCGGCAAGGCCCACCCGGCCGACCTGCCGGGCCAGGAAATCATCCGCAAGATCGCCGAAATGGCCAAGCTGCCGGAGTTCGAAGGACGCATCCTGCTCGTCGAAGGCTACGACCTGCACCTGTCGCGTTCGCTGGTTGCCGGCGTCGATGTCTGGCTGAACAACCCGATCTACCCGCTCGAAGCCTCCGGCACCTCCGGCATGAAGGCAGCGATGAACGGCGCGCTCAATCTGTCGGTGCTCGATGGCTGGTGGGGTGAAGGCTACGACGAAGGCGACGACGGCATCGCCAATGGCTGGGCGATCAAGCCGGTGCCCGGCCACCTCAGCGATGTCCAGCGCGATGCCGAAGAAGCGCGCACGCTGTACGAACTGCTGCAGGACCAGGTGATCCCGACCTATTACCGGACCGGCCCGATGGGCTATTCGCCGGAATGGGTCGCGATGTCGAAGCGCTCCATTGCGACCATTTCGCCGCGCTTCAACGTGACCCGCATGGTCAGCGAGTACGTCAAGAAGTTCTATGCCCCGGCCGCCGGCCACGGACGGCAGTATTTTTCTGACAATTTTGCCGTCGCCCGCCATGTCGCCGACTGGAAAACCAAGGTCCGCGCCGCCTGGCCGGGCGTCCGCCTGCATCGCATCGACACGCCGGAGCGGCGCCTGAAATTTGGCGGCACGGTCCGCATCGAGCTGGCGGTCCAGCTCAACGGCCTGCGCCCGGAGGACGTGACGCTCGAAGCCCTGTTCGGCCGCCCGGGCCGCAACGGCGGCATTGGCCGCGTTCGCCACTATCCGCTGACCTGTGACGGCCAGAACGAGTACGGCGAAATGCGTTACCACCTGGAACTGACGCCGGAATTGTGCGGCAAGCTGGAATACCGCATCCGCATCTTCCCGACCCATGCGTCGCTGATCCACCCTCTCGAAACCGGTCTGATGATCTGGCTATGAACCCCATCGACACCCCGGCCTGGCGGGCGCTTGCCGCCCATGCCGAGGCCATGCGCCCACAGCATCTGCGCGACCTATTCGCGGCCGACCCGCAGCGCTTTGCCCATTTTTCGCTCAACCACGACGGCCTGCTGCTCGACTATTCCAAGCAACGGATCACCGCCGAAACGATGGCGCTGCTGCGCGCCTATGCCGAGACGGCCGATGTCGCCGGCTGGCGCCGCCGGATGCTCGATGGCGAAGCGATCAACCACACCGAAGGCCGCGCTGTCCGCCACACGGCCCTGCGCGCCGGCGACCAGGCCCCGGCCGAAGTCCGCGCTGCACAGGCCCGCCAGCAGGCGTTCTGCGAAAGCATCCATAACGGCGTTTGGCGCGGTTTTTCCGGCGAGCGCATCACCGATGTCGTCAATATCGGCATCGGCGGCTCCGACCTCGGCCCGCGCATGGCGGCCCTGGCGCTGTCGGCGCGGCAACAGCCGGATATCGCCGTGCATTTCATCGCCAACGTCGATAGCGCCGACATCGCGCCACTGCTTGCCAGCCTCAATCCGCGCACGACCTTGTTCATCGTCGCCAGCAAGACTTTCACGACCCTGGAAACCCTGACCAACGCCCGCACGGCTCGCGACTGGCTGCTCGCCACGGCCGGCCAGGAAAGCGCCATTGCCCGCCATTTCGTCGCCATCTCAACCAACCTTGAACTGACGCAGCAATTCGGCATCAGCCCGGAAAACGTCTTCGAGTTCTGGGACTGGGTCGGCGGCCGTTTCTCCATCTGGTCAGCCATCGGCCTCTCACTGGCCCTGGCCATCGGCTGGAAAAACTTCGAGCAACTGCTGGCCGGCGCCCGCGCCATGGACCGGCATTTCATCGACACCCCGGCCGACGAGAACCTGCCACTGACGCTGGCCCTGCTCAGCCTGTGGAACACCAATTTCCTCGGCGCCTCGACCGAGGCCATGCTGCCCTACAGCCAGTCGCTGCATCTGTTTCCGGCCTACCTGCAGCAGCTGGAAATGGAGAGCAACGGCAAGCAGGTCGACCGCGACGGCAAGCCGCTGAACATCGCGACCAGCCCGGTGATCTGGGGTGAGTCCGGCACCAACGGCCAGCACTCGTTCTACCAGCTCTTCCATCAGGGCGGCCACATCATCCCGGCCGACTTCGTGGCGCTGCGCGAAGCCGATTTCCCGCTGCCCGGCCATCACACCTCGCTACTGGCCAATTGCCTGGCCCAATCGGCTGCGCTGGCATTCGGGCAGACGGCTGAAGAAGTCCGCGCAGCGGGCATCTCGGAGGCCCTGATTCCGTACAAGGTATTCCCCGGCAACCAGCCGTCGAACACCTTGCTGTTGCCGGCGCTCGCCCCCTACACATTGGGGCAACTGCTCGCCCTGTTCGAGCACAAGGTCTTCTGCCTGGGCGTGCTGTGGAACCTGAACGCTTTCGATCAATGGGGCGTCGAACTCGGCAAACAACTGGCCGGCCAATTGACCCCGCTGATCGAGGGCAATGGCGACCTCTCGGCCTTCGATAGCTCGACGCAAGGCCTGATTGCGGCCCTGAAAGGATAATCATGAGCGCGCTCTCGATTCTCTTTGCCACCTCCGAAATGGCCCCTTGGGTCAAGACCGGTGGCCTTGGCGATGTTGCCGCCGCCCTGCCGGCTGCCTTGCGCAAGGCGGGCCACGACATCCGCGTCCTGCTGCCGGCCTACCCGGCGCTGAAACAGGCTTTCCCGGCAGCAACGATGGCCGCCGAGCTGCCCGCCTTCGCGCCCGGCCTGCCGGCTTGCCGACTGCTGACCGCCAAGGCCGGCCAGCTGGAATTGCTGTTGCTCGACTGCCCCGAACTCTACGATCGTCCGGGCAACCCCTATCTCGATGCCAGTGGCCAAGACTGGCCCGACAACGCGCTGCGCTTCGGCCTGCTGTCGCGGGTTGCCGCCCGCCTCGGCCAGCCGGATTCGCCGCTCGGCTGGCAGCCTGACATTGTCCACGCTAATGACTGGCAGACCGCCCTTGCCCCGGCTTATCTGCATTACCAGGGCGGTGCGGCCAGCGTCGTGACCGTGCACAATATCGCCTTCCAGGGCTGCTTCGGCCGCGACATGCTGGCCTCTCTCGGTTTGCCGGAACACGCCTGGCGTTTCGATGGCGTCGAATATCACGACCAGCTTTCTTTCCTGAAAGCCGGCCTGCAACTGGCTTCGCAGATTTCCACGGTCAGCCCGACCTATGCCCGCGAAATCCAGGATGAGCATTTCGGCTATGGCCTGGCACCGCTGCTGCGCCACCGCAGCGCGGCGCTGCGCGGCATTTTGAACGGCGTCGATACCGAGCTCTGGAACCCGGCCACCGACCCGGCGCTGCCTTTCGCCTACGCCGCCAATCGACTGGCGGCCAAACGGGCCAACAAGACGGCGCTGCAAACCGAAATGGGCCTGGAAGTAACCGCCGACCGGCCGCTGTTTGGCGTAATCAGCCGCCTGACCGGCCAGAAGGGCCTCGACCTGCTGCTCACCGTCGCCGAAGGCCTGCCCAAGTTACCGGCCCAGCTGGTCGTGCTGGGTAGTGGTGACAAGGCGATGGAAGCCGGCTTCATCGATCTGGCCAAGCGCTTCCCGGGACAGATCGTCGTCAAGATCGGCTTTGACGAAGGGCTGGCCCATCGCATCGAAGCCGGCGCCGACTGCTTCGTGATGCCTTCCCGCTTCGAGCCTTGCGGCCTGAACCAGATGTACAGCCTGCGCTATGGCACGCCGCCGATTGTCCGTGCCACTGGCGGCCTGGCCGATACGGTGGTCGACGTCTGCGAAGACAGCCTGGCCGACAAGACGGCCAATGGTTTCGTGCTGGATGGCGATACGCCGCACGCCCTGTGGCTGACCATCGAGCATGTGTGCCGCACCTGGCAGGACAGGAAACTGTGGCTGCGTATCCAGCAGAACGGCATGCGCCGGGACTTTTCCTGGACGCACGCGGCCAACGAGTATGTTGCGCTCTATCGCGACGCCATCGCTACCCGAGGTTAAACCCAAGCATGTCCGAAATCATCATCATCGCCGCCATCGCCAAAAACCGGGTCATCGGCAAGGACAACACCTTGATCTGGAACATTCCGGAGGACATGGCGCACTTCAAGACGCTGACCGCCGGCCAGACGGTGGTCATGGGCCGCAAGACCTGGGAATCGTTGCCGCCGCGTTTCCGCCCGCTCCCCGGCCGCCGCAACATCGTGATCAGCCGCCAGGCCGATTACGCCGCCCCCGGCGCCGAAGTGACCGACGCTCTCGACCAGGCCCTGAAGCTGGCGTCGACCGCCGAAAGCATTTTCATCATTGGTGGTGAGCAGATTTATACGCAGGCCATGGCCGTCGCCGACCGACTGGAAATCACCGAAGTCGACCTCGAACCCGAGGGCGATGCCAGGTTCCCGGAAATCGGCGCAGCCGACTGGCACGTCGCGCAAAAAAACACCCCGTCCAGCCAAAGCGGAACGGGGTTTTCTTTTGTGACCTATCGCCGCAAATAGCGGCAGGAATCAGCGCACGCAATCCACGTAGTAGGTGCCATCGGCGCCCTTGACCAGACCGTGCACATCGGTCTCGAAGCCGGGGAAGCGGGCGTTGAACTCGCGCGCGAACTTCAGATAGCTGCAAATCGTCTGGTTGAAGCGCTCGCCCGGAATCAGCAGCGGGATGCCCGGCGGGTACGGCGTCAGCAATACGGCCGTGACGCGCCCCAGCAATTCATCCACCGGCACCCGCTCGATGTCGCGGTGCGCCATCTTGGCGAAGGCATCGGCCGGACGCATCGCCGGCACCATGTCCGACAGGTACATTTCGGTGGTCAGGCGGGCCACGTCGTTCTGCTTGTAGACGCTGTGAATCTGCGTGCATAGGTCACGTAGGCCGACGCGCTCGTAACGCGGATTCTTCTGCACGAACTCGGGCAGCACCTTCCACAGCGGCTGGTTCTTGTCGTAATCGTCCTTGAACTGCTGCAGCGCGGTCACCAGCGTGTTCCAGCGGCCCTTGGTGATGCCGATGGTGAACATGATGAAGAAGCTGTAGAGGCCGCACTTCTCGACGATGACGCCATGTTCGGCCAGGTACTTGGTGACGATGGCGGCGGGAATACCGAATTCGTCGGCAAAGTCGCCATCGACATCGAGGCCCGGGGTGATGATGGTCGCCTTGATCGGGTCGAGCATGTTGAAACCGTCGGCCAGATTGCTGAAACCGTGCCAGCGCTCGCCCGGCTTGAGCATCCAGGCATCGCGCTCCTCGATACCTTCTTCGGACAGGTCGTCCGGCCCCCAGACCTTGAACCACCAGTCAGCGCCCCACTCTTCGTCCACCTTGCGCATGGCGCGGCGGAAATCAAGGGCTTCGGTGATCGACTCTTCGACCAGCGCGGTACCGGCCGGCTCTTCCATCATCGCCGCCGCCACATCGCACGAGGCGATGATTGAGTACTGCGGCGAGGTCGAGGTGTGCATCAGGTAGGCCTCGTTGAAGATGTCGCGGTCGAGCTTGTAGTTGTCGGCATCCTGCACCAGGATCTGCGACGCCTGCGACAGGCCAGCCAGCAGCTTGTGCGTCGATTGCGTCGAGAAAATCATCGACTCCTTGCAGCGCGGGCGATCGGCGCCGATGGCGTGGTAATCGCCGTAGAAATCGTGGAAGGCGGCGTGCGGCAACCAGGCTTCGTCGAAATGCAGGGTATCGATCTTGCCGTCCAGCTCTTCCTTGATGTCCTCGACGTTGTAGAGGATGCCGTCGTAGGTCGACTGGGTGATGGTCAGGACGCGCGGTTTGGCCGTCTTGTCGGTAATGAACGGATTGGCCGCGATCTTCTTCTGGATGTTCTCCCAGAGGAATTCCGACTTCGGGATCGGGCCGATGATGCCGAAGTTGTTGCGCGTCGGCATCAGGAAGACCGGAATCGCGCCGGTCATCATGATGGCGTGCAGGATGGACTTGTGGCAGTTGCGGTCGACGACGACGATGTCGTTCGGCGCGACGGTCGAATGCCAGACGATCTTGTTCGAGGTCGAGGTGCCGTTGGTGACGAAATACAGGTGGTCAGCATTGAAGATGCGAGCCGCGTTGCGCTCGGAAGCGGCGACCGGGCCAGTGTGGTCGAGCAGTTGGCCGAGTTCCTCGACGGCATTGCAGACGTCGGCACGCAGCATGTTTTCGCCGAAGAACTGGTGGAACATCTGGCCGACCGGCGACTTCAGGAAGGCGACGCCGCCCGAGTGGCCGGGGCAGTGCCAGGAATACGAGCCATCGGCCGCGTAATGCGTCAGCGCCCGGAAGAACGGCGGCGGCAGCGAATCGAGATAAGCCTGCGCCTCGCGCTTGACGTTGCGAGCGATGAACTCCGGCGTGTCCTCGAACATGTGGATGAAGCCATGCAGCTCGCGCAGCACGTCGTTCGGGATGTGGCGCGAGGTGCGGGTTTCGCCATGCAGGAAGATCGGTATCTCGGCGTTGCGGTTGCGGATTTCCTTGACGAAGGCGCGCAGCTCGGCCAGCGTCTCTTCGGGCTCCAGCGCCAGTTCCTCGTCGTCAATCGACAGGATGAAAGCCGAGGCGCGGCTCTGCTGCTGGGCGAACGAGGTCAGGTCGCCGTAGCTGGTCACGCCGACCACTTCCATGCCCTCCTTCTCGATCGCCTCGGCCAGGGCGCGGATACCGAAACCCGAGGTATTTTCCGAGCGGAAGTCCTCGTCGATGATGATGATGGGGAAGTGGAAGCGCATGATGAATCCTTAAAAAGCGGCGACCCGCCGCAGCGGGTCACAGAATAAGACGTTTTTGTTACAGTGCAGCGTCAGATTTTGGGTAGGGTCACGCCAACTTGCCCCTGGTACTTGCCGCCACGATCCTTGTACGAGGTTTCGCAAATCTCGTCGGATTCGAAGAACAGCACCTGGGCACAACCTTCACCGGCGTAGATCTTGGCGGGCAGCGGCGTCGTATTGGAAAACTCCAGCGTGACGTAGCCTTCCCATTCCGGCTCGAACGGCGTCACATTGACGATGATGCCGCAGCGGGCATAGGTCGACTTGCCGAGGCAGACGGTCAGCACCGAGCGCGGAATACGGAAATATTCCATGGTCCGGGCCAGGGCAAAAGAGTTCGGCGGGATGATGCAGACATCGGATTCGATCTCGACGAAGGACTTCGGGTCGAAGTTCTTCGGATCGACGACGGTCGAGTTGATGTTGGTGAAGACCTTGAACTCACGGGCGCAACGAATATCGTAGCCGTAACTGGAGGTGCCGTAGGAGACGATCTTTTCGCCATTCGCTTCACGCACCAGCTCGGGTTCGAACGGCTCGATCATGCCGTGCTCTGCCGCCATGCGGCGTATCCATTTGTCTGATTTGATGGCCATTTTCTCGGTTCCGTACGACAAAAAACAAAGGCGGGATTTTACCCGCCTTTGTCTGTGGTTTTGGCAAAAACTTAGGTGTTCTGGACCACGATATTGGGGAACTTCGAGGTCATATCCTTGGCTTTCTCGGCAATCTTGACTGCCACGCGGCGGGCGATGCCGCGGTAGATCTCGGCCGTGCGCGAATCCGGGTCGCCAACCACGGTCGGCTTGCCGCCATCGGCCATCTGGCGAATGGCCATTTCCAGCGGCAGGCTGCCCAGGAACTCGACGTCGTAGTCCTGGCACATTCGCTCGCCGCCGCCTTCGCCGAAGATATGCTCTTCGTGACCACACTTCGAGCAAATGTGGATGCTCATGTTCTCGACAATGCCGAGGATGGGGATATTCACCTTCTCGAACATCTTCAGGCCCTTGCGCGCGTCGATCAGCGCGATGTCCTGCGGCGTGGTGATGATCACAGCACCGGTCACCGGCACCTTCTGGGCCAGTGACAACTGGATGTCACCGGTACCTGGCGGCATGTCGACGATCAAATAATCGATATCGTGCCAGTTGGTCTGGCCCAGCATCTGGTCGAGCGCCTGCGCCACCATCGGCCCGCGCCAGACCATCGGCGTTTCGACATCGACCATGAAACCGATGGACATCGCCTGCAGGCCATAGGCCTCAAGCGGCTCCATGCTCTGGCCGTCCTTCGATTCCGGCTGCTGACCAGCCAGGCCGAGCATTTGCGGCTGCGACGGGCCGTAGATGTCGGCATCGAGGATACCGACGCTGGCGCCTTCCTGGACCAGGGCCAGGGCCAGATTGACCGCGGTCGTGCTCTTGCCGACGCCACCCTTGCCGGAAGCCACCGCGATGATGTTCTTGACGCCCGGCATCAGCTTGACGCCCATCTGCACCGAGTGAGCGACAATCTTGGTGAAAACGTTGGCGGAAATATTGCCGATACCCGGCACCGCACGCACAGCCGCGATCACCTGCTTGCGGATGAGATCAATCTGGGTCTTGGCCGGGTAGCCGAGTTCGATATCGAAGGCGACGTCGTTACCGTCGATCTTGATGTTCTTCACCGCCTTGCCGGCGACGAAATCCTTACCAGTATTGGGATCGACCGCAGCAGAAAGCGCAGCCTTGATTTGCTGTTCTGAAAGACTCATGAAATCTCCGGTTTTGGGTGACCGCCGGGAATACCCGACCAATTTTGTCTAGTATAACCCAAACCCGGAGATAGAGAATCAGGCCGGCTGAACTGTATCCAGCCGGTAACCCTGGCCATAAACGGAGGAAAGCATCAGGCCGCTTTCCCCAGCCAGCCCCAGTTTCTTGCGCAAACGGCTGGCATGCGTATCGACGGTACGGGTATCCACCCCCGCCTCCCGCGACCAGACACTGGTCAGCAACTCTTCCCGCGACAGCACACGACCCACATTACGCAACAGGATGACGGCGAGTTCAAATTCGCGCTGGGTCAGCTCGACATCCAGGCCGCACAATCGAATTCGCCGCCCCTCGAGGTCGATTTCGATATTGCCGAACTGCAGGGTGGCAGGGCGAGGCTTCCGGCGGCGCAGCAAAGACTGGACGCGCGCCAGGAACTCCATGTAGCGGATGGGCTTCGGGACATAATCATCGGCACCCAGACGAAGAATATCGGCCGCCGCCTCTTCGTCGGTACGACCGGTGCAGAACAGGACCGGCACATCCCAGCCACAATGTTCCCGAATTTGCTTGAGAACTTCGTCACCGCCAATATCCGGCAGATTCCAGTCAATGACGAAAAAGTCGAAGCTGCGCGTCTTCAGCGCCTCGATGCAGGGCTTGCCTTCGGCGAAAATCTCGACCTGATGGCCTTCACTCTTCAAAAGTGCCTTCAGAACTTCAGCCTGGCTTCTGCTGTCTTCAACGACCGCAAAGTTCATACAACCTCCCATTTTTGTTGAATTTTGCGCCCATCAAGCCGGCAGAGCAACAATGCCACCGGCAAATTTACCAAGTGATCACACTTGTTTACTTTCCGTCACAAACCCCGGCCGCGCCAATGAATATCGGTTTGCAAGTCATCACCATGATTCCTCGCGGTAAAATCGTGCTTTACCTTTCAAGCACCGGCCTCTCATGTCGCGCAAAATCCTCGTCACTTCCGCCCTGCCCTACGCCAATGGCGCCATCCACCTCGGCCACCTGGTCGAATATATCCAGACCGATATCTGGGTACGTTTCCAGAAGATGTCCGGCAACGAGTGCTGGTACGTCTGCGCCGACGACACCCACGGCACGCCGATCATGCTGCGCGCCGAGAAGGAAGGGATCACGCCGGAGCAACTGATCGCCCGCGTCCATGGCGAGCATTCCCGTGACTTCGCCGGTTTCCATGTCGGTTTCGACAATTACTACAGCACGCACTCCGACGAAACCCGCGACTGCGCCAACGACATCTATCTGAAGCTGCGCGCCGCCGGCCTGATCGAAACGCGAACCATCGAGCAGTATTACGACCCGGTCAAGCAACTGTTTCTGCCTGACCGCTTCATCAAGGGCGAATGCCCGAAGTGTGGCGCCAAGGACCAGTATGGCGACAACTGCGAGTCCTGCGGTGCAGCCTATGCGCCGACCGACCTGAAAGATCCGTACTCGGCGATCTCCGGCGCCAAGCCGGAATTGCGCACTTCCGAACATTACTTTTTCAAGCTCTCCGACCCGCGCTGCGAGGCCTTTCTGCGCCAATACACCAGCCGCGACAACGGCGTGCTGCAGAACGAAGCCGCTAACAAGATGCAGGAATGGCTGGGCGCGCCCGGCGAGAACAAACTGACCGACTGGGACATTTCGCGCGACGCCCCCTATTTCGGCTTCGAAATTCCCGATGCACCGGGCAAGTATTTCTACGTCTGGCTCGACGCGCCGATCGGCTACATGGGCTCGTTCAAGAATCTGTGCAGCAAGAACGGCCTCGATTTCGACGAGTACTTCAAGCCCGACTCCAAGACCGAGCTCTACCATTTCATCGGCAAGGACATCCTTTACTTCCACGCCCTGTTCTGGCCGGCCGAACTGGCCCATGCCGGTTTCCGCACGCCGACCAAGATCTTCGCGCACGGTTTCCTGACCGTCGATGGCGCCAAGATGTCCAAATCGCGCGGCACCTTCATCACCGCCGAGAGCTTCCTGAAGACCGGGCTGAATCCGGAGTGGCTGCGCTATTACTATGCGGCCAAGCTGTCGGCCACGATGGAAGACATCGACCTCAGCCTCGATGACTTCGTCGCCCGCGTCAATTCGGACCTGGTCGGCAAGTACGTGAACATTGCCAGCCGCTCCGCCGGCTTCATCACCAAGCGCTTCAATGGCCAACTGGCGCCGGCTGCTGCCGATCTGCCGGCCATCAAGGGCATTCAGGAAGCAGCCAGCCGCATCGCCGAGCTGTATGAAGCCCGCGAGTTTGGCAAGGCCATGCGCGAGATCATGGCGTTGACCGATGCCGCCAACCAGTACGTCGATAGCGTCAAGCCGTGGGAACTGGCCAAGCAGGAAGGCAAGGAAGTCGAACTGCACGCCGCCTGCACCAACGCGCTGAATCTGTTCCGCCTGCTCACCGTGCTGCTGAAGCCGATCCTGCCCATCGTCGCCAACAAGGTCGAGAAATTCCTCAACATCGCCCCGCTGCAGTGGACCGATACGCAGAGCCTTCTGGCCGGCGGCCACGCCATCAATGTCTATGAGCACCTGATGACCCGCGTCGATCCCAAGCTGATCGAAAAACTGGTCGAAGCCAACAAGGAATCGCTGGCTCCGACGCAGGAAGTCCAGTCCCAGCAACGCCATGCCGAACACCAGCAAAACGAAGTGAAGACGGAAAGCCCCTGGGAGCCATTCTGCAATATCGACGATTTCATGAAGGTCGACCTGCGCATAGTCCGCATCGCCAACGCCGAACACGTCGAAGGTGCCGACAAGCTGGTCCGCCTGACGCTGGATGTCGGGAACGACGAAACACGCAATGTCTTCGCCGGCATCAAGGCGGCCTACGATCCGGCGCAGTTGATCGGCCGATTGACCGTCATGGTCGCCAACCTGGCGCCGCGAAAAATGAAATTTGGATTATCGGAAGGCATGGTCCTCGCCGCTTCCGACCCGGAAGGCAAAACGCCCGGGATTTTCCTGCTGTCGCCGGATTCCGGCGCTCAGCCCGGCATGCGAGTCAAGTAAATCGATGCCAATGGAAACGGCCTGCCGGGCAGGCCGTTTCTTGTTGCAGCGCAACAAAAACAGCCGCAAACCTCAAGTATCACTTTAACTTAACATCCCAATCTAGCTACAGGGTTTAGGCTTTTGAAACTATCCACAAAAACTGTGGATAAGTCTGTGCATGAATCGGGAAGCAATGCGCTAAGTAGCCGTCCCACAAGGTTTTTTGTTGCCCTGCCCGAAACTTGAGCTTAATCACAAGCCGTTGATTTAAAAGTAAATAATAAATACGACGGGCAATTTAACAAATTCGTCATCAAGCAATCGCCCCACTGCTAAAAACGCACCGCCACTGTGCATAAGTCAAACCTTGACATTCGACTTGTCAAGTCTTTTAGAAGACTTTTTGATAACGGCCACCAATAGAGACCAACCGCATGCTCAAACCATCAATCCGCCCGCCTCGCCCGCAACTGACCGGCCCGATTTTCGCCTATGCCCTGGCCGATGTTTTTGGGCTGTCTTGCGTCGGCATTGGCGCCAGCTGGTTTGCCGCCGGCAAAGGGGCCATCATTGCCGGTTTTCCGAGCTCAATGGTGGAAGCCGTCGTCTGCACCGCAGGTGGCGCTGCGGTCATGCTCTGGTCGGTCGCTCGCATTCTGCGCGAAATCGCCAAGCAGGCCCCGCAAATGCAGGACCGTTACGATGCATATATTGCCGCCCACCATCCGGACAAGGTTCGCCCCGACAAGGAAGCCGATTAATCGCCGGCCGTGCTGCCAGGCTTCAGCCACTCAGGCAGATCGCGGTTGCCGGCGTTGTCGATGACGTACTGACGAACCAGCCGACGCACCACCTGCGAAGGCGTCAGGTCTTTGGCGGCACAGATTTCCTCGAAGATCTTTTTCTTTTGCGGATCGATCAGGATCGTCAAGCGGGCAGTTCTGTTCTCCATGATTTTCTCTAATTGGATTTATGTCTAATCATATTAACATGTGATTAACATTGACGATTAATAGGGTACTCATATAATGCGGTGCTTACCCTGTGAGCGTTCCCCATGAAAATCGCCTTTCGTCCGAAGCTGCTGGATTGCCTGCCGACCTACAATCGCGGGCAACTGGGCAAGGACATCGCCGCGGGGATTACGGTCGGGGTTCTCGCCCTGCCACTGGCCATGGCCTTCTCCATCGCCTCGGGTTGCTCGCCGACCGCCGGCATCTGGACTGCCATCATCGCCGGCCTGATTACCTCGGCACTGGGCGGCTCACGGGTCCAGATCGGCGGCCCGACCGGTGCCTTCATCCCCATCGTCTATGGCATCGTCGCCATCCATGGCTTCAACAACCTGCTCGGGGCCACCATGCTGGCCGGGGTCTTCCTGCTTGCCATGGGGCTTGCCCGCATGGGGCAGCTGATCCGTTTCATCCCGGTCACCGTCGTCATCGGCTTCACCAACGGCATTGCCGTGGTCATCTTCCTCGCCCAGATCAAGGACTTTTTCGGCCTGAAGATCGAGAGCCTGCCGGCCGAATTCTTTCACCGCATCAAGACCCTGGCTGCCTACGCCGACACCGTTGACCTGCCAACGCTGGGCCTGGCCTCGGCCTGTTTCATCTTCCTGCTCTCGTACAACTGGCTGGCCCAGCGGCTCGCCATACTGCGCCGGGCACCGGGACCGCTTGTCGTGCTGATCGTCGGCACTCTGGTTTCCTACATCTTCAACCTGCCAGTGGAAACAATCGGCACCCGCTTTGGCGGCATTCCGCAGGAATTACCCGTTTTTGGGCTACCTAATCTGTCAATTCACGATTTCGGCAAGCTGATCTCGCCGGCCATTACCATCGCCCTGCTCGGTGCCATCGAGTCACTGCTCTCGGCCCGTGTTGCCGACAGCCAGATCGACGACCGTCACGACCCTAACCAAGAACTGGTTGCCCAAGGGCTGGCCAATATTGCGGCGCCATTGTTCGGCGGCTTTGCCGCCACCGGCGCCATCGCGCGGACCTCGACCAACGTCAAGTCCGGCGGCCGGACACCCATTGCCGGCATCACCCACGCAGTGGTTCTCATCGGTATCGTGCTGATTGCCGCGCCGCTCGCCTCCTACGTGCCGCTCGCCACCCTGTCGGCCATCGTCATGGTCGTCGCCATCAACATGGGCGAATGGCACGAATTCAAGGAACTGAAGCGCTATTCCTACAACTACCGGATCATCCTGCTCGCCACCTTCTTCGTCACGGTCCTCTTTGACCTGACGATTGCGGTCGAACTGGGCATGGTGCTGGCCAGCCTGTTCTTCATCTATCGCATGTCCGAACTGACCCGCGTCGAGCGCCGCCCGCTGCGCGAAGAAGCCAGCGAGCCGCAATTCCTCTATCCGGACGGCACAATGCGGGTTGCGGCGTGGCAGTTGTTCGGCTCGCTGTTCTTTGGTGCGGTCAACAAGCTGGAAGCCCTGCTCGACCCGGCCGCCGGCCATCCGGAAGTCGTCATTCTCGACATGACGCAACTGATCCAGCTCGACACTACCGGCCTCGAAGGCCTGGAAAACCTGCTCGACAAACTGAAGAAACGCGGCTGCACGCTGCTCGTTTGCGGCCTCAATTCACAACCCGGCTCGCTCCTCTATCGCTCCGGCTTTGTCGATCACCTGGGCGACGATAATGTCTGTCCGGACCTCTCCAGCGCCCTCCAGCGCGCCTACATCCTGCTGCCCAATCTGATGGGCGGCAGCGAAGAAGACTACTAAAAAGGAATCCCCATGAGCGGCTTGCCCAACTGCCCGAAGTGCAAATCGGAATACACCTACGAAGATGGCGACAATTACGTCTGCCCGGAATGCGCCCACGAATGGCCGAAGAATGCAGCCGTTACCGCCGAAGAAAAGCGCGTCTGGCGCGATGCCAACGGCAATGAACTGCAGGATGGCGACTCGGTCACCGTGATCAAGGACCTGAAGATCAAAGGCTCCTCATCGGTCGTCAAGGTTGGCACCAAGGTCAAGAACATCCGCCTGATCGATGGCGATCACGATATCGACTGCAAGATCGACGGCATCGGTGCGATGCAGCTGAAGTCGGAATTCGTCAAGAAAGCCTGATCCAGCCATTTGTCGCCGCTCCGGCTTACTGGCGACGTCGACCCGTTGCGTTTCTAGTGCGGATCGGATCGTAGGTGTAAATGATGGTATTGCCGTTGAAACCGGTGTGGGTCTCCGCGGTGTGCCATCGTTTACTGATGATCTGTTGCTGACCCTCTTCTTGATTTCCCAAACTTTGGTAGCAGGTCAGGTTGCCGGTGGCATCAAGCGTGACGCTAGCCAAACGGTTTTCCATAGTTCTCGAAACAGTCTGACTCTTCATCTTGGTGCAACCTGCAGGTCTATGGTGCCGACAAGGTCTGGCGGCAACTGAACCGCGAAGGCGTCGTGGTGGCCCGTTGTACGGTCGAGCGGCTCATGCGCTGTCAGGGGCTGCGTGGCGTTATGCGTGGCAAGGTGATGCGCACCACGATCAGCGACAGCAAGATGCCGTGCCCGCTGGATCGGGTCAATCGGCAGTTCAAGGCTGAGCGTCCCAATCAGTTGTGGGTCTCGGACTTCACCTATGTCTCGACCTGGCAAGGCTGGCTGTACGTTGCCTTCGTTATCGACGTTTTTGCCCGACGCATCGTGGGCTGGCGCGTCAGCAGTTCCATGCACACGGACTTCGTGCTCGATGCGCTGGAACAGGCGCTGTATGCCCGCCAGCCGAGTCCCGAGGAAGCCTTGATCCACCACTCGGACAGGGGCTCGCAGTACGTCTCGATCCGTTACAGCGAGCGACTGGCCGAGGCCGGGATTGAGCCTTCAGTCGGCAGCAAGGGTGACAGTTACGACAACGCCTTGGCAGAGACGATTAATGGCTTGTACAAGGCCGAGATGATCCATCGGCGGGCGCCCTGGAAAACCAAGGAATCCGTCGAGCTGGCAACCCTGGAATGGGTGTCGTGGTTTAACCACCACAGGTTGCTTGAACCGATTGGCTATATCCCGCCCGCAGAAGCTGAGGCAAACTACTACAGGCAACTCGCCAATCAGGCCGCCATCGTGGCCTGACTTAAACCAACCAGCCTCCACGGAACCCGGGGCGATTCACAGGCGAAATCAATTCGAGCCTGTCCCTCTATCCATTTATTCGTGGACAGCCCGGTTTTTCCACTGCTGTCGTTCCGTGTGATCCTGTTATCGTTGCTTGGACTTCAAGGCAGCATTCGCCTCGTCAAGGATATTTTCTCTGCTTCGCATGCCGCTAGCGCCACCCATGTAAGTGTTGTAGCCGGCAGGTAACGCGGAGCAGTCACGAATCGCATTTTCATAGTCGCATTGTTTCAGATACGCCTCAGCCCTAAAAAGCAAAGATCCTTTCGTGTAATACTCAAATCCAGCTTCGTCACCAAGCTCTATCGCTTTTGTAAAGGAGGCGGTAGCTTCAATTGTCAAGCCCTGCCCAAGCTGCAATAAGCCAAGCCCATAGAAGTCTGCGGATTCTATTGGGCTATCAGAAACAACTCGTTGGAGGTCGCAAATCGCTCCATCAAAGTCGCGCATGTGCTCACGAACAGCTGCCCTCTCCCGATATCCCGCGATTTCGGTAGATTTATCCTGAATGAGCCATTCGCAGATTTCTAAAGCCTTTGGGTAATCCGACTTGCAGGCGTAGTCGTAGGCTTTCTTCAAAATTCGATCAAGCTCTTCATCGGACTCGGGACGATTCATGTTTTCAATTGTCATCGCACAAGATTCCCACCGCACCGCTCACTAACCAAACCACGAGCACACTCTTCAACATCTGTATATCCTCCAGTAACACCTACCACACTACGTTTTTTCCTTCGACCGGCCTGCTGTTGTAATTGTTCGTAGATGAGCGCTCGGCATGTTTGCCTTGCCTCTCTCCATTCACGATCACAATCCATTTCCTCAGATGAGCATATATCCTTAACCGTTTTAGCTATCTGATTTACCGACCGAACGAACGCATTATTCGCCGAGGTTCCCGGTATAAATACATCGAACGGTTTTGGTGCCCTTGGAAAGCCTGTTGATCCGCTCGACGATCCTAGCGGGTCGGGAGAAAGGCCATTGGGGTCCGTAAACCTTAGCGGATTCTGATTCGCGTACCCAAACAAATTTAGGCCGCCCGCCAACCCAATCGGATCGGGCGAGATGTAGCGCCCGCCGAGCCAAGGCGCGTAATACCGATTCACGTTGTAAAAGAGCCCTGATTCCTTGTCGTGGTACATGCCGGGGTAACGGATATTCACCGTCAGTTTCTTCCCGTCCCCATCTGGGTCTTCGTTCGGCTGTGTCCGCCCATACCCATCCGGCTCCCAGCGCCAGACGATCTTGCCGTCCAGCGTTCTGACCTGGTAGGGCGTACCCAGATGATCGACCTGCACGGTATAGACCGTGCGTTGCGGTTGATGGACGATGATCCCGGTCAGGATGTCGCCGTTCCAGACGTAGGTCATCAAGGCTTCGCCCGAGCTGCCCATTTCGGCCAGCAGGTGATCCCATTTGTCGTAAATGTAGAAAGTGGTACCGGCCCCTTGCGGCGCGGCGACAGTGGTCACCTTGCGCGTGCGTCGGTGGCGGTCATCGTAGTAGTAGGTAGCGATCAGCGTGTTGTCGGCCTTGCGTAGTTCAGTCAGATCACCGAAGTCGTCCCAGACATATTTGTACGTGCCGTCAGCGGTCAGGTTGCCGGCCGCGTCCAACGTGACGCTGACCCCGTTGATGGTCGCCACCCGGTCGGTGTTGGGGGTAAAGGTCGCCGTGGTGCCGGCCCCGTCACTCGTCCGATTGCCGTTGGGGTCGTAGGCGTGGTCACGGTTGCCGGGTGGGCCGGCCTCGGTGTCGAGGCGGTCGAGTTTGTCGTAGGTGTAGGCCGTCGTGCCGCCGGCCGTGGTTTTGCTGATCACGTTGCCGTTGGCGTCGTAGTCGAGATCGAGGTCGGCGGCTTGGGCGGGCGGCACGGCCAGGAAGAGCGTCAGGATGCAGGCGACGAACAGGGAAAGCGTTGCCCCAGCCTGCCGGCGCCGGGTCAGGCCGAACAGGGTGGCACCGAGCACGGCCAAGGCCCAGCCGGGCAATGGCACATCGCCGTTGGATGAAGGTTCGGCCTGGACGGTGGCGGTTTCGCTGTCCACCCGCCCGGCGCTGTCGTAGTTCATGGTCAGCCAGGTGAGGCCAAGTTGCTGGGCTGTGATCTGGCCGGTGGCGCTGTAGGCGATGGCGCTGGCGATGGTGGTGGTCGTGCTTCCCGCTGTGGCGCTCAAGGCTTGGGTCTTGCCGCCAGCGTCGAGCGTCGGGACAAGGGTTTCGCCGGTCGGGGCGATGACGTCGGTGGGGCGGTCGGCGGTGTTGTGGGCGTAAGTGGGTGGTGAAGGTCTTGCCGCCTTCGCTGCGCGTTTCGCTGAGCAGGTTACCGCGTGTGTCGTAGGCGTAGATGGTGCTGCCGGCAGGATCGGTTTTCTGGCACAGCCGGCCGATGCCGTTCGGGCAGCCGGTATCCCAGATCAGGGTCTGGGTCTTGCCGCTACTGGCGGATACCTGCGTCAGCCGGTTCAGGGCATCGTAGCCATAACTCACTGTCACGCCCCGCGCATCCTTGCGGGTCAGCAGGTTGCCGGCGGCATTGAAGCTGGCGTCCACGTTGCCGCGATCAGCCGAGCTTTCTTTCAGGGTGTTGCCCAGGCCGTCGATGTCGAAGCTGGTCACCGCGCCGTTCGGGGCGGTCAGGCGGGTGAGCTGGTCGAGGCGGTCGTATGCGATGAGCGTGGGTTTGGCGCTGCCGTTCTCGGGGTCGGTGCGTTTGACCGGGCGGCCCAGCGGGTCGATGTCGTCGCTGGTGGTGTCGCCCTTGGCGGTGATGCGGTAGCGGGGTTCGCCGTTGGCGGTGTAGCCGAGGGTGTGCGGCGGACTGTTGCCTTCGATTTCGTCTTTCAGGCGACCGAGGGCGTCGAAGACGCGGCTGACTTGCCGGGCCGGTGAGCCGTCGGCGTTGCGGTAGTCTTCCTGGAGGCGGTGGCCGGCGGCGTCGAGGGTGTAGCTGACGCTGTGCCCGGCGCTGTCGCTCAGGCCGGTGAGACGGTGGGCCGGGTCGTGCACGAGCGTCGGGTTATTTGAAAATTCGGGGATTTTTCCGGTTGACCGTGGGTAAGAGGCAATTGCTGCGGTCGACCGGGAAAAATGGCTGAAATTGGAAGGATATGTCCTCTTGATTTTTTGCCGACACGTTTTTTCGGTTTGTCCGCATTTTCCCCATGTTTAGTAACTACTGTGCTTCGAGCTCCTAATTTCTGGTTGAATAAACCAAACAAAGACCCCATCGGCAGCCGGTTCAAATCGTATGGATTGGTAAGCCTCAAGGCTCTCCTCATGGTAGTACGCCAATAAAATGAGTCTCTTGGCTACCAAGAGAACGAAAAGCATCAATGCCAAATCCACTGCGAAGCGCAGAGTGCCTGGCTTGGCCAAACGGGAATTTATTTCTCTCTGCACCAACCACCGATACAAAGCTCCGCGAAACCGCCCGAGTTTGAGTCGCACAGTGCGGCCATTTTTTGCCTCATCCGCGTAGGCAGGAATCTGCTGGTAAGCCAATTCAAAGTAGCCAATTTTTTCCATTTTGCTCATCTTTCGTCACGGTTAACCATCGCCCCAGTCCGTCCAGTTTGACCCGGTGGGGTTGCTGATGCGTCGGCAAGCTTGGTACTTCAACCAAGCTTTAGCAAGGCACAGTGCTTGTGCACCTAAACTACCGTCACCACAACTTGACCGGCAACGCTCCTTGTCTTCGCTGAATCTTGCCTCGCAGTCCAAGGGGTTTTTCGGTGCTGGCCACGAGGGTTGTCGAACCTCAGCTTGTGTATCTTTAAAGGGATCAAAGCTCCCTATCGGGCCATGTCCAGGCGGATATACGATTTTTCCACCCTGGCTACTTGCAGCAATTACTGCGCCACCTACCGCGACAATGGCCGCACCTATGGCTATAGGGTTACGGCCATCTGGATCAGAAAATCTCAGCGGATTCTGATTCGCGTAGGCGTAAGGGTTTGGCCCCGCCTCCAACCCCAGTGGGTCCGGACTAATGTAGCCGATCCGCGGACTGTAATACCGATGCCAGTTGTAATGCAGCCCACTCTCCCGGTCAAAGTACTGCCCCGGAAACCGGATGTTCAGCGTCAATTTCTTCCCGTCGCCATCCACATCCTCGTTCGGCTGCGTCCGCCCATAGCCGTCCGGTTCCCAGCGCCAGACGATCTTGCCGTCCAGCGTTCTGACCTGATAAGGCGTACCCAAGTGGTCGACCTGGATGGTGTAGACCGTCCGTTGCGGTTGATGGACGATGATCCCGGTCAGGATGTCGCCATTCCAGACGTAGGTCATCAGGGCTTCGCCCGATCCGCCCATCTCGGCGAGCAACCGGCCGTCCGGCAAGTAAATGTAGAAGGTCGTCGTCGCCCCTTGTGGGGCGGCGGCAGTGGTCACCTTGCGCGTGCGTCGGTGGCGGTCATCGTAGTAGTAGGTAGCGATCAGCGTGTTGTCGGCCTTGCGTAGTTCAGTCAGATCACCGAAGTCGTCCCAGACATATTTGTACGTGCCGTCAGCGGTCAGGTTGCCGGCCGCGTCCAACGTGACGCTGACCCCGTTGATGGTCGCCACCCGGTCGGTGTTGGGGGTAAAGGTCGCCGTGGTGCCGGCCCCGTCACTCGTCCGATTGCCGTTGGGGTCGTAGGCGTGGTCACGGTTGCCGGGTGGGCCGGCCTCGGTGTCGAGGCGGTCGAGTTTGTCGTAGGTGTAGGCCGTCGTGCCGCCGGCCGTGGTTTTGCTGATCACGTTGCCGTTGGCGTCGTAGTCGAGATCGAGGTCGGCGGCTTGGGCGGGCGGCACGGCCAGGAAGAGCGTCAGGATGCAGGCGACGAACAGGGAAAGCGTTGCCCCAGCCTGCCGGCGCCGGGTCAGGCCGAACAGGGTGGCGCCGAGGACGGCCAGGGCCCAACCGGGGAGCGGGACATCGCCGTTGCTGTCGTTCGCGGCATTGCTCGGGGTGGCACTCACCGTGTCGGCCCGCCCGGCGCTGTCGTAGTTCACCGTCAGCCAGGTCAGGCCGAGTTGCTGGGCGGTGATTTGCCCGGTGGCGCTGTAGGCGATGGCGCTGGCGATGGCTGTGGTGGTGCCGCCGCCGGTGGCGCTCAGGGTTTGGGTCTTGCCGCCGGGGTCGAGCGTCGGGACGAGGGTTTCGCCGGTCGGGGCGAGGACGTCGGTGGGACGGTCGGCGGCGTTGTGGGCGGTGGTGGTGGTGAAGCTGCGCCCGCCTTCGCTACGCGTCTCGCTGAGCAGATTGCCCCGCGCATCGTAGGCGTAGGTGGTGGTGCCTGCGCCATCGGTTTTCTGGCAGAGGCGGCCAATGCCGTTCGGACAGCCCGCATCCCAGGTGTAGCGAATGATTTGACCGTTGCTGGTAGAGACTTGCGTCAGCCGGTTCAGGGCATCGTAGGTCTGGGTGACGGTCAGCCCCCGGGCATCCTTTCTGGTTAGTGCATTGCCGGCGGCATCGAAGGTGCTGTCCACACTGCCGCGGTCGGCCGAGCTTTCTTTCCAGACGTTGCCCAGGCCGTCGATGTCAAAGGCGGTGACGGCGCCGTTCGGAGCGGTCAGTCGGGTGAGTTGGTCGAGCCGGTCGTAGGCCATCAGCGTCGGCTGGGCGCTGCCGTTCTCGGGGTCGGTGCGCTTGACCGGGCGGCCCAGCGGGTCGATGTCGTCGGTGGTGGTGTCGCCCTTGGCGGTGATGCGGTAGCGGGGTTCGCCGTTGGCGGTGTAGCCGAGGGTGTGCGGCGGACTGTTGCCTTCGATTTCGTCTTTCAGGCGACCGAGGGCGTCGAAGACGCGGCTGACTTGCCGGGCCGGGCTGCCGTCGGCGTTGCGGTAGTCTTCCTGGAGGCGGTGGCCGACGGGGTCGAGGGTGTAGTGCACGCCCCGCCCGGCGCTGTCGACGATCGCGGTGAGACGGTGGGCGGCGTCGTGGGTGTAACTCACCCCGCTACCGTCCGGGTAGCTGACTTGGGCAAGGCCGCCCCAGGGGGTGTAGTCGTAGGTGGTGGTCTGGCCGGCCACGCTACGCGTCTTGAGCCAGCCGCGCGGGGTGTAGCTCAGCGTGGTGACGGTGCCATTGGGGTCGGTGATCGACAGCGGCCGGCCGTTGAGGTCGTAGGCGGTGTAGCGGGTGAGATGACCGAGGGCATTGGTGACGGTGGCGATGTTGCCGCGCTTGCCGAGGTCGGGATCGTCGGCGGCGTAGTACGTGGTGGTGGTGACATCGGCCACGTCGGTGCGCGGGCCGTTGGCGGTGAGGACTTGGCCGTAGGTGTCGTAGGTGTAACTCCAGGAGCGGGGACTGCCGGTCACCATGGTGGAGAGGCCGGCGCCGCCGGTAAGGTCGGTGGTGGCTTGTTCGCTCTGGCTGCAGACGACGCCGATGGGCTGGGTGCCGCCGGAGAGGCTGGGGACGATGGCTGTTTGCGGGGCGCAGTACCCTCCGTTGTCGCCGTTGTAGATCCAGGTGGTGAGTTTCTTTGGTTCGGCAATCTTGACCGGCAACCGCCAGTACGGGTGCCACTGGGTGGTGATCGTGCGCTGTTCCGGCTTGCCGGCAGCTTCAACCCGTTGCGTTTCGAGGTTGCGCGTCAGGTCGTAGGTGTAGGTGGTGGTGTTGCCGTTGAAATCGGTGCGGGTCGCCACGTTGCCGTTGGTGTCGTAGGTGATGGCACTGGAGGCCGGGCCACAGCCGCTGCCGCCGGGTTGGGAAACGCCGGTGTTCTTGACGACGCCGAGAATGGTCTGGAAGTTGTAGGTGCGTTGCGTACCGAGCGGATCGGAAACTACCGTGTTGTTGGCGCCGAAGTTGAGCCCGTACGATTCGACATTCCCCGCCAGTATTTCGCCGATAGCCCGCCCCGTGCTGTCGTACGTGTAGGTGATGTAGCGGATGCCGTTCTCGTCGGTGATGCCGGTCAAAATATGTGGCAGGTTGGTGTTGGAAGTGTTGGCCTGCTCGTTGTAATGGTATGTGCGAACCTTATTGTCGGGGAAGGTAACGCTTTTTAGGTTTCGGTTGGCATCATAGGTGTAGCGGAATATCCCTCCAGCAGGGTTAGTGATCATCACGATTTGAAGCGAGGTGTCATAGCCAAAGTGGAGAGAGCGGCCGTTCGCGTCGGTCAGCCGGATCACCAAACCGGACGGGAGAACGACCGTTGTCGCATTGCCGTCGACATCCAGCACATACCCACCGTTTGTGCCGACTGAGCCATCGCTATAGGTCAGGGTTTGGATCTGTTTTTGACGGTCGGTGATGGAGAGCAGTCTGCCCTTGGCATTGTAGGATTCAAGCTTGTCGTCGGCGGCCCGTAATATCCAGCCCAGGGTGGTATCCGAGGTATTCGTCAGGCGCACCAACCTCTCCGGCACGTCGCCGTCAGCGATCCACTGATTACCGTTCCATGAAAATTTTAGCGCCCGGTTTTCGATGCCGTTGACCTGAGTCTCGTAGTAAGTGACAGGCGTAACTGAATTCTGAATGCCGGTACGCCAGTTATAGCCAATCCGGCTGAGGAAATCCGCGCGGCCGTTGTATACCCGAGAGATCTTCAGTGGAAAAAGTCCGCTGCCGACATAGTCTGTCTCGGACAAGTACTTGTTTCCGCTAGCAATACCAATAGGGTTTGGCGTGGAAACACACGTTGGGCCTAGATTCTTGGGACTAATTGGAAGACAACTCAAATTTGACGCGTATGTTCCAGAATCACAGACGCAAACCCCATTGACGAGGCTGCTGCTAGCAGGGCAAGCGGTTACGAGTCTTCGCTCCGTCCCCATCGTCGCGTTGACGTTAAAAACCAGCATGCACTCCGGATAATCTCCCGGAGTCAGCAAGTATCCGCTTGCTATATTTGACGCTGGATTAGCCCTGCACATTTGCATATTGATGTAGGCCTTCATTAGCGCTATGCACGCTTCGGCCGGATCGGCTTTTACTCCACCGCTAACTTCCCCCCAGTTGCCATTGGTGCCGGGATTCAAGACTGAACAGCAACTGTCATTGCCGCAGTATTGGGTACTGTAGTACTCGAATGAAATCGGATAAGGCACGCTCCCGTCCGCATTTGCCAGAAAGGAGCAGATCAAGAGAAAGGGGCACAGCATCACCAGAAACAGCCGCCGTTTCGATAGACTTAATTCGGTTGTGAAGCTAGAGGTACTCATTGGTTCAGGAGAGTGTCAAAAGCAAAGTTCGGAAATCGTTGACATCACAGATATATCTCGATACTGCTAAGCCCCTCTTTTGAATACAAGCCGAGCATCGTTCCTCAATGATAGGAGCCACGTCTACCGACTGACACTCTGCACAATTTATATGACGTTCGTATTTCAACAACAAAATCGGGGACAGGTACCAATTTGTCCAAGATATGTGTTTTCCACATTCAACAGGACGAGCAGCGAATCGGTTGGATATCTTTTTGTATCGAGAGGGCATGGGCGGGAGAATATCTATTGTCGGCAATTGCCAAACGGCCCGAATGGCAAGTCATAGGTCCAACTTTTAGTGCATTGCCATCACTCCGCCAATCTCATCCAAAGCAGGCTTCCTCTATCCACAGCAGAGTCGATCGTCGAACGAGGGGCTACCGCATCAGTCCGGCCGCCCAGGCCTCCGCCGCAGGCCGGACAATTTCAATCCACGGTCCGGGGTAGATGCCGATGGCGACAATCATCACGATCAGCGCCACCAGCACCGCCCATTCACGTGGCCGCAGGTCAGTTGCCTGCGCCACATTCTCCCGTTCGACCGGGCCAAAGAAGGCCTTGCGGTAGAGCGCCAGGAAGCCGCCGGCGGCGATGGACAGCCCGAACAGGGCGGCCATGCCGGCGCCGGTATGGCTATGCAGCGCGGCGATGATGAGCAGGAACTCACCCGGAAAGCTGCTGGTGCCCGGCATACCGACGCCAGCCAGACCACAGATCAGGAAACCGGTGGCGAGCAGCGGCATCGTTTTGGCAGCACCGCCGAGCGCATGGATGTCGGTCGACCCGGTGCGCTGGCGCAGGAATTCGAGCAACACGAACGCCCCGCCGGTTGCCACCGAGAAACTGAGCAACAAGGACACCGCCCCCTGCGCCCCCTGCGCCGTGTAGGAAGCCAGGCCAAGCACCGCCAGGCCGACGTGACAGATGCTGGCGTAGGCGAGGCCGACGCGCAGGTTGCTCTGGGCCAGGATACCGACCGCCCCATACAGGATGGCTACCGTCCCCAGACCGGCCAGCAGCCAGTGCAGGTCGAGCGCGGCTTCCGGTGCCAGCGGCACGGCAAAGCGGATCAGGCCGAAGGCCCCGAGTTTCAGGCCAACCAGCAACGCCGTCAGCGAACCGGGCGCAGCCAGTGAAAATTGCGGTAGCCAGGTGTGCATCGGCACCAGCGGCACCTTGACGCCAAAGCCGATCAGGCACAGCAGGAAGACCACCGTCTGGGTCGAACGCGGCAGGGGTACGGCCAGCAGGGCCATCAGATCGAAGGTCGGCACCGACTGGCTGGTGGCGAGAATGACGAAAGCCAGCAACAGCGGAATGCCGCCGGCCAGCATGATCAGGAAATAGCGGGTAGCCGCCGCGGCAGCGCCGGCCGTCACGCCCCAGCGGCCAAGCAGGAAGTAGAGCGGGACCAGCGTCAGTTCCCAGAAGACGAAAAACAGCACCGTATCGAGCGCGCAGAAAATGCCCAGGGTCGCCGTCTGAAGCAGGAGCAACAGGCTGTAATGCAGGCGTGGCGCATCGTGCACCGCATTCCAGCTGGCCACCAGCGAGCCGAGGAAGAGCAAGGCGGTAGCCGGCAGGAAGAGCACCGAAATGCCGTCGACCCCGAGCAGATAATGGACATTCAGGCTGGCAATCCATGACGCCCGTTCAACCAGCTGGAAGCGCGCCCCCGGCGGGTCGTAGGCGATCAGCGCCGCGACGCCGAGGGCCAGGGTGACGATCATGGTCAGCGCCACCACCTGGCGCGTCGCCCGCACCGGCAGCAGCCAGATGACAAGCGCCCCGGCCAGGGGCAGAAAAACCAGCAGGGAGAGCAGCGGCAAGCTCATCGGACGAACCTCGCTGCCGCTGCCTGGCTGGCCGTTTCGGTCAGATACAGCCAGGGCTCGGTGAAGAAACCGATGGCCAGCATGGCGGCCAGCGCAATGCCGCAGACGAGATATTCCATGGGCAAGGTCTTGTCGACATCGTGGCCGCCCGCCCTGGCCTGCGACAGGAAAGCCTTCTGGAAAGCCCAGAGCAGGAAGCCGGCGGCGGCGACGTTGCCAAGCGCCGTGGCGACGGTGGACAGCGCGCCGAACTGGTCGATCGAGGCTTCGAGAATCAGGTGGGCGGCATCGAAGCCCGGCGTCCCCGGCATGCCGACAATGGCCAGGCCGAAGATCAGGAAGGCGATGGCGAGAAAGGGAATACGCTCGAACAGGCCGGACAACTCGTGCAGTTCGGTCGTTCCGGTACGCCGGAAGACGAAGCCGACGATGAACCACATGCCGGTCACCGCCAGCCCGAAGTTGGCGGCCAGCAACATGCTGCCCTGGATGCCCGACTCATGCAGACTGAACAGGCCGATGACCAGCAGGCTGGTATGGCTGACCACGGCAAAGGCGAGCAGGCGGCGCAGGTTGGTCTGCTGGAAGGCGAGCACCGCCGTAAAGAAAACGCCGGCCATGGCGAAACCGACGACATAGGGCTGCCAGTACTGGACCGCCGCCGGGGTGAGCGGCAGCACGAAACGCAGCATGCCGTAGATGCCGACCTTGACGCCGACCATCAACGCCGGGGCGACAGCGATCAGGCCATGCTGCGCCATGTTGGGCAGCCAGCCATGCAGCGGGAAAAGCGGTGTGCGCACGGCCAGCCCGTAGAACAGCAGGTAGAAGGCCGCCGACTGGAACTTGCCGACCGGAATGGCGCCGACCAGATCGAACAGGTCAAAACTCCAGCGCCCGCCGGTGGCTTCGGCATGCCCCCAGCCAAGCACCAGGCAACCGGCCGCGAACAGAGCCCAGCCGAAAGCCTGATACTGGACGAAGCGGGCCAGCGCCTGTATTTCGGCCCGCGAGGAAGCCCAACGGCGCAGCAGATAGACCACCGCCCACAACTCCAGCCCCGAGAAGGCGGCGAACCAGGCGACATTGACCGTTAGCAGCATGCCGACCAGCCCTGCCTCGGCCAGCAAGAGCACGGCAAACAGCCGGCCCGGCGAGATCATGCCGCGACTCATGCCGTACAGCGTCATCAGGAAAGTGAGCAAGGCGGCGACCAGCAGGAAAAGCAGGCTCAGCCCGTCGACCGCCACGTGGTAGGCGAGCGGCGCAAAGCGCTCGGCCAGTTGCAGCGATGGCGACAGGGGATTGATATGGCTGACGGCAACGATGGCCAGCGCCAGCTCGGCCAGCGCGAAGACCTTGCCGGCGATCACTGCCGTGGCCCGCTCCTTGAAGGCAAACACCACCGCCGCGCCGAACAGCGGCAACAGTTGCAGCAGCAGAAGCAAGGGCAGGCCGGCCTGCTCGTACCAGAAGATTTCACTGAGCGAGTTCATGGCGCTGCCCATCAGAGGATCACCACAAAAGTGGCCATCACCGCCATCATCAGATAGCGCGGCTGTTCGAGCAGATGCTCCAGCGTCCGCAGGTAGGCGCCGGCCCGGTGCATCAGTTTTTCCGCCATGCCCCCCTTGCCGCGCAGCAACAGGCGATATTCGATGTGTTGCAGGGCGTCGGAAGCGGCGGCCAGCACTCGGCCCGGCAAGCCATCGGCCACTACCAGCGGCCGATCGGCATGGACGGCCTTGCCCTGCCCCGGCTGGCCGATGGCGTGGTCGATGAAATGCTCCTCTAGGGCGCGCACATCGCGGGCAAAGGAGGCCGTCGGTTCGACGAGCAGGGTATGCGACAGCTTGTCGAGCCAGAAGCGTTGCAGGGCAACGGTATAGAGCAACTGGTTATGGCGCAGCCAGGCCGGCGGCGGAGGCGGACGGTCGCGGGTGATCGCCAGCCACGAGGGCGCGAGAAGGAATTGCCAGATGCGCCAGGCGGCATGCAGGCAGAGATGAACCAGCGCCAGTGTCGTCCAGCCCAGCCCGATGGCGACGAACATCAGCGAGACCTGGAAGAGCACGGCGAAAATCAGCGCCGACTTGACGTCGGTCTGCACCAGGCCGCACAACCAGGCGTAGATTGCCGTCAGCAGGCCGGCGACGACCAGGCCGAACATCACATCCGGCACCTGTACCAGCAGCGGCTCAAGACGCAGCATCAGATAAACGCCGGCATGCACCATCACCGCGCCGTAGAAGATCGCCGACGACGGCGTCGGCCCTTCCAGCGCCCGGGTGATCCAGGCCGAGAACGGCAGTTGTGCCGACTTGGCCAGCGCTGCGATGACAAAACCAATGACCAGCAGGCGGTCGTTGACCACGCTCAGTTGTGAGGCCTGCGACAGCGCCGTCCATTCGAAGCCGCCCAGCCAGGTGGCAGCCAGCCCCAGCCCGAGCAGGAAGCCGGCATCGCCGCCGCGATTGGTGACGAAGGCGAACAGCGCGTTGCCGGTAGCGACCGGCCGATGCCAGGAATAGCCGATGAGCAGGAAGGAGGCGACGCCGCACATCTCCCAGCCGACAAAGGCAAGCAGGCCGTTGCCGGCGAGCAGCACGAACTGGATACCGGCCAGGAAAAAGCTGAGCACGATAAAGAAACGATGGAAGCCGGCCTCGCGATGCAGGTAGTTGGCCGAAAAACGGGTGACCAGCCAGCCGATCAGCGCGGTCAGCGTGCCCAGCGTCAAGGACAGCGGGTCGAGCATGAAGGAGAAGGTGGCCTCCCAGTTGCCGGTGCCAAACCAGTGGCCGATGATGCGATGCCCCGGCGCATGATCGATCAGCGCCAGCCCATCGATGGCGAGCAGCAACAGCAGCCCGCCGAAGGCAGCCAGCGAAGACAGCCGGGCGGTCAGCGGTTCGGCCGCATCGCCGCTGGCTCGGCCGAGCAGGACCCGGGCGCCGTTGATGACCACGGCCAGCAGCGGCAGGACGGGGACCAGCCAGATCCAGTCGGGGAGTTTTTCGAGCATGAGCACTATTGGGGCTCCTTGAAACTCGCTATCGTCGGAAGCGCGGCCCCACCAAGAATAATCGCCGGTGCCAATGGCTCCGACTCGCCGGCAAACCAGTCGGCCGAGCGTGCCACCTGCGGCAGCACCGCCGAGCCTGACCACGGCAGCCAGCCGCGACGCGGGCAGTACTGCGCAATCGCGCCGCTTGCAGGATCTTTGGCCGCAACGACGATCCATTCGTTGTTGATCAGCTCCTGCAGCGGCGGCTGGCGCTCGAGGATGCTACCCAGCACTTCGGGGGTCTGTTCGACAACAACCAGCAGGCGCATCGGCTCGTGGATTTCGACCATCTGCCAGGGCAGGCCGGTGCGCAGATCGGAATCGGCGCCTTCCATCACCCCGAACAGGCCGGTGATGTTGTGGGTAATTTTCGAGCCGCAGCCGAAACGCTCGTTATCGACGGTCGAAAAATAGTACTCGAGGGCGATGCCCGCACCGACCGGTCCGGCGGCGAGCAGGATGTCTTCGACAATGCGCCCGTCGTCATCACCGACCGGATCGTAGGAAATCAGGAAGACCCGACGGTCAAGAAACAGGCCGCGACTCATCTGGCGGCGTCCAATGAAGGCGGCGGCATTGGTCGCATGTCCCAACTCCGGCCGGGCCTGCGAAATGTCGTTGGCGCGGCCGATCATGTGCTGGCGCGCCTTCCACGGCAGGGGCCGCAGCGGGGCCGAAGCCAGCCGGCGGCAACGCTCGGCGGCATGGGCCCGGCAGGCCTCGGCCATCTGGCCGAGCAGTCGTTCCAGCGCCGGCTGAAAGTGTTCGGGCACGCTGTCGAGGTCATACCACTCGATCCCGTCGTCGCAGGTATTGTGTTCCGCTGCGACAAACCAGGTGCTATCGGGAATGACCAGGCCACGCCCGGCCAGCCCGGCGCGTACCGCTGGCCGGTTGGCCATCGCCGCGAAAACCCGGGCATTCGGGCCGCCATGCTTGCCGGAACAGGCGCCGCAATCATAGGCCGACAGATGCGGGTTGTTTCGACTGCCCGAACCATGACCGAACATCAGGACCAGCGGTGCAAAGCCGGCGGTCAGGCCGATCATGCGCAGGAAGGCTTCGACCCGCTCGATCTGCTCGGCATCGGTCAAACCGAGCTGTGGCGCTTCCGGCGTGGCCGCCACCGCCGCCCCGGCCGTCAACCCCATGCGAGTCGGCACCCGGCCGTCGTATTGTTCTTGCCAGCGCCGCAGCGTTTCGCCAAACCAGCCAGGGGCCAGGGTGACCGCCGCCAGCGAAGCCAGCGCCGGCAGTGCGCCGAGCGCCGTCAGCACCGGGCCAGCCACGGCGCGGCGGCGGGTGGCCTGATAGAGACGCTCACGCCAGCGCAGCCTTTTTTCCCGGCGGGCCGCATGGCCGGCCAGCGCCTCTTCCGCCCCGGCCGCCGGCAGTTCGCGCACCAGCTGCGTTGGCTGCACGACCACCGGACAAAGCGCGGTCTTGCCGGCATCGTCCACTCCCTGCCAAAACATTGGCACGCCGAAAAAGCCTGCTGCACCGTAAGTTGCGATATCGGGCGCGATCTCCTCAAGGTGGCGGCGGGTGCCTTCCTCACGGTCATCCATGCACATGACGACCTGGGCCGATGGCGCAGCCGGCGACGCCTGGCGCGGATGATTGGCCGTCAGTGCGGAGAAAAGCTGTTCGCGGTAATGGCGCTCATAGGCGAGCAGCCAGATCTGGCCGCGCTGCAAGGCTGTCAGGCTGGCGGCACAGGATTGCAGGGCAGCCAGGTCGTCACCGCTCAGTGTTGCCAGATCGGCCGGCAGCAAGCCCAGTTGCCGGCTCAAAGCGGCCATTTGCCAGGCAGCAGTAGCGGCGCGCAGACCAGCCAATGCGGGTGCCAGCGCGGCGGCCAGATGCCGCCATTCATCGACGTCGACATGGCCGGTCCGGCCCAGTTGCACCAGATGCGCCGCCCGCCCCTGCAATTCCTCGGGCAGGCCGGGCGCGTGCAACGCATCGCGAACCAGAAATTCCTCGGGCCGCGCCGCGTAATACGCGTGCAACTCCGCCAGCCCCATTGGCGAACCGGTCAGGCGGCGCAGCAGATCGTCGGTCAACAGGCGTTCCAGCAGAACGCGCACGGCCAGGTAGTCGAGCATGGCTACCGGCGTACCGTCGCCGCGACCGGGGTTACGGTCGCGCCACAGAAACATGCCGGACCAGCCGGGCAATTCGAGACTCAGGCGTTCCAGATAGCCGTACCACAGGCTTTGGTCAGGCATCAGCCTGGGCAATTCCTCGAGCAGCACTTCGAGCGGGTTGTCCGGCACATGCTGGATTTCGTCGCGCACATTGGGCAACTCATCCATTTCCCAGGTCAGATCGAGCCCCGCACTGGCCCGCCAGGCGGCAAAGAAGCCCAGCCCCTGCGCCGGGTTGCGCCAGGCGGCAACGCCGAGATCGAGATGGGCGGCGAGATGGCGCTGCAGGATGCTGCGCCCCCACTCGAGCACATCCTCGCCGCTCAGGTGTTCAAGCAGGGCGCGCCAGGTCCATGTCTGGCCGACGCGGCCGCACAGTTCATCCCAGCGTGCAAGCGCCTGCTGCTGCCAGCTTCCGGCCGCCAGACCGTCTGGCTCAGTCGGGCTCTGGCGATAGAAATGGTCGAATAGCGGATCGTCGCCCAGCGCCGTCTCGCGGAGCAGCCAGGCCAGCCGGCTGGCATCGGGAGCCTCCCGACCGGCCTTCAGACTGGCCAGCAGAATGTCGCGCCGGGTCAGGTTACGGACCACCGGCCCATCGAGATCGGCCACCCCGAAACCATCCAGCGCCGCAACCAGGTCTTCGGCGTTGATCCGCCCGCTGGCCAGGCATTCGCGAAAACGCGATTCCGGCCAGTAAGTCGTCACCCCGGACAAGGCCTGCGCAGCGGCCAGCGCTTCGGCAAACGGCAGGTGCTGGAAGCCATGCAGGGTGTTGTGATGGACGAAATCGCGAATCGGCGCCTGGGCCGGCAGCACGTGGGTCAGATGCTCAATCCAGTGAGCCAGTCGTTCGCGGATGGGCAATTCGGACTCGGCGCGCATATCAGCCCTCGAACAATCCGGCCACCCGGCCAACGCTGCCGGCAATCAGTTCAAGCAGGGGCGCCGGCCACAGGCCAAGAACCAGAATACTCACGGCCAGCAGGCCGGCGCACACCGTTTCGGTCCGGGTCATGTCAGGCAGATCCATCGTCTTGCCACGCAGACAGAGGCGGCCGATCACCCGCAAGCTGTAGGCGGCGCCGATCAGCATGGCCAGCCCGAGCAGCAGCACCCAGGCGCCCCAGCGCAGATAACCGCCAACCAGCGCATGCAGCTCGGCGATGAAGCCGGCGCTGCCCGGCAGACCAATGGCGGCGAGCAAGCCGAAAGCGGTGAAGAAGGCAAAACGTGGCGCCTTGCCGAGCAGCGAACCGTAATCGGCCAGATCGCGGCTGTGCGTGCGCTGGTAAAGCAGGCCGACGATCAGGAACAGCGTGCCGGCCGTCAGGCCATGCGCCACCATCTGCACCACCGCTCCGGTCAGGCCGGTGACGTTGAGCGTGGCGATCCCCAGCAAGACGACGCCCATGTGTGAAATCGACGAATAGGCGACCATCGCCTTCAGATCCTGCTGCCGCCAGGCCAGGATGCCGCCGTAGAGCAGGCTGATGAAAGCCAGGATGGCCAGCCAGTCCTGCGTCGCCAGCAAGGCGGCAGGCAAGGTTTCGGCCGCCCGGATCAGGCCATAGGCGCCCATCTTGAGCAGCACCCCGGAGAGCAGGATGGAGACTGGGCTGGGCGCCTCGACGTGGGCCAGCGGCAGCCAGCCATGCAAGGGGAAGACCGGCATCTTGACGCCGAAACCGATGAACAGGCCGGCGAAAATCAGCAGTTGCGTGTTCAACGGCAAACCGCGCCCGCCTTCGGCCATGTCGGCCATGGCGAAACTGTGACCGGGCGCCGCGTCATAGAGAAAGAGCAGCGCGACCAGCATGAAGACCGAGCCGCCCAGCGTATACAGAAAGAAGTTGAGCGCCGCCCGCTGGCGGTTCGGCCCGCCCAGGCGGTCGATCAGGAAGAACAGCGGCAGCAGCGTCGCTTCCCAGAAAACATAGAACAGCGACCAGTCGCGCGCCGTGAACACCCCGAACATCGCCGACTCAAGGAGCAGCACCAGCATGAAATAGAGCCGCGCCCCCTGCTCCATGCGCCGCGACACCAGCACCGCGATCAGCGAGAGCAGGGCCGCCAGCAGGACCATGGCCAGCGAAATGCCATCAACGCCCAAGGCAAAATAGGAACCGAGCCGGACATTCCAGGCCCGGCTCTCGAACATCTGGATCGCCGCCCCGGCCGGCTCGAACTGGGCGGCCAGCCAGAGCGCATAGCCGAGCGAGGCCAAGGCAAAAGCCATCGCCATCTGCCACAGAGGCAGGGCGCGACGCACCGGCAACATTGCCAGCAGGATGGCCCCCACCACCGGCAAGAAAACCAGCACCTTCAGCATGACCCGGCCCCTCCGCCAGTCTGCTCGGCAATCGTTATTTTCATAGCCGGATTATGCCAGCGCACCGGGCTTTCCGGACAAGCCTTGCCAGGGCAGAAACAGTCGGGGAAGGCATGCTCATTGGTTTGACACGACCTGCCCGCTTGGTTAAATTGCATAACTCCCCCCAACCTCAAAACCGATCACGATAAGGAGTCCCCCATGGCCGTTCTCGTTGGCAAGCAAGCCCCGGATTTCACCGCCACCGCCGTTTATGGCAACAACGAAATCAAGGAACTGAAGCTTTCCTCCTTCAAGGGCAAG
Source organism: Ferribacterium limneticum (assembly GCF_020510625.1). Classification (NCBI taxonomy): domain Bacteria; kingdom Pseudomonadati; phylum Pseudomonadota; class Betaproteobacteria; order Rhodocyclales; family Azonexaceae; genus Ferribacterium; species Ferribacterium limneticum. Next base: position 650,524 of record NZ_CP075191.1, on the reverse strand, counting down.
CCTGTCGTCCTGTTTTTCTACCCGCTCGATTTCACCTTTGTCTGCCCGTCGGAACTGATCGCCTTCGATCATCGCCTGTGCGAATTCCAGCAACGCGGCGTCGAAGTCATCGGCGTCTCGATCGACTCCCAGTTCACCCACCTGGCGTGGAAGAACACCGCCGTCAAGGAAGGCGGCATCGGCCAGGTCGGCTACCCGCTGGTTGCTGACGTCAAGCACGAAATCTGCCGCGCCTACGACGTCGAGCTCGAAGCCGCCGGCGTTGCCCTGCGCGGATCCTTCCTTATTGACAAAAATGGCACCGTCATGCACCAGGTTGTCAATATGCTGCCGCTCGGCCGCAACATCGACGAAATGCTGCGCATGGTCGATGCCCTGCAGTTCTTCGAAGAACACGGTGAAGTCTGTCCGGCCGGCTGGAACAAGGGCAAACCGGGCATGGTCGCCTCGACGGAAGGCGTCGCCGCCTACCTGGCCAAGAACGCCAAGAAGCTGTAATTCCCCGCCCCGCGGCCCGGAACATGGGCTGAAGCGCAGAAAAAACCCGGCCATATCTTCGCCGGGTTTTTTTCGTTGTCATTTCTCCGAAGAACAGGATAAAATTTGGAGAATTTGTAATTTCATCAGAGACAATCGATCATGGCAGAACCAGAATACCTCAGTACCCGGCAAGCCGCCCTGCGTCTGGGCGTTTCCCTTGGCACTGTACAAAACATGGTGGAAAACGGCGCCCTCGAAGCCTGGAAGACCGCCGGCGGCCATCGCCGCATCCCGGTCGCTTCGGTCGAGGCCCTGCTCGCCCGTCGCCGCAACCTGACGCCCAGCGCGCAAGAGAGCGGCGGCCAGCTCGACATCCTGGTCGCGGAAGATGACCAGACGCTGCAAATGCTTTACCAGATGACCTTTGATAGCTGGGGCCTGCCGATCAAGCTGCGCATCGTCGCCAACGGCTTCGACGGCCTGCTGCAGGTCGGCCAGCGCGTTCCTGACATCCTGATCGCCGACCTGATGATGCCGGGCATGGATGGTTTCGAAATGATCCGCCGCCTGCGCGCCAATAACGATCTGGCGCGAATGGACATCATCGTGGTCAGCGCCATCGACAGCGAGGAAACCAAGAAGCGCGGCCTGCCGTCCGACATCACGATTTTCGGCAAGCCGATTCCCTTCCACGAAATCAAGGGCTTCCTGCTCGGCCGTCTGGCAGCACGCCAGCGCAGCGCCTGATCTGCACCAATGATTTAGCGAATGAAAAAGGCCCGGATTCAATCCGGGCCTTTTCTTTTTCAAACACTGGATCACACCACGCCAAAACCATTGTGCGCTATGGCAAGACACAGGCTTGAGGCGTATGATTTCGCAGGCTTTGCCCCATCCCGGCAAGCCATAAAAAATATATCAGGAGACAATCCATGGGATTTTTTGGAAACAATGCAGCGCTCGAAAAGATTGACCGCGACATCGCGGCGATCGCCGAGGGCAACGCAGATTTGTCACATTCAGTTGGCACCACCGGCAGCGATGCAGCGGGACGAGTGTCCGGCAACATCAATCGTTTCTTCAGTCGCGTTCGCGGCCTGATCTCGCACGCCCGCGAGCGCAGCGTCAGCATCGCCGCCGACGCCGCACGGATGAACCAGCTCGTTCAGCAGACCGACGACGCGGTACGCCGGCAAGAGGCCTTGGCCGCCACTGTTTTCGATTCGAGCAACCGGGTCAATCAGGCTGTCGGTGAAGTGGCGATGAACTCCGACGCCATCCAGTCCTCGACCCAGAACAATCTCGACCTGGCCCAGCGTTCGCTGGAGCAAATGGAAACCGTTGCTTCGACGATGCGCTCGACCAACGCTCACATCGAACACTTCTCGTCGACCGTGAACGAACTGCACACCAGCTCGATGAAGATCAACGAGATCGTTTCACTGATCAACGACATCTCCGACCAGACCAACCTGCTGGCGCTCAACGCCGCCATCGAAGCGGCCCGCGCCGGTGAGGCCGGTCGCGGTTTTGCCGTGGTCGCCGACGAAGTGCGCAAGCTGGCCGAGAAGGTCAAGACCGCCACCCAGGTGATCGGCCAGAACACGCAGTCGATGATCAATCTGGTTTCCGACACTTCAGCCAAGACCCAGACCATCGTCGGTGAGGTGACCAAGGCCAACGGCTACATCGAGACCTCGGCGGCCGACCTGACCGCCATGGTCGACGATTTCAAGCAGACCACCGAGCAGCTAAGCACCATTTCCACGGCCATCTACAACCTGCGCGAAAGCAACCAGGCGATTCACAACGAAGTCGAGGAAATCCGCGACCATTCGCGCGACATCTCCGGCCGCATGAAGCAGTGCATCGACTCGGCCAAGACCCTGCGCGAATCGACCGAAGACCTGCAATGCACGCTGGCTGATTTCCGCACCGGCAACAGCATGTTCGACACGCTGCACAACAAGTGCACAAGCTTCCGCGACAACGTCACCACCGTGCTGCAAAAACTGGCCGATCGCGGCGTCAATATCTTCGACCAGGCCTACAAGGAAATTCCTGGCTCCAACCCGAAACGTTTCACGACCGCCTACGACAACCAGTGCGACTCGGAACTGACCCGGATATTCGATGATTTGCTGCGCGATGTGCCGGGCCTGACTTATTCGCTGGCGGTCGACACCAACGGCTACGCGCCGGCCCACAACGGCATCTTCTCCAACCAGCCGAGCGGCGACCCGGCCGTCGATCTGGTCAAGTGTCGTCACAAGCGCATCTTCAACGACCCGGTCGGCATCAAGCTGGCCAAGAACCAGAAGACATCGCTGTTCCAGACCTACATTCGTGACACGGGGGAAATCCTCGCCGACCTGTCGATGCCCATCGTTATCGGCGGGCGCCACTGGGGCGCCGTTCGGATGGGGTTCAAAACCGACATGGTGATCTAAAAGCCTTCTTTCTCCCCGGCCAGGGGTGAAAGCGAACAGGGCGCCGGTCGGCGCCAATTCCGTTCAGTTAAGAGAAAAACCCTTCGAATTCGTCGTTCCCGCGCAGGCGGGAACCCAGGTATTTCAAAGTACTGGATTCCCGCCTGCGCGGGAATGACATTTAACCAAACAGGATTCGCCGATCGGCGCCCTTTTTCTTGGTCAGCCGTTATAAACGATCTCGACGTTTTGCGGCTGCAGCCAGCCATTCAGCGCCTCGAGCAGCGCGTCGTCGAGCCGGACGCGCGACGCTGCGCCAAGCACCAGTTCGCATTCGGCAACGGCATTGCGATAGCGAATGCGCACCGGTGCCGAGCCGGGAGCGAATGGCGTCAGCAGGGATTTCAGCTTCTGGGCATCGGAATTGCCGTTCATCTTCAACAGCAGATGTTTGGCAAAGCGCGCCCGGGCTTCGCCGAGTGTCATCAATTTCTCGGCAGTGACGCTGTTGCCACCCGAAAAATCGTCGTAGCGAACCTTGCCTTCAATGATCAACACTTCGTCGGTGACGATCTTGGCGCGCTCGGCCTCGAACAGTTCGTTGAAAACCGTCACCTCGATCATTCCCGTGCCATCGTCCAGTTGAACGAAGAGCATCTTGCCGCGCCGCGTCATCTGCGTCCGCACGCCGACGACCAGCCCGGCCAGGATGGTCATTTCCTTGGAGGGCTCGAGACGATTGAGCGGGCGCTTGACAAAGCGGGACAGCTCCTTTTTGCTACTGTTGTACGGGTGACCGGAGAAGAAGAAGCCGAGTGCGGTCTTCTCTTCCATCAGCTTGGTCTTTTCGTCCCACGGCCGGACGTTGATGTATTCCGGCGCGTGTTCGTCGGCCACATCGGCGATGTCGAACAGGCTGGTCTGCATGGCATTGCGCTCGGCCTGCTCGGCGAAGTCCATGGCGACGCCGACGGTGGCCAGCAGCTTGCAACGGTCAGCGCCCTGCCCCGGCGCTATTTCGGGGGCGATGCAGTCGAAAGCGCCGGCCTTGATCAGTGCCTCGGTGGTGCGGCGGTTGACCATGCGCTTGTCGCAACGCATGCAGAAGTCGAACAAATCCTTGAACGGGCCGCCTTCCGCCCGCGCCTTGAGAATGACGTTGACCGCCTGCTCGCCGGTGCCCTTGACCGCCCCCAAGCCGTAGCGGATGGTACTGCGATCAACCGGCTCGAAACGGTAATTCGAGACATTGACGTCCGGCCCGAGCACCTTGATCTTGTTGGCGATGGTGTCTTCGTAGAAGATTTTCACCGAGTCGGTGTTATCGAGGTCCGACGATATCGTCGCCGCCATGAAGGCCGCGCAGTGGTGGGCCTTGAGCCAGGCGGTGTGGTAGGTGACGACGGCGTAGGCAGCGGTGTGCGACTTGTTGAAGCCGTACTCGGCGAACTTGGTCATCAGGTCGAACAACTGCTCGGCCAGCGCCGGGTCGTAGCCCTTTTCCTTGGCACCGGCGGCAATCGTCGCCCGGTGCGCCGCCATTTCCTCGGCCTTCTTCTTGCCCATCGCCCGGCGCAGCATGTCGGCGCCACCGAGCGTATAGCCGCCGATGATCTGCGAGATCTGCATCACCTGTTCCTGGTACACGATGACGCCGTAGGTCGGCGACAGGCAGGCGGTCAGGTCGGGATGAAAATAGTCAATCTTCTGCTGGCCCTTCTTGCGCAGGATGAAGTCATCGACCATCCCGGAACCCAGCGGGCCAGGACGATAGAGCGCGAGCACAGCGATGATGTCTTCGAAACGGTCGGGCGCCAGCTTCTTCAAGAGCTTCTTCATGCCCTCCGATTCAACCTGGAAGATCGCCGTCGTGTTGGCGTCCTTGAGAATCTGGTAGGCGGCGGGATCGGTGAAGCCGAGCGACATCAGGTCGAGCTTTTCGCCGGTCATCCGGCGGATGTACTCGACGGCCAGCTCGATAATCGTCAAGTTGCGCAGGCCCAGGAAGTCGAACTTGACGAGACCAACCTTCTCGACGTCGTCCTTGTCGAATTGCGACACCGTCGACGCATCGCTGCCGGTGGCCTGATAGATCGGGCAGAAATCGGTGATCTTGCCCGGCGCGATCAGCACGCCGCCGGCATGCATGCCGACGTTGCGGGTCAAATCCTCAAGGCGGCTGGCCAGGTCGAACAGCTCGCGGATGGTTTCGCCATCGCCGTCGCCTTCCATCATCTCGCGCAGCTGCGGCTCCTGCTCCAGCGCCTCGGCCAGCGACACCGGCTTGTTCTGGACGATGGGAATCAGCTTGGAAATGCGGTCGCACATCGAATACGGCAGGCCGAACACTCGGCCGACGTCGCGGATCACCGCCTTCGACGACATGGTGCCGAAAGTGGCGATCTGGCTCACCGCGTCGGCGCCGTAATGCTGGCGCACGTACTCGATGACGCGCCAGCGGTTGTCCTGGCAGAAGTCGATGTCGAAGTCGGGCATCGACACCCGTTCCGGATTCAGGAAGCGCTCGAACAGCAGGGCGTAGGCCAGCGGATCGAGGTCGGTAATGCGCAGGCTGTAGGCGACCAGCGAACCGGCACCGGAACCCCGGCCCGGCCCGACCGGCACGCCGTTGTTCTTGGCCCAGTTGATGAAGTCGGCCACGATCAGGAAGTAACCGGGGAAGCCCATCTGCAGGATGGTCTTGCACTCGAAGACGAGGCGCTCGTCGTACTCCGGCCGGCGCTTCAGGCGCTCTTCCGGGTCCGGGTACAGCTCGGCGAGGCGGACTTCCAGCCCTTTCTTCGCTTCATCGACCAGATACTCGCCGATAGTCATGCCCGGCGGAATCGGAAAATCGGGCAGGAAGTTCTTGCCCAGCGTCATCGTGATATTGCAGCGCTTGGCGATTTCCAGCGTGTTTTCCAGCGCTTCCGGCAGATCAGCGAAGGCCTCAAGCATCTCGGCCTGCGTCTTGAAATACTGCTCTTCGGTGTAGATCTTCGGCCGCCGCGTATCGCCCAGCACATAGCCTTCGGCGATGCAGACGCGTGCTTCGTGAGCGCGGAAGTCATCCCGGTTCATGAACTGGACGGGATGCGTCGCGACCAGCGGAATGCCTGTTTCACCGGCCAGATCGGCCGTCTGCTGAACGATGGCCTCCTGCTGCGACTGGCCGTAGCGTTGCACTTCCAGATAAAACGCGCCAGGGAAAATTGCCTCCCAAGCCTTGGCCCGCTGGCCGGCCAGATCGAAATTGCCGTTCAACAACGCTTCGCCGACATCGCCCAGATGCGCCCCGGACAAGGCGATCAGCCCGTCGCAGCCAACCTCGCCGAACCAGTCGCGGTTCAGCTCGGCCCGATCACGCCGGCCTTCAACCAGATAAGCCTTGGTCAGCAGTTCGCACAACTGTTTGTAACCGGCATTGTTGCGGGCCAGCAGCAGCAGGCGATAAGCATCGTCCGGCGACTCCGGATTGGCGATCCAGACATCCGCCCCGGCAATCGGCTTGACCCCCTTGCCGCGCGCCCCGGTGTAGAACTTGACCAGCCCGAACAGGTTGCCCAGATCGGTCAACGCCATCGCCGGCATGCCATCCCCCGCCGCGCGCTTGACGGCATCGCCGATGCGCACAATGCCATCGGTAACGGAGTATTCGGAATGGAGGCGGAGGTGGACGTAGCGCGGCGAATTCATGGCCGACATTTTACCGCGGCCGGCCGGGGCGTTTCCGTTTAAGTGCGCCGAGGCGCATTGCTACGGCCAACCGGAGAAACAGCCGAATATGAAACCGGCGCCCCGCTTTGGCACGATCAGGAACGGCTCACCCAAAAAATGCCAATTGCAATACCAGCCCAAATTCCCTACTGTCCGGTTTGTCGCCCAGAAATGCGAGGGAATATGCAAGCAAATACTCAGAACCACTCCTGCACAACGACCTCTGGCTGTCCTGTCCGCCAGCTTATTGGACAGGTATCCGGATTAGGCGACAGTTTTGTCGTCTACTACTAGTTAGAGCGCACACATGAGATCGTTACGAGCAGTACTTGGAATTCCTTTGTGCCTATCCTCGATATTGGCCTTTGGGGCACCACACGACTCGAATTGCCAAGAACCGGATAAAAGCTTCAAAGGCTTTCTCTCAAAATTTGCTGAGGACCGTAAGTTTCAGATCGAGCGCAGTATTTTTCCCTTGGTTGCACGCTTCGGCGCCCCTGATGCTGCTCCACCTGCCATCGAGCTGTGGGGCGCGGGAACCGTCCAAGACTTCAAAACCCCGATCATCCTGTCTCGCGCCGAGAGAAGGAAAATGGGGCTTGAGCAAGAAGTTCTCTTTTCAACGGAATGGGTTGCCGAAGTATTACATTTCAAACCAGAGGCTGATTCCTATAGAGTCCGCTTCCTTTTCCGCAAATACCGTGGCTGTTGGTATCTGGAGCAGTTCCATGACACAGCGCTCTAATCGGGTAGCCAGGGGTTTCTCTCCCCCGGCCCCCACACCACCCACCGTGCGGGTCCGCAGTGGGCGGTTCAACGAGATGGCTCGCTCGACTAAGACGTGTAGCCCTGTACCTTGCACCATAACTGCTTGATTCTCGGTACGCCCTGGCGCTGAAGCCAGTCATTGTTCAACGCTTGCTGCATGGCCGGAGTTCGTGCCATGTGCCAGTAGCTCTTGCTGCTGACGCCATGCTGGATCGCCGTCTTCAGGCTGACGCCCAAGGCCAGCAGGTGGCTGATCTTCGTACGCGGCCAGCGCCATTGTTTCCAATAGCACATCCGGATGCGCCTTCTCAGCCACTCGTCCAGTTCCGGGATCGGCCGGTAGTACTCGCTGATGCCAAAGTATCCCAGCCAGCCTCGCACGTATTGCCCCAACTTGTGCATCCGGTACGCCATCGACACTCCCCAGCTTCTGCCGGTGAGTTCCTTCACGCGGTGCTTGAATGCCGCCAGCTTCTTTTCCTGCCAGCGGATTTTGCCCCGATTGATGGTGAAGCCCAGAAAGCCGCACTCGCTCATTCTCGCAACCTTGCTTTTGGCAGGGTTGAGTTTGAGTTTCAGTCGTCCTTCCAAGTAGCGCGTCAAACTTTGCATGACTCGTTCTCCTGCCCGCTGGCTTTTGACCAGGATGACCATGTCGTCGGCGTAACGGGCGAAGCGGTGGCCGCGCCCTTCGAGTTCGTGGTCAAGTTCGTTGAGCAGGATATTGGCCAGGAGCGGCGACAAAGGCCCGCCTTGTGGCGTGCCGATGGCGCTGGGCTCAATGTGCTCTCCGACCAGCACACCGGCGCGCAGGTAGCGTCCGATCAGGGCCAGCAACGCTTTGTCGTGGATCGTTCGCCCGAGTATTTTCATCAACACGTCGTGATTGACGGTATCAAAGAATTTGGCGAGGTCGATGTCCACGGCGATGGCGTAGCCGTCCTTGACGTGCACTTGTACCTGCTTAATCGCTTGGTGGGCATTGCGGCCCGGTCGGAAGCCGAAGCTCGAATCCGAGAAGCTCGGTTCGAAGATCGGCGTGAGCACTTGGGCGATGGCTTGCTGGATGACCCGGTCCATCACGGTCGGGATACCCAGCAGCCGCTTGCCGCCGTCGTCCTTGGGAATTTCTACCCGGCGGACGGCGAGCGGACGATAGCGCCCGGTTTCGAGTTGGCGGCGGGAGTCTTCCCAATGCGCCCGCAGGTGGGCGGGAAAGTCTTCTATGGCGATGCCGTCTATGCCCGGCGCGCCTTTGTTGGCTTTCACGCGTTTCCATGCGCTGCGCAGGTTGTCGCTGGTGAGGACCGCTGCCAGTAACTCGCTTGTTGCCACTTCTTTCGTCTCGTCTTGGTTCAAGGCTCGGGGCGGTTTGCTCGCCGGCTCGCCTTCCCCGTCTGGGGATAATGCGGATTCGCCGAGATCATGCCGTCTGCTCCTTGTGTTTCGTTGTTTGGTCCTTCGCCGGCCCTAACCCGGCCGGCTACTATGACCGCTGCTGACTTCTGCCACGTCACTTCAGCCATTGCTGGCCGAGGCGCTGATCCGTCATTGAACGTTGCTGCCCGCTTCGGTCGCCCTTGATGCGGGGCAGCCCGCATCGACGCTGGTCGTTTGGGACTGGCACAACCCGGCCACCTTTCGTTCAATTTCCGTTTCCGCTTGCGCGGCAGATCTCCCCAGGTAAGAACGCGATGTTTCCGCGCACAAGCGCCGCATTTACCGTGCCGGTCGTACCGGTGGGCTTCGCTGTCATGTGCCAGCTCGCCTCGACCTGCTCGGCCTTCTATGCAGTTTCTGTCCGTCGCCTCGCGCATTTGCACTCCGGCTTCCTCCAGACAAGCCCTCACGAACTTGCCCTTGCCTTCGGCTAGTGGTTATCCTTGTCGCATGCAACAAGCTCGGTACTCCCACAGGGGACTTCCACCCCATTACATCGCGCCCATGCTGGGCGCACACATTTCAATCCACCGGACCTTGCGCATAAAGCCGCGCAAGTCCGGTGAATTCAAACGTTGGGCACCTCAATGAAGACTCCGCGATCGCCCAGTTTCCGCAGAGCATTGGCACACTCGGCGCCGAAGGCGAGCAGCACGATAGCCAGGGGTTGCTCTCCCCCGGCCCCACGCCACCCACCGTACAGATCCACAGTCGGCGGTTCAACGAGATGGCTCGCTCGACAAAGACGTGTAGCCCTGTCCCCTTCCACTTCAGAGGGAAGCTCTGCCGGCAAGCCGGCTTCGCGTCCCTGAGAACGTTAGCCGTAATGAAGAGAGCCACATGGTTAAGCGTATGAAGGTGGGAAATGTGTACCTCGAAATACCTGAGGGTACTGCAAGCCATATCCAAGTTTCACCCGCGCGACAACCTGTCAGGGCAGAAAAGCCAGAGGAACCCGAGCCTCTCGAAGAGCCCCAGTATATTTACCGTCCCAACGACCCATTTCGCGCTTCAATTGATGAAGCACACGCCATCGCCAGCATTAGCTCGACTCAGAAACCATGGGTAAAGAAAGCATGGTTTATCATTTTTATCATTGGCCCATTGCTGTATGGCGAATAGACAATAGGGGACAGACCACGGTTTTCAGCCAGCGCCGCTTGGATGTTCTCAAGCCAATTTCATTTTGGCCGCTTTTTCCGGCTGACCGTAGCAACGCCCCTATGCCTCCAGAAACCAGAGCTCCCTCTGGCATGCCTCAGTCATCAGTTGTTCGCGGCTCATGGGTTTCAGAAAACCCGCGCCGTCGGCGCCCTCCGCATGGGAGCGGCCTCGTCTCCGCACAGACAATAGGGGACAGACCACGGTTTTCTGACGAGACACAGCACGCCAGCGCCGTTTGGATGTTCTCAAGCCAATTTCATTTTGGCCGCTTTTTCCGGCTGACCGTAGCAACGCTCCTATTCCCCCAGAAACCAGAGCTCCCTCTGGCACGTTTCAGCCACCAGTTGTTCGCGGCTCATGGGTTTCAGAAAACCCGCGCCGTCGGCGCCCTCCGCATGGGAGCCGCCTCGTCTCCGGGGGTAGAATCAGCAAGCGTTTATAAAGCCAACAAACAATGGAGACACCATGAGTACAGAAGAACCCCTCGTCCTGCGTACCGACCGGGCCGACGGCCTGACCACGCTGACGCTGAACCGTCCGAACGCCTTCAACTCGCTGTCGAAGGAGATGCTGAGCGCCCTGCAGGCCGAGCTGGATGCCATCGCGGCCAGTGAAACGGTGCGTGTCGTGGTCATCGCCGGGGCCGGTAAGGCCTTTTGTGCCGGGCATGATCTCAAGGAAATGCGCGGCAACCACAGCAAGGAATTCATGCAGGCGCTGTTCAAGCAGTGCGGCAAGCTGATGCTGACTATCACGCAGATGCCGCAGCCGGTGATCGCCCGCGTGCACGGCATCGCCACGGCGGCCGGCTGCCAGCTGGTGTCGATGTGCGATCTGGCGGTGGCGGCCGATGTGTCGAAATTTGCCGTTTCCGGCATCAATGTCGGGCTGTTCTGCTCGACCCCGGCCGTTGGTCTGGCCCGCAACCTCGGCCGCAAGGCGGCGCTGGAGATGTTGCTCACCGGGGAGTTCATCGATGCCATGGAAGCCAAGGCCAAGGGCCTGGTCAATCGTGTCGTCCCGGCCGATGCGCTGGATGCCGAGATCGAGCGCCTGGCCGGCAGCATCCTGGCCAAGAGCGCCGTTGCCGTGCGCATGGGCAAGGGCATGTTCTACCAGCAGCTGGAAATGGGCCTGACCGAGGCCTACGACTACGCCAGCGAAGTGATGGCCTGCAACATGATGAGCGAGGATGCCGGCGAAGGCATCGATGCCTTCATGCAGAAGCGCAAGCCGGTTTATACCGGGCGCTAGCGCGGAGGAATTTCAACAAGGTTTCGGCTGGCGCTGTCGCCGCAGTCGAAACCTTGTGCAGCGAGCCAGGCCCAGGCCTCGTCGAGCTGGTAAAAATGCTGCTCCGGCGCCTTGCCGAGTTCGCGCTTGACGCTATTGAGCACGATGTCCCGCATGAATTTGTTGGCGTGGAGATTGGCATAGGCGGCCAGGCCATTTTCCCGGCACCAGCCGGCCACGTCTTCAATCGTCTGGATCGCTTCCGGCGTGCTGCCTTCCCAGTGCCGGGCATCGGCCAGCATGGCCCAGCGCGCCGGCGCCCCCTCGGCCAACCAGCGCTGCTTGAGCTTTTCAAAGGAGAGCATTGCGCCCTCAAGATTGAAGGCGCCATAGAATTGCAGGACGAAAACGTCGCCACAACAGCTAACCCGACTCTCTCCATGCGGCGCAAAAGCCATCGGCTCCCCCCTGAAAAATCCTGCAGATTCCATGTCAAATCGCCTGGAACTCACTGCAGTTTAGGCGAATCACCAGCCCTTTGACAGCCACGCCCGCAGGCCATCGCGCCAGCGGCGCTCAGCCGGGTAAAATCGGCGGCCATGCCCCTGCGACTCTCTCCTGCTTCTCGCTGCCAGTCCCCGGAATTTCGGCGCGCTCGTTTTCGGCGATTGCCCGGCCTCTCTGCGGCAAGCCCCCGTCGATGATCAACTGGTCGCAAAAACTACTGCGCCCGGCCAGTGCCGCGCTGTTTGCGGCGGGGCTGGCTGCCGCCTTCCTGCACCGGCCGGTCACCGAGCCATCGGCCTTTGCGCCGCCCTCCGCCCCGGCAAGCCCGGCCAGGCAGCAGGCGGAAATGTCACTGGCCATGCTGCCGGTTGCCGCGCCTGTCGCGGGTCCGTCAAGCCTGGCCCGCCTGGCGGATGGCCGGATTGCCGCTGCCTGGCTGGCCGGGCCAAGCAACGATGCATCTGCGGCGGGCATCTGGCTGTCGGTTCTCGGCCAGAACGGCTGGAGCCAGCCCCTGCTGGCAGCCACCCGCGAAAGCACGGCCGCCGGCACCTTCGCCCATCTGCACAGCCTGGGACGGCCGCTTTTACTGGCCGAAGGCAGCTGGCTGCACCTCTGGTACGAGAGCCTGCCACTCGGCCACTGGGCCGGGGCGGCCATTGTCCATAGCCTGTCGACGGATGGCGGCAAGACCTGGAGCAAAGCTGAACGACTGCCGACTTCGGCGCTGGGCGCCCTGGGCAGCGGGCTGGGCGGCCCCCCGCTGATGCTGGCCGATGGCGGCCTGGCATTACCGCTCGACCAGCGTTTCCCGACCCAGGGCAGCGAGTGGCTGCGCCTGTCGGCCACCGGCCGGATCGTAGACAAAATCCGCCTGGCGCACCCGGCAGCAACCCAGCAAGCGGCCATCCTTGCCCTGGACGAACAACGGGCCCTGGCAATCTTCCGCGACAAGCGCGCCGGCACCAGCCGAGCCACGCTCAGCACGGCCAATGGCGGGCAGACCTGGGGGGCGGCCGGCGAGCTGGCGCTACCCGGCCCGGATGCCCCGGTTGCCCTGCTCCGCCTGGCCAGCGGCCACCTGTTGCTGGCCGGCAACCCGCAAGCGGGCAAGGAAACCCTGCAGCTCTGGCTCTCGGCTGACGACGGACAAAACGGGGTGATGAAACGCAGCGTTGAAGCGGCCAGCGATGGCGGCGCCGAGTTTGCTGACCCGGCCTTGCTGCAGGCTCGCGATGGCCGCATTCATCTGACCTACACCTGGCGCCGGCAGGGGATCAGACATGCCGTATTTACCGAAGCATGGCTGGCGGGAGACGCGCCATGAACCTGACGGCCGCCTACGGCCTGCTGGCCCACGGGCTGATTTTCGGCGCGCTGGCCGCCTTGTTGCCGCTCGGCGCATTGCGCCAGCGTGTCGTGCTGACTGCGACGGCCACGGCGCTGCTGGTCGGCATCGCCCCGGCCATGCACGGCCTGTTCGGCACGCCATCGGCGACGCTGTTGCAACTTGCCATTCTGCAGGTGGCCGGCCACAGCCCGTCGCCACTCACGAAATGGGCCGCGGCTTGCCTGCTCGCATTCGCCCTGTTTTTCTACCCGACAGCGCTCGGCTGGGGGCCGTTCGACCCCTACGCCCTGGGCTACCAGCCGGCGCCGCTGCTCGCCGTTCTGCTGGTTGTCGGCCTCGCCTTGGGGTGGCGGCGCCAGCACACCTGGCTGGCCATACTCGGCATTGACCTGCTGGCTTACGCCAGCGGTGTTTTCGCCAACCTGTGGGATGCGCTGTTCGACCCGCTGCTGGTACTGCTCGCCCTGGCGATTGCGGCTCGCCAGGGGGTGATCCGCCTTATCGCGTCAAGGAATCGCTGATCAGGCGGCGAATGTTGCCAGCCTCGAAGGGTTTGTCGCAGATGGCCGAAACGCCGGCCCGCTCGACGGCGGCCAGCCGGCCCATGTTCTGCTCGCTGGTCACCATCAGCACCGGCACCTCGGCCTGCCAGCTTTGCGTGCGGATGTATTCGGTCAGTTCGCGGCCATCCATTTCCGGCATGTTGTAGTCGGTGATGACCAGATCGACCATGGCCTGTTCGAGCAGGGAGACGGCTTCCTTGCCATTGACCGCTTCGGTGATCCGGCTGATTCCCAGTTCTTCGAGCAGGCGGCGCAGATGGCGGCGGGAGGTCAGGCTGTCGTCGACCAGCAGGACGCGCAGGTTTTCGATTTCAGCGACGTCGATATCTTCCGGCGGATTCAGGTAGTCCGCCGCGGCATAGAGCGCCCGCGACAACTGCTGTTCGTTGAACGGCTTGGCGACGATGCTGCAGGCCCCCGACTGCCGCACCGGTTCCAGCACCTGCGGCCGCGTTTCGCTGGAGACGAGGATGAAGGGGATGGTCTCCATATCGGCGTTGGCGCGCATCGCCGTGACCAGTTCGGTGCCGGCCAGATCGGGCAGATACAGGCTGCTGATCACGATCACGTGCTTGTATTCGACTTTGAGCGAAGCCAGGGCGGCGCTGGCCGTTTCGACGACGGTGACTTTCTTGACGCCCTGATGTTCCAGCATGCGCTTGACCAGGTTCGCCTGCATGGCGGAAGGCTCGACCAGCAGGACCGACAGATCAGCCAGGGAAGTAGTCAGTGCCATGCGATCGCTCCGAAACGAAAGGGAGCGATCACTATAGCACCGCCCGGAGGCTGGCAAACCCCCGGGCCGGGCGCTTTAGGGGGCGCTGATTAATTCGTCATCCCCGCGCAAGCGGGGATCCAGTCCGTTGATTCTTCTGGATTCCCGCCTGCGCACCCCAAGGGTACTTCTGCGCCGCAAAGCAAGTCCCCTGGTGGGACGGGGCGCGGGAATGACATTTCCGAATAAATCAGCTTTTTCTTAGCCGCGCAGGCGAGCCGCCACTGCCGCGACCCGCTGGCCGTACTGGCGAGCCGTATCGAGATCGCCCTGCGGGACTTCATCGACACTGGCATCGGAGGGCGAACGGACGAGCAGGCCGACCGAGCCGCCGAGGTGGTTCACATCGGCGTGCGTGGCGGCCTTGGTGTTGGCCGGCAGGATGCCGAGGCTGACCCAGATGCCGCCATGCTGCGAGGCCAGCGTCTGCAGCTGGATCATCGTCGCGCCCTTGTCGCCGACCGGGCTGGCGCTGTTGGTGAAGCCGCCGAACACCTTGTCCTGCCAGACGCGGGAATACCATGCCTTGGAACTGGCATCGGCAAATTTCTTGAACTGCCAGCTCGGGCCGCCCATGTAGGTCGGCGTGCCGAAGATGATGGCGTCGGCAGCAGCCAGCTGCTCCCAACCGCCTTCCGGCAGGTTGCCTTCGGCATCGATGGCCAGCAGTTCGGCTGCGGCGCCTTGGGCGACGGCTTCGGCAACGCGCTGGGTGTGGCCGTAGCCGGAGTGATAAACGACGATCGTCTTGCTCATGAGTATTTCCTTTAAGAGTTTGTTGGGCTTGGGTTAGGCGACAGGCGGCAGGTCGAAGAGCAGGATTTCCGTTTCTTCACCGGCCAGGAATTCAAGTTGGGTTTCGTCGGCAATCTTGGCGCCGTCGCCGGCGGCCAGGTTTTGCCCGTTGATCGAGAGCTGGCCGCTGACGACCTGGACATAGCCCAGTCGCCCGGCCGCCAGGCGGTATTCGGCACGCTCGCCGGGGGCCAGCACACTCGCCCACAGGCGGGCATCCTGGCCGATGGTCGTGCTGCCCTCGGCGCCATCAGGCGAGGCGACCAGCCGCCAGCGACCGCGCATTTCCTCAACCGGCAAGGCCTGCTGCTCGTAGCTGGCGCGGGTGCCACGTTGCGCCGGTTCGATCCATATCTGCAGCAGATGGGTTTCCTCATCCGGCAGCGGGTTGAACTCGCTGTGCATGATGCCTTTGCCGGCGCTCATGCGCTGCACTTCACCGCGCCGGATGACGCCGCCGTGGCCGAGGCTGTCCTTGTGCTCCAGCGCGCCGGAAAGGATGTAGGTGACGATTTCCATGTCGCGGTGGCCGTGCGTACCAAAGCCCTGGCCGGGCGCCACGCGGTCTTCGTTGATGACGCGCAGGGCGCCCCAGCCCATTTCAGCCGGGTCGTAATAATTGGCAAACGAGAAACTGTGCTTGGCGCGCAGCCAGCCATGGTCGGCGTAACCGCGCTCGGCAGAAGGTCGTAGCTGGATCATGGAAAATCCTTTGTGAATTGATTGTATGGATTAGTTTCCATATTAGGCATAGAGTTCAGCCATTAATAGCGAATTATTACGACACTACCGTTCAATTATTTTCACATGAAGATTTCATTCGATCTGCTGCTCATTCTCGACGCCATCGAGCGCCACGGCAGCTTCACCGCCGCCGCAACGGCGCTGCATCGCGTCCCCTCCGCCTTGTCGCACGCCATCGCCAAGCTGGAAGACGAACTTGGCGCCACGCTGTTCCTGCGCGAAGGCCGCCGCGCCACGCTGAACGATGCCGGGCGCACCCTGCTCGAAGACGGCCGCCACCTGCTGCGCACCGCCAGCGAGCTGGAGCGGCGCGTCCAGCGCATCGCCCAGGGCTGGGAGGCCGAGCTGCGCATTGCCATCGACACGATCATTCCCGTCGAGCGCCTCTACCCCATGCTGGAACGCTTTTACGCCGCCGGCCACAGCACCCAGCTGCGCCTCAGCCACGAGGTGCTGGGCGGCACCTGGGACGCCCTGGCCACCGACCGGGCCGACCTGGTGATCGGCGCCAGCGGCGACATGCCGGCACGCAGCGGCATTGCCACCCGCCTGCTCTGCCGGCACAGCCAGTTCGTCTTCGCCATTGCCCCGAGCCACCCGCTGGCCGCCTGGCCGGAACCGATCCCCAACAGCGAACTGCTGCGCCATCGCACCATCGCCATCGCCGATACCTCGCAGGAACTCGCGGCGCGCACCATCGGCCTGATCGAAGGCCAGGAAATCCTGCGCGTGCCCGACATCCGCGCCAAGGCCGCGGCCCAGGTCGCCGGCCTGGGCATCGGCCACCTGCCGCGCTGGCTGGCCGACCCGGAAATCGCCGCCGGGCGCCTGGTCGAGAAAGTGCTGGCCGACCCGCGCAACCCCATGCCGCTGCACCTCGCCTGGCGCACCCGGCAAAGCGGCAAGGCGCTGAACTGGTTTCTCGACGAACTGGCGGAACCGGCGACTATCGAGCCCCTGACCGCTGGGCTTTAACACGGGGTTTCCCCCACTCCACGCCGGCCCGATAAAGTGATATGGTGGCTCGGTAAATCACCAAATCGGGCAATAGTGAAAATTTCGCCAACCCCTTCTCCGATGACCGGAAACAGCCCCCTTCCGGCGCGCTCCGTCTTTAGCGAGGGAGCGGCCTGGCTGGCGCTAATCCTGATCCTGATTGCCACCACCGCAATTTGCGCCCTGGTTCGCCAGACCACCGAAGAACAGATTTACCAGCGCTTCCTTTACCGCGCCGAACAGGAGCGGAGCAATATACTTTTCCGGCTGGCGGCACACGCCCAGGTGCTGCGCGGCGCCGCCGCACTCTTCCACGCCAGCGACCACGTAGACCGCAACGAGTGGCGGGAATACGTCACCCACCTGCAGCTCGAAAAAACCTTGCCCGGCATTCAGGGAATCGGCTTTGCCCAGATGATCGCCCCCCGCGACAAGGCGGCCCATGAGCGCGCCATGCACGCCGATGGCTTCACGGATTACGCCATCACCCCGCCCGGTGAGCGGCCACAGTACAGCAGCATCATCTACCTGGAACCATTCGCCGGGCGCAACCTGAGGGCATTCGGCTACGACATGTTTGCCGAGCCGGTGCGCCGGGATGCCATGGAATACGCCCGGGATTATGGCGAACCCGCCCTCTCCGGCAAGGTCACCCTGGTCCAGGAAACCGGGCAAGACGTTCAACCGGGCTTCCTCCTCTACGTCCCGGTCTATCGTTCGGCGATGCCGCACGGGACGACCGAAGAACGCCGCCAGGCGCTGCTCGGCTTCGCCTACAGCCCCTTCCGTGCCGACGACCTGATGCGCAGCGCGATCAGCCACGACAACAAGGACGTCGAGATCGAGCTATACGACGGCGCAGCCACGCCGGAGCACCAGCTTTTCGACTCCCATGCCGACCAGGGCAGCACGGCGCACGGTCGCTGGCACGTGGCGCTCTCCATCGAATTCGGCGGCCATCAATGGACCGCCCTCTTCCGCAGCCGCCCTGAATTCGACAGCATCACCGCATCGCAACTCCCGATCAGCATTGCCCTGGCCGGCACACTGATCGGCTTGATGAGCTTTTTCTGGCTGCTCCGGAAAAGCCGCTTCCAGCGAAGCATCACCGCCTACGCCGATCGACTCGAAGAGAATGAAACGCGGCTGCGCACCCTGATCAACACCATGCCCGACATTGTCTGCCTGAAGGATGGCGACGGCCGGTGGACCGAAGCCAACACCTTGCTGCTTCGTCTGTTTGCCCTGGACGGCAGCAGCTACCACGGGAAAACGGGTCGCGAAATCGCCGCGGCAGGCCAGTTCGACTATGCCCGGCTGGCCGCGCTGGAAGCCTCGGACGAACAGGTCTGGCAGAACGGCGAACGGCTGCACGACGAACTGACGATCCCGGTCGAGGGCCAACGCGAGCGCGTGTTCGATATCGCCAAGGTGCCGCTGTTCGCGGCGGATGGCTCGCGCCACGCCCTGGTGACCGTCGGCCGCGACATCAGCGAACGCAAGCAGGCTGAAGCCGAACTCCAGCGCCACCGGGACAAGCTCGAAGAGCAGGTCGCAGCCCGCACCGCCGACCTGCTGCTGGCCAAGGAGGCCGCCGAGGCAGCGAATCGCGCCAAGACCACTTTCCTGGCCAACATGAGTCATGAACTCCGGACGCCGATGAACGCCATCATCGGCATGACGCACCTGCTGAACCGCAGCTGCGAAAACGACACGCAACGCAACAAGCTGAACAAGATCGGCAACGCAGCCGATCACCTGCTGCACCTGCTCAACGACATCCTCGACCTGACCAAAATCGACGCCGACCGCCTGACGCTGGAGCGGATTCCACTGCGTATCAGCGATGTCATTGCCAATGTGGTCAGCCTCGTCGGCGAAAAAATCACCGCCAAAGGCTTGCACCTTGACCTGCGCATCAGCCCGCAACTCGCTGCCACCGAAGTGCTCGGCGATCCGCTGCGCCTGCGCCAGATTCTGCTCAACCTGCTCGACAACGCGCTGAAATTTACCGAACAAGGCCACATTTCGCTCAGCGCAGCCGTCACCGAGGAAAGCGCCGGTCATCTGGCCATCCGCATCGCCATCGAAGACAGCGGCATCGGCATCCCCGCCGAGGCGCAGGAACGGATATTTTCCCCCTTCGAACAGGCCGACGGTTCGACCACCCGCCAGCATGGCGGCACCGGGCTGGGCTTGAGCATCGTCAGGCAACTGATTCGCCTGATGCATGGTGAAATCGAAATCAGCAGCACCCCGGGCGTCGGCAGTCGCTTCACGCTGACCGCCCGACTGGACAAGGCGCCGCCGCGAGCCATCCATCAGGCTGTCGGCAAAAATCCCGCCCAGCGCCCCGCCAGCCTGGGCCACAAACACCTGCTGCTGGCCGAAGATGAACCGCTCAATCGCGAAGTGGCGCTCGAACTGCTGACCGAGATTCCGGACCTGCAAATCGATGTGGCCGAGAATGGTGAAAGGGCGCTTGAACTGGCCAGTGCCAAGCACTACGACCTGATCCTGATGGACATGCAAATGCCCAAAATGGATGGCCTGAAAGCAACGCGGGCGATTCGCTGCCTGCCGGCATATGCCGCAACCCCGATCCTGGCGCTGACGGCCAATGCCTTCAGCGAAGACCGGGAACGCTGCATCGAGGCCGGCATGTCCGACTTCATTACCAAGCCGGTCGAACCGGAATTGCTTTACGCCAAGCTGGCCCTCTGGCTGCAGCCAGAAACCGCTGCTCACTGAGCCGCCGCCGCGACGGGGGCATGTTCAGCGGAACGAGGCGCCCTTACTCCGCCTTGACCCAGTCGATGATCGCCTGCCATTGATCGACGTCGCGCTCAGCGCGTGACGGCGGCAGGTCAAAAATGGTCATGCCGGCCGCTGTGGCCTGGACATAAACCTGCGTATCGCGCAGATAGGCCAGCACCGGCAGATCGAAGGTGGCAAAAAAGCGCTCCAGCTCGCCGGCGGCGCGCGTTCGGGCATCGACCCGCATGCCGATCACCGCCACATCGGCCTTGCCCTTGCGCACGGCCTTTTCGGACAGCAGTTCGGTCAGAAAATGGCGGGTTGCCAGCATGTCGAACATGGAAGGCTGCACCGGCACAATCACACGCGTGGACAACTTGAGCACGCGCTCCAGCATCCTGCCGTGCAGGCCGGCCGGGGTATCGAGCACGACGTGTGAAGTGCCTTTCGGCGGCCGGGAAATCTTGTCCTCGCCGACTTCCCAGGTATCGATGGTCGGCAGGGCAAAGGGGCGAATGGCCAGCCATTCACGCGACGATTGCTGGCGGTCGATGTCGCCGAGCATGACTTCCTCGCCCTGATTGGCGAAATAGCCGGCCAGATTGGTCGCTAGCGTACTTTTGCCGGAACCGCCCTTGGGGTTGGCGACAAGAAAGGCTTTCATGCTTGTTTTTCCCGTTTATCGAGGATGCTGCGCACCAGATTGACGTGTTCGCGCAGGGTATAGACCAGATCGGTGAAACCGAGTGGCACGTGCAACTGGCTGGCCTCGGCGTCGAGGGCGTCCAGTCGGTTGCGGTAATCATCCATTTTGGCCGCCTCGAAATGGTGGGTCAGATCCTCTTCGAGGAACTTCAACTCGCCATAGCAGAGGAAGACCTTGCGGCGAATGCGCCAGGTGTAGATGGCCGGCGCCACCTTGAGCAGCGGAATGAGCAGGGCAAAGATCGGCACCAGCATGACGATCAGCCGGTCGACCAGCACCGCCAGCCAGAAGGGCAGATAACGCTGCAGGAAGGGCGGCCCCGACTTGAAATAGCGCGCCGCATCGGGCGACAGCGGCAGCATCTGGTCCTTGTAGGCGGGAAATTCCCCGGCATCCTGGAAGAAGCCGGATTTGCCATGCACTTCGCTGGCCGTGCGCAGCAGCAGTGTCTGCAGGGCCGGATGCAGGTCGTCGCGAATGATCAGGTTGGCCGTCGGGGCCAGCACCTTGATGTCGTCCGGCGGGAAGTCGCGCACCAGATCGGCCACGCCGCGCGGGAAGGTCAGCTTGGTCAGGAAGGGAAAGCGGCGCTGGTAGGCTCTATCCTGGGCGAAGCTCATCAGCTTGACGCCGGGCGAGCGGATCAGCACCTGGACAACCGGCGCATTTTCGGCGGCGATGATGAAAGCGGCGTCGATCCGCCCCTGCTGCAACTCCTCGGCCGCCTTCAGGCCGGAAAGCGGGACCAGATGGTCGCCGGCCGGGATGTCGTTGGCCTGCAGCAATTGCTGCGCCAACTGGCGCACTCCGGAGCCTTCCTGGCCGATGGCGATGCGCTTGCCCTTGAGCTCGGTGAGCCGGGTCAAATCCTTCTCACCACGGTAGAAGACCCAGACCGGTTCGTAAAACAGGCTGCCCAGCGAGAGCAGGCCGGAGTCGTCTTCGGCATCCGGGTCTTCCTTGGGCGGCACGACGCCGCCCTGGACGAAACCGATCTGCGCCTCGCCACTTTTCAGTCGCTCGATGTTTTCCAGCGAACCGGCCGACGCCTTGACTTCAAGCTTGATGCCATCCCGGGCCAGGATCGTCGCGTAACGCTGGGCGAACTGGTAATAGGCCCCGCTCTCGCCGCCGGTCGTGATGACGATTTTCTTGGGTGGCGCCGGCTCGACAAACTGGTAGGCGATCAGAAAACCGATGGCGGCGAGCAGGATGATCCACCACGCCGTGGCGAACAAATCCCGCAGTGAAAGCAGCCCCGCCTTGATCCTGGCCATCATGGCAGCAGAATGGTGGAACCCGTCGTCTTGCGGGCTTCAAGATCACGGTGTGCCTGGGCGGCATCCTTCAGCGCGTAGGTCTGATTGACCTCGACCCGCACCTGGCCGGAAACGACGGCCTCGAACAATTCTGCCCCCAGCGCCACCAGATCGGCCCGCTTGGCCGTGTAGCTCATGATGGTCGGTCGCGTAATGAACAGCGAGCCCTTCTGCGACAGGAGCAACAAATCGAGCGGTGGCACCGGGCCGGAGGCATTGCCGTAGGCGACCATCATGCCCATCGGCCGCAGACTGTCGAGCGAGCCCATGAAGGTGTCCTTGCCGACGCCGTCATAGACGACGGCCACGCCCTCGCCGCCGGTAATTTCGCGAACGCGCTGGGT
This sequence comes from Ferribacterium limneticum, assembly GCF_020510625.1. Lineage (NCBI taxonomy): Bacteria > Pseudomonadati > Pseudomonadota > Betaproteobacteria > Rhodocyclales > Azonexaceae > Ferribacterium > Ferribacterium limneticum. The sequence goes on along the minus strand of NZ_CP075191.1, from coordinate 628,436 downwards.
AAAGTTTTCGCTGCTGTAATTGATCACATGGTCGCAACCATGGGCCTTGGCCAGTTCCGCCTTGGCGGCCGAGCCGACGGTACCGATCACCGTCGCCCCCAGTGCCTTGGCCCACTGGCAGGCAATCAGCCCGACACCGCCAGCGGCGGCATGGATCAGCACGGCATCGCCCGGCTGCACCCGATAGGTCTTGCGCAAGAGGTAGGCCGCAGTCAGGCCCTGCAGCATCATGGCCGCGCCAGTCGCGAAGCTGATCGCATCCGGCAAGATCAGCAGGCGATGGGCTGGGATATTGCGCACTTCGGCATAGGCACCAATCGGCCCGCCGGCATAGGCGACGCGGTCGCCGACCTTGACCTCGCTGACGCCCTCACCGACCGCCTCGACCACGCCCGCCCCTTCCAGGCCAATGCCCGACGGCAGCGGCAAGGGGTACAAACCGGTCCGGTGATAGGTATCGATGTAATTGAGGCCGACCGCATGCTGACGCACCGTCGCCTCGCCTGGCCCCGGTGCGGGAAGATCGACCGCCTCCCAGCACAGCACTTCCGGTCCGCCGGTCTGGTGAAGGCGAATGGCGTGGGGCATGGTCATCTCCTCGTTGTCGTTATCTGAACAGGGCGAGGTTATCACCCTGCCGGACTTCATTCCACCGTGAGGGCCAGCCAGGCGATTCCCAGCCACTCATGCAGGGCGTAAAAGGAGTGATGGAGCGCCGAGGCTCTGGGCAAAAAGTCGTTCACACTCAATGGAACCAAGCCGCCTGCCTTGAAATGGGTTGGCGCAGGAACGACCTCCAGCCCGGCCGCCCGGAACAGGCGAACCGCCCGCGGCATGTGGAAAGCCTGGGTGACCAGCACGATGCGCCGGACACCCGCTGCCTTGAGGATAGCCGCCGACAGCGCTGCGTTCTGGGTCGTGTCCAGCGACTGCATTTCGCGCCAGCGCACCGGCACCTTGAACTCGTTTTCCAGAATATCGGCCATCACCTCGGCCTCGGAGCGCGCTGCATTGACCGGGCGCCCACCGGAAACCAGTACGGGCAGGGCCAAGCGACGGGCCAGCATGGCGCCGTAGCGGGTTCTGACCAGGGTTCGATCGGTGGCCGTATCGCCGCCATACTCCTCGGCATCCAGTTCCAGGCCGCTGCCCAGCACGACAATCGCCTGCGCGCCCGCCGCCTCCTGAAGTACCGGCCCGGCGCTCCGCTCCAGCGTTCCCATCAAGGCGCTACCCACCAGCGGCAAGGACTGCAGCAACAGCAAGAAAGCACCAAGGAAAGCCAGTGAAAAAGCCCAGCGCCGACGCCGCCCCAGGCCGGCAATGGCGAGCAGCAGCAGGCCGTTACCCGGCGGCAACAGCAAGGCCGACAGCAGACTCTTGAAAAACCAGGCGATGGACATGGTTTACGAGGAAACTACACCGGCGTCAGTTTTGCGTATTCCAGCGCCAGCCACTTCATGCCGGCACCACCGAAATTCACCTGGACCCGCGCATCGGCACCGCGCCCCTCGGACGAAACGATGACGCCAAGGCCAAACTTGGCATGCTCGACCGTCTGCCCGACCCGCAAACCACCCGCTGCCGGCTCGGCATAACCGCCCCCGAATGAGCCGAAGGCCGGCACGGTCGAAGCCGACTCTGCCTTCTTGTTCAGCTTGCGCAGCAGGCCTTCCGGGATTTCATCCAGGAAGCTCGATGGCATGCAATAACGCGTCTGGCCATGCAGCATGCGGGTTTGCGCGCAGGAAACATAAAGGCGCTGGCGGGCCCGCGTCACGGCCACGTACATCAGCCGACGCTCTTCCTCCAGCCCCTCCTTGCCCTCATTGACCGAGTTCTCGTGCGGGAACAAGCCCTGTTCAAGGCCGCTGATGAAGACAACGTCGAACTCCAGGCCCTTGGCGGCATGCACCGACATCAACTGCACTGCCTCCTGCCCTTCGCCGGCCTGATGCTCACCGGCTTCCAGCGAGGCATGCGCCAGGAAGGAAGCCAGCGCCCCGCCTTCGCCGATGGCACCTTCGTCGTCGACAAAGGTGGCGGCGGCGTTGATCAGTTCATCGAGGTTCTCCAGCCGCTCCTGGCCTTCCTTCTCGACCCGGTAATGCTGGGCCAGACCGGACTTCTCGACGACATGCTCGATGATCTCGGGCAAGGGCAGATTGGCCGTTTCCTGACGCAAGGTCTCGATCAGGCGGACAAAGGCGCCCACCGTCTGCCCGGCCTTGCCGGTCAATGATGCCGCGGCGTTATAGAGGCTGGAATTGATCTGGTGCGCCGTCGCCTGCAGGTTTTCCAGCGAACGGGCACCGATGCCACGGGTCGGGAAATTGACGACGCGCAGGAAGGCCGTATCGTCGTCCTGATTGCCCAGCAGGCGCAGGTAGGCCAGCGCATGCTTGACCTCCTGGCGCTCGAAGAAGCGCAGGCCGCCATAGACCTTGTAGGGCACGCCCTTGGTAAACAGTTCATGCTCCAGCACCCGCGACTGGGCATTCGAGCGATAAAGAATGGCGATCTGGGTCGGCGAAATGCCATCGCGGACCAGTTCGCGAATTTCCTCGACAATGAAACGCGCCTCGTCGAGATCCGAATACGCCTCGAAAGCGCGGATCGGCTCACCGTCCCCGGCATCGGTCCACAGATTCTTGCCCAGACGTTCGCGGTTGTTCTTGATGATGGCGTTGGCGGCGGCCAGGATATTGCCGTGCGAGCGGTAGTTCTGCTCCAGGCGAATTACGTTGGCACCGGCATAGTCGCGCTCGAATTCACGCATGTTGCCGACTTCGGCGCCACGGAAACGGTAGATCGACTGGTCGTCGTCACCCACGGCAAAAATATTCGCCCCGCCGCCGGCCAGCAATTTCAGCCAGCGGTATTGCAGGACGTTCGTATCCTGGAACTCGTCGACCAGAATCTGCCGGAAGCGTTGCTGATAATGCGCCTGCAAAGGTTCGTTGCGCTGCAGCAATTCATAACAGCGCAGCAGCAGCTCGGCGAAGTCGCAGACACCCTCACGGTTGCACTGGTTCTCGTACTCGGCGTAGATCTCGACGCGCTTTTGCGTGTAATTGTCGTAAGCCTCGGCCTGCGCGGCACGCACGCCCTGCTCTTTATGGGCATTGATGAAATGGCAAAGTTCGCGCGGCGGATATTTCTCGTCGTCGATATTCAGGTTCTTCAGCAGGCGCTTGACCATGGCCAGTTGGTCGGCCGAATCAAGAATCTGGAAGGTTTGCGGCAAGCCGGCCTCGCGGAAATGCGCCCGCAGCAGGCGATTGCACAGCCCGTGGAAGGTGCCGATCCACATGCCACGGACGTTGATCGGCACCAGCGAAGACAGGCGTGCCGTCATTTCCTTGGCCGCCTTGTTGGTGAAGGTCACCGCCAGAATCCCATGCGGCCCAACCTGGCTGGTCGAAATCAGCCACGCAATGCGCGTCGTCAGCACGCGGGTCTTGCCGCTGCCAGCCCCGGCAAGGATCAGCGCATGCACGGGCGGCAGGGTCACTGCCTGCAACTGGGGAGAATTTAGATTGGCGAGCAGATCAGACATGAATTACTTCACAGAAAGTTATTACTAAAGGCGTAGAATGAACGCCAAAAAAAAGCAGGGTGGAAAATTGGTCAGGCCAATTTGTTGCTATTGTGCAACGCAGCATATTCAAGCCGACAGTTTTTTACACACCGCAAAAGTGCGCCCAAGTATACTTGGCAAAAAATATATTGCAGTGCACAAAACTTTTTGCCCACAAGGCAGTCGTAATGCATAAGTAGCTACCGCTACCAGTAAAGGAGTAACAGCATGAACAGCATGAATTCACCCAAGATCCTCCCCTGGATCGCCCGCAAAGCCGGGATCAGCGATGAGCTGGCCCTCAAGCTCTGGCGTCGCGCCGTCAGCGAAGCCGAGTACCTGACCGGCCAGGCCGAAGGTTCCGAGTTCTGGGGCCTATCCGTCGAGCGTTTCCTGTCCATCGTCGAAGACGAAGTCGGCAACACGCCCTCCTACAGCCTGACGCCGGCGCCGCAAATGTCGTGGATGTGGCGGCATCAGACCCGCATGTCCCTGCTCTCCCTGATGGCGGCGCAAAATGCCTACCGCTGCTGGCAGAACACGCTCGGAGACATGTACGGCCAAAAAAAAGCCGCGTGACCGGGCGACGCTGAAGTAACACCCAGCGATTGCGGAGCGTGCAGGCTCCGCAATCGCCAACCTCCCGGTCACAGTAGTTCGCAAGCCGCACAGGCGCCTCGCGCCTCGGCCCGTCGCTGGCGAGCGCGCACCAGAACAGCCGAAACAATCGGCCACGCTCGTATTTGCTGCCTTCGGCGAATCGCCAGAGTTGAACCGGTATAATCCGCGGTTACTCTCCGATTTTCAGCGAATGAACCCCGCCATGCCCATGCAGGACAAATACACCCCGGCCGACATCGAGCGCGCCGCCCAGGACCACTGGAACAAGACCGGCGCCGCCCGCGCCATCGAAGACGCCACCAAACCCAAGTACTACTGCCTGTCGATGTTCCCGTATCCGTCCGGGAAACTGCACATGGGCCACGTGCGCAACTACACCATCGGCGACGTGCTGAGCCGCTTCCACAAGATGCAGGGCTTCAACGTCCTGCAGCCGATGGGCTGGGACGCCTTCGGCATGCCGGCCGAAAATGCTGCGCTGCAAAATAATGTGCCGCCGGCCGGGTGGACTTACTCCAACATCGATTACATGCGCAGCCAACTCAAGTCGCTCGGCTTCGCCATCGACTGGGAACGCGAATTCGCCACCTGCACGCCCGAGTACTACCGCTGGGAGCAGTGGCTGTTCACCCGCCTCTACGAAAAGGGCTTGGTGTACAAGAAGCTAGGCACCGTGAACTGGGATCCGGTCGACCACACTGTGCTCGCCAACGAACAGGTCATCGACGGCCGTGGCTGGCGCTCCGGCGCGCTGATCGAAAAGCGCGAGATCCCCATGTACTACATGAAGATCACCGCCTACGCCGAAGAACTGCTGACCGAGCTCGACAACCTGCCGGGCTGGCCCGAACAGGTCCGCCTGATGCAGAAAAACTGGATCGGCAAGAGCACCGGCGTCCGCTTCGCCTTTACACTCCCCTCGCCCCAAGGGGGAGAGGGGCAGGGGGAGAGGGCATCGGAAGCTGAAAAGCTCTGGGTCTTCACCACCCGCGCCGACACCATCATGGGCGTCACCTTCGTTGCCGTCGCCGCCGAACACCCGCTGGCCACCCGTGCCGCCGCCAACAACCCGGAACTGGCCGCCTTCATCGAAGAATGCAAGAAGGGCGGCGTCGCCGAAGCCGACATCGCGACGATGGAAAAGAAGGGGATGCCGACCGGCATATACGTCACCCATCCGCTGACCGGCGAAGAGGTCGAAGTCTGGGTTGGCAACTACGTGCTGATGAGCTATGGCGACGGTGCCGTGATGGCCGTACCGGCCCACGACGAGCGCGATTTCGCCTTCGCCCTCAAATACAACCTGCCGATCAAACAGGTCGTCGCCGTCGACGGCGAGACCTCGTTCAGCCACAAAACCTGGGCCGAGTGGTACGCCGACAAGGTCAAAGGCAAGCTGGTCAATTCCGGCAAATACGACGGCCTGGGCTACGAAGCCGCCGTCGACGCCATCGCCGCCGACCTCGCCGCCAAGGGCCTGGGCGACAAGAAGGTGCAGTTCCGCCTGCGCGACTGGGGCATTTCCCGCCAGCGTTACTGGGGCTGCCCGATCCCGATCATTCACTGCAAGACCTGCGGCGACGTCCCGGTGCCCGATGACCAATTGCCCGTCGTCCTGCCCGAGAACGTCGAGATCACCGGCGCCGGCTCGCCCTTGGCGAAAATGCCCGAGTTCTACGAGTGCAAGTGTCCGAAGTGCGGCGGCGACGCCCGGCGCGAAACCGACACCATGGACACCTTCTTCGAGTCGTCCTGGTACTTCCTGCGCTACGCCTGCCCGGACAACGCCACAGCCATGGTCGACGAGCGCGTCCAGTACTGGTGCAAGGGCGGTATCGACCAGTACATCGGCGGTATCGAGCACGCCATCCTGCATTTGCTCTACTCGCGCTTCTTCACCAAGCTGATGCGGGATGTCGGCCTGATCGGCGACCTTGGCGAACCCTTCGCCAACCTGCTGACCCAGGGCATGGTCGTCGCCCCGACCTTCTACCGCGATCTTGAAGGCGGCAAGAAGCAGTGGATCAACCCGGCCGACGTGGATGTCGTCACCGACGAGCGCGGCCGCCCGACCGGCGCGACGCTGAAGGCCGATGGCCTGCCGGTGGTCATCGGCGGCACCGAGAAAATGTCGAAGTCGAAGAACAACGGCGTCGACCCGCAGGCCCTGATCGACCAGTACGGTGCCGACACGGCCCGCCTGTTCATCATGTTCGCCTCGCCCCCCGACCAGTCGCTGGAATGGTCCGATGCCGGCGTCGAAGGCGCTTACCGCTTCCTGCGTCGCCTGTGGAAGACCACTTACGACCACGTCCAGGTCGGCCTGGTCGCCGCCTGCACCAGCAACGACGGCCTCAGTTCCGCCCAGGCCGACCTGCGCCGCAAGTTGCACCAGACCATGGGCAAGGTCGCCGACGACTACGGCCGGCGCAAGCAGTTCAACACGGCCATCGCCGCCGTGATGGAGCTGTTGAACGCCTACGACAAGTGCGACATCAAGGATGCCGCTGGTCGCGCGCTCGCGCAGGAAACACTGGAAAGCATCGCCCTGCTGCTTTTCCCCATCGTCCCGCACATTGGCCAGGCGCTCTATGCCGAACTGAAGCCGGGTTCTGACGCCGGCAATGCGGCTTTCCCGAAAGCCGATCCTGCCGCGCTGAAACAGGACGAAATCGAGCTGATGGTGCAGGTCAACGGCAAGCTGCGCGGTGCGATCCGCGTCGCCGCCGAAGCCGACAAGGCGACGATCGAAGCGGCTGCACTGGCCAACGAGGATGCCATCAAGTTCATGGAAGGCAAGCCGGCCAAGAAGGTCATCGTCGTGCCGGGCCGTCTGGTCAATATCGTCGCTTAAGGAACCGCCATGCCGCTGTTGCGCCCGCATTTGCGTCAACTACTCGCCCTGATCCTTGCCCTAGCCCTCGCTGGCTGCGGCTTCCATCTGCGCGGCGTGGGCAGCGGCAACCTGCCCTACAAGACGATGTACATCTCGCTGCCGGACACGGCCGACGTCAATATCTGGCTGCAGCGCTACATCAAGGCCAGCGGCAGCACCACGATCGTCGAGGATGCGAAGTCGGCCGACGCCATCTTCCAGCAGGTCTCGGACCAACGCCAGAAAGCGATTCTCAGCGTCAATGCCCAGGGTCGAGTCCGCGAATATCGCCTGCAACTGGATTACCGCTTCCGTGTCGTCAATCAGAAGGGGCAGGTCCTGATCCCGCCCAACGAAATCAACCTGACCCGCGACATCACCTTCGACGATTCGAACGTGCTGGCCAAGGATCTGGAAGAAGGCCTGCTCTGGCGTGACATGAACAATGACCTAGTCAACCAGATCATGCGCCGGCTGAGCGTCATCAAGCCGAAAAACCCCGACCTCGAAGAAGAAGAGTAATGCTGCTCAAGGGCGAACAGCTGGCGGCGCACCTCGAACGCGAGTTGCGCCCGCTCTATGTGCTGTACGGCGATGATCCGCTGCTGGTCATCGAAGCCGCCGACGCCATCCGCGCCAAGTCGCGCCAGCAGAGCTACAGCGAACGCGAAGTGCTGACTGTGCTGCCGCAGTTCGACTGGGGAACCCTGCTCTCGGCCGGTGGCAACATGTCACTGTTCGGCGATAAAAAACTGATCGACCTGCGCATCCCCACCGGCAAACCGGGCAAGGAAGGTAGCGCTGCGCTGCAGCAGTGGTGCCAGCACCTGTCGATGGACAACCTGCTGCTGATCACCTTGCCGGAACTCGACTGGCGCGAGGAAAAGGCCGTCTGGTTCACCGCGCTGGTCAATGCTGGCGTCGCGATCAAGCTGATGGCCCCGCCGCTGGCCGAACTGCCTGGCTGGATTGCCGGCCGCCTGCGCCGCCAACAGCAGAGTGCCGATCTGGAAAGCCTGAAATTCATCGCCGAGCGAGTCGAAGGCAACCTGCTTGCCGCCCACCAGGAAATCCAGAAACTCGGTCTACTCTACCCGGCCGGCCAACTGAGCATGGCGCAGATTCGTGAGGCCGTGCTCAACGTTGCCCGTTACGACATTGACGGCCTGCGCGAGGCGCTGCTGTCGGGCGATATCAGCCGCCTGACGCGGACGCTGGATGGCCTGATGCAGGAAGGCGAAGCGCCGCCGCTGGTGTTGTGGGCGATGAGCGAGGAAATCCGGGCGCTGACCATCATCCGGGCCGGCATGGATGCCGGCAAGCCGATGGATATGTTGCTCAAGGATGCCAAGGTTTGGGGGCCGCGCGCCAACCCGGTCAAGAAGGCGCTGCAACGGCTGTCAACTTCCGCGCTGGAAGCTGCCCTGCAACATGCTGGCAAGATTGACCGACTGGCCAAGGGGATAGGCCAGGGAAATATCTGGGAAGAGTTCCTGCGGCTCGGCCTGCGCCTCACCGCCGCTAAATAATCAGGCAGCCTCAGCCGAATCGTCGGCAGGCACGTCCGGCTCAAGGTCTTCCCAGATGCAGGAACACTCCTTGCGGACATCGTGGAGACCCGGCTTGGCCGCTTCCTGCACCAGGCATTCACCCTCGCAGTCTTCGGAAACCACTACCAGTTTCATTTCGGCATCTACCTGGCGTTCACCATCCCAGTAGCTGCACGTGGCGCAAACCTTGACTTCGGTCGGCAATATCAATTTTTCGGCCATCTGATCCTCGATGGAAAGCCCTGTTATCGTTGCGGATAAGAGTTTACCCGGTTCTAGAAGTTCCTTCTAATTTGTCTGGCTATAATGTTTCTTTGCCCGGTACAAAGAACATCATGGACATCAAGCATTACATGCACACCGTCGGCCTTCAGGCCCGTGCCGCCTCGCGTCGCCTGGCCGGGGCAACGACGGCCGAAAAGAACGCCGCCCTGCTCCACATCGCCGCCGCCATCCGCCGCGAAAGTGCCGCACTGGTCGCTGCCAACCAGGAAGACCTGGCCGCCGCCCGTGCCGCCGGCCTCGAAAGCGCGATGATTGACCGCCTGACGCTATCCGCCAAGGGCGTTGAAAGCATGGCCGAAGGCGTTGAGCAGGTGGCCACGCTGCCCGACCCGATCGGCGAAATGAACGACATCAAATATCGCCCGTCCGGCATCCAGGTCGGCAAGATGCGCGTGCCACTCGGCGTCATCGGCATCATTTACGAAGCGCGCCCGAACGTCACGGCCGACGCCGCTGCGCTGTGCCTGAAATCCGGCAACGCCGCCATCCTGCGCGGCGGCTCGGAAGCCATCCGCTCCAACCGCGCCATCGCTGCGCTGGTCCAGGAAGGCCTCAAGGCGGCCGGCCTGCCGGCGGATGCTGTGCAGGTCATCGACACCACCGACCGTGCCGCCGTCGGCGAGTTGATCACCATGCGCGAATTCGTCGACGTCATCGTGCCGCGCGGCGGCAAGGGCTTGATCGCGCGTCTGCTGGCCGAATCGCGCGTACCGATGATCCAGCACCTCGACGGCAACTGCCACGTTTATCTGGAAGAGGAAGCCGATCCGAATAAGGCGCTGAAGATTGTCGAAAACGCCAAGACCCAGCGCTACGGCACCTGCAACACGACCGAATCACTGGTCGTCGACCGTTCGGTCGCCGCCATGCTGCTGCCGCCGATCGCCCACATGCTGACCAGCAAAGGGGTCGAAATCCGCGGCTGTGCCGAGACCTGCGCCATCGTCAAGGAGGCCGTCCCGGCAACCGAAGAGGACTACTACACCGAGTTCCTCGCCCCGATCATTTCGGTCAAGGTGGTGTCCGGCATCGACGAAGCCATCGAGCACATCAATAAATACTCGTCGCACCATACCGAAGCCATCGTCACCAACAACCATCCGAAGGCCATGCGCTTCCTGCGCGAAGTCGATTCGGCCTCGGTCATGATCAATGCCTCGACGCGCTTCGCCGATGGTTTCGAGTATGGGCTGGGCGCCGAGATCGGCATCTCGACCGACAAGATCCACGCCCGCGGCCCGGTTGGTCTGGAAGGGCTGACCAGCCAGAAGTGGGTCGTGCTCGGCGATGGGCACGTCCGCGCCTGATCTTCTCCAATCCCCGTCATTCCCGCGCAAGCGGGAATCCAGCATTTTCCTGGGTCCCCGCCTGCGCGGGGACGACGCACTCAGGAAGAACGCCTGATGGCCAAAGCAAGTTTCAACTGGGAAGACCCCTTTCTCCTCGATAGCCAACTCGCCGCCGACGAGCGTCAGGTGCGCAATGCAGCCCGAACGTTTGCTCAAAAGGCCCTGCAGCCCCGCGTGCGCGATGCTTTCCGCAATGAGACAACCGACCCCGCCATCTTCCGCGAAATGGGCGAGATGGGCCTGCTGGGCGCGACCTTGCCGCCGCAATTCGGCGGCGCCGGGCTGAATTACGTGTCGTATGGCCTGATCGCCCGCGAGGTCGAGTATGTCGATTCGGCCTACCGCACGCTGTTGAGCGTCCAGTCCTCGCTGGTCATGCTGCCCATTTACGAATTCGGCTCCGAAGAGCAGAAGCAGAAATACCTGCCCAGGCTCGGCAAGGGCGAGCTGATCGGCTGTTTTGGGCTGACCGAGCCGGATTCCGGCTCCGACCCGGCCAGCGCCAGCACTCGTGCCCACAGCGTGCCCGGTGGTTGGAAGCTTTCCGGCTGCAAGCGCTGGATCACCAATTCGCCGATTGCCGATATTTTCATCGTCTGGGCCAAGGACGACGAAGGCGTGCTGCGTGGATTCATTCTGGAAAAAGGCATGGCCGGACTATCGGCACCGGTTATCCACGGCAAGGTCGGTATGCGCGCCTCGATCACTGGCGACATCGTGATGGACGAGGTGTTTGTCCCAACCGAAAACCAACTACCCAAGGCCAGCGGACTGAAAGGCCCGTTTACCTGCCTAAACTCGGCGCGCTATGGCATTTCCTGGGGGGCGCTGGGCGCAGCCGAGGCTTGCTGGCACACGGCCCGCCAATACACCTTGGAGCGCAAGCAATTCAACCGCCCGCTCGCAGCCAACCAGCTGATCCAGAAAAAACTGGTCGACATGCAGACTGAGATCGCGCTCGGCATCCAGAGCGTGCTGCGCCTTGGCCGCATGATGGATGATGGCAGCGCCTGCCCGGAAAACGTTTCGATGCTCAAGCGCAATTCCTGTGGCAAGGCCCTCGACATTGCCCGAACCGCCCGCGACATGCTGGGTGGCAACGGCATTTCGGACGACTTCGGCGTCATCCGCCACGTCGTCAATCTGGAAGTGGTGAATACCTACGAAGGCACACACGACGTTCATGCGTTGATTCTTGGCCGTGCACAAACGGGAATTTCGGCCTTTTGAATTTTGGCCAGAATTTCCGGTCGACACCTGCGTCATTGACTACGGAGGCACCATGAAAACCCGTCCCGACCAAACCTACCAGGCCGTTCTTGCCGCCCCCGGCTTCTGCCTCGGCGTGCAGTGCGACAACGACGAAATCACCGGTATCGACTTTCTCGAACCGCGGCCGGAAATCGCCGCCACGACTGCGTTGGCGGCCGAAGCCGTACGTCAGCTCAAGGCCTATATTGCCGACCCTAGTTTCACTTTCGGCCTGCCGCTGCGCCCGGCCGGCACCACCTTCCAGCGCCGTGTCTGGGCACAGATTTCAGCCATCCCCACCGGCCAGACCCACACCTACGGCGAAGTGGCAAAAAATCTCAAGAATGCCCCGCGTGCCGTCGGCCAGGCTTGCGGCTCGAACCCCTACCCGGTCGTTGTGCCCTGCCATCGCGTCGTCGCCACGGGCGGCGCGGGTGACAAGAAACTCGGCGGCTTCGCCCGCGAGCGCGGCGGCTTCCTGCTCGACGTCAAACGCTGGCTGCTGACGCATGAAAATAGCCTCCCCGGCTGACCTTTCCGAGATCGACAATTTCTGCGATGCCCTGTGGCTGGAAGACGGCCTGGCCAAGGCGACGCTGGACAGCTATCGCTCCGATCTGAGTCGGCTGGCCCTGTGGCTGGCCAACAACGCGCCCGAGCCGCTGCTCGACCTGCGCGAAACGACACTGACGGCCTTCATTGCTCATCTGGCAAGGCAAACCCGCGCCACCTCGCAAGCCCGTTACCTGTCGACACTGCGCCGCTTCTACCGCTGGCAGCTTGGCCGTGGCCGGATCATTGCCGACCCGACGCTCAAGCTGGCCAACCCGAGCCGCCCCTCGCGCCTGCCCAAGGTGATGTCGGAAAAGCAGGTCGAAGCCCTGCTCGATGCCCCCGACCTCGACACCCCGCTCGGCCTGCGCGACCGCGCCATGCTGGAAACCATCTACGCCACCGGCCTGCGTGTCTCCGAACTGGTCAATCTCAGACTGCACGAAGTCAGCCTGGCCGACGGCGTGCTGCGCGCCCTCGGCAAGGGCAGCAAGGAACGGCTGGTGCCGCTCGGCCAGTTGGCCATCGAGTGGATCAAGCGTTACCTGAATGAAGCCCGGCCGGACATCCTGAACGGCCAGCACAGCGACGACCTGTTCATCACCGCCCGTGGCAGCGCCATGACCCGCCAGGCCTTCTGGCAACTGATCAAGCGCTATGCCCTGATTGCCGGCATCGCCCCGGAAAAGCTCTCCCCGCATGTCCTGCGCCACGCCTTCGCGACCCACCTGCTCAACCACGGCGCCGATCTGCGTGTCGTCCAGTTGCTGCTCGGCCACGCCGACATCTCGACCACCCAGATTTACACTCACGTCGCCCGCGAACGCCTGAAGACGCTGCACGCCGTGCATCATCCGCGCGGCTGAAAGAAAACGAATGTCACCGATTGCACTGAACGAAAACGAAGTCGAATTCATCGCCATCCGCGCCCAAGGGGCGGGCGGCCAGAACATCAACAAGGTGTCGAATGCGGTGCACCTGCGTTTCGACATCGCCGCCTCCAGCCTGCCCGAGGAAATCAAGGCCAAACTGCTCGCCATGCGTGACCAGCGGATCAGCAGTGACGGCGTCGTCGTCATCAAGGCGCAGAAGCATCGAAGCCTCGAACGCAATCGGGAAGACGGCCTGGTTCGACTGCGCGAGCTGATTGCCGCCGCAGCCTTCGTGCCAACCTTACGCCGGGCGACCAAGCCGAGCCGCAGTTCACAAAGGAAACGCGTCGATAGCAAGGTCAAGCGCGGCCAGGTCAAGTTGCTGCGCAGCCGAATCGACGAATGACGGCAGGCAGCGCCTCGCCCGGCATGCCACAGCCACGTTGCAACCAGTGCGCCCACTACTTCATCACCCATGAACTACCGTTCAGGTATGGCTGCCGGGCCCTTGATTTCAAGAGCCGGCGCTCGATGTGATGGCCTCCTCCGGACAAAGCTGTTTCTATTTCCAGCCCAGATTGCAGGACAAATAAGCCGCCAGCCGGGCGAGGTAGAATAATTTCCTGACCATGAACTGATCGCCATTCCCATGAGCAAAGCCGAACACGCCCCCGAAACCCAGGCCACCAAGTTCCTCAAGGCGAACAAGGTGCCGTTTTCCACCCACCTCTACGATTACGAAGAGCACGGCGGGACCAAGGTTTCCGCCCGCGAACTGAACGTGGATGAACATGCCGTCGTGAAAACGCTGGTTTTCGAGGATGAAAACGCCAAACCGCTGATCGTGCTGATGCACGGCGACTGCAAGGTATCGACCAAGGAACTGGCCCGGCAGATCAATTGCAAGAAGGTCGAGCCGTGCAAGCCTGAAGTGGCCAACCGCCATACCGGCTTTTTGGTCGGCGGCACCAGCCCCTTCGGCACCAAGAAGGCGATGCCGGTCCATATCGAAAAGACCATTCTCGACCTGCCGCTGATCTACATCAACGGCGGCCGCCGCGGCTTTCTGGTCGGCATCCATCCGCACGACATCCTGCGCGTCCTGCACCCCAAGGTCGTCGAGGCAGCGCTCAAGGGATGATTGACAACAGCAATCGACAGCATTTATTCAATCGATTGGAGCTATAGATCAGCAGTCCGTAAAGTGGCACTCAATAACTCAGGAGCGAGTTATTGAGATCGAGGAGCGAGTGAAAGCCAGCTGCTCGATCCTGAATCCTCGATCCTAAAAAGGAGCCACCATGACCCAACTCGTTATCCAGCATTACGCCAGACCCGCTGCCCGCCGCCATCTCTGGGTCGGCATTGCGATGGCCGTAGTTGCCATCGCCTTCGGCATCGAACAGGCAGTCGAATGGCTGGCCGCCCACCCGATGGCTGCCAAGGGTCTTGAGGCCAGCCTGCTCGCCGGCGCGGCAACCGGCCTCGGCGCGATTCCCGTGCTCATGCTCCGCCGCCCATCCGAACGCCTGATGGCGCCTATGCTCGGCCTGGCCGGCGGCATGATGCTCGCCGCCAGCCTCTTCTCGCTGCTTGTCCCGGCCGTGCAGACGGTTGCTGCCAGCGATGCCGTCTGGTCGCTCGGCATCGCCACGGCCGTCGCCTTGCTGGCCGGCGTTGCCGCGATGCAGATGCTGGATCGCCGCTTGCCGCACGAGCACGTTGAAGAAGTCGAAAGCAGCGGCATGCAGCCCAATGTCGCCCTTGTCGTTGCAGCGATTGCCATCCACAACGTGCCGGAAGGGCTTGCCGTCGGCGTCGCCGCGGCGGCTGGCGCCGATCATGGCATGAGCCTCGGCATTGCCTTGCAGAACATCCCGGAAGGCTGGATTGTCGCCAGTGCCATGGTGGCGCTCGGTGCCGCGCCCTTGCGGGCCGCCCTGATTGCCCTTGGCACCGGGCTGGTCGAACCGGTCGGCGGCTTGTTCGGGGTAATTGCCAGCACCGTGGCCGGTGCGGCCTTGCCAATGGCGCTTGCCGCTGCGGCCGGCGCGATGTTGTGGGTGGTCAGCCACGAGATGATTCCCGCCTCGCACAAGCCGGGCCATATCGGCGCCGGCACGGCTGGGCTCGCTGCTGGCTTCGCGGTGATGACGACGTTATCCAGTGTTTTCTGATGAACTTGAACCGATCGTTGATTGCGACGAACTAATTCAAACAGTGTTTGTCTTTCCTCTGCAGCCCAACCCCAATAGAGGAGACGAACCATGCCGAATCGCGCCGCAATCAAGATCATCCAGAATCGTCATTTCCTGACCACCACGCCGGAAAAAAGCGTTCGAGCCGTGGCCGCCCACATGCGCGACAACAACGACAGTGTCGTTCTGGTTGTCACACCGGAAGAAGGCAAGCTGCTCGGTATCTGCACCGAGCGCGACTTGGCCTTCAAGGTGCTGGCCGCCGGCCTCGATCCGGCCAGCACGCCGGTCGAGGCGGCCATGACAGCCAACCCGCAGACCATCTCGCCCGAAAAGCCCTTCGGCCATGCGCTGCACATCATGCATGAAGGCGGCTTCCGCCATTTGCCGGTGGTCTTGCCGGATGGCCGGCCGATCGGTGTACTCTCCTCACGTGACGCGCTCGGACTGGAGGCACTGCACTTCTTCAAGGAACTCGACCAGAAGGAAGTTTTGACCGAAATTCTGTAAGCGCACCTCTGACCGACACCCGCCTAGGTGCCGGTCAGATTGATCGTTCGATGATCACGCCGACGCGCTTGACGCCGGGCATCATGCCCAGCTTGGCGACGGAAACGCGCACCCAATGGACGGCGAAGGTTTCCAGCACGTAGGTTGCTACGTGCTCGGCGAGCGCCTCAATGAGGTTGAAGTGCACAGCGGCGAGGTCAGCGCGCAGACGCTCGACCACCACGGCGTAATCCACCGTATCGCGAATATCGTCGCTGGCCCCGGCCGAGGCGGTAGAAACACCGATCTGCAGGGATATTTCGACCGTCTGCGGCATGGCCTTCTCGCGCGGATAGATGCCTATCCAGGTTTCAGCGCGCAGTTCTTCGAGGAAAATGATGTCCATAGGGCGGTCGACCGCAGCAGCGGTGTAAAATTTGGCGCGATTGTACCTCAGCGACCAAAGCCCCCCATGCAAATAGCCATCGCCCTCGTTGCCGCCTACCTGCTCGGCTCCGTTCCCTTCGCAATGATTTCCTCGAAACTCTTCGGCCTGGCCGACCCTCGCACTTACGGTTCGGGCAACCCCGGTGCCACCAACGTGCTGCGTAGCGGCAACAAGAAGGCGGCACTCGTCACGCTACTCGGCGATGCATTCAAAGGCTGGGCTGCAGTTTTCATCGCCCAGCGCATGGGCTTCTCCGACACCGTGATCGGCCTCGTCGCACTGGCCGTCTTCCTCGGCCACCTTTACCCGATTTTCCTCAAGTTCAAGGGCGGCAAGGGCGTCGCCACCGCCGCCGGCGTACTGCTCGCGCTCGACCCGCTACTTGGCCTGGCTGTCGCCGGCACCTGGCTATTCATGGCCTACGCTTTCCGTTATTCATCACTTGCCGCCGTTGTCGCGGCCGCCATGGCCCCGGTCATTTCCGTGCTGATGCATGGCGGGAACGGCCAAACCGTGGTGGTCGGCATTCTCGGCATGGCCCTGATCGGCAAGCATTGGCAGAACATCCAGCGCCTGATGGCCGGCCTGGAATCGAAGATCGGCAGCAAGAAAAAGGCCTGAGGCAGGCATCCTCTCAGCAACAACGCCGGTTCGCCGGCGTTTTTTGCCATCTGATAGCGAAGCCCAATTCATCCCATTCGATCAATCGATTGGATCAATAGGGCATCCCTGCCTACACTGAGTCCATCAGGTCAGGACGACCTGGCAAACTACAGGAGGCCACCATGATTTCCAATTTTATTGATCGCTGGTTCGACGAGCTTCTGGCGTGGGAGCCGGCTATCGACATTCTGGCCACCCTGCCAGACAATTTCTGACAGCGCCACCGCTGGGCCGTCGTGGCCAAGACGTTTGGCATCACGACCCCAACCGATCTAATCAATGAACCAAAGTGGCGCGCCCCCATCAAACGGGGCCTCCGCATTCAATCTCAAGGATATGCAATGACCCAAACCGTTACCCTTGGCGGCAACGCCATCACCGTTACCGGCAAATTCCCCAACAAGGGCGATGCTGCCCCGGCCTTTTCGTTGGTTGCCAAGGACCTGTCAGATGTCGCCCTCGCCAGTTTCGCCGGCAAGCGCAAGATTCTGAACATTTTCCCGAGCATCGATACCCCGACCTGCGCTACCTCCGTCCGCCAGTTCAACACCAAGGCCAACGGCCTGCCGAACACCGTCGTTCTCTGTATCTCGGCCGACCTGCCCTTCGCTCAGGCCCGCTTCTGCGGTGCTGAAGGCCTGGATAACGTGATCACGCTATCGACCATGCGCGGCCGTGAATTTCTCGAAGCCTACGGCGTCGCCATCACCAGCGGCCCGCTGGCCGGCGTCTCTGCACGTGCCGTCGTCGTCCTCGACGAAAACGACAAGGTGATCCACAGCGAACTGGTCAACGAAATCAAGAACGAGCCTGACTACGCCGCCGCCCTGGCCGTTCTCTGAGGCAAGACCATGCCGACAAGCACCTTCGATGAATTCAAAGCGCAAACCCTCGCTGAAGGATTCGACGAGGTGCTTGAACGCACTTGGCCGGCCGATGCCAGACTCGACACGCACACCCACCCGTTCGCCCTGAAGGCAAGGGTAGTGGGTGGCGAGATGTGGCTGACCGTCGGCGACCAAATTCAGCATCTCAAGGCCGGCGACGACTTTGCGCTGGATCGCGAGGTCGCACACGCCGAACGTTATGGCCACCAAGGCGCTACCTACTGGGTCGCGCGGCGTAACTGAGGGCTATGATCATGGGCAAAAAGTGCTGCAAGACCAATCCGCCCTGCAAGAACTGCCCGAAACGTCGGAAAAAAGCGGCGCCGCGCCATGAACGCGATGGCGCGACCTGCTACTTCGTACCGCTGACCGACATTTCCATCAAGGGCCAGCGCGGCTGCACGGCAAAACTCCCCGCCACCTTGGACGAAGAACCCGACAGCAAGCGCAAGGAACCAGCCAGCGCAATCATCGCGCCGTTATCGGTACAGAATTCCAGCTCCGGGTAATAGACGCGGAAGCGCTTGCGCTTTGCCTCGTCGTTCAGCGTGGCCCGCAGCTGCTTGTTGGCACCAACCCCGCCGGCCACCACCAGCTGTTTCAGCCCGGTCTGCTTCATCGCCTTCAGCGACTTCTTGACCAGCACCTCGACAATGGCTTCCTGAAAAGCCCGTGCCGCATTGGCCTTGAACTCGTCGGTCATTTCATCGGCGTGCTCACGGACCAGCGTCAGGACGGCCGTCTTCAATCCGGAAAAGCTGAAACTCAGATCACCGGAATGCAGCATCGGCCGCGGCAGTTCATAAACGCCCGGCGTCCCCTGTTCGGCCAGCTTCGACAACAAAGCGCCACCGGGATACGGCAAGCCGAGCAGTTTGGCGCTCTTGTCGAAAGCCTCGCCCGCCGCGTCGTCCAGCGTTTCGCCGAGCAGTTCATATTCGCCGACGCCGGTCACCTTCATCAACTGCGTATGACCACCGGAGACCAGCAGCGCGACGAACGGGAAGGTCGGCGGCGTCTTCGAGAGCAGGGGCGACAGCAAATGGCCTTCGAGGTGATGCACCGGGATGGTCGGTTTGTCGATCGCCACCGCCAGCGCCTCGGCAAAGGCACAGCCAACGAGCAAGGCGCCAGCCAGACCGGGGCCGCGTGTATAGGCGACAGCATCCACCTCATCCAGCGTTTTCCCGGCCTGCCCGAGCGCCTCACGCAGCAAGGGAACGACGCGTCGGATATGGTCGCGCGATGCCAGCTCGGGCACGACGCCGCCGTACTCGGCATGCATCGCCACCTGGGAATAGAGAGCATGGGATAACAGGCCGGCCGCGCTGTCGTAGAGCGCAATACCGGTTTCGTCGCAGGAAGATTCAACACCAAGGACTAGCATGGGGACGCATTTTAACACTTGGAGCAACAAGGTTTTTTGACATATACTGCTTGGCTCTCCGCAAACATGCGGACACAAATTTTGCGCGCACTGCCTTTTACTTGACCTGGCAGGCGCCTAACGGAAGGGGGTGATTTATATGCCGAACATTCGTGTCAAGGAAAATGAGCCGTTCGAAGTTGCTATCCGCCGCTTCAAGCGCACGGTCGAAAAGACTGGTTTGCTGACCGAGCTGCGTGCCCGTGAGTTTTACGAAAAGCCCACGACCGAACGCAAGCGCAAGGCTGCCGCTGCCGTTAAACGCCAGCACAAGCGCCTCCGTAGCCTGACCCTGCCGCCGAAACTGTACTGATCCAGTACGTTTTCGCCGCACAAAAGAGCCGCCAGCCTTCAACAGCCGGCGGCTTTTTTTCTTTAGCATCTAGTATTTAGTTGTTCGTACCGAGCCAAAGCGAATGCGCCACGCTCTAGCTAACAACTAACGACTAACCACTAAAAGCTAAAAAATGACCCTCAAAGCACGCATCACCGAAGACATGAAAACGGCCATGAAGGCCAAGGAATCGGCCAAGCTGGGCGCAATCCGCCTGCTGCTCGCGGCCGTCAAGCAAAAGGAAGTCGATGAGCGCATCGAGCTCGACGACGCCGCCGTCGTCGCCGTCATTGAAAAGCTGACCAAGCAGCGCAAGGACAGCGTCACCCAATACGAAGCTGCCGGCCGCCAGGAATTGGCCGACGCGGAGAAATTCGAAATCGCCGTCCTCGCTGCCTACCTGCCGGAAAAGATGAGCAGTGAAGAAACCGCAGCCACCGTTGCTGCCGCCGTCGCCGAAACCGGCGCCAAAGGCCCGGCCGACATGGGCAAGCTGATGGGCGTGCTGAAGCCGCGTTTGGCCGGCAAGGCCGACATGGCGGAAGTCTCGAAACTGGTCAAGGCTGCGCTTGCCGGTTAAAAAGCGGTGATTCCTGATTCGTTTATTCAGGATTTGCTGGCCCGGGTCGACATTGTCGACCTGGTAGACGGCTACGTGCCACTGAAGAAGGCCGGCGCCAACTACGCCGCCTGCTGCCCCTTCCACAACGAGAAGTCGCCATCCTTCACGGTCAGCCCGACCAAGCAGTTCTACCACTGCTTCGGCTGCGGCGCCCACGGCACGGCGATCAGCTTCGTCATGGAATACCAGGGCCTCGGCTTCGTCGATGCCGTCAAGGATCTGGCTACCCGCGCCGGCATGCAGGTGCCGGAAAGCGAAGGACGCAGCTTCAAGGATGAAAAACCCGGCCAGACGCGGACGCTGATCGAAATCATGGCGCGTGCCGCCCAGTACTACAAGGATCAACTCAAGGCCTCGCCGCGCGCCATCGAGTATTGCAAAAAACGCGGTCTGACCGGTGAAGTCGCTGCCCGCTACGGCATCGGCTACGCCCCGGACGGCTGGCAGAACCTGCAGGAAGTCTTCCCGGACTACAACGCCGAAGAACTAAAGATCGCTGGCCTGGTCATCGAAAACGAAGCCGGCCGCCGCTACGACCGCTTCCGCGACCGCCTGATGATCCCGATCATCAATCCGAAAGGTGAAATCATCGCCTTCGGCGGCCGCATCATCGATCAGGGTGAGCCGAAATATCTGAACTCGCCGGAAACCCCGCTCTTCGAGAAGGGCCGCGAACTGTTCGGGCTACCCCAGGCCCGCCAGGCGCTGCGCGAAACCGATACCGCCATCGTCACCGAAGGCTACATGGACGTCATTGCCCTGTCGCAGAACGGCGTCGGCAATGCGGTGGCAACGCTCGGCACAGCGACCACGGCCACTCACGTGACCAAGCTGCTGCGCCAGGTCGACCGCATCGTTTTCTGTTTCGACGGCGACAATGCCGGCCGCAAGGCGGCGTGGCGGGCGCTGGAAAATTCGCTGGAAGTACTGGCCGACAACAAGCGGCTCGGCTTTATCTTCCTGCCCCAGGAGCACGATCCTGACAGCTACATCCGCGAATTCGGCAAGGAACAGTTCGACCGGCAAGTCACCCAGGCCATGCCGCTGTCTGACTTCCTGCTACGCGAACTGGCCCAGCGCTGCGACCTGACCAGTTCGGAAGGCAAGGCCCAGCTGATCTACGAAGCCAAGCCGCTGCTGCTCAAGCTGCCGACCCCGCTGCTCCGCCTGCAACTGGTCAAACGGCTGGCCGAAGCCAGCGGCTTTGCCCAGGCCGAGGTCGAACGGCTTTGCGAACTAAAGTCCTACATACCAGCGGCACCGCCCAGGGCAAAACGCACCGCTCCGTCGCTGACCCGCAACCTGCTGCGCATTGTGCTGCACAAGCCGCAACTGGCCGCCCGGCTACCGATAGCACTGCTGCCCGACACCCCGGAGCGCGCCGCCCTGACCCGCCTTCATCAGCTGGTTACGGCCAATCACGAGACCTCGAGCTACGCCGGCCTGCGCGAACAGCTGCGCGGCCTGCCGGAAGAAAGCATCATCGAAAACGCGGCGTCGGAACTTCTCGGCCTGCCGTTTGACGAAGAAGGGGCGGAGATGGAATTCCGCGACACGCTGGAAAAACTTCAGGAAGGCGGTGAGAAGCGCGCCTTCGCCGAGCTACAAGCCAAGGCTCAGCAATTCGGCGTCGCCGGACTGAGCGCAGCCGAGAAGCAGGCTTACATCCAGTTCCTCACCACCAAGGCAAATCGTAGCTAAGTTGTGGTAAAATCTACGGTTTTCTCGAATTCTATGGATCGTGTTCATGGCTAAGGCAAAAGACATCGCTAAGGAAGCACCGAAGGCTCGCACCAGCAAGGCCAAGGATAAAGCCGCCGAAAAGGCGCTGCTCCAGGGCCAGATGGCTGAGACGCCGGAACCGCTTGACGCCGAAGCACGCAAGCTGCGCCTCAAGGCCCTGATCAAACTGGGCAAGGAGCGCGGCTACCTGACTTACGCCGAGATCAACGACCACCTGCCGGATGACGTCGTCGATGCCGAAAGTATCGAAGCGATCATCTCGACCTTCAGCGAAATGAGCATCCAGGTTTTCGACGAAGCCCCGGCGGCCGAAGACCTGCTGATGTCCGACACCGCCGCTGTGGCAGCCGACGACGAGGAAGTCGAAGCGCAGGCCGAGCAGGCGCTGTCCACCGTCGACTCCGAATTCGGCCGCACCACCGACCCGGTCCGCATGTACATGCGTGAAATGGGTTCGGTCGAACTCCTCACCCGCGAAGGCGAAATCGAGATCGCCAAGCGGATCGAGGAAGGCCTCAAGCACATGATCCAGGCGATTGCCGCCTGCCCGACGACGATTTCCGACATTCTCGAATTGGCCGCCAAGGTTGAATCCGATGAAATGCGCATCGACGAACTGGTCGATGGCCTGATCGATCCGAACGCCGTCGAAGAAGCCCCGGCCGCCGAAATGCCGGAAGCCGACGACGAAGACGACGAAGACGAATCCGACGACGAGGATGCTGGCGGCGGCGCTGCCTCGGCCTCCCTGCTGCAATTGAAGACCGACGCGCTGGAACGCTTCAAGAACATCAAGGGCATCCACGCCAAGATGCAGAAGATGCTGCCTTCCAAGGGCTCGCACGACAAGGCTTACATCAAGCTGCTGCAGCAGGTTTCCGACGAATTGATGAACATCCGCTTCACCTCGCGCTCCATTGAGCGCTTGTGTGACAGCGTGCGTGGCATGGTCGAACAGGTTCGTGGTTGCGAGCGCAAGATTCAGCAAATCTGCGTCGATCGCGTCAAGATGCCGCGCCCGCACTTCATCCAGTCCTTCCCGGGCAATGAAATCAACCTCGACTGGGCCGATGCCGAAGTGGCTGCCGCCCCCAAGACCTACGTTGCCATCCTGACCCGCAATGCACCGGACATCAAGGAAGAGCAGAAGAAGCTGCTCGCCCTGCAGGACCGCATCGGCATTCCGCTCAAGGACCTCAAGGACATCAACAAGCAGATGTCCACCGGTGAAGCCAAGGCCCGTCGCGCCAAGCGCGAAATGACCGAAGCCAACCTGCGTCTGGTCATCTCGATCGCCAAGAAATACACCAACCGCGGCCTGCAGTTCCTCGACCTGATCCAGGAAGGCAACATCGGCCTGATGAAGGCGGTGGACAAGTTCGAATACCGCCGCGGCTACAAATTCTCCACCTACGCCACGTGGTGGATTCGTCAGGCGATTACCCGCTCCATCGCCGACCAGGCACGGACCATCCGCATCCCGGTGCACATGATCGAAACGATCAACAAGATGAACCGCATCTCCCGCCAGATCCTGCAGGAAACCGGCCTCGAGCCCGATCCCGCCACGCTGGCCAAGAAGATGGACATGCCGGAAGACAAGATCCGCAAGATCATGAAAATTTCCAAGGAACCGATCTCCATGGAAACCCCGATCGGCGACGACGACGACTCCCACCTCGGCGACTTCATCGAAGACTCCGGCACCCTGGCCCCGGCCGATGCCGCGATGTACTCCAGTCTGCGCGGCGTGACCAAGGAAATCCTCGACACGCTGACGACGAGGGAAGCCAAGGTCCTGCGCATGCGTTTCGGCATCGAAATGAACACCGATCACACGCTGGAAGAAGTCGGCAAGCAATTCGACGTCACCCGCGAACGTATCCGCCAGATAGAAGCCAAAGCCCTGCGCAAACTGCGTCACCCGACCCGCTCCGACAAGTTGCGCAGTTTCGTAGATACTAACAACAGCTAAGTTTTCCGGGCCTGTAGCTCAGTTGGTTAGAGCAGAGGACTCATAATCCTTTGGTCCACGGTTCAAGTCCGTGCAGGCCCACCAATAGAACCAAGGACTTAGGGATCGCCTCTAAGTCCTTTCCCTTTCAACCTCAGCCATGTATCACTTTTGTAAGGGCTGGCACTCCACTCGCCACCCTGTCGACCATATGTAACTTGCCCAATGCTGCAATAGACGACCAATGATACTTATTGGCTTTATTTTCAGTTGCCCGGCATAAGGATGTAGCCATGAACACAGATTCAGTCCTCACCTATCTCAAAAAATACGGCCAGCTTCGCGATTCCGAAATTGCGGCAGGAACCGGTTTCGCGCTAACGGAAGTTCGCGACTCCCTCAGGGAACTCTCCGGCCGGGGCGACATTTCCCTGTGCAGCATGACTGTCTTCGAGAATGGCAAGCCGACCGAAGGTTTGTTCAGCCGAGTCTCCGGGTATTTCCCGAAACCGGCACCGGGACGTAAGCCGGGCGTGAAAAGCTAGGCAAAAACCTGCGGTTGGCGCCGAGCACCACATCGCGCGGCCCAAGAATGAAAAGCCATCCTGCGGGGTGGCTTTTGCGTTGCATGCTGCAAAACAGCCCAAACCTCCTGGATAACCGCCACATCCCTAGCCATATGGCATCACCCCTCGGTAAAATCCCAAGCGCTTAACGACCAACCATCGCTGACGCTGGCCTAGACCCGTCCGGCCAATGCCAGTCAGCAAGCGCCTAGACAAAGAAACCCTTCAACCCGGTCGTTGCACACAGGAATAATCGTGTATCCCTTCAAACATTTGCGAACCCAATGGCCGGTCGGCCACGGCTTTTTTCACACAGCAAAAATCGACATCGGTAACGATTCATACCGATATGTGTTCGACTGCGGTGCCGATGAGGAAAAAGACATCCTCCAGCAGGTCAAATGCTACCTCGCCGAAGAAGAGTCTAAAAACATTGAAATGCTGGTCGTTTCGCATTTTCACGCAGATCACGTGAACGGCATCCCCAGGCTGATCGCCGGCAGCACCGTAAAAAAACTGGTCATCCCGCATTTACCAAAAGATTTCCTTCTGGTCGCTCTCGCCAAACTAGCGAGCCAGGGGGTGCAAATATGGGAACAGTATTCCGGACTCCTGCTCGCCCCCCAGACATGGGTCAATGCCCTGGAAGGGGGCCGCGAGGTCGAAGTCGTGCGAATCGCAGCCACCGACGATGAAAATGAGCAAGATGCCCCACCACCCGACGGCAATGGTATTGCGCTTGGCCGCGGCACAGCCAGCCATACACGCCCCTATGATGTTTTTTTCCAAGGCAAGCCGCTATGGCGTTTCAAATTCTACGTCAGGCACTCCGCAAGCCTGGCGACGGCGATTACCAATAAAATTTCCGGGCAGTTCAACTTGTCACCGGATGAGTTACAGGCTTCGCTCAGGGATGCGGCGTGGATCAAGAAGAACTGGGCAACTCTCGAGCGATGCTTCAAATCGCTCGGTTCGGGAAGACAAAATGCCACAAGCTTGTGCCTGTACTCAGGCCCCAGCGCCCCACACTGGGCAGCCCTTTACGCCTTGTCCTACGCACCCTGCCGTTGCATCAACCGTTACCGCGAATGCTGCAAACTGGGCTGGTTGGGTACGGGCGACGCCCGCCTGAAATCGCACAAAAAATTCCAGGCCTTCAAGGCGCACTACGGCCATCTCCTCCATTCAGTGGCCACCCTGTCCATTCCCCATCATGGCTCCGAGCTTGACTACAACCCCGGACTGGCAATGATCGGCTGCCGCCATGTCATTACCAGCGATCAATACCCCGATCCGCATGGCAAACACCCGCATCCGGATGTCGTTGCCGACTTGAAGCTGACAAGTTGTGCCGTTGATTTTGTGACACGCGACCCGGCATCCAGACTGAATGAGCATTTTGAGGGTGATTTGTGAATTTGACGCAGTTCATGCTGCGGCACTGGCTTACCTCAGCCCCGCCGGGCGGCGTGCTCACGAGCCAGCAAACAGAGCCGTCCGGCTTCTTCACTACTGGCGCCACCAACTGCCTATAATTCCCGGCTGAACCTCATTCTCAGGGAGTCATGTCGTGGTCTGTCGCAAAATTTCCTCTCTCGCCCTGCTCTTGTTGGCAAGCACGTTCGCGCTGGCGGACATCCGGATCGGCGTGATCGCCTCGTCGACCGGGCCGACCGCCGTGGTCGGGATTCCGCAGAAGAACACCGTGGGCCTGCTGCCAACCGAAATTGGCGGCCAGAAAGTCGAATACATCGTGCTCGACGATGCCTCCGACCCGACCAATGCCGTGACCGGCGTCAAAAAACTGATTTCCGAATACAAGGTTGATGCCCTGATCGGCCCGACAACCACGCCGGCGGCGCTGGCCATGCTCGACTTCGTGGCCGAATCCCGCGTACCGCTGGTTACCACGGTCGGCTCGTCATCCATCATCCTGCCGCTCGACGACAAGCGCCGCTGGGTATTCAAGACCACCCAGAACGACGATCTGATCGCTGGCGCCCTGCTCGAGCACATGACGGCGGCCGGGACCAAGACGGTCGGATTTATCGGCTTCAACGACCCGTACGGTGAAAACTGGTTCAAGGTATTCAGCGCCATGGCCGAAAAAGCGGGACTGAAGATCATCGCCAGCGAACGCTTCAATCGAACCGATCAGTCGGTCACCGGTCAGGCACTGAAAGTCATGACCAGCAAGCCGGATGCCGTACTGATCGCGGCTACCGGCGGCCCGGCCGTCCTGCCCCAAACGACCCTGCAGGAAAAAGGCTACAAGGGCCGGATTTACCAGACCCACGGGGTTGCGACCAATGACTTCATCCGCATCGGCGGCAAGGCCGTCGAGGGAACCCTGATGGCTGGCGGGCCGATGCTGGTCGCCGGCGACCTCGTGGCGAACAACCCGATCAAGGCGGTGGCCCAAGGCTATATCAAGGCTTACGAGGGCAAATATGGCGCCGGCACGATGTCGACTTTTGGCGCCAACACTTACGACGCTGGCTTGCTGTTGCAGAAAGCCATTCCCGAAGCCCTGAAAAAGGCCAAACCGGGCTCGGTCGAGTTTCGTGCCGCCCTGCGTGATGCGCTGGAACAATCGAAGGAAGTGGTTGGTGCACAAGGCGTGTTCAACATGACGGCACAAAACCACAACGGCATGGACCAGCGCGCCCGGGTGATGATGACAGTCAGGGATGGCAAGTGGGTGCTGCTTAAGGAGTAGGAAGACACCCCAGGCGCCGACTACCAGATAGATTCGACGCCCAAAAACAAAAACGGCCTGTGAAATCTCGCAGGCCGTTTTTATTGGTGAGGTAGTTCAGCGTTCGCTCTGACGCTGGCCGAACGACGCGGCGCAGGCCGGCGAACGAAAACGAAGGATGGGGTCGTCGCTTGGCAACACGCCATTGGTCATGAGCAACGGATCGTCGTTGATCGGTTCGCAGGCGGCGGGTTGGCTTTGGGGTGCTGCGCCGACGCACACGGAGACCATGCTCAACTTGCTCCATCGATCCTGGCGAGACGCCATAGCGACGTCACCTCGGCCGAGCGCGCGGCATGCAGGGGGTCACTTGCATCCTGTGCCTTCGGGTGTTTCGGGCGGGTATCGAGACGCTCGATTACTTTCAAGCCGGCCGCCGAAATCCAGCCGAGCAATTCAGCCCGCGAGCGCAGGCCGAGGTGTTCGGCAATATCTGAAATGATCAGCCAGCCCTCGCCCTTCGGGGCCAGATGGGCGACCAGCCCGCCCAGAAAGCCGCGCAGCATCCGTGAATCGGGATCATAGACCGCATACTCCACCGGCGAGGTCGGCTGTGCCGGCACCCACGGTGGATTGCAGACGATGAGCGGCGCCAGACCTTCGGGAAACAGGTCAGCCTTGATGATTTCAATCGCCGACGCCAAGCCAAGTTTTTCCACATTTTCACTGGCACAGGCCAGCGCCCGTGCATCCTGATCGGTGGCGACAACATGCTTGACGCCACGACGTGCCAGCACGGCAGCGATGATGCCGGAGCCGGTGCCGATATCGAAAGCCCGTTCGCAATTCGCCGGCAACGGTGCCGTCGCGATCAGATCGACATACTCGCCGCGCACCGGAGAAAAAACGCCGTAATGCGGATAGATGCGCCCTTGCACCGCCGGCACGGGGATGCCCTTCTTGCGCCATTCGTGAGCACTGACGACGGCCAGCAATTCGCGCAACGAGACCACGGAATCCGCCTGCCCTGCCGGCCCATAGGCCTCGATGCAGGCATCTCGCACGTCCTGGGCGCGGCGCAAAGGGATGCAGTACGCGGCATCGAGCGGCACCAGCAAGCGATTGAGCAAGGCGGCGCGCAGCCCCTGTTGCTCGCGATGCCGGGCAAAGACCTCGGCCGGGGTCTTCGGCGCCTTGCCACGCCCTGCGCCAAAACGACGGTCTGCCCGCTTGGTCAGCGCCTGCATCAGATGTCTGGCATTGACCCAGTCGCCGCGCCAGAGCAAGGCTGTGCCCGATTCTAGCGAACGATAGGCATCATCCGCAGAGGTTCGGTCGTCGGCGATTCCAACGCAGAGATGGGGCGCGATGCCGGCTTCCGAACGCCAGCACGCAAGGTGTTCCTGACCGGCTTCCTGCCAGCGAATAGTGGGGGTCTTGGCGATGTTCATGCCGCATTGTAGGGCACTTCCGGCGCGCGCTTTAGTCTTACAATCCCTCGCATCCCCAGCCATGAGCCTAACAAAACCATGAAATTCGAAGGTACCGATAGCTACGTCGCCACCCGCGACCTGACCCTGGCGGTCAATGCCGCCGTCGCCCTGCAACGCCCGCTGCTCATCAAGGGCGAGCCCGGCACCGGCAAGACGCTGCTCGCCGAGGAAGTGGCGCGGGCGCTGAACATGCCGCTCTTTCAGTGGCACATCAAATCGACCACCAAGGCCCAGCAGGGGCTTTATGAATACGACGCCGTATCCCGCCTGCGCGACTCGCAGCTTGGCGACCCACGCGTTGAGGACATCGGCCACTACATCGTGCATGGCGTGTTGTGGCAGGCCTTTGAATGTGACGAACCGTCGGTCGTGCTGATCGACGAAATCGACAAGGCCGACATCGAGTTCCCCAACGACCTGCTGCGCGAACTCGACCGCATGGAATTCCACTGCTACGAGTTGCACCGCACGATCAAGGCAAAACACCGGCCGCTGATCATCATCACCTCAAACAACGAGAAGGAACTACCCGATGCTTTCCTGCGCCGTTGCTTCTTCCACTACATCAAGTTTCCGGACAAGGAGACCATGCAGCGCATCGTCGGCGTCCATTTTCCGGTGCTCAAGCATGAGTTGTTGAAGGAAGCGCTGGAAGTCTTCTTCGATCTGCGCGAGGTGCCCGGCCTGAAGAAAAAGCCCTCGACCAGCGAACTGATCGACTGGCTGAAGCTGCTGCTGGCCGAAGACATCCCACCAGAAGCCTTGCGCGCCAAGGAGGCCAGGGATGCCATCCCGCCGCTGCACGGCGCCCTGCTCAAGAATGAACAGGATGTGCACCTGTTTGAACGCCTGGCCTTCATGAGCCGCCGCAAGCCGTAAATGTTGGTCGATTTCTTCCTGCACCTTAAGTCGCGCCAGTTGCCGGTGTCGACCAACGAGTTGCTGGCCCTGCTCGAAGCACTTGAAGCGCGGCTGGTCAGCGGCAGCCTGGACGATTTCTATCTGTTGTCACGCACCCTGCTGGTCAAGGATGAAGCCCTCTACGACCGCTTCGACCGGGCCTTTGGCGAATACTTCAAGGGCATCGAAGCGCTGCCCGGCTTCGATGCCATGGTGTCGGAGGAATGGCTGGAACTGGCGGCGCGCAAGCATCTTTCGGAGGCTGACCGGGCCCGACTGCAAAAGCTCGGCTACGAAAAGGTGCTCGAGCAGTTGAAGGAGCGCTTGGCCGAACAGAAGGAACGCCACGCCGGCGGCAGCAAGTGGATCGGCACCGCCGGCACCTCGCCTTTTGGGCACGGCGGCTATAACCCGGAAGGCGTGCGCATCGGCGGCGAATCGGTTGGCAACCGGACGGCGATCAAGGTCTGGGACCAGCGCGAATTCCGCAATCTCGACGACTCGCTCGACCTTGGTGTACGCAACATCAAGGTCGCGCTGCGTCGCCTGCGTCGCTTCGCCCGCAAGGGAGCGGCGACCGAACTCGACCTTGATGGCACCATCGCCGGCACGGCCCGCAACGGCGGCTGGCTGGACCTGCACCTGCGCCC
This sequence comes from Ferribacterium limneticum, assembly GCF_020510625.1. Lineage (NCBI taxonomy): Bacteria > Pseudomonadati > Pseudomonadota > Betaproteobacteria > Rhodocyclales > Azonexaceae > Ferribacterium > Ferribacterium limneticum. The sequence goes on along the minus strand of NZ_CP075191.1, from coordinate 598,430 downwards.
GGAACGGCATAACGCGATCAAGGTGCTGCTTTTCCTCGATATTGGTGGCTCGATGGACGATCACATCCAGGCCTGCGAGGAACTCTTTTCAGCCGCCCGCTCGGAATTCAAGCACCTCGAACACTTCTACTTCCACAACTGTGTCTATGAAGGCGTCTGGAAGGACAACCGCCGGCGGCATGGCGAAAAACTGTCGACCTGGGATGTCATCCACACCTACGGCCCGGACTACAAGCTGATCTTCGTCGGCGATGCCAGCATGAGCCCCTACGAGGTCGCCCGCCCCGGCGGCAGCGTCGAACACTGGAACGAGGAGGCCGGCGCCGTCTGGCTGCAGCGTCTGGTCGATACCTGGCACCACGTGGCCTGGCTCAACCCGCTACCCGAAGAGCACTGGGGCTACACGCCGTCGATCGGCATGATCAAGCAGGTGGTTGGCAACGACAGGATGTTCCCGCTGACCATCGACGGCCTGGAGCGCGCCATGCGCCACCTGTCAAAATAAAAATGAAGTGGAAAGCCGGCCGATAAGCCGGGTTTTGTTCCCCTCTTGCGAGGTTCGGCAATCATTCCTCTAGGCCTGCCGTCACCGACAGGCTCAAGCAACCTACCCGGAAGCAGCGCGGGCCACGCCTCAGCTTCCCTATTTGGTCTTGCTCCGGATGGGGTTTACCGTGCCGTCCGCCGTTACCGTGGACGCGGTGAGCTCTTACCTCGCCGTTTCACCCTTACCTGTGCGTTTTGCAACGCCATCGGCGGTCTATTCTCTGTTGCACTTTCCGTTGCCTTGGGTCTTGCGACCGTATAGCACCCAGCCGTTAACTGGCATCCCGCCCAATGGAGCCCGGACTTTCCTCCCGGCACTTACGTGCCCAGCGATTGCCTGGCCGACTTTCCAGCGCGGATTATACGCGTGCCGGACGAGCAATCAGATCGGCAGCAGGCGATAAAACTTGTGCTCAATCGGTAGCGGCGGCGCCTCGGGCGCCTCGGGGTCGGTTTGAAAACTGGGGGCAACATGCACCAGCTCGACCGTGAAGCGTTCGGTATAGAGCGTCAGCAATTCCTCGGCGACATTGGGTTCAGCACCATCGGCATCACCCTCTTCCGGATCCTCTGCGGTCAACAGGAAAATCGGACAGGTTTCGGGGATCAGGGCATGCAGGTGCGCCACATAGGTCACCCGAACCGTTTCCGGCAGGGCCGTCAGCGCCGCGCGATCGTATACCGCAGAAATAGGCCCAAGATCAGCCGCCGTCAGCGCAAAAATATCGCCGCAAAAGATACGGATCGGACCACTCGACCATTCGGTCAGCCGGCCCACCTGCCGGCGAGCCGGCAGCAGACCGTTTTCACGAAAGAAAGCCCGAACCGCAATCGGACTCAGTTCGACGCCGATCACCTCGCATACCTGCTGGGCCAACCACAGCAGATCCAGGCTTTTCCCACACAACGGTACGAAGATCCGGCTACCCGCCCCCAGGTTCAGGCTATGCCAGTAGCGAATCAGCAGCTGATTGACCGTCTTCTGATGGAATTCGATATTCCGGTCACGCCAGCATTGCTGCCAAAGCGCATTATCGGGATTGCTCACGAAGCGATCCCGCGATGAAAATGCAGGAAACTGCCGCGATAGGCCTCGCCATCGGCAAAGGTGCAATCTGCCTTCGATTCGCCATACAGGTAGCCGAAACCCGCCATCGCCCGCCGAAAAGCCGGGCGGTTGCCGCGATTGGGATCGACGATCAACACCTCGCCACCAAGCGCCGAATGACGGTCGATGAAAGTGGCCAGCATCAGCGGCTGATCGCGCTCATAGAGCACGTCACTGCCGATGATCAGGTCGAACAGCCCAAGCTCGGGATTGTCCCGCCCCCAGTTGCCATCGGCGTAAGTCATTGGGCCAAGGTGGTTGAGGAGCAGATTCTCTTCGAGGAAAAGACGGCTCATCGGGTGAGCATCGCTGGCCGTCATGTCGCCGGAGCGCCGATGAACGACCAGGCTGGCCAGGCAGAGGCCTGCCCCGATCTCGAGGATGCGCTTGCCGACCAGATCGAAGCTATCCATCGTCCTGGCCAGCACCCGGGCCGATGGCCAGATCTGCCCGAAGAGCGACCAGCTGGCCGGTGAAATGCCGGCGGCTTCCGCCTCACCTTCGGGGTCGTGGTATTGCTGGCGATCGAGCAAGGAACGGATTTGATAATCCGAATTGCCGATGGCAACGGTCTGGAACCGGACCTGATAACCAGGCATGGGCACCTCTTCTTTTGAGGAAAGCGTGTATGTACGTCAGAAAATGTTCCGATCGAACGGGCACAACGCTTTCGAGAAGAGCGATGCAGGGCCGAAGAGGCACTCGCTGGGGAGACCGGGCAAGCCGGTCCGCCGAGGGTAACACCGGACGCCCCCTCGACCTATTGTTACCTTCAGCCGGCGGCCAGTGGCAGCGCCGTTTTATCGACCACCTTGCGCAGCACGAAACTGGAATGCACACCGGTCACCCCCTGAATCCGGGTGATCTTGTTGAGCAGCAGATCCTGATAGCCATCCATGTCCCTGACCACGACTTTCAGCTGGTAATCCGACTGCTGGCCGGTGATCAGCAGGCATTCGAGCACCTCCGGAATTTCCGAAATCGTCGCCTCCAGGTTGGCGAAGCGCTCCGGCGTGTGCTGGTCCATCGAAATGCCAATCAGCGCCATCAGCGACAGGCCGAGCTTCTTGGCGTCGAGCATGGCGCGGTAACCGGTGATCAGACCCGACTCCTCAAGCACCCGCACGCGACGCAGGCAGGGTGAAGGCGACAGGCCAATACGGTCGGCCAGATCCTGGTTACTGATCCGGCCATCGACCTGCAGAATGGCGAGAATTTCGCGGTCGTAGCGATCAAGCTCCATTTTATTGCCCGATAAATTAATAAAACAAAATTATCTGCCAATTTATAAGCAATTCATAGCCAACTTCGCAAGCACCTGCCAGCCGCTTTAGCCTAATATTTCGCCATCGCAAAACGTTTTCCGGAGCACACCATGATCGCCAACCCCGCCACCAAATACACCGCCTTTCCGCCGGTCCAGCTTGCCGACCGGCAGTGGCCGAACCGCACGATCACCCAGCCGCCAATCTGGATGAGCACCGACCTTCGCGATGGCAACCAGTCGCTTTTCGAGCCGATGAATGCCGAGAAGAAGATGCGCATGTTCAAGATGCTCTGCGACATCGGCTTCAAGGAAATCGAAGTCGCCTTTCCGTCCGCCTCGGAAACCGAATTTGGTTTCGTTCGCAACCTTATCGAGGGCGGCCACATTCCCGAGGACGTCACCATCGAAGTCCTCACCCAGGCCCGCGAACACCTGATCCGCCGCACATTCGAATCGCTCAAGGGCGCGAAGAAAGCCATCGTCCACGTCTATAACGCCACCAGCAAGACTTTCCGCGACAACGTTTTCGGCATGAGCAAGGCCGAGGTCGTGCAGATGGCCGTCGATGCCGTCAAGCTCATCAAGGCGCAGGCCGAGGCGATGCCGGAGACCGAGATTACCCTCGAATACAGCCCGGAACTCTTCACCGCCACCGAGCTCGATTTCGCCAAGGAAGTTTGCGATGCCGTGACCGCCGCCTGGGGCGCCACGCCGCAGCGCAAGGTCATCCTCAATCTCCCGACCACGGTCGAAATCGCCACGCCCAACATCTACGCCGACCAGATCGAGTGGATGCACCGCAACCTTGCCCGTCGCGACAGCGTGCTCATCAGCCTTCACCCGCACAACGACCGCGGCACCGCCGTCGCCGCCGCCGAACTCGGCCTCATGGCCGGCGCCGACCGCGTCGAGGGCTGCCTCTTCGGCAATGGCGAGCGCACCGGCAACGTCGATCTCGTCACCGTCGCCCTCAACATGTACACGCAGGGCGTCCATCCGGGCCTCGATTTCTCGGACATCAACGCCGTCGCCCGCACTTTCGAACACTGCAACCAGCTCCCGATCCACCCACGCCACCCATACGTCGGGGATCTCGTTTTCACGGCCTTCTCCGGCTCCCACCAGGATGCCATCAAGAAGGGGTTTTCCGCTCAAGAGGCGGACGAGACATGGTCAGTGCCCTACCTCCCGATCGACCCGGCCGACGTCGGCCGCAGCTACGACTCGGTCATCCGCGTCAACAGCCAGTCGGGCAAGGGCGGCATCGCCTACCTGATGGAGACCGAGCACGGCGTGGTCATGCCACGCCGCTTGCAGGTCGAATTCTCCGGCGTCGTCCAGCAGCACACCGACACCCACGGCGGCGAAGTGAGCGCCGACGGCATCTGGACGATGTTTGCCCAGACCTATCTCGATGCCAGCACGCCAATCCATTACCGCGAGCACCACCTCTTCGAGCAAGGCAGCAATCAGGGCATCCGCTTGAACATCGACATCGATGGCACGCCGCATATCCTCACCGGCGAAGGCAACGGCCCGATCAATGCCGCTGTCCATGCCCTCCAGAGTGCCGGCATCGCCATTCAGGTCCGCAGCTACGAGGAACGTTCGATGGTGCCAATTGGCGAAGACGGCAATGCCCGGGCCTGCGCCTTCATGGAAATCGCCGGCAAGGGTGGCGACACGAGCGCGAGCGAATGCTACGGGGTCGGCGTCGACAGCAACATCGTCACCGCTTCGATCAAGGCCTTGCTCAGCGGGGTCAATCGCCTCGGTGCCGCCCGGATGCGCGGCGAGCAGCAACAAGCGGCCTGACGCACCGCACAATCCCTTGCCAAAACATCGGCAAGGGATTGAATTTTCTAATATTTTCCTTGCCTACCAGTATTTCGGCGCGTAGAATTCTGCCAGCCTCGTGCCGCACAGCCTTGGCCAATTCGTTCTGCCCGCGTAAATGCTGTCCCTGCCGCTTCTTCGCTCCGCGAACCACCGGCACGCCGTACTGATCATTTCCCCGTCGCAAAGCGCCGTTTTATTGCTCGCTTGAGCGCTTCCGGCTTTTCCGGCCTTCCGGATGCCGTCACTTTGGGGAATACATGGTCCGCATCCAGTTCGCAATCGATCTGCAATATGAACTGAACTATCCGGGCGCCGATTTCGTTTTCAACATCCACGCTGCACAGACTACCAGCCAGTCCATCATCAGCGAAAGCCTGGTGGTCAGCCAGCAAGTGCCGACGGTCATCCAGACCGCCCCGGCGACTCACGCCCGCTTCCTGCGCCTGACTGCCGCCCCGGGGCCGCTGCACATTGCCTATCAGGCCTTGGTCGACATCGACCACCACATCGGCAATCCGGACCTCATTCCGGAAACACCGATTGGCCAATTGCCGCTCTCGGTACTGAGCTACATCTACCCCAGCCGCTACTGCCAGTCCGACCGCCTCGCCATGCTGTCGATGAGCGAATTCGGTCATCTGCCCAAAGGCTATCGACGCGTCGAAGCCATTCGCAACTGGGTCAACAAGCACGTCGCCTTCCGCAGCAACACCACGAGCTCGACGACTTCGGCACTTGATACAGTGACCGACCGCGTCGGCGTCTGCCGTGACTTCGCGCACCTGATGATCGCCATCTGCCGCGCGCTGAGCATTCCGGCCCGCTTCACGACCGGTATCGACTACGGTGCCGACCCGGCCCTCGGCCCGACCGACTTCCATGCCTACGTCGAGGTCTTCCTCGGCGGCCGCTGGTACATGTTCGATCCGTCCGGCACCGCCATTCCGATGGGCTTCGTCCGCTTGGGTACCGGGCGCGATGCGGCCGATGTGTCCTATGCCACCATCTTCGGCGGTGTTTCCTCGCCGCCGCCGCTGATTTCCGTCACTGCCATTACCGAACCCGGCCGGCCGTGGGAACTACCCCGCCACCGACCGGAAGCGATTTCGACCGATGCAGCACCGGTCGACGCCGCGTAAACCCTATTTTTCAATTACTGGAGAACACACTTGGCTAAAGAAGAACTACTTGAAATGCAAGGCGTCGTGAACGACGTCCTCCCCGACACCCGCTTCCGCGTCACGCTAGAAAACGGCCATGAACTGATCGCCTACACCTCCGGCAAGATGAAGAAGAACCACATCCGCATCCTGGTCGGCGACAAGGTCACGCTCGAACTCTCGCCCTACGATCTCTCCAAGGGCCGCATCACCTTCCGCCACATCGAAAATCGCGGCACCCCGAATCCGCAAGCGCAGCGCCGCCGCTACTAAGCTTTGGCGCGCCGTCCCGGACGAAACTGCCAGGTATCGTCGTAGTAGTCCGGGTTCTCGCTCTCCGGCGTCACGCCGGGAATCCCCAGCAGGGGAAGTGGTTGGAAATCACGCGGCCGGGTGTATTTACCGCTCGCCAGATCGGCGGCCAGCAAGGTGTCGACAGCAGATAGCTGAGCCTCGGTCGACATGCTAAGCCAGTCCTCACTCACTTCATGCAGCACCGCCTTTGCGGTCAGCCCACGGAATGGCTTGAGCAGCTGTTCGTAGGTCGCGTGGCCGAAGATCACGAAACGCATGCTGCGAATCACCTCGGCCCGGCGCTCAACGAACAATTCCTTCCAGCAAAAACCGCGGAGCAGGTCGAGCAACTCCGGCTGACTGGATAGCACGACGATGCCGCATTCGTCGAAGTGGGTCAGCACATCCCGTGCGTTGGTGCGCTTTTCGCCCGGCGCCTGCATGGCGCGCATGTGGGCGGCACTGACGGCGATCTTGGTCTTCGGAAAACTCAGCCAGGCCAGCGCGTTGAAGAAGTCGTGCCAGTTGTCCGGCCGGGTTTCGACCTCGCCGCTTTCCCAGATCCGGCACTCATAGACCAGGCCATCCGGCTGCGGCGGAACGAAACTAATCCGTTGGCCATTTTCGGCATGGATCGGGAACTGCGTGGCCAGTTCAGCCACGGCTTGGGTGTCGGGCCGCGGCGGTAGTCGCTCAAGCCAGTGCCGCAAGGGCTCGAACAGTGGCGACGCGTAAAGGCTGGCCGCGCTCACTCTTCAGCGGGAGCGGCTTCTTTCTCTTCCTTGACGAAGACCAGTTGCCCTTTCTTGACGCGGAAAGTACCCATCATCTGGCCCATGCCCTCGGCCGGTTCGCCATCCATCTTGGCCAAACTCTCGCAAGTCTGCGTTTCAGTGGCGAACATCTTTTTGCCGACCTTGATGATGAACGCTCCTGAAGGCACCTGATAGACCTCGACCTTGGTCTTGTCGGTCCCGGCGCCCAGGTTATGTCGGCGCATGCAGGCCGGCATCCGCGAAACCACCAGATAGAGATTGACCTTGCTGTCCCAGAAATAGGGCTGCTCGCGGATCAGCGACAGCACATGCTCGCGGGTATTGTCGATTTCATACGTTGCGCCATCGTTCACGCAGGCAGTGAGCAGCGGAACAGCCAGCAGCGGCAGAAGGAGATGGCGCAGACGCATGATGGTTTTCCTCAGAGCATTTTCCAGGACAACGTTTCACCGGCCCGCAGCGGAACGATGGCGTCGGTGCTGATGTACGGGTAGTCGGCCGGCACGGTCCAGTTTTCCTTGACCAGAGTCACCGTGCCGCTGTTGCGCGGCAGGCCGTACCAGTCCGGGCCGTTGAAACTGGCGAAAGCTTCCAGCTTGTCGAGTGCACCGGCCTGCTCGAAGGCTTCGGCATAAAGCTCCAGCGCCGCATAGGCGGTGTAGCAGCCGGCACAACCGCAGGCCGCCTCCTTGGCGCCCTTGGCGTGCGGCGCCGAATCGGTGCCGAGGAAGAATTTCGGGTTGCCGGAAATGGCGGCAGCCACCAGCGCCTCGCGATGGGTCTCGCGCTTCAGCACCGGCAGGCAGTACCAGTGCGGCCGAACGCCGCCCTGGAAGATGGCATTGCGGTTGTAGAGCAGATGGTGGACGGTGATGGTCGCGGCGACGTTGGCCGGCGATGCAGCCACGAACTCGGCAGCATCCTTGGTCGTGATGTGCTCCATGACCACCTTCAGATTCGGGAAGCGCTGGGTCAGCGGTAGCAGCACGGTATCAATGAAGACTTTCTCGCGGTCGAAGAGGTCGACCTTCTGATCGGTTACCTCACCATGCACCAGCAATGGCAGCCCGAGACGTTCCATTTCGGCCAGCGTGTCGTAGGCCTTGGCGACATCGGTCAAACCGGCATCGGAATTGGTCGTCGCCCCGGCCGGGTAGAGCTTCACTGCCTTGACGAAACCGGAAGCGGCGGCCTTGGTGATTTCGCTGGCCGGCGTGTTGTCGGTCAGGTACAGCGTCATCAGCGGCTCGAAGCAGGCGCCGGCCGGCAAGGCGGCAACGATACGATCACGATAGGCGGCGGCCTGCTCGACGGTGGTCACCGGCGGCTTCAGGTTGGGCATGACGATGGCGCGGCCGAACTGGCGAGCCGTATGGGCAAGAACGGAAGCCAGCGCATCGCCGTCACGCAGATGGAGATGCCAGTCGTCGGGGCGGGTAATGGTGATTTGCATGGGTATTCTCGAAACAGTTTCCGCGATTTTAGCTTTTCAGGGCCAGGGCGCGCTCATAAAGCGCATTTTTTGCCATGCCGGTGATCTGCGAGGCCAGCTTGGCGGCCTGTTTGACTGGCAGGCCTTCGGCCAGCAGCAGCTTCAGGACCCGTTCGCCCTCGCCACTGTCGGTATCCGCCGGGGCGCCGGAAAGCATCAGAACGAATTCGCCACGCTGGCGGTTGGGGTCGGCCTTGAGCCAGTCGAGCGCTTCGGCCAAGGGCAGGGAATGGATCGATTCGAAGAGCTTGGTCAGTTCGCGGGCAATGACCAGTGTCCGCTCGCCGAACACCGTCGCCATGTCTTCGACGGTTTCCAGCACCCGGTGTGGCGCTTCGTAGAAGACCAGTGCACAGGGCTGTTCGCGCAATTCCTCCAGCGCTTGCCGACGTTGCCCACCCTTCGCCGGCAGGAAGCCATAAAAAAGGAAATGTTCATCGAGCAGGCCAGAGCCGGACAGTGCCGTGGTCGCCGCGCAAGGACCGGGCAGCGGCACGACCTTGCAGCCGGCAGCACGAACGGCAGCGACGATGCGGGCACCGGGATCGGAAATACCGGGGGTGCCGGCATCGGAAATCAGCGCCACCGCTTCACCGGCGCGCAGCTTGTCGACAATGCGAGCGGCGGCTTCGTGTTCGTTGTGCTGATGCGCCGGAATGGTTCGCGCCTGGGCGCCCAGTTGCTTGAGCAGCGGGCCGCTGTGGCGGGTATCCTCGGCGGCGACCCAGGGTACGGTGCGCAGAATTTCTTCGGAGCGACGGGTCAGATCGGCGAGATTCCCGAGCGGCGTCGGGACGACATACAATGCGGCGGACTCTTCCATCATTCTTCCGTCATTTTTATCAGCATGCAGGCAAAGGCCAACGATACCACCACCGTGCGCGGCCGCGAAGCCGAGGACCGGGCAGCCCGCTATCTGGAGCGCGGCGGCCTGCGCCTCATCGAGCGAAATTTCCGCATTCGGGGCGGCGAGATCGACCTGATCTGCCGCGATGGCAAGGGGCTGGTTTTCGTCGAAGTCCGCCAGCGCAGCCGCAGCGATTTCGGTGGCGCCGGGGCCAGCATCACGGCCGGCAAGCGCCGGCGCATCGTGCTCGCCGCCCAGCACTACCTGCTCGGCAAGGCGGACTGCGACTGCCGTTTCGACTGCGTCCTGATCGACGGCGAGCAACTTGAATGGATCAAGCATGCGTTTTCTGCTGACGATTAGCCTGCTCTGCTGGCTGGCGACCGCGCAGGCCGAAAGCATCCGTGTATTGGTGCAAAGTTCGCCATTGGCCGGCAGCCAGTATTACGCGCTTGAAGAATTCTGGTCGGCGATCAAGGTCGGCGATGGGCTCGAACTGATCCGCGAACCGGACAACAAATACGATAGACACGCCATCCGTGTCGAGTGGCACGGTCACAAGCTGGGCTATGTGCCGCGCGCCCAGAACCGGGCCGTTGCAGCGGCGATGGATGCCGGCGACCGGCTCACGGCCCGCGTGTCGTCCCTGAGCGACAACAAAAACCCATGGCAGCGTGTGGCGTTCGAAGTGTTCATGGAGCTGTGAGGTAGAATGCCTCGATCTATAGCCTTAAACCTTTGAACGACATGGATTTGATCGCCCGCGTTACCCAGCACTTCGAAGACAGTGCCCAAACCAAGCTGAATGCCGTCGACGCGATGGCCGCCCCGATTGCCGCCGCCATCGAGACGATGACCAACTGCCTGATCAACGGCGGCAAGATTCTGGCCTGCGGCAACGGCGGCTCAGCCGGCGATTCCCAGCATTTCGCAGCTGAACTGATCGGCCGTTTCGAAGCCGAGCGCCAGGAACTGGCTGCGATTGCCCTGACCACCGACAGCTCGATCATCACCGCCGTCGGCAACGACTACTCGTTCAGCCAGATTTTTTCCCGTCAGGTGCGTGGCCTCGGTCATGCCGGCGACGTGCTGCTGGCCATCTCCACGTCCGGCAATTCCGGCAACATCATCGAAGCGATCAAGGCCGCCCACGAACACGACATGCACGTCGTGGCGCTGACCGGCAAGGGTGGCGGCCAGATCGGCGAAATGCTGCGCGACGACGACATTCATCTTTGCGTACCGGCCGACCGGACGGCACGCATTCAGGAAACCCACCTTGTCGCGATTCATTGCCTGTGCGATGGGATCGATGCACTCTTACTGGGAGTCGAATAATGCAAAAAATCAAACTGAGCCTTGCCGCCATTGTCATGATCGCAGCACTGCCGGCCCTGCAGGGCTGCGTCGAAGCCGCCCTGCTCGGCACCGCCGCTGCGGCCAGCGTCATGTCGGCCCATGACCGCCGCTCGACCGGCACGCAGACCGACGACGAAACGACCGAATGGAAGGCCAACCAGCGCGTTCCCGAGCAGTACAAGAACCAGGCGCACGCCAACTTTACGGTCTTCAACCGTCGCGTGCTGATCACCGGCGAAGTGCCGAATGAAGAAGTCAAATCGACCATCGAGTCCGAAGTGCGCAAGCTCGAAGGCGTGCGTGAGGTCTATAACGAGCTCGGCATCGGCGCGGCCACGCCGCTCGGCAGCCGCAGCAACGACAGCTTCATCACCTCCAAGGTCAAGGCCCGCCTGGTCGATACCAACCAGCTGTCGGCTAACCACATCAAGGTGCTGACCGAGCGTGGCATCGTTTTCCTGATGGGTATCGTGAACGAACGCGAAGCCAAGGTCGCCGTCGCCGTCGCCCGCACCACGGCTGGCGTCGTCAAGGTGGTCAATGTCCTGGAAATCGTCAGCGACGATGAAACCCGCCGCCTCGACAACCAGGTGCTCGGCTCGCGCAGCACCCCGCCGCAGTCTGCCCCGGTCGAAAATCGCTGACCCCCTCCCCGGGCAAGGCAGGACAGGAGTAAGCTGACAGGGCGTGCCGGAAGGTACGCCCTGATCGCATTTGGGGGGCATCATGAATCTCGAAAAAGTCATTTTCGGTTTCTTCATCCTGTTGGCGGCCACGCTCAACTTCGGCTTCTTCATTGGCGACATCGGCAACCCGGAGTTGCATAGCGTTTATGAACTGGCCGCCGCCCTGGTCGTCAGCCTGATCGCCACCGCGCTGAAGTTCGGTGACCGTACGCAGATCGGCGCCATCCACCTGTCCACCAGCCTGGTCGCCGACCTGCAGTTGATCGCCGCCGCCATCACCTGGGGCGTCGCGGTACACATCACCGGCGTTGGCATGACGGCGCATGTTACTTCGAGCGTCGTTTCGCTGTCCGGGGGCGCGCTGTTTGCCAACATTGTCTCGGTCATCATCCTGATCGTCGAAACCGTGATGCTGCGCCGCTAGGCGGGAGCTCAGCGTGAATAGCGCCTTCTTCCTGGTTCTGCGCCGCATGCGGGCGCCGATCATCGTGCTGATCGTCATCTACGCGATCTCGGTGGTCGGCCTGACGCTGGTGCCCGGCGTCGATGCCGAAGGCAAGATGACGGCGCCGATGAGCTTCTTCCACGCCTTCTACTTCATCAGCTACACCGCAACAACCATCGGCTTCGGCGAAATCCCCGTCGCCTTCTCCGATGCGCAGCGCCTGTGGGTCACCGTCTGCATCTACCTGACCGTCGTCGGCTGGTCCTACTCGGTGGTCACGCTGATTGCCCTGCTCCAGGACAAAGGCTTCCAGAACACGCTGACCAGCAACCGCTTCACGCGCCGCGTCCGCCAGCTCAAGGCGCCGTTCTATCTGATCTGCGGCTGCGGCGAAACCGGCAACCTGGTTGCTCGCACCTTCGACCGTATCGACCAGGCTTTCGTCGTGCTCGAAAAGGACGAACTGCGCGTCGAGGAGCTCGACCTGCAGGATTTCAAGACCGATACCCCGGCCCTCGCCGCCGATGCCCGGCAACCCGACAACCTGCTGCTGGCCGGACTCAAGCATCCCAAATGCCGGGGCGTGCTCGCCATCACCAACGACGAGGAGGCCAACCTGGCCATCGCCATCGCCGTCCGCCTGCTCAACCCGGACATCCCGGTCATCGCCCGCGCGCGGACGCCGGCCGTGACCGCCAACATGGCCTCCTTCGGCACCGACCACATCATCACGCCCTTCACGCAGTTCGCCGACCACCTGGCGCTGGCCGTCGCCTCACCGGAGCGCTTCCGGCTGATCGAACTGCTGACCAGCCTGCCGGAAACGCCGATCCCCGAGCCGCACCGGCCGCCGCGCGGCCACTGGATCCTGTGCGGCTACGGCAGCTTCGGGCAGGCGGTGGCCGAACGCCTGCGCGATACCGGCATCACCCTGAGCATTATCGACCCGGCGGCCCAGGATGCCGACCAGAACTTTAGCGGCAACGGCACCGAGGCCGGCACGCTGCGCCAGGCCGGCATCGCCAATGCCTCGGGCATCGTGGCCGGCAGCGACAACGATGTGAATAACCTGTCGATCGCCGTGACCGCCAGCGAGATCAATCCTTCCCTGTTCGTCGTCATCCGCCAGAACCATGCCGCCAACAGCGCCCTGTTCGAGGCCTACGACGCGGATTTCACCGTGCGCCCGAGCCGCATCGTCGCCCAGGAAAGCATCGCCATCCTGACTGCCCCCTTGCTGGCGCGCTTTCTCGATCGCCTCCATGCTCTGGATGAGGCGCAATGCCGGCAACTGGTCGAGCGCCTGCACTGTGAGTGCGGCGGCCTGACCCCGGTGCTCTGGGACAATCGCCTGAATGCCGCGGAAGCCCCGGCGGCCTGGCAGGCGCTGATGCACGACAGCCGGATCCGCCTCGCCGATCTGCTGGTCGACGGCGCCGATCGCCAGCAACGCCTGGCCGTCGTTCCGCTGCTCGTGGAGCGCGGCAGCGACTACTTCCTGCTGCCGGCCGACGATTTTGTGCTGCAGGCCGGCGACCAACTGCTGTTTGCCAGCCCCCTTGCCGCCCAGCGGAGTCTGGAAATGACGCTGCGCAATGCCAACGAACTCGATTTCGTACTGACCGGTCACGAAAATTCCGGCAGCCTGCTTGGCAAGCTGCTGGCTGCCCGCTGAAGCCATTACTTGCCGATGAAACGCGCCATCAAATCGCGTCGATTGAGCGCCCCAGTCTTGCCAAAGATCTGTTCGATATGGCTGCGCACGGTCCAGAAGGAAATGGCCAGCTGTCGCGCAATCTCTTTGTCAGTCAGGCCTTCCAGTATTTTCTCGGCGATTTCCCGCTCACGAGGCGAGAGATGGGACATGAAGTCCTGCCCTTCCATTATCGGTACGATCTGCCCTGCAAGGGGCGTACCCCGCATTTGATCCAACCCGGCATAGGAACGCAGGACTTTATGAAGGCGCCAAACAAATTCTTCGGGTGAAAAAGGCTTGCTGATGAAGTCGTCCGCCCCGCTCTTCAAAGCCAACAGACGACGCGGCAAATCGTCATAGCCCGACATCACAAGAATGGGCTGCCGGTTCAGGTGGTTCTGGCGAATACTGCGGACCAGGGTGATGCCGCTCTGAATGTCATTGAGCACCACATCGATAATGACCAGCTGGTATTTCTCCGGCCGATAGCGAGCCGATGCAGCCTTGACGTTTTTGCAGACATCAACATCGAGGCCCAACACCTGGCACAGATGAACCACATACTCGGCATGCGAATCCGAATCTTCAACCAACAGAACCCGGCCACTGAACGCCAGGTTTTCTCTGGCCGAGCCGTAACCGCCGATGAACTCGTTCAGGGCACGGAGGTCCTTGCGCAGAAATACCTCAGTTGCCCCCGCCCGCATGGCAATTTTAGCCAGCGAGCGATCCTCGTTTCCCGTCACAAATGCAATCGGCAACATTGCCGTTTCCAGCGAAAGCCTGACGGCCTCAATTAGCTGAAAACTGTCTCCGTCGGCCAATTCATTGGCCACGACCATCAGTGAATATTGTTCCTCAAGCAGGAGCAAGGCATCGGCTTCGCCGCCACATGCCACGAACTCAAGACCATGTTGCGCAACCATTCCCCCAACAATTGCCTGCTGGGTTGAAGAAGGCTCAACACATAGCAGTTTTTTTGGATTAGGCAACATGAGGATACGAATTGAACATTTATATCAAGCTTAACAATTTTAGAGCCATACCACCCCCTAACTTTAGGGGTAACTACAAAGATATCCCCCCCTAGAATCCACCTCCTTTCCCGCTGTCCGACAAGAATGAAATCTCCCATGAAGCGCGCGCTCTCATCTCTGGAACGAGCCCGTCGGCTATTGGACCATCCTGAAATCAAGCCGGACGTTCATACGATCCTGAATGACCTGATGCATGAACTGGTTGATCAGGGGGGAATTCGGCAGCATGGACGACCACTGCTCTCCCAAATTCAAGGAGACGATGAGCAGTCCTGGCTGTATGCCCTGCTGGAAGCGCTGACCGAAACCTGCATTTCACTCACCGAAAACCCTTGCGAGACGGAAAGCAGATTACGCCAGCAAATCAACCAGGGCATTCTGGATTGCCGGGAAAAACTGGCGACAAGCTGATACGACAACAGACCGGCCGAAACCCCCTGGGCTTGATCACTTGCGCTCAGGCAGCCATCACCCGGCGCAGCCCTCGCATCAGCGAGCCGATGGCCGGCAGTTTCATGTATAGCTCCTCGGCGGTATCCCAGTAATCGCGGTGGTAATTGACCTTACCGTCGGCGTCGAACCTGAGGTGAGAAACGCCGCGCATGACCTGCGCCTCGCCCTTGCCCCACAGCCGGACGCGGAAGTAAAACTCCCAGATCAGCATGGCGCCATGCTCATCGACTACTTTCTCGGTGACGACGAAGCGCGGCTCGGCGACCTGGCTGAACATGTGGGTGAAGATGCGCTGGATGGCGGCGATGCCACGCACCTCGTTGAATGGATCCTTGAAATAGGCATCGGCGCTGTAGAACTCGGGAAAGCGGGCCACGCTGTCCGGGGCGAACTCGTTGTAAAAACAGATCAGCTTGTCGAGATTCATCTCAGCCT
Source organism: Ferribacterium limneticum (assembly GCF_020510625.1). NCBI lineage: Bacteria > Pseudomonadati > Pseudomonadota > Betaproteobacteria > Rhodocyclales > Azonexaceae > Ferribacterium > Ferribacterium limneticum. The sequence goes on along the minus strand of NZ_CP075191.1, from coordinate 582,990 downwards.
CCGGTAAAGCGGCGTATCAGGGGGAAATACCAGCCATAGGGCAAATGGGCGAACAGCTTCATCAGGCGGGTGAAGCGCTTGGGAAAGTGGATTTCGAAAGCCCCCGTTCTGAACCCGTCGACCACGGCCAGCGCCGCCTGTTCCGGCGTTTGCAGGGCCGGCATGGCGAAATCGTTCTTCGCGGTCAGCTGGGTCGAGACGAACCCGGGGTTGATCACCCAGACCCCGACGCCCTTGGGCGCCAGATCAAGATGCAGCACTTCGGAAAAATGGATCAGCGCTGCCTTGCCCGGCCCGTAGCAGAGCGCCTTGGGCAGGCCGCGATAACCGGCGACACTGGCCACGAAAGCGATGCCGCCGCCCGGCTGCAGATCGGGCAGAACGGTCGCAGCAAGGCGCATGGCACCATTGAAATTGACCTCGATGACCCGCTCGGCGACCGTCAGATCGAAGTTGTCGGCGCGCATCGGGACATAGTCACCAGCCAGATAAACAACCAGGTCGACGCCGCCCCAGACCGCCAGCAAGCCCTGGCGGGTTGCGCCCAGACTGACCGGATCGGTGGCATCGCAGGGCAACAGCAAGGCATCAGCAATACCCAGCGCCAGCAACTTGTCGACGCTGCGTGCCGACAAAGCCAGCTTGGCACCGCGCTCGGCCAGTTCGCGCGCCAGGGCGGCGCCGATGCCGGAGGAAGCGCCCACCAGCCAGACGCGCTTGCCTTGCCAGTCGGTGATTTTCGGGTTCATGGCCATTACTGCCGCTTGACGAAGGTCAGCGTCACTTCGCCAAGGTTGAAGCCCCACTTCGACATGAACGAGCGGTTCATCATCACCTTGTCGTCCATCAGAAACATCCAGTCGTCGAAGTCGACGTTGTAAACCTTGCCGTCGACCGGCAGCGCCAGCACGTAGCGCCAGCGCAGCGCATTGCCGGCCACTTCGCCGATTGCCTCGCCGACGACATCGTCGGCCTTGCCGCGGAACGTGCCATCCGGCTGCCGGGTCAGCGTCCAGATACGACGCGAAGTCGTGCCGTCGGACCACTTGAAGTTTTCGTCGAGGACGCCGACTTCACCGGTCCATTTGGCATCGATGACGACGTGGAAGCGTTTCTTCACTTCACCCGAGCGCCCCTGGAACATGCCCCAGGCATCGAGCGTCCCGTTCAGGTAGGTCTTCAGGTCGAGGGCCGGCTGTTCGGCTCGGTATTGTTCGACGCCGGTCGAGGCACAGGCGGTCAGGCCAAGGGAAAACAGAGCAGCAGCGAGCAGTTTCATGATTCAGACTCCAGAGAATGACGCCAGCGCCAGAGCAAGGCCGCGGCCAATGCCTTGAAAGCAAGTGGCAACAGGGCATAGGCAAAGGTCAGCGCCGGCAGACCGGCCGTACTGCCCGGCACATAGCCGAGCAGCGCCAGCAAGGGCAGGGAAAGCCCGGCCGCCAGCGCCAGGTTGAGTTTCGAGACAAAATTCCAGACGCCAAAACAGGCGCCCGGCTGCCCCTGTCGTTCGCCAAGATCGGCCGCAATCGCCGCCGGCAACGCGAGATCGGCGCCGAGCGTCAGCCCGGAAGCAACGCAGATCAGGGCAAAGGGCCAGAGATCGCCCGCTCCGAGCAGGCTGGCGCCGGCAAAGGCGATGATGGACAGGCCCATCGCCAGCAGCCAGGCGACAACGCGCCCCTGACGGGCCGCCAGCTTCACCCACAGGGGCAGCGACGCCGCACCGGCGACAAAATAGAGCGCCAGCAAGGGCCCGCTGGCGCTTTCCAGTTGCAGGACATCGGCGACAAAAAACAGGAACAGCGTGGCTGGCAGGGCGGCGGCAATGCCATTGGCGACGAACACCAGTAGCAGGCGGCGGAAGGCCAGATCGGCGAAAACGCGACGCAAGCTGGGCAACAGCGCCTGGCGCGAGGCAACCACCGGCCGCCCCACCCCAACCCGGATGAAGGTCGTTGCAGCTGCGATCAGCAGCAAGGGGGGCAATATCCAGCTCAAGCGGGCGATGCCGTCGTTAAGGCTGCCGGCCAGCACCGTCGGCAGCGCCGCGGCGAGCACGACGCCGAGCAACCCGAAGCCTTCCCGGGCGGCGGTCAGCCGGGTGCGCAAGCCGGAGTCGCTTCCCACATCCGCCCCCCAGGCTTGATAGGCGACAGTGGCGGCCGAAAAGCCGAGGTAGGTCAGGGCCAGCGATGCAAGCAGCCAGATGCTGACATTTTCGGACGGCGGATTGAGCAGCGCGACGAAGCCCAGCCCAAAAGGCAGCAGGGCCAGCGCCACCATGCGGCGCCGCGAAACCCGGTCGGCCAGCCAGCCCAGCCACGGGTCGATGCCGGCATCGAGCAGACGGGCACCGAGCAGGATGAAGCCGAGGAGGGCGAGCGGCAGGCCGGCTGTTTCGGCGTAGAAACGCGGGACGTGAACGTAGATGGGGAGGGCGGCGAAGGCTAGCGGGAGGCCTAGCAGGCCGTAGGCAAGGATGCGGGAGGGGGTCATGGGGTGGGCTCTCCCATGGCCTTCAAAGCGTGGTCTGCGCGGAGTTTTTGAGGACGGGGCTCGTTCAATCGTTGTTTTTCGCGCTTGAGGCGCGCCGCACTTTCTTTTGCTTCGCCAAAAGAAAGTGCGCAAAGAAAAGGCGACCCAAGGGCGGTGCCGGCTTCGCCGGTTCCCTGTGCTACTCGTCGTTGGCGGGGGCACCCCAAGAGTACTTCTTCCCGATGCTGCGCATCGCTCAGGGCGCTGCGGAACTCGGGCTGCGCCCTCAGACAGTCCTCGCCCTTGTTCCGCCAACGCCTGCGTTGCTCGGCGCCTTCAATGGGCCCCTGAAAACCATCCCGAACCCAAGCAGTGGAACCTTCACAACACAGCATTCGGCGTCGTGCAGGTTGATCCATGACGCCTTTCCGGCCCCTTGAGAGGCGCTGAGCAACGCAGGCGGGCCGGGGGCAGTCGGCTTGCCTTGTCTGAGCCGCAGGCGAGTTCAGGCAAGCCACCCGGCCTGCCGAGTAGCGCAAGGAACCCCGAAGGGGCGCCGACCCAGGGTCGCCTTTTCTTTGCGTACTTTCTTTTGGCGAAGCAAAAGAAAGTACGGCGCGCCGCAAGCGCGAAAAACAACGGTCGAACGAGCGCAAAACCCCAAAACCGAATAACCCGGGCCTGAATCCAATTAATGCCTCCAACGCCTGCGTTGCTCGGCGCCCTCCACTGGCCCCGGCAAACCAGCTAGCGCTCAAATAGTGGTCGCTTCGTAACCCGGCATTGCGCATGGCGCGGGTCGATCCATGACGCATTTCGGGCCCCTTGCGAGGCGCTGAGCAACGCAGGCGGGCCGGGGGCAGTCGGCTTGCCTTGTCTGAGCCGCAGGCGAGTTCAGGCAAGCCGCCCGGCCTGCCGAGTAGCGCAAGGAACCCCGAAGGGGCGCCGACCCAGGGTCGCCTTCTTCTTTGGTTACTTTCTTCTTGGCGACGCAAGAAGAAAGTAACTCGCGCCGCAAGCGCGAAACCCGGCGGTTGAACCTGCAGAAAACCCGAACAAGGCTCTAAGCCCAATTCAGAGCCGCAAAACCTGGGTCTGCCCTCAATGGATGCGCCAATGTATACGTTGGTCATCTCAGACCGCCGGCCGTTTAAGCAGCGCAGCACGCAAATCAGGCGCACTGGTCTTCGGATCAAGCCAGATGCCAAAGAAGGCACGGGCGAAAGCGGGGTCGTCGACGCTGCCGAGCCGGCGATCATTGAAATGGAACACGGCCGCCTCGGCACGATACTGGCCGATGATGTAGTCCCCCGGCTTGACGTCCGGGAACAGCCGCGCCATCTGCTCACCCCAGCGCTTCAAGCTCGCCTCGTCGGCAATGCCGAGATTGCGGATTTCCTTGACGCTGGCCTCGGCAATCGCCGCACCGGCGATATTCCGCTTGTAGGTCAGCTTGAGCGCCAGCGGTGGGCGCAAGGGATCATCGCCGGCCCACAGCGCCGCCTCGTAGACGAGAAAGCCGAAGCGGCGGAATTCGCCGCTGCCCCAGCGACTCAGGCCGGCCGTCGGGTCGGTGCTGGCGAAGGCTGAAAAGGGCGCCGACGCCAGCGCCAGCAGCAGGCGCCGACGCCTGGCCGAGCGTGCCGCCTCAAGCATGCGTGAGTTCGAACTGGACGACATCGATATTCCCGGCCAGGAAGCCAGCCTCGCAGTAACAGAGATACATCCGCCACAGGCGGCGGAAATGCTCGTCGAAACCCAGCGCCGCGATCTGCGGCCACTTGGCCTCGAAGGCATGGCGCCATTCGGCCAGGGTACGGGCGTAGTCGAGGCCAAAGGCGTATTCGTTGCGGACGACCAGCCCCTGTTTGGCCGCTGCGGCGCGGAAAGCCTGGCGCGACGGCAGCATGCCGCCGGGGAACACATATTGCTGAATGAAATCGGTGCCCCGGCGATAACTGGCGAACAGATCGTCGCGAATGGTGATGCTCTGGATCACCGCCCGGCCATCCTGCTTCAGCGCCTTGGCCACCGTCTTGAAGTAGCTTGGCCAGAAACGTTCGCCGACGGCCTCGAACATTTCAATGGAGACGACGTGGTCGAATTGTTCCTGCGTATCCCGATAGTCCTGCAGGCGAAGATCGGCCGCCGGCACGCGGTTTTGCGCCCATGCCAGCTGGGCCGGCGACAGGGTCAGACCGGTTACTGCCAGACCTTGCTGTGCGGCCTTTTCAGCAAAGCCGCCCCAGCCGCAGCCGATTTCCAGCACGCGCTGCCCCGGCCCGGCCTTCAGGCAATTCAGGATGCGGTTGTACTTGGCATGCTGCGCTGCTTCGAGCGAACCATCGTCGGCTTCACGATAAATGGCGGCCGAGTAGCTCATGGTCGGGTCGAGCCACAACTGGTAAAAATCGTTGCCCAGATCGTAGTGCGCCATGATGTTGCGCTTGCTGCCGGCCCGGCTGTTGCGGTTCAGCCAGTGGCGGATGCGGGCCGCCAGCAGGTTGCGCCAGGAGCCGTAGACAGCCTTCCGAAGCACTTCGCGATTCCTCGCCAGCAGTGTCAGCAGACCGGTCACATCCGGCGAATCCCAGTACCCGTCGAGATAGGCTTCGGCCAGCCCGATGTCACCGCGGGCCAGCACCATGCCGAACATCGCCTCGTCGCGCACCTGCAGCGTGACGCCATGTTCGCCGTTGCCAAACAGGGCGCAGGAACCGTCGGGCAGGCGAATTTCCAGCATGCCGCCTTCGATTTTCTCCAGCAGCTCAAAGACCAGAAAGGTGTCGCGGGCCAGCCGTTCGCTGCCACGCAGGATCATGGTGTTGTTCATTTTGTCGATTCCCGGAGGGGTTGAGAAACATGGGCGCCACGGAAGGGCACCCCTTTCAGCCAGAGTTTCAGGGCTTGCCAGTGGATGCGGAAAAGCACGCCGGCGGTCATCAAGGGCATGCGCAGGAAGGCCCCGAGCAAGGCGCCGGCGCTCCAGGCCCGTGCCTTGCCGGAGATGGAGGTGAGCAGCAATTCGCCCTCGGCATCGTCGTAGTCGATGCGGGCCAGCGGCACCGGCCGGTTCAGGTGGAAGCGGAAGCGGTAGCCGCCTTCGATCTCGTTGAAGGGCGAGACGTGGAAATCCTTGTCGGCCCGCAGTTCCTGGCCGTCGCGCAGCGGTGCGCCGCCCGGGTTGTGCAGCAGGTAGCTGCGGGTGCCGCCGAAAGTGTTGTTCACCTCGGCCAGCACGGCGATCAAGTCACCGGTCCGGTCATGGCAAAACCAGAAACTGACCGGGTTGAAAACCAGCCCAAAAACACGCGGGAAGGTCTGCAGCACGATCTCGCCGTCATCCGGCAGGCCGCGCTCGCGCAGCAGCGCGGTTATCCACGGCAGGAGCGGGCTGCCATCGCGCGCCCCATGATCCTGGCGGCGGAAGCTGAGAATGTTGGGCCGGTCGACACTGAAAATGCCGCAATTTGCCGAGGCCAGATCGCGTACCGGCAGCTGGATATAGAACACCGGATAGACGAAGGCATTGACCACCGGGCGCAGGCGCCGGTGCATGACATGGCCGAGGAAAAGTTGCGGGCGGAAGTTCATGGCTGGCCTCAGGCGCTTTCCGTCTCGCGCCGCACTTCGGCGACACCCTGCCACGGCGCATTGACGCCCATGCCATTGACCACGCGCAACGCCGATTTCAGGCCATCCTCATGGAAGCCGTAGCTGCCCCAGGCGCCCGCCAGCCAGATGCCGTTCTCGCCTTGTACGTCTGCCAGCCGTTGCTGGGCGGCGATGGCCGGGCCGTCGAAGATCGGATGGGCGTAATCGAACTCGGCCAGCACCTTGGCCGGGTCGGGCTCACGGGCCGGGTTCAGCGTGACGACGACCGGCGTCTTGAAGGGCAGCGGCTGCAGCTTGTTGATCAGGTAGGAGACGCCGACCGGCTGCTCGCCGGGCTCGCCGTGTCCGGCAAAGTAGTTCCAGGCCGACCACAGCTTTTCATCGCGCGGCAGCAGGGCACGGTCGGTATGCAGCACGGCGCGGTTCGGCTGGTAGCGGATGGCCGACAACACCTCGCGCTGCGCATCGCTGGCCGTGAAGCCGAGGATGGCCAGGGCCTGATCGCTGTGGCAGGCCATCACGACCTGGTCGAAATGCTCGCTGCCGGCGCCGCGGGTGACGCGCAGCCCCTCGGCCTCGCGGGTCACGGCGCTGACCGGGCAGGCCAGGCGGATGATCGCGCCATTGGCATCGAGCTCGGCGGCGATCTTGCGGACGTATTCGCGGCCGCCGCCCTTCACCGTGCGCCACATCGGCCGGTCGAAAACCTGCAGCAGGCCGTGGTTCTGGCAGAAACGAATGAAGGTGGCGAGCGGCATGTCGAGCATCTGGCCGGTCGGGCAGGACCAGATGGCCGCCGCCATCGGCAGCAGATACCAGTCGGAGAAGGCGCTGGAATAGCGTCCGGCACTCAGGAAATCGCGCAGGCTGCGCTGGTTGTCGGGATGCGTCGCCAGCCAGGCCATGCTTTCGCGATTGAAGCGCAGGATGTCGGAGAGCATGGACCAGAACTGCCGGCGGACCAGGTTGCGCTTCTGGCCGAAGACCGTGGCCAGGTTGCTGCCGGCCCATTCGAGATCCGGGTTTTCCAGGCTGACCGCGAAGGACATTTCGGTTTCGACGCTGTCGACCCCGAGCAGCGCGAACATCGCGATCAGGTTCGGATAGGTCTTTTCGTTGAAGACGAGAAAGCCGGTATCGACCGGATGCGACTTGCCTTCCAGTGTCACATCGACCGTATTGGTGTGGCCGCCGAGATAGGCGCCGGCTTCGAACAGGGTCACGTCATGCTGGCGGCTGAGCAGCCAGGCGGAAGCCAGCCCGGAGATGCCGGCACCGACGACGGCGATTCGTTGTCTTTGTTGCATGATGTCTCCCTTACTCATTGCAGCCGTACAGTTCGGCGTAGGCCGAGTGGTTGTGGATGGACTCGAAATTCTCGGAAGCCACCTTCCATTCGGCGATGCGCGGCTCGTTCATCAGGCGCAGCGCGATGTCGCGGACCAGATCCTCGACAAACTTCGGGTTGTCGTAGGCGCGCTCGGTCACCCACTTTTCGTCCGGCCGCTTGAGCAGGCCGAAGACTTCGCAGGAGGCTTCTTCCTCGGCCAGGCGGACCAGATCCTCGATGCTCATCGGCGCGCGCAGCCGTGCCTCCAGCGTGATGTGCGAACGCTGGTTATGGGCGCCGTAATCGGAAATCCTCTTCGAGCAGGGGCAGAGGCTGGTCACCGGCGCCACGACGCACAGGATCAGCGTCGCGCTCTCGCCCTCACGCTGGTCGACGATCAGCGTCGCGTCGTAGTCGAGCAGGCTCTCGACGCCGGAGACCGGCGCCATCTTGCGGATGAAGTAGGGAAAAGCCAGCTCGATGCGGCCGCTCCGGGCATCCAGACGCAGCAGCATGTCGGCCATCATGCGCAGCAGGCCAACCTGGGTCAGCGGACCGCTGCGGGCTTCGAGCAACTCGACGAAACGCGACATGTGCGTGCCCTTGACCTCGGGCGGCAAGCCGACACTCATCGCCAGCGTGGCGACCGTGCCGACTGTCTCACCAGCGGCATTTTCCAGTTGCAGGGGATAGCGCAAACCCTTGACGCCAACGCTCTGGATGGCGAGGCGGCGCGTGTCGGCGGTGGCTTGAACGTCAGGCAGGAAGATGTTTTCCGGGGCATTCATGTTTGGCTCCTGGGGTCTGGGCTGGCTTATTTGAGGAATTCGTCGATTTTTTTCAGCAAATCCTTGTCATCCGGCTTGGTGAAGCTGGTGTAGGCAATGACTTGCGTCGCATCGCGGCTGATCAGGTACTTGTGGAAATTCCACTTCGGCTTGCTGCCGGTGATCTCGGCCAGCTTCAGGTAGAAGGGATGGGCGCCCTTGCCCTTGACCACCGTCTTGCTGACCATCGGGAACTCGACGCCATAGGTCAGCCGGCAGAAATCGGCAATTTCCTTCTCGCTGCCCGGTTCCTGTTCGCCAAAGTCGTTGGACGGAAAACCGAGCACGACCAGGCCCTTGTCCTTGAGCCGGGCGTAGAGCTTTTCCAGCCCGTCGTACTGCGAAGTGAAGCCGCAGTAGCTGGCCGTATTGACGACCAGGATCACCTTGCCGGCGTACTGGCAGAGCGGCATCGGCTTGCCATCCTGCAGGCTGGCGAAGCTGTGATTGAGCAGCGGCGGGCATTCAGCGGCCCCGGCGACGGGGACGATGCCGAGCGAAATCAAGCCTGCAATGCCAAGGCAACGTTTCAGACTAGAAAACATGTTCAACTCCTCGCTTGATTTGTCCTAGACAAACTGGACGTTTGTTCGTAAGATAGCGATCAAAAGTTGGCTTGTCAATGGTTTGTCTAACATTTGTTTAGGACAAATATGAATACCCCTAGTTTCAATATTGCCGCCGTCGAGCGGGATACCGGTCTTTCCAAGGATGTCCTCCGCATGTGGGAGCGGCGCTATGGCTTCCCGGTGCCGGAACGCGACCTGAATGGCGAGCGCCTCTACCCGGCCGACCAGGTCGAGCGCCTGCGCCTGATCAAGCGCTTGATGGATCAGGGCCATCGGCCCGGCAAACTGATTTCGACGCCAGCCGAGGAATTGACGGCACTCGCCCCCCGCCGGGCTCGCACCAGCGAAAATATCCCGGCCGGCGAAGCGGAAGACCTGACTGAACTGTTGGCGCTGATCAAGCAGCACGACGCCGCCGGCTATCAGCAGGCCATGCAGCAACGACTCGCCCGCCAGGGTTTGCAGCGCTTTGTCCAGGACACCGTTTCACCCCTGACCCGTCAGGTCGGCGAAGCCTGGGAAGACGGCAGCTTCGAAGTCTTCGAGGAACACCTGTTCACCGAACTGACCAAGCGTCTGCTCCGCCAGGCCATCGCCGCCCTGCCCGGCGGCCCGCGCCGACCACGTGTGCTGCTGACCAGCGTGCCGGATGAAACGCACGTCCTCGGCCTGCTGATGGCGGAAGCCCTGTTCGCATTGGAGGGCGCCGAATGCATCCCCCTCGGCACGCAAATGCCCCTGCTGGAAATTGCCCGCGCCGCCGAAGCCCACCACGCCGACATCGTCGCCCTGTCCTTCTCGGTCGCCTTCCCGCAGCGACAGATTCCCGCCCTGCTGCAGCAATTGCGCATGGTGCTGCCGGCCAGCACCCAGCTCTGGGTCGGTGGCAGCGGCATCTTGCGTCTCAGCGCGCCGGCGGGCGTCCGCCTGATTCCGACACTCGAGGGCGCCATCGAGGCACTGGCGAAGTGGCCCGCGGCAGCTGCCTGACCAGCGATTCCCCTGGCCGCAGGAGCCGCCGGCAAAAACCGGCCAATACCGCCAATGCCGTTCAGTTAGTGGAATAACCCTTGCGTTTGTCGTTCCCGCGAAGGCGGGAACCCAGCAAATGCATGGTGCTCGGTTTCCCGCTTCGCCCGCCGCGAAGCGAAGTCCCGGGTGTGTCGAGGCCGCAGGAATAACGCTTAACTGAACGGCATTGGGCCAATACCGCGCTCTTTGCCTGGCCAGGCCAAACACGCCATGCCTGTTGCGCAATGCCGGAAACGCCAAATATGAGAACTCCCGCTGTCATGAGCAACAAGCACTAAAATAGAGACTCACTCCACCGATGAAGCAGCCATGTCCTACGCATCCCCCACCTTCGAATCGAAAATCTGCCCGCCGCACCAATTGGCCAGCAGATCCGCCCAACTGGCCCACCCGCTGGTGTTCACCAACGGCTGCTTCGACATCCTGCATCGCGGCCATGTCACCTATCTGGCCCAGGCCGCAGCCCTCGGCGTCAGCATGGTCGTCGCGCTGAACACCGATGCCTCGGTCAAGCGCCTCGGCAAGGGCGATGACCGGCCGGTCAATGCGCTGGAAGACCGCTTGGCCGTCATGGCCTCGCTGGCCTGCGTCTCGCTGGTGACCTGGTTCGACGAAGACACGCCCTTGCAGCGCATCCTTGAATGCCGCCCGGACATCCTGGTCAAGGGCGGCGACTGGCCGGTGGACAAGATCGTCGGCTGCAACGAAGTGCGCGGCTGGGGCGGCACGGTCCATTCGATCCCCTTCATCCACCAGACATCGACGACGGCATTGCTGGAAAAAATCCGCCGCCTCTAAGGCTTCTGCAGCGCCATGCGCGACCGAGCATCCTCCTCCCCGCCCATCTCCGAACAGGAAATCCAGCTTCGCCAGCGGGCGGCCGCCTTTGTCTGCATCGGCATGCCCGCACTGACTTATTTCGGCATCGTTGCGGCCCTCGACCATGACTGGCTGCTCGCTCTCCTGGCGCTGCTGACCGCGACCGTCATTGTTATCTGCGTTCTGGCACTCTGGCGCTACGGGCAAGGTTACCGGGCCATCCGCCCGGCCGTGGTCTGCTACAGCGCCCTGGTCCTCTATCTGGTCGCCTACTCGGGGCCGGAGCACGCCCGGGGGCTATGGTTCCTGTCGCTGCCGCTGGTTTCGCTCAAGCTGCTGCCGCCACGCGAAGGCGGCATCTGGGTACTGGGCGCCATCATCACGGCCACCTGCCTGATGATGCTGGCCGGTAACGGGCCGAACAGCACCGCCTATTCCATTGAGTACATTGCACGCTACATCACCACCACCGTGCTGATTACCGGCGTCCTGCTCTGGTCAGAGCTCATCCTGGAGCGCTACCAGCAACGGATCGAAGGGCAAAATGCGGCGCTGCTCGCCGAGCGCGACCAGCTCGAACGTGAAATCGTTCAGCGCACCGGGCTGGAAGAGGAACTGCGTTATCTGGCAACGACCGATCCGCTGACCGGCCTGCTCAATCGCCGTGCCTTCATGACCACGCTGGCCGATGAACTCACGCGCAACCAGCGCCTGCACAGCCGCTTCACGCTGCTCATGCTCGATATCGACCATTTCAAGCTGGTCAACGACACTTATGGACACCCGGTCGGCGATGCTGTCCTGGTTCATCTGTCCGGCCTGCTGGCCAAACAACTGCGCAGCATCGACAAACTGGCGCGCATCGGCGGCGAGGAATTTGCCATCCTGCTCATCGACACCTCGGCCGACGCAGCGGCGACGGTCATCGAGCGCCTGCTGGCGACGATCCGCAGCAACCCGGCCAGCCATCCGGAGAACGGCAAGCCCATCGCCATTACGGCCAGTATCGGCTGCACCGAAAGCAAAGCCGATGACGACGAGCAATCCCCGTTCGTCCGCGCCGACCGGGCGCTGTATGCCGCCAAGCAGGGTGGCCGCGACCAGCACTGCTGGCGCTAGCTGGCAACCCTAAAGAACGACCTGGGTGCCCAGCTCGACAACGCGATTGCTCGGAATCTTGAAGAAGGCCGTGGCCGAACCGGCATTGCGGAACATGGCGACGAATATCTTCTCGCGCCAGAAAGCCATGTCCGAGCCGAGGCGCGGAATCAGCGTTTCACGACCGATGAAATACGAGGTTTCCAGCGCATTGAAGACCAATCCGGCATCGGCACACAAGGCCAGGGCATCTGGCACATTGGGCAAATCCTTGAAGCCGTACTGGATGATGACGCTCCAGAAATTTTCCTTCAGTTGCCGCACTTCGACCCGGTCGATATCCGGCACGTAGGGCACATCGAAAAACTGAACCGAGAGCAGGACGACACGCTCGTGCAGCACCTTGTTGTGCATCAGGTTGTGCAGCAGGGCATGCGGCACCCCCTTCGGGTCGGCATTCAGAAAGACTGAGGTACCGGCCACCCGGGTCGGCATCGACGAGGCCAGGGAATCGAGGAACATCGACAATTCCAGGCGCTCGCCACGCAGACGTTCGGAGAGCAACTGGCGACCACGCTTCCAGGTCGTCATCAGCACGAAGACGCCCATCCCGGCCACCAGCGGGAACCAGCCGCCGTCCGGTATCTTCAGGATATTGGCGGCGAGGAAGACCAGTTCGACCGACAGGAAGCAGGCAAACAGCAGGCCGGCCTTGAACCATCCCCATTTCCAGACCTTGGCGACGACGACCGTGGCGAGAATGGAGGTGATCACCATGTCGCCGGTCACAGCGATGCCGTAGGCGGCCGCCAGATTGTTCGAGGACTTGAAGCCGAGGACGAGGATCATCACCGCCACCATCAGGCCCCAGTTCACGGCCGGCAGATAAATCTGCCCCTGCTCCTTCTCGGAGGTGTGCTGCACCTCCATGCGCGGCACGAAACCGAGTTGCATGGCCTGGCGAGTCACCGAGAAAGCACCGGAAATGACCGCTTGCGACGCGATCACCGTCGCTACCGTGGCCAGCCCGACCAGCGGATAAAGTGCCCACTCCGGCGCCGAGAGGAAGAACGGGTTCTTGGCTGCTTCGGGGTCGCCGAGGATCAAGGCGCCCTGACCGAAATAATTGAGCACCAGCGCCGGCAACACAAAAGCAAACCAGGCGCGGGAAATCGGCTTACGGCCGAAGTGCCCCATGTCGGCATAAAGCGCCTCAGCGCCGGTCACGGCCAGCACGACGTTGCCCATCGCGACCAGCGACATCGCCTTGTTTTCAAGCAGGAACTCGAAGCCGTACAAGGGGTTCAGCGCCGCCAGGATGGCCGGATGATCGATGATGTTGTGCAGGCCGAGCAAGGCCAGGACGGTGAACCAGACCAACATGACCGGCCCGAAAAAGGCCCCGACCGTGGCCGTGCCGCTGCGCTGGACGAAAAACAGCAGGAACAACACGATCATCGTGATCGGAATGACGAAAGGTTTCAGGGCCGGGGTCGCAACTTCCAGCCCCTCGACGGCGGAGAGCACTGAAATGGCCGGCGTCACCATGCCATCGCCGTAGAACATCGCCGCCCCGAGGACACCGACGATCATGATCCATTTGGCGTGGTGCGGTTTGTCCTGCACCGTGTGCAGCGCCAGGGCGATCAGCGCCATGATGCCGCCCTCGCCGCGGTTGTCGGCGCGCATGATGAAGGTGACGTACTTGACCGAAACGACAATGACCAGCGCCCAGAAGAAGAGCGACAGGCTGCCGTAGATGTTGGCCATGGTGACCGGGATCGGGTGGTTGCCGGCGAAGACTTCCTTCACCGCGTACAGCGGGCTGGTCCCGATGTCACCATAGACCACGCCAAGCGCGGCCAGGGCAAGCGCGGCAAAGCGCTTGCCGGTGACATCCGCCGTCTGTCCGTGACTGCTCATCAAAGCTGCTCCCCGTCGATCAGACGCCCGTTGGCACGGAACCTTCCTGCCGATCCAGATCCGGCACCGGACGGCTTAGCCGCCGAGGGCCGCCTTCAGCGACTGCACTTCTTCTTCTGATTCCTCGACAATTTCAGCCAGCGTCTCGGCATCGAAAAGCGTATCCAGCATCGAGGTATCGACTGCGCCGTCGAGCTCCGGATCGCGCCAGCACGAGGTCCGGTTGGCGATCTTGTTGGCGACATAAAGCACATCGGACAAGTTGCCGACAGCCGCGATCTCGCGCTCGGTCTCGTGATCGCGCACCGCTTCAAGCACGGCTTCCGGCGAGCCAAGCGCCGACAGCAGGGCGTGACCGATGTTGTCATGCCAATCGACCAGCAAGGCATGCAACTCCACCTTGTCGTTGACCAGCTCCGGGAAATTGGCGGCGCGCGACATCAGGTAGAACACCCCGAGGTCATGCACCAGGCCGGCAAACATCGCCTCGTCGCCGTTGATCTTGGCCAGCTTGCGGGCCAGCACGCGGCACAAGGCGGCAACGTGCGAGGTGTGCTCCCACAAACGCTGGGAAAGATTCTCGAAAGGCTGCATCTGCTTCGATTTCAGCAACTGCTCCATGGCCACGGCAAACGACACCGTGCGCACCGCCTCCATGCCGACCCGGACAATGGCGTTCTTGACGTCGGCGATCTCGCGACCGCTCGGGTTCAACGCCACCGAGTTGGCCATGCGGATGATCTTGGCGCTCATCAGCGGCTCGGCCCCGACCAGCTTGGCCAGTTGCTCGACGCTCAGGTTCGGATCCTTCAGCGCGGCACGCACCTGGAAGGTGATGTCGAGAAAAGTCGGAAAGGTAATCTCGCTGCCGGAAAGATCCCGGGCGATGTCTTCGAGTACCTTGAAGGTGACGGCGTTGGCCATGCAGATTTACCTCTGGATAAAAAATGGTAGTGAACCGCACTGCCCAGGCGTGCCGCCGAAGACGGTACCAGACCGTACAGCGAGGCGGCGTAACGCCGGTAGCGCAGGCAATGCCATTTTTTTAGAACGGAATGTCGTCGCCGAGATCGTCAAAGGACGGCTTCGGCTTGTTCTTCGGCGGCGCCGGCGAGTAATCGGTCGGTTCGTCGTAACCGCCACCACCACCGCCACTACCGCCGGCGGGAGCACCCATGCCTTGACGCGAGCCCAGCATTTTCATGTCATCGCAGCGGATTTCGGTGGTGTAGCGCTCCTGGCCTTCCTTGTCGGTCCACTTGCGGGTCCGCAGGCTGCCTTCGACGTAAACCTGCGAGCCCTTCTTCAGGTACTGGCTGCAAATCTCGGCCAGCTTGCCAAAAGCGGAGATACGGACCCATTCGGTCATTTCCTTGCGCTCGCCGCTCTGCTTGTCCTTCCAGCTTTCGGTACAAGCGATGCTGAAATTGCAGATCGCTTCACCGCTGGCGGTATAGCGCGTTTCCGGGTCACGGCCCAGATTGCCAATGCCGATCCATTTGTTAACCGATGCCATTACCAATGTCTCCTAAGCAGTTTGTGTCGCCGCGGCGACCGGGCGCCGTTGCGGAAAATTCATGGAATTCGCGACCACCAGCCAGATCAGGATCAGACCGGTGCAGGCAGCGAAAACCGCATTATCGCCGAAATGCTGGGCAATATATCCGCCCGCCGCACCGCCGATGAATAGCCCAAGGGCCTGGGTCGTGTTGTACACACCGAGGGCCGCCCCTTTGGCCGCCGGTGGCGCCGTGCGGGAGACCAGCGAGGGCAGTGTTGCTTCCAGCACGTTGAAAGCCACGAAGAACAGCATCAGCCACAATGCCAGCAGCCACAGGCTGCCGCTGAAAAGGAGCAGGCCGGACTGGACGATGACCAGCAGACCGATCGCCGCCAGGAAAATCGGCCGCATCTTGTCCTTGCGCTCGGCCGCGATGATGGCCGGCACCATGATGGCAAAGGAGACCAGCACGGCTGGCAGATAGACCTTCCAGTGCGATGCCGCTTCCAGTCCGCCATGACTGACCAGCGCATGCGGCAGCACGACGAACATGGCCATCTGGACCATGTGCAACACAAAGATGCCGACATTCAGGCGCAGCAGATCAGGGTCAAAAACCACCCGGCGCAGCGGCAGTTTTTCGTGGCCATGCGGCGGCGGTGCAGGCGGCACGGCCTTGAACAGCAGGACGATGGCGGCCAGCGCCAAGACGCCGGTCATGACGAACAGCCCACCCATGCCGATCCAGCCATACAGGATCGGTGCCCCGACCAGCGACAGCGCGAAGACGAGGCCAATCGACGAGCCGATCATCGCCATCACCTTGGTCCGGTGCTCTTCTCGCGTCAGGTCGGCGGCCAGTGCGGTCACAGCGGCTGAAATCGCGCCCGCCCCCTGCAGCACGCGGCCGACGATGATCCAGGTCATATCCGGCGCCCAAGCGGCAACAAAACTGCCCAGAGCAAAGATCAGCAAGCCGACGACGATGACCTGCTTGCGCCCGAAGATATCCGAGGCGATGCCATAGGGAATCTGAAAGAAAGCCTGCGTCAGGCCGTAAGCCCCCAGCGCGAAGCCGACCAGCGCCAGATTGTCACCGCCCGGCAAGGTTTTCGCATAGACGGAAAACACCGGCAGAATCAGGAACAGCCCGAGCATGCGCAGGGCGAAGATGGAAGCCAGGGAGGCGCCGGCGCGGCGTTCTTCCGGGCTCATGCGGTCGGTTGGGGAGGCCATTGTCGTTTGTCTTTGTTGCATTGCAGCGAAGGAGGAATATTAGCAGGTTTGCTCATTGCCCTTCTGCCCGGGGCGAGTCGGATCACCGAGCGAAACCATCGCCGCCAGAATGCAAAAAAGCCGGGAAACCCCGGCTTTTTTGCTGCCAGCGTGGCCGACCGATTACTTCTTGGCGGCGATACGATCGCGGATGTGCTGGGCGCGCCCCGCCGAAGACGGATGCGAACTGAGCATGCTGTTGCTGTCGCCAAGCTTGGCCAGCTTCTCGAAGGCCGAGATAAGGCCTTCACGCTTGAGCTTGGCCTTGGTCAGCAGATCGAAGGAATAGTCGTCGGCATCGCTTTCCTGAGCCTGCGAGAACTGGGCATTGACCAGCTTTTCAGCGATGGCACCGACATCCGAAGCGCTCAGTGCGGCAACGGCAGAACTACCCGAAGCAGCGGCAACCTGACGCGCCGCGCCGGCGGCGTAGGCAACCTGCATGGACTTCTTGGAGTGGCCGAGGGCGACGTGACCAATTTCATGACCGATCACACCGCGCACTTCGTCATCGGTCATCAGGTCCATCAAGCCGGAATAGACACGAACGCAGCCATTGTTCATGGCCCAGGCGTTAACTTCCTTGGTCTCGTAGACCTTGTAATTGATATTCACCCCATCGACCGCCTTGGGCATGCTCTTGACGACCTTGGCCAGGCGCAGCGCGTATTTGCTCTTGGCGGCGGCAATCTTCGATTTACCGTCGAGCTCGGCACAGGACTTGTCAGAAAGCTGCATCACGTCGGCGTCGCTCAGGGTCGCCGCCTGAACCGCAGCGCTGCCGGCCTTGACCAGCCCCTCGGCATTGGCGGTCGAGATGTCCTGGGTGTTGCTGCAGGCGCTCAAAACGAGGGCTGCCATACCGACAAGCATCAGTGACCGGCCGCCACGGGCTGCCGCGAACTGGGTTTTCTCCATGCCGAGAGAAATCTTCATGGTGTTGATCCTTTGATCGTTGGAATTATTGACCGCCCGCTGGCGATCGGGGGCAACAGTCTAGCACATTGCCATAATTCCAAAGGCATTTATGATGCATTTGACTTAAACCGCAGCTCTAAAAACGAGGGATTTCAAGCCGGAAGAGGGAGCGAAAAACTGTATATACATCCAGCCATCGATGCGCATCCGGCCTGTTTTGCGTATAGTTCATCCCTTATCCCCTACCGTTCCAGAGCAGCGATGGAAACCATCCGCATCCGTGGCGCCCGCACCCACAATTTAAAGAACATCAACCTCGACCTGCCGCGCGACCAGCTGATCGTGATCACCGGCCTGTCCGGTTCCGGCAAGTCCTCGCTGGCCTTCGACACGCTCTATGCCGAGGGTCAGCGCCGCTATGTCGAATCGCTGTCGGCCTACGCCCGGCAGTTCCTGCAATTGATGGAGAAGCCGGATGTCGACCTGATCGAAGGCTTGTCGCCGGCGATCTCGATTGAGCAGAAGGCGACCTCGCACAACCCGCGGTCAACGGTCGGCACCGTCACCGAAATCCACGATTACCTGCGCCTGCTCTTCGCCCGCGCCGGCACGCCATATTGTCCGGACCACAACCAGCCGCTCGAAGCACAAACCGTCTCGCAGATGGTCGATGCCGTACTGGCCCTGCCGGCGGAAACAAAGTTGATGGTGCTGGCCCCGGTGGTCGCCAACCGCAAGGGCGAGCAGGTCGATCTGTTCGCCGAACTGCGCGCCCAGGGCTTCGCCCGCGTCCGCGTCGACGGCACGGTCTATGAAATCGACGCCGTTCCGAAGCTGGCCAAGACGCAGAAGCACACTGTCGATGTCGTCGTTGACCGGCTGAAGGTGCGCGACGACATGCGCCAGCGACTGGCCGAATCCTTCGAGACGGCGCTGCGCCATGCCGAGGGACGGGCCATCGCGCTGGAGATGGACTCTGGTACCGAACATCTCTTCTCGGCCAAGTTCGCCTGCCCGATCTGCTCCTATGCCC
Organism: Ferribacterium limneticum; assembly: GCF_020510625.1. Classification (NCBI taxonomy): domain Bacteria; kingdom Pseudomonadati; phylum Pseudomonadota; class Betaproteobacteria; order Rhodocyclales; family Azonexaceae; genus Ferribacterium; species Ferribacterium limneticum. Next base: position 564,572 of record NZ_CP075191.1, on the reverse strand, counting down.
TGCAGGAACTCGAACCGCGCCTCTTCTCGTTCAACAACCCGATGGGCGCCTGCCCGAAGTGCGATGGCCTGGGCGTCATCCAGTTCTTCGACCCCAAGCGCGTCGTCACCAACCCGGCGGCATCGCTGGCGGGCGGCGCCATTCGCGGCTGGGACAAGAAGAACCAGTTCTACTTCCAGATCATCGAGTCGCTGGCCGATCACTACGCCTTCTCGGTCGAAACCCCATGGAACGAGTTGCTGGAAAAAGTCCGCCAACTGGTCCTCTACGGCTCGGGTAACGTGGCTATCAACTTCCGCTACCTGAACGAAAAAGGCACCCGCTTCGACCGCAGCCACAGCTTCGAAGGCATCATCCCGAATCTGGAGCGTCGCTACCGCGGCAGTGAGTCCAATGCCGTGCGCGAGGAGTTGTCGAAATACGTCAGCAGTTCGGCCTGCCCGAGCTGCGCCGGCACCCGGCTGCGCGTCGAGGCCCGCCATGTCCGCGTTGGCGACAAGACGCTGCACGAAATCAGCCGTCTGCCACTCGGCGAGGCGCGCAATTACTTCAACTGTCTGACATTGACCGGCGCCAAGGCTCAGGTGGCCGACAAGATCCTCAAGGAAATCACCGCCCGCCTGAGCTTCCTGATCAACGTTGGCCTCGACTATCTCTGCCTCGAACGCTCGGCCGAAACGCTGTCCGGCGGCGAGGCGCAGCGTATCCGGCTGGCCTCGCAGATCGGCTCCGGCCTGACCGGGGTGATGTATGTGCTCGACGAACCGTCAATCGGCCTGCACCAGCGCGACAACGACCGCCTGCTGCAGACGCTGAAGAATCTGCGCGACATGGGCAACACGGTGCTGGTGGTGGAACACGACGAAGATGCGATTCGCGCCGCTGATTACGTGGTCGACATCGGTCCCGGTGCCGGCGTCCATGGCGGCTTCATCGTTGCCCAGGGCACGCCGGAAGAAGTGACGGCCAATCCGCTGTCGATGACCGGCGATTACCTATCCGGGCGGAAATCGATTTCAGCGCCGAAAAAGCGCCGGCTGCCGGATCCGAACAAGCAGCTCAAGGTGGTCGGCGCCTACGGTAACAATTTGAAGGATGTCACGCTCGAAATCCCCGGCGGCCTGCTCACCTGCATCACCGGCGTTTCCGGCTCGGGCAAATCGACGCTGATCAACGACACGCTCTACGCCGCTGCCGCCAGACACCTCTACGGCTCGACGACCGAACCGGCACCGCACAAGGAAATCGTCGGCCTCGAACTGTTCGACAAGGTGATCAACGTCGACCAGGCGCCGATCGGTCGCACGCCGCGCTCCAACCCGGCGACCTACACCGGGCTGCTGACGCCCATCCGCGAACTGTTTTCGCAGGTACCGGAATCGCGTGTGCGTGGTTATGGCCCGGGCCGTTTCAGCTTCAACGTCAAGGGCGGCCGCTGCGAAGCCTGCCAGGGCGACGGCATGATCAAGGTCGAGATGCACTTCCTGCCCGACATCTACGTCCCCTGCGACGTCTGCCACGGCAAGCGCTACAACCGCGAAACGCTGGAAGTGCAATACAAGGGCAAGAACATCTACGACATCCTCGGCATGACCGTCGAGCAGGCCCGCGAGTTCTTCGATGCCGTCCCGGTCATCGCCCGCAAGTTGCAGACGCTGGTCGATGTCGGTCTCAGCTACATCACCCTCGGCCAAAGTGCGACCACGCTGTCCGGCGGCGAGGCGCAGCGCGTCAAGCTGGCGCTTGAACTCTCCAAGCGCGACACCGGCCGCACCCTGTACATCCTTGACGAACCGACCACCGGCCTGCACTTTCAGGATATCGAGATGCTGCTCAGCGTATTGCAGCGACTGGCCAATAACGGCAACACCATCGTCGTCATCGAGCACAACCTCGACGTCATAAAGACTGCTGACTGGATCGTCGATCTCGGCCCCGAAGGCGGCGACGGCGGCGGCCGCATCCTGGTCGCCGGCACGCCTGAAGAAGTGGCCAAATGCAAGGCCAGCCATACCGGACGCTTCCTGAAACCTTTGCTTGAGAAAAAGAAATGACCGATGCCGCCGCCTTCAAAGGCAAGAAGGGCCTGACCCGTTTGTGGAATGCCCTCGGCTATTCGCGTGACGGCCTGAGTGCCGCGTGGAAAAACGAAGCCGCCTTCCGCGAGGAAGTGCTGCTCGCTGCCATCACCATTCCGCTGGCTTTTTATCTTGGCAATAGCGGCATCGACCGCGCCTTGATGGTCGGTAGCATCATCCTGATCCTGATTGTCGAGATCCTGAATTCTGGGCTGGAAGCCGTCGTCGACAAAGCTTCGCCGGAAAAGCACGAACTGGCCAAGCGCGCCAAGGACATGGGCAGCGCCGCGGTGCTGCTCAGCCTGATCAACGCGGCCGTAATCTGGGCCTGCGTACTGCTATAAGTTCCGGACGGTCCTTCCCGCGTAAGCGGGAATCCAGAAAATCAACGAACTGGATCCCCGCCTGCGCGGGGATGACAACTAGCGCTTACTGCCTGCACTTGGCCGAGAAGTCCATTTCCGCCGCGTAAACGCTTGTCTTTACGTCAAGCATGCCAAGGAAGGTGTGGAACAGATGGTCATGAGACTGCGGCGAGGCGGCGACCTTGCCAATACAGGCCGTATCGAGCGCAAAGCTTTGGGCGAAGCCCGGCGAAAACCACATCACCATCGGCACCTTGGTCTGCACATCCGGCGCAATCCGGTAGGGCACGCCGTGCAGGAACAGGCCTTTTTCGCCCAGCGATTCGCCATGATCGGAGACGTAGAGCAGCGCCGAATCGTGGGCCTGATGCTCGCGCAGGGTGCGGACCAGTGAGGCCAGCACGTGATCGGTATAGCTGATCGCGTTGTCGTAGGCGTTGACGATACTGCCCTCCGAACAATGCGGCAGGTCCGGATCCTCGCAGGCCGGGGTGAATTTCTTGAATTCATCCGGATAGCGCTTGAAATAGGCCGGCCCGTGATTGCCCATCTGGTGCAGGACGATCATCAGGTTACCCGGTGTTTCGCTGACCAGCTGTTTCAGGGAATCGACCAGCGCGCCATCCTGACACTCACCACCAAAGCAGTGGTCCGGTGATTTGGCCAGGTCTGGGCGAATCGATTCGACGCCCTTGCAGACGCCTTTGCAGCCCGACTGGTTGTCCACCCAGACCACACGGAAGCCGGCGCGGGCGACGACATCGAGTACCGACTCGCTGTTCCGGATGCGCGTTTCGTTGTACTGACGCCGCCCCCAAGGCGAAAAGATGCAGGGCAACGAAGTTTCGGTATCGGTGCCGCAACTGGTCACGTCGGCAAAGTTGATGATGCCGGCCTCGGCCGCCAGTTCAGGCGTCGTCTGCCGGGCATAGCCGGACAGGCCCCAGTTGGCGGCGCGTACCGTTTCGCCAAGGACCATGACCATGACCACCGGCTTGCCGCGTGTTTGCCAGCTGCTGCCGGGTACTGCATCGGTACCGACCGGTTCGCGTACGGCCTCGACCGCCTGCGCCTGGCTGCGGGTCACCTGACCGAGCGAATACAGGTAATTGGCTGGTGTGACCAGGAAGCGGTACTCCCGGTTGTTGCGCATCAGCGAAGCCATGTCCTGGAAGTTCAGGAAGATGGCGCCACCCAGCACGAGCAGGGCGAGCATGATGGCGCCGAGGCGGACCAGGATGGCTCGCCCGACCGGCCGCTGCTTGAGACGAAAACGACTGAGCAGCCATAGCGGCAGCACCGCGTAAAGCAGCAGTTGCGGAATCAAGGACCAGGTCATCAGATCTCGCGCTTCGCGGACATCGGTAGCCAGCACATTGCGCAGCATGCTGGTGTCGAGATAGACCTTGTAGCGCGTCATGAAATGCACGGCAAAGGCTGTCGTCACAAGCAACAAGGCGAGCAGCGGCTTGGTCGTCCAGCGCGTCATGAACGGGCTGAGCAGGATGAAATGCGCGGCAGCAAGGCCGACCAGCAGCGAAGCGGCCAGCACCCAGCTGGCCGGCTGGGCCATGTCGTAGCCGGACAGCATGCCCTTCAGGAAAAGCTGATTGCAGAAAAGGGCGAAGAACAGGCTGACCAGCAGCGTCACTGCCTCAATGGAGGCGGTCAGCTGTCCGCCGACAAGGCGTTGCCCAAAGCGAATCAGCGCATCCAGCAATCGACGCATACAATTACCCAAAAAATTCAACCCGAAATTTTAACTGGCTAGCCGCAGCCAATCCGGGAATTTCTTGTAGCGGATTTGTGACCGTCGGTTCAGGCCGCGACGACCACCCGATTGCGCCCGAGGCGCTTGGCTTCGTACAGGGCGTCGTCAGCGCGCTTGAGGGCAATTTCGATCGGGCATTCGCTGGCATCGGCCAGCCCCATGCTGACCGTTACCTTGACCGAGCGACCATCGGGCAGGGCGATATCGGCATTGGCGCAGCTAACGCGCAAACGCTCCGCCAGTTTCTGGGTCTCAGCCGGCGAAATTTCCGGGAACAGGAAAGCGAACTCTTCGCCCCCGTAACGACAAACCAGGTCGGACTGGCGCGAAGTTTCCCTGACCATGTCGGCAAAGGCACACAACACGGTATCGCCCGCCGCGTGGCCATAGGTATCGTTCAGTTTCTTGAAGAAATCGAGGTCGGCCATGGCGACCGTGACCGGACGCCGATAACGCTGGGCCCGCTGTAGCTCGGCCTCGGCCGACTGCATGAAGAAACGGCGATTCATCAGGCCGGTCAGGCCATCCTTGTTGGCCAGCTTCTCCAGCACCTGCCGCGCTTCGTCGTTCTGGATCAGCAGGTCATGGTGCTCACGGATCGCCTCTTCGACCGCCTGTATTTCCAGCATTCGCGACGTGTCGAAATCGGGCAATGGGCTGGCAGCGCTCAGATTGGACAGGACGTGGTCAATTCGCTGCAACGGCTGGATCAGGTGGCGACGGACGAGGACGATGAAGGCCAGCAGGAACAGCCCGACCAGCAGCAGCGCGATGATCAACTTGTGACGGGCCAGTTTCATGGCCGCCGCCGCCACGTTCAGATCGCTGGTCGCCAGATTGATGCCCTCGATCGACACATCGTCAACCTGCATGCCAAGGCGTGACGCCAGGCGCTGCCACTCATCGTAATGGATCGCCTGACGCCGTTCATCGCGTGCCGACTGGCGCACCACTTCGCCGAGAAACTGTTCCGTCTCGCGAGCCAGCTTGGCCGCCGCGTGGTGCTCCAGGATGCTGGGATGGCTGGCGAGCAGGGTGACGACAAACATCGACTGCTGACGGGAGGCATGCGAGCTGACCGAAAAAATACGCTCGCCTTCCTGACGGAGTTGTTCGAGATTTCTCGCCAGTCGCTGGTAGCGGATGATTTCCGGCACGGTGATTTCTTCAAGGCGACTGTTGGCATCGATCACACGCTGCTGGTCCAACGCCAGCAGTACGACGGCCGCCCCGAAGGCGAGCACGAACAGCGCGGCCAGCAAGCCAAAAGCACGGCCGGCATGAATGCCTTTAGGCGCCCTGATCAAAACCGGCGAACCAAAAAGACAAGGGGGCCACACGGCACCACGACAGGTAGTACAAAGCAGGCATCAACTCACCCGGAAAGGCAAAAAGCGGGAATTGATCCGATCATACGTCCCATTGCGCTTGATGCGATCAAGCGCCGCATTGATTTCGTCTCTCAAGCCCGGGCGACGCGGCGAAATCCCGAACGAGGCATCGCCGCTCAACTCCGGGGCGCGCAGGACGGTCGGCGCCAGGCCAAGCCGGCGAAACGGATCGCTTTTCTGCAACTGCAAGGCACTGATCATCGGAACCAGCGCCGCCTGAGCCTCGCCGCCCACCAACGATCCGGCCAACTCGCCATTGCTGCGCACCTCGTGAATATCCCAGCCCTGCTTGCGGGCGTAATCCTCCTGCGCCGAACCCTGGACCACGGCAACCCGCACGCCGACACGCCCCGGCACGACATCCGGCCTGGCCAGCCAGAGTGATAGCGAGCGGTAATAGGGTTTGGCAAAAAGCAACTTGCCACGCCGGTCCGGGTTAGCAAAAACCGCAGCGGCGGCGATGTCGGCTTTGCCCTGGGCCACCGTCTCCAGCAAGGCCCCTTGCGCGGCCACATCGAAGACGCAGCTGGCGCGAATTTCCTCGCACAGGGCACGGGCGATTTCGACGCTGAAGCCTGTCAGCTGGCCGGTTTCGTCCCGGTAAGACATCGGTGGCGAATTCTCCAGCACGACAACACGCAGCGTCGGCTCCGCGGCATGCGCAACGCCCCCCGGCAGGCCGGCAGGCAAGGCAAAACACAACAGGGAGAGGAGCAGGCGGCGCAACATGTAAATCGCATATAAAAATGCCAATCGGCAAGTATAGGCGTTTTGAATATCACCGTGTTACTGGTCAACTCCCTAGGGAAACGCTGATTTATCCGGAAATGTCATTCCCGCGCAGGCGGGAATCCATAAAAATCAATGGACTGGATCCCCGCTTTCGCGGGGATGACGAATTAATCAGCACCTCCATAGGTTGCTATTTCGTCGTTGGCGGAACGGCGCAACAGGCTTAGAGCAAGAAACTGAGTTGCCCGCCATCGGCCGGCAATGCGACCGGGAGCAACTCGATCAAGCGGCCCTGCAGCGGGAAATAAACGGCCAGGCGCAGCGGCAGCGGGTCACCGGCGAACAGGCCGGCATAGCGCTCCAGTTGCGGCCGGTAGCTTTCGGCACGCCGCGGCAGCTCGGCCTCGGGCAAGCGCACCGTTTTGTAGTCGATGATCCAGCGACAGGCATCGGCCACGAAAACGCGGTCGATCACGTGATTGCTCGCCAGCTGGCCATCGGTGCTGCTCCACGCCTGCTCGGCAGCAGCTTGCGGGTGCTCGGCCAGCAGCCAGCGACCCGTCTCGGACGCCAGCGTATTGACCAGGGCGGACACCGCTTCGGCGGCACCGCTTTCGGCTTCGGCATCACTATGGCCCTGAGCCCGTAACCAGCGCTGATAGGCCGGCTGCAAACTGGCAACCCGCTCGCCCGACCACGCCGCCAGACCACCTTTCGCCATCAGCTCCAGGCAACGATGCACCAGTGTGCCGACCGAAGCCTCCAACGAAAGTGCGCTGGCCGCCACATCGAGATCAAGCGGATTATCGGCGGGACGCACACCTTCGGCAGCAGGCTGCAACGCCACCAGCAAGCCGACTTCGCGAAGGCGCAGCAGCGGTGGCGAAAAAGTGGCCGGATCGACCCGGGTAGCCAAAACTTCGCCGTCCACTGCGCCAGCCAGTGCCACGACGAACTCGCGCTGGGCCACGCCGGGCCATAACAGCTTGAGCAGCGTGCCATTGGCCGGCGGCTTCAGGCCGTCCTCCTTCTTTTCATCTGCAACGGCGATGCCGAGCAGATGCAAGCGGCGAATCGCCCGAGTGGCGGCCACGTAGAGCAGTCGCTCGTCTTCGTGGGCGGCTCGCTCGGCTTCGAGTTTTTTCAGGTAGTCGTACGCGGTCGGCTCGCCACTGCCGCCCCCTTTCTGCTTCATCGGCGCAACCAGCAAGTGCTCGTCGCCATCGGCCCCGGCCACTTCGTCCCAGAGCAGCAGACTGCTCTCGTTGCCGCCGGTTTCTCGATGCAGGCCGGGCAGGATCACAGTGTCGAACTCAAGCCCCTTGGATTTGTGCACCGTCATCATCTGCACGGCATCGCCGAGCGGATCGGAGGGGGCATAGAGTTCCGCCGCGTGGGCGGCCAGCGTTTCTGGGCTCAAGCTGCGGCTGGTCACCAGCTTGTCGATCAGCTTGAAGAAGGCTTCAACATCGTTCAGCGCTTCCGGCGCCTCCAGGCAGCGTGGCCCGCCCAGCATCAGCCAGACGCCCTCCAGCCAGCGGCGCGGGTGCTGGCGCGACTGACCGGCAAAGGCCAGTTGCAGCACAGCACGGACATGACTCAGTCGCTGCCGGCCATCGTCGGACAGACGGGCAAGCCGTGCCTCGTCCTGCATCAGTTGCCAGATGGTCGATTTCTTGTCGTCGGCGGCCAGCGCATGCAGGTCGGCCAGTTTCAGACCGCACCACGGGGCACGCAACAAGGCCAGCCAATGCACGCGGTCAGCCCGATGATGCAGGGCGCGGAACAGGGTCAGCAGATCCTGCACGTGCTGGCGACCATCCAGGCCCTCGATATCGACCGCCTGAAAACGCAAATCCGGCGCGCTGCGACGAATCTCGGCGACCAGCGCATCGAGATGGCTGCGCGCCCGCACCAGCACGGCAATGCGCTCGGCCGGTGCTTCGTGGCGGGCTTGCTGAATGATGGCGAGAACCCGGCAAGCTTCTTCACTGGCCGAGTCGCTGCCTTCGCGCTCGATGACCGGATGCACGAAGACGCCGCTATCGTCACGCGCCGGCCGGGTCGCCGCCGATTCGGCATAGCGCACGGCGCCGGCCTCAGGGCTGTCTTCGGCCGGAAAAATGCCCGGGAAGGCGGTATTGACCCAATCGACAATGCCCGGATACGAGCGGTTGTTGCGGAACAGGCGCAGGTGGCCGAGGCGGATGTCGCCGATACCACGCTCGCGAACGCGCAGGAACAAGCCGACATCGGCCTTGCGGAAGCGGTAGATCGACTGCATCGGATCGCCAACCACGAACAGCGTCCGGCCATCGTCCGGCATCCAGCCGCGGGTCAGTTTTTCAATCAGGCCGACCTGGCTCGGGCTGGTGTCCTGGAACTCATCGACCAGCAGGTGACGAATCCGGTAGTCGAGTGCCTGGGCCAGATCGGTTGGCGCATCGTCATCGCCCAGCGCCAGCCCGGCCCGGGCGGCGATCTCGATGAAATCGACCTCACCCGCTTCCTGGAAGGCCAGCCAAAGCTGCCCGGCCGCCAGCCGGAGCAGGCGCGAGAAGCATTCGACCGTGGCCCACTCGGCCTCGCTCAGTTCCGGGCACGGCAACTTGACCAGCATGGCCAGCGCCTCTTCCAGACCGGCCAGCCCGCGCAGATCGCCGAGCAGTTCGAGCATGGCTCTTTTCTGGTCGACAAACTCAGCGCCAGCCGGAAAACCGATGCGCTTGTCGACCGTCTTGCGCAAAGTACCCGTGCCAGTCATCAACAGGCTGGCCACCGCCTGCCACTGCTGCAGATCGGCGATGGCCGGGCTTAATGGCGAATGCCAGTCAGCAATCGCCTCGAGCCCGCCCGGCAGATTGGCCGCAGCGAAGCGGGCCAGCGGCATGAGCAGCGATTGCGTGCGGGCGTCGAGCAAGCCGCCGACAGTCGCCAGATCGCGCTCGATCAGCGCTGAAAACCCGGCTTCGACCTCGGCCTTCATCGCCCCGCTTTCAATCCGGGAGGCATGGTGCAGCCACTGGTCGCGCCGGCCGAGCATGGCGATCAGCAGTTTTTCCAGCCGGCCGGCATTGTTGTCCATGAAAGCCAGCGCTTCGGCGACGACCTCAGCATCCGGCGTGCCGGATTCGACCATTTCCAGCGTCCGGCGGGCGGCGGTTGCATAGTGCGCTTCGGCATCCTCGCTGACGCCCGGCTGGCTGCCAAAGCGGCTGAGGTAAGGCATCTGGCGGGCGAGGCTGGCACAGAGCGCGTCCAGCGTCGTGATGCGCAGGCGGCCGGGGTGCCCGAGCAACTGCCAGCCACGGGAGGCATCATGGGTCAATACCTGTTGCGCCAGCCCGAAGGTCAACTGCTTGTGTGGCTGGGCGGGAATTTCTCCGGCGGCGGCCAGTTCCAGGCTGCCCAGGATGCGGTCGCGCATCTCGGTCGCCGCCTTGTTGGTGAAAGTCAGCGCCAGAACCTCTTCCGGATGCTCGACCGCCGCCAGCAAGCGCAGGTAGCGCTGCGTCAGCAATTCCGTCTTGCCGGCCCCGGCCGGGGCCTCGACGATGAACGAGGCGATCTCCAGCGCGCGCTGACGGGCGGTTTTGTCTTCTTCGAGGCGGTCGGGCGCAGCAGTCACAGGCAAGAGGCTTTCATTCAGTTTTTCCGGCTGAGCGCCGGCCATGGCATTACGGCGGGCAGCGCCGAATCCTACGCCGGGCCATGCCTGCCCTCAAGCGCTCACGCTGGCCAACCCTCTCGCCAGCGCTTCAAAAATCCGGTCCGGGCGTATGGGCTTGGCGACGAAATCATTCATCCCCGCCTCGAAACAGGCGCTCCTGTCCTCGGCGTAGGCATTTGCCGTCATGGCAATGATCGGCACATCGATATAGGCCGGCATCGCCCGTATCCGCCGGGTCGCTTCCAGGCCGTCGATCTTCGGCATCTGCATGTCCATCAGGATGGCGTCGTACTGGTTATCCACCGCCAACTGCACGGCCACGCTTCCGTCTTCCGCCACGTCGACGGCCAGTCCGATGTCCTCCAGCAACTCGCGGGCGATTTCGCGGTTCACCGGCTCATCTTCGACCAGCAATATCCGTCGCCCGGGGAAATCGCGGCGGAGAATCTTCTCAGCCCCCCCGCCCCGTACTGCCGCCAGGCCGACGCCCCCTTCACGGCCTTTTGTGAGACGCGCGGTAAACCAGAAGGTACTGCCGGCGCCCAGTGTGCTGGTGACGCCGGCATCACCACCCATCAGTTGCGCCAGCTTGCGGGTAATGGCGAGGCCCAGGCCGGTGCCGCCATATTTCCGGGAAATCGAGTTATCGGCCTGCTCGAAAACGTTGAACAGTCGGCCAAGTACCTCGGGGGCGATGCCTATCCCGCTATCCTGCACCTCGAAACGCACCAGCTGGCTGCCCTCAGTCTCTTCATCGGCCTTGGCCCGGATGATGACGCTGCCGCTGTCAGTGAACTTGATGGCATTCCCGGCGTAATTGAGCAAGGCCTGCTGCAGCCGGGTCGCGTCGCCCAGCAAAGGCACGTGCATACCCTCGGTTTCGGCGCTCAGACTGAGTCCCTTGGTATTCGCCCGATCAAGCAGCATGGCGACCACATTGTCGACGATGCCATTGGCGCTGACTTCGCTTTCATTCAGCGTCAGCTTGCCGGCCTCGATCTTCGACAGATCCAGAATGGCATTGATGATTTCCAGCAAATGCTCCCCCGCCGCATCGATTTTCTCGAGCCGCCGAAGTTGATCCGGCGGCAGCCCGACGCGACGGATGATATGGGACATGCCGGTGATGGCATTGAGCGGCGTCCGGATTTCATGCGACATATTGGCCAGAAAGGCGCTCTTGGCCACATTCGCCGCCTCGGCCGCCTCCTTGGCCGCAACCAGCGCCGCCTCGGCGGCCTTGCGCTGGGTGATATCGACCAGAAAGGAAATGACCCGTTCCGGCAATTCATGCATGGCCGGCAGGTAGTGCAGCGTCAATTCGACCGGGATCAGCGTCCCGTTCTTGCTCCGGTTCGTCGACTCCAGACGCAAATAGCCTTGCTGGCGAAGCTGCGCGACGACTTCGTCGTACTGTGCTTCATTGAAGTTCGGGTCGATATCGAAAACACGCAGCCTGAGCATCTCCTCTAGCGAGTAGCCGAGCATTTCAGCGGCAAAATTATTGGCGTCGATCAGGCGTGCGGTCGCCACCTCCGTCCAGCGAATACCGATGCCGACGCCGTTCATCGCAAACTGCGTATCAAGCAACTTGTTGTGCGCCGCCTGCAGCGCAGCGGTTCGCTCGCCCACCAGGGTCTCCAGATGATCCCGGTGCCGCGCGAGTTCAGCCTCGCCCTTCTTGCGCCCCGCGATGTTCATCGTGATACCGAGCGCCCGTCTTGCCTGGCCGTCAACGTCACGCTGGACAACGGTACCGTGCGTCTGCACCCAGCCCCAGTCACCCGAGGCCTGTTTCACCCGGTACTCACTGTCAAAGCCCGGCGCCCCCGACTGGATGGCCGCTGCGTAAGCGGCCACGAATTCGGGCTGGTCCTGCGGATGAACATAGGCCAGCCAGGCGGGCAAATCCCGCGGCGCATCCTCGGTCGACATCCCGAGCAGCCTCAGCGTCGATGGGTCGTATTGCAAGCTGCCATCGACGACATCCAGTTCCCAGCAGGTCATCTGGGCGGCATCGAGCGCCATCGTCAGGCGGTTCTCGACACGCAGCAGGCTTTTCGACAGGGATTCCTGCTGCCGCCCGGCCAGTTCGCCCAGCAGAAAGGTCAGCAGCACCAAACTGGGTGGCGCCGCCATGATGGCGGCGACAAAACCCGTCAGCAGATAATCCCAGGCAACCTCGCCCTTCAGGATCAGACTCATTGCCGAGACGATCAACTCGACCGTGACCACAATCCCGAGGGTCAGGACCGCCCACAATCGCCAGCCATTCCAGCGCTGAAGCAACAGGAGGAGCTTGGACAACACGGTGAATCATCTCTCCAGAGTTTTGCAGGGATACATCAGCATTCCCTGCTTGAATTCTTGTCTTATCGCTGCAAACAAGGCTTGATTTAAGACAAGCCGAGCACAATTGACCTGATAAACCGCAGATTTATCCGGAAATGTCATTCCCGCGCAGGGGGAATCCAGAAAAATCAACGAACTGGATCCCCGCCTCGCCCGCCGCGAAGCGGAGTCCCGGGTGTGTCGAGGCCGCGGGATGACGAATATTTCAGCGTTTTCCCAATAAGCCGGGCTTTAGCCCAAGCATTCCGGGCGGCCCGGCGCAGCAGCCACCGCCAGTTTCGTTTATAACACCACGCCGCGCATGCCAAGCACACCAAGGCTCGATAGCCAGAAACCAGCCACCACGAAGGCAATGTTGATCCATTGCAGCACGGTGTTGAAAAAGTCTTGCTCGGCAATCGACTTTTCAAGAGAGCGCACTACCCGGCCATCAACTGCAAAACCAAAGCAGCGACGCATCCCATCAGACTCCACCTTGAAAATCTCCGCTCGGCGAAAGCTGCACGAAACCGTCGTTGCCTTCGGAAGTTCATTCAGGACGAAATCTCGGGAAAAGCCAGAGACGTAATAGTGATCGTGCTGCCCCGAGATGCCGAAATGTCCCTGATAGGTCGGTGCGCTCTTGCCGCCGGGCGAAACGACCGATCGATAGTCTCGCATCGCCCCGCGCTTTTCTTCGAAATTCTCCGGCAACAACAAAAGGCCGGAGGTATGCAGCGAATGGACATAAAACAGACCGGCCATAACGGCGGAGAGCCCAAACAGCAACTGAAGCAGGGCCACAAACTTCGGACGCACCTTGAACCATGCCATCAAGCCGGAAAGGCTCATCGCCCCCCCTCCGCCTGCGCTTCGGCCAGCAAACGCCGGCGCTCGGGCAGACGGAGCAGCGGTAGTACTTCGCAGTATTGCAGCCCTTTTTCGTCAGCGAACACCACGCCGGCCTGCCCGGCCTTCACCTCTTTGGCCACTGCATGCAGACGCTCTCTCCAGTGGGTGATGACGGCGATCCAGTCGGGAAACTCAGCCGGATCGAAGACTTTCTGCTTGTCGTCGCCGATGCCCTGCACGCCGGGCAGGATGTCCTTTTCGTCGGCCACACCGGCGAAAGCCGGCTTGTCGAGCAGCACCTTGGCAAACACGACAGCCGCCACGTCCTCATTGACCAGCGCAGCGTAGATCGGCAACTGGGGTTCGGTGATGCGCTGCTCGGCCCAGTTCCTGGTGTCGATGCTGGCCCCCGTCTTGTAGTCGATGATCACTTGCCGGCCATCGGCCAACTGGTCGATACGATCGACCACCATCCTGACCTTGATGCCCTCGATCTCGACTTCGGCCGGCTGCTCGCAGGCGACCACCTCGAAAGGCAGGCCGCGCCTGGCTTCGACCTGCAGCCAGACATCAAGCAGCTTGGCCAGCCGCGCCGCTTCCAGTTCGCGGAAGCGCGCCGGCAGCGTGACACGACGATCCAGTTCAAAATTCTGCAGGGCCTTGTCGACGGCCTCGACGATGGCCTGCTGGCGGGCCATTTCACCCAGCGCCGCCAGCGCATCGGATGAACGGATGGCCGACCAGAAGGCTTCCAGCGCTTGGTGGACCAGCGTGCCGCGCGCCGCCGGGTCCAACCCTTCGACCGGCTCCTCCATCGCCTCGCCGCCCAGCCGGTACTGGTAGTAGGCCCAGGCCGGGCAGATAGCCTGGGCGCGCAGCACCCAACTGCCGCCGGAAACCTTCTCACCTTCGCCGACCGGTGGCGCCAGTGCGTCGTCGACCAAGACAATCGACGATGCAGCCTCTCCAGCCATTTGCCGCGCCAGCGTCTCGACCTCACCGAACGTTTCATCGGCGGCTGGAATGCCGGCAATCAACGGACTGGGGCGCAACACGCGATTGCCTTCAGCTTGGGCATAGGAAAACCTCACGACTGGCGCCGAGTGCGACAAACGGACATGCACACGCTGGGCAAAATCGAGCTCGACTTCGGCACTGGCATGCGCTGCCCCGACCGCGCGCAGCATCTCGGCCGGCAGCAGGGGGTTGGGACGCGGCGGTGGCGGCCAGAGATCGTCGTTCATGCCCATCACCCACAGCGCATCGAAGCCCAGGCCAGCACTTTCGAGCACGCCCAGCACCTGGATGGCCGGCCGGCCGCGCGTTTCCGGCTGAAACAGGCGCTGGCGACAAAGCTGCGACAGGCGGCGCACCGCTTCGGCAAAGCCCAGCGGGCCAAGCAGCGCATCGAGCCGGCCAAAGCCGTCGAGCACCTCGCCAAAAGCCCGCCGGGCCTGAAACTCATGACTGGACAAGGGCCGATCGCCCGGCCAGCCCGCCGCCTTCAGGCAATTGCGGAAGACCCCAGACCATTGCCCGGGCAGGGACTTGCGGGTCGCTGCGCCGGCCGTCTCGACAAAGGCTTCGAGCGCTGCGACGGTTTGGGGGCACAGCGGCGCTTCGTTTTCGGCTAGCCGCCCAGCCAGCTTGATCAGGGCAGGCAAGGTGGTGAAATAGGGCAAATCCCGGCGCAAGGCGGCGTCGAGCCGTCCCCGGCCATCGGCTTCGGCCTCGGCGGCCGACCAGCCACCGGTCAGCAGCAAGCCCGACAGGCGGCTCTGCTCGACCTTGGCCCGACCACTGCCCAGCGCCAGCAGATCCAGCGCGACACGAATCAGCGGCAGATCGGCCAGCGCCCGGCCGAGCGAAAAATTGAAACAGCGCGGCACTTCCGCGGCATCGGGACGAATCAGCGCCGGATGCAGCACGTCGTCGAGCAAGAATTCGAGCCGGTCACGCACGCCGGCCAGATCGGGCGCAACGATGCCGAGCCGGCAATCCGGCCGAACAGCCAGTTCCGCCTTGGCCCAGGCAACCACCGCCCGGCATTCGGCCTCGACATCGGCACAGGCCAGTTTGACCTGCTCGCTACGCTCGACGGGGAAGCGTGGCGCATTTTCGACCGTGACGCCACGCGCCTTCAGCGCCGCCGTCAGATCCTGTTCGAGCGGCGTATAGCGGTCGAAGCCGGCGAAAATGATCGTTGCCGGCAGCGTAAAGTGCCCGGCCTCGATCAATTCGATCAGTTGCCGGTGCAAGCCAGCCGTGTCCATCCAGCCACCGGCCCGGCAGCGTTTTTCAAAATCAGCCTGCCAGCCGATGAACAGCTTTGCTTCATCAGACAGCTGGCCGCCCTCCGGCTTAAGGCGCCAGACACGGCACAAGGCCTGCGCCTCGGCCGTGGAAGTCGCCATGCCCTGAATATCGAACAGCGGCGCCGCGTCAGTCAGCGAGGCGGCAATGACCTTTTCCCAGAGCAGACGCTCGGAAAACGGATCGAGCGCCACCGGCAGTTCGGCGATGCCGGTCAGCAGCGCCTCATCGCCCAGCGTCGCCAGCCACTGGCCCAGGGTCAGCGCCTGCCGGGTGCGCCAGACCGCCTTCTCCCCCGGCAACTCGCCACGCAGGGTTTGCGCCAGACGCGTCGTGGCGCAGAGCGTCAGGCTATCGTTCAAGCAGACCTCAAAGAACGCACCAGGCGATTAATTGGCGACCGCCGGCCGAGCCGGGGCAGCGGGTTTAGCCGGGGCTGCAGGTGCAGCAGGTACGGCCGATGCGGCTGGCTTGGCGGCAGGTGATGCCGGTTTTGCCGGGGCAGCGAGCGGACTGGCCGGCTTCATGGCAGGAGCGGCGGCAGGAGCAGCAGGTACAGCAGCCTTGGCCTCGCTTGCCGCCTTCCCGGGCATGGCCGGTCGGGCAGGTGCCGCCGGGGCAGCCGGCTTTGCGCTTGTAGCGGCGGGAGCCGCTTGCGGAGTGCTATCGACCGCCGGTTTGCCCGGCATGGCAGGCTTTGCGGGGGTTGCTGGCGCGACTGGTTTTTCAGCGGCCTGAGGTGCCGGGGCTGGCGCACTCTTGCCGGGCATTGCCGGCGCAGCGGGGCGAGCCGGCGCAGAAGGCGAACTGCTCATCGGGCGGGCCGGGGGCAACGCCGTCGGTTTCGGCGTTTCGGCGGCAGATGCGGGACGTGAAGCGCCGCCAACAGTGATCTGCCCACGTAATTTGTTCACCAGGTTATGCGGAAAATTCGGGATTTTTTCCAGATCATTCACTGACTTGAAAGGACCATTCTCCGAACGATATTTAATGATTGCCTCCGCCCTTGCATCGCCAATTCCCTTGAGAGAGTCAAGTTCTTCCTTCGAGGCCGTATTGATATTGATCTGGGCCAGCGCAACGCCTGCCCACACCAGACAGGAAGCCAGCAACAACAGGAAACGTGATTTCATCTTTTCTCTCCCGTACAGTGCAGTGAATTGTTCAGTATGCCACCTGTTTTTGGCTCAGGGCGTGCCGACAAACAGGAAAAGGTTGGAGACGCCGCTCGTTGAGTAGCCGAAGCCGACGTAGGCCATCCCGAGCGGGGTTTGTCCGCCGAGATAGATGGCCGCTGAATCGAGAATGCCGCTGCGGCTGGTTTCGGTATAACGCTTGCCCAGCTGCACCGCCTCGAACGCCAGACCCAGGCGCATGTCGCCGCGCAGGCCCAGCGGCAGATTGCCGATGATCCGCTCGGTGCGCAGGCCGGCATAGCGGACATCGTCGCCGATCAGCTGGTTCGGAGCAAAGGCCGTCATGTTCAGGAAACCGCCCAGTTGGGCAGCGTCGTACACCGGCAGCTCGCCGCGCGGCGAGGCGGTGTAGCGCAGCCGGGCATTGAAGACCGTGCCGCCCAGGGCGAAGGCCCCCTGCAGGTTGGCATCGGCCCGGGAGTAGTCAGCTTCCGGCGAATCGAAATAGGACAGTTGCGCCGCCCAGCCGCGGGTCGGGAAATGCATGCGGTCGAACTGGTCAAAGTCGAGGCCGATCTTCCAGCCGCCAAACGCCTGGTCAGCCTTGGGCAGTGTCGGCACCCCGATATCCGGATCGTAGTAGCGATGGCGCTGCACCCAGCCTAGGCGCACCGGGCCGAGCACGCCGATGTTGGCGCCGAGATAGGTGCCAAAGCCGCTTTCGGTGACCTTGTACTGGGCAATTCGCCGGTCGTCCTGATAAATGTTCAGTCTGCTTTGTTCGATGCCGGTCGTCGCTTCGACGAAGTAGCGCTGGCGGGCATCAAGCGGCTGATAAAAGCTGGCACCGAGACGGTTGGTCGAGCCGACATCGCCGGTCACGATCAATTCCCCGCCCAGGCGATTGAGCCAGGTCGAGTGATAGGCGGCGCGCAAGCCGAAGGAGGTGCCCTGGCTGTTGTCGGCCTGCAGGTTGATGCCGAAGCGCATGTAGTCCGGCCCCCAGCGCTTCTCCAGCGGCATGACGCGCAGGATGTTCTTGTCGCGCTGGGTCAGCACCGTGTAATCGACGCCTTCATACCAGCCGTCGCCGTACATGCGCAGCAGGTCGCTGTTGATCGCAGCGGGACGTATCGTTTGGCCGGGCTCGACATGCAGATGGCGCTCGATGACGGCCGGATTGACCCGGTTCAAGCCGGCAATCTGAATCTCGTCAATCCGCGGCGAGGTTTTGCGCCGGACCTCGATGCCTTGCCACCAGGCCAGGTAAGTCGCTTCATCGAGCGACAGGCGGGCCAGTTGGGACTGCATTGCTTCGGCCGCCTGCCGTCCAAGCTCGGCGGCCTCGCCATGCCGGCTGAAATCGCCCGCGGTAATCGGCCCGAGATCGGGCTTGATGTAGATGTCGCCATCGCGCAGCAGGGCCAGCGAACGGCTGACGTTCTGCTCGGTCAGGATGGCGATCATCTGCGCCGAGACAGTCAGCAAGGAACCGACTTCCTCGGCCTTGAGCAAGGGTGAACCGACGTTGACCGCAATGACCACATCGGCCCGGCAGCGCTCGCGCACTTCGGCAATCGGCAGGTTGTCCACCAGGCCGCCATCGACCAGCTTGCGGCCCTGATGGTCGACCGGAGCGAGCAGGCCGGGCACCGACATGCTGGCGCGCATGGCCTGAGTCAGGGGGCCATCGCGAAAGACCACGCGTTCACCGGTACCGATATCGGTCGCCACAACCGACAAGGGCAGCGGCAGATCCTCGATATTGCGCTCGCCCTGATTGGCCCGCACCAACTGGTTGAAGAAGAGTTTGATCTTCTGGCCGCTGACCATACCGGACTGATACTTGACCCCATCGGCCATGACGCCGCTTTCCGAGCCGGGCAGGAAGCGCCGGGCCATCTGCTTGTTGCGATGGCTCAGTTCGGCGTATTCCGGATCGTCGATGAACATGTCGCCCCAATCGGCTGCCGCCAGGCTTTCGCGCATTGTCGCCGGCGCCATGCCAGCCGCCCAGGTGCCCGCAACCAGCGCCCCCATGCTGGTCCCGGCGACGCAATCGACCGGAATGCGCAACTTCTCCAGCGCTTCCAGGACGCCGATATGGGCCGCCCCGCGCGCTCCGCCGCCACCAAGAACGAGGCCGATACGAGGCCGGGCTGCATCCGCAGCAAGGACGGCGGTCGTCGACAACAGGGCAATAATCAGCAGGCGGGAGAGGAGACGGGGAGGCGACATGATTTTTCCAAACGTAAAAAAACCCTGCCGAAGCAGGGCTTTTCGTTGAAGCGTTGGCGGATTACTTGGTGCCGATGACTTCGATGTCGACGCGACGATCCGGCTGCAGGCAGTCGATCAGGGCCTTGGTCTTGGCATTGCCCTTGCACTTGTCGCCGGTAACCGGCTGCTTCTCGCCCTTGCCTTCGGTGTAAACACGGTTGGCTTCGATGCCCTTGGCAACCAGGTATTCCTTGACGGCGGCAGCGCGCTTCTCGGACAGCTTCTGGTTGTAGGCGTCGCCACCGATACGGTCGGTGTGGCCAACGGCCAGGATCACTTCGAGCTTGATGGCCTTGGCCTTGGAGACCAGTTCGTCGAGCTTCTGCTTGCCAGCCGGACGCAGGACAGCCTTGTTGAAGTCGAACAGGGCGTCAGCGGCGACGGTGATCTTTTCACCGGACGGCTTCACACCGGCAGCAGCGGGAGCCTTGGCGGCGCCAGCGGGATCCTTCGGAGCACAGGCTTCCTTCGGCAGCAGGTCCTTGTCGCACTCGCAACCGGCCTTGTCGGCAGCGGCAGCGGCCGGGGTCCAGTAGCCATCGCGCCAGCACAGGCCGAAGCCGCTCTTGGCGACGACGTCACGCTGGTCGATCAGGTAAACGCGCTCTTGCGCTACAGCAGAGAAGCCGATGCCGGCCAGCAGGGCCAGTACCAGAGATTTTTTGACGATATTCATTTTTCAGCAGTCCCGGTAATTAATTAGGATGGATGGATCAATTCAAACACCCCTCGATTCTATTACGAATAGTCACACTTCAACCACTTGTCACACACAGCTGCCGGACTTTATCTCAAGTAACATGCGTCGTCCGACGCTTTGGCCGTCGCACCCTGGCTCCGACAAAATGATCAATCAACTGCGTGCCGTTCTTGACTGGTTTCTCGGCAAACCGAAGCTTCCCGGCGATCCGATTGCCGACGCCCTTGAGCGCTATCGCGATGCCGACGCCGACACCCTGGAGCTGACTCGCCGACTGGTCGCCGTGCTGCGCCCGCAGAATCGGCGCGACCTGGCGGCATCGGAACGTTTCCAGGCCATGCTCGACCGGCTTGAAGCCGACGATGGTCTGCGCACGGCCTTCCGTGGCCATATCGTGCATTTCATTGCCACCCGCCGGCTGGTCACTTTTTTCACCGAGAGCGGCGTTCTGCCCGGCACCGGCTTTTTCTCCGAATGGTGGCGCATCCTGGGCAGCCGGCTGTTGCCGGAAGTGCCCGACGAGCGGCGACTCAAGGACTGCCTGCACGTCATCTACGACCGGGCCAGCGATTGGCGCTGGCTGGAACACATCCCGGCCGAATCCTCCCAGCGCTTCTGGGAACTGATCGCGCCGGACGAGGAATTGCGCAACATCGACTGGCGCGGCATCCAGGAGCAGATGCTCGATGCCGTGCTGCTGCTTGCCCACCGGGTCAGCGGCTTGGGCGTCGAAAGTGAGCTGATGCGCGCCTCGCCCAATTTCGACGACGACACGCCGCGTTTCGTCGCCCTGTCAGCCGAGGCACTCGATTTCGTCAATGCCTTCCGCGCCGCGCTGAACGAGCCCGAGCAAACGCCGGATGACGGCAGCCAGTTGCTGGTCATCGCCGATCAGTGCCAGGACACCCTGCAACGCATTCGCAAGCGGGCGCTGACGGTGGGCACCAGCCTGCATCTTTCCTACCTGCTGACGCGCAGCGAGCAAAGCCTGGAACGCCTGCGCGACCTGGCCGCCATCCTGACCGCCGGCCAACAATCGAGCACCCGGGATGAAGCGGTCCAGGCCTGGGCCGAGTTCGCCCACGCCGCCTTCCTGGCCGAAAACCGCCGCAACAGCCTGCGTTTCTACCTGGCCCAGCTGTCGCACCTGCTGGCCGTTCGGGTGACCGAGAACGCAGCGCGCTCCGGCGAGCATTACATCTGCGAAAGCCCCGCCGACTATGGCCGGATGTGGCGCTCAGCAGCCGGCGCCGGGGTGCTGATCGGCCTGATGGCGCTGCTCAAGATCAAGGCTGCCGCGCTGCATGCCCCGTTGTTCGGCGAAGCCTTCATGTACAGCATGATCTACGGACTGGGCTTCGTCATCATCTTCCTGCTCGGCATGACCGTCGCCACCAAGCAGCCGGCCATGACAGCCCAGACGCTGGCGAGCCTGCTCGGCGACCTCAAGCTGAGCCGCAGCGCCGATCTCGAACGCCTGGTCGACGTCATCACCGCGGTCAGCCGCAGCCAGCTGGCCGCCATTGGTGGCAATGTCATGGTCGCCCTGCCGGTCGCCATCGCGGTCGGCTTCGGCCTGGGTTTCCTGGTCGATTTGCCGCCAATCACCGTCGACAAGGGCGCCCACCTGATCGCCGATCTCGACCCGCTGTCCTGGGCCCTGCCCCACGCCGCCATCGCCGGTTTCTACCTTTTCCTGTCCGGCCTGATCACCGGCTACTTCGACAACCGTGCCGCCTACGCCGACATCGGCCCGCGCCTGGCCCGCCTGCGCTGGCTGCGGGCGCTGTTCGGCCAGGAACGGGCCGGCCGCATCGGTGCCTACATCCAGGAACGGCTGGGCGGCATCATGGGTAACTTCCTGTTCGGCTGCATGCTCGGCTCGACCGGCGTCATCGGCACCATCCTCGGCCTGCCGCTCGATATCCGTCACATCGCCTTCGCCTCGGCCAACCTTGGCTACGCCCTGGTCGGCTTCCAGTTCGCCCTGCCGCTCAAGGCCATCGCCTGGGCCGCCTTCGGCATCGCGGCCATCGGCTTCACCAACCTGGCCGTCAGCTTCACGCTGGCCCTGCGCACCGCCATGCGCGCCCGCGGCGTCCAGTTCGAACATGGCGGCCCCTTGCTCAAGGCGCTCTGGCACCGCCTCCGCCAGCAACCCCGCAGTTTTTTCCTGCCGCCCCGCCAAATCAGCGCCGACGCGTAAAATGACGGGGTGATCGTCCGCCGTCTGCCTCTCCTGTTGCTGCTCTGCCTGTCCCAGCCGCTGGCGGCAGGCGAGTTTGACCTGCAGGCGCCGGATGAGATCACCGGCTTGCTCGCCCCCTATCTGCCGGACGAGGTGGGCAGCCCGGGAAAGCTGCAGGGCTTGCTCAGCGAAATTCTCGCCACCGAGGGTTATTTCTCGCCGGTCTTCGAATTTGCCGAGCAGGGCGACGGGCTCAAGCTGACCCTCGATCCCGGCCGGCGCACCACCATCCACAGCCTTGATCTGCGGATCGATGGCCCGGTCGAGGCCGGCGCCCGGCAAGAACTGATTGACGGCTGGGCCCTGCCGGTCGGCCAGCCTTTCCGCCAGGACGACTGGAACACGGCCAAGCAGCAGATTCTTTCCCGCCTGCTCGCCGTCGAACACGCCGATGCCCGCTTGCTCGACAGCGAGGCGAGCATCGATACGGCAGCCCACCGGGCCGACCTGCGCGCCCACTACGAGGCCGGTCCGCGCTATCGTTTCGGCCCCTTGCGCGTCGAGGGCCTGCAGAACTATTCGCCCGACCTGATCGCACGCTATAACCGCATCGTGCAGCCCGGCCAGCCCTATCGCGAGGACAAGCTGAACGCCCTGCAGACGACGCTGCAATCGACGCCGTACTTCGCCTCGGTGCAGACACTGCTTGACCGGGAAGCTGCTGAAATGGACGCTGACGGCAACGCCACCGCGCCTGTCCTGGTCCGCGTCCGCGAACGTTCGCCCCACCGCGTTTCCTTCGGCGCCGGCGCCAGCTCCAACACCGGCGCCCGGGTCGAATTCAATTACCACACGCCCAATCTATTCGGCCAGGCCTGGGAACTGGACACGGGCTTGCGTCTGGAGCAGAAGCGGCAGACCGCCTATGCCGACGTTTTCCTGCCGCCCGACGAGCGCAACCGCCGGCACAGCGTTGGTGTGATGGCCGAAGCGACCGACATCCAGAACCTGAAGACCGAGCGTTACGCCTTTGGCGCCCAAACCATCCAGCAGCGCGGCAGTGTCGAACAGCGGCTGTCGCTCAACTGGCAGAACGAACAACGCGAGCCGGATGGCGCCTCGCCGGTAACCAGCCGGGCGCTGGTGCCCAACGGCATGTGGACCTGGCGTCACGTCGACAGCCTGATCGAACCGCGAAACGGCACTGTCCTGCAGGGGCAGATCGGCGGCGGTTCGAAAGCTGCCCTCTCGGACCAGAATTTTGTTCGGTTCCATGCCCGCTTCCAGCATTTCATCCCGCTCGGTCGCGTCGATACGCTGACCCTGCGCGGGGAGATCGGCTACACGCTGGCCGATTCGCGGCAACGCATCCCGCAGGACTACCTGTTCCGCACCGGTGGCGCCGGCTCGGTGCGTGGTTACGCCTACCAGAGCCTGGGCATCAAGGAAGGCAACGCGACGGTGGGCGGCCGCTACCTCGGCATCGCCAGCGCCGAACTGACGCACTGGCTGGATGAGGACTGGGGCTTTGCCGCCTTCATCGATGCCGGCGATGCGGTCGATTCGCTGCAGGATATCCGCCTCGCCATCGGCTACGGCCTCGGCGCCCGCTGGCGCAGCCCGGCCGGACCGATCGGCGTCGATCTCGCCTATGGCGAACGGACCCGCCAGGTGCAACTGCACTTCTCGCTGGCCATTCCGTTCTGACATGCTGCGCCGCCTCCTTTTCCTCGCCAGCATCGCCATCATTGGCACCGCCGGCTGGCTGACGAGCAGCGAAAGTGGCCTGCAAACGGTGGCCCGACTGGCTGAAAGCGCCAGCGGCCAACAGTTGCAGCTTGAACAGGCCAGCGGCCGGCTCAGCGGCCCGCTGACCCTCGGTCGCCTGCACTGGCAAAGCGCCAGCCTGGAAATCGAAGCGACGCAGATTCATCTCGACTGGTCGCCCTCGGCGCTGTTGCGCGGCAGGCTGCAGATTGCCGAACTCTCCGTCGGCCATCTGCATATCGCCAGCCAGCCCAGCGACAGCCCAAGCGTCGTCCCGACCGATCTAAGCCTGCCGCTGGCCGTCGAGGTGCAAAAACTGGCCATTGGCACGCTCTCCTACGGCGAGGCGTTCACGGCCACCGATCTCGCCGCCCGCCTGAGCAGCGACGGCCGCCAGCACCGCCTCGAAGACTTTCATGTCCAGACCGCCGGTGTCACAGCCAGCGCGCGCGCCACGCTGGATGGCGCCGCCCCATTCGCCCTCGACGCCAGCGCCGAGATGGCTGGCCGGCTCGATGAACGCGCCCTGGCCATGACCGCCACGGCACGCGGCCAACTCGATCGAATCAGCCTCGCCGCGGTGGCCAGTGAAGGCATTGCCGGTCACGCCGAAATTGTGCTGACGCCCTTTGCCGACGCGGCCTTCGCCAGCGCCCGCATCCTGCTCGAAGATTTTGACCCCGCCACCTGGCTGACCGGTGCGCTGCAAGCCCGGCTCAGCATCACGGCCGATGTCCAGCCGCAAGGCGCCGGCATCATCGGCAGCTTCGGCCTGACCAACCTTCAGCCCGGCCCGCTCGACCGCCAGCGCCTGCCGCTGAACACCCTGGCCGGCACGGTGGACTGGCAGGGCAACACGGCCCGTTTCGCCAGCCTGCATGCCGCGCTGCCCGGCAACGGCGAACTCGATGGCAGCGGCGAATGGCAGGATGGCAGGCTCAAACTGGCGCTGAATGCCAGCCGCCTGGATGCCTCCCGAATCGCCTCGATGCTGCGCCCGACCCGCCTGAACGGGCCGCTGGCCACGACGCTGGGGGCCAAACGCCAGGATTTGAAAATGGCGCTGAAAGACAACACCTTCAGCCTGCTTGCCGAAGCCAGCCACGCCGACGGGCGAATCGAACTGCCCCAACTGCAACTGGCGGCCGGCGACGCCCGCCTGAATGCACACGGCGAACTCGATCTGGCCAACCCGCGACGCTTTACCGCCGAAGGCGAACTGCTGCGCTTCGACCCCAGCCGTTTCACCACGCTGCCAGGCGCCCGGATCAACGCCAGTTTCAAGGCCAGGGGCCAACTGGCGCCGCAGCCGGTCGTCGATGCCAGCTTCACGCTGCAGGACAGCCGCCTGGCCGGTCAGCCCCTGTCCGGGCAAGGCCAGATCCGGGTCGACTGGCCGCGCATACCTCTGGCCGACATCCAGATCGCCGCCGGCGCCAACCGGCTGACGGCCCACGGCGCCTACGGCCAGCCCGGCGACCTGCTGAGCCTGGCGGTCGATGCGCCGCAACTCGCACCCTATGGGCTTGAAGGCGGCCTCAGCGGCCGCTTCGAGCTGACTGGCGGGGCCCAAGGACCGAGACTCACCGGCACGCTGAATGCCGCCCGACTCGGCCTGCCCGGCGCCTTCCGTCTCAACGATCTGAGCCTGAAGAGCGAGGGCGGCAGCGAGGCCGCCTCACCGCTGGCCCTTGACATCAATATCGCCAGCATCGACACGCCGGACCAGCCCGGCCTGGTCAAGGCGCTCCGCGTCCAGGGCAGCGGCACCAACCAGTCGCACCACCTGAATGCCAGCGCCGAACTCGCCGGCAAGAATCGACTGACGCTCGCCGCCGACGGCGGCCTGTCCGCTGACCAGAGCGCCTGGCAAGGCAGCCTGCTGGAGGCTCGCCTGAGCAGTCCTGATCAATCCCGCAATTTCCGCCTCAGCGCCCCCGCCCCCATCAGGCTCGCCACGACCGACTGGAACGTCGGCCCGGTCCGCCTGGCGGGCGACCCGCTCGACTGGCAAGCCACCCTGCAGGCCAGCGCCGATGCCCGGCGGCTGCAGGCCAGCCTCCATGCCCGCGGCAGCCGGATCGGGCTGGTCGATGGCGAGTTGAACGCAGCGCTGCACGACGCCTGGTCGCTCGACCGGCAAGCCCGCTGGCAGGGGCGACTGAACAGCGACATCGCCGATCTTGGCTGGCTGGCCGAACTGATTGGCGAAGGCTGGCAGAGCGAAGGGCGCCTGACCGGCGAACTGCTCCTGGCCGGCACGCCGGCGGCCCCGCTGAGCAGCGGCCGCTTCCGGGGCGAAAAGCTGGCCCTGCGCCTACCGGGACAGGGCCTGAACCTGGCGCGTGGCGAACTCGACATCGACCTGCGCGACAACCTGCTGCGCATCAACCGGCTCGGCTTCGACAGTCTGCTCCAGCCACTCCCCCGTCCGCTGCGGGTCGAGGCCCGCGACGATCTGGCCGGACTGACCAAACAACCCGGCCGCCTCGAAGTAACCGGCCAGATGCGCGTCGACCAAGCCCAGGCCCAGGACAGCGCCTTTCTCGATTTCCGCCTCGACCGGCTCGGCGCCTACCAGTCGCCGGACCAGTGGGTTGCCGTCTCCGGCGATGGCCGGCTGACCTGGCAGGATGGCACGCTGGGCGCCCAGGGCAAGCTGGCGGTCGATGCCGGTTACTGGCAACTCGCCCCCGGCGGCACGCCCCGCCTGTCCGACGACGTCATCGTCAAGCGGCCCGGCAGCGACAAGGCTGCGGCCAATCTGCGCCCCAAACTCAATCTCGACATCAGCACCGATCTCGGCCGCAACTTCCTGTTCAACGGGGCCGGCCTTTCCAGCCGACTGGTCGGCGACATCCGGATCACCGCCCATGGCCGCGACCTGCCGCGGGCCAGCGGCACGATCCGCACGCGCGGCGGCCGTTTCGATGCCTATGGCCAGAAGCTGGAAATCGAACGTGGCATCCTGAACTTCAACGGCCTGCTGGAAAATCCCGGGCTGGATGTCCGGGCTGTACGCAAGGGGCTGGCGGTCGAACCTGGCGTGCAGATCAGCGGCACGGCGCAGCGGCCGGTGGTCAGGCTGGTCTCCGATCCGGAACTGCCGGATGCCGAGAAGCTCGCCTGGCTGGTGCTCGGCCATGGTCCCGAGCAGATGGGGGCCGGCGATGCAACGCTGCTCTTTTCGGCCGCCGGCGGGCTGCTCGGCAACGATTCCGGGAATGTCATCCAGCAACTGAAGAAGACTTTCGGCTTCGACGAATTCGGCGTGCGTCAGGGCCGGATCGGCGATACCGGGGGCCGGCAGCAGATCAGCCGGGTCGCCGGCGGCAACAGTGTCGACACCTCAAGCACGACCGGCCAGCAGATTCTCAGTGTCGGCAAGCGTCTGTCGTCCAACGCCCTGCTCTCCTACGAACAGACACTGGGCCGGGCGGAAGGCATCGTGAAGCTGACCGTCAACCTGACCCGCCAGATCGCCGTGATCGGCCGGGCCGGCAGCGACAATGCGCTGGACATCTTCTACACGCTGAGCTTCGGACGGGAAGCGCCAACCGACAAGGCGCGCCCTCCGCCGGGGCAAAAACCTTAAGGCCGGGGGCGCTCGCGGCCCAGCCATTTATCGAGCATCTGCTGCAACTGGTCGTGATTGATCGGCTTGGCGAGAAAATCGTCCATCCCGGCCGCTGTGCACCGCTCGTAATCCTCGGCAAAGGCCCCGGCCGTCAGTGCCACAATCGGCAAGCGAGGCTGGCCATTGGCCTTTTCCCAGGCGCGGATTCGGCGCGTTGCTTCAAGGCCATCCATGACCGGCATCTGCACATCCATCAGGACAAGAACCGGCCGCTCAGCGGCGGTAGCCGCCTGTACCGCCTCCAGACCGTCCGTCACTGCGGCAGTCTCGATTCCCTGCTTGGTCAACATGGCCTGGGCGACTTTCAGGTTCACCTTGTTGTCATCCACCACCAGAATCCGCCCCAGCCATTCGCTCGCGGTCGCGCCCGGCGAATCGGCAGCAGCAACCCGGGCAAGGTCGCGGCATTCCTCGCCGGCGCCAATCACCTCGGCCCGAATGCGGAACCAGAAGCGCGCCCCCTGGCCGGACTCGCTCTCGACCCCGACTTCGCCCCCCATCATTTCGGCCAGCCGGCGCACGATCGACAAACCAAGGCCGGTGCCGCCGTATTCCCGGGTCGTCGAACTGTCGGCCTGAGAGAAAGGCTGGAACAGGAGCGACTGTTTATCCGGGGGGATGCCGATACCGCTGTCCCAAACAGAAAACTCCAGCACGGCCTGCCCGCCGTCGCGCCTGACTTCGCGAGCTTCAATCCGGACGAATCCCTGGCTGGTGAATTTGACGGCATTGCTGACCAGGTTGGCCAGCATCTGGCGCAGGCGAATCGAATCGGCCCGGTAACGAGCCCCCGCCGAGCCCTGCCAGCCTGAATCGATTGCGATGCCTTTCTCCCGCACCACCCCGGTAAACAGGGTCACCGTTTCCCGGACAAGCTGTGCCGGATCGAAGGCCACCGCGGAGAGCTCGAGCTTGCCTGCCTCGATCTTGGAAAAGTCGAGAATATCGTTGAGCAGCGTCAGCAGGGTCTGCCCGGAATTGAGAATGGTCCGGGCGTACTCGTTGCCCTCCTCCTTCGACAAGTCCGGCAAGAGCAGCAGTTGCGCCATGCCCAGAATGCCGTTCATCGGCGTCCGTATTTCATGCGACATGATCGCCAGGAAGTTGCTCTTGGCGGCGTTGGCGGCCTCGGCGGCCTCCTTGGCGGCATAGACGGCGGTAATGTCGATGCGGAAACCGACGATGAACCCTTCCGGCGTCTTGCGCTCGCGAATTCTCAGCCAGCGACCGTTGTCCAGCGGCTGGATCAGGTCGGTATTGCCGCTGCGATGCGCCGCCAGGCGCTCGGCCACCCAGGCATCGACCCGGCCGATTGCCGCCTTGTACTGGCCACGTTCGGCCCCGGTCCGAATGATTTCCTCGAACGATTTGCCGGGCACCAGCAGATCCGCCGAACTCGGGTAATAGGCTCGATACTGCTCGTTGCAGTAGGCCAGCCGGTCGTTCTGGTCGTAGATAACGAAAGCCTCGCCGATGGTATCGACCGCCGAGCGCAGCATGGCCTGGCTGTCCTGCAGGCGCTTTTCCATGTCAGCCCGCAATGCCAGGGCCCGGAAGAGGAGCTGGAACAAAACGACAATGGCCAGGCTGATCCCGGTCGCGATGGCAATAATGAACAGCCGGTGCGTGCGATAGGGCGCCAGGATGCTGTCAACGGAATGACCGACGACAAAGCTCAGCCCGTATTCCGGCATGCGGTAAAAACCATAGATGCGTTCAACCCCGTCAATTTGCGCCCGGCGGGTAAAGTTGCCGGAGAGCGGTGCCAGCGGCTGCAGGTACGGCGTTCCGCTGAGCTGCTTGCCCATGGCCGCATCGTTGCCCGGGTGGCGAGCCATGATCTCGCCACTGTCGGCGACGATCGTGATCACGGCATCCGGCGCCAGTTTCTCGCGGAATGCGGCGAAGCTGTCCGGGCTGACCGAAACGACCAGCACCCCCTTGAAACCGTCCTTGGTGATGATCGGCCGGGTGAACTGGATCGACCATTTGCCGGAAACCTTGCCCTTCAGCGGCTTGCTGATGAACAAGCGGTCACGGCGATCGAGATGAACCCGGAAATGTTCGCGCTGGCTGAGATCGAGCCGTTCCTTCGGGGCGCCGAGATTGGAATAGGCCAGCCAGCCATGCTCGTCGATCACCGCTACCTGAAAGGCAATATCCGCCATGTAATCCTGGCGACGCTGGACGGCCGAGGCAAAACTGCCGGGGTCGCCATCCCAGCGGGTCCGCAGATCGAGCAGGATTTCATTCAGGCGCTTGACCAGGGACAGGGTGTTTTCGGCGAAGGCCTGCGCCTGGAACTCGGTCGAGTGCTCGACATCACGTAAATCGCCCACCTGGCGACGATCCAGTTCATAGAAAGTCATCAGCCAGATAAATGCCAGGCAAGCGATCAGGACCAGCCAGAAACGGGTCCGGAGAGAAGATCTTTCGTTCATTGCAGGGGTAAATTCAGCCACCGGGGGTCCTGTCGGTCATCGCTTCTGTCAGGCCGACCCAGAGGGCCCGGCTAGCTGAGCAGGATTCAAGCGCAAGATATTTGCGCCCGATTATCACCAATATCAGGCCGGGCAGCCATCACCCGGGCGGCAATCTTCAGTGTCGCCCCGCAGCCAGCCTGGTCCGGACGGCGACAATCAGGTCGTCGACGTAGGTGAAGACGAGCGATTTGTACACTAGCCGAAATAGATAAAAGCCGGCAATTCGGCTATCCGATGTAACAAAAATGTTGCAGTGAACATGTTAGAAACAGGGCCAAGTTTCTTTCCGCTAGAACAAATCCATCTGGACTCTCAGGTCATGCAAAACAATTCCACTGTTGACGAGGCGATTCGACTCCACCGAGCCGGCCAACTCGAAGAAGCCGATCGTCTTTATCTATCGGCCATGAGTGCTTCGCCACCTGATGCTGACATCCTCCACATGGCCGGATATTGCAGGATGCAGCTTGGTGACATGGAAGGGGCGATTTGCCTGCTGGCCTCCGCCGCTGACTTGAGCACGGCGAATGCCGATCTGTTGAACACGCTGGGCGGTGCCTATCGCTCTACCGGCAAGCTGGATCTGGCTTTACTCACCTTTGAACGGGCGATCGCCGCCGACAAAAAACATTCTGCTGCCTTCAACAATCTGGGCCTGACGCAGAGGGAATTGGGCCGCCCGGAAGAGGCGCTGAGCAGCTTTGAACAGGCCATTTCGCTAAATTCAGCCTATGCGATTGGCTACTGCAATCGAGGTGCGGTGCTCAGAGAGCTCGCCCGCCCCCTTGATGCCATCGCCAGCCTTCGCAAGGCACTGGCCATCAACCCAAAACTGATCGACGCCCACGTCTATCTGGGCAATGCTTTGGCCGACCAGGAGCGCTTTGAAGAAGCCCTGGCCTCCTATCGAACAGCAACGGCGCTGGCACCCGGGCAAGGTTCGGCCTACAAGGCTCTGGCGAAACTGTTCATCCGATTGAACATGCTTGAGGAAGCCTGCACCACGCTCGAAAGGCTTGCTGCTATCGACCCCAAGGACAGCGAGTGCCTGATTGACCTGGGAACAGTCAGACGGAACCTTTATCGCACCAGCGAAGCCGTGGATGCATTCGACAAGGCGCTGGCAATCGAACCCGATTCCCCGCTGGCCATCAATAACCGTGCCATCGCCTTGCTCGACCAGAACTGTCTCGAGCCTGCGCTCGGGGCGCTGAATCACGCAATCAACCTGGATCCCGATTTTGCCGATGCGCACTGGAACGCGGGACTGGCCAACCTCCTGGCCGGTCGCCTCGATATTGGCTGGGAGAAATTCGAATGGCGAAAGAAACAAAAAAACTCGCTGCTATCGAACCGCAATTACGACCAACCCGAATGGCTTGGCAATTTCGATATTCGAGAAAAAAATCTCCTGGTTTACTGGGAGCAAGGGCTCGGCGACACGCTCCAGTTTTGCCGTTATGCAAAACTGCTGGCAGAAACCGGGGCCAAGGTAGTCCTGCTCGTCCAGCCGCCTCTGAAGAAATTGCTGAGCAGCCTGCCCTATCAGGTTCAGATCATTGCTGAAGACGAGCCTTTGCCCGAATTCGACGCGCACTGCGCCATGATGAGCCTGCCGCACGCGTTCCGGACGGAACTCTCTTCAATCCCGGCGGAGGTTCCGTATTTGTCGGCTGATCGCGAATTGCAAACGCTCTGGAAAAAACGCCTGGGTGACTCGGATAAACTCAGGGTCGGACTGGCCTGGTCGGGAGATCCACGCAAGCACCAGCATTCAGCCAATCGTGTCGATCGCGTTCGCAGCATGCCTTTCGAGATGCTGATGCCGCTCCTCGATCTGCCGGAGATTGACTTCATCAGTCTGCAAAAAGGTGACGGAGCGGTACAGCAACTCCGTTCTCACCCGCGCCGGGAGGCTGTTATCGACTGGACCGACGAATTGCACGACTTTGCCGATACCGCGGCCCTGGTAGCCAACCTCGATCTCGTGATTGCCGTGGATACGTCCATCGTCCATTTGGCCGGGGCCCTGGGAAAACCGGTCTGGGTCTTGAACCGCTTCAACACCTGCTGGCGCTGGTTGCTGGAACGAAGCGACAGCCCGTGGTACCCGTCCGCCCGGATTTTCCGCCAGTCCTCGCTGGGCAGGTGGGATGAGCTTATCCAGTCGGTTACCTCGGAACTCAAAGAACTGGCCAGCCGACCTCGAGTTCAATGAGTCGCTGAGCCATAGAACCGGCGCACCCAAGTGATCAGGTCGTCCACGTAGGTAAAAACGACCGGAATGACCAGCAAACTGAGGAAGGTCGAGGTGATCAGGCCACCGATGACGACGATGGACATCGGCGCCCGGAAGCTGGGATCAACGCCGATACCGAGCGCGATCGGCATCATGCCGGCGCCCATTGCCACGGTGGTCATGACGATAGGCCTTGCCCGCTTGCGGCAGGCGTCGAGCAGCGCGCTCCAGCGATCCAGCCCATGCTCGCGGCGCGCCAGGACGACGTAATCGATGAGCAGGATGGAGTTCTTGGTGGCGATGCCCATCAGCATGATCAGGCCGATCATCGACGGCATCGAGATTGCTTTCTGGGTGATGAACAAGGCCAGGAAGGCGCCGGGCACCGAGAGGATCAGCGCGGCGAGGATGGTCACCGGCTGGACGAAATCCTTGAAGAGCAGGACCAGCACGATATAGATGCAGAGCACGCCGGTGGCCATGGCCAGCGCAAAACTCGTGAACAGCTCGCCCATCGCCTCGGCATCGCCAACCGTGGTCTGGATGACGCCGGGCGGCAGGTTGGCCAGGCTGGGCAACTTGAGCGCCGTGGCCTCGACTTCGCCGAGCGGCTGGCCGTTCAGCTCGATTTCGAAATTGATGTTGCGCAGGCGGTCGTAGCGGTCGATTTCGGCCGGGCCGCCGGCAATGCTGATCGAGGCGACATTGGCCAGCATGACCGGGCCGTGTTTGCCGGGCACGCTCAGGCGCTCGAGCAGCGCGAGGTCGGTGCGGGCGGCAGGCGGCAGCTTGACGACGATGGGCACCTGCCTTTGCGCCAGGTTGAGCTTGGCGAGGCCCTGGTCGTAATCGCCGGCCGTGGCGATGCGCAGCGTGTCGGCAATGGCGGCCGAAGTGACGCCAAGATCGGCCATCCGGGCGAAATCCGGGCGGATGACCAGTTCCGGACGGACCAGGCTGGCCGTGCTGGTGATGTTGCCGAGGCCGGGAATGCCGCGCAGTTCGCGCTCGACGATGCGGGCATGTTCGGACAGTAGCGGGCCATTTTCACTGGCCAGCACCAGGATGTATTTCTCATTGCCCGAGGCCAGGCCAACCTTGACCTGGACGCCGGGAATGGCCGTCAGCGCCTCGCGCAACTCGCTTTCAATCTGCTGCTTGCTGGTCCCCGAACGCTCGCCGCGTGGCGTCAGGTTCAGCGTCAGCGTCGCCTTGCGCACCTCGGCTGCCCCGGCCGGCGCGAAGGGATCGCTGCCCGCCTTGCCGCCGCCCACCGCCGTGTAAACCAGCTTCACATGCGGATTGGCTTCGGCCATGGCCCGCGCCTGCTCGGCGGCGGCCAGCGTTTCCTGGAAGGTGGCACCCGGTGGCAAGGACAGGTAGATCTGCGTCTGCGACAGGTCGTCCGGCGGCATGAAGCCCTTGGGCAACAGCGGCACCAGCATAAAAGAACCGACGAAGAAAACGGCGGCAGCAAGCAGGGTGATGATGCGATGGTGCAGGCACCAGGCCGCCCAGCCTTCGTAAAGCTTCAGCCAACCCGGCGTCGGTTCGCTGTGGTCGACCGGCTTCAGAATGTAGGCGGCCATCATCGGCGTCAGCATGCGGGCGACGACCAGCGAGAAGAAGACGGCAATCGCCGCCGTCCACCCGAACTGGACAAAGAACTTGCCGGCCACGCCGCTCATGAAGGCAGTCGGCAGGAAGACGGCAATCAGCGTGAAGGTGGTGGCGATGACCGCCAGGCCGATCTCGTCGGCGGCTTCCATGGCCGCCTGATACGGCGTCTTGCCCATGCGCAGGTGGCGCATGATGTTTTCGATTTCGACGATGGCGTCATCGACCAGAATGCCGACGACCAGCGACATCGAGAGCAGGGTCACGACATTGAGCGTGAAGCCCATCAGGTACATCACCGCGAAGGTCGGGATCGCCGACAGGGGCAGCGCGGCAGCCGAAACGAAGGTCGCCCGGCCATCGCGCAAGAAGAGCCAGACGACCAGCACGGCGAGCAGCGCGCCTTCGATCAGCAGCTTCATCGAGCCATCGTAGTTTTCGATGACCGGATCGACGAAATTGAAAGCCTCGGTGATCTCGATGTCCGGGTGCTCCGCCTGCAGCTTGGCGAGGGATAACTTGACGTTGTCGGCCACCTCGACCTCGCCCGCGCCCTTGCTGCGCGTGATCTCGAAGCCGACCACCGGCTTGCCGTTGAGCAGCGCCGTCGTGCGCTGTTCGCCGACGGTATCGGTGACGCTGGCCACCTGATCGAGCCGGAGATGCCGGCCATCGCTCAGCACGATGTCCATGGCACCCAGTTCATCGGCGCTCTTCACCGTGGCGATGGTGCGCACCGACTGCTCGATGCCGCCCACGTCGGAACGGCCACCTGAGGCCTCCTGCTGAATCTGTCGCAACTGCCGCGAGATATCCGCCGCCGTGGCGCGCAGCGCCAGCAGCTTGGCCGGATCGAGTTCGATGCGGATTTCCCGCGTCACGCCACCGACCCGCGACACGGCACCGACGCCGCGCGCCGACAGCAGCGCCTTGGTCACTGTGTTATCGACGAACCACGACAGGGCCTCGTCGTCCATGCGACTGGAGGCGACCGTATAGGTCAGGATCGGGGCGCCGGACAGGTTGACCTTGCTGATCACCGGGTCGCGCAGATCGCCCGGCAGGTCGGCCCTGATCCGCGACACCGCATCGCGGACATCGTCGACCGCTTCCTGCGTCGGCTTTTCCAGCCGGAACTCGACGGTCACGATGGCCGTGCCGTCCTGCACCTTGGTGTAGATGTGCTTGATGCCCTGCAGCGTCGCCACCGAATTTTCGATCTTGCGCGCCACCTCGGTTTCCATCTGGGCCGGCGCGGCGCCGGGCAGGCTGGCCGTGACCGTCACCGTCGGCAGGTCGATGTCCATGAACTGCTGGATTTTCATCGCCTTGAAGGCCATCACCCCGGCCAGCGTCAGCATGATGAAGAGCAGAATCGCCGGCGTCGGATTCCGGATCGACCAGGACGAAACGTTCATTGCGTGTTACCCGTCACGATCTTGACGGCATCGCCATCGGCCAGGAAGCCGGCACCGGACTCAACCACCCGCGCCTCGGCCGCCAGTCCCGAAACCACCTCAAGGCGATCGCCACTCCGCCGGCCGAGCAGCACCTTGGTCTGCGCCACTCTATCCTCGCCTTCGAGCCGGAAGACGTAGGCAAAACCTTCACGCAGCACTACCGCCGATTGCGGCAAGGCCAGCGCCGGGCTTTGCGCCAGCTCGAATTCGCCGCGCGCGAACATGCCGGCGCGGATGGCACTCGACACCGGCAAATCAACATAGACCAGCCCGTTGCGGGTTTGCGGATCGACACTGGGCGCCACCGCCCGCACCGTTCCCTTGACGCTTTCACCGCTCGGCGCGGTCAGCCTCGCCACCACCCCGGCCTTGACCTTGCCCAGCTCGGATGACTGCACTTCGGCCCGCCACTCCAGCCGGCCGCCGCGGATCAGCCGGAACAACTCCTGCCCCGCCTGGGTCAGCGAACCGACGGTGGCGCTGAGTGCCGAGATCACCCCATCGTCGGGGGCCAGCACGCCGGTCTTGTCCATCCGCAGCCCTGCGGCCTGCAAACGGGCGCGTGCAGCGGCAAGGCGGGCCTGCGCCGTGTGTTCGGCAGTCTGGTATTGGGTGTTCAGTTGCGAGCTGTAGAAGCCTTTTTCCTTCAGCTCCTTCGCCCGTTCGGCATTGCCCTTCGCCTCGGTGGCACTGGCTTCGAGTTCGGCCACCGACGCCTTGGCCTCGGCCAGTTCGCTGGCCACGGTATCGCTGGAAATGCGGGCCAGCACCTGGCCTTTCTTGACGACATCACCCACCTGGACACGGACTTCGGTAATCCGGTAATTGGCGATTTCGGCACCGATCACCGCTTCCTGCCAGGCCACGACATTGCCGTTGGCCGGTAGCACCAGCGGCCAGTTCTCTGTCTTGGGTGCAGTCAGGCGCACGGTCAGCGCCGGCCGGCTTGCCGCCGGGGCCTTGGCGGATTCTGACGGCTTGGGCGCCTCGGCGCGCATGAGGAATGCGGCACCGACCACAAGCACGGCCAGGACCAGCGCAATACGGGTTTTCCGCCCGGCTAGGGCTCCCGACCAATTCATTTTCATGCCAAAACCTGTGTCTACCAACGTAATCCGGCAATGATACCTTGCTCAACCGTCATGTCATTGCCGTAGTGAGCGCCCGGTTAGCAGAGGAGATTGAGGCCCGAACGGGGCTTCCTCCTAACTCGCCAGCTCCCCTCGGGCCTGATCGGCCGTCTCGAAGAGCTTGGGCGAGATATCCCGCTTTTCCAGCGCCTCGCCCAGCTTCATGCGCAGGAAAGTGCTCGAGGTATAGCGGGTGACATCGTGGTAATGGCGCTCAACCACGCCCTTGACCATCGCGATGTAGTCGTCGATCAGCTCGGGCAGAATGCTGAAGCGGTCGTAATTGACGATGGCGTTGACCTTGTGGCCGATCGGCTGCAAGGCTGCCTCCACCGCTGCTTCGATGCGCCGGATGTCATCGCCACTGCGCACATTCAGGCCGGAAAAATCAAGGAAGAACAGGTTTTGCGCGGCATCATGGCTGAGACGCTCGGCCAGCGGCACTTCCAGCAGTTCCGGGCGAATCCCCATCGGCTCGGGGCGGAAAATGCGCTCGTCCATCAGCGCCGGTTCACCGTCGATGATCGGACGGAAAGCCATGTGGTCGAGAATATCGCTCTGCAGATCGATCCCCGGGGCTATTTCGGTCAATTGCAGGCCGTTGGCGGTCAGGCGGAAGACACAGCGCTCGGTGATGTAGATCACTTCCTTGCCTCGCCGGGCTGCTTCCGGACCGCTGAAGGTGCGATGCTCGACCTCCTCCACGAACTTGACCGATTTGCCGTCCTCAAGAATTTTCAGCTTGCCGGCATCGAGCACCACATCGAGATTGCCCGCCGTAAAAGTGCCGACAAAAACGACCTTCTTGGCGTTCTGCGAAATGTCGATGAAGCCGCCCGACCCGGCGAGTCGCGGACCGAACTTGGAGACATTGAGGTTGCCCTGCTGGTCGGCCTGGGCCAGTCCGAGGAAAGCGATGTCCAGCCCGCCGCCCTGATAGAAATCGAACTGGCTGGGCTGATCGATGATCGCCTGGGTGTTGGTCGCCGCACCGAAATTCAGCCCGCCGGCCGGCACACCGCCGATGACGCCCGGTTCGGCGGTCAGCGTCAGCAGATCGATGATGTGTTCTTCAGCCGCCACGTTGGCGACGCCTTCCGGCATCCCGATGCCGAGATTGACGATGGCGTTGGCCTTGAGCTCCATGGCCGCCCGACGGGCGATGATCTTGCGCTCGCTCATGGCCATCGCCGGGATGGCCGACATCGGTACCTTGATCTCGCCCGAAAAGGCCGGGCTGTAAGGCTCAATGAAAGTCTGCATGTGGTACTCCGGCTTTTCGGCGACCACGACGCAATCAACCAGGATGCCAGGAATTTTCACCTGCCGCGGATTCAGGGTGCCGCGCTCGGCAATACGCTCAACCTGGGCGATGACGATGCCGCCCGAATTGCGTGCTGCCATGGCGATGGCCTGCGCTTCCAGCGTCAGCGCCTCTTTCTCCATGGTGATGTTGCCATCCGGGTCCGCCGTCGTGCCGCGAATGATGCCGACGTGAATCGGGAAGGCCTTGTAGAACAGGTAGTCCTCGCCGTCGATTTCCATGCGGCGGACGATATCCAGCGTGGTCTTTTCATTCAGTTTGCCACCACCGAACAGCGGATCGACAAAAGTGCCCATTCCGACGCGGGTGATCGTCCCCGGCTTGCCGGCAGCGATATCGCGGAACAAGTGAGTGATCACTCCCTGCGGCAGGTTGTAGGCCTCGATACGGTTCGAGACAGCCAGTTCCTGCAGCTTCGGGACCAGCCCCCAGTGACCGCCGATCACCTTGGCGACCAGCCCATCGTGACCAAGATGATTCAAGCCGCGCTCCTTGCCATCGCCCTGGCCGGCGGCGTAAACCAGCGTCAGATTGCGCGGTGAGCCGATACCGTGCAGGTCGGCCTCCCGGCTTTCAAGGAAACGCTGCTCCAAAGCCACGGCGATATTTTCGGCAAAGCCGATGCCGACAAAACCGCCGGTCGCCACCGTATCGCCATCGCGAATCAGCCGAACCGCATTGCGGGCGGAAACCACCTTTCCGGTATCGGAACCCGGCAGCGAGGCAGCAATGGGATGAGCGGGGACAGGCATGAAGACTCCAGATACTTGGTTGGCGTTCAATGACGCATGCTTGGCCAAAAGCAGAAAAAAATCCAGCCTCACGAAGGAGGCTGAGGATTCAGTTTTCCCTGCCGCCGAAAACCCGTATCAGGCGGCAAACAACGGCCTAATTGACCAGCGCCGCCTCGATCTCGGCAAAGGTACTCGCCAGTTCAAAGCTGAGCACCGGCACACCCAGCAACCGGCCGATATGCGTCGCCGAGAACAGGCCGCGTACCCGTGGCAAGCCGGTGACCGGATCAACGTCCTCGACCAGGATATGCTGGCGCCCCAGATGTTTCAGGGCCTCAAGGATGTCAGCCGTGCTGGCGTGCAGCACTTCATTCAGATACAGGGTGTCGACATGGCCGATCGGCGTCATCAGGTCCGCCACCATCAGCTCATCCCGCTTGCAGCCACGGGCCTGGGCGACCTGCAGCGGTTTTTCACCGAGGATGTCGCGGGCGGTGATCAGGCCATCCACCTGATCATCACCATCGGTCACCATCAGCAGGCGCACGCCGCGCGAAATCATCCGGGCATTGGCCGCAACAACGGACGCATCGGGGCCAATGGCGACAACATTGACTCTCAGAAAATCGGTCATCGCCTCAATGGCCGGCGAATCCGGGCCAATCAGGTTGTAGCCGGAAGCACTCAGGGTAACGTTCTTGGAAATCTTGTGCGTACGCACTTTGGCAGCCAAAGTCATGTCTCGATCCTCCAACCGGTTATTGTTCTGCAAGCAAAACATCTCTGTGGAGTCGGCTTGACCCAGACGACACAGGTCATCCCCGACGCGGACCAAGTATTCGGCGAATCTCACCGCAATACAAGCACCCCAAGGGAAATCCCTAACCCGGGCACCAAATAAAAAAGCCTGAAGAATCAGGCTTTTTATGAGTTCGATGGTGGGAGGAGGAGGATCGAACTCCCGACCTCCGCATTGCGAACGCGGCGCTCTCCCAGCTGAGCTACCCCCCCAACGTGCCATGATTCTAGCGCACTCCAATAGACGAATGAAAGCCACCGGCAACGGGAACCAAGGCCAGCGAATTCCCTCTCACCGAGGTAGCCCCGCAACAAGGAGGACTAAACCATGAGCAGTTGCGACATTGCCAGCAAGCATTGCGAACCGTGTGAAGGCGGCATTCAGCCGCTTGATGCTGATCGCTCGGCCCAACTGCTCTCAACACTATCCGGCTGGAGTCTGCTTGATCAGCGACTGGAGAAAACTTTTACCTTCCGCAATCATCACGAAGCCATGGCCTTCGTGAATGCGATTGCCTGGGTCTCGCACCGGGAAAATCACCACCCGGAACTGACGGTTTCTTACAAGGATGTTCGCGTTCAATACTGGACGCACGCCATCGGCGGGCTGTCCGAAAACGACTTCATCTGCGCGGCGAAGCTGGAAAAGCTGCTGGCGCTTTAAGCCTGACCGGCACCCGCGACGGCGCGGCGCAGGCGATCAGCCACCGCCGTCCATTCGGCGCCTTCCGGCAGGGATTCGACGACGATCAGGTCGACGCCGGCATGATCCATGTCGCGCAGGGCAGCATAGATATCGTGGGCATAACCGACGGGGTCGGCCGACATCAGGCGCCAGGCGTGCGGCATGCCGGCCTGTGGCGGCTGGTTGGGGCTGATCACGCCGCAACGTCCGCCACGATGACGCTGGGCATTGATGAAATCGAGCAGGCGCTCGCCAGCCACCATTCGCAGTGGCGTGACGGGCGCGTAATGGGCTTCCAGCGAACCGGAAACGCGGGGGGCGCCGACGGCGGTTTCGATGGCCGGTCGGCGGCCGACAATAGCTTCGAGATGCAAGGGCGAGATGTGGCCGGGGCGCAGCACGACCGGTTCGCCGCGCGAGCAATCGACGATGGTCGATTCGATGCCGACCGCACACGGACCACCATCGAGAATCATCGGCACCGCGTCGCCGAGCTCTTCCGCGACATGGGATGCCGTCGTCGGGCTGATCCGCCCGAAACGGTTGGCCGACGGCGCGGCAATGCCGGCATGTTCGCCGCTTGCTGCAGCAAAGCGGCGCAGCAATTCAAGCGCAACCGGATGGCCGGGCACGCGCAAACCGACGGTGTCCTGCCCGCCGGTGACGGCATCAGGCACCCAGGCCTGCTTTTTCAGGATGACGGTCAGCGGGCCGGGCCAGAAGGTTTCCATCAATTCCCAGGCCACATCGGGCACCTGTTCAGCCCAATGATCGACGGCATCATGGCCGGCCAGATGGACGATCAGCGGATGATCGGCCGGGCGGCCCTTGGCGGCAAAAATCTTGGCGACGGCGGCCGGATTGGCGGCATCCGCCCCCAGGCCATAGACCGTCTCGGTCGGGATGGCGACCAGTTCGCCGGCGCGCAGCAAGTCGACCGCGCGTTGATAATCGGCGTCCGACGGAGTCATTCGTCCTTGATGCCGATGGCGGCACGGGCGGCCAGCGCGGCTTGCTGCACCACCTCGGCGTTGTCGCCAATCACGGTGAAGTGGCCCATCTTGCGACCCGGCCGGGCGTGGTGTTTACCGTAGAGGTGCAGCTTCAAATTCGGGATGGCGTAGAGCTTGGCCCAGTCAGGTTCACGATAGGTGTCGCCGTCGTACCAGAGGTCACCGAGCAGATTGACCATCACCGACGCCGAATGCGCCCGCGGTTCACCGAGCGGCAGGCCGCACAGGGCACGCACCTGCTGTTCGAACTGGTTGGTGACGCAGGCATCGATGGTGTAGTGGCCGCTATTGTGCGGGCGCGGCGCCATTTCATTGACAATCAGCTGGCCGCGGCTGATGAAGAATTCGACGCCCATGGTGCCGATGTAGCCGAGCTTTTCGGCAATGCGGGCGGCGACGTCTTCGGCATCGCTCCTGACGCAAGCTGTCGTCCGCGCCGGCACGATGGAAACGTCGAGAATGCCCTTGGTGTGCTGGTTTTCACCGGTCGGGAAGCACTGCACCTGACCATGCTCGTCGCGAGCCAGCACGACGGAAACTTCGTAGTCGAGCGTCAGGTGCTGTTCGAGAACGCATTGCTCGCCTTTGAAATGGCCGAAGGCAATCAACGCTTCCTCACGACTATTGACCGTGGCCTGCCCCTTGCCGTCATAGCCGAAGCGGGCCACTTTCAGGATGGCCGGGAACAGCGAAACATCGGCGTTCTTGATGTCGTCCTCGCAGCGAATCGCGGCAAACGGGCCATGCGGCAGGCCGTTGTCGCGCAGAAAGGATTTTTCGGCAATGCGGTTCTGGCAGACAGCGACGGCAGCGGCAGATGGACGCACCGGAACAAATTTGGCGAGGTAATCCAGCGTATCGGCCGGCACATTCTCGAACTCGGTGGTGATCGCGGCGCATCCCGCTGCGAATTCGTCGAGCGCGGCGTAGTCGTCGTAGGACACGCAGAAATGCCGCTCGGCGAGCTGGGCGGCCGGGCTGTTCTTGTCCGGGTCAAGCACCCAGACCTGATAGCCCATCTCGTGGGCAGCGGAAACGAAGAAGCGGCCAAGCTGGCCGCCACCGAGCATGCCCAGCGTGGCGGGCGGCAGAATCATTGTTTTTTCTCCTGTCGATCGACGACAAAGCCGATCTGGCGCGAGGGGGTGGCAGGTGGCGTCGCCATCTGCCGGATGGTTGCCATCAATGTGGACAAGCTGTTGTCGTGGCGCGCAACGCGCGCTTCCAGTTCATCCAGGCGAGCGGCCAACTCCACATGTTCAACCAGCATCTGGCGCAAGCGGACAAAAGCGCGCACGACAAATACACTCATTTCGACCGCCCGCGGACTGTTCAATACGCTGGCAGCCATGATCGCACCGTGCTCGGTAAAGACGCGCGGCAAGTGCGGGGAAAATTTGAGCCTGGCGAGGTGGTCGCATTTTGCGACCACCTCGGCTTTCTCTTCTGCGGTCAGCTGAAACATGAAATCAACCGGAAACCGCTCAAGGTTACGCTTCACCTGTTCATTGAAGCGCTTGGTAGTCACGCCGTAAAGCTCAGCGAGATCGCTGTCGACCATCACGCGCTCGCCGCGCAGCACCAGAATGCGCTGCTGCAGAGCGTCACCATCGAAGCGAACAGGCAACTCGCTCACTGAATCACACTTCCGGCAACTTCATGGCCAGGACCTTCTCGGTCTGGTTCTGGCGGAAGGCCTGCAGTTTCTCGTTCAATGCCGGGTTCTCGTTGGCCAGCATGGCGACGGCGAACAGCGCGGCATTGGCCGCACCGGCCTCACCAATGGCAAAGGTGGCGACCGGGATGCCCTTCGGCATCTGGACGATGGAGTGCAGGGAGTCGACACCCGACAGGGCCTTGGACTGGACCGGCACACCGAGCACCGGCACCGTCGTCTTGGCAGCCAGCATACCCGGCAAATGGGCAGCGCCGCCAGCACCGGCGATGATCGCCTTGAGGCCGCGCTCGCCGGCCATGGCGGCATAGTCGAACAGCAGGTCGGGGGTACGATGGGCGGAAACGACACGCGCTTCGAACGGGACGCCGAAGTCCTTGAGGATCACGGCAGCGGCCTGCATGGTCGGCCAGTCGGAATCGGAGCCCATGACGACACCGACGAGAGGTTGGTGGTGCGCTGTCATAGTCCGGCTTTCCGTTCAGCCGCTTCGATGGTGTTGGCGAGCAGCATGGTGATGGTCATCGGACCGACCCCGCCCGGTACCGGGGTGATCTGGCCAGCCACTTCGAGGCAACTGGCGAAATCGACGTCGCCGCACAGCTTGCCGTCCGGCAGGCGGTTGATGCCGACGTCAATGACGACGGCGCCCGGTTTGACCATGTCACCGGTGACGAACTTCGGCTTGCCGACGGCGGCGACCAGGATGTCGGCGCGGCTCGTGTGGAATTTCAGATCCTTGGTGCGCGAATTGCAGACGGTGACGGTCGCCCCGGCATTGATCAGCAACAGCGCCATCGGCTTGCCGACAATGTTGGAACGGCCGATGACCACGGCTTCCTTGCCGGTCAGGTCGACGTTGCCCTTCTCGAACATCTTCATCACACCGTACGGGGTGCAGGGGATGAAACGCGGGTTGCCCTGGGCCAGGGCGCCAACGTTTTCAGCGTGAAAGCCATCGACGTCCTTTTCAGCGGCAATCGCTTCGAGCACGGCTTCTTCATCGAAATGTCTGGGCAGCGGCAACTGGACCAGAATGCCGTGGATGCTCGGGTCGGCATTGAGTTCGGCGATTTTGTCCAGCACGGTGGCCTGATCGACGGTCGCTTCGTAGGTGATCTTTTCGGAATGCATGCCGATGGCCAGGCAGCCATTGACCTTGTTTTTCACATAGACCTGGGAAGCCGGGTCTTCGCCGACCAGAATAACCACCAGGCCAGGGCGGTGGCCTTTGGCCGTCAGCGCTTCCACGCGGGATTTGAAGCTCTGGCGCAACTCTTCTGCCAGTGCCTTGCCATCGATAATTTGTGCCGTCATCGTCGCATCCAACAAAAAGAAAACGGGAAAGGCGACTGCCTTTCCCTTTGATTTGGCGCGAATTTTACCAGAATCAGGCCGAAGTCAGCCGATTGCTGCTTCGGCAGCGCCCACAGCGGCTCTTCCGGCCTCGAAAGCCTGGCGGTTCAGTTCGACCAGTTTTTCGCCCTTGCGCTGGAAACGCTTGAGCACGCAGTCGAGCAGGGTTTCCGCACCGAACGGCAGATGGTCGGCGATGGCGCCGAGCATGACCGTGTTGCCAAGGCGGATGTCGCCCAGCTCCTGAGCGATGGAGGTGGCATCGAAGGCGACGACCTTGTTGCCGCACTTCCTGATCTCGGCCAGCGGGTCGTCCGGGTAATCGAACAGACCCAGTTCGACGACCGGCGGGACCAGTTTGGCGGTATTCATCAACGTGATGCCGCCCGGCTTGAGCATATGCTGCCAGCGCATCGCCTCGGCTGACTCAAAGCCGAGCAGTACGTCGGCCGTGCCCGGCGTGATCTGCGGCGACAGCACTTTCTTGCCGAAACGCAGGTGCGAGGAAACC
Source organism: Ferribacterium limneticum (assembly GCF_020510625.1). NCBI lineage: Bacteria > Pseudomonadati > Pseudomonadota > Betaproteobacteria > Rhodocyclales > Azonexaceae > Ferribacterium > Ferribacterium limneticum. The sequence continues at coordinate 520,336 of NZ_CP075191.1, read as the reverse complement.
ACCCCGCCGCGCTGCGCCATGCCGGCGACTTCGGTTTTCTTGGCGTCGTGCCCCAAGGCGATGGCTGCTTCGGCGAGGATTTCAGTCGCCGTCATGACGCCCTGGCCGCCAATGCCGACGACGAGGATATTGGTGTTTTCGCTCATGCTGAACAGCCCTTCTTGACCAGCTGGATCGGTGAGACCGGGGCGTAATGCACGATGGCGCCCGGCGCACAGGGCTGAACGCAAAGGGTGCAGCCGGTACAGACCGAGCTTTCGATGCGGACGAAGGCGAGATCGACCTCGCGACCGTTCGGCTTCACTTCCTTGCCACGGCGCGTGACGTGGATGGCCGGGCAGCCGACGTCGATACAGTTACCGCAACCGGTGCACTTGTCCTCGATGACCTCGAAGGGCTTCAGCTTGTGGTAGTCCTTGATCAGCACACAGGGCTGGTCGGTGATGATCACCGAGACATCCTGCACCTTCACTTCGTCGCGGATGGTCTTGAACAGCACCGGCAGCTCATACGGATTGACGACATGGATGCGCTCCTCCTTGACCCCGAGCGCCGAAACCAGCTTGGCGAAATCGACCCGCGGCGAATCGTCGCCGTAGATGTCGCGGCCATTGCCCGGGTTGTCCTGCCCCCCGGTCATGCCGACCGCCCGGTTATCGAGCAGCAGTACGGTGACGTTGCCCTTGTTATAGACCATGTCGAGCAGGCCTTGCATGCCCATATGCAGGAAGGTCGAATCGCCGATCACGGCAACGACACGCTTGTCCTTGTCGGCTTCGCCACGACCCTTGTCCATACCGAGGGCAACGCCCATCGAGGCGCCCATCGAAACGCAGGTATCGAGCGCATTCCAGGGGTGGCCGGCGCCCAGCGTGTAGCAGCCGATGTCGCCGGAGATATTGAGGTTACGGACCTGCGACAGCGTGTAATAGACGCCGAGGTGCGGGCAGGCCACGCACATGGTCGGCGGCCGGGGGAAAACCTTCATCGGGACCACGGAGTCCATCACCGGCACCGGTTCGCCGAGCAATTTGGCGATGGCCGGCTTCAGTACGTTGGGCGACAACTCGCCCTGCAGCGGCAGGATTTCCTTGCCGATGACCTTCAGGCCCTGGGCCTTCAGTTCGGTTTCGATCAGCGGCTCGACTTCCTCAACGATTACCACCTGATCGACCAGAGCCACCAGTTCACGGCATTTCTCGAACGGCACCGGGCAGGAGAAGCCGAGCTTGAGGACCGGCGCGTTGGGGAAGGATTCCTTGACGTGCATGTAGGCGGGACCGGAGGTGATGAAACCGACGCGCTTGTCGGAACCCGGCTCGATGAAGTTCAGGGCCGACTTTTCAGCCTCGGCGCGCAATTCGATATCGCGCTTGAACATCAACGGAATGCGCTTGCCGGCGTTGCCCGGCACCATCACGAAGCGGGACGGCTCTTTCTTGAAGCCGGCACCGTTGAACTCGACACGTTCGCCAACGACGACCAGCGATTTGACGTGGTTGATCCGCGTCGTCATGCGCAGGATGACCGGAACCTGGAATTTTTCGGACAGCTCGTAGGCGAGCTTGGTCATCTCGTAGGCTTCCTGCGAATCGGCCGGCTCGAACACTGGCACATGCGCGAAGCGGCCCCAGTAGCGGGAATCCTGCTCGTTCTGCGAGGAAGACAAGCCGACGTCGTCGGCGATGGCGATGACCAGGCCACCGACCACGCCGGTCAAGGTCAGGGTCATCAGCGCATCGGAGGCGACGTTCATGCCGACATGCTTCATGCAGCAGAACGAACGCGAGCCGGCATAGGCGGCGCCGATGGCGACTTCCAGCGAGACCTTCTCATTGACCGACCACTCGGCATAGAGATCCGGATAGGTCGAGATCACTTCGAGCATTTCAGTTGACGGCGTACCGGGATAGGCCGCAGCCACCTTGACGCCGGACTCCCAGACCGCGCGGGCGACCGCTTCGTTACCAGACATCAGAACCCGGCTTGCTGCCGGTGCAGGCATGACTGCCGCCATATCGACTCCTCGAAAGCGCAATGCGAAACCCATGATTATAGAAAGGTGATTTTTTGACCATTTGATACAAAGCAAGTGATCGAATCTTTTTGTTTCGTGTCACATGCCCTCGTTCCGTTGATGAACATCAATGCCCGCCGCGCCATGGAACGAAACAATGAAAGCCATCCTACGCATGGCCGAAAAATGACCGCCGCCACCATCGACGAACTGACCCCGCCGGAAGACAGCACCCGCCGCGTGCCCGGCAACAAGGGCATCTGGGCCGGCATTACCTGCGAGTTCGTCGAGTTCCTCGTTCTCTTCGCGGTTTATTTCATCGCCCGCGCCCACTTTCCCGATGCCTTTCACGAAGGGGCGCAAAGGCTTTCAGTCGTGGCGGGCACGACCATCACCCTGCTGATGATCACCAGCAGCTACTTCATTGCCTGCTCGGTCAATGCCATCCGTCAGGACAAGCATCGCGCCGCCGTCATCTGGCTGGTGGCCGGGCTGATCATTGCCCTTGGCTACCCGCTGACCAAGGCACTGGAAATCAACTGGAACCTGGCCCAGGGCATCAATGGCGAGTCGGGAATTTTCTTCACGGTCTATTACTACCTGACCTTCACCCACCTGGTCCATGCCACCTGGGGCATCCTGGGCATTCTGTGGGTTATGGCCCGCCTGGTTTTCCATGGCTATTCATCCAAGGACTACGCTGGCCTCGAAGCGCTGGCCAGTTACTGGCACGCCACCGACATCATCTGGCTGATCATCTTCCCGCTGTTCTACGTACTGGCCTGAACATGGATACGAAAACCGATCATTTCCGCCAACTGACCGCCGCCTGGCTGGCCCTCGTGGCCCTGACCCTGGCCAGCCTGGGGCTTAGCGAGTGGTTCCGGGACATCAGTCTGCTGCCGCTGCTGGTGGCGGCCATCATCTGGATCAAGGGCGCGCTGGTCGCCCGCTGTTTCATCGAGTCGCAGGTCGCTCACCCGTTTATCAAGCGGGTGCTGAAGGTCTTCATCGCCATTTCGCCGCTCGCCCTGCTTGCCACCGCTTTCTACGGCAGCACGCTGGCCCGCTGGGCTACGCTCTAGGTTTCCCGTCCCGCAAACCGCGGCGTTAACACGCCGCTGCAAGCACGGCCCTGCCCCCCTCAAAAATTTCGCAAATAAGCTCGATGCATACGCTCGGCCATATTGCACGATGTGAATTTTGTTTTTACAATGCGGAACGATGATTAGGGAAAACACGGGCTCGCGAACCGACTCGTAACGAGCTAAAGTTGTTTTGCTCAACAGGCAAAACAGAATGAAATGCAACCTAGGAGACAAACCATGGCCGAACAACCGAATGCCTTGCCTGACCCCGCTGACGTAGATCCGCAGGAAACCAAAGAATGGACCGATGCCCTCGATGGCGTCATTACGCAGGAAGGCGCCGATCGCGCCCATTTCCTGATTGAAAAACTGATCGGCCAGGCCCGCGAAGACGGGATAGATCTGCCTTACTCGGCCAACACCGAATACATCAACACCATTCCGGCCGACCGTCAGCCCAAGTACCCGGGCAACGCGGACATGGAAATCAAGATTCACAGCTACATTCGCTGGAACGCCATGGCCATGGTCGTGCGTGCCAACAAGGACACCAACGTCGGCGGCCACATTGCCTCCTTCGCTTCGGCCGCCGCGCTTTACGACGTCGGTTTCTCGCATTTCTGGAAGAGCCTCGACCACGACACCGGCGGCGATCTGATCTTCTTCCAGGGCCACTCGGTGCCGGGCGTCTATTCGCGCGCTTTCATGCTCGGCCGCCTGACCGAACAGCAGATGGACAACTTCCGTCAGGAAACCGACGGCAAGGGCATTTCCTCCTACCCGCACCCGTGGCTGATGCCGGACTTCTGGCAATTCCCGACCGTTTCCATGGGTCTCGGCCCGATCCAGGCCATTTATCAGGCCCGCTTCATGAAGTATCTCGCCTCGCGTGGCCTGATCGATGCCGCCAAAGCTGAACAGCGCAAGGTCTGGGCTTTCCTCGGCGACGGCGAGACCGACGAAGTCGAATCGCTCGGCGCCATCGGCATGGCTGGCCGCGAAAAGCTGGACAACCTGATCTTCGTCATCAACTGCAACCTGCAGCGCCTTGATGGCCCGGTACGCGGCAACGGCAAGATCATCCAGGAACTGGAATCCGAATTCCGCGGTTCCGGCTGGAACGTCATCAAGCTGATCTGGGGCACCCAGTGGGATGCCCTGTTCCAGCGCGACAAGAAGGGCATCATGAAGAAACGCATGATGGAACTGTGCGATGGTGAGTATCAGACCTTCAAGGCCAAGAACGGCGCCTACGTCCGTGAGCATTTCTTCAACACGCCGGAACTGAAGGAACTGGTTGCCGACTGGACCGATGATCAGGTTTGGCAACTGAATCGTGGCGGCCACGACATCTTCAAGATCTTCGCCGCCTACAACGCTGCCGTTACCCACAAGGGCGCGCCGACCCTGATCCTGGCCAAGACCATCAAGGGCTTCGGCATGGGCCAGGCCGGCGAGGCAATGAACATTTCGCACCAGCAGAAGAAGATGGACAAGGAGCAGATTGGCCGCTTCCGCGACCGCTTCAACCTGCCGGTAGCCGACGACAAGCTGGAAGAACTGCCCTACCTGACCTTCCCGGAAGATTCGGAAGAGTACAAGTACATGCGCCAGCGTCGCATGGACCTCGGCGGTTTCCTGCCGTCGCGCCGCCGCAAGGCCGATGCGCTGCAAATTCCGGCGCTCGACACTTTTGCTGCATTGCTGAAGGCCTCCGGCGAAGGCCGTGAGTTGTCCACGACGATGGCCATCGTCCGCATCATGAACATGATGTTGAAGGACAAGAATGTCGGCAAGAACGTTGTGCCTATCGTGCCGGATGAGTCCCGCACCTTCGGCATGGAAGGCATGTTCCGCTCGGTCGGCATCTGGAACCAGCAAGGCCAGAACTATGTACCGGAAGACCATGACCAGCTGATGTTCTACAAGGAATCGAAGACTGGCCAGGTGCTGCAGGAAGGCATCAATGAAGCCGGCGCCATGAGCGACTGGATCGCCGCCGCCACTTCGTATTCCGTGCATAACGTCCAGACCATTCCGTTCTACATCTGCTACTCGATGTTCGGCATGCAGCGCGTCCTCGACCTGTGCTGGGCGGCTGGCGACCAGCGCGCCCGTGGCTTCCTGATCGGCGGCACGGCCGGTCGCACGACGCTGAACGGCGAAGGCCTGCAGCACGAAGACGGCCACAGCCTGATCCTCTCCAACCTGATCCCGAACTGCGTTTCCTACGACCCGACCTTCCAGTACGAAGTCGCCGTCGTAACGCAGGACGGCATGCGCCGCATGTTCCAGGAGCAGGAAGACGTCTTCTATTACCTGACGGTAATGAACGAGAATTACGAGCACCCGGAAATGCCGGTCGGCGCCGAAGCCGACATCATCAAGGGCATGTACCTGTTCAAGAAGGGTGGCGAATCGGCCGGCCCGCGCGTTCAGCTGCTCGGTTCCGGCACCATCTTCCGCGAAGTCATCGCTGCCGCCGACCTGCTCAAGGCAGACTGGGGTGTTGAGGCTGACCTGTGGGGTTGCCCGAGCATGAACGAACTGGCCCGCAACGGTCAGGACGTCCAGCGCTGGAACCTGCTGCATCCGCTTGAGGCGCCGAAGCTGTCGCACGTCGAGCAGAAGCTGGCTGGCGCCAAGGGCCCGGTCATCGCTTCGACCGACTACATCAAGCTGTTCTCCGAGCAGATTCGCCCCTTCGTCAAGGCGCCGTACGTCACGCTCGGCACTGATGGTTTCGGCCGTTCGGATACCCGCGAAAAGCTGCGTCATTTCTTCGAAGTCGATCGTCACTGGGTGACGCTGGCTGCCTTGAAGGCGCTGGCCGATAACGGCGAGATCGCTCGTGAAGTTGTTGCTGCCGCTCTGGTCAAGTACAACCTTGACCCGAACAAACCCAACCCGATGTCGGTTTAATCAGGGAGAGACAACATGAGCCAAATCATTGAAGTCAAAGTCCCCGATATCGGCGATTTCGCCGAAGTGCCGGTGATCGAGTTGTACGTCAAGGTCGGCGACAGCATCAAGATCGACGACGCCATTGCCACTCTGGAATCTGACAAGGCCACGATGGATGTGCCTTCCACCGTTGAAGGCGTGGTCAAGGAAGTGCTGGTCCAGCTCGGCTCCAAGGTGGGCGAAGGTAGCGTGCTGATCAAGGTTGAATCGGGTGGTGCCGCAGTTGCAGCTCCTGCTGCCGCTCCGGCCGCGCAAGCTGCTGCGCCGGCGCCGGCCCCTGCTGCTGCCCCGGTTGCCGCAGCGCCTGCTGCTGGCGGTGGTGTGGTTGAAGTCAAGGTGCCCGATATCGGCGACTTCGCCGAAGTTCCGGTCATCGAGCTCTACGTCAAGGTCGGCGACAGCATCAAGGTTGACGACGCCATTGCCACGCTGGAATCCGACAAGGCGACGATGGATGTTCCGTCCACCGTGGCGGGTACGGTCAAGGAAGTTCTGGTCCAGCTCGGTTCCAAAGTGGGCGAAGGCACGGTTCTGATCAAGGTTGAAACCGGCGCCTCGGCTCCGGCCGCCGCACTGCAATCGGCTGCCCCGGCACCTGCCGCTGCAGCCCCGGTTGCTGCTCCGGCCGCCGCGCCAGTCGCTGCCGCACCGGCTGCACTGGCCCCGGCACTAGCAGCGGGCGCCAAGGTTCACGCCTCGCCGTCCGTCCGTGCCTATGCCCGCGAACTCGGCGTCGACCTGAACAAGGTGCCGGCCACCGGCCCGAAGAACCGCATCGTCAAGGAAGACCTGACCAAGTACGTCAAGGGCGTCATGTCCGGCGCCGTTGCCGGCCCGGCTGCTGCCGCCGCCGGCGCCAGCCTCGGCGGCGGTCTCGATCTGCTGCCGTGGCCGAAGGTTGATTTCGCCAAGTTCGGCGAGATCGAGGTCAAGCCGCTGTCGCGTATCAAGAAGATTTCCGGCCAGAACCTGTCGCGCAACTGGGTCATGATCCCGGCCGTGACGTATCACGAAGACGCCGACATCACCGACATCGAAGCCTTCCGCGTGCTGCTCAACAAGGAAAACGAAAAGGGCGGCGGCGCCAAGCTGACCATGCTGGCTTTCCTCATGAAGGCTTGCGTCAAGGGTCTGCAGAAGTTCCCGGAATTCAATTCCTCGCTCGATGGCGACAATCTGGTGATGAAGAAGTATTTCAACATCGGCTTTGCGGCTGACACGCCGAATGGTCTGGTCGTCCCGGTCGTCAAGAATGTCGACAAGAAGTCGGTCTTCGAACTGGCGCAGGAATCCGGCGATCTGGCCAAGCAAGCCCGTGACGGCAAGCTCAAGCCAGCCGACATGTCCGGCGCGTGCTTCACGATTTCCAGCCTGGGTGGCATCGGCGGCACCTACTTCGCGCCGATCGTCAATGCACCGGAAGTCGCCATCCTCGGCGTCAACAAGTCGGCGATGAAGCCGGTCTGGGACGGCAAGCAATTCGTGCCGCGCCTTGTCCTGCCCCTGTCGCTGACCGCCGACCATCGCGTCATCGACGGTGCGCTGGCGACCCGCTTCAATGTCTATATCGCCCAGCTGCTGGCCGACTTCCGTCGCGTCGCGCTGTAACCCGGGAAGGAGATCATCATGAGTCTCGTAGAAGTCAAAGTCCCGGATATCGGCGATTTCGCCGAAGTGCCGATCATCGACCTGTTCGTCAAGGTTGGCGACAGCATCAAGGTAGATGACGCAATCTGCACGCTGGAATCGGACAAGGCGACGATGGATGTACCGTCGCCGGTCGCTGGCGTGGTCAAGGAAGTGCTCGTTCAGCTCGGTGCCAAGGTGGCCGAAGGCTCGCTGCTGATCAAGGTCGAGTCCGGTGCTGCGGCATCCACTCCCTCTCCCCTCGCGGGAGAGGGCCGGGGAGAGGGGGCTGCCGTTGCTCCAGCTCCGGCTGCCCCGGTGGTCGCTCCGGTCGCCGGCAGCCATGCCGGCGGTGCCGACATCGAGTGCGAAATGCTCGTCCTCGGCGCCGGCCCCGGCGGCTATTCCGCCGCGTTCCGCTCGGCCGACCTCGGCATGAAGACGGTCATCGTCGAGCGCTACGCCACTCTCGGCGGCGTCTGCCTCAACGTCGGCTGCATTCCGTCCAAGGCGCTGCTGCACGTCGCAGCGGTCATGGAAGAAGCCGAGCACGCCAATGATCTCGGTGTCACCTTTGCTGCACCGACCGTCGATATCGACAAGCTGCGAGCCCACAAGGACAAGGTCGTCGGCAAGCTGACCGGCGGTCTGGCCGGCATGGCCAAGGGCCGCAAGGTAGAGATCGTGCGCGGTGTCGGCACCTTCCTCGACCCGCATCACATCGAAGTCGAAGTGACCGACGGCACGGGTCAGGACAAGACCGGCGCCAAGAAGATCGTCAAGTTCCAGAAGTGCATCATCGCCGCCGGCTCGGCCGCCATGCACCTGCCCTTCATTCCGAAGGACCCGCGTATCGTCGATTCGACCGGGGCGCTCGAACTGCGCTTCGTGCCGGAGAAGATGCTGGTCATCGGCGGCGGCATCATCGGTCTGGAAATGGCCACGGTCTACTCGACCCTGGGCGCCAAGGTCGATGTCGTCGAAATGATGGATGGCCTAATGCAAGGCCCCGACCGCGACGCCGTCAAGGTCTGGGAGAAACAGAACGCCAAGCGTTTCGACAAGATCATGCTGAAGACCAAGACGGTAGCTGTTGAAGCCAAGGACGACGGTCTCTACGTCAAGTTCGAAGGCGAAGGTGTCTCGCCCGAGCCGGTCAAGTACGACATGATCCTGCAAGCCGCCGGCCGCACGCCGAATGGTAACAAGATCGGTGCCGACAAGGCTGGCGTCGCCGTGACCGACCGTGGCTTCATCAACGTCGATGCCCAAATGCGGACCAATGTGCCGCACATCTTCGCCATCGGCGACCTCGTCGGCCAGCCCATGCTCGCCCACAAGGCCGTGCATGAGTCGCACGTCGCGACGGAAGTTGCGGCGGGTCAGAAGTCTGCCTTCGATGCCTCAGTGATTCCGAGCGTCGCCTATACCCATCCGGAAGTCGCCTGGGTTGGCGTCACCGAAGACCAGGCCAAGAAGGAAGGCCGCAAGATCGAAGCCGCCAAATTCCCGTGGGCAGCTTCCGGTCGTGCCATCGCCAACGGTGCCGATTACGGTTTCACCAAGCTGATCTTCGATGCCGAAACGCATCGCGTCATCGGCGGGGCGATTGTCGGCCCGAACGCCGGCGACATGATCGGCGAAGTTTGTCTGGCCATCGAAATGGGCTGCGATTCAGTCGATATCGGCAAGACCATCCACCCGCACCCGACACTCGGTGAAACTGTGGGCATGGCGGCCGAAGTGGCGCACGGCACCTGTACCGACGTACCGGCACCGCGCAAAAAATAAGTCGAACCGACTGGTAGCGAGCACCAATAAGAAGGGCCGGAAAATTCCGGCCCTTCTCGTTTCAGCGAGGGTTGCCCCCGCTGCCTTGTGCGGTCTTTACCTGCGCTGACGGCGGCGAGCAACGACGCCCATCAGGCCGAGGCCAGCCAGCAGCATGGCGTAGCTTTCCGGCTCTGGAACAGCTTGGGTAAAGGTCAGGTTGTCGAGTACGACGCCGTCACCGGTGATGCTGACACGAGCGATGTTGGCGCTGTCGCTGACGTAGCCGGTGCTCAGGGACAGGTTGTAGTTTTCCCAACCCAGGCTTGGCGAAATTGTCTCGCTGTGCGTGCCAATCAGACTATTGGCAGCATCGAAGTAGCTGACGCTGATCGTAGCAGGGGTTGTTGAACCCAACTCCTGCCAGGCGCTGAAATCGAAGGCGAAGCCTTTCGTCTTGAGGCCATTGAAGCTGACGTCCAAGGTCATGGCGCCAACGTTGTCAAAGGACAGGAAGTGGTTGCCGTTACCACCCCACAGGCCGTTTTCACCAAGGTCGAAGACAGACTGGCCAACAGTAATCTGCTGGTCGGCAACGAACGAAGCACCGCCGAAACTGTAGCTGGCACCGGAAGCGAAGACGTGACCATCTTCGTTTTCAAAGTTCAGAACCACGCTGCTAGCAGGAACATCAGCCAGGCTGTTGATGGTACCGGCAGCGTTGGCGCCGGCAGCGGTGACTGCCAGCAACAAGCCGGCGATCAGGTTGATTTTGTTCATGTCGAATTCCTTTCGTTGTTTCGCTAACTCCCGGCATTCTGCCGGGAGAGTCTCACGTCTATCAGGCGCCGATGATGCCGCCATCGTCCTTGGTAATGACCACGACGCTGCTGCGCGGACGGCCGCCCGGGAGGGCTGTGACACCGTCGGCGCGGGTCGCCCACTGGCTGGCCGGCCAGTTGGAGTACTGGGTCGGGTTGGCGGCTGTCGCATCTTCACCAGGGTGCTGGACACCGACAAACAGGGTCTTGCCATCCGGCGACATGGTGATGCCGGTGACTTCGCACTTGTTCGGACCAGTCAGGAAGCGGCGGAATTCCTTGGTCACCGGATCGACACAGGACAGGCTGTTGGCACCGATATGGAGCCAGTCGCCGGAAGCATCGCCGACCTGATCGGTTTGCACCCAGAGGCGGCCGAACCAGTCGAACCACAGGCCGTCCGGCGCACCGATATCAGCCGAGCCATCCGGCGTATCTTCGATGTTGCCCTTGTAGTCGTTGGTCGACTTGGCGGCTTTGGTGGTCGCGGTATCGCCGCACTGGGCAAAGATGTCCCAGCCGAACTCGGTAGCGAGAACCGTCTTGCCGTCTTCACGCCAGCGGATGATGTGGCCGTAGATGTTGTCCGCGTACGGATTGGCGGCATCGACCGCCGGGCGTGCAGAAGCAGCCGTGGTCGAGCCGTTGGCATTGTTGGAGCTCGGCGTAGCGGCGCTGCCGCGGCGATTGTTGTTGGTCAGCGTGCAGTAGACCTCGATTTCGTCGTAGCCATTAATGCGCGGACGGGCGCCGGTCCATTCCGGACGATCCATCATGGTGGCGCCAACAGCGTCAGCAGCCATGCGGGTCTTGATCAGGATCTTGGCCATCACTTCGTCGTCATTGGCACCAACAAAATTCGGGTTGTCACGCAGAGCAACGCCGTTCAGGCCCATGCTGTCCGGAGTCAGCGGCAACCAGGTGCCGGTCAGGTCGGCATCGAAGCGGGCGACGTACAGGGTGCCGCTGTCGAGCAGATCGCGATTGGCGGCGCGGTTGGTCGGGTTGTATTTGCCGGCACAGACAAACTTGTAGATGTATTCATTGCGCTCGTCGTCACCCAGATAGAAGGCGATATTGTTGGCGCTGTCGACCACGTACTGGGCGCTCTCGTGCTTGAAACGGCCCAGGGCGGTGCGCTTGACCGGTTTGCTGGTGGGATCCATCGGATCGACTTCGACGACCCAGCCGAACAGGTTGCTCTCGTTCGGGTTAACCGCCAGGTCGAAGCGCGGATCAACGGTGTGCCAGCGATAACCGAAGCCGGCGGCAACCACGCCATAGCGGTTGTAGAGCTTGCCAGCTTCCGTGGTAACGGCCGGCAGGGCGGCGTTGGCACCGAAGTTGCCGTTCCAGTTTTCTTCGCAGGTCAGGTAGGTGCCCCAGGGGGTAATGCCGTTGGCGCAGTTGTTGATGGTGCCGTTGGCAGTGTAGCCGTCGGTCGTGTTACCGGTGGCAACCGAGCCGCTCGGGCTGATGGTGTACTCGTTGGCCTTCATCAGGGCGTGGCCGGCGGCCGGGCCGGAAACGCGCATCGGCGTGTTGGCGGTCAGGCGACGACCATAGATCGAAGATGGCACGACATTCCACTTGCCGTTGATGCGACGCACTTCGAGGATGGAAACACCGTGAGCAGCTTGCGACTTGCGGCACTTCTCGATGGTGTAGCCGGTACCGACCTGACCATCCGGGAAGAGAATTTCTTCGTGGGTGTATTCGTTGTTGGCGCAGAGGATGCCGCGATCGTTGAGCACCTGGCCACGGCTCGGGAAGGGGAAGAAGTGCATGCCGTCGGTGTGCATGCCGTACTGCTTGGCCTGCTCGGCTGCGGTGTTGGTCGCGTCGGCCTTGTAGGCAACGCCGCCGGCCATGATCGGGTCACCCCAGGCAACCAGCGCCTTGGCGGTATAGCCGGCGGGAACCGTTACCACGTCGGCCACGGGTGCCAAACTGGCCGGAACGCCGGTAAAACCGATGCCGACCACCGGAGCGGCCACAGCGGCCTCAACGGTACCGACAATACCGGACAGGGTCAGACCACCAGCAGCAGCCAGCATGCTGGCGCTGGCACTACCTTGAATGAAGCGACGGCGGCTCACCTCGACGCGACCAATCACGTCGAAAATGGAATCATTGCCTGACGGGTTGATCGTCAGGTCGTTCTTGGGGTGTTTGATGCCTTTCATGACATTCCTCTCAAAATTGTGACTCAATCAGTTTTCATTGACGGGGGCCGGATAACGCCACGGTTCGGCCCAGGCTCAAATCAACCAGGCTCGTTGGGCGATTTTCACAATTTCAATTCTGGCTAGCGATTATTACGCCACTCTCACTACAAGCATGAATCCGCATAGTCCTTTCGGACTATGCCAAAGGTCATTCAGCTTTCGCTCGTTGCCACAACATGCATGAAGAATGAATATCGGGTGATTGGAGGCGAAGCCTCCCGGCACGGCATTGCTTGAACTGAGCTTGCTTCCGCGCACAAGATTCTCTTCGGGACAGGTTAAACTGGCCTCCGATTCAGGTACTTGCCGCCCTCGACCGTTTTATTTCTTCGAAGCACCATGACTACCCAAACCCAACCGCCCCGCCGCTCAGCTGAAGAGCAAAAGCACCTCGAAATCACGTTGCGCTATGTTTTCGAGCATCGCCTCTGCTTTAACGAACTCCTGGGTTTCCGCGTCGAATCGCTTGATCCGGCAGCGCCGCAAATCAGCTTTGCCATGCGCCAGGACCTGATCGGTCATTTTCAGCACGGCCGACTGCACGGCGGGGTGATCGCCACCGTGCTGGATACCGTCGGCGGCCTGGCCGTGACGGTGGCCATCGCCGAGAAATTCAACAGCGAAAGTACCGACCAGGTCAGCCATCGCTTTGGCCGCATCGGCACCATCGACTTGCGTACCGACTACCTGCACCAGGGCGTCGGCAAAAAATTTACGGCCACCGGACGGGTAACCCGTCTTGGCGGCCGTATTGCTTCCGTGCAGATGACTTTGGAAAACGAAACCGGCCTGCTCATCGCGACCGGCGGCGCCTCCTACGTAATCAGCTAGAGGATCGGCACTCCCTGATGCTCGCCGCGCTCAAACACCACATTGGCACGACCGACGATCAGCGGGTCCAGATTGCCGATCCGCTCGGTATCCTTGTTGTTGTACGGCAGTTTATGCAGCACATAGCGCATGGCGTTCAGGCGAGCACGCTTCTTGCAATTCGACTTGATCACCGTCCACGGCGCATCGGCGGTATCCGTATGGAAGAACATCGCCTCCTTGGCCTTGGTGTAGTCATCCCACTTGTCCAGCGAGGCCATGTCGATCGGTGACAGTTTCCACTGCTTGAGCGGATGCACTTTGCGCTCGCGGAACCGGCGGCGCTGCTCCTCGCGGCTGACCGAGAACCAGAACTTGATCAGATGCGTGCCATTGCGCGCCAGCATGCGCTCGAATTCCGGCGCCTGACGGACGAATTCCGCATACTCCTGATCAGTACAGAAGCCCATCACCCGCTCGACCCCTGAACGGTTGTACCAGGAACGATCGAACAGCACGATCTCGCCATTGGTCGGCAGGTGCTGCACGTAGCGCTGGAAATACCACTGACCACGCTCCATTTCGCTCGGTTTCTCCAGGGCGACGACGCGGGCGCCCCGTGGATTCAAGTGTTCCATGAAACGTTTGATGGTCCCCCCCTTGCCCGCCGCATCACGGCCTTCAAACAGGATCACCACCTTCTGCCCGGTTTCCTTGACCCAGGCCTGCAGCTTCAACAGCTCAACTTGCAGTCGATATTTTTGCCGCTCGTAATTGCGGCGCTGCATCAGGTTCTTGTAGGGATATCCCCCTTCGCGCCAGTCCTTGACCAGCTCATCGTCCGGACTGGCAGGCAGCTCTTCGGCCACCACGCCCTGCTGCTTGAGCAGGCCCTTGAGCAAGGCGACTGACTCCTCCGGCGGCAGACCGGCGATCACATCGCGCATGGCACCCAATTTCGATTCCTGAGCACCATCAATGGCGGCATGGATGGCAAAACCCTCGATACCATCGGGGGTCAGTTTTGGCGCGATATCACCGCTTGCTACCGCGCGCTTGCGAGGTGGACGCGACGTCGGCTTTTTGGTGCTGGCAGTTGCCGGTGCTGTTATTGCTATTTTCTTGTTGGTTGCCATGCCCTCTCCATCCATTGATGCGAAAAGGCTTATTTCACGCCTAAGTGGCGAGCTTGTCTAGTCCAGCATTTCAACCGGAATCACTGCCCGCAGCACGGTCTGCGTTTCATCGCGGCGCACGCGATTGCTCAGCCACCACAGCGCCCCCTTCTTGATGCTCCACTCCGACTCATGGCCGGCGAGCAACAACGAGGCCAAGCGCCCCAACGAAGGCTGATGCCCGACAATCAAGACTGAGCCCTTGGCAGACGGCCAGCCAGACGCTGCAATCAACTCCGAGACACAAGCCTCCGGCCCGATCTTGCGATTTGTTTCAAAGGGAAGCTTCAATGCCTCTGCTGTCTGCTGCGTCCGCACCGCCGGACTGACGATAATCCGCAGATCCTTGAGTTGGCGCTGACGAATCCATGCCCCCATCGCCTGTGCCTGTTTTTCACCGCGCTCGGTCAAACGACGCTTCAGATCGTCTTCCCCGTCCTCGGCTTCAGCGTGGCGCCACAGCAACAAGTCCATGATCGTCCCTCTCGGAAAAGGCGGCATTATGTGCACCAAATGTTACCGCAGCATTGCAACGTCATCATGAAATTCGGTTGCTATTGAAAAGGTCCGATGAAATATGAACTTTTGTGGTTTTTTGGCGCCATCAAGTGATGAAAAAGAGAACGCTGGAACAACTTTACGAGCGGCGCAAGCAAGTTGTTCCGTTGCACAAGAAAGCCATCAGGAAGATACGATTGGTCGCACCATCATTGATAAATGCCCCGAACAACTCAAGATGGATTTCTTCCTGTGGCCCCGCTCAGCCATCGGTCAGCTCATCGAACAGGAATACGGCATCAAGCTGTGAGATCGGCTCGAACCCGAAGGCATCACGGTGCTCGTCGACGAACGCTCTCAGGACTTGAATCGGCGGTCGAGCTCCGCCTGGGCGAAAAACGCGCTGGCAAGCTTGAGAATCTCGTTGGCTTTGCGCAGCTCCTTGACCTCGCGCTCCAGTTCCTTGACGCGCTTATGGTCTGCCGTGGTCGGCCCTTCACGCTGGCCGCTATCTCGTTCGTGCTGACGCACCCGGGTCAGCAGCGTCTGCGCCGTGCAACCGATCTTGGCGGCAATGGACTCAACGGCTGACCACAGCGAGGGATATTCGGCTCGGCATTCGGTAACCATGCGCACGGCGCGCTCGCGAAATTCGGGGGAGAACTTAACTGACTTCTTCATGCCTCTATCTTCTCAAGAGTTAGAGCCTCCACCAAATCTGGGGCGATTGACACTGGATTATCTGATGCCCGCAGAGTTTGCAGCCAAGCATCGATGCAGTGATCCCGATGGACAAGGATGTCTTTAGGGAAACGCCGAACAATCCACCTCACCCGGAAGCGTGAGGCGGGCGAAGCTGGTTGGATTGGTAAACAAGCTTGTTTTTGCCGCCCAGCATCTTCTTTTGCGGAGTATTTCGCGCATTTTCCATTTTCAGGACGCACCTTGGATGTTGCTGTCGAGCAGCCAACGACGTGCCAGCACCAGATTAGCAAAGCCGAACAGTGAGAAGAGCTGGGCCGTGTTCTTGGCCAAACCGCGGTAGCGTGTCTTGCGATGACGGAAGAGGTTCTTCACGACATGGAACGGATGCTCAACCTTGGCCCGGATACTGGCTTTGGCGTGTTCGATCCGTTCGAGCAGGTCGCCCAGTGGCGCCCCCGGCAGAGTCTTGCGCTTGCACGGGCGCATGGCTACATGCCAGGTCTCCGGAACTTCCAGGCTCTCTGCCCGCTTCTCGATCCCCTGGTAGGCAGCATCGCCAAAGGCAGCAGTTTCGTTCCCATGCAGGAGCGCTTGGGCCTGGGTCACGTCGCTCACCTTGGCGGCGGTGCCAATCACCGTATGCACCAATCCGGACTGGGCATCGACGCCGATATGCGCCTTCATACCGAAGTGCCATTGATTGCCTTTTTTCGTCTGGTGCATCTCCTCATCCCGTTTCCCTTCCCGGTTCTTGGTCGACGGCGGTGCGGCAATCAGGGTAACATCAACAATCGTCCCTTCCCGCAGCAGCAGACCTTTCTCGGCCAAATGGGCGTTGATGGTATTGAAGATGGATTCGGTCAGCTGGTGCGCTTCCAGCAAGCGGCGGAACTTGAGCAAGGTCGTCGCATCCGGGGCCGCTTCACGCGCCAGGTCGATCCCGACAAAGCGGCGAATGGCCTGACTGTCGTACAAAGCATCCTCGACGCCTTCGTCCGAGAGTCCGAAGCATTGTTGCGCCACATACATGCGCAGCATCCGGGTCAGCCCAATGGGCTGGCGGCCACGACAACCCGAGTTTGGGTAGAAGGGGGGTAATCCCCGTCTGTCACGGCATCCGGAGCTAGCGCGGTGCGAGGTCGATACTGCCTTTGAGGCCCTTCAACAATATGGCCTCGAGCGCTTTGGCTCTACCTGGCCATCGTGCTCGACCTGTTCAACCGTGAAGTCGTTGGCTGGTCGCTGAAACCGCGCATGGCGACGGACAGAGTGACGGATGCGCTGATCATGGCCTGGTTCCGCTAGAAAACAGCGCCGGGCTGTTGCGCCACTCCGGCCGGGGTAGCCAGTACGCCAGTCATGCCTTTCAAGACAAGCTCAAGGAATACGGCATGACCTGCTCGATGAGCCGAAAAGGCAACTGCTGGGATAGCGCGCCGACAGAGAGCTGGGGCAACAGTTTCAAGAGTGAGCGGGTACATGGGATTCGCTACGCCACACATGCCGAGATCAAGGCGACTGCCTTTGAATACATCGAGGTCTTCTACAACAGAAAGCGGCAGCATTCGACTCTTGGCAACACGTCGCCAATGCAGTTTCTGGAGAATTGGATCAGCGCGCAGCGTCAGGAAAAACGGGTAGCATGAATCCCGCCCTTTGGCAGACGAAAAACCGGGGGAGGCTCACACCGTCCGCATGGAAGAGACGGTACTGCAGCAATTGGCGACTGATGGCGAATTCAAAGACGGCCCTGACGGGAACGACAAGCTGGATGCAGAAAACACCCACTCCGATTCGGAATATGACAACGAAGCTCCAGCGCAGGGAGATACCACTGCCGCTGATTAGGAATCACAAATGAAATAAACGATGGAAATGTCATTGCCGCGCTGCAATACCGAAGGGTAAAATGTTGACAATAAAGACAACCTTCGGAGGTGGCGATGCACTGGTATCTCGTTTATACCAAGCCTAGGCAGGAAAAGTGCGCCTTGGACAACCTCCATCGGCAGGGTTATCAGTGCTACCTCCCGACCCTCCCATCAGAAAAGCTCCGTCAAGGGGTGCTGACGCTTGCAGACGAGTCCCTGTTTCCACGTTACCTGTTCATACGCTTGGGCCAGGGGGATTCCGCCAAGAGTTGGGCGCCGATCCGCTCGACCAAGGGTGTCAGCCGTCTGGTCAGCTTCGGGATCGAACCGGCGCGTGTTGATGATGGCCTCATTGAACTGTTGCGAACACAGGAAGCGGCGGTTCAGACTGAACCCGAGCGGCTGTTCAAGCCTGGGGAGCACGTTCGTCTGACAGAAGCACCGTTTGTCGGCATCGAAGGCATCTACCAAATGGCTGATGGCGAGCGTCGAGTCATGGTGCTGATCGAGATTCTGAGTAAACCCGTCGCGGTGCGTGTCGCGCCGGCCAGTTTGCGCAAGGCGAGCTGACAAGCCTGCTTCGCTATTGCCTGTTTGGCAAAAAACCTTTCTCAAAGTCATGATGGTGTGGCACAATTCCCATCGTCCGTTGAGCTTGCGGCAACATCCTTTGCTGCACTTTTTACTCTGCCCCCCCTCTGCTAGAATCTGCTGACCGCGCTTGCTGATCGTGAAACGGTATGGCGGTAGCGTGCCTAAATCACCTTGAGTCTCGTATCCCCACTACAAAAATCGGCTGGTTTCCAGGAGGAAATCTAGTTCGAAGTTTTGCATCGTTTGGTTTGCATCAGGCGCCCCACGTTAATCACTGCGCGTTGGCCAAGGGTCTGGGTGTGGGGCTTGGTACGATCAATTTTTGCTTCCAGGCCTTGGTGGAAAAGGGCTTGCTCAAGATGTCGAGCTTCAGCCAGAGCAAGCTGCGCTATGCCTATTTGCTCACGCCGACTGGGGTGGCTGAGAAGTCCAAGCTGACGGCGGAGTTTTTGAGGCGAAGTATGAGGTACTGCAAGCTAAGATGAATTCCGTAAAGGGCGGCCTGCAGTGAAAATAGCCATTGCAGGAACTGGTTATGTTGGCCTGTCGAACGGCGTGTTGCTAGCGCAGCGCAACGAAGTGGTCTGTCTCGACATTGACGCGGAAAAGGTCGTGATGTTGAATCGAAAGGAATCTCCGATCGAAGACGCCGAAATCGAAGACTTCCTCAAGCACAGGCCACTGAACTTCCGCGCTACGCTGAACAAGCAAGAAGCCTATGTCGGCGCCGACTTCGTCATCATCGCCACGCCCACTGACTGCGATTCCGATATCCAATCCAGCGAAATTGCCGTGTGACGCCTTTAATTACGTTTTAAATCGGAAATTAGCTATGCCGGAACTAATTATCAGAAACAGACCTATCGGTGATGAGCACCCTCCCGTAGTCATCGCTGAGATTGGCATTAACCACGGCGGGTCGTTGGATCTTGCGATCCGGATGGCAGATGCTGCAATCGATGCAGGGGCTGAGATCGTCAAACACCAGACTCACGTTATCGAAGATGAAATGTCGGAAGAGGCCAAGTCGGTTATCCCTGGCAATGCAGACATTTCGATTTACGAAATCATGGATCGTTGCGCACTCTCTGAGGAAGATGAGCGCAGGCTCATGCAGCATGTTCACGGCCGGGGTTCTATTTTTATTAGCACGCCGTTCTCAAGGGCTGCAGCCGAGCGGCTCAAGCGTTTCGATGTCCCTGCCATCAAGATCGGTTCAGGCGAGTGTAACAACTATCCCCTGATCAAGCATGTGGCAAAAATTGGCAAGCCTGTCATCGTCAGCACAGGAATGAACACCCTTGAATCGGTGCGCCCAACCGTTGAAATCCTGCGTGCACACAAGGTGCCCTATGCCTTGCTACATTGCACAAATGTCTACCCCACTCCTCCCGAACTGGTCAGGCTAGGTGCGATGTCAGCTCTTCGAGAAGCGTTTCCGGATGCCGTGATCGGTCTGTCGGATCACACGACATCAAACTACCCCTGCCTGGGTGCCGTAGCGCTTGGCGCATCGATCCTTGAGCGTCATTTCACTGACAGTATGGAGAGGGAAGGACCAGATATTATCTGCTCGATGGACCCCAAAACTTTGTCTGAATTGATTGAGGGTTCACGTATCATTTTTTCGGCCCGGGGCGGCAAAAAAGGGCCCGTCGACGCGGAGGCTCCAACTATCGCATTTGCCTTTGCATCGGTTGTGGCTACCAAGGACCTCAAGCCGGGCGAAAAGTTGACCGAGGAGAACATATGGGTCAAGCGGCCTGGTGGTGGGGACTTTGGCGTGCTCGACTATGACTCTCTTATTGGAAAGGAAGTACTGCGCCCCATCAAGCGCGGCTACCAGCTCCGTAAAGATCAAATCGTACTTGGTTTATCAACACAAGAGTAAACGGAAAAGATGTGATGGCTTATCTTCGGTCAAAGCTGGAAATCCTCCTAAGAAAAATAGCGCAAATCAGGGCGAAGCGAATGCTGCAGCGCAATGATGGGCTTTGGAATGCCTTGCAGGCATACCTGCAGGAGACGAAATCCACAGGATGTGGGTACATTGACTACGCGTGCCTGTATCAAACGATCAGGTCGGAGAAACCGGTGGAAGTGCTTGAGTGCGGAACAGGGGTGTCTACATTGGTTATCGCTCATGCACTGATGGAAAACGAGAGAGAAACCAGCCGGGGGGGGCGGGTGACGTCCATGGAAGAGCATGAAGGGTGGCTTGAGATGTCGCGCAAACTTCTGCCCAATAAATACGCAGAATATGTAGATTTCAGGCTGAGTGGGACCATTGAAGATCAGTACTCTCTATTTAGAGGGGTGCGCTATGAGGACATTCCGGACAGAGCCTACGATTTTGTTTTCGTTGATGGCCCAAAATATGTTTCGCCAGTTGATGGGTCTGCAACATTTGATTTTGACTACATTCACGTTCTGAGAAGCACTGTCAGACCTATCGGATGTCTGGTAGATAAAAGGCTGTCTACAGTTTTTGTTTTGCAACAACTGCTGGGTGCGGACAAAGTCAAGTATTCAACTGTAGCCGGCCTAGGCTATGTGAAGCCATGCACCAAAGATGACCTAGGTACCGTAGCAACCTCAATTTCTTCAAAAAACTATCAAGGCAGTATGCGGCTACTTGGAAATTCGAAGTTATCGATTACCGCGAACAAATAATTGTGAGCAAGTGAGTTTATGCGGGTGGTTGTTACTGGCGCATCAGGTTTCCTAGGCAGTGTCATTGCTAGAAGCCTGACTTATGCCGGGGTGAGTACCCTGCGCGTCTCACGACAGGATATCCCCGGTTTTCTGCAGGTGGCTAAATATGCAGACTCGCCGCTTGGTGATGTATTGATCCACTTGGCGGAGATCAATAATAGATCCCGAGTGAACCAATTATCGGTGGAATATGAGCATGAGGCGTCCAGCACTCTCCATGCCTTGTTGAAAAAGGGCTACGGAAAAGTGATCTATGCATCTTCCTCCGTCATCTATGGAGATGGACTCTGCACACCTCACATCGAGTCCGAACCTGTCAGCGCCATCGACACTTACACTCGCGTGAAATTGGCATCTGAGCAAAGCGTTCTGTCTTGTGGAGGTGTTGTTGTGCGGCTTGCCAATATCTATGGTCCAAGTATGGCTACCGTAAATGTACTTAGCCACATATTTGGTCAGCTTGACCAGAATGGTCCCATTAAATTGCAGGATACCAGCCCTGTTAGAGATTTTATTTGGGTCGAGGATGCTGCCGAAGTCATCATAAAAATGGCGACTCAGCAGGCTCAGGGCGTGTTCAATGTTGGCACGGGAGTTGGCACGTCAATTGGAGAACTTGCGAGGATGTTGCTGGAAGAGGCAAAACAATCCCAGCGACAGATCGTTTCTACGCAGCCAGCAGCCAAGCCGTCCTGCATCGTTTTGGACATTACCAAGACTAAACAATATCTGTATTGGCAGCCATCTGTCCTCTTGAATGAAGGGCTTCGGCGTTTGGTCAGCAGGCAGAGAGGAATGGAACATACATGAGATTACGTACCATCGCCATTTTCACCGGCAATCGTGCCGAATATGGTCTTCAGTATCCGATACTACGAGCAGTGGACAATCACCCCGATCTGGATTATCGCCTGATCGTGTCCGGCGCCCACCTGGATGCGAATTTCGGGCGGACACTCGAAGAAATTCGGAGTGACGGGTTCAGAATCGATGCAGAAGTCAAGATCGAAATGGACGCAGGCTCGCTCTTTTCCACTGCACAGGCCATCGGCTCCGGCATCATCGAAATCAGCAAGGTGCTCGCAGAACTAAAGCCGGACATGATGGTGGTTTATGCGGACCGGTTTGAGGGCTTGGCGGCCGTGATTGCGTCCAGCCAGATGAACATACCCACCGCACATATCGAAGGCGGCGATCTGACGGAAGGCGGGGCGCTGGATGACTCGGTGCGCCATGCCATGACCAAGCTTTCGCACCTGCATTTCACAACTAACCAACAAGCAACCAATCGCATCCTCGGGATGGGCGAAGAGGCCTGGCGGGTACATACCGTGGGTTTCCCGGCGATCGATTTGATCTCGGAGGGCAGATATGCCCACCCGGATGAGATCGCCGAGCGACTTGGGCTGAACCTTTTCCGTCCTGTCGTGCTGTTTACACAGCATTCCGTCACGACAGAGTTTGATCAGGCAGTTTCGCAACTCGAGCCTTCTCTGGCTGCGTTGGAAGAGTTAGCAACAGATGGCGTGCAGGTCATACTGACCTACCCGAACAACGATGCCGGGGGGCGGCAGATTATTGAGCGCCTTGAGGAGTTCCGTCACCGGAAGGTCGCCAATACCCAAGTGCATCGATCGCTTGGGCGTCATCTCTATCACGGTGTGTTGGCATTGGCGAAGCATGATTCGATACTCGTCGCTTGCGTAGGCAACTCCTCCTCTGGTCTCAAGGAAACACCTGCTTTCGGCTGTCCGACCGTCAATATAGGCTCTCGGCAGGAAGGCCGGCTACGTGGAATGAACGTCGTTGACGCGGGGTATGACCGACAGGAAATCTCCTCTGCGATACGGCGTTGCCTGTTCGATGATGGCTTCAGGCAACAGTGCCACAAGGTGGAAAACCCCTACTGGCTGGGCGATGCCGGGCCGAAGATCGCCGAGGTGCTTGCTGAGGTCGCGTTGGATCAAAACCTGATTCGCAAAAAGATGACCTTGAAAGGCGAGATCAGGGATGGCTGGTTCCGATGAGCGATGCTTTGCTTAGTCCAGATGCTCCATTGATGGCTGCGGTTCGCGGCATCGAGGCTACTCGTCGGCGTATGGCGGTCGTGGTGGATGCCGAGAATCGCCTCCTCGGCACGCTCACTGATGGCGATGTAAGGCGTTGCCTGCTAGCGGGCGGGAGTCTTGAAACACCTCTGTCGCAGGCTATGAATTCATCCCCGTTGCTTGCCGAAGAAGGCGCGCCCGCCGGGTATCTCCTGGATCTCATGCGCAAACGCAACGTCATGGCTCTGCCGGTTGTCGATAGCGAAGGCCGTTTCAAGCGGTTGGTACATTTGATCGATCTGGAGTATCCGGAGCACTTTATTCCGGTCACGGCTGAATTTGACTTTGCCGTCATCATGGCCGGGGGAGAGGGTACGCGACTTCGTCCCCTCACGGCCACGATCCCCAAACCGATGGTGGACATTGGTGGCGCCCCACTGCTGGAGCGCCAGATCGAGAGTCTAGCTAAAGCCGGTCTGAGGCGTATCTACCTCTCCCTAAACTACCTTGGTCATGTTATCGAAGAACATTTTGGTGACGGCGCTGGTTTTGGGGTAGAGATTCGCTACCTGCGTGAGCAGGAAAAATTAGGTACTGCCGGTGCCCTCGCCCTCCTTCCGGAAAAGCCTAGTCGGCCGATTGTCGTGATGAACGGGGATATTCTTACCACCTCTGATTTTGGCAGTCTGTATACTTTTCATCAGGCGCACGCCGCTCAAGTTACAGTGGCCGCAGTAGATTACCGGATCAGCATACCCTACGGCGTTATCAATACCGAGGGTGCTTTTGCTACTGGACTGGTTGAAAAACCTTCCCAGCGATTTCTGTGTAATGCGGGCATCTATGCCGTTTCCCCGCAGGCGCTGGACTTGCTGCAAGGAGCGGGGCATCTCAACATGACAGATATTATCGATTCCTGCTTTACCTGCGGGATGCCGGTGGCTGTGTTCCCGGTTCACGAGTATTGGAGTGACATCGGCACCCCGGATGATCTCGAAAAAGCTCGGACTTTCTTTGCTCAAACGGTGCAAGACAATGATTGAAACAATTACCGGGAAAAAAGTGTTCGTTACTGGCTCGGACGGGTTCATCGGTAGCCATCTGGTCGAACAGTTAGTGGCTTCGGGTGCGCATGTTCGCGCGTTGGTGTACTACAACTCTTGGAATGACAAGGGCTGGCTTCGTGATGTAGCCAAGGAAACCCTTGATGGTGTGGAATTGTTCACTGGTGACGTACGGGATGCGGAACGCATGCGGCAAGGGGTAACAGGTTGCGATTATGTGTTTCACCTTTCCAGCCTGATCGCGATCCCCTACAGTTACGATGCGCCGCGTTCCTATGTCGATACCAATGTGACCGGAGCACTGAATGTCTTGCAAGCCTGTCGGGAGAGTGACGCCTTGACCCGGCTGGTGCACGTTTCTACCTCTGAGGTGTACGGAACTGCACAGCAGGTGCCGATTTCCGAAGATCATCCTCTCGTGGGGCAATCCCCTTATTCCGCGAGCAAGATTGCAGCGGACAAGATGGCCGAGAGCTTTTACCTGTCGTTTGGCCTGCCTGTGGTGACTGCACGCCCCTTCAATGCCTTCGGACCTCGTCAGACAGCACGCGCCGTGATCCCAACCATAGCTAGTCAGTTGTTGGCCGGCCGTGAAACATTGAATTTAGGGGCATTAACGCCTACTCGTGACTTCAACTTTGCCTTGGATACGGCTGATGGCATGCTGGCTTTGGCCCTGTGCAAGGAGGCTGAGGGGCAGGTGGTCAATGTTGGTTCCGGAGAAGAGTGGTCGATCGCCCAGACGGTCGAAATGTTGTGTGAAATCGTTGGGCGCAAGGTAGAAGTCATCACCGACGAAGCGCGTATCCGTCCCGAAAAGAGCGAGGTCAACCGTCTGCTGGCGGATACCCGAAAGATGCAGCGGCTCACGGGGTGGAAGAGTCGCGTACCGTTTAATGAGGGGCTGACAAGAACGGTGGAGTGGATTGAGCGCAACATGCACTTCTTCGACGTAGATCGCTACGCAAAGTAAGGCATTGGCACATGCATCTAGAAAAAATTCTCTGCGTAATTGGCGCTCGGGGCGGAAGCCAAGGCGTGCCTGGTAAAAATATCCGACCGCTTCTGGGCAAGCCGGTGATTGCATGGGCGATCCAGAAAGCATTGGCTGTTCCGGATATTGACCGCGTGGTTGTTAGCACTGACTCTGAAGCCATTGCTGGAGTGGCGCGGGCGGCAGGTGCCGAGGTGCCTTTTATGCGCCCAGCCTCCCTCGCCTCGTCAGATGCCGGCAAGTTTCAAGTCTGGCAGCATGCGCTTCAAGCTTGTGAGGAGCAGGACGGCATTGCCTACGATTTGTACATCGATATTGACTGCACCAATCCTTTGCTCCAAGTCGCTGACATTCAAGGCGCGTTGCAGAAATTTAGACAACTGCGACAGGACGGGCTCGCTCCAGATGCCGTATTCACAGTATCCGAGGCTCGGCGCAACCCTTATTTCAACCTGGTTGAAGCCGATAACGATGGTGTCTTGAAGATGAGCAAGAGCATCGGCAATGGCACAGTGCTCGCGCGCCAGCGGGCGCCGGCTGTTTATGAGCACGTTGCAGGTACCTATGTCCTGACAACGAAATATCTAAAGTCAGCCGGTCACCTACTTGATGGTCGCGCATTCGGTTACCAAATTCCACCTGAGCGGGCTTTCGACATCGACTCGGAACTTGATTTTGCTCTTATCGAGTTTCTTCTCAAGCGCCAGCTTAGTCATTGAGCCGATGAACGGATATCAGGACTCATGAACGTATTATTTTGCACGCAAAGCGAAAGTCTCAAACTGTTTGATGCCCTGTGCAGCGCTAGCAAAACACGGTTGCCGGTCGAGCGGGCCGGTTTTGTTGTGGCTGACAGCATGGCATACGACCGCTGGCTTCTCGAAAGACCAGGCTTCGAGCAGGAGGGCCACCACTTACTTAAGGAATGGCAAGTCACGGCAAGGCCACTGGGTAAACCGGACTTGGTAAAACTGGCCCGCTATGAGCGGGAGTTGGGCGGTGATCCAGGCCTATTCGGTGCAATCGTGGCGGATCGCCGGTTGTTCATGGGGCCTGACTGTGCATTTACCCAAGATTACCGCCGTCGTTTTTCCGATGATGAGTTGCTCTGTATCCTTCAGCGTGGGCTCGAGCGCATGGAGGCGCTTTTTGATGATCTAAAGCCGGATTTGGTCGTTAGCTTCATCTGCGTCACGATGCTCGACTATCTGGCCTATCTTTTTGCCAAAGCTAGGGGGGTGCGGTTTTTGAACCTTCGTCCCACCCGAATTGGTGACCGTGTCGCCTTCTCGCACTTGCTAAACGACCCATCGCCCGAACTTGCCTTACAGTACCAGCGGTTGCTGGCTGGTGAGCAGTCGCGTTTCGAAGAGGAAGCTCGGCGCTATATTCAGCGTGTGCGTGAACAGCATGGTCGCTATGAAGGAGTGGTGCGCCCATCTGACAAGCCGGCGCTAAAGTCGAACGCTTCAAAATTCGCGCGAATCGACCGGTTATTCTCAGCAATTCGCGCCTATTGGAACTACAGAAACTCCATTGCAACTTCTGACAACCACGTACCCGATCCGCTGCGCCGTCTCTATTTCACGGCCTGTCAGAATCCTAAGCAGGCCCGTCGTACGCGCGAGTTCTTCAAGGGCCGCTATGTACACGAAGCTGATCTGCCAGGCATGCGGTATGTTTTCTTCCCGTTGCACACCGAGCCCGAGGTGTCATTGCTGGTGTATGGCAGACCGTACGTCAACCAGATTGAGATCATTCGGATGCTTGCCATGAGCCTACCGATCGACACCGTGCTCGTCGTGAAGGAGCATCCGTGGATGGTCGGGAAACGATCGCTTGGCGCCTACCAGAAGATGCTGGACATCCCCCGCGTCAGGTTCGCTGATCCTGCTGTAGAGGCCCGCACACTTGTGAAACAGGCCGATCTCGTGGCCGTGGTTACGGGCTCAGTCGCACTGGAGGCGGCCATGCTCGACAAGCCGGTCATCACGTTTGGCGACTGCCCCTATAACCTGCTGCCCGACACCATGGTGCGTCGCTGCGCCGATCCACGCCACCTGCAAAACCTCGTCAGGAAGGCCATCGGGCAACATAAAACAGATGAAGAGGCGCTACGGGCTTACGTAGCCTCTGTGTTCGAAACCAGTGCGAGCGTCAATCTCTATTCGGTACTGCTGGGCAAAGCCAATGTTCATACGGAACGAACCGCCGCCTATATGGATGAAATTGCCAAACTGGTGGAACACCTAGAGGCATTGATCGGACGCCCACCTGCCAAAACCGTGCCCGGCGCTGCCACATGGTGAAGTCATTGCCATGATCAGGGTTCATTTCACCTACCGGCATGTCGATGCGGCATGGGGCGGCGCGAACAACTTCATCCGTGCAATCAAAACTGAATTGGCGCAGGACGACCGTTTCCAGTGCACCGATACCGTCGATGCACCCTGCGACATAGTTTTCATGAATCAACTCGGCAAGGGTCCTGGAGGCAATGGCCGGCGCTACAAATTGGCCCAGGTGCGACGCTGGAAAGCCGAGGGGCGGCGCATTGTTGTTCGCGCAGTCAATCTCAACCGCCACGCGTTCCGCATGGGTTTGCGCAATATGACCCTCGGCTGGCTCCAGGATCGCCAGACTATTGCGCTGCTCAACCTTGCGGATGTCGTCATTTTCCAGAGTGCCTATCAGCGCGAGTTTTTCTTGCGTGCTGGATACAAAGAGGCACAAAACTGCATTATCCATAATGGAGCTTCTCGGTTTTTCTGGGTCGAGAACCCTTGCGCGCAACCACTGGATGGTCAAATCAGGCTCGTCTCCTCGACAGCCAGCGCCAGGGAGACCAAGCGGCATGATCTGATCGCAAAAATCTCCATGTGCGACGGCGTCGAGGTCGTGCATCTTGGTGTCTGGCCGGAAGGACTACCCACCGCTCAAGTCCGCTTGCTGGGCATGCAGCCACATGAAGAGATGCTGAAGACTCTTGCGCAAGCACATTTCTTTTTACATCCGGCGCTGAACGACCCGTGTCCAAACGCGGTATTCGAAGCCCTTTGCGCCGGTCTCCCCGTAATCTACAACCCCGGCCCCGGTAGCAGCACGGAAATAGTCGGTTATTGCGGGTTGCCGTTGGATGAAAGCAACCTTGTAAACACAGCCAGAGAGGCGAGGTCGCGATATAGCGAACTGAGAGATCAAGTGCTCAAGAATCGACATCGCTTCGCGATTGATGCCGCCACGTCGGGTTATCGCGATGTTTTTCTCCAACTTGCAAAAAATCCCCTCGCCAGATGATCGTTGCCTCTTCATCGCAATCCATCAAAGCCTGGTGGCAACTGGTGATAACACGCTCTTGCGCTTCATGGAGGATGAGCAAATCGCCCGCCTATACTTGCGGGGTCGAATCCTAGATATTGGTGGCGGCACAGATTTTGACTACACCAAGCTGATCCAGATTGATGGCAATCTGGACTCCATCAACATTTCCGCAGCAGTCAATCCAACAATCGTCGCTGACCTGAATGAAGTCTTGCCCATCGCCGACAAAATGTATGACAAAGTAATTTTCCTCAATGCACTGGAGCGCATCCATGAAGAGCGCCGTATCACACGGGAACTGCTCAGGGTGCTCAGACCGGGCGGACGATTCGTTGTGACCATCCCTTTCCTATTCCCACGACACGGCCGTTATGGTGACTTTCATCGAAATACGGCTGAATACTGGGAAAAGGAACTCTGCGAACTGGGACTTGATACAAATGACTTCATCATTAAATCATTGTCGTGTAGTCCTTTGTCCAGCGTGTTGGCAGCTTTGCCATGGTTTCTCGGCGGCATACGTGGAAAACTTGTCAAAGGAATTGTTCTGCTGGCTGCGTGTTCGCGTCGACGCGGGAAGCAATCCTCAAAAGCTCTTGCAGGGGATACAGACTATGCTCTGGGCTTTTATATCGATGGCATCAAATCAGTCCAGTCGCCCGGATCAGAGACGCTCTCGCCGAGTTCGCCAGGAGCATTTACTTGATTGACAAACAGGACTTTGAGGCCTACGCCGATTTCAAACGATTCAATGCGAATGTGGCAGATACTTGGGATGCTGCCTTGTGTGAAGCGATCAGCCTATCTGGCCAACCACCAATGACCATCAAGCTCCTGGACTATGGTTGCGGCGATGGGAAGTATTTTCATCACCTCGTATCAAATCGTGGTCTAAGTGCAGAAAACGTGCACGGTGTGGAAGTATCAAGTCGTCGCGTACAACGATGTCAGGAAATGGGGTGGGCAAATGCCAGTCTGATTGAAGGAACAGGCCCGCTTCCATACAAAGATGCAAGCTTCGATATCATCAACATGATGGAAGTGATTGAACATATCCCGGCTGAGCAGGGCGCACGCACGGTGAGCGATCTCCGTCGCATTCTTCGCCCAGGCGGGATGCTCCTGATATCTACGCCCAACTATCCAATCAAGCGATTCTACGACTGGAGTGACGCACTGCTGCATCGCAAATGGAGTCGATTGCGAGATGACCCGACACATGTCACTCATTTCAGCGACAAGCGTCTGCGGCACCTGCTTGAACAGAGCTTCTCGGACGTACAAGCGCGTCCTTTCAAGCATGGCTATTTATACAAACGAATAAAAAGCCCCTGGTTGATGCACAAACTATTCTTCCTTTGTACGGCATAGATCATGCAGGTCATACAGGACTGTCCCGCCTGCGACACCTCAAATCCGATTACTGTCACTCAACTTGACAAGTTTCGTCGCCACGCATTTCTCGAATTCGATCAGATCAAGTACGACGGATTACTCTCAAATTGGCTCGATACGATTCCCCTAGAGGTGTTGGGTTGCCGGGTATGCGGTCATGCGTGGTATCGCAATCAACCAGAGCCAGATCAACTTTTACTCATGTACGCATCTGGGCGCCCCCTTGCATCAGGTGCAATACCCACCAACACTCCGTCAACTGCAATGCAGCAGGAAATGCGAAGGGTACGACGCCTGACCAATACTGTGTGCAAAGAACCCTTGCTTCTCGATTACGGCTCCGGCCGCGGGCGCTGGGCGCGAGCAGCAGTGGCAGAGGGGTTCCGCGTCGTCGCCTATGAGCCTAGTGTCGAGCGGGGCGGCGAAGCAGTTCCGCCCTTCCGATTAGTGCATTCGGAGTCTGAGCTCGCGGGCATGAAATTCGATGTCATTCATCTTGAGCAGGTTCTGGAGCATGTGCCTGACCCATTTGAAACACTAACAAGGCTTAAGGCCTATTGCGGGACACATACGCTGATCCGTATCACTGTCCCCAACATACTGAGAGACCCCTCTGGAACTCGTATCTGGGAGACTTGGCCTTTCGATGGAAAAACACCTCATGTGCTGGCCCCATTCGAGCATCTGCATGGCTTCACGCCAGCATCGCTCCGGCGTCTCTGCGTGCGTGCAGGATATCGACCGGTTCCTGCATCTCGCATCGTACGAACGCACCCGCTGAATCTGCTGCGGCAATGGATAGACTTTGCATGGCACAGTCTCGGGACGACGGCCCAGTATCTTTCGCTGCATTCGTAGAAATCTGCTTGGCGAGGACTCGTGTTCGGAACTTATAGACTTCTACTCGCGCTCCTTGTGCTTCTCAAGCACTTCAAGGCAACCGAGGTGTTCTCCGGCCTGGCGGTATGGGCTTTTTTTCTTCTCAGTGGGTTCCTCATCACAGGAGCGCTGAACAGCCGGTATCGGTTTGGGCGTACGGATCTGTTCGAATTTTCGGTCAACCGGGCATTGCGCATCTTTCCGACCTACTGGCTTTCGCTCTTCCTCGCATTCATATCCATCTGGATGTTCGGCCATCTGGTTGATCCACGCTCGATCAACAGCGCGCTTGGTATTCCTGACAGCGGCTTGGAGTGGATATCCACTGTATTCATACTTGGCGGAACGTTCCTGGGGCTTGGTCGCCTGGAGACTTCACTAAGCCCTTCTTCGTGGGCGGTTGATGTGGAGATATTGATGTATGCGGCATCGATGCTATGGCTGTCCCGCACATGGAAGGGTGCAAAGCTCACATTACTGATCTGTGCCGGGGCATTTCCTTTCCTTTATCTGACCAGCAAATTGCTGGTTCGAAATGGCTATCCAGAACTCGCAGGATCATTAACCTACAGCTTTCTACCAGTTGCATTGATCCCCTACGCCTTGGGCGCATGTATATGGCATCTTCGTGACAAGTTCAAGAAGCCTGAAAGGCCACACACCCATCTGCTGATTGCCAGTGTGGGTTTTCTCCTGTGTGGATCATTGCTCAGCCGCTGGAGCGTAACAGCCAGTTTCCTGGTCGCACTACCTCTGCTGGCCTACATCACTTGGTTGCTGTCCCTTAACAAGGCAAAGGGTGCAGGAGTACGCATCGATGCATTTTTTGGACACATGGCTTATCCAGTTTATCTGCTGCACTGGATAGGCAACCATGTAGCCTTGGCCCTGGGGGTGATGTGGGGGGGGGCGGCAAGCGTCGTGCTTGCCATACCGGATGAAAAAAACGGACTTCTTCAGACCACGGTAGCTGGTTTTGCACTTGTTGTGCTCGTGACGCTGCTGATATCGGCCGTGATCGCATGGTGTTTCGAGTCTCCGATTGATGCACGGCGTCGCAAATGGTCATCGCAACTGTCTACGACTTTCTTCGGGGAAGGCAAATCGCAACAGAAGGAAAACCACACTTAATAGAGAAGCAGCAATGCGTATCAAATTTTCAGAACTAGAGATATCTGGCCTCTCCGGGCTGAGGCAGTTGTCGATCGGCGAGTTTCTGGTTGCCAGCTTGCTCGTATTGAGCATGACTCAAGGGGCTTGGGTTGCTGCGGGCATTCGTGAGTCGATGCTGAAGGCAGCTCTCGAAGCTGGCTTTATCGCACTCTTTGCCATGGGGGTGGCGCAAAGACTGCGATCAAGACAACTGCTGAGCGGCATACAACTGATCTTGCCATTTTGCGTCGCTGTTCTGTTCGGTCTCGTTTCGGGCGCAACACAAGGTGCCAGTTTCATCGAAAGCCTGTTCTATGTGAGACTCCTCGTTGTGCCACTGCTCTTTTTGGTCGGGATACTGAATATTCCGCTCGATAGAGCGGCATCACGACGGCTGTTGTTATTGATCGCCAGTCTAATGTTGCTGCAACTTCCGTTCTTTACCTACAAATGGATGGTGATCGGGGTTGAAGAAAAACACTGGATAGGCGGGTTGAGTCAGACGGCTGGACAACTCGGGCTTATCTTCCCAATGCTTGTGCTGTCAATGCTTCTTCTGTTGTATCTGTACAAAGGGGGCTGGACTATTCTTATCGTCACGATTTACGCATTCCTGCCCGTGGTAAACGAAAAAAGAGCAGTCGTGGTCATGCTCCCACTTCTTGTCGCAGCAGCCTTCTATGTTTATGCGCAGCTTTCGTCGCGCCATCTTGGCGAACAGATCGGTATTCCACGAATAACTATCGGGAAGCTTGCGTCTTTGAGTGTGGTGTGCATCACCGTGTGGATTTCTTCGGTTACCTTGATTCCGTCTCTCCAATGCGGTAGCGATGAACCATGCCCTGTACAGCTATTGAAATACGGGAAGGACTATCTGCTGAGAGACTATTCCTCTCCAATGAATCACTCGGACACAACCACCAAGGATAACAACACGAATATTCAATTGGGTCGGCTCAAGCTTATGCAGGAAAGCATCGAGACACTGGCGGATAGGGGTTTGGGTACGCTCATTTTCGGACTCGGTGGTGGAGCAATCAATCCTAGCCCTAATCTCGGACCCAATCGCACAGATATCATGTTCGATAAATTCGGGCTTCGAGGAACATATTCGTTTGGTTTGATGCTGCTCTGGGAGGGAGGCATTGCTTCCGTGATTGCGGCAGCGGGTTTCTTCGTATTTCTCTGGCTGGCGCTCGAAAAGCAACTTGCCGGAGTTCATACAAACTCGAGCATTATTTTCGGCGGTGGAATAATTCTGATGGTGGCAGTCCTGGCATTCGATTTTTTTGTCTACTCAACAGCTGGATGGCTGACGCACAGCGTCACCCCGTTTATTTTCACGCTGAGTGCAATTTTTCTGAGGCACGGATATCCTGCGAAGGTGGATTGACGTGCTGCCACAGAAATCAAACAAGGTACCGAGCGCCAGACAGACCGTACGCAATATCGTATTTATGTGGGGGCACAAGGTCGCATACATTATCTCGTCACTGGTCGTTACGGGTGTAGCTGCGCGGTTTTACGGTCTCGAGGAAATGGGGGTCTGGATTCTCGGGACGACAATGGCAACCTATGTGGCTCTGCTGGACTTTGGTGCAGCTTCCGCATTACCAAGAATACTGCCTCGCCTGCTGTCAAACGGGCGCCATAGCGAAGCGTCCCGCCTTGTCTCATGCGCTTTCTTGCTGGGCGCTGGTGTCAGCCTGATCGGCGTGCTGGTGATTTATTTTGGCGGAGTGGGTGTCGCTCAGCTACTGCTTGGAGAAAGTGCAGGCGCAGGGCATTACGACGTTCTCGCGGTGGCCGTTGTAGCAGCACTGGCCGGACTGCCACTCAAGGTCGGTTACGGCCTGTTGGCAACTTCCAATCGATTCGATATCTATTTCGGGGTGGATCTGGCAGGAGTTTTTTTCCGTCTGGCTCTCGTACTTCTCGTCGTGCTTGAATGGCGTTTGGGAATTTTCGTTTTTGCGGTTGTCGCTGTCCTGCCACCTCTGCTGACCAATATCATTCAGTATTATCTGGGGGTACGTCAGGTAGGGGTTCCGATCACTTTTTCGGGACTCTCGAGAGCGAGTGTGTATGAACTGATGTCGCATACGGGTGCGTCCTTGCTGCTGACGTTTTCGGCAATGATGCTTGCCCAGGGAAGCATCATTGCCGCTGCAAAGCTTGGATTGGCCTCTGTGTCAGCTTTCGCCATACCGTTGATGCTGGTCACACAGGCCGTGTCTTTTTCGGGTTCGTTGGGCGCACTCGTAACGCCCGTGGTCAGTTCCTTGAGCGTCGCCAAGGAACAGGCACTTGCGGACGTGGCTATTGGAACAATTTCATTGTCGGCCAGCATGAGCGTGCCGATCGTCGTTGCGCTCTTCTTCGCGGGGCCCGCATTTGTGCATTGGTGGTTAGGCACCGGAGGAGAAGAACACACATCGATGCAGCAACTGGTATGGAACTTGCATTTTCTCTCGATTGGTGCATTCTTTGTGGGGCCTGCGTCAGCTGTCAGAGGTGTTTTGCTGGGGGCCGGCAGGCATTGGGAAAGCGCGTTCTCCGAACTGAGTAGCGCGGTATTGGGTCTCGGAATCGGCCTTGCCTTGTTGCAGTTGACCACGCTCGGTGTATCGGCGCTCGCCATTGGCGTTTCTGTCGGGTTCATGGCTCGTCTCTCCATCGCAGCTATTCTGCTCAAAATGGAAATCAGACTGCGGCCATTCGATCTCGCCATGTCTATCTTCAAGCCGTCAGGATTGCTGCTGTTAAGCATGGGAGCGCCCACGGCAATTTTCGGCTTCCCGGGTGCCCTGTCAGCACTGCACACGCTCATGGCACAGGTAGTCATGGGCGGAACGATCTGGGCAATTGGCACTTGGTGGTTTGTATTGACCCCTTCGATGCGTAATCTTCTTGTAAACAAAATTCGCAAAACATACAACCGTGAAGCCTGACCTGAACCCAGTGAGGCACAAATTTCAGGAATTTGTGAATTCCTGCTCGTCTTCGTCACTTGATTTCTGCCTGACGCCGCGCGCTGATACAAGTCTTTACGCCACTTGTTTCGCAATCTACTCTTTACAGTTGATTCGGGCTCTTCACAAAATTGAAGACCCGAAAACAATGGCCAGGCATTTGAAAAATGGCCTACGGGAAATACGACCGCGTGACTCGAATCACCGCCGTGCGAAGCCCTATCGACAACTTCTGACCTTCGGCTTGAGTGCGCTGGCGATCCTGGATGAACTAAAAGAAGACCCCTTGGAAGATCTCGTTGGCGAGCAGATTGATGACAATATAAAAGATACGCTTCTGCGAGCCGGGGTAATAAATGGACAAGCAGGAAGTGGCAACCAGGCCATGTTCGCCGCAATTTTCATGATCCATGCGCGGGACCATCTTGGAATGCCTGTTCATGCAAAACTGGATGAGTGGGTTGATATACATGTCAAGCACATGAACCATTTCGGCTTTTGGGGATGCTCTTCTGGCATGACTCACCTTCAATTCCAGAATGGCTATCACCAGCACGAAGTGCTGGAATACCTTGGCCTGGACAACCCACATCTCGAGCAAACACTTGCGTCCGTTCGTGGTTTGGCAGATATGCAGGGGCACTTCGCTCCCTATCCGGGCGGTGGTGGATGCTATGACTACGACGCTGTGTTCATGCTGACACCGCATGGCCGGATACCCGACGAAACCACTCGGCGCGTGCTGGAACGGACGGCTAGCACCTTGTTGGCAGAACAAAACCCGGATGGCGGATTTTGCGAGTCGCTTCAGGTGCGGCCCCGATCCATTGCGCAACTGGCCGGCTTTGTCCGCCATGCCTGGGCAGCACGGGGTAATCCGGGGGCATTGCGGGAACGCCTGCGCTATGGCCTGACTCTGCAGCGCCCCAAGCACAATCGCATCCATACCCACTGGAGCCAGTATTCGCGCGGATGGAATGAATCCGACCTGTGGGACAGCTGGTTCCGCATGCTGGCCCTGGCTCGGATAGATGTTGCCATGCATCCTGAGCATGCGGGACATTGGGGTTTCATCGACTATCCAGGGATTGGCTATCACCCGTCTCTCCGTGCTGCAAAAGTGGAGCGATGAACCGATGCGTTTCCACTACATTGCCCCCTCAACGCTTCCTTCCCGTGCTGCCAATTCAGTGCACGTCGTGTGGCAGTGTAATGGCCTTGCCCAACGCGGCGCAGACGTGACCCTGTATGCCAAGCGTGCCATGCATGATGCGCAGCAACTCCCACAAGCCGTGGAAACCACCTATGGCGTTGGGGCCACAGCTTTTCGCTTCGAGACCTTCTACAGTGCCTTGACGCTTGGAGACAACCTGCGAATTGCCCGACATGCGGTGCGCTGCATTCGTCGCTCCGAGCGGGGCGACGCCATTCTGTCGCGTAACCTCTACGCGACGTTCTCGTTGGCGGTGTTGCATAGAATTCCGCTGCTGTTCGAAACGCACCAACTCGAGACAGGTTTTAGAAAATGGATGCAGCGTGCCATAATGCGTTGCCCATGGGTAACCACCATTGTGATCTCGGAGCACCTCGCCAAGTATCTAGCGGAACACCATGGAGCGGAGCCGCATCGCACACTCGTACTGCATGATGCGGCACCGGCCGGTATCTCACCGGTAACAATCACTGAGCGCAGGGATAAACTTTATGATCTCGTACCCGAAGCACAGGGGACTTGGAAGCAGGTCTGCGGCTATTTTGGACACCTGTATTCTGGCCGCGGCATAGAAATCGTCGAAGCGATGGCTGCAGCACGTAAAGACTGCCTGTTTTTGGTCTATGGCGGCACAGAGACCGATATCGCAGCTCGCCGCGCTTCCAACCGACAAGCCAACTTGGCATTCATGGGCCATGTACCTCATCCTGTGGCACGGGACTTGATGCGAATGGTGGACATACTGCTGATGCCCTACCAGGAAAGTGTTTCCATTGGTGTTGCTGGACATGACACGGCTCGATGGATGTCCCCGATGAAGATGTTCGAATATCTGGGCACCGGTGTGCCAATCATCTCTTCTGATCTACCTGTATTGCGAGAGGTGTTGCTTGATGGAGCAAACTGCTTGCTTGCTCGTCCATCGGATATTGATTCATGGTTGGCAGCCCTTGACCGTATTGCAGGGAATCCTGAATTGGCGGCGCGTATCGGCTCTAATGCCCACGACCAATACGAACGACAACACACTTGGACACGCAGGGCAGAAAAAATCATCGAAGCTGCCTGCGAACTATGAATCGCACAATATTTATCCTGGTTCCTTCGCCGCATCCAACTGGGCCAGTTAAGGGGGCATTTGCCTTGGCAAATGCCTTGGCACCCATCCGTCGCGTAGTGCTGGTTTATCTGAAAGATGGGCCAGGCGTGGATGCCAATCTAGATGCTCGTGTCGAAGAGATTTTGCTAGTCACTACTCCGGGTGGTTGGAGGGGCCGGCTGCGTGTCTACCAAAGGCTTCTTCGGGATGCCGGGGGGCGAGAAAACGTGGCATCGCTCTCAATGTGCTTCTCGGCTGATCTGTTCAACCGGTTTTGCTCTGAAGATGCGGTTATCTGTTCGAGCGTGAGGGGTAATCTGCCGCAGAACTACCAGCATGATTATGGAATGATTGGCACCAGTTTGGCTATTGCCCATCTGCTGGCGCTTCGTTCGTTCGACCATGTGTTTGCCATGACAGAGGCCATGGCCACGCAAATTCACTCTATTGCAGGAGTGCGGTCCAAGATTATCGGGAACTTTGTCGACGAACAGGCCCTTGAATGCTTCCGGAGTGCTTCTTCGTATGTCAAAGGGGGATTACACTTTGTTTACGTTGGGTCTTTGACGAATCGAAAACAACCTGCCCTAATCGTGCATGCGATCGAATTTTTGATAAGCCAAGGCTATGAGGTCAAATTAGACGTGATTGGCGATGGCCCCCTAAGAGAAAGCATTTCTGCCACGGTGGTGAGAAATGGCTTGCAAGAACATGTTCAACTGCACGGCCAGGTTGCAAATCCTTACCCGCTCATCGCTGGTGCCGATGCATTGATACTGCCGTCGCGTTCAGAAGGTGTTTCAAGGGCGGCTCTTGAAGCTTTGCATTTGGGGGTGCCTTGTGTGCTTCGTGATGTGGACGGTAATGCGGAACTGCTGAGCGACCCGATGGCAGGGAAACTGTTTTCAAGTGATATCGATCTTTCTCGTGCAATGATTGAGGCTGCGAGTCTTGGCCGCACACGTTCTATAAAATCAAGTTTGCTTCCTCCTTCGTTCAGGCAATCTACGGCTGCGATGCAGTATCTGCAGCTTATCGAGGGCTCTGTATGACCGCCCCTGAGGAATATTTCGAGTATCTCAAGGGACGCAGTCGCCTCGGTTGGTTGTATCGGCGGTACTGGCTGTATCCAAGGCTATGCCGATATCTCGATGGAAAGACGCTTGATATTGGTTGCGGAATCGGCGATTTCCTGAATCACCGTACCGGAACGGTGGGCGTCGATATCAATCCTGCAACGGTCGAATGGTGTCTCCGTAGGGGTTTGGATGCGCACCAAATGTCGCCTAATGTGCTGCCATTTCAGGATGTCAGTTTTGACAGCGCAATTCTAGATAATGTGCTGGAACATCTGATCGAACCTGCTGAACTACTAAAAGAAATACGTCGAGTTCTGCGCCCACATAGTTCCCTAGTGGTAGGCGTGCCGGGACATCGCGGGTACGCCACAGACTCGGATCACAAGGTTTTCTATGACGAGGCCACACTTGTTTCGACTTTGGCAGCGGCAGGTTTTGGCCTGCAACGGCTATTCCATATGCCCTTGCGGTCGGCCTGGTTAAATGTTCGTATTCGCCAGTACTGCCTGTACGGAGTATTTGAGCGTGACTGAGCCTTGCCGCCAGCCCATCATGGTATCCGTTGTCAGTCATGGCCAAGGCCGGTTCGTAGCTGCGTTGCTCGAAGATCTGGCTTGTTGCCAAGATGTATCGGCGGTTGTTCTGACCCAAAACATTCCCGAAGACGACATTCCGTGCCCTGCGTCCCTCCAGCCTCGCTTGCGAGTGATCCGTAACGAGCGTCCTCGCGGTTTCGGCGCCAATCACAATCAGGCTTTCAGATTTTGCGAAGCCTCAATGTTTGCGGTGCTCAATCCGGACATCCGGCTTAGGGACGATCCTTTTCCGCAATTAGCTCAAGCTCTCGAGATGAGCTCTGGCGGGGTGATCGCGCCAGCAGTGAGAAATCCCAGCGGCGATCTTGAGGATAGCGCGCGCAATTTTCCTACACCGCTGCGTCTGGTGCGCAAGATCATGGGACTCGGGGATGGACGCGTGACGTCCGAAGGTCCCGCCCCGCAGGACGTCGACTGGACTGCCGGAATGTTCCTTCTTTTTCCGGCCAGCGCGTATAGCGAACTCGATGGGTTCGACGAAGGTTTCTTTCTCTATTATGAAGATGTAGATATCTGCACTCGTCTCTGGCAGAGTGGCCGGCGCGTTATTCTGCATCCGGGCGTCACGGTGATACACGCCGCACAGCGGGCGAGCCGAAGGAGGCTGCGCTATATGAAATGGCATCTGTCTAGCATGTTGCGCTACTTCGTGAAGCATGCCTGGCGACTGCCGCGATAGGGAGATGGTTGCTTGAAAGTTCTGGTTACTGGGGCGTCCGGCTTCATCGGACGCCGACTCTGCGGCACGCTAGCATCTCGTGGGTTTGAAATGGTGCCGACCGTTAGGGGCGGGGCTGTCGGAGTTGAGGTTGCTGTTGGCAACGTTGGGCCAGAGACGGATTGGCATTTTGCATTGCTCAAACAACCAGACGTCGTTGTTCATCTCGCTGCTCTAGTCCATGTGATAAGGGGTGATGTGGTAGATTCTTTGAAATCTTACAGAGCAGTTAATGTTGAGGGCTCTCTTAATCTTGCCCGCCAGGCTGCAGCTAGGGGCGTTAGACGTCTTGTGTATTTAAGCTCGATTAAGGTGAATGGAGAAACCAGTGTGGCAGATCGGCTGTTCCAAGCCGACGATACGCCTGCTCCGGAAGACCCTTATGGTATCTCCAAGCATGAAGCGGAACAGCTGTTGCGCCAGATTGCCACTGAAACTGGAATGGAGGTGGTGATCATTCGCCCTCCTTTAGTGTATGGACCCGGAGTCAAAGCCAACTTTGAGTCGATGATGCGTTGGCTGGTCGGTGGCGTACCTTTGCCACTGGCCGCCGTCACAAACAATCGGCGCAGTTTGGTGGCTTTGGACAATCTGGTCGACCTGATCATCACTTGCCTGAAACACCCTGCTGCTGCCAACGAGACATTCTTGGTTAGTGACGGGGAGGATCTCTCGACCGCCGATTTGTTAAGGCGCGCAGGGGTAGCCTTAGGGATATCTGCGCGCCTGTTTTATGTGCCCACTGCACTTCTCAAACTGGGGGCAACTATGGTGCATAGACAACGCATGTATCAGCGCTTGTGCGGGTCGTTGCAACTGGATATTGCGAAAACCAGAGATCTGCTGAACTGGCACCCTCCGGTTTCAGTCGATGAAGGTTTGCGTCGCGCAGTGCAAACGATAATACGATGATACGTTTTTTTGACGTTGTGTTTTCAGGCCTTGGATTGCTACTTGGCTGGCCTTTGCTAGCCTTGATTTATCTAATCGGCTTGTTCGACACCGGTTCCCCGTTGTTTCTTCAGAAGCGCGTCGGTCGTCATCAAAAGCCTTTCGTTTTGGTGAAGTTCCGTACCATGCGCCCTGATACGGCATCGGTCGCTACTCACCTAGCCGATGCATCGGCTGTTACCAAGATAGGGCTTTTTTTGCGGCGCACAAAGCTGGATGAGTTACCCCAGTTTTGGAATGTACTTAAGGGGGAGATGAGTCTGGTGGGCCCTAGGCCAAGCTTGTTCAACCAGACCGATTTGATTGCTGAGCGCGCAGCGCGGGGGGTTTTTGATGCTCGTCCAGGAATTACGGGGTTGGCACAAATTCAAGGCATCGATATGTCCACTCCCCAACTGCTTGCAGAAACGGATGCACTCATGCTGAGGGAGATGAGTATAGTGGCTTACTTCAAGTCCATCATAAAAACAGTGACGGGCTCTGGCAGCGGCGATCGAATAAAGCCTCTTTGAGCACGCCATGAAACAACCTCTGTTTAAGCTGGCTGCCCCCATTCTGGGGTTGCCAAGAGCTGCAAAGCGCTTCGTCGCCTTGGCCGTCGATTTATGCCTATGCATCCTAACTGTCTGGCTGGCTTACTACCTACGGTTGGGTGAGTTTGTTGCGCTGTCTGTCAATGCTTTGCTGGCCGTTGCGGCTTCCATCGGCATCGCGCTGCCCATTTTTATCGTGTCGGGGCTGTACCGCGCCATCTTCCGCTACAGCGGCTGGCCAGCTTTGTTGGCGGTGGCGCGAGCCGTAGGTATTTATGGTTTGTTGTATGCCTCCATCTTCACCGCAATTGGCGTGGCAGGCGTGCCGCGCACTGTCGGCATCATCCAGCCGATATTGCTGCTGCTGTTTGTTGGCGCATCGCGCGCGCTGGCTCGGGTCTGGTTGGGTGATCAATACCTGAGCATCCTGAAACAAGCCTCTCGGCCCAAGGTGCTCGTTTATGGTGCCGGTACCACCGGACGTCAATTGGTCGCCGCCATGGCCAACAGCCACGAGATGAAAGTTGTCGGGTTTCTGGACGACGATGATCGTCTGCATGGCCATGTATTAAATGGGCTGCCCATCTACAACCCTGCGGACCTTACCAATCTGGCCTTCACATTAACCATCAGCGATGTGTTGCTAGCCATGCCCAGCCTGAGCCGTAAGCGTCGCAATGAAATCCTGACACAGATTCGAACGGCTCGTGTGGCAGTCCGCACGCTGCCCAGCGTCACCGATCTGGCTCAGGGCAAGGTCAGCGTCTCCGATCTGCGTGAACTGGACATCGATGACCTGCTCGGCCGCGAACCAGTCGTGCCCAATCACATCCTGCTGGCCATGAATGTGCGCAGTAAGGTCGTGATGGTGACGGGTGCAGGGGGCTCTATTGGTAGCGAACTCTGTCGTCAAATCCTCTCGGTTGGTCCAAGCAAACTGCTGTTGATCGAGCAGAGTGAGTTTGCGCTTTACGGCATTCACCAAAAACTCGAAGAAAAGCTCGCCGGCCGTGAAATCGTGTTGGTGCCTTTGCTTGCCTCCGTACAAGACAACGAGCGCATGCGCGAGATTATGTCCACTTGGCACCCAGATACGGTCTATCACGCTGCCGCCTACAAGCATGTGCCGCTCGTTGAGCACAACCCGGCCGAAGGAATCAAAAACAACGTGCTGGGCACGCTACGCACGGCTCAAGCAGCGGCAGAAAACGACGTCTCGGACTTTGTCCTGATCAGCACTGACAAGGCTGTCCGCCCCACCAACATCATGGGCGCCAGCAAACGATTGGCAGAAATGGTTCTGCAAGCACTACCTGCTATCAACCCCGGTACCAAGTTCAGCATGGTGCGGTTCGGTAATGTATTGGGTTCTTCTGGCTCGGTCGTGCCAAAGTTCCGGCAGCAAATTCGTGACGGCGGTCCGATCACGCTGACCCATCCGGAGATCACACGCTACTTCATGACGATCCCGGAGGCCTCACAACTGGTAATCCAGGCAGGTGCCATGGCCAAGGGTGGTGACGTATTCGTCCTCGACATGGGCCAGTCGGTGAAGATTATGGACCTAGCGCGGCGGATGATCGAACTCTCGGGTTTAACTTTGAAGGACGAGCAGAACCCCGATGGCGACATTGAGATCGAGATCACGGGTCTGCGACCCGGTGAGAAGCTCTATGAAGAGCTGCTGATTGGCGACAATCCCAAGCCCACATCTCATTCGAGGATCATGAAAGCCCGCGAGGAGTTCATCCCCTGGGCAGATCTGGAAGCCAAGTTGAATGCGCTGGAGATGGCGCTCAATGTTAACGACGTCGGCGTCATCCGCTTGATGATGGAAAAACTCGTCACTGGCTACACGCCGAGCAATGAGATTGTCGACTGGGTTTATCTGGAGCAGGAAGCCGAGGCGCAGGCGCAGGGGATAGCTGGATAAACCGGTCCAACATCATCATGTGAGTACTGGTTGTGTCGCATAGTTTGGCTTTGGTGCGAATGGGAATACGCTTTCCTATTTCCTGTTTGCCACAGGGGTCTTGCCCGCGGGATCAAAGCTTCTACCGCGCATATCGATATTGGTCGGCGCCGTTTCATCCCTCCAATGGACTTCTGCGCCTTCTTGCTTGGCACGCTTGATCGGCTTTTTCGGCGTGAAGCCCCAGCGTGCCAGGTATTTGCCCACGCTGCGAATGTGCTGAATCGCCCCGTCACCGCCTTAAGTTGGTCATTCATCTGAAGGTGGCGGCTCTGCACGATCTACGTAAGCGTCCGGCCACAACCGTCTTTCCACCGAAGCTTCGTTGTCTGAAGATACCTCGCGGACGGGCACCTCAAATTTGTGCCCACGAAGGGATTTATGGACACAAATTCAAAGGCAGTCATGGCCTCGAAGCGGCGAGGCCCCTACCGGCATCACCCGTTGGCGCAGAAGCGAGCGATCGTTGAAGAAACGCTGCAGCCAGGTGCCTCGGTTGCACAGATTGCCCGCAAACACGGTGTCAACGCCAACCAGGTATTTTTGTGGCGCAAGATCTACCGGGAACAACATTTTGGGTTTAAACCTGAACGCTCTTGGCAGGAGGCGATTGTTAGGTATCTTGAAGTCAAAGCAACGCTGAAAAGCTATCGAGATGTTCAGCGAATTTGTAGGAATCTTCACCCCTACCTTGGGGGCTTGATGCTCAATCACATCAATGGCGATGTGGTCTGGTCAATCATCCAGGGGGAGATGAAGAAGGGCAACAAGCCCGCGACGATCAACCGTTACTTGTCTCTGCTCCGTAATCTACTGAGAACAGCGCGCGACGAGTGGCAATGGATCGATAGCATTCCGAAGGTTCGCTTACTGCTCGGTGAAGTTGAGCGGGATCGTTGGCTGACGAGAGAAGAAGCTGACCGGCTATTAGCGGTAACCGTCCGGCCACCACCGTCTTTCCGAGTTAATCGGAATCAGGCTGCAGCAGCGTGATGCTCGGTCTTGGCGATCCGCTCGGCGACACGCCAAGGCAGCAGGTCGTCGAGTTCGCTGATTCGGTAATCAGCAATTCGCTCAATGACGAAACGCAGATAGGCTTCCGGGTCGAGGTCGTTGAGTTTCGCTGAGCCGACCAGGCTGTAAATCGCGGCAGCGCGATCACCACCGGCATCAGAACCCGCAAACAGGAAATTCTTGCGTCCAAGCGCCACCGCCCGTAGCGCCCGTTCAGCCGCATTGTTGTCGATCTCGATGCGCCCATCCGAGGCATAGCGGATCAGTGCCTGCCAATGATTCAAGGCGTAGCCGATGGCATCCGCCAGGCCGGATTTCTTTGAGAGTTGTCGTCGCGTGTCCAGTAACCAGGCATGGAGTTCTTCGAGGATAGGCTTGGCCTGTTCCCGTCCTTTGAGCCTGACATCTGGCGGTTGTCCGCGAACCTTGCTTTCAATCGTATACAAGGCTGCGATTCGTTTGAGTGCCTCGGCGGCAATCGGTGAGCCTTGGGCCTGGTGAATCTCGAAGAACTTGCGGCGGGCGTGGGCCCAGCATGCGGCTTCCAGAATGTCACCCGTGGCATACAAAGCATCGAAACCGGCAAAGGCATCGGCTTGCAGAATCCCCTTGAAGGATTTTAGGTGGCTCTGCGGATGCTCGCCCTTGCGATTTGGTGAGTAGGCAAACCAGACGGCGGGCGGCATGTCGTTCCCGGCCGGCCGATCATCGCGGACATAGGTCCATAACCGCCCGGTCTTGGTCTTGCCATCGCCCGGGGCGAGCACCGGCACCGGCGTATCGTCGGCATGCAGCTTCTCGCCGGCCAGCACGTGGTGACGCAGCCGTTCCAGCAAGGGGCGCAGCAGCGCTGAACATTGCCCG
The DNA here is from genome assembly GCF_020510625.1 of Ferribacterium limneticum. Classification (NCBI taxonomy): domain Bacteria; kingdom Pseudomonadati; phylum Pseudomonadota; class Betaproteobacteria; order Rhodocyclales; family Azonexaceae; genus Ferribacterium; species Ferribacterium limneticum. The sequence continues at coordinate 475,590 of NZ_CP075191.1, read as the reverse complement.
ACCCATTCGGCCAGGGTCGAGCGTTCCAGATCAACGCCTTCCCGAGCATAAATACCGCTCTGCCGATACAAAGGCAGGTGATCGCAATATTTGGCGACCAGCACATGGGCCAGCAATCCAGACCCTGCCATGCCTCGGGCAATCGGCCGACTGGGTGCCAGTGCCTGAACGATGGTGTCGCAACGGCCACAAGCCAGCTTCGGCCGAACATGGCGAATAACCCGGAAGCTGGCAGGTACGTAGTCGAGTACTTCCGAGACATCCTCACCCAGCGGCTTGAGATGACCGCCGCAGTCCGGGCAGCAGGCGTGCTCAGGCAGATGAACCACGGTGTCGTGTGGCAAGTGATCCGGCAGTGGTTTGCGGACTGGTTTGCCGGGGACTTCTTCGGCCGGGGTGATTTCCGGGATGCCGGCCCGTTCCGCTTTGCCGGTTTCGAGTTCTTCCAGCGCCAGTTCGAGTTGCCCGACCATCTCGTCGATCTTCTCGGAGCTCTGGCCGAACTGCATACGACGCAGCTTGGCGATGATCAGTTTGAGATGCTCGATTTCTGCTTGCTGGGCGACCACCATGGCTTGCAAGGTCGTGGTGTCGCGGGGCAGAGGAGCGCTGTTCATGCGGCGAGTTTACGCGAATAGCCCACGGGTGAACAGCCCCGCCAGCCAAGGTTTTCCAGCTTTCTTATGCGGCCCGTTCCGGTTGCCCGGTGCGACTCGGGCGACGCCAGTCGATGCCCTCCAGAAGCATGGAAAGTTGGGCGCCTGAGAGGTGCACCGAGCCCTCGCTGGCCTGTGGCCAGATGAAGCGGTCGCGCTCCAGGCGCTTGGCAAAAAGGCAGAGGCCATCGCCATCCCACCAGAGCAGTTTGACCAGATCACCGCGGCGACCGCGAAAGACAAAGACGTGACCGGCAAAGGGATCGGCGGCGAGTTTCTCCTGAACGATGCTGGCCAGACCATCAAAGCCGCGACGCATGTCGGTCAAGCCGGCGGCGAGCCAGATCCGGGTGCCGCTGGGTAGCCCGATCATCGCTGCTGCAGCGCCGCGAGAACCAGCCGCAGCACCTCGGCGTCAGGGCGGCCTTCGATGCGAACGCGAACTTGCCCGAACTCAATCGTCAGACACCCTGTGCTGGCAGAGCTGCTGGCTGCCGGCAACTGATCGCTGACCATCAGCGGCGTGAGGGTGACCGGCAACAGCGCTGGCTTCACTTCGGGCAGCAGTCCCTCACGGTAGATCTTGCGCCACAAAAATACCTGGTTGGCGTTGACACCGTGTTTGCGGGCAATCTGTGCAACCGAGGCACCTGGCTGCAGCGTTTCTTCAACGATCGCTCGCTTCTGCGCCAACGGGTGATGCCGGTAGGGGCCTCGCCGCTTCGAGGCCATGACTGCCTTTGAATTTGTGTCCATAAATCCCTTCGTGGGCACAAATTTGAGGTGCCCGTCCGCGAGGTATCTTCAGACAACGAAGCTTCGGTGGAAAGACGGTTGTGGCCGGACGCTTACTATTAGCGGTTTGCCCTCCTCACTTGTCTGCCATCGTCCGTTTTGCTTTGGCAACCGGATGCCGTGCGCGGGAGATTTTGGGTTTGGAATGGAACCGGGTCGATCTCAATCGAGGGACCGCCTGGTTAAACCTGACCAAGAATGGCACGCCGAGAGGCGTCCCGCTAAATCGTGATGCACTTGCCGCGCTTGAAGATCAGGTCGGGAAGCATCCGCAGTTCTGCTTTACCTATCGGGGGGAACCGATTAAGGCCAATGTTAGTAACAAAGGCTGGTTTTCTGCGCTAGAAAAGGCGGGTTTGCATGACTTCCGTTTTCACGATCTGCGCCATACCTGGGCCTCCTGGCATCGCCAGTCTGGAACCAGTTGTGATGAACTCAAAGAGCTCGGCGGATGGAAAACGCGGTCTATGGTGGATCGTTATGCCAAGTTTGCTACGGATCACTTGGCAATAGCGGCTTCCAGGATCGAAACCGGGTCGGCAGGTAACGTGATCACGTTGTCACGTTTCTGTCACGGCGACCAAAAACAAAGGGCCTAGCCTTTCGGCTAAGCCCCTTGAAAAATTTGGTGGCCAATCGCGGAATCGAACCACGGACACGCGGATTTTCAATCCGCTGCTCTACCAACTGAGCTAATTGGCCAAACGAGGGCGCATTATAGCGATGTCACTGGCTCTCCGCAACTAGCGCCGGCACTTTCAGAAGACTGGGGATGCAATTCTTGCCTGTTAGGTACCGATGGGTGGCGATTGACGATATAGCTCGGAGAAATCATCCGGCGGCGGTGGCGGCAAGGGCGGCGGATACCAGGCGGCAAACGCGACTCGGGCGATGGCGCCCTTGCCCAGCGGGTTCGGGCGCAAGCTGGCGCGCGAATCGTGTTGCATGGCAATTTCCTGAACAATGGCCAAGCCAAGGCCACTACCTTCTGTCGACGCATCGTCAACCCGATAGAAGCGCTCGAATACCAGCTCGGCCTGCTCCTCGCCGATTCCCACGCCGTTGTCCTCAACCTCCAGGAGGACCGTATCGGGGTTCGCCACCACCCGGCAAGTCACGTGACCACCAACCGGCGTATAACGCAAGGCGTTATCGATCAGGTTCTTGGCCAACTCACACAGCAGGAAGGCATTTCCGCTGATCATCGCCGGCCCTTCCGACTCGTAACCAAGATCAATGTTCTTTTCGATAGCGAGCGAAACCCAATCCTCAACGACCTCACGCACCAGTAGTGCAAGATCAAGCGGTTCATGGCGACTCTGCGCCAACTCACCGCCTTCGGTGCGGGCCAGCGTCAGCAGTTGATTGACCAGGCGGCCGGCGCGATCTACCCCGCTTGCTATCTGGCGCAAAGCGTGGCGAAGGGCCTCGGGATCGGTTTCACGGATGGCGAATTGGGCCTGCGTTTTCAATCCCGTCAGCGGGGTTCGTAGTTGATGGGCTGCATCGGCGACAAAGCGCTGTTGTGCCTCGACGCTGCGCTTCATCCGTTCGAGCATTTCGTTGAAGGCCTCGACCAGCGGCTCAAGCTCTTCGGGAACCCGGCGCGTGGCGATCGGCGACAAGTCATCGGGCTCACGGGCATCGATGGTCTGGCGCAGACGGGTCAGCGGCCGCAAACCCCGGGACAGACCAAACCAGACGAGCATGACCGCCAGCGGGATGATGATGAATTGCGGCAGGATGACGCTGGCGACAATCTTGTTGGCCAACTGGCTACGCTTTTCCGTGGTCTCGCCGACTTCGACGACCACCCACTGGGACTTTGGCATATTAGGCTCGGCCAGATAGGTATATGCCAGGCGAAGATCCTGCCCCTTGAAATCAGCGTCTCGTTGATAGATCTCACCGGGCACCATCGATTCGTCGATCGACAGCTGGAACAATGGGAGTTCTTTGTCGCCGGCCAGGAACTTGCCGTCAAAAGTCACCACATGGAAATACACACTATCCGTTTCATCGGCTCGCAATAAGGCTCTAGCCGATGCAGGCAGGGAGAGTTGCGGTTTGCCGTTAACCAACTTCACCTGCCGGGCAATCGCCGCCACGTGCTCGCGCAGGGCCTGGTCATAGGGGTAGTTGGCCACATTGTTGGCGAAGTAATGCGTGAAGGCAATACTCAGTGGCCAGACAAATAACAGGGGTGCCAGCATCCAGTCGAGAATCTCGCCAAACAGCGAGCGCTCGGTTTCGGATGCCTGCACAGGAGGAGAATTACTCGCCGGGGGGGCGCTCAAGACAATAACCCAGACCACGAACGGTGGCGATCTTCACGCCACCCGGCTCGATTTTCTTGCGCAGTCGGTGGACATAGACTTCGATGGCGTTATGACTGACTTCCTCGCCCCAGCCACAGAGGTGATCGACCAACTGGTCCTTGCTGACCAGCCGCCCCATCCGGCTCAACAGCACCTCAAGCAGCCCGACTTCACGCGCCGACAACTCAAGGCTTTGGCCTTGTATCTGGGCGACCCGACCGACCTGATCATAAGTCAGCGCACCACACTGGATAGTCGGCGAAGTACCGGCCGAACGTCGGGTCAGCGCTCTCACTCGGGCCTCAAGCTCGGCCAGCTCGAACGGCTTGACCATGTAGTCGTCGGCACCGAGATCCAGTCCCTTGACGCGATCTCCGGTCCCATCGAGGGCCGTCAGAATCAGCACCGGCAATTGCGAGTTACGCGCCCGCAGCCGCTTGAGCACTTCGAGGCCGGAAAGCTTGGGCAAACCGAGATCGAGAATCAGCAAATCGTAGGAAACCGTGACCAGGGCGGTATCGGCTTCCATGCCGTTGGGTGCCCAGTCCACAGCGTAACCGCCCTGACGTAAGGAGCGGGATAGGCCATCCGCGATGATGGCGTCGTCTTCAGCGATAAGGATGCGCATTTATCCGATTATTGCCTTTGCAGGCGTAAGATTTCTGTAAGCCAGTCGCATTATCCTGAGCGGGCTGTTCTCCTTTTATGGTCTTGGAGTACGCGGCTTCTGCCGCTACTCAGGGGGTGGCCCGATCCTGCACTGGGTACCCCCTACCGTTTTTTCCCCGCCAAACACATACAGTCTATCAAATAAAGCGCCCTGCGATTCCCGCAGCGCACAAGCACGCCCATATTATTTGGCGCCTTGCTCCCAGCGGTTCAGCGCCATCAAAATTCAAGACGAAAAAAAGCCCGGGAAAACCCGGGCTTTTTGCTGACGAGGCGACTCGTCTGATTAGTGACCGCTGGCGCCGGAAGCACCCAGACCGGTCTCGGAACGCAGCTGCTGAGACGGGTACAGAGCACGTTCCTTCTTGGCCTGTGCGGAGTTGTCCAGAATGGACACCAACCAGATGGTGACGAACGCGGCAGTCATCGAGAAGATGGCAGCAGAGTTGTACGGGAACCAAGCGGAGCCCTTCGGATTGTGCATCACTGCTTCCCAGACGCTGGCAGAGCCGATGGTCAGGATCACAGCGGAAGCCAGACCGACGAAACCACCAACCACGGCACCACGAGTGGTGCAATTCTTCCACAGGACGGACATGAACAGCACCGGGAAGTTGGAGGAACAGGCGATCACGAAGGCCAGCATCACCATGTAGGCAACGTTTTCCTTTTCGAAGGCGATACCCAGAACAACAGCCAGGATGCCGAGCAGCACGGTCGTGATCTTGGAGACACGCAGTTCCTGTTCGGAAGTACAGCCCTTGTTGAACACGGAAGCGTACAAGTCATGCGACACGGCAGAAGCACCGGACAGGGTCAGACCGGCCACAACAGCCAGGATGGTTGCGAAGGCCACGGCCGAGATGAAGCCGAGGAACAGGTCACCACCAACAGCCTTGGACAGATGCACAGCAGCCATGTTGCCGCCGCCCTTCAGACCCTTGGCGATTTCGCCACCGACGTAGAAGTCACCCGGGTTTTGCACCAGATTGGTGATAGCGCCGAAGCCGATGATGAAGGTCAGGATGTAGAAGTAACCGATCCAGGTGGTTGCCCAGGCAACCGACTTACGGGCTTCCTTGGCATTCGGCACAGTGAAGAAGCGCATCAGGATGTGCGGCAGACCAGCGGTACCGAACATCAGCGCCATACCGACGGAGATGGCAGAGATCGGATCCTTGATCAGGGCGCCCGGAGACATGATGGCATCCTTCTTGGAGTGCACTTCGACAGCCTTCGTGAACAGCGCTTCCGGCGAGAAGCCGAATTGCAGCAGCACGGAGACAGCCATGAAGGTAGCACCGCCGAGGAGCATACAGGCCTTGATGATCTGCACCCAGGTCGTTGCGGTCATGCCGCCGAACAGCACGTACATCATCATCACGGAACCGACGAGGATTTCGGCGTACATGTATTCCAGACCGAAGAGCACCTTGATCAGCTGACCGGCACCGACCATCTGCGCAATCATGTAGAAAGCGACGATAACCAGGGAAGCGGAAGCTGCGAAGACGCGAACCGGGGTCTGGGCGAAACGGTAGGAAGCCACGTCAGCAAACGTGAACTTGCCCAGGTTGCGCAGACGCTCGGCCATCAGGAAGGTGATGACCGGCCAGCCGACCAGCCAGCCGATCGAGAAGATCAGGCCGTCGAAGCCGTTGGCGAACACGAGACCGGAAATACCGAGGAAGGACGCGGCAGACATGTAGTCGCCGGCGATCGCCAGGCCGTTCTGGAAGCCGGTGATGCCGCCACCGCCGGTGTAGAAGTCAGCAGCAGACTTGGTCTTGGAAGCCGCCCACTTGGTGATGTACAGTGTGCCGCCAACGAAGATGGCGAACATGACGATCGCGGTCCAGTTGGTAGCCTGTTGTTGCGTGGCGCCCATGTCGGCACCGGCAGCGATAGCGCCACCAGCAACGGCCATGGCCAGGAGGCCGGCCAGAATTTGGGTGAATTTGGTCATCTTACTTCTGTGCCTCCTTGATGATGGCTTCGTTGGTCGCATCGAACTCGGTGTTGGCACGACGGACGTAGATCCAGGTCAGGATGATCGTGAAGACGATAACGGCAACGCCGAGCGGAACGCCGACGCTGGTAGTCATGCCGGCACCCAGCTTGACCGCCAGAAACTCTTTGTTGTAGGCAACCAGCAGGATGAAGCCGTAGTAAGCGGCGGCACTGATGATGGCCATGATGATCGAGTATCGACTGCGCATGGCAATGAACTCGTGGAACTTCGGGTTCGCGGTGACCCGATCTAGTGTGTCTTGCATTGATTTGCTCCTCAGATTTTGTTTATAGAGGCATTGCTGCGAAGCGTAATTTAGGCGTGGCGTCTTACAGCTAACTTACAGCGCGTAATCAATTCCGAAACGTTTAATTCGATTAATTCAACATATTGAAAAATTGGCAGTTTTCTGGTTTCTTTGACAAGAAAAAGCCCCGCACAAGGCGGGGCTTCTTGAGAGCGTAAAGGCTCAGCAGGACATTACATGCCCATGCCGCCCATACCACCCATGCCGCCCATACCACCCATGTCGGGCATGCCGCCGGCCGGCTTGTCTTCAGCCAGTTCAGCCACCATGCACTCGGTGGTCAGCATCAGGCCGGCCACGGAGGCGGCGTTCTGCAGTGCGGTGCGGGTCACCTTGGTCGGATCCAGCACGCCCATTTCGACCATGTCGCCATACTCGCCGGTGGAAGCGTTGTAACCGTAGTTACCCTTGCCACGCTGCACCTTGTCGACCACGACAGACGGCTCGTCGCCAGCGTTGGCAACGATTTCGCGCAGCGGCTGCTCCATGGCGCGGAGAACGATCTTGATGCCGGCGTCCTGGTCGTGGTTGTCACCCTTCAGCTTGCCAACTGCAGCTCGGGCACGGATCAGGGCAACGCCGCCGCCGGCGACGATACCTTCTTCCACGGCAGCGCGGGTAGCGTGCAGGGCGTCTTCAACGCGAGCCTTCTTTTCCTTCATTTCGACTTCGGTGGCGGCGCCAACCTTGATGACGGCAACGCCGCCAGCCAGCTTGGCTACACGCTCCTGCAGCTTTTCCTTGTCGTAATCGGAGGTTGCTTCCTCGATCTGGACACGGATCTGCTTGACGCGGGCTTCGATGGAGGCAGCTTCGCCGGCGCCGTCGATGATGATGGTGTTTTCCTTGGCGACTTCGATGCGCTTGGCCTGGCCGAGATCCTTCAGGACAGCCTTTTCCAGCGACAGACCGGTCTCTTCGGAGATCACGGTACCGCCGGTCAGGATGGCGATGTCTTCCAGCATGGCCTTGCGACGATCGCCAAAGCCCGGAGCCTTGACGGCAACGGTCTTCAGGATGCCGCGGATGTTGTTGACGACCAGGGTAGCCAGCGCTTCGCCATCGACATCTTCAGCGATGATCAGCAGCGGACGGCCAGCCTTGGCAACCTGTTCCAGAACCGGCAGCAGGTCACGGATGTTGGAGATCTTCTTGTCGAAGAGCAGGACGTACGGGTTTTCCATCAGGGCCTGCTGCTTGTCGCCGTTGTTGATGAAGTACGGGGACAGGTAGCCGCGGTCGAACTGCATGCCTTCGACGACGTCGAGTTCGTTGGCCAGGGACTTGCCATCTTCAACGGTGATGACGCCTTCCTTGCCGACCTTTTCCATGGCATTGGCGATGATTTCGCCGATGTCGGAATCGGAGTTGGCGGAAATGGAGCCAACCTGGGCGATTTCCTTGGTCGTCGTACAGGGCTTGGAGATCGCCTGCAGTTCGGCGATGGTGGCGACAACAGCCTTGTCGATACCGCGCTTCAGGTCCATCGGGTTCATGCCGGCGGCAACGAACTTCATGCCTTCGCGGACGATGGACTGGGCCAGCACGGTGGCGGTGGTGGTGCCGTCACCAGCGATATCGGAGGTCTTGGAAGCAACTTCCTTGACCATCTGGGCGCCCATGTTGGCGAACTTGTCTTTCAGTTCGATTTCCTTGGCGACGGAAACGCCGTCCTTGGTGACGGTCGGGCCGCCGAAGGAACGCTCGAGCACAACGTTACGACCCTTGGGGCCGAGGGTGACCTTGACTGCGTCAGCCAGGACATTGATGCCTTCGACCATGCGGGCGCGGGCGGAATCACCGAATTTGACTTCTTTAGCTGCCATTTATAGCTCCTGAATTCTGTAAGTTGAGTGCAATTTCATTGATGGGGCGTTCGTGACGCGAAGACCAGCCGAAGGCAGTACGCTTGGTACGGCGAGGCGCAGTCGACAAAGTCACGGACAGGCCGGCAATGAAATTAGGCGACCAGAACGCCCATGATGTCTTCTTCACGCATGACCAGGACTTCCTGGCCATCGACCTTGACGGCCTGGCCGGCGTATTTGCCGAACAGAACGCGGTCACCCACCTTGACGTCCAGGGTGATCTGCTTGCCGTTGTCGTCGCGCTTGCCCGGGCCGACGGCCAGAACTTCACCCTGATCCGGCTTTTCGCCGGCGGAATCAGGAAGGACGATGCCGGAAGCGGTGGTGCGCTCGGCTTCAACACGCTTAACGATCACACGGTCGTGCAAAGGACGGATATTCATAAACTGACTCCTGATAATGAGTTGCTACAAACTGGAAATTGGCCGGTTACGCACAGGCGCAGTGCCGGGACCGGAACGGAGATGTTATTAGCACTCCTCGCCGGTGAGTGCTAATAATAGGGGCGAGGCCGGCGGATTTCAAGAGGCCGTTTCGCAAATAACGGGAATGAAGCCGATCTGACCCGATGGGCAGCCAGACAGGCGACTGCCCCTCGCCACCCGAAACTGAAGGGATAGTCTTGGTACAGGCGCGAGATCAGCGACTATCCGGCCCGTAGAGCCGATAGCTGTTTCGGCCGGATTGCTTGACCAGATAGAGTGCGGCATCGGCAGCGGCCCGGATTGTTTCCAGATCGTCGCCATGGCGTGGGTAAATGGCGACCCCGACGCTGGCCGAAATATTGACGGTACCGGATGACAGCAAAAACGGGAGGGCCATCGTCGTGACAATACGTTGCGCCACTTCCTCTATCTCGGCATCGCTACTGACTTTGGGCAAGATGACGGCAAACTCGTCACCACCCAGGCGGGCCACCGTATCCGACTGCCGAACAGCCTGCGTCAGCCGACGGCTGGTCTCGATCAGCAAGGCGTCACCAGCGGCATGGCCAAGGGTGTCATTGACATCCTTGAAATGGTCAAGATCAACGTAAAGCAGCGCAAACTCTTCGCTATAGCGCCTGGCCTGGGTCAAGGCCATCTGCAAGCGGTCGTAGAACAAGGTCCGGTTCGGCAAATCCGTCAGCGGATCGCTCTGCGCCCGGTGGCGGAGCAAGTCCTCAACCTCCTTGCGCTGCGTGATGTCAATGAAGGTGGCGACATGGCGACCACCACTTTCCGCCCCTTCGCCACGTATCGCCGAAATTGCCAGCCAGACGACATACACGGTCCCGTCTGGCCGCCGATTCCAGATTTCCCCGGCCCAGTGGCCATCCTTCTCCAGCGCTTCCCACATTTCACGGAAAAATGCGGCTTCATGGCGCCCGGAACTGAGAAAACCGGGATCCTTGCCCAGTACTTCCTGCGGACGGTAACCGGTGATGGCCGAAAAAGCGGGATTCACCTGAATGATCCGATTCTGCGCGTCAGTCACCACAATGCCTTCCGCTGCGCTCTCCATGACCGCTGCCGAAATCTGCAAGGCACGCTCGTTGGCCAGACGGTCGGTGACGTCATGCACGCTGAGCACCCATTGCGGATATTCAGAGGCACTTTCAATGCGTGCCACATGCACATCACCGACCCGAATGTGCGAACCATCCAGTCGGCAGAAATGAAGGCGTGATGTCGGCGAAACCGGTTCGCCCCGCAAGCGCCGGGCCAGGCGCTCAGCGACGAGGGTACGATCCTGCAGGCAGACGAAATCCAGCAGCGGTCGATTGATGATCTGGCTTGGCGCCAGTCCGACCAAGGCGGCACCCTGTTCATTGGCGAAGACAATGACGAAATCCGGTGCCTGCATGATCAGGATCGCATTCTGGCTGGTCTCGATTACCGAGCGATAGCGGGCCTCGCTCTCCAGAATCTGCTTCTCCTTGCGCTGGCGCTCGGCCACTTCCTGGAGCAGTTGCGCGTTTGCCTTGGACAGGGCTTGCGTTCGCTCGACAATCAACTGCTCCTGCCCGGTCGTCACCGCCTTCAAATGCTCGACGTACTGGCGTGACCGCCGGATCACGAAATGCATCAACAGCGCAATCATCAGCGCGGCGGCACCGAAGATCAGCACGCTGCGCATTCGCTGATCGTGGCGAATGGCCAGGATTTTATCGGCCGGCATGGAAATGCTGATGCCGCCACGAATTTCTCCCAGCTTGTACCCCTGCTCGGCATGGCAGTGCAGACATTGCTTTTTGATGAACAGCGGGGCCATGTAGCGATGCATCACCCCCTGTTCCATTTGCAGCAGTGACAGGGCCTCGCGCTTGCCGGCTTCGAAGGCGTGCAGGGTCTCGATCTCCCAGGGATCGGGTGCATTGGCCGGCCGAATCGGCTTCAGGCTGGTGATGTGAAACTTGACGCCTTCAGCCTGCTCGGCCAGTTCAGCGATCTGGCGGGTCATGAAGGCCGGGTTGACCATGGTCAGGCGTTGACCATCGTCAGTGACCAGATCGCGCCGCGGGTGTTTCAGATAGGAATTGGGCTGCGTTTTTTCGGTGACCGGGACATAGACACCGCCGTGCTGAGCGTTCCAGTCGCGCGTCAGTTCAACCAGTCGGAACAGGATGCTTCCCCGCTCGCGCGCCAGGGTTTCGATGCTCTCGTCGATCCGGCTGAATTCCATCGATATGCCCAGCCCGCAGAGCAGGGCAAGCAGCAGATAAGCCATGCCCAGCCAGACCCGATAGCCCAGGGTCAGAAGCGAACCCCATCCGGATTTGGGAAGCTGGTTGACGACTTCATTCATGGAACAGCAACTCGTCGAAAGTCTACGTTCATCAAAATAGCACCAAAATCCGGACGGCGCGCGGTGTTTCGCCATGACTTGGCAACCCCCGGGAATTACCCCAGTGAATGGTAGGCTAGCGACTTTGCTTCTTCCCCAGCCCCTACGGATGTTCGCCAAGATACTCGCCACCCTGGCCCTTGCCGGCCTTTCGCTGACGGCGCAGGCTGACGGCCTGCCCCCCAATGTCCTGAAGGCCTTGAAGGCGGCGCAGATTCCTGCCGCCAACGTCGCTGTTGTCGTCCACCCGGTCGATGCGACAGCCCCTTTGGTCGCCCACAACGCCAGGCAATCGATGAATCCGGCTTCGGTGATGAAACTGCTCACCACCTACGCCGCCCTCGACCTGCTCGGCCCGGCCTACACGTGGAAAACCACGGCATGGACCGAAACGGCGCCGGTCGACGGCCTGCTGAGCGGCAACGTCTATCTCCGGGGCAGCGGCGACCCGCGTTTCGCCATCGAACATCTGTGGGGGCTGCTGCGCCAGCTGCGCGTCCGAGGCATCCAGCAGATCGCCGGCGATGTCGTGCTCGACCGTACTGCTTTCAACGTGCCCAGCCTCGACCCCGGCGCCTTCGACGACAAACCGATGCGCCCTTACAACGTCGGGCCGGATGGCCTGCTGCTGAATTTCCGCGCCCTGCGCTTCACGCTGCTGCCGGACAACGGCAAGCCACGCGTGCTGATGGAAACGCCGAGCGAAGGCCTGCGCGTCGACAACCTGTTACGCGCCGGCAATGGCGACTGCGGCAGCAACTGGAAGGATTTCATCAACGTTCGCCTGATTCCGGAAAACACCGGCAACCGCCTGGAATTCAGCGGCACCTATTCGGTGCTGTGCGGCGAGAAGGCCTTGAACCTGTCGCCTCTGCCGGCCGACGCCCAGGCCAGCGGACTGATCCGCGCCCTGTGGCAGGAACTTGGCGGCAAGCTGAGCGGCCAGGTGCGCGCCGGCAGCGTGCCGATTGGCGCCAAGCTGCTGGCCCAGCACGAATCGGCGCCGCTGGCCGATGCGGTGCGCGACATCAACAAGTTCAGCAATAACGTGATGGCCCGGCAGGTTTTCCTCACGCTGGGCAATGACGCGGCGCCGGCCACGGCCGAACGCTCGAAGCAGCGGATCGCCGACTGGCTGGTGGCCCGCAACCTGCGCTTCGACGAACTGGTACTCGACAATGGCTCGGGCCTGTCGCGCCTCGAGCGGATCAGTGCCGACAGCCTGAACCGCCTGCTGCTCGACGCCTGGAAGAATCCGGTGATGCCGGAATTCGTTTCCAGCATGCCCATTGTCGGCATCGACGGCACGATGAAAAAACGCCTGAACGCTTCCGATGCCACCGGCCGCGCTCATATCAAGACCGGCACGCTGGATGGCGTCAAAACGGCTTCGGGCTACGCGCTGGATGCGCTGGGCCGCCGTTACGCCTTCACCTTCCTGATCAACCATCCGCGCGCCCAGGCCGGCAGCGCCGCCATCGATGCGCTGCTCGTCTGGGTCGCCCAGCGTCGAGTCGGCGAGAAAGCGCCGGTTCTGGAAAATGAGTGAACGCCGGCCCTTTCCGGGCGACTATCTGAACGAAGCCGGGCTGAACCGCCAGTTCGTCTTCAACCTGCACGACCTGCCGGCCGACATTGTCGACAAGCTGGCGCCACAAGCCGGCGAGCGGCAGCTGATCCTCTTCGGGCACGGCGGGCGGCGCTTGTGGGAATGCGTGCAGGCCTCCGGCATCACCAGCGAGCACCCGATCGACGACTACAGCATCCGCACCGTCGAACGCTGGTTTGCCGAACAGTTGCCCGGCCAGCGCTACCGTATCCTCTTTCCGAGCAACCAGCCGATCGGCCTGCAGGCCTTGGGCAAGCTGGCCGGCTGGCACCATCCATCGCCGATCATGGTCGGCGTCGACCGGGAATGGGGGAGCTGGTATGCCTATCGCGCCGTAGTCATGGCTGACACCGACTTTGCGCCATCGCTGGCCGAGGAAGCGCGCAGCCCCTGCCCGACCTGCGCGCCCCAGCCCTGCGTGGCCGCCTGCCCGGCCAATGCCCTGAAAGATGGTCAGTTCGATCTCGACGCCTGCAGCCGCTACCGCCTGCGGCCGGAATCACCCTGCGCCCACGGCTGCCTGGCCCGCCAGGCCTGCCCCGTGGGCCGCCAGCATCGCTACGAAGACGCCCAGATCAGGCACAGCTATTCACGGTCGCTGGCCGTGATTCGCCAGTATTACGGCTGAGCGGCCCGCCATGAACACCACGGAAAGCCATCACCACAACCTGTTCGAAGATGCCCAGGCCTTGCTCGTCGCCCCCTTGCTGGTCGCCTTTGCCGTCTTCTTGTTCCGCGAAGCCGGCCTGCTGACCGGCGGCACGGTCGGCATTGCCTTCCTGATCCACTACCTGAGCGGCTGGCCGATCGGGCTGGTGCTGTTCGCGGTCAACCTACCGTTCTATGCGCTGGCGCTGCGGGCCATGGGCAAGGCCTTCACCATCAAGACCTTCCTGTCGATCACCCTGCTCTCGCTATACACCGAACTGCTGCCGACGCTGATTCATCTGCAGTCACTGAACCGCGGCTTTGCGGCGGTGATGGCCGGTTTTCTGGCCGGAGTCGGGCTACTGATGCTGATCCGCCACAAGGCCAGCCTGGGTGGCCTGGGCATTCTGGTCATCCATTTGCAGAACACACGCGGCTGGCGGGCCGGCAAGCTGCAGATGGCGGCCGACTGCCTGATTCTGGGCGCGGCGCTTTTCGTCCGCGACCCGGTCAGTGTCGGCTTCTCGATCGTCGGCGCGGTGGCGCTGAACCTGGTCATTGCGGTCAATCACAAGAACGGACGCTACATGGGCACCTGAGCCCCGGTCATTCGCCGACTGGCCGCACCCCGTTCAGCGCCACCCAGCCACGGATGACCCGATAGCCGACCCACAGGCCAAGCAGGGCGATCAGGATCCAGGCGATGGGAATGCCGATGATGGTGATAATCAGCAAACCATAGACCACCAGCCACAGGAAAGTGAACCAGAAGGTACGGATCTGCCAGCGAAAATGGCTTTCCAGCCAGGTGCCATTGACCTCGCCCCGCTTCAGGTAATTGAGAAAAACCGCCAGCAGGGACGGCAGGCCAAAGACGAAACCACCGGCCACCGTTGCCGCCGAGGTCACGCCGATCAGCACGGCAATAGCGTGCAGGCCGTAGATGAAGTGGGTGTATTGCACCAGAGAAAGGCGCACACCCTTGAGGTCGTCGACGGGAAGAGGTTCCTGCATGAGTTAATCCTCCGGGAGATATTTCTGCATGAGCAGCGCATGGCCGGCGGCCGGATCGAGCACATAGGGCGCGAATCCGGCCTGCTGGTAGGAAGCCATCGCCCGCGTGTTGTTGGACAGCACTTCCAGCGTCAGCTTACAGCAACCAAGTTGGCGAGCGCGTTGTTCAGCCCAAGCCAGCAGAGCCTGGCCGATGCCCAGGCCGCGCAAGCTTTCGTGCACCACGATATCGTGAACATTGAGCAGCGGCTTCGCGGCGAAGGTCGAAAAGCCGGCGAAACAGTCGATCAGTCCGACCGCCTTGCCATCGAGCCAGGCCAGCGCGCCATGAAAGCCTGGAACCTCCTGCATGGTGCCGACCAGATGGACCTTGGCGTAATCCGAGAGGCCATCACCGCCGCCCATCGGATCACGGGCATAGTGTTCGAGCAGGTCGAGAAAGGCTTCGACGTGACGCAGATCAGCCAAATCAGTGGCGGTAATGACAAGACGGGAGTGCATGACTGGCGATGCCTGAAAGCAAAGGAAGGGCGCCATATTAAAGCGCCCGCCCGGCATTTCTCAACCCATCGCAAAAACGCTTTCGGTTCCCTCGTCCCAGCCATCCCACAGATAGTCATCGGCCTTGCCGTCGGCGATCAGGCGCAAGGCGTAATTGACCTGTTCCTTGTAGAAATCGCAGAAGGCGCCGATCTTGTCCATGCCGCCGTTCATCTCGAAAGCTTCGGCTGGGCACGGCGAGCCGCAGAAATGGCGGATCGCGCAATCGCCGCACGGGCTGAACCGGTCAACGTCGCGCGTCGTCACCTCGCGGAAGGCGGCGGAATCCAGCGCGGCCTCGACCCCGCCAGTCAGCAGGCTGCCGCCATTGAAACGCGGCAGGCCGATGAACTCGCTGCATGGATAGAGGCTGCCGTCGGCGGCCAGCGCGAAGAAGGCTCGGCCACCGCCGCAGGGCGAGATGTCGCACATCAACCGGCGGGCCGTCGGCGCCAGGATGCCGATCAGGATATTGGCGAAATTGGCGACCATCAGCTTGCGCCCGGTTTCCTGATACAACTCGTGGGTCCGGTCGAGAGCGGCGAAGAAGGCCGCCGCCATGTCACCATCGGCCGGCTTGACCCCACGGGCACCGGGCAAGGTGCAGCGCAGGGTGTTGAGCATGCAGGTTGGCACTTCGTGGGCGTGGAACAGCTCGACCATGCGCGTCAGGTGGGGCAAGTTCTCTGTCGTGCAGGTCGTGATGACGCTCCACGAGCCGTAACCGCGCAGCTTTTCCATCGCCCGCAGCACCTTGTCGTGCACGCTCTTGCCGCTCCAGGTCCGCCGGGTCGCATCGGTAATGCCGGAGACCGGACCGTCGAGCGACAGGCCGACGCTGACATTGCGCGAAGTCAGGAAGTCGAGTGCCGCATCGTCGAGCAGCGTCCCATTGGTCTGCAGGCCGAAGACGAAATCGTCGGCAAAGGCATCGATGGCTTCGAAGACGGCCGGCGCATTCATCAGCGGCTCGGCACCGTGAAAAATGGCGCGCGGCTTGCGATCAGCCGGCATCACCGAACGGAAGTAATCGCGCAGCTTGGCCAGGGAATCAAGCAGCGTCTTGACCGGCATGTGGCTGCCGCCGCTGCGCTGGGTATCGGGCAGATAGCAGTAGGTGCAGTTGAGATTGCAACGCTCGGTCGGGTTCAAATAAACACCGGAAGGCTTCAGGCCGAAGCGCAGGGCATGCAGTTCCTGCGAGAACTGTTCGGCCTTGGCTGCATAGGCGGCGACCAGGACCGGGTCGCCGCCGGCCTCATGGACGCGGGTCTTGTCGACCAGCGCCCAGAAAGCCGTCTGCGGATCGGTCACCGCGGCATAGACCGGGTGGCCGATATCGACCGGCTGGAACAGCGTGCCGCGCGCGGCACGCTCGGCGATTAGCGCACTCACTTGGCCGCCTTCCGGTCCATCAGCACGTAGTGCGAGAGGCCGATGCCGTCCGGGTTGCAGCTCTTGCGAACAGCGATGGTCGGGGCCACCGGCTGCGCATGTTGGGCGGATGTCGGCTGGGTTTTAACGGTATTGGATGCGACTTGAGAAACGATCTGGGACATTGTCCACTCCTCGGGAAGACAAAAAACAAAAAGGGCCCCGGCTGAGTGCACGCTGGTCGCATGCATTCAGCCGGAGCCCTTGCCTTGGCTCCTGATTGGCATCGATTCGTCTTCTGGCTTCCGGATCAGCCGAAGCGCTGCGCCTTCCCTGCGCGGCATGCCCCGCAAGTGGCTGGTCTGGCGACCATGCAGTCTTCGTCCCCGGTTACAGCGGCGGGCCCGCCACGGATTCGCACCGTGTTCCGTATCTCGATGCCGATAGGAGGGCGGATTCTCTCAAGCCGCCGCGCCACGGGTCAATTCGTCCTAAAGGCCTAGTTCCTGCCACATCGTGTCGACACGCTTCTTGACGTCGGTATCCATCACGATGGGCCGCCCCCACTCGCGGCTGGTTTCGCCCGGCCACTTGTTGGTAGCATCCAGCCCCATCTTGGAGCCGAGGCCAGCGACCGGGCTGGCGAAATCGAGGTAGTCGATCGGCGTGTTGTCGACCAGCGTCGTGTCGCGCGTCGCGTCCATCCGCGTCGTCATCGCCCAGATCACTTCCTTCCAGTCGCGGATGTCGATGTCGTCGTCCACCACGATGATGGTCTTGGTGTACATGAACTGGCGCAGGAAGGACCAGATGCCAAACATGATGCGCTTGGCGTGGCCGGGGTAAGCCTTCTTGATGCTGACGATGGCCATCCGGTATGAGCAGCCTTCCGGCGGCAGGTAAAAATCGACGATTTCCGGATACTGTTTCTGCAGCAGTGGTACGAACACCTCGTTGAGCGCGACGCCGAGCACGGCCGGCTCATCGGGCGGCTTGCCGGTGTAGGTGCTGTGGTAGATCGGGTCGCGGCGCATGGTGATGCGCTCGATGGTGAATACCGGGAATTCGGCCTGCTCGTTGTAGTAGCCGGTGTGGTCGCCATACGGCCCTTCGAGCGCCACCTCGCCGGGATGAATGACGCCTTCGAGCACGATCTCGGCCGAGGCGGGCACCTGCAGGGTCGAGCCGAGGCATTGCGTCAGCTCGGTCTTGCCGCCGCGCAGCAGGCCGGCGAACTGGTATTCCGACAACGAATCGGGCACCGGCGTCACGGCGCCGAGAATGGTCGCCGGATCGCAGCCGAGCACGACGGCGACCGGGAACGGTTGCCCCGGATTGGCCAGTTGATGCTCGCGAAAATCCAGCGCCCCGCCGCGATGCGCCAGCCAGCGCATGATCACCTTGTTCGACCCGAGCACCTGCTGGCGGTAGATGCCGAGGTTCTGCCGGTTCTTGTGCGGGCCCTTGGTGACGACCAGGCCCCAGGTGATCAGCGGTGCGATGTCACCCGGCCAGCAGTGCTGGATCGGCAGGCGACTCAAATCGACATCCTTGCCCTCCCACACGACTTGCTGGCACGGCGCGTTCGACACCTTCTTCGGCGCCATATTCATGACCTGCTTGAGGATGGGCAGCTTGTCCCAGGCGTCCTTGAGGCCCTTGGGCGGTTCCGGTTCCTTCAAATACGCCAGCAGCTTGCCGACTTCACGCAGGGCCTGCACCGATTCCTCACCCATGCCGAGCGCCACCCGTTTCGGCGTACCGAACAGGTTGGCCAGCACCGGGATCGTATGCCCCTTCGGTTTTTCGAAGAGCAGGGCCGGCCCGCCAGCGCGCAGGACCCGGTCGCCGATTTCGGTCATTTCAAGGTGGGTATCGACCTCGACGCCGATCCGTTTGAGTTCGCCGGTCTTTTCCAGTTGCGACATGAAGTCGCGCAGATCGTGATATTTCATCGGGTGCGATACGAAAAGTGACAGCCGACACAGGCTGAAGTCAGGTTGGGCAGCAGGGCCAGCGCCTTGTCCCGGTCACCGGTCTTGGCCACGATGGCGAACTCGCTGACCGCCTTGTGGCCATCCATGCCGATACCGTGCATGGCCGGCGGCATGTGCGGACCGGGCCGGGCGTCGAAAGGCTTGCTGCGGTGCTTGCCCATGGCCGACATGCCGAGCTTGGCCTCGGCCGCCTCGCCGGCTTCCTTGACCTTGCCTTCGGCCATCAGCGACAGCACTTCATTGACCGCGACCAAGTTGTCGAGCATTTCCTGGCGCAGCGACTCCTGAGCCGGTGCCGGCAGTTTGGCCAACTGGCGGGCGTCTTCGGCGAATACAGCAGTCGACAGGCAACACAGGGCAAAAATCAAAGCTTTCATCAGAAGCTCCTTCCGGAAACCAGAAAATCAACGGCAATGCCGGCGAAAATCGCGGCGCCGACCCAGTTGTTGTGCAGGAAAGCCTTGAAGCACGGCGTCCGCTCCCGACCACGAATCCAGGTGTAATGCACGCCCATGATGCCGGCTGCCACCACCAGTCCGGTGTAAAAAGCAGGGCCAAGATTCAGTGTGTAGCCAATCCAGCCGATGATGGCCAGCGTCGCGGCGTAGCAGAACATCACGGCAGCCACATCGAAGCGGCCAAAGGTGATGGCCGAGGTCTTGATGCCGATTTTCAGGTCATCGTCACGGTCGACCATGGCGTATTCGGTATCGTAGGCCACCGCCCAGAAGACGTTGGCGAGCAACAGCCACCACGCCTCGGGCGGCACTCCGCCGATATGGGCGGCGTAGGCCATCGGGATGCCAAAACCAAAAGCGACGCCCAGATAAGCCTGGGGAATGGCCAGGAAACGCTTGGTGAATGGATAGCTCGCCGCCAGAAAGACAGCCGGCACCGACAGCCAGATGACCAACGTATTGCCGAGGACTAGCACCAGCAGGAATGAGAGCAGCGACAGTCCGGCAAACAGCGCCAGCGCTTCCTTGGTCGTCACCTTTCCAGAAGTCAGCGGCCGCTCTTTCGTGCGCTCGACATGCTTGTCGAAGTCGCGATCGGCATAATCGTTGATCACGCAACCGGCCGAACGCATCAGCACGGTGCCGAGCACGAAAATCCAGACGATGATCCAGTTCGGCCGCCCCAACGACGACAGCCACAAGGCCCACAGCGTCGGCCAGAGCAGCAGCAGGATGCCGATCGGCTTGTCGAGCCGCATCAGCTTTTCGTAGAGGTCGAGTTTTTCTTTGAGCGCTGGCCAGTTCATCTGATGATTTTACCTTGGCAGACACGGGGAACTGCAGAAAGGATTCCCTCGGGGGGAATGCCGCTCAGTTAAACGTCATTCCCGCACCGGCGGGAATCCAGGCATCACGAATTTGCTGGGTTCCCGCTTTCGCGGGAACGACAAGCCCCGGGGAGGACTCAGTCCTTTTTGACCCGTGAAGCCTGCTGCCAGGCGACGACCGCCTGCCCGGAATGCGCCAGGATGGCCTGATAACGTTCCTGCGGCAAAGCATGGCGCAGCGAGGCGAACAACTGCTGCGTTCCCTCCTGGGCCTGCGCCGATTCGGGCACGACATCGGAGAGCAGGGCAATCTGGATATTGGCCAGCGCATCGGCCAGCAGGCGCCAGCCCAGTTCCGGCATCTGCTGGTTCAGCGCCAACATCATGCTGCCCAGCGCCTGGACGATGGCCTCGATCTGCTCAGCAGTTTCGCAGGCGGCCATCGCATGCCACAGCGCCAGATGAATGCCGCGGCGCAGATCGACCTTGAAGTCGATGGCATCCGATTCCACCACATCGATCTGCTCGAAATATTTCTGGAAAAGCATGTCGTTGCGCGCGTCCAGCCGAGTGCGCAAGCCGCCGATCAGCGCTGTCAGGGGGTGAATGGCATCGAGCTTGAACGCCTGGGTATAGGCCAGACCCCACTGGTCGAGACCGCTGATCAGCATGGCCAGACGCAGCGCCCGCGCCTCGTCACTGGCAGCGGCCTGACACCAGTCATAACAGTGCGCCGCCACCTCGCCCAGCACCCCGACATCCGGCGCGGCATCGGTCACCGCCGCCTGGCGGAAAACCCCGGCAAAGACATCTTGCGCCATCCGCGCGGCAAGACGCTGGATATCGGTATTGGCCAGCTTGGCGAGTTGGTCAGCAGGGATTGGGTTGGCAGTGGTCATGGCGAATCGGAATATGGGAAATCGCCATTTTAACGGGACACCACCGCGCCGAGCCTGAATGCTGCGATTGAAATTCCCAGAGCTGCATCAAACACTGGCAGGCCTCCACCGAATGACATTGAACTTTTCGATGCGTAACGAATCAAGCAAGCAAATGTCATTCAAACGAAACCTGCCGCGCAAATACTCCGGCATCGCACTTTCATTCCAATAACCAATTTAAAGGCATCTCAAGACAACGCACATCAACGGGGGTAGCCACATGAGCGCATGCAAGCATCACGGACCGGCCAGCCAAGGCCAACACTTCGTTCGACGCACCTAAGCGTCCGCGGCTCGGCCAAGGCATCCAACCCCAATGGACCACAACGCCACCCAGTGGCTGGCCCACATCGCCGACATGCTGGGCGCCGAAGCTAGCGGCATGCTCACGGTGCATCCGGATGGGCAGCACAGCCTGATTGCCAACGGCCACAGCGACAGCGCCATCACTCAGTACCGGGATCATTTCAGCCACCTCGACCCCCTGCCGCAACTGCTCGAAGAACGCCCCGCCGGGCGCGCCATCGTCCTCGACACCACCCGCCACCCCGCCTACTTGGCAAACCCGGAACTCTGCCACGACTACCTGCGGCCGCACGGCATCGACCATGTCATCGCAGCCCAATGGCGCCACCCGGATGGCACACTGTTTGTGGTCGGTGTCCAGCGCTTTCATGGCTCGGAACCGTTCTCCGTCGGGCAAGGCCAGGAACTTGACCGCTTCATCCACCACTGGCGCGTCGGCAACGCCATACCGCTGCCGGAAGGCCTGGCAAGCCGCCCCGCCAACTCGCGGCGCAGTTGCGACATTGCTTCCCAGATCAACATTCCGCTCGCCGTCGTCAATGCCAATCTGGCCGTCGCCTGGGCCAACACCGCCGCCCACGAAAACCCCGGGGCCGCCTGGGTTGTCCTGTTTGAAAAACCCGGCACTACCGCCCCCCAAGCCAGGCTCCGCCAAAAACTGAAAGAGCTGGTCGGTACCAGCCTCCGTCACCGCTCAGCCGCCGAAGCGCTCGTTGCCAGCAGCGACGACACCTGGTTTGCCTCCGCCACCCCGGTCGACGGCAAGCCGAACCTCGCGCTGCTCCGCCTCACCGCCATGCACCACCTCGCCCCCGGCGTGCGTTGCCGCCTCGAACACCTCTACGGCCTAACCCGCGCCGAAGCCGAATTGACCGTACTGCTCGCCAAGGGCGAAAGCCTGGAAGCCATCGCCGCAGCCCGCGCCGTCAAACTCGACACTGTTCGGACGCAGTTGCGGACGGTGTACAAGAAAACCGGAACGCACCGGCAAGGGGAACTGGTTTGTTTGACGGGGGCGCTCGGCAACGGTTAGTACCCGGCTGCGCATACCTCAAATAGGGAATGCGATAAGCATTAGGGGTATTTACTATTGAGCTAGGCAAGAATCTTGCCTATGTGGTCACCATATTATTTCAAACGACAAGGAAAAAAACATGTCATGCACATTTAATGGGACGCAATATTCGGAAGGTTCACTTATTTGTATGAACGGGAGGGAACTAAAGTGTCGTGGAGGTGAGTGGGCCGAAACGGGGTATGGCTGCAGTCAACGCACTTCGAACACGACAATGGCGATGCTAACGATCTCAGACGAACTTCTACTCGGCGCCCCAGACGAAAAACAATTGGCTGCATTGGGACAAATAGTGCGCGACGGAATGCGGTGCATCAAACACTACGAAACCACCCTCCAAAAACGTAAAGACGCCACTGCACCAACGTCCGAACTAGCTGATACCGTTAGAGAAGGTTGGAATATATCTGCAAGTAACGACCACGGTTCTCAAAGCGTTACTGGCTCCGCTTCGGTAAATGTTGGCGGCTCTACCGTAAGCGGAACTGTAAAGGTAGACAATAAGGGGGAGACCTCGACAACGATATCAATCGGTGGAAGTTTCTAGTCTGGATAGGAATCCGAAGACCTTAGGAGGGCGCACGTCCCTTTGGTGTACCGAAAGCACAATCGAGTGCACTTTCAACATCTCTATCAAGGCTCACTCACTGCTCACATAGGAGGAAAGTTTCGATGCCGAATATTCATAAGTCAGCGCTCCAGATAAATGGCAGATCGTTCAAATCAGTCGACGACTATGCGCTCCATGGCAGAGGCTGTGCGACTTCACATCCGAACCGATATCAAATCGAACGCAATGATGAACGCATACGATCAGCTCGAATAGATGTGGAGCGGATCGGTGGTATAGAAATCGATATTCAGTTTATTCACCTCACCCTGAATGACAACGGAGCGATCTCGGAAGCTCAACGAGCTAGACAAGTTGCCGTTCTAAATGAAGCATATTCTGCGGCGGGGGTTACGTTTAGATATGATCCTGCGACGGTGAAAGTACACGAAAGTGCAGAATGGTTCGTAATGGATCATGGAAGTGTCGCAGAAAGATATGCGAAGTCCGCTTTACGTGCCAGCCCGGAACGTCACTTGAACTTCTATACCGCAGGCTTGACTGCGGGACTATTGGGATGGGCTACCTTCCCTTGGGAGTTGGAAGGCGATAGAGACCGAGACGGAGTGGTTATTCTCTACTCAACCTTACCTGGAGGAGATGCAGAACCGTACAATTTGGGACTCACCGCTGTACATGAAATCGGCCATTGGCTTGGCCTATACCATACGTTCCAAGGGGGTTGTGACGCCTTCGGAGATCACGTAGGCGACACTACAAGTCACTCTGGACCAAATTCTGGAACTCCAGATGACTTGAAACCCAACAACGCTTGCAAGGAGGGGGAAGTTGCCCCCGTTCACAACTACATGAACTACGTGGACGACGGATGGATGACAGAATTCACGCGAGGACAAGTGGAGCGCATAAAGATGCATCTCGCCGAGTATCGACGAGGGTTCCTTACCTAAAACAGCCCAACCCAGAGCAAAAAAACCGCAGTTGGCGGCGTATTCAAATCTGCTCGATGGTGTAACCAATATCACCAATGCCGGCAAGGCTCCGGTGTTAGCTACTGCTGAACCGCCCGGCCGAACTGCTTGGTCACAAACCCCAAAATCATCCGCGAAGCATCCGGCCTCTTCGCGTCGCCGAAGGGTTGCCCGGTCGCGGCATAGCGGGCGCCGGCGTAATGGCTGCCTGTGTCATGGTCTTCAGCATTGACCGATAGGCTCCATGCGACTGAATCTGGCTCTTATTGTCGCCAGCTGAATGCTTAACTCACCGACTGCCACCGCACACCGGCCAACTCGGGAAAAATCGGACGCTGCAGTTTTTGCTAACAGGAACAAATGCAATTCCGACCGTTCCGTTTGGCGCGATAAAGCTTGTCGTCCGCCCGCTCGATCAAGGTCGTATACGTGCCCTCCTCGCCGGGAATCATGGTGCAGACCCCAGCGCTGATCGTGATCACACCAACTGGTGATACCGCATGCGGAATTTTCAGGGCGGCCACCACTTCACGGCATTTTTCGGCAATCTGCAGCGCGGCATCACCTGGTGTCTGCGGCAGGACAAGGGCAAACTCCTCACCGCCGTAGCGGGCAAAGAGGTCTGTCGAGCGCAAGGGCATCTGGCTGACTTCGCGGGTCAGACGGACCAGGCATTCATCGCCCTTCACATGGCCGTAGTGGTCGTTGTAACCCTTGAAATGGTCGACATCGAACATCAGCAGCGACAGCGGCTCCTGGCTGCGCTTGCCGCGCGCCCATTCGGCAGCCATCGTCTGATCGAACAGGCGGCGGTTGGCGATGCCGGTCAAGCCATCCTGATGCGACCAGGCTTCAAGCTTGCGATTGAGTTCGACAACATCCTGCTCCATCTGCTTGCGGGCCGAAATATCGAACATGAAGCCGACCAGATCCGTCGTCACGCCATTTCCATCACGGATGACATGCACCACGTCGCGAATCCACACGTAGCTGCCGTCAGCCTTCAAGGCCCGGTAGTCGGCCTCGTGATCAACGCCCTGTTCGGACTGGCTGATGCAGAAATTGGCCGTCTTTTCCCGATCTTCCAGATGGATGCGTTCGATCCAGTCCATCGCGCCGAGCCAGCTGTCACGCGGCCAGCCGAGCAGCGTCTCGATTTGGGGGCCGATGTAATCGAACTGCTTGGTCTGCCAGTTGATCTTCCACGGAATCGCCTTGGTCGATTC
Source organism: Ferribacterium limneticum (assembly GCF_020510625.1). Taxonomy (NCBI): domain Bacteria; kingdom Pseudomonadati; phylum Pseudomonadota; class Betaproteobacteria; order Rhodocyclales; family Azonexaceae; genus Ferribacterium; species Ferribacterium limneticum. The sequence continues at coordinate 450,583 of NZ_CP075191.1, read as the reverse complement.
GAGCAGGGTCTTGTAAACGCCCCAGTCATCGCTGCCTTCGAGCCGATCGATGCCATTAAAGGTCTGCGCTTCTTCCACGTTGTCTCCTCTATTGCCAAAACGAATCAGGGTTGCCAGTTGGGCACGACACCGCGCGCCATTTCGAGAGTTGTCTGCTTGCACCTTAGCACGGTGTCGCGCCCGACTGGTGCCGGATCGGCCACGGTCAAGGCAACGAGATGCCTTGCCATTTCAGACCATCGCTCCTGACTTAACGGTCAACCGGAAATTTGGCCAAAAGCCGTATCTAACGGCGGTTACCGGAGAACACCACACGCAAGCCTTCGATGATGGCACCAAGCAGGAAACCGGCACCGAACGGCGCGCCGATCATCACCCCAAGCATCATCAGGTAATTGGCGTAGTCGCCGTGATGATTCTGCATGTAGGCGTAACTGGACCATCCAGTACAACCGCAAACAAGCGCAGCAATCAGGTAGAGCATGAATTTCGCGCTGCTCGGCTCGGGCCGCTCACGCTGGCCGTTGACCTTCCGTTTGCGCATCACCGAATAGCCGATGACCAGTACGATGGCGACAAATTCGATCAGCGGTTTGTACCCCTCGCTCAGTCTGAAGGTCATGGCGAATCTCAGCGGATGTTGCCGCGCAGGTCGCGCACCCGTGCCTGCAGGCATTCCGGCGTGGCTTCGGCCGGCGCCACCGCAGCCCCGACACTCAGCGCAATGTCCGAAAACAGGCCGCGCCGGAATGGTGTCTGCATGGCATGACCATCAACCCGCGAGAAAAAGCTGCCCCACAGGCCGCTCAGCGCCATTGGCACAACGGATACCGGGTTGGCCGCGAGGATGCGGCTGATGCCGGGCCGGAAGGGCTGCACTTCGCCGTCGCGGGTGATGTGTCCTTCCGGGAAGATGCCGACCAGGTCACCGTTGGCCAGCGCCCGCGCCACTTCGGCGAAGGCCGCTTCCATCATCGCCGGATCTTCCTTGGCCGAGGCAATGGGGATAGCGCCGCAATGGCGGAAGACGAAGCCGAGCAGCGGCGTCTTGAAGATTCGGTGATCCATCACGAAGCGGATCGGTCGCGGCGAAGCGCCCATGATGATCACCGCATCGGCAAAGCTAACATGGTTGGCGACCAGCACCGCGGCGCCTTCCTGCGGGATGTTTTCCAGCCCGGTCGTACGCAGGCGATAGATGGCCTTGACCAGCAGCCAGGCGACGAAGCGGAGCAGGAACTCCGGCACCAGCCCGTAGATGTAGATCGCGACTGCCGCGTTGAGCAGGGCGGCAATGCCGAACAGCGCCGGCATCGACAGCCCTTCGCCAAGTGCGGCCGCCGCACCGAGGGCGCCGACCACCATGAACAGGGCGTTGAGGATGTTGTTGGCGGCGATGATCCGCGCCCGACACTCCGGCGAGCTGCGCAACTGGACCAGCGCATAGAGCGGCACGATGAAGAAGCCGCCGAAAACGCCGAGCATCATCAGGTCGAACAGCACACGCCAGATGGCCGGAATGCTGAGCAGGGCAAGCAGTTCGTGCGGCGTCGTACCGGCCAAGCCGACCGGCGAGGCGAAGTAGAGGTCCAGCCCGAACAGCGTCAGGCCGATCGAGCCGAAGGGCACCAGACCGATTTCGACATGCTTGCCGGACATCCTTTCGCAGAGCATCGAACCGATACCGATGCCGACCGTGAAGACCGCCAGCAGCAGAGTGACCGACGATTCGCCACCACCGAGCACAAACTTGGCGTAGGCCGGGAACTGGGCAAGGAACAGGGCGCCATAGAGCCAGAACCACGAAATGCCGAGGATGGACAGGAAGACCGTGCGGTTCTGCCGGGCGAAGGCGATATTGCGCCAGGTTTCGCTGAGCGGATTGAGATTGACCTTCAGCGCCGGCGCCGGGGCTGGCGCGGCCGGAATGCCACGACTGGTCAGGTAGCCAGCGAAAGCGACGACAAAGCCGCCGACCGCAATCCAGGCCGGATGCTCGACCGAACCGGCGAGCAGACCGCCAGCCAGGGTGCCGATCAGGATGGCGACAAAGGTGCCGGCCTCGATCAGCGCATTGCCACCGACCAACTCTTCCTCGTGCAGATGCTGCGGAATGATCGCGTACTTGACCGGCCCGAACAGTGTCGAATGACAGCCAAGCATGAACAGCGCCGCCATCAGGACCGGCAGGCTGTGCAGAAAGAAGCCAGCCGCCGCAACACCCATGATGACCATCTCCAGCACCTTGACCAGCCGGGCCAGCATCGCCTTGTCGTACTTGTCGGCCAACTGCCCGGCGGTGGCCGAGAACAGGAAGAAAGGCAGGATGAAGATGCCCGCCGCCAGGTTGGCCAGCAGTTCCGGCTTCAGCGTGGTCCATTGCGCCGCCTGAAAAGTCAGCAGCACGACCAGCGCGTTCTTGAACAGGTTGTCGTTGAAGGCGCCAAGGAACTGGGTGGCGAAGAAGGGCGCGAAACGCCTGGTTTTCAGAAGGCCGAATTGACCGCTCATGCTTGGCTCGCAGCGAAAAGGCGGCGGGTCTGGAAAACCGCCGGAGAAAAGGAATGGCCCTGCCAATTGAGCAGGCGCTTCAAGGTGAAGTCGAAGAGCAGCGGATTGTGCTGGCGCAGGATGTCGAGATCGTTAATTGCTGCTTTCGGCAGCAGACCGGCCTTGGCCAACGCGGAGGTCGAGGTCAGCGGCACGATGCCGGGCAGCGGGTAATCGGAACCGTGCAGCAGTCGATCGTGCAGGTCGCCGCGTTCGAGCAATGTGCGGATCAGCACCGGCTTGCGGTTGCGCTGGGTGATAGCCGAGATATCGCCGTGCAGCAACCCGTTGGCGCGCGGCTCGGCCATCAGCTTCAGGAAGAGATCAAAACTGCTGAGCACCTTGCCATCGTCGTCAAGATCGTCACCCAACGAAGCACAGTGCGCGACCACCACCTTCACCCCGGCATCGAGCGCCCGGCGCAGGCGCAGCGGGTTGCCGAAAGCCTGCGTGTCGCTGCCCTTGACCGCCTTCTCCTCGCCACAATGGACGATCAGCGGCATGCGGCTCTCGGCCAGCACACGGTAGAAGGCATCGCATTTCGCATCGGCCGGGTCCATGCCCATCGCGGCCGGCAGCCATTTGACCGCGCGGGCACCGTTGGCGATGGCCAGTTTCAGATCATCGGCAGCGTTCGCCCGATAGGGATGTAGCGACGCCACCCACTCGAAGCGTGCCGGGAAGTCCCGCGCCAGCTTGGCCGCCCAGGCGTTCGGCACGTAGAAAGCTGAATGCTCGGGATGCGCATCGCCCTTGCCATCATGAAAACGCTCGAAGGCGAAGAGCATGACCTTGAAGCCTTCCGGCATCGCATCGCACAGGTTGAGCAAGCGGGCGACGTAGGCCTGATCGACCTTGCCCGGCGCATCGTGCGCACAGCCGGCGTTCATGTAGAACAGCCGCTGGGCGTAGTGCAGCGGATGCAGCACCGACGACAGTTGCGGCCCGACCACAATGCCGCTGCCGCCATCGCCGATGCCGGCCAGATGGACGTGGCAGTCCCAGAGCTGCGCCGGATCAATGCCGGCCCAGGCTTGTTGCAGCCACGGGCTGTCGATCAGTCCGGCGGGAATGGCGACCCGACATTTGTTGACCAGCAGCGGCTTGGCCGACACCCAGCCTGCGGCCGACAGCGCGGCACCACCGGCCAACAGACCGAGCAGGCGGCGGCGATTCAGATTGGCCTGCATCAAACAGCTTCCGCCAAGCGTTTCAGCGTCACGTAATCGACCTTGCCAGTGCCGAGCAGCGGCAGCGCCTCGACCTTGTGGATCTTGCGCGGCACGGCCAGTTCCGGCACGCCGATTTCGCGCGCTTTGGCGGCGAGCAGTTCGCGCGTCAGTTCGCCATCGGTGGTGAATAGCACCAGCGCTTCGCCCTTGGCCGGGTCGGGCTGACTGGAGGCGGCGTGGGGCAAGGCTGGCGAGGTTGCGGTGGCGAGTTTTTCGACCACTTCCAGGCTGACCATTTCGCCGGCGATCTTGGCAAAACGTTTGACCCGGCCAACGATCTTGACGAAACCATCCTCATCCAGCTCCACCACATCACCGGTTTCATACCAGCCATCGCCGATATCCGAAACCGGCGGTTGCAGCACGCCGGGCAGGTCGGCTTTCAAGTAACCGGCCATCACGTTGGGGCCACGCACATGCAGGATGCCGCCGTGCTCGATGCCCGGCACGGGCACCAGCTTGTGTTCGACGCCGGGCAACAGGTTGCCGACAGTACCGGTCCGGTAGGCCATCGGCGTATTGACGGCGAGCACCGGTGCGGTTTCGGTCGCGCCGTAGCCTTCGAAAATGCGCAGGCCGAACTTCTCGAACCAAACGTTGCGCACCGACTCGGACAGCTTCTCGGCGCCGGCCACGACATAACGCAGGCGGTAGAAGTCGTACGGGTTGGCGAACTTGGCGTAGTTGGCGAGGAAGGTCGAGGTGCCGAACAGCACGGTGCAGCCACGGTCGTAGGCCAGTTCCGGAATCACCCGATAGTGCAGCGGCGACGGGTAGAGAAAGAGGCTGGCGCCGTTCAGGACCGGCAGCAGCGCGCCGGCGGTCAGGCCGAAGGAGTGGAAGATCGGCAATGCGTTGAGCACCTTGTCGTAGACCGAGAAGTCGATCACCGAACGGATCTGCGCGATGTTGGCGAGAATGGCCCGGTGCGGCAGTACGACACCCTTCGGCTTGCCTTCGGAACCAGAGGTAAACAACACGACGGCGGCATCCTCCGGCGAGGCCGGCAGTTCAAAGGCGCGCGGAAAATGCAGCGCGTAGCCCATCAGCCACAGCTTGTCACCGAGGCCGATCTTTTCCCGGACATCCTCCAGATATACCAGTTGCACGCCGCTCAGCCCGGCCAGCTTGTCGATCAGTTTGGCCTGCTCGACGAAGGCGCGCGAAGTAACGACAGTACGAATTTCAGCGGCATCGCAGGCGGCCTGGATGGCCTCGGTGCCAGCCGAATAGTTGAGCATGGCCGGAATACGTTTTCTTGCGGTCAAGCCGAAAATCAGGCCGATGGTCGGCACCAGATTGGGCAGCAGCAGACCGACCTTCTCGCCGGGCTGCGAAATACGCTCAATCTGGCGGCCCAGCATCAGCGCCATTTTCAGCAGGTCGTTATACGAATATTCGATCTGCTTGACGTCTTCCAGCAAGCGGCGCCGACGACCATAGATCTCGGCCGCATCGCACAGCGCGGCATAGAGCGTCTGCTGCGGCCGCGAGGCGAAGATCATTTCCTGCATCAGCCGGCGCATCGCCTCGCCCGACTTGCGACGGCGCAGCTTGGCGGTGGCGCCTTCCGGCATCGGAAAATGGCGCTCGGGCAGAATGCTCAGGCGGACTTTCGGGAACAAGGTCTTCGGGTGCTTGCCCGACAGGCGCGAGAAGTAGCTGCGATGGGCACCATCGACCCGCACCGGCACCACGGTCGCGCCGGTCTTGGCGGCAACAAAAGCCGGGCCGTCGTAGACCTTCATCAGCGAACCAGTCAGCGTGATACGCCCTTCCGGAAAAATCACCACCGGGCGGCCGGATTCGATCAGGCGGATGACCTTCTTCATCGCCATCGGGCTGGTCGGATCAACCGCCAGATACTCGACCTGCGACAAAAGGATGCGGAAGAAAAAACTCTCGGCGATGGTCGTATGCACGACGAACACCGGGTCGATAGGCAGGAACAAGCCGATCAAAAGACCATCAAGGAAAGACTGGTGATTGGCGACGATCAGCAGGCGTTCATGATCAAAACTCGCCTGTTGCATCGGCACTTCAATGCGAAACAGCAACCGGGCCAGACCGCGCAACAGCGGCCGCAACAACTTGCGCATCATGAATGCTCCCGCAGGTAATCGAGCACGTTGGTAAAGGTGCTTTCCAGCGACTCGCGATTGATCCAGAACCAGACCTCCTTGCCAAGCTTCTCGGAAGCCAGCACACCGGACTCATGGAGGATTTTCAGGTGGTGCGAAACGGTCGACCGGGCGAGCGTGGAAACCTCGGCGATCTGCCCCACATTGAGCCGCTCGCCCGGCTCGAACAACAGCAGAATGCGCTGCCGATGCTCATCGCCCAGCGCCACAAAGATTTTCGACATCGCCTGCCAGGCAGGCGGAATCGCTTTGGTATAGTCGTTTTTCATATCGATAATATTAGTTATATCGATATGTTTTGGTCAAGAACTTTTAAAAAATCGTGTTGGTCGCTTTCGCTGAGCAGCTGGTTAGAGACGCTGGCGGGGCCGAAGACGTTATCGGCTTTGGCTTTACTTTTTTCTCCGCCCCGGGGGGCGGTGATGCCGCCGCCCCTTAGCCGTTGTAGGGGGCACCGAGCGGGTAGGAGCGGTGGGCCGTGGGTTTAGCGTCACACGCAGAGACTTAACTCGGTTTAAATTTACTGTCCCCGAAGTAAACTGTCCGCCAGTCGGACAAGCGGCTCGTATCAAAGTTGAAGTGCGCTATCGAATCATGGGAGAACATATCAAAGAAGCGTTTCACCGCCTCGGGTAGCGGCGCGGTGTCTTCCCACGCATCCTTGATGCTTCGCTCGCGGAGTGACAGTTTCTGGCCCTGGCTCTCCCTGAAGTAGATGTCCTGAACATCCCAGACATACTTGCGTTCCTCTTGCTTCAAGTCTTTCAAGGCATCGCTTGCTTCATCGTATTCTTTGTCTGCCGCTTTGCGCTCCTTAGCGGCCGCCTCGAATTGTTCCTCCTGCTCCGATGACCAAACGGGCATCTCACCGCCATAGGCCCCCTGATTTTCGGCCAATACGGACGCCTGTTGCTTGCGAGCAGCTTTGGCTTTTTTCTTCGCCTCGTCGCGCATCTGCACCAAGCGGGCCTTCGATACCGACTCGCCGTTGCTGGCAACCCGTTCTTTCAGCCAACGATGCATGACCTGCATGTGGGAGGCCAGCACCTCTTCCATCGTGCCAGTTTTCTTGGGAACGATATCGATATAGGCATTGAATACTTCGCGCAGTTGGGCATTGTCCTTCTTAAACTCATCCCGAACGCGGCTAGGTAGATCATCTATAGGCTCGAATAGAACTGAGCTTCCCCCGAAATTTCGTCTGCCAAGGGTGACATAAAATCGAGTCACTTTTGGAAGGCAGGAAATGAAGATACCGAAACAGGCATACACGATCGAGTTCAAGGAACTGGCGGTCAAACGAATCAAAGATGGCCAGAGCGTCAGCACGGTGTGCAAGGAACTCGGCCTCGGCGACCAGACCGTGCGCAACTGGGTCAAGGCATCAGCAGAAGGCAAGCTTGCCGGGGCGGGTAGCAGAGTAGTGACGCCAGAAGAGATGGAACTCACCCGGCTGCGTGCCGAGAATCTCCGGCTCAAGCGGGAGAACGAAATCCTAAAAAAAGCGACGGCGTACTTCGCAAAGGATGTTCTGTGAAGTACGCCTGGATTGCTGCGCAGGGCAAGGCGTATTCCCTGACAGAAATGTGCGATGTCCTCGACGTCAGCATCAGCGGCTATCGCGCCTGGAAGCGCGGCGGCAAACCGGATCGCAAGCGCCTGTCCGACAGCCAGATGCTGGCCCTGATCCGCGCTATTCATGCCGAACTCAGAGGGGCCTACGGCAGTCCGCGCATGGTGCGCGAGCTGCGGACGAGAGGTTTCTCGGCCAGCAAGGCACGGGTTGAACGGCTGATGCGTGACAACGGCATCTACGCCCGCCACAAGCGACGCTACAAGGTTACGACCGACTCGAAGCACGGCCTGCCGGTGGCGGAGAACCTGCTCGCCAGAAACTTTATGCCGACGGCGCCGAATCAGGTTTGGACGTCGGACATCACCTACCTGTGGACCGATGAAGGCTGGCTCTATCTGGCGATCGTTCTCGACCTGTTTAACCGCGAAGTGGTTGGCTGGTCGTTGAAGCCGCGCATGACGGCGGACATCGTGACGGATGCGCTGACCATGGCTTGGTTCAGGAAGCGGCCGGCGCCGGGGCTGATGCATCGAGCTTGTCAGAAATTTTGTGTGTGAGGCATAACATGTCGATAAGGAGCATGTATGCCAAGCAAGACGAGCAAGAAGAAACCGGCAGCGGCGCTGCCCAGCATTCCCAAAGAACTCATTGATCGGATGGTCATTGGCCCGATGGACGCCGAGGCGGTGAATGCCGCCTCGATGGCCTTCAAGAAGGCTCTGATTGAACGCATCCTGGGTGCCGAACTCAGCCATCACCTGGGTTACCCACCCGGCGCCGACAAGCCCGGCGAGATCGGCAACCACCGCAACGGGGTCAGCGGCAAGACCGTGCTGACCGACGATGGGCCGCTTCGGATCGACGTCCCGCGCGACCGTCAGGGCAGCTTCGAACCTTTGCTCATTCCCAAGCACGAGCGGCGTTTCACCGGCTTCGACGACAAGATCGTCGCCATGTACGCCCGCGGCATGACGGTGCGCGAGATTCAGGGATTTCTGGCCGAGCAGTACGACACAGAGGTGTCACCGGAATTCATCAGTTCGGTCACCGATGCGGTGATGGCCGAGGTCACCGCCTGGCAGTCGCGCCCACTAGAAGCGATGTATCCGGTCGTCTTCTTTGATGCCCTGCGGGTCAAGATTCGGGAGGATGCCGTGGTCCGCAACAAGGCCATCTATCTGGCCCTGGGCGTGCTGCCGGATGGCACACGGGACATCCTCGGGTTGTGGATCGAGAACACCGAGGGCGCCAAGTTCTGGATGAAGGTCTTCAACGATTTGAAGACCCGCGGCGTAGCCGACATCCTGATCGCCGTCACCGATGGCCTGAAGGGGATGCCGGAAGCGCTGTCCGCAGTGTTCCCGGCGACCACGCTGCAGACCTGCATCGTGCATCTGATTCGCAACAGCCTCGATTACGCCAGCAGGAAGGATCGCAAGGCGCTGGCGGCAGCGATCAAGCCAATTTACACGGCACCCAGCGCCGAAGCGGCCATGGCGGAACTGGAGGCCTTCGCGCAGGGGCTGTGGGGTGAGAAATTCCCGACCGTGGCCGCTGCCTGGCGTCGGGCCTGGGACCGGGTCATTCCCTTCTTCGTCTTCCCGCCGGCGATCCGCCGGGTGATCTACACGACCAACGCTATCGAAAGCGTCAATGCCCGGCTACGCAAGATCATCAAGACGCGCGGCCATTTCCCGAGCGACGATGCAGCCACCAAGCTGATCTGGCTGGCCTTGCGCAACATCACCGCCGACTGGGGACGGGCAGCCAAGGATTGGAAGGATGCCATGAACCAATTTGCCATCCTCTACGCCGAACGCTTTGAAGCTGCACGCGGATAAAATGACCACCGACTTTCCCACCGCGCCGTCAGCCTACGGTCTGAACGGACCTTCGGCAGCCGTCACCGTGGAAAAGTCTCCTCACGCCTCACGCGCAGAAATTCAGACACCCCCGATGCATCACTCCGACCGGGGCAGCCAATACGCCAGCCAGGTCTTTCAGGAGAAGCTCAGAGCCTACGGCATGACCTGCTCGATGAGCCGGAAAGGAAACTGCTGGGACAATGCGCCGACGGAGAGTTGGTTCAACAGCTTCAAGAACGAGCGAGTCCATGGTGTTCGCTACGCCACGCACGCCGAGATCAAGGCCACAACCTTTGAATACATCGAGGTTTTTTACAATCGGAAACCCTTAGGCTTGGGCTAAAAATGTTGCGTACGTTGATGGGGCGATTTAAATAACTCGCGATTCAGATAAGCAATAGCCACGCCCACAGAAATTGACGGGGTAACCCGCGCAAACGCCAACAGCGACAACGCTGGCAAACTGACTAGCGCGAGCAAATTCCGTCGCCTATTGATCAACATCAGATTCGTACTCCCAAAAGCTCAAAATAATCGCATCGGCTTGCAACCAATGCTTTGAACCTCGACACGTTTTAAGCCATTTTTTTCGAAGCACCTCTCGATTTCATTTTGAGAGATGAAACATTCCCGGCAATAGCTCCCAAGATTGTTCTCAGACACCGTTTTATTTTGCCGCCAGTCAGGACAGAGGGCTTCGGCTGTCGATGCAGCCAATGAAGAACCGTAGCTTGCTCCCGTGCTGGGATTTACAAACTGAACAGAGGCAAAAGGTTCTGCCTTTGCGCACTCTCTCGCGAGCATTTTCTCAATACGCTTCTTTGCAAGGTCAGCACTAACTTGAGCATCAATTTCGCACCCCCTTTTTAGCTGCTGGGTATCTTCCGGAAAAGAGGCCTGCCATTCATATGAACTCGTTGTTTCGAAACCGAAAATACAGCATGAAGACAAAAGCAGAGGCATTGCGACCAAGAGCAATCCCCGACCAACAACACGGCAGGACCACTCCCGTTTAACACCACTCATCCGAATAATCGACGCAAGCATTGCGGCTAAACCGCTCCAGGACGCAAACGAATGGAGTCAACAATGCCATCCCAGAGCATCAGCGCCTCTTCATCATTGGCAAAGGATTGTGCATTCGTCGCATAGGCACTCTCGCCCACTTCCAGCCCAATGTTCAATTGAGGTTCAGCCAAAGAGTTGGCCTTGCCCGGTGCTTCCCACTTAAAGCCGTAGCTGCGCTTGCCATTCTGCGTGCCGGCAACGAGGATTTCCTCCCCCCAAATCGGACCAACCGGACGTTCGCGATTGCGCAGGCGAGCCAAACCGAGGCCCATCCCCAGCATGCCAGCCACGACGCCACCTGCGCGCTTACGTAAGGTTTGCTCAGGATCAACCTTGCCTACCACAAAAGACGAGATTTCGAGTGAGACATCCGGCTTATTGGCCAGTTGAATGGAGATGCGCCAGCTTTCGCTATTGAAATCCTTGTCTGCCAGGATCATGTCGCCTGCTACGAAACCGATGCCCTCAGGAATTTCTCCGGAGCGTAGTTCGCGCCATTCTTGGGCATAACGTTCGCGGCGTTCAAGAGCCGCCTGCTTCCGGTCAAGCGAAACATCGCCCGAGTACTTCAACGATTTTGAGCCAGAAAAAAAATAACTATCGAACCAATACATCCCGTCCCAAGTTGGACTTGACCAGGAAATGAGAGTTACAGACCCCTGTGCATGAGCCACTCGCTCAACGAGCATGGAGCCATGCTTCTTTTGCTGAGCCTTACGCAATTCGGCCTCGCGCTGCTCGACAATCAGCTTGAAGTGCGTTTCGCTCTTGACCGGAAGCGGCTCCAACACATTTTTGTTGTACTTCCAACTTTCAACCAACTTCGCATCCCCCGGCACATCCACCAGATGTCGCCCGATGGCATGGGTCTTCCAACCTGTTTTCATGGCTTTTCCTTCGCTTATTTCTTGTGCCATTGCGCCTGCTGGGCAATTTTGATGATGGCGTACATCGAGGCATACAGGGAGCGGCCATGCTTGTCACCGTAACTGCCTTGATGGTCGTAACTAAAATGTTCGTTGCATTTGCCCGGATTGCCTTGGCCATGGGCAAAACTCAGGGCGATGCCGGCCTTTCCCGGCGCCTCGCCGGAGTATAGCGGCACGGTTCCGTCACCAGGGCAGTCCGGCTCGCTGATTGTCAGCTTGATGCCGGTTGTCGTTTTGAGTTCACCGTTGTGGTCGTCGTCGGCGAGGGAAATTTTGTCTGGGTCAAGCGAGGCCACACCCTCCCCCTCCCAGGCCACCTCACCCCAAGTAAAGAGGTTTTTGCTAGCCATCAGGCCTGTGCCGAGAACGCCGCCACGCTCCATGCGCTTATCGCGTTTGCCTTGTGCACCATAGTGGGCATAAGTCGGGATCTTGTATTTCTTTTCGATGGCTTCGTGGAATTCTCGAACACCGTTGATCGTTTTGTTCAGTAGATCGCGGGGAGAACTGTCACCTTCAGTTTTCCCATTCTGTTCTCCTGGATTCATCAACCCCAAATTCTTCTCCGGAACCATGCCGTACCATTCCGGCGAGTTGTAGATCTCTTCGTAGGGGTCGCCTTTTTCTGGCAAGGCGAGAACAACCTTCTCCTTGTCTTTTTTGTCGCGTACTTTCAGCCACGGTTTGCCGTCGTTGTAGTCCGCAGTCGGCAGCAGTTCCAGGCCGCCGGGCGCTTGCGACAGGATGGCGACGACATCGGCAGCGTTTCTGCCGAGAAACAGTTGCTCCGCCCCTTCGAACCCTGAGCGCATGCGCTTGTAGGTAGCGGGAGCCCCGGTAGCCGGTTGCACACCGTGTGATACGCCCATCACTTTCTCACAATTGTGCACTTCGGTCAGAGAACGGCTGACCAGCCCTCCCATGGAGTGGGTGACCACGATCACCTTCTCGGCCAGAGGACGAGTTGGTTTCTTACGCTCAATGCTGCATTCGTTCTTACCTTGGCCATCGGGCGTATCTTTGACAGTCACCTGCTTGCCTTCGTTGTAATAGGGCAGGATGGTCTCTTCGATATAATCCTTGATGGCAGCGCCCGAATCACGGTTGCTTTGCAGCCAATTGTAGCCACCCGCCCAGACATCAAACTGGTAGTTGGCGGCATGCAGGATTTCATCCTTGGTCAGAGGATCCCCGCTCTCTGTTCCCCAATCGGTCGGCGGCTCCATTCCATGCGACTTGGCCCATTCCTGTAAATCGGCTTCGCATCGCGCGAAGTCATACATCGACAGTTGATTCAGGTGGTGCTGAAGTTGCCCCATGAACGGATGATAGCTGGACCGCATCACCCCTCCCCAGCCGCGGGCGACGAGAACGTTCTTCGGCAGGCCGCTCTCACCCTCGTCTATGGGACCACCGGGATCAATTTCGACCGCTGGCGTCGTCAAGTCGGCGGTTCTTTCTTCAGTGCTTTTGAAAGCGTAGCTAAAGAGCTGGCCAATCAAATCTGCCGCACCAGCCAGGTCGGCATTTGGAGGCCGCCAAGCTTTCTTTTTGCTCCCTTTTTGGCGCAGATTGGTGCCCATGATGCCCGGTATGAAGAGCACGGGAATGATGCAGGGTTTGGCGAGAACAATTTTTTCTCGTTGATCATCGGTGTTCGTCAGCGTGGCCTCGCTGTACTGATCCCCGTTTTGGTCAACGGTCGTGCCGCAGAGAACATTGTTGGCTTCGGTCATGGCGTGGGCGGATTACTATTTCGTTTAATCGAGCAGGCGAATTTTGATGTTTTCGAAAAGATCGCTTTTCTGGATCGGGGTTTTACCTGCCGCATCGGTCATAACTTTCAGTTTCGAGCCGTCGCCCCGCGTTATCTCTATCGCACTGTTGGCCAACGGTTCTCCCGTAGCAGGATTGCGGATTACATATGCGTCGTCAAAGGTGGTTTTTGGCCATGTATTCATCTCCCTGCTCAGTGAGGTCGGCCCCGCAAATGACTTCTTACTCGCATGCACCGTAATCGTTCCCGGGCACTGCACGGTGATGCCGCCGTCGATGGTAATGCTGGCGCCACCGGCCACGGCAAGGTGGATTTTCTTGGCCGCCGCGAAGTCGATGTGCTGGGTGGCGGAGACGAGTTTGACGTCTTTCTTGGCCAGAAACTTCATTTCGTCGCTTTGCGCCTGCAGGTCGATGTCGTCCTTGGCGGCGATGAGTTTGATGCCGGTGTTGCCTTCGCCCGGGGCGATGGCGCCGGCCAGCAGGCCGATGGCCTGGCCGCTGTGGATTCTGGCTTTGCCGGCGATGGCGAGATTGGTGTCTTTGCCGCTTTCGAAGACCAGAGTTTCGCCGTTGGTGTATTGCAGGTTCTGCCCGGCGACGTGGCCGATGCCGGCTTTGCCGGTCTGGACGATGGCGGGGTCGGTGAGGTGCGGGCGTTTGTCGGCGCTGGCGTTGATGCTTTTTTGTTGGGCGTCGCTTTGGGCGGCGGTTTGATCCTTGGCGTCGACCATGCCGCTGGCGACTTTGTGCAGGGCTTTGAGCGGGGCTGCTTCGGGGTCGATCTTGCTTTGGTCTTTGCCCTGGGTGCCGATGGCGCTGGCGAGCTGGACGGTCTGGTGGGTGGCGGTAGCCTGGTTGAGGGTTTTGGCGAGGGTGTCGGCTTGCCTGAGCAGGGCCATGGCCGGGGCCATGTCACCGGCGGGTTGTGCTGTCGATGCGCCGGCGGCTGGGTGGGCCCAGGTGGTCATGACCAGGCCTTGGCCACCACGTAGCGCGCCCCAGGCGTCGGTTCTGAGTTCGCTGCCGGTACCGCGGAAGGAGCCGCGGTAGTTGTCGGCCTGGTGGATGAGGTGGCCGAGGTTGAGTTCGCTGGTGTGTTGGGTGCTCTTGAGTTGCAGGCGTTGTTGCTGGTCGCTGTCGTCGAGGAGCAGTTGGTTGTAGCCGCTGGCGCTGCCGAATTCCTTGCTCTTGAAGCCGGTCAGGGCGGCGCTGTGGCGGTGGCTGGTTTCGGCGGCACCGTGCCAGGCTGGGCTGTTGCCACTGGCGGTGTTGCCCTGGCCGCTAGGGCGGTGGTCGCTGGCGCTATCGAAGAGGTTGTCGGGTTGGGCTTTAGTGTTTTCGCCGCCCGGGGTGGCGGCAATGCCGCCCTCCCCCTGGCCGTTGTAGAGGGCGCCGAGCAGGTAGGGACGGTCGATGTCGCCGCCGACGAAGTCGACGAGGACTTCCTGGCCGATGCGGGGGAGCCATTGCCAGCCCATCCCGGCACCGGCTTGCCGGCTGAGGACACGGACCCAGCAGGAGTCGCGGTCGTCCGGCGTTTCGGCTTGTTGCCAGTGGAAGCGGATTTTGACGCGGCCGAGGGCGTCGCACCAGAGTTCGTCGGAACCGTTGGCGCTGCTCTGGCCTTCGGGGCCGACGACGAGGGCGCTCATCGGGCCCGGGGCGGTGGGCCGGGGGTTGATCCGGGCACCGGAACGATCTTCGAGCTCGGGGCGCCAGGGGGTGTTGGCGGCGTGGGCGTCGAAGGTATTGCCATAGCCACGGTCGACAGCGAGTTTGAGCAGTTCGGCCGAGAGGGTGCTTGGGGCACTGATCGGGGTCAGGGTGTCGCCTGTCGCCAGGCCGTTGGCGGCATCGATCTTCTGGTGGCCCTGCCCGAGGCGTTGGGCGATGGCGGCGATGGCTTCACCGCTCAGGTTGTTGATGCCGAGGTGGGTGATGTCGGTGGCGTTGTACCGCTGTTCGGCGTCGGCCTTGGCGGGGTCGATGGGCAGGCCGATCAGGTCGAAGGCGGTGCCGGGGCGCAGGCTGCGCACGGTGCTGCGGGCAAGCCAGGTGCGGTGGCCGGCTTCGCGGGCTTCCATGGCCAGCCGGCCGTAGCGTTCGGCTTCGGCGGCATTGGCCCAGGCGTAGAGGCCGGGGTGGTCGTGGCTTTCAAGGACCGGGGCGTTCTTGCCGCCGATGGGCTGGGCGCTGGGGATGTTGAGGCTGACGTTCTTCTTGGCTTTGTAGTCGTAGGTGATGGCGCTGATCAGCGAGCTGGCCAGACGGTGGCGTTCACCGAAGGCGAGGATGGCATCCTGGTCTTCCTGCGAATCGGCCCGGTGGTAGCGCAGGCCTTGCCCGCCGTTGGCGGATTGCGACAGGATGTCTTCGGGGAAGCGCTGGCTGTCGGCGAAGAGGCGCAGGCGGTGGCCGGCCGGGGCTTCCTTGTCTTCTTCGGCGCACCAGCCGATGCCTTCTTCGGCCAGCAGCCGGGAAATGAAGGCGTAGTCGGATTCGCCGTATTGGACGCAGTAGCTGCGCGGCCGGGCGTCGGCCAGAAAGCCGGCGACTTCGTCGCTCCATTGCCAGGCGGCGACATCCGAATAGTCGGCGAAGACGGCTTCGACGATGTCGATGACGGTCTTTTCCTGAAAGACGCGATTGTGGCGGCCGCGGCTGAGCAGCCAGACCCACGACACGACGGTGATGCGGTAGCGCGCGAAACCACCATCGGCGCCAAGCTTCTGGGCCGCGCGGACGAGACCGCTGCGGCTGGCCTGGCTGCCGTCGGACAGACGAGTATTCAGCGTCAGCGAACGGCCGAGAAAACGCTTGAGTTCGAGGTGGGTATCGGTCGCCAGCAGGTCGATACAGATTTCGAACCCACCGGACAACGCCTCCCGCCCCCACCATGCCTCGACCGGTAGATCAGGCCCCGCTGCATCACGCCAGGTGAGTTCGTAGAGACGGGTGTCAGAGAGGAAAGTCGGGAGCATGGGGGGTTTGCCGGGGGAGATCGAACAGGGGTGCAATCATCATTGATTAATGACGAATGATTCGGCCGAATTTTACGCGAATTGAATAGAAATTCGCGATCTTTTGCGTGAATTGCTTCACATGCAGCCTGCATTTCCCGTACTCAGCAAACCTGACGTCTGCCTCAGCCAGGCCTAACGCACGCTGACTGTCAGCCGATCGTAGCGCCCCTGATCGTCCATCACGGTGATATCGACCCGCCCGGTTTCTTCCAGCCGATGAATCAGCGGCATGGCAGCCGAGCGATGGGCAACAACCCGGCCGTTGATCAGCCAATAGACTTGCCCACGATGGCCGCGCAGTTCAAGACGAATCACCGGCGGCTGATCCGGGCGCGGTCGTTTGAGCACTTCGCCGCTGGTCAAGCCGACGATGCGCAGCCCGGCTTCCGGTTCGCCCTTCGCCTGGCATTTTGTATCCCAGGCGGGGGTCTGGGCCTTTTGCCGGACATCGGCGCTCAGCCACGGCTCCAGCGCTGCCGGCCAGCGCACGGCTTCAACCCCGCGGCGTGGTCGCGAACTGCATTCGGGTGTGACCCGCAGGCCGCTGACGGCATCGACCTCGTAGCTGTAGCGCACCTCGCCGTTGCGCAGGCGATCAGGGAAAGTCGGTGGCGCCGTGCCGTTCAGTACCCAGGCCAGGGCTTGCCGATGGCACAGGCTTTCTTCGGCCGGATCGAAGCGCGTGCCCAGCGGCCAGCAGATCTTTTCCTGCTGCACGGAAGGCGGCGGAACTCGCGTCGTCGCTGGCTGATGGTCGAGCGCATCGAAGATATCAACCAGCAGCGGGGCGGCAATATTGGCGCCGAAGAAGCCCGGATTGGGCGTGCCGTCCGGCCGACCGATCCAGACGCCTACGGTCAGTCGATCCGAGACGCCGATCGACCAGGCATCGCGGAAGCCAAAGCTGGTCCCGGTCTTCCAGGCGATGCCGCGGCGGATGCCCGGCCCCTGCTCGACGGCACGACCGACAGGGCCGCCGGATTCCAGCACATCGCGGATGATGAAGGCGGCGCCGGGCGACAGCATGCGCTGTTCGACCAAGGGCGCCTCCGGCGTATAGCGCGGCTTGCCGGAAACACCTTGGCGAGCAAAAGAGGTATAGGCGCCGACCAGTTGTTCCAGCGTCGTTCCCGCACCGCCAAGAATGACCGACAGGTTGGGCGTTTCACCTTTGGGGAAATCCAGCTTCAGGCCACCCCGGCGCAGCGCGGCAACGAAGCGGTTCGGCTCCAGGCGATCAAGCACCTCGACGGCCGGCACGTTCAGCGACTTGGCCAGGGCTTCGGAGACGCTGACCGCACCGTGGAAGGATTGCTGGAAATTTCCCGGCTGGTAGCCGCCGAAGGATTGCGGCACATCGGCGAGCAGAGATTCGGAGTGGATCAGGCCTTCGTCCAGCGCCAGACCATAGAGGAAGGGCTTCAGCGTCGAACCGGGCGAACGCGAGGCTCGCACCATGTCGACGAAGGCAAAGCGGTCGACATCGCCGAAGTCGGCCGAACCGGCATAGGCCCGGACTTCCAGCGTTTCGTTATCGACCACCATGGCGGCCATCGAAACGCGCGGTGGCAAGGCGGCCAGCCGGCTGCTCAGCAACAGCTCGACGGTCTGCTGGGCTTGCGCATCGATGGTCGTGTCGATGCGCAGCTGGCCGAGCGCTTCCTTGCGCAAGCGCTCGGCCAGCAAAGGCGCCAGCAGCGGATCGCGGATGGTCTGGGCGATGATCGGTTCCTGCAGCGCATCCTTGATTTCGGCATCCGGCCAGACCCCGGCCATGCGCTGCAAAACCTTGTCACGGGCGACGCGGGCGCGAGCCGGCTGGCGATCCGGCCGCAGTCGTGACGGCGCTTGCGGCAGGACGGTGAGCAGCGCCGCGTCGGCATGGCTCAGGCGCTTGGCCGGCTTGCCGAGATAGGCCCGACTGGCCGCTTCGACGCCTTCGAGAACGCCGCCCATCGGGGCGTAATTGACGTAGATGGCGAGGATTTCGTCCTTGGAGTAATGCAGTTCGAGTTGCAGGGCGCGCAGGATTTGCCGGGCTTTGCCGGCCAGCGTCCGCGGCGTCGGCTCGATGATGCGGGCGACCTGAATGGTCAGCGTCGAACCGCCGGAGACAATGCGCCCATGCCATGCCCATTGCCAGGCCGCCCGCGCCAAGGCCAGCGGATTGACGCCGGGATGCCAGCGGAACCAGCGATCTTCGTAGCGTTCGAGCGACTGCAGATAGAGCGGCGAGACGTCTTCGAGCGCCACCGGATGGCGCCAGACATGGTCGCGGTCCGGAAAGGCCCTCAGCGGCGTGCCGTCGCGGGCAACGATCAGCAGCGCATTCGGCGCATCGCGGCCGGGCACCGGTGGTGGGAAAGCGTAGTCAAGGCCCGCCAGTAGCAGCAGGGCGAGCAGCACGCCCCACTGCCAGCGCGGACGGCGGCTCAGCCACCCGCGCCAGGAATTCGGCCAATCCGCGCCGCGCACCGGGTCTTAGGGCTTGGCCGGCGCTGGTGTTGCCACTGCTGCCGGCGCTGCGGCTGGCGCAGGCACCGGAACAGCCGCCGGCTTTTCCTTGCCGTCAGTCACCGTCAGCGTGGCATCGCCGGTCGCCAGACCGTAAACGTCCGGCCGGTACATGTCTTCCGCGTAGATCGGCGGGAAGACGAACTTGCCGGGCGTGACGACACGGGCGCGGTAGAACAGACTGAGCTTGCCCTGCAGACGGGCGGCGACGACAAAGCGGTCATCGCGGAACTCGACGTGCTGGATGCGCGGATCGAGCATCGCTTCGGCCGGATTGACGTTGTTGATCAGCGTGCTGGCCATGCCCTCGCCCTGGGCGATGTTGAGGTTCTCGATCTCCAGGCCGGCGGGAATGTGATCGACCACCATGCCGGTATTGACCCAACTGCGCGGATTGACGTTGATGCGGACGATGACCGATTCGCCGACCTTCAGCGCCCGGCTCTTCAGCGGCTTGCCGTCGGCTTCGAACAGGTCGCGCGTCAGGGTAATGGCGTCGTCGCGATTGGCTGGCATCTTGGCCGGGTTGCCACTGAAGGCGAGTTGCAGATAGAGCCTTTCCTTGTGCGTGTTCTTGATGCGAACGCCGCCCTGCAAGGCGGCAGCGGACAGCGGCCGGATCAGGGTGCCGGAACCATTGATGGTTTCCGGCTTTTCCTTGCCGAGCACTTCGGCCGTCCAGCCGGCCTCGCCTTCGCCGGCTTTGGCGAAATTGCGACCGAGCAGGAAGAGCGCCAACTTTTCCTGGGTGCTGGTGTAGCGGTTCTTGCCCAGTTCGCTGGCAGCGACGGCGACCAGATTGTCTTGGCCATCGATCTTCAGCTTGTGGCGATCGAGCAAGGCGTAGGACAGCGCCGCATCACGCAACGGGCTGCCGTAATCGCCCCACCAGTAGCCATTGTCACGGCTCTTCTTGACGCCTTCGGCCAGCGCGGTCTGCGCCCGCGTTTCGTCGCCCATCAGCTTCAGGGCCAGACCGAGATGAACCAGCGCCAGGCCGGAATGGGCCTGCTCGCGCAGGTCGAACATCTGGCGCAGCGTCGACAACGGCGCCTTGGCTTCACGGGACAGCACGTAGGCGCCATAGGCCAGCACGCCGAAGCGGCCGGAGCCGCCATAGCGGTAATCCTGCCAGCCGTTCTGGTTGTAGGTCACCTTGCCGCTCGGCAAGCCAGCCGCCCCTTCCTGCAGATTCTTGAGCAGGAATTCCATGGCGTTCTTCTGCATCGCTTCCGGCACCTTGAAGCCCTGTTCGCGGGCATCAAGCAGGAAGTTGCTGATGTAGGCCGAGAGCCAGTACTGGTACTCGGACATATTGCCCCACAGACTGAAGCCGCCGTTCGGTGCCTGCATGGCACCCAGCTTGGCGATCGCCTTCTCCAGCATGTCGGCGCGCTGGTCGCGGCTGTAAGGCTTCAGACCGAACAGCTTGGCGCCCTCCTCATCAACCAGCACATGCGGGTAGGCCGTACTGGTCGTCTGCTCGGCGCAGCCGTACGGATAGGTCAGCAAGCCCTGAATGGCACTGCGCACGTCGATCGGCGCCTTGTCGGAGAGGATCAGGTGCGACTGGACCGTGCTCTTCAGGAAGCCACCGAGTTCGGACTCCTTGACCTCGACCGTTTCACCCGGCCCGACAGCCAGCATTTTCAGCACCTGCTGCTGCGGAGTCGGAGCCTGGACCTGCAGGCCGAAACTGCGTTCCAGCTTGAGGCCGGCCGCACTACTGACCAGCACGCGGACATCGGCCAGACCGAAGGCATTACCGGCTTCGAGCGGGAAGCGCAGGGTCTGCTTCTGCTGATCCTTGAGATCCAGTTCGCGTTCGGCGTTCTGGATCTTCAGGCCGTCGGCATTCTCGATGCTGACCTTCAGCTTTTGCGCGGCGCCGGACAGGTTGTGCAGGTCGAGCGCGATGGTCGCGTTGTCGCCGACGGTCAAGAAGCGCGGCGTCATCAACTCGGCGACCAGCGGTGCGGCGACGATGGTTTCCGCCTCGGCGCTGCCGAACTTGTCCGGTGCGGCAACCACCGCCATCAGGCGCAAGGTGCCGTTAAAGTCCGGCACGTCGAGGCCGATTTCGGCTTCGCCCTGCTCGTTCAGCTGCACCGGCCCGGAGAACAGATCGACCAGACGAACCTTCTTGGGCAGGCTCTTGGTGGCCTTCGGCGCCGCATCGCCACCGAACTTCAGCTTGCCCTTCTGGCCGCCCATCTTCTCGATCAGGCGGCCATAGACGTCGTATTGATCGGCACCGTAGCGCAGCTTGCCGAAAAAATGGCCATGCGGATCGGGCGTCGCGTAGCGGGTGATGTTGAGAATGCCGACATCGACTGCCGACAGCGTGACCACCGCCTGCTGCCCGGTCAGGCCCGGCACTTTCACCTTCACCTTGAGGCGGGTGTCCGGCAGCATCTTCTTCGGCGCATCGAGGCTGACCGCCAGCTTGCGGTCGCTGCGTTCGAGTGGCAGATGCGTCAGGCCCAGCGCCCGGGCCGGAGTGACCTTTTCGCCAGCACTACCCGGGCGCAGCACGACGGCCGAGACGTAGAGGTCATGGCGCTTCCATTCCTTGTCGACCGGGATGTCGATGGTCGTGCCGTCGAGCGGCACCGAAACGCGTTTGAGCCACAGGGTCTTGTCAGCCTCGACGGTAATCAGCGCTTCGCCGGCGTGCGGCGGCGTGATGGTCAGCTTGGCCGTTTCGCCATCCTTGTAGGCCGGTTTGTCGAACTTCAGCGCCACCCGGTCCGGGCGGACGCCCTGCGTTTCGTCGCCGCGCGCACTCCAGCCGGCGTAGAAGCGGTATTTGGTGATCTGGCCGGTTTCCGAATCGGTGATTTCCACACGATAACGGCCGTATTTGACCGGCAGGCCGAGCTTGCCGCGGCTGCCATCGGGAATGCTGACGACCGTCGTATCGACCAGTTCGTCGGTTTCGGTAAAGCCCGAGTGCCAGCCACGCTGGTCATCGAAGCGCCAGTAGTAGTCGCGGTTTTCGCGGAACAGGCGGACGGGTAGTGCCTTGCCGCCATGCAACTTGGCTTCGGCGTTGGCGCGAATGACCTCGAACTGGGCGACGCTGCCTTCACGGGCGTAGTCGCCGGTGAACAGCGGACGGATACCGACCAGCACCGGGGCCGGCCAGATCACCCGTTCAAAATTGCGCACCACCGGCCGGCCACCGCTTTCGAGCAGGCTGAGCGTGGTCCGCACCGTGTAGGGCGAACGCTTGCCCTTGGCCGGGGCGAGATCGACTTCCAGCGCCAGGTCGCCGTTCTCGTCGAGCTGGTTCTGCTCAAGTTCGACGCGCTGACGCTGGCTGTCTTCATTGGTATCGCCAAACTCGAAGCCCGGCAGTTTCTGCGCCAGCGGATTCTTCTGCCGCTCGAAGACGGCGACGCCGAGCAGCTGGTTGCCAGCCGCCGGGGCGCCGTAGAGGTAGGCGCCCTTGATGTCGATTTTCAGGGATTCATCGGGCGAAACCGTCGCCTGCTTGCTGTTCAGGTCGAGCTTCATGCGCTCGGGCAGGAATTCCTCGACCCCGAAGCGGAAGCTGGTGGTCGCCAGCTTGTCGGCGGGATCAGCGCGCAGTTCAAGGGTCCATGCGCCAGTGGCAGCGTCGACCGGCAGTTCGATGCGACTCTGGTAATAGCCGCCGAGCTTGGCATCCGGCTGCCAGGTCGCGGTGAACTGGCTCTTGCCGTCCGGGCGCCGGAGGATGGCCTGAATCGGCTGGGCCGGCACCGGTCGCCCATCGGCATCGCGAGCCAGCACGGAAATGTCGAATTTCTCGCCGGGGCGATACAGGTTGCGCCCGGAATAGGCGAACAGGCGCACCGGCCGACCGGGCAGGCCGGCCACATCGTATTCGGACAGGTCAAGCGCCGGTTCCTTGAGCGTGACCATCGAAATCTGCTGGCCGTGACGGGCGATGATGACCTTCGCCGCGGCCGGCCGCTCGGCGAAATTGGCGCGGCCGCTGCTGTCGGTTTCGGCACGACCCACCACCTTGGCGTTCTCGTCCATCCAGGCCACTTCGACGCCGGACACTGCCTTGCCAGTGGTCAGCGAGCTGACATAAGCATCGGCGCCCTTGGCAAACAGTCGGGTGCTCAGGCCAAGATCGCTGACGTAGAAATAGGTCACTTGATAGTCGTAGCGGAAGCGGTTGGGCTGGCTCATCACCGCGATGTAAATGCCCGGCTCGCGGAGTTCCTTGATGTCTTCGACCGGCAGGAAGGTAACGTTGCGCTTGTTGGGCTTCTGCTCGGTCAGGAAACGGCCGACAAAGACGCTTTCGGTCAGGGTGTGCAGGCTGTCCAGCGACCAGTTGTTGACCGCCCCCTTCAGGCTGGTGGCGCGCCAGTCGTAATCGCCCTCGTAATCCACGTCATAGTCGTAGTCGTCGTTGTTCTGGCGCTTGGCCCGCGCCTGCGGCCGCGGCCCGCTGATCACCTTGTCGAGGAAGCGCGGCAACTGGTCCGGCTTGACGCGCAGGAACTGGACATCGACCTCAGGCACATTGACCGTGACCACTGGCAGACCACCATTCTGTTTGGCCGGCAGCACCGTGCCGCGGCTGGCGAAGTAATAGGCCGGCGCGACAGTGGCCGTGACAACCGAGTAACGGCCCTCCTCGTTCAGCTTCTGGCCGGAGAGCGAACTCAGGCCGGCGGCGACCCGAACGACGTAGCGCGTCTGCGGCTTGATGTGCGGAAAATACAGGATGCGCGGATTGTCGCCGACCACCCAGGCGCCCTTGACCAGCTTGCCGCCGTCGGTCGCAACATCGGCCGGCTCGGTGCTGACTTGCGGATTGGCGCTACCCGGCGCGCCCTCTTCGCCTTCATCCTCGGATTCATTCACCTGTGCCCTGGCATCGCCCGGGCGCGGCGGCATCTCGAAAACCTGAATCTGTTCGTCGTAACCCTTCTTGGCATCCATCGGCAGGGTAAAACTCAAGGACAGCGATGGCGATCCTTCGAAATCGCGATTCGAGAAATCGGCGATCTCGAACGGCCCGTCCCCGGCGCTCGTCGTTTCCGATTGCCATGGCTTGGTGTAGATCAGGACGGCCGCTATTGCGATAGCCAGCGCCACCAACCACGTGACAGCCCCGAAACCCCGACTCTTCGACAAACCTGACATCTACGTATTCCTCAAGACGACTAAAACGGCAATGGATGAAGATATTCAATTCTGGGCGCAAATTATGACACGTCGATCAGGCGATCCGGCGAGGCACTCTTTTGCTTCAGGGAACAGAATCCCCGATAGTCGGGCATCCACCTCGCTACAGCTGATAAGGGTAATTGCGGGGATAATCAGCGATTTTGCATGAGGTTGGAAGCGGTCAAGAGAGGTCCTGCCTGCGCATGAGCGCAAAGCAGACACTCGCCTTGAGCAAAATGCGATATGTATAGATACTTGGTCGCCTGTCTCCTTTTTTGTGAGTGACTTAGCGAACAAAATATGCGGAAAGCCTCGCAAATCCTTGGTGTTTCGATATTATTTTGGCGTCCGCTTGAATATGGATTGGTGGACTTATGGGGCCGCCTATTAACTGTTAGATTCTTGGTGATCACTTATGCTAAAAATTAAGCGCGGCAGCGTATTTGACGAAAAATGCGATCTTATTGTGCTGCCCTGCAGCTCAAGTGGCTCTGTCACAAGCTGGGTCAAACGTGAAATTGAGCAGAACAATCTACCGTACCCTGGTGCGCCTATACCATTTGGACAATTAAGGGTTCTTTCAACAGAAGCGAGATACACAAAGGCTGATTTTGTCGGTTATGCAGCATCTGTTGACGCCAGAACAACTAGCTCAGCACTATCTGCAATAGAACAAATTTCATTAGATCTAATTGCTTTCAGCAAGCAAAACGACTGCTCCATAGTCAACATCCCTCTTTTAGGTACTGGAGTAGGCGGCCTAGATCCCGTAGAGGTATTTAATGCGTATGAGAGAGTTCTCGGCAGAGAAAATTTTAATGTTAACGCCTATATACCTGACAAGAATGTCTATCAACTTCTTTACGGTAAAGAGTCTATTGGCCATCAACACGACGAGGAGTTGATAGAGCATCCTCGTGTATTTATTTCATACTCATGGAAAGATGATTCTGTAAAAAACTGGGTTTTCGAGCTTGCAACAAGCCTCTGCGCAAATGGAGTAGATGCACGGCTTGATAGGTTTCACCTCCGCCCAGGAATGGATCTTCCACAGTGGATGACAAATGAACTAATAAAAGCAAGCAAGGTTCTTTTGGTTTGCGACTCGCACTACGCAGAAAAGGCTGATATGCGGAAAGCAGGAGTCGGCTGGGAGACAATGATTATCCAAGGAGACATGATGCTCCAAGGAGAAATGAACACAAAATATATTGTTATAGCTTATGGTGATTTCGAAAAAAACACTCCAATTTACATGAAATCAAAGCTTGGAATATCGAAATTGGATATTGACAAGGACATAAATTCACTGCTCCAGCATATCTTCGAAATTGATACTGCGCCAAAAATTGGAGCTATTCCAGAGTGGGTTAAACAAAAAAAGAAGAGCGTCAAAGTCTAACTTTGTAGTCGAGAGGAACAGCTAAAAACTAATTTTGTTGGCTCTCTCCGTGCTACGAACTGTGGCGGCACCTCTCTTCCTCTTTCTCGAACGTCCACTGTTCCGAGCAGGCAATTTCCGGTTAGGGTCGATTCGAGCCGGTCACTTGATACTGCGCAGTAGCCGACTCCGACAGAAACGAACTGGCACAAAAATACAAATTAATACAGAATTTTTGTATCAATAACTCTCGGAAAAATTCGACTTGCACGGTGCCTTAAGGGTTTTTCACTCAACCCCGGCATGCAAAACGATACTCGGCATCAGGTACAATCGAAATCTTCAGCGGGCCGCTATCGACCCGAGCCATTTCCCCAACACCCTTCACCAGCCCATCCCGTGAGCAACGCCATCCAATC
Source organism: Ferribacterium limneticum (assembly GCF_020510625.1). Classification (NCBI taxonomy): domain Bacteria; kingdom Pseudomonadati; phylum Pseudomonadota; class Betaproteobacteria; order Rhodocyclales; family Azonexaceae; genus Ferribacterium; species Ferribacterium limneticum. The sequence goes on along the minus strand of NZ_CP075191.1, from coordinate 424,931 downwards.
CCGCCTGAATGAATTCCGGCAACAGCGCCGCGTTCAGGCCGGCTCGCTGATCATCACTGTCTTTGGCGATGCGATCCTGCCGCGGGGCGGACGGATCTGGCTGGGTAGCCTGATTCGGCTGCTTGAGCCGCTCGAACTGAACGAACGGCTGATCCGCACTTCGGTCTTCCGGCTGGTCAAGGAGGAATGGCTGCGGACTGAAACGATTGGCCGGCGGGCCGATTATGTGCTGACGCCATCGGGCCGTCGGCGTTTTGAGGAAGCTTCGCGCCACATTTATGCCTCGGATGCGCCGCTCTGGGATCGGCGCTGGCGGCTCATTCTGGTCGTCGGCGATCTTGACCCCAAGCTGCGCGAGCAGGTCCGACGCGCCCTGTTCTGGCAGGGTTTTGGCGCGCTGGGGGCCGATTGTTTCGTGCACCCCAGTGCCGAGTTGTCCAGCGTGCTCGATACGCTGATCACCGAAGGTCTGTCATCGGCCATCGGCGCGCTGATGCCGCTGTTCGCCGCCGATGCACGTTCGGCCCAGTCGGCCAGCGATGCCGACCTGGTCCGCCGGGCCTGGGATCTGGGCCATCTGGCCGAGGCCTACAGCGCCTTCGTCGCGACCTATCAACCCATTCTTGATGAGCTTCGCCGCGACCATCTGGCCGGCGTCAGCGAACAGGATGCTTTCCTGCTGCGCATCCTGCTCATCCACGATTACCGGCGCCTGCTGCTGCGCGACCCGGAATTGCCGGAAGTCCTGCTGCCGGCCAACTGGCCGGGCCAGCAGGCACGGCTGTTGTGCAAGGAACTTTACAAGCGGCTGGAAGCACTCTCCGGCCGTCACCTTGACCAGTTGCTGTGTCTGGCTGACGGCAGGGTGCCGGAAGAAGACCGGACGCTTCCCGAGCGCTTTCCGCAGAACGATCCGCTGTCGGCCTGATCTGGCCTGGATTGGAACGCCATTCCCGCGCACCCCAAGGGTACTTGGGCCCAAGGCCTCGTAGCCTTCGGGGCGTAGGCGGGGAACCATAAAACTCAAGGAACTGGATCCCCGCCTACGCGGGGATGACGGATAAACCGGGGCCTCCTTAGCGGTTCTTCAACTCGGTCAGCGGCACCACATCCGGCATTTCGATCCGCTTGCGGCCCGGTTCGACAGCCGTCAGCGGCGTGGTTTCGACCATCGTTGCCAGGCAACGCCGGGTCAGTTCCTGATAGGTCCGCGTACCGTCGCTCTTCCAGGCCATTTCCTGTTCGGTCAGCGGCCGGATCACCTTGGCCGGCACGCCGGCGACCAGCACACCGGGCGGCACTTCCTGGCTGGCTTTGACGAAGGCCGAGGCGGCAACGATGCTCGCCTCGCCGATCACCGCGTTGTCCATGATCACGGCGTTCATGCCGATCAGGGCATTTTTCCGGATGCGGCAGCCGTGCAGCACGGCGCCATGGCCGATATGGCCGTTTTCCTCGACCACGGTGTCGGTGCCGGGAAAGCCGTGCATGACGCAGGTGTCCTGCAGATTGGCCCCGGCCTCCAGGATCAGGCGGCCGAAATCGCCGCGCAGGCTGGCACAGGGACCGACATAGCAGCCGGGTCCGACGATCACATCGCCGATCAGTACGGCACTTGGGTGGACGTAGGCGGTGGGATCGACCACCGGAACGATGCCGTCAATGGCGTAAACGCGCAGGTTTGACATAAGACAATGTTTTCCTTTGATATTTCGACTTATTATAAAACCAGTTTTGAATAACAGAATCCAGGGAGTCAACATGAGCGAGGAACTTGAGGGAAAACACGGCGTCCAGTCGCTGGAAATCGGCATGGGCATCCTGCGCGCCATGGCCAACGGCCAGCGTTCGATGATGCTGAAAGAGATTGCCGCCGCGGCCGACATGCCCGCCTCGAAGGCGCACCGTTACCTGGTCAGCCTGATCCGGGCCGGCCTGGTCGACCAGGACCCGATGAGCTCGCGCTACGACCTCGGCAGCTTCGCGCTGAACCTCGGCCTCGTCGCACTCGACCGGCTGGACCGTGTCCGCCTCGGCCTCAACGCCATCACCGAATTGCGTGACGAGATCAACCAGACCACGGCACTCGCCGTCTGGGCCGAACAGGGACCGGTCATCGTGCGCTGGGAGCGGCCGCGCCGGCCGATCACGGTCAATGTGATTACCGGCACCGTGCTCGATCTGCTCAGCTCGGCCACCGGCCGGGTCTTTGCGGCGTGGATGCCGAAGAAGATCGTCGCCCCGCTGATCGCCGAAGAACTGAAGAAGCCGCACATTCCGCCGGAGCTGCGCAGCAAGCAGGCGGTCGAAGCCCTGCTCGCCGACATTCGCACCAAGGGCTACGCGGCAACCAATGGCCAGCACAAGGTGCCGGGCATCGAGGGTGTCGCCGCGCCGGTCTTCAACTTCAAGAACGAAATCACCATGTCGCTGCTCGTCGTTGGCGTCCAGGGGATGGTCGACATCAGCCCGGAGAGCGACGTCATCACCAGCCTGAAACGTAGCGCCGATGCGCTGTCGCTGCGCCTCGGCGCGCACGGCGAACCGAAAGTTCCGGCCTGACCGGAAAGACCCCCTGGCATGAACTGTGATCTGTAGCACAATTGCGCTACACTAGCTTCGAATACTTCATGGGGAAGCCGAGATGTCCACGACCACCATTCGCCTGCCGGATGAGCTGAAAGCCCGCATTACCGCTGCAGCAAAACAGGCGGGAACGACGGCTCATGCCTTCATTCTTGAGGCGATTGCCGAGAAAGCCGAGCAAGCCGAACGTCGCGCTGATTTCGATGCCGTGGCAGAAGCCCGCTATGCCGACATTGTGGCCACCGGAAAAACCATTCCGTGGCCGGAAATGCGGGCTTATCTGGAAGCACGCTTGGCCGGCAAGGTCACGCAACGCCCGGCTGCCCGCAAGCTGGTCCGCTGAGCGTGTCCCGTATCGAACTGGCGCCGGAAGTCGCCGAGGATTTCGAGCGCATTCTTGATCACCTGGCGAATCATGAAGTAGACGACCCCAGGCAGCGCATCGGCGAAATAATCGCTGCGCTGGATGTTCTCGGGCAGAACCCGTTGATCGGCCGCCCCACAGCGAATGCCACGCGTGAATTAGTGATCGGTCGTCGTTCGCATGGTTATGTTGCCTTGTATCGCTACCTGCCGGAGCTGGATACCGTCTTCGTGCTGGCGATACGCAGCCAGCGCGAAGCCGGATACTCCGATCGGGATTCGGCCGGGTAAACGTCACGGCTTACAACCAGGCCGGCGGGCGCTTGTCGAGGAAAGCGGCAATGCCGTCTTTCGCTTCATCGGTGGCGCGCTGGCGGGCAATGCGCTGGGCTGTTTCCTCGCTGATCGTTGCATCGATCGGCTGGCCATTCACCGCACCAATCAGATCCTTGGCTGCTTTCTGGGCCAGCGGACCGCCTTGCAACAAAGCCTCGACCAGTTGGCCGACACAGGCATCCAGTTCATCCGGTTCGACGACGTCGCCGACCAGGCCGATGGCGAGAGCCCGCGAAGCTTTGATCCGCTCGGCGCTCTGGAAATAGCGCAGGGCATGGCGCGGGCCGATGGCGCGCAGCACGTAGGGGCTGATCGCCGACGGTATGATGCCGAACCTTACTTCCGACGTGGAAAACACGGCATCGCTGCTCGCTACCGCCATGTCGCAGGCGGCCGTCAGGCCGGTGCCGCCACCGAGGGCAGCGCCTTGCACGCGGGCAATGGTCGGTTTGCTCATCTGGGCCAGGGTGCGCAGCATGCCGGCGAACTTGCGGGCATCCTCAACGTTCTGCTCATGGGTGAATTGCGAAGCGCGCTTCATCCAGTTGAGGTCGGCACCGGCCGAGAAGTGTTTGCCGCGACCGCCGAGCACGACGACGCGGACGCTGGCATCGGCATCGAGTTCCGTGCAGGCAGCTGCCAGTTCGGCGATCAGTTGTTCGTCGAAAGCGTTGAAGACGGCCGGACGGTTCATCCAGATAGTGGCGACCTTGCCGGCCCGTTCGATTTCCAGGGTTTCGTACATGGCAGCGATCCTCAGCGATTCTTGAATACTGGTTTGCGCTTCTCGACAAAGGCGGCCATGCCTTCCTTCTGGTCTTCGAGGGCGAAAGCCGAGTGGAAGACGCGGCGCTCGAACAGCAGGCCTTCGTTCAGGCTGGATTCGAAAGCGCGATTGACCGTTTCCTTGATCATCATGACGACCGGCAGCGAATAGCCGGCTATGGTCTGGGCGGCCTTCAGGGTTTCGTCGAGCAGTTGGTCGGCCGGGATGATGCGGGCGACCAGGCCAGCCTTCTCGGCTTCGGCAGCATCCATCATGCGGGCAGTCAGGCACATGTCCATGGCCTTGGCCTTGCCGACGGCGCGGGGGAGACGTTGCGTGCCACCGGCCCCGGGCATGGTGCCGAGGCGGATTTCCGGCTGACCGAACTTGGCGGTGTCGGCGGCGAAGATCATGTCGCACATCATGGCCATCTCACAGCCACCACCGAGGGCAAAACCGGATACCGCGGCGATCACCGGCTTGCGGGTGGTCTTGATGCGTTCCCAGTTGCGGGTGATGAAGTCGGTCTTGTAGGCGTGCATGTAGTCGAAATCCTTCATGAAGCCGATATCGGCTCCGGCGGCGAAGGCTTTCTCATTGCCGGTGATGACGATGCAGCCGATGTTCTCGTCGGCTTCGTAGGTGTCGATGGCGGCACCGATGCCGTCGACGACCTCGTTGTTCAGCGCGTTCATCGCTTCCGGGCGGTTGATGCGGATCAGGCCGACCTTGCCGATCACTTCGGTGAGGACTACTTGGGTCATTGTTCACTCCAAAAAAATGACCGCCCCCGGAGGGAGCCGTGGGGCGGTCCAAGTGCAGTTTTCGTTAGGATGGATCAGCGTTCGTCGAAGCTGACCACCAGGCGTTTGGTGGTGGCACGGGCCTGGCAGCTGAGCACGAAGCCCTGCGCCATTTCGTCGCCTTCCAGCGTGTAGTTCTTGTCCATGACCACCTCGCCGCACAACACCTTGGCGCGGCAGGTACAGCAGACGCCCGCCTTGCAGGAGAACGGCAGGTCGAGGCCGGCGTTCATCGCGGCATCGAGCACGTGCTCATCGGGGCCGATCTGCAGATCATGTTCCTTGCCGTCGAGAACGACGGTCAGGGCGATGTCCTTGGCCGCTGCGACTCGGGTCGGTGCGGCATCGGTATCGGCCTGGATCTTGGCGGCCTGGGCCGGGCCGGAGGTGAAGCGCTCGGTATAGACGCGGTTTTCCGGGACGCCGGCTTCGATCAGCGCCTTTTCGGTCGCTTCGATCATCGCCTCCGGGCCGCAAATGAACACTTCGTCCATGCTCTTGACCGGCAGCAGGGCATCGATCACGGCCTGGACCTTGGCACCGTCGATCCGGCCTTGCAGCAGGTCGACTTCCTGCGCCTGGCGCGACAGGATGTGGATCAGCGTCAAGCGGTCCGGGTAACGGTCCTTCAGGTCCTGCAGGGATTCGTTGAACATCACGCTCGACATGCGGCGATTGCCGTAGACCAGCGTGAATTTTGATTCCGGCTGCTCTTCCAGCGTCGTCGCGGCAATCGACAGGATCGGTGTGATGCCCGAACCGGCGGCGAAACCAACGCGGTGGATGGCGCGCTGCTTCTTGACGACGAAACGGCCATCCGGCGGCATCACGTCGAGCTTGGCGCCGGCCTTCAGGGTCTGCGCCGCCCAGTTGGAAAAGACGCCGCCTTCGACCGGGCGGATGCCGATTTCCAGCTCGCCGGCCTTGGCCAGACGGCTGCGCGGGCTGCTGATCGAATAGCTGCGGCGGACATCCTGGCCATCGACCTTGGCGCGCAGGGTCAGGAACTGGCCGGGCTGGAAACTGAAGGCTTCGCGCTCGGCGTCGGGAATGTTGAAAGTGATCGCCACCGAGCCGGCCGCTTCGGGGCTGACGCGCTTGATGGTGAGTTCGTGAAAGCGGAGGGCAGACATTTATTGGGGCTCCGGAAAATGCTTAGTGAAAACGGCAATCGTATGAAGGTGAAAAACCTGTCCCCCTCTCCCCAGCCCTCTCCCCCAACAAGTTGGTGGAGAGGGGGTGATTTTTGACGTGGACAGGATTCATGCGATTGCTCTGACTTTCTCAGTAAGGCTTGAAGTAATCGAACGGTTCCTGGCAATCCTGGCACTTGTACAGCGCCTTGCAGGCCGTCGATCCGAAATGGGAGGATTCGCGGGTATTGGCCGAACCGCAATGCGGACAGGGCACGGTTTCGACCTTGGCCGGCTTGCTGATGAAGCGCACGACATTGCTGCCGGCCGGCGTCTGGTGCGGCGGCGCGATGCCGTAGGCGCGCAGCTTTTCCTTGCCGGCTTCGCTCATCCAGTCGGTGGTCCAGGCGGGGGCCAGTTGGGTGATGACGCGGGCGGCGATACCGGCGCGAGCCAGCGTCGCCTTGACGTCATCCTCGATCTGGCTCATCGCCGGGCAGCCGCTGTAGGTGGGCGTGATGACCACTTCCAGACCGTCGGCACCAACCCGGACATCGCGCAGGATGCCGAGCTCGCGCAGCGAGATGACCGGAATTTCCGGATCGGCCAGATCTTCCAGCGCTGCCCAGGCGGCATCGACGTTGGCGTTCATCGCTTACCAGACTCCATTCGGATGGGCGCGGGCCAGGCTTTGCATTTCGGCCAGCAGGAAGCCGAGATGCTCGGAATGCACGCCGTTCTTGCCTTCGGAAACATAGCCGCCGGCTTGCGGGCGCTGCAGCGTGGCTTCGGCCAGCGCGGCAGCGACGATGCCATCCCAGTCGGCCTTCAGCGTATTCAGATCAACGGCAATGCCATCCTTCACCGCGGCAGCTTCCGCTGGGCTGTGGGCCCAGAATTCCTGGGTGTAGGGCAGCAGGTGATCGAGCGAAGCCTGGACGCGGGCATGCGACTCTTCGGTGCCATCGCCGAGACGGACCAGCCAGTCGCGGGAATGGCGCAGGTGATAGCGCACTTCCTTCAGCGACTTGGCGGCAATCGCGGCCAGATCGGCGTTGTTCGACTTGGCCAGCGCTTCCCAGAGCAGGGCCATCAGGGCGCTGTACAGGAAGTTGCGGACGATGGTCGTGCCGTAGTCGAGGCTGGAATGGGCATAGCCGGACAGCGGGCCGTGATGCGGCAGTTCGAGCAGCGTGTAGTTGCGGAATTCGCCGGTATCGCGGAAGTAGGCCAGCTTGTCTTCGGTGGCATCGCCACCCTTCAGCGTGGCAACCAGCTGATAGAGCATGCGGGCCTGACCGATCAGGTCGAGGCTGACGTTGGACAGCGCGATGTCTTCTTCGAGGATCGGCCCGTGTCCACACCATTCGGCATTGCGCTGGCCAAGGACCAGGGCATTGTCAGCCAGGTGCAGCAGGTAATCGATGGCGGCGCTCATTACATGTGCCCCACTTCGTCGGGGATTTCGTAGAAGGTCGGGTGACGGTAGATCTTGTCGGCGGCCGGGTCGAACAGTTCGCCCTTTTCATCGGGGTTGCTGGCGGTGATGGCGGCGGATGGCAGCACCCAGATGCTGACGCCTTCCTGGCGGCGGGTGTAGACGTCGCGGGCCATTTCCAGTGCCTGACGGGCATCGGCGGCGTGCAGGCTGCCGCAGTGCTTGTGCTCGAGACCCTGCTTGCTGCGGATGAAGATTTCCCAGAGGGGCCATTCTTTCAGTTCGGTAGTCATGCTGCCTCCTTAACACTACGGGCTTTTTGTTTGTTGGCATGGGCCAGCGCGGCGTCGCGCACCCATTGGCCGTCGTTGTGGGCCTTGACGCGGGTCGCCAGGCGTTCCTTGTTGCAGGGGCCGTTGCCATTGACGGTTTCCCAGAATTCGTTCCAGTCGATCTGGCCGTAGCCGTAATGCTGGCGTTCCTCGTTCCACTTGAGGTCCGGGTCAGGCAGCGTGACGCCGAGCACCTTGGCTTGCGGCACGGTGGCGTCGACAAACTTCTGGCGCAGGTCGTCGTTGGAGATGCGCTTGATGCCCCAGCGCATGCCTTGCACGCTGTTCGGGCTGTCTGCATCGGGCGGCCCAAACATGGCGAGGCACTTCCACCAGAAGCGATTGACTGCATCCTGGACCATCGCCTTTTGTTCTTCGGTGCCGGTCATCATGACCAGCAGCGCTTCGTAACCCTGGCGCTGATGGAAGGATTCTTCCTTGCAGACGCGGACCATGGCGCGGGCGTAGGGACCGTAGGAGCAGCGGCAGAGCGGGATCTGGTTCATGATCGCGGCACCATCCACCAGCCAGCCGATGACGCCGACGTCGGCCCAGGTCAGGGTCGGGTAGTTGAAGATCGAACTGTATTTGGCGCGGCCGCTATGCAGGCCTTCGAGCATCTGGTCGCGGCTGGTGCCCAGCGTTTCGGCGGCGGAATACAGATAGAGTCCGTGGCCGCCTTCATCCTGCACCTTGGCGATCAGGATGGCCTTGCGCTTCAGGCTCGGGGCGCGGGAAATCCAGTTGCCTTCGGGCAGCATGCCGACAATCTCGCTGTGGGCGTGCTGGCTGATCTGGCGGACCAGGGTCTTGCGGTAGGCCTGCGGCATCCAGTCCTGCGGCTCGATGCGACCATCGGCATCGATGCGGGTATCGAAAGCCGCCTGCAGCGCCGGATCCTCATTCGAGGGTGCGAGGGGCACGGTCTTGCTGCCGGCGTTGTCTGGCACGTTGAATGATTGTGTGTACATGAAGTTCTCCTTGGGGTTGGAGTTGCTGCTAACGAGACGCCGATCAATTCGTCATTCCCGCGCAGGCGGGAATCCAGAAAAATCAACGGACTGGATCCCCGCCTGCGCGGGGATGACATTTCCGAATTAATCAGCACCTCCCTAAAGAAGTCGCATGGAGCAGCACTCCCTCCCTTTCAAGGGGAGGGCCGGGGTGGGGATGGGTCAGGACTGGCCGGAACATGGCACGCCATACCCATCCCCCTCCCGGCCTCCCCCTTGAAGGGGGAGGAGTACTGCTGGACGACGCCTTACTGAACGATGACCCAGTCGCCGCCCTTGACTTCGAGCAGGCGGAAGGCCGAGAGATCGAGACCCATGTGGTCGGTCGGCGACATGTTGAAGGTGCCGCTGGTGGCGACGAAGCCCTTGGTCGCTTCCAGGGCATCACGCACCTTGGCCTTGTCGGTGGAACCGGCGCGCTTGATGGCGTCGACCGCCAGCATCAGGCCGTCGTAGGCGTAACCGCCGAAGGTCGACACATCGGTCTTGTAGGCAGCCTTGTAGGCCTTGTCATAGGCGGTGACGATAGGCTTCTGCGGGTCGTTGGCGGCCAGCTTTTCCGGGATCAGCTGAGCCGGAGACGGCAGGCGGACACCTTCAGCCGCCGGGCCGGCCAGCTTCAGGAATTCGTCGGAAGCCACGCCATGCGACTGATACAGTGGCAAGGTCACGCCGAGTTGCTTGTAGTTCTTGGTGACGATGGCCGGACCCTGGCCCAGACCGAACACGAACACGGCCTGAAGGCCCGGCGTGGTCTTGATCTTGGTCAGCTGCGGGCTCATGTCGGTATCCTTCGGACCATAGGTCTCGTTGGCGACCAGCGTGATGCCGTACTTGGCGGCGACGCCTTCGGTTTCCTTCTTGCCGGAAGCACCGAAACCAGAGGTTTCGGAGAGCAGCGCCACCTTGGTCAGGCCACGTTTCTTCATGTCCTCGAAGACCTTTTCAGCGGCCATGCGGTCGGTGTGCGGGGTCTTGAAGACGAACTTCTTGACCGGCTCGACGATGACCACGGCACCCGCCAGCGAGATGAAGGGCGTTGCCGACTTTTCAGCCAGCGGCACCATCGACATGGTGGAACCGGTGGTCGTACCGCCAACCAGCACGTCGACCTTGTCGTCTTCGAGCAGGCGCTTGGCGAAGCCGTTGGCCTTGTTGGCATCGCTGCCATCGTCGTAATGGACCAGTTGCAGCGGGCGACCGAGGACGCCGCCCTTCTTGTTGATGTCATCAACGTAGAGTTGCAGCGTCTTCAGTTCCGGGTCGCCAAGGAAGGCAGCCGGACCGGTGACGGAGAGGACGGAACCGATCTTGATCGGGTCGGCAGCAATGGCGCCGAAGGCACCGAGAACCAGGGCGGCGCCAGCGACGAGCTTCTTGAAATTCTGCTTCATGGATTTGTCTCCTCTATCGGGTTGTTGTCAGGTACTGCGGTAAAACGGGTGTCGTCATTCCCGGCTTGACCGGGAATCCAGGTTTAAACATCTGGATTCCCGCCTGCGCGGGAATGACGGCAAGGGGTTATCAAACACGCTCGATCACCATCGCGATGCCTTGCCCGACACCAATACACATGGTGCACAGGGCGTAGCGACCGCCACGGCGTTTGAGTTCATAGGCAGCGGTGGTGACCAGCCGGGCGCCGCTCATGCCGAGCGGGTGGCCCATGGCGATGGCGCCGCCGTTGGGATTGACGTGGGCGGCATCGTCGGCCAGGCCGAGATCGCGCAGCACCGCCAGCCCTTGCGCCGCAAAGGCTTCATTCAGTTCGATGACGTCCATCTGATCCAGCCTCAGGCCGGTCTTGGCCAGCACCTTGCGCACGGCCGGCGCCGGGCCGAAACCCATGATCCGGGGCAGCACGCCGGCGGTGGCCATGCCGACGACGCGGGCTAGCGGTTTCAGGCCGTACTGGCTGGCGGCAGCGCCGGAAGCCAGCAGCAGTGCGCAGGCGCCGTCATTGACGCCGGAAGCGTTGCCGGCGGTAACCGACAGTTCCGGACCATTGACGCCCTTCAGCTTGGCCAGCATGTCCAGCGTCGTTTCCGGACGCGGATGCTCGTCGGTATCGACGACGACCGGATCACCCTTCTTCTTCGGGATGACGACCGGCACGATTTCGTCCTTGAAGCGACCAGCCGCGTTGGCCGCCGCCCAGCGCTGCTGCGAACGGACGGCAAAAGCATCCTGATCGGCCCGGCCGATGGCGAAGTCAGCGGCGACGTTGTCAGCCGTCTGCGGCATCGAATGGGTGTCGTACAACTTCTTCATCAGCGGATTGGGAAAGCGCCAGCCGATGGTCGTGTCGTAGATCGCGGCATTGCGGGAGAAAGCGCTTTCGGCCTTGCCCATGACGAACGGGGCGCGCGACATGCTCTCGACGCCACCGGCGATCATCAGCTCGGTTTCGCCGGACTTGATCGAACGGGCCGCGAGGCCGATGGCATCCATGCCGGAACCGCACAAGCGGTTGATCGTCGTACCCGGCACTTCGATCGGCAAGCCGGCCAGCAGGCCGGACATGCGGGCGACGTTGCGGTTGTCTTCACCGGCCTGATTGGCACAGCCGTAGATGATGTCTTCGACGGCTGTCCAGTCGACCTGCGGATTGCGTTCCATCAGCGCCTTGAGCGGGATGGCACCGAGATCGTCAGCCCGCACGCCAGCCAGGGCGCCGCCGTAGCGGCCAATGGGGGTGCGAATGGCGTCGCAGATGTAAGCATCAGTCATTAGTCGTTAGTCCTTAGTTGTTAGTTGGAGAGCGGCTAGTCGTCAGTTGGCAAGGCTTTGGCCTTTGCTAATGACTAACGACTAGCAACTAACTACTGCTGTTTCGGTCGCTCATCTAGCACACGCTTGGCCTTGCCGACCTGGGTACGCGGGATGGCATCGAATTCCATGACGGTGATCCGGGTCGACACGCCGATGATGGTCTTGATGCGGTGCTGCAGTTCCTTGCTGATCTGCTGGATGTCGGCGGCGGACAGCTTGCCGGACAGCTCGCGCTGGACTTCACAACGGACTTCGAGGTTGTCCATGTGCCCGTCGCGAGTGACGACGACCTGGTAATTGCCGGCCAGGCGCTGGTCGCGCAGGATCTGTTCCTCGATCTGGGTCGGGAAGACATTGACGCCGCGGATGATCAGCATGTCGTCGGAACGGCCGGTGATCTTGCCGATGCGGCGGAAGGAGCGGGCGGTCGGCGGCAGCAGGCGGGTCAGGTCGCGGGTGCGATAGCGGATGACCGGGAAGGCTTCCTTGGTCAGCGAGGTGAACACCAGTTCGCCCTCTTCGCCGTCCGGCAGCACTTCGCCGGTTTCCGGGTCGATGATTTCGGGGTAGAAATGGTCTTCCCAGATTACCGGACCGTCTTTAGTTTCGATGCATTCGCAGGCAACGCCCGGGCCCATGACTTCGGTCAGGCCATAGATGTCGATGGCGTCGATACCCAGCTTGCGCTCGATCTCGTGACGCATGCCCTCGCCCCACGGCTCGGCGCCGAAGATGCCGACCTTGAGCGAGATTTCCTCCGGCTTGATGCCGAGGCGCTCGAATTCCTCGGCGATCACCAGCGAGTAGGACGGCGTAACCATGATGATTTCCGGCTTGAAGTCCATGATCTGCTGGACCTGCTTTTCGGTCTGGCCGCCGGACATCGGCACGGCACAGCAGCCGAGGCGTTCGACACCGAAGTGAGCACCGAGGCCGCCGGTGAACATGCCATAGCCGTAGGCGACATGGACCATGTCACCGGCCCGGCCGCCAGCGGCGCGGATCGAACGGGCAACCACGTTGGCCCAGTTATCGATGTCGTTCTGGGTATAGCCGACGACGACCGATTTGCCGGTCGTGCCGCTCGAGGCATGCAGGCGTGCCAGCTTGGTGCGCGGCACGGCGAACAGGCCGAAGGGGTAGTTGTCGCGCAGATCGAGCTTGGTCATGAAGGGGAACTTGCCGAGATCGGCCAGGCACTTCAGGTCGTCCGGATGAACGCCCTTGGCTTCGCACTTCTTGCGATACGGTTCGACGTTGTCGTAGGTGTGGCGCACCGACCACTTCAGGCGCTCGAGTTGCAGGGCCGAGATTTCGTCGCGGCTGGCGGTTTCGATGGGATCGAGTTCGCCGGGCAGGGGCTTCTTGGAAGTCATGTTTGTCTCCTCTATTAGTTGCTAGTCATTAGTCGTTAGTCGCTAGAGTGATTAGCAGGGTTTGCTAACGACTCTCGCTGACTGGCAACTAACTACTGCTTTCCAGTCCGGCAATCACTTCGCCGTTGATGCGGTAGCTCTTGCCGCGGAACAGGGCGATGGTCTTGCCGTGGTTATTGCGCACCGTGATGTCGTAGACGCCGGTGCGGCCGGAAGCGGATTGCTCGACCGCTTCGGCTTCCAGCGTTTCGCCTTCCTTGGCCGGAGCCAGGAAATCGATATGGCAGGCCGAGGCGACGGTGTTCTTGTTGTAGCTGTTGCAGGCGTAGGCAAAGGCGGTATCGGCCAGGCTGAAAATCATGCCGCCGTGGCAGATGTGGTGGCCGTTCACCATGTCGGAACGTACCGTCATGGTGAGCAGCGAGGCGCCCGGCTGGACGCGGACGATCTTGATGCCCAGGGCCTGGGCGGCGCGGTCGCGCGCGAACATCGCCTCGGCGGTGGCGTCGGCCAGGGCTTGCGCCTCGGCGGGAGTGAGCTTGTGTTCAGTCATGAATTTTCCTTCCGGCAAAAACGGCGCGCTGGATCAGCGGCGAAATGCGATAACGGTCCTCGCCGTAGCTGGTGCCGAGATTGGCCAGCACATCACGGATAGCGGCGACGCCAACCTGATCGGCCCAGGCCAGCGGCCCTTGCGGGTAATTGACGCCGAGGCGCATGGCCTGATCGGCCCCGGCTTCGGAGCAGACGCCCTGATTGACGGCATCGGCGGCTTCATTGGCCAGCATCGCAACCGTGCGCATGACGATCAGGCCCGGCACATCGAGGCAGCGCGAGACGGCAAAGCCGGCGGCCTGCAGCAGGCCGATGGCCGAAGCCGTCGCCACTGGATCGCACTGCTCGGCGGCAGCGATGGCGATGCGCGTTGCCTTGCTGTAATCCAGGGCCAGATCGACCAGGACGGTATTGGCGACACCCGATTCGGCGGCGCGCTGGGTAGCGCTGCGACCGTCGGTCACGTAAATGGCAGCACGGCCGATTTCAGCGACACGGCCGTCCCCCAAGGGGACTTCCTTCAGGGCGTCGGTATCCAGTGCCCGGCTGAAAGTCAGGCCGCTGTGTTCGAGACGCTCGGCCAACGCTTCGGCCGCAGCCGACTCGCCAAACACGGTGATCTTGCCGGCCGGGGCCTGAGCGGCCTCGGTTTGTGCGGCCGGGCGAACGGCGCCTTCGCGGTAGTCGTAAAAGCCACGCCCGGTCTTCTTGCCGAAGAAACCGGCATCAACCAGTTCCTGCTGGATCAGCGAAGGCAGGAAACGCTGGTCGTTGTAGAAAGCGCGCCACACCGAATTGGTCACGGCGAAATTGACGTCGTGGCCGATCATGTCCATCAGCTCGAACGGCCCCATGCGGAAACCGCCGGCCTCGCGGCAGCAGGCATCGATGGTGGCGTAGTCGGCAGCGCCTTCCTGGGCGACACGCAGGGCTTCGGCGTAGTAAGGGCGGGCGACGCGATTGACGATAAAACCCGGCGTCGACTTGGCATGGACCGCCGTCTTGCCCCAGGCGTTGGCCGTGGCGAACAAGGTGTCGGCGACCGCCTTGTCGGTGGCCAGGCCGGAAACAATCTCGACCAGCGCCATCAGCGGAGCCGGATTGAAGAAATGCAGGCCAGCCAGACGCTCCGGGTGCTTCAGCGCAGCGCCAATGGCGGTCACCGAAATCGACGAGGTGTTGGTGCCAAACAGGCAATCCTTGCCGACAATGGCTTCGAGATCGGCATAGAGCTTCTGCTTGGCTTCGAGGCTTTCGACGATGGCCTCGACGACCAGCGCGGCATCGGCCAGATCAGCCAGTTGCTCGACGGCGCTCAGGCGCTCGCCGGCCGCTTGGGCGGCTTCGGCAGTCATCTTGCCTTTTTCGGCCAGCTTGGCGAACTGGGCACGGATACCGGCGACGGCACGAGCGGCCGCATCGGAGCGGGCATCGAGCAGCTTGACCGGATGGCCGGCCGCTGCAGCGACCTGGGCGATGCCGGCGCCCATGGCGCCAGTGCCGATGACGGCGATGACGGATTCTCTATTAAGGGGTTGGGTCATGGCGTTGATTATTCGTTTGTACTAGCAGCCGAACCCGTCATCCCCGCGCAGGCGGGGATCCATGGTCGGAGCACTGGATTCCCGCCTGCGCGGGAATGACGGAGATAAGCACGAGCGCTCACGCTCTCACTCTCCGGTGAAATTCGGCGCACGTTTTTCCATGAAGGCAGCAACACCCTCGGCGTAGTCCGGGCTCCAGCCCAGTTCGCGCATGAAGCTGCCTTCAAAGGACAGTTGCTGCTCCAGCGTGTGACCCGGCGCGGCGTGCATGGCCTGACGGGTGCGGACCAGCGCCTTGGTCGGCATCACCGACAGTTGCTTGGCCAGCGCATCAATGCGGGCGGCGAAATCGGCATCCTCGGTGCATTCCCAGATCAGGCCCCATTCGGCAGCCTTTGCGGCCGGCAGCTTGTCAGCCAGCAGGGCGAGGCCCATGGCGCGGGCCATGCCGACGCGCTGCGGCAGGAACCAGGTACCGCCGGTATCCGGAATCAGGCCGATCTTTGAAAATGCCTGCAGGAAGGAAGCCGACTTGGTGGCAATGACCAGGTCACAGGCCAGCGCCACCGAAGCGCCGGCACCGGCCGCGATGCCATTGACCGCAGCGATGGTCGGCACGCGCAGGTTCTGCAGACGCATGACCAGCGGCTTGTAGTTCCGCTCGACGACATTGCCGATGTCCGGCATCTTGCCGTCGATTTTCGCCATGTCCGGATCAGCCAGATCCTGGCCGGCCGAGAAGGCGCGACCGGCACCGCTCAGCACCAGCACGCGGATGACGTGGTCGCTCTGGACGCGGTCGAGCGCGGTGCGCAGTTCGGCATGCATTTCGCCAGTGAAGCTGTTCAGCTTGTCCGGACGATTCAGGGTCAGGCGGGCAATGCCGGCGTCGACGGTGAAGGTGATGGTTTGGAAGTTCATGCTTGGCTTTCTCTCTAAGCTAGGCTGACTTGGCCGTCATCCCCGCGAAAGCGGGGATCCAGGGACTTCTGGATTCCCGCCTGCGCGCCCCGTAGGAAGCACCCTTGGGGTGCGGGAATGACGGTGAGGTGTTCATACGTGGTAACGGCGCTGGACGACGACAAATCGATTGGCGACGAAGGCGGCATCGGCGTAGGACGCATTGGCCGCCGGGTTGCCACCGGTGCCGTGGTAGTCGGAGTAAGCCGCCGACTGGTTCACGAACACGCCACCGGTCAGGTTGATCGACAGGGCGACCTTGGAGCGCATGGTGGCAGCGGTCATGGCGTCGATGACTTCAGCCTTGGTCGAGTAGATGCCGGCCGTCAGCGCGCCGTGCGTCGTGATGATGCGTTCGGACAGGGCGATGGCGGCAGCGGTGTCGGCGACCTTGACGATGAAGCTGATCGGGCCGAAACGTTCTTCCATGTAGGCCTTTTCGTCGGCGGCATCGCAGGCGAGCAGGACCGGAGTGCGAACTTCGGATTTCGGGAATTCCGGGTTGTCGAGCTTGGTCGAGGCGAGGATGACCTTGCCCAGCGAACCGCTGTCGGCTTCGTTGATGCGCTTCAGCGTATCGGCCGACTGCACGGCACCGAGCACGGCCAGTGCAACTTCAGGCTTGGACAGGAAGCCGGAAACGGCGCGGGCCAGATCGGCGCAAACGTCGTCGTAGGACTTGTGGCCGTCTTCCGTTTCGATGCCGCCAGCCGGCACGAAGATGGCCTGCGAGGTGGTACACATCTGGCCGGAATACAGCGACAGCGTGAAGGCCAGGTTGCGCAGCATCGGCTTGTAGGCATCGGTCGAGTCGATGACGATGTTGTTAACGCCAGCCAGCTCGGCATAGACGCGGGCCTGACGGCAGTTGTCGATCAGCCACTGGCCGAAGACATTGCCACCGGTGAAGTCGATGGACTTGACGGCCGGATGGGTGACCAGCTTCTGCGTCGCGGCACGATCGGCGACGCACAGGGTGACCAGATTGGGATCGATGCCGTTCTCGGCGAGCACGGCGCGAATGGTGCGCACAGTAATGGCGGCCGGAAGGATTGCATTACTGTGCGGCTTGACGATGACGGCATTGCCGGTGGACAGCGCGGCAAACAGGCCAGGGTAGGTATTCCAGGTCGGGAAGGTGCCGCAGCCGACAACGACGCCGATACCGTGACCGACGATTTCGAAATGCTTCTTCATGACCAGCGGCGGGTTCTTGCCCTGCGGCTTGTCCCAGGTCGTTTCGGCCGGCACGAAGCTCTGTTCGCGATAAGCGTAGGCCACAGCTTCGAGGCCGCGGTCCTGGGCGTGCGGCGAGCCGGCCTGGAAGGCCATCATCCAGCCCTGGCCGGTGGTCATCATCACCGAGTGGGCCAGCTCGAAGCTCTGCTGATTCAGGCGAGCCAGGATTTCGAGGCAGATGCCGGTACGGCCCTCGGTACCGATCTTCTGCCAGCCAGTCATGGCCTGCTGCCCGGCGGCGATCAATGTTTCGTAGGCACAAACCGGATATTGAACATTCAGGTCGATGCCATAAGGAGACTGCTCGCCGCCCACCCAACCGGTAGTACCCGGCTGCCCCAGATCGAACTGCTTGCCAAGATGGGCTTCGAAAGCCTTCTTGCCATCTTCAGCTGCCGTTTCGCCGTAGGTCTTCGGACTCGGCATCTCGTTATAGGCCGACCAGTAGCCGCGGGTGGCGATGGCATTCAGGGCGCCATCGAGCGTGGCGCGGTGCTTGTCGAGCAGGGGGTGGGACATCGGAAATCTCCTTGAAGATGTCTTTTCTTGGGCAGAGGCGCATGCGGCGCACTCCAATCTGGTTACACGATACGAATTAAGATAACAATTGTCAAACAAAAGTATCGTTAAAAATGCAAAAACCGATCATTCCGTTTAGCGAAAGAAATTTCTCAAACTATAAAAATATTCTTAAAAACCGCCAGTTATATCTTGCCAATCTTCATTCCAAGGCTATGATTCCGAAATACAGAATTTGTTCCTGATAAACTTTACGCAAAACCGATACAGAATTTGTTGACATTAAACATCGATACGTATCATGATTCATCTCACGCCATCCGCAGGTCCGGATGGATCACCAACCCGATGACAAGATTCGTATCCAAAAGGAGACAAAGACATGGCCAGCAACAAGGAACGTTTTGCCGACAAGATGGAATTCCCGCCGGAAATCCAGCAGCCCAACATCTACCCGCTATCCTGGAACTCCAAGACCAAGAAGCTGCAGGAAGTCTGGGAAGCCTCGCTGCGCGAGAACTGGGATCCGGAAAAGCTGCCCTGGGATACGCTGGATGTAGACAGCTACACCTGGGAAGAGCGTGAGTCGATCGCCTACTGGTGGAGTCTGCTGTCGGTATTCGATGCATCCGCCCCCCCTGTCTTCGCTGAAGCGCTGATCAAGACCTACGAAGTGCACGAGGAAGACCCCGTCCGCAAGTGCTTCTTCTCCGTCACCCGTGACGAGCAGAACCACGAAATCATGTGCGGTCTGGCGATCACCAAGATGCTCGGCCACCCGGACCCGATCACCTATGAACCGAAGACCGATCTTGGCCGCCGCCTGCAGAAAAACGTCAAGTGGCTGTACTTCAACGGCTCGCGCTACTGGACCGGCTACAAGCAGGCCGTGCCGAAGTACGACCTGGCGGTTTTGTTCAGCTCCTTCCTGATGGGCGAGATTGCTGCCGCCACCATCTTCAAGCAGATGTTCGACAACTCCCGTGAAGCCGTGTTCAAGGAAGGCTTCAAGAACATCGGCCGCGACGAAGGCCGTCACATGGCGATCTGCATGGCGGTCATGGAGCGCGATTACCCGGGCCTCGACGACTCCACCAAGGCGATCGTCACCAAGCAGATCCGCGCCGGCTACCTGTTCCTGTCCGCCGTGCTGTTCGAGCCGCCGATGGAATTCTGGGACCTGCCGGAAGACTTCATCGCCAACCAGCGCGAAGGCGAAGAAGTGGCGCGCGGCGCCGGTTTCGGCATCCCGAGCTACGAGGCCAAACTGGAAAACTGGAAGAACGCGATGATCAACCTGAAGGGCGTGCTTGATCGCTACAACATCCCGTTCCCCGCCATTCCGGAAGTCGGCATCACCGGCCAGGAAGTCTCCGAAATCGACATGGAAGACATCATCCCGGTCTTCTAAGCCCCCCAATCGTCATTCCCGCGCAGGCGGGAATCCAGTCGTCGCTCTTTCTGGATTCCCGCTTTCGCACCCCAGGGGTACTTCCTTCGGGGCGCGGGAATGACGATGCCACAACCGGCCGGTGCCCCGACAAGGGCGCCGGCCTTGCCGCAACAGAGAAACCAATACCAATAGGGGAAGACAAAATGGCTCGTATCATCATGCAACCCTCCGGCAAGTCCGTTGATTGCGCCTATGGCGATACCGTTCTGATGGCGCTCGAAAAGGCCGGCTATGCCCTGCCCAACAACTGCCGCGCCGGCGCCTGTGGCGAATGCAAGGTCAAGGTCACCCAGGGCCAGTTCGACCAGGGCATGGTGCTCGACATGGCTCTCTCGCAGGATGAGCGCAAGCAGGGCTTCGGCCTGATGTGCATGGCCAAGCCGATTTCCGAGGAACTGACCATCGAGTGGGGCACCGCCGATGCGAAGCCCAAACTCTTCCCCCCGCGCGAAGATGCGCTGTTCGTCGTCACCGACAAGAAGCAGATCGCCGCCCGCGTCGTCGAGCTGCGCCTGCGCCCGGTCGGCCAGCCGATCCGCTACTGGCCCGGCCAGTACGTCACGCTCGGCAACCCGCGCGCCGACATTCCGGCCCGCGCCTATTCCATTTCCAACGCCCCCCGTCCCGACGGCGAACTGGTGCTGCAAGTTGCCCGCGCCGATGGCGGCGTGACCAGCAACTGGGTGCACGACAGCCTGCAGGCCGGCGACAACGTCAAGGTGTCCGGCGCCTACGGCACCTTCATCGGTGACCCTTCGGTCGACACCCCGGTCCTCTGCATCGCGGCCGGCACCGGCCTCGCCCCCGTGCTGGCGCTGGCTGAAGCCGCCCTGCGTCGCGGCTTCAAGAAACCGGTAACCATGCTCTTCTCGGCCCGCACCAAGGAAGACGTCTACAGCCAGGGCATGATGGCCTGGTGGCGCACCAAGCATCGCAATTTCGACTACAAGGTGACGCTGACCCGCGAAGAAGCCGACGGTTTCCTGAAAGGCCGCGTCGATGTCGTGCTGCCGCAACTGTTCAAGGATCTGTCCAAGCACACCCTCTTCATCGCCGGCAGCCCGGAATTCGTCGACAGCTGCGTCGCCGCCGCCAAGGCCCAGGGCGCGCTGGACGAACTGATACATACCGAAGGCTTCTTTGCCCAGCAGCAGCCGGTGGTGGCCGATGAAGATCACCTGCTGTCGGCCTGAACAACCGACCACGATCATGCACCAGCAATACGTTTCACCCCGTCATCCCCGCGCAGGCGGGGATCCATTTTTGGTGCGAATTTCTGGATTCCCGCTTTCGCGGGAATGACGACCAATAGCCATCACATAAAAACCAAAAGGAGACGAGATGAACCCCCAAGACCAACAGAGAAGGAGGGCATGATGCTTGCCCAGTTCCTGCAATTCCTCTTTTCCGGGATCACGGTCGGTGCGACTTACGCGCTGGCCGCTCTCGGCTTTACGCTGATCTACAACGCCAGCAACGTGATCAACTTCGCCCAGGGCGAATTCATCATGCTCGGCGGCATGCTGGCGGTGTTCTTCACCCAGGCCGGCCTGCCGCTGCCGGTCGCGCTGGTACTGGCCATCCTGATTCCCGCCATCGTCGGCGTGATCATCGAAAAGCTGGCCATCGAGCCGGTCAAGGGCGCCGAAACGGTGACCCTGATCATCATCACCATCGGCGCCTCGCTGGTCATCCGCGGCCTGACCGCCGTCATCTTCGGCAAGAACACCCACAGCCTGCCGGCCTTCTCCGGCGAAACGCCGATCAACATCCTCGGCGCCACGCTGATGCCGCAAAGCCTGTGGGTGCTCGGCATCACCGCGCTGGTCGTCGTTGCGCTGTGGTACTACTTCAACCGCACGCTGCAGGGCAAGGCCATGCTGGCCACCTCCTATAACCGGCTGGCCGCCGAACTGGTCGGCATCAACACCGGCTGGGTCCTATTCATGAGCTTCGCCATGTCGGCCGCGCTCGGCGCGCTGGGCGGCATCCTGCTCACCCCGATCACCATGACCTCCTACGACGTCGGGATCATGCTCGGCCTCAAGGGCTTCGTCTCTGCCGTGCTTGGCGGCCTGGGCAACGGCCTCGGCGCCGTGGTCGGCGGCCTGCTCGTCGGCATCCTCGAAGCCATGGGCGCCGGCTACATCTCGTCGGCCTACAAGGATGCGATCCCCTTCGTGTTGATCCTGTTCATTCTCTTCTTCATGCCGCGCGGCCTGTTCGGCGGCAAATCGACGGATCGGGTGTAAGCATGAAAAAAAGTGTCTATAACGGCCTCTATGTGGTCATCGCCATTCTGCTGGTGCTGCCCTTCGTGATGCCCAACAGCTTCTACCTCGACCTCGCCGTGCGCATGGCGATCAACGCCGTGATCGTCCTCGGCTTGAATCTGCTGATCGGCTTTGCCGGCCAGATCAGTCTCGGCCACGCCGGTTTCCTCGGCATTGGCGCCTATGCCTCGGCCGTGCTGCCG
Source organism: Ferribacterium limneticum (assembly GCF_020510625.1). NCBI lineage: Bacteria > Pseudomonadati > Pseudomonadota > Betaproteobacteria > Rhodocyclales > Azonexaceae > Ferribacterium > Ferribacterium limneticum. The sequence continues at coordinate 403,267 of NZ_CP075191.1, read as the reverse complement.
ACGCACTTCGGCTGGCATCCGCTGCTCGCCATGGGCGCCGGCGCGGTCGCCACCGGCGTTCTCGCCGCCCTGGTCGCCCGCCCGATCTTCAAGCTCAAGGGCAACTACCTGGCGATGGCAACGCTCGGCCTCGGCATCATCATCAACATTGCGCTGCGTAACGAAGCGCAATGGACCGGCGGACCGGACGGCATGCCGGTGCCGGCGATGGGCCTGTTCGGCTTCGAGCTGAGCAACGACAAGCAGTGGTACTGGGTCGTCGCCATCCTGCTGTCGGTGTCGGTCTGGGCCTCGCTGAACCTGATCGACTCGCCGTTCGGCCGCGCCCTGCGCGCGCTGCACGGCTCGGAAGTCGCCTCACAGGTGGTCGGTGTCGATGTCGTTCGCTACAAGGTGGCGATCTTCGTGCTGTCCGCCGTCTTCGCCAGCCTGATGGGCAGCGTCACGGCGCACTACGTCGGTTTCGTCAGCCCCAACTTCGCCGACTTCTTCCACTCGATCGAACTGGTCACCATGGTCGTCATCGGCGGCATGGCCTCGGTATATGGCTCGCTGGTTGGCGCCGTGCTGCTGACCGCCCTGCCCCAGGCACTGGCCACCTTCGAAGGCTGGGAAACCGTGGTCTTCGGCGCCATCCTGATGCTGTCGATGATCTTCCTGCCCAAGGGCCTCGTCCCGACGCTGGCCGCCAAGTTCGGGAAGGGGGAATAACCGTGAGCATGCTTGAAGTCAAAGACCTCTCCATCCATTTCGGCGGCGTCAAGGCCGTCCAGAATGTGTCGTTCAACATCGATTCCGGCATCGTCTATTCGGTGATCGGCCCCAACGGCGCCGGCAAGACGACGCTGTTCAACCTGATCACCGGGGTGTACAAACCGACCACCGGCGAAATCCGGCTGGACGGCGAAGCCATCCACGGCAAGTCGCCGAACGAACTGGCCACCCGCGGCGTCGCCCGCACCTTCCAGAACCTGCAGATCTGCATGAACATGAGCGCCGTCGAGAACGTGATGGTAGGCGCTCACTTGCGGCTCGACCGCAATCTGGTCAAGGCTGCCCTGCGCTTCCCCGGCCTGAAAAAGCGTGATCGCGAAATGCGCGCCGAAGCGGCTGAACTGATGGCCTTCGTCGGGTTGGAGCAGTACGTCGAAACCCGGGCCGACGCGATGTCCTACGGCGCCCTGAAGCGCCTGGAAATCGCCCGTGCCCTGGCCATGAAGCCGCGACTGATCTTCCTCGACGAACCGGCCGCCGGCCTCAACCCCAAGGAGACCATCGAGGTCGACCATCTGGTCCGCAAGATCGCCGACGCCGGCGTGACGGTAGTGCTGGTCGAACACGACATGAAGATGGTCATGAACCTGTCCGACCGCATCCTCGTCCTCGACTACGGCAAGAAACTGGCCGAAGGCACCGGTGAAGAAATCCGCAAGAACCCCGATGTAATCGCCGCCTACCTCGGCGCTCACGCATGATTCCATCCCCGGCCAGCCCATCGCTTTGTCGACTTCGCCTTGGCGTGCAACTCGCACTGCCTGCGGCTCGCCTTCGCGCGCTGAGCCGGCCGTGCACGAAATCCAGGAGTTAGACATGGAAGCATTACGCATCATCACCGAAGAGCACCAGAACCTCTGGCGCATCGCCACCACGCTCGACATGGTCGCCGACGAGATCGACGCCGGCAGCAAGGTCGAGACGCCCTTCTTCACCTCGGTCTTCGACTACATCGAGCAGTTCATGGATCGCGCCCACCACGCCAAGGAGGACGAATACCTCTTCCGCCTGCTGCGCGAACGTTCAACCGAAGCTGGCGCCATCCTCGACCGCCTGCAGGCCGAACACCGCAACGGCCCGGAAAACCTCAAGGATCTGCGTGCCAAGCTTGCGGCGACGGCTGGCGGCGGCGAGAGCAATGCCGCCTTCACCGGCGCCTTGCGCAACTACACCGCGGCGATCAAGAGCCACGTCCGCAGCGAGGAAAAGGACGCCATGCCCCTCGCCCGCGAGGTGCTGACGACTGAAGACTGGGCCGAGATCGACAAGGCCTTCCTCGACAACGACGACCCGCTGTTCGGCAGCAAGGCACGGGCCGAATTCCGCGAACTGTTCCACCGCATCGCCAGCCTCGCCCCCGAATCCATCGGTCTCGGCGCCCACAGCGCCGGCTCGCTGCAACCTGGCGCCGGCCCGGCCGGTGGCGACGTGCTGCTTTCGGTCAAGGGCATGGAAAGCTGCTACGGCCGCATCAAGGCACTGAAGGGCATCGACCTCGAAGTCCGCAAGGGCGAGCTGGTTGCCCTGGTTGGCGCCAACGGCGCCGGCAAGACCACCTTCCTGCGCACCCTCTCCGGCGTACAGCCGATGAGCGCCGGCAAGATCATGTTCGACGGCGAGGACATCTCGCACCTACGTTCCGACCTGCGCATGCGCCGCGGCATCTGCCAGAGCCCGGAAGGACGGCAGGTCTTCGGGCCGCTGTCGATCGAGGACAACCTGCGGCTTGGTGCCTACACACAGCCGAAGCATCAGGTCGCCGAGGACATGGAGAAAATCTATTCGATGTTCCCCATCCTCAAGGAAAAGCGCAATCTGCCGGCCGGCACGCTATCCGGCGGCCAGCAGCAGATGCTGGCCATCGGCCGCGCCCTGATGGGCCGCCCGAAGATGCTGCTGCTCGACGAACCGTCGATGGGCCTCGCTCCGCTGCTGGTCGAGGAGGTGTTCAACGTAGTCAAGACGCTCAAGTCGCAGGGCATGACCATCTTCCTGGTCGAGCAGAACGCCTTCGCCGCACTGGCCATCGCCGACCGCGGCTATGTGCTGGAGACCGGCAACATCACCCTGACCGGCACCGGCCAGGAACTGATCAGCAACGAGCAGGTGCGGGCGGCCTATCTCGGCATGTAGGACGCAAGCAGGCATCCACCGAGCAGCAGGCCGGTGGATGCCTTCCCGGAATGCAGCTACTTAACTGGCCATCAATGACATGAGACATTGGTCTGCCGCACCGCGAAAAAATCCACCGCACCGGCAAAAATCTGGAAAACTCTCTTCTGAATCCAAGCCGATGCCCCCAAGGCACCTTTTCCCTGATCCTGCCAAGCTCAACTCATCATGCCAACCATCCTGATCGTCGATGACTCCACCTCCATCCGCAACATGCTGAAGGCCTGCCTGCAGCCACTCGGCTATCGCATCGTCGAGGCTTCCGGCGGCCGGGCCGGCCTTGAGCAACTGCGCCAGGAAGACATTGATCTGATCATCTCCGACCAGAACATGCCAGGTATGGACGGCCTGAGCATGGTCAAATCGATTCGCAGCGGCACGGTGAAGCAGAACGTGCCCATCCTGGTCCTGACCACCGAAACTTCCGACGAAATGAAAACGGCTTTCCGCGCAGCCGGTGCCACCGGCTGGATGTCCAAGCCCTTCACGCCGGAACGGCTGGAAGCTGCATTGAAGAAATTACTCGGCTGACCCTTGATGACACCTTCCCGCTCCGAATACCTCGACCTGCCCGACATCCGCCTGCACATCCGGCGCTGGGGCAACCCGAAGGCGCCTACGCTGTTCCTGCTCCACGGCTGGATGGACGTTTCCGCCTCCTTCCAGTTCGTCGTCGACGAGCTGAAGAAGGACTGGAACATCATCGCCCCTGACTGGCGCGGCTTCGGCAGTTCGGAATGGCTGAACCGCCCCTACTTCTTCGCCGAACACCTCGGCGACCTCGAAGCCATCCTCGACCGCTACGCCCCCGAAGGCAAGGTCAAGCTGGTCGGCCACAGCATGGGCGGCATCCTCTCCTGCCTGTACGCCGGCATCCGGCCCGAACGGGTGGAAAGCGTGATTTCGCTGGAAGGCTTCGGCATCGCCCCGACCACGCCGGACATGGCGACCGAGCGCTACCAGAAATGGCTAGGCGTGCTCAAAAGCCCGCCACGCATGCATGTCTACAGCGACCGCGCCGGCTTCGCCCGCCGCCTGATGCACACCGACCGCTTCCTGACCCAGGAACGCGCCGACTACCTCTCCCGCCACCTCGCCCGGATCGGCGATGGCGAAACCAAGGGTGGCGAACGTCGCCACGGCATCATCTGGAACGGCGACCCCTGGCATAAGGCCCCCGCCCCCTACCTGTTCCGCCTCGAAGAATCGATGGCGATCTGGCAGCAGATCACCTGCCCGGTGCTCTGGGTCGCCGGCCGCCAGTCCTGGGTCATCCGCGAATTCGACACCCGCCCCGGCGACTGGGCCGCCCGCCAGGCCTGCTTTGCCAACGTGCGCGAAGAATGGGTCGACAACGCCGACCACATGCTGCACCACGACCAGCCGGAAGAAGTCGCGCGCATCGTCGAGACCTTCATTGCCTGATTGAACCCGGCCCACCGGATGACATCTAACTGACATCCTGGCGCGCCCGATGAGGCGTAAAATGGTGGCTGGATTTAGTGAGGGAAACAGAAGTGCGCAGGTTTTTGATCGCGGCGATGGCTGCTTTTTATTCGCTTGGCGTCTACGCATCGGAGCCACCGGCTGATGCAGCGGCGGTGGCCGGGGATACCCCTGCGCCTTATGCCGAAGCATCGGTCGTCATCACGCCGGTGCCGATGCCAGCCTCGGTGGTCGAGGTTCTGCAGCCGATCAATCGCAGCGGGAAGCTGCGCTCGGCGCGGAAAGCAAACCTTGCCAAGAAGCAGGCTTTCCCGACGATCCTGCTCAGCCGCACCGAACGCCATCAACTGGCCCTGCTCAGCCAAAAACCGAAACCCGGCGATTTCCCGCCACGCAAATACGTCGATGATGAAAACGACGATGACGATTATTTCGAGCTGGTACTCCACCGCTCCTACAACCGCCCCAGATTGGCAACGGACGAGCCGGAGGACGAAACAGACAAGGTTCTCGATCCGCCGCTCTCGGAATCGGTCAAGCTCAGGCTGTTTCTGGCCCGCATGAAAGCCGTCGAGGCCCATGCCCTGGCCCAGGTGACCGACACCGGCGACGATCTTTCCGATGCCGTGAAACAGCGCCTGCAGATGGCCCGCCAGAAAGCGGTGCAGGCACACCAGAAGAAATTCAGCTGATCAGGGCAGGCACGAAATGCCGCCCACAAAAAAGCCGGGGAACCCCGGCTTTTTCTTAGTGGCAATCGGTCTTTTAGTGGTACGCGGTCTTGGAAGACAGCTTCACTGCCATCAGGCAGGCCAGGCCAAGAATAAGCACGGTAAAGCCAATACCAAAGTAGGAAAGTTCGTCCATTGTCGTCTCGCAGGTAAGTTTGAAAATTGAGGCGAGTTGGACAGCGCCTTCCGGAAAAGTTCCCGCAATGCGCACAGTTTGCGCCTCAGTGCGGAAAAAAGGCTCAGCGACTGCTTTCTCGAGAGGCGGCCACCAGAAGCAGCAACAGAGGATGGAAGCAAACATGAAAACCCTGCCATTGATTCTTCTCTTTCCTGTGCTGCTGGGCGCCTGTTCGGCAACAAGCCGGCATGGCGCCCCGCCCCCGCTGGAAAACTCCCTGGGCATGCGCTTCGTCCTGGTGCCGGCCGGCGAGTTCCTGATGGGCAGCGACGAAAGCCTGGACAGTCTGGCCCGTGACTTCCCGCAGTACGAACAAGCGCGTTTTCTCCATCTCAAAGACGAGTCGCCCATTCACCGCGTACGCATTACCAAACCTTTCTTCATGGGGCAGCATGAAGTGACGGTCGGCCAGTTTCGGAAATTCCTGGCCGCCTCCGGCCATGTTCCCGAATCGATCGCCGATGGCACTGGCGGCTACGGCTACAACCCTGACTACGACCCGGCGACAAGCGTCCGGCGCGATGCCTTCGAGGGAAGGGCGCCAAAATATTCCTGGTCGAATCCCGGATTCCGGCAAACGGATGACCACCCCGTCGTCAACGTCACCTGGCATGACGCCACCGCAATGGCAGCCTGGTTAAGCCGGAAAGAGAACCGGCGCTATCGCCTGCCGACCGAAGCGGAGTGGGAATACGCCTGCCTGGCGGGACAAGGGGGCCGCTACGCCCACGGCAACCAGCCGCAAGCATTGGCAACGGTGGCCAACACTTTCGATGCCGATGCCTCGGCAAACTGGCCGCAATGGGCAAGCTTCGCCCTCCAGAGCAGCGATGGCTTCGCCTTTACCGCCCCCGTCGGCAGCTTCCCGGCCAACGCCTTCGGCTTGCAGGACATGGTTGGCAATGTCTGGGAATGGGTCTCCGACTGGCACGACGATGCCTGGTATGCGAGGTCGCCCCAAGCCGACCCGCAGGGGCCGGAATCCGGTACCGTCAAGGTTCGCCGGGGCGGCTCCTGGCACACCTGGTCACTTTATTCCCGCTGCGCATTCCGCAACTGGAATACCCCGGAAACACGCTATACCCTGCTCGGTATCCGCCTGCTTCTGGAAGCCGAGCCAGACACCGCCGATCAACCCCGGCCGTAGTCGAGGATCGGCGGCGGCGCTCAGCAAGAGCGGCGCCTACTCGCCGCGCGCCCGGCGGACGGTGATCGACTCACCCGCCACACCCCAGTTATCGGTATCGACTTCATCGATGACGACGACCGTGGTTTTCGGGTTCTTGCCCAGCACATCGACCAGCAGCTGCGTCGCGCCGGCGATCAGCCGGGCTTTCTGCTCGGCCGTCGCCCCTTCACGCGTGATCTTGATATTGACGTAGGGCATCAAATCTCCCGTTAATAAACGCCGAATAATTCGTTATCCCCGCGAAAGCGGGGATCCAGCGGCTTGGGTCGATCAGTGCCGCCTCATCGATTCACGTCTACGACCACACGGCCGCGCACCTTGCCGTCCATCAGCTGCGCCGCCGTCGGAATGGCTTCGGCCAACGAGACTTCATGGGTGATCAGGCCGAGCTTGCCAACGTCGAGATCGGTCGCCAGACGCTGCCAGGCGACCAGCCGATCCGGCCGCGGGCACATCACGCTGTCGATGCCGACCAGCGTCACGCCGCGCAGGATGAAGGGCGCCACCGACGACGGGAAATCCATGCCGCCGGCCAGACCGCAGGCGGTCACCACACCGCGATATTTGGTGGTGGCGCAGATGTTGGCCAGCGTGTGCGAGCCAACGACATCGACCGCCCCCGCCCAGCGCTCCTTGCCGAGCGGCTTGCCGGGGCTGGAGAAGGCCGCCCGGTCGAGCACTTCGGCCGCGCCGAGCTGCTTCAGGTAATCGGTTTCTTCCGGCCGGCCGCTCACGGCAACGACCGTGTAGCCGAGCTTGGCCAGCACGGCAATCGCCACACTGCCAACACCGCCCGCCGCACCGGTAACGACGATCTCGCCGTCGGCCGGCTTGACGCCCTGCTTTTCCAGCGCCAGCACGCAGAGCATGGCGGTATAGCCGGCGGTGCCGATGGCGACGGCCTGCTTCTCGGAAAACGCCGCCGGCAGCGGCACCAGCCAGTCGCCCTTGAGCCGCGCCTTCTGCGCCAGTCCGCCCCAATGCGTTTCACCAACGCCCCAGCCGTTGAGCACGACGCGGTCGCCGGCCTTGACGTCGGCGTGGCTGCTGCTTTCGACCGTACCGGCGATGTCGATGCCCGGCACCATCGGGAATTTGCGGACGACCGGGCCTTTGCCGGTAATCGCCAGACCGTCCTTGTAGTTGAGCGACGAGTAATCGACGCGCACCGTCACATCGCCTTCCGGCAACTGGCTGTCGGCTATCTCCTGCACCGATGCCCGGTAACCGGCGTCGTCTTTCTCGATCAGAATTCCCTTGAACATCGCTTTTCTCCGTTTAGTTCTGGACGCAGGGCACCAGCGCGGCGTCCCGCCTTTCGACAAATTTCAGTATAACCAAGAGCACGACGCCAACGACCATGACCCCGGCCGCGATGTTCAGGCCGATCGAATAGTTGCCGAGCCGCGTCGCCAACCAGCCGACGATGGCCGGCCCAATGATCTGCGCCACACCATAGGAAAGCGTCATCTTGCCCATCATCTTGGCCGGCCGGGTCGGGTAGTAACGCCCGGCCATGGTCAACACCAGACTGACCATGCCGATGAAGGTTCCACCGAACAGCAGCGCCCCGAACAGCGTGGCGAACAGCCCGCCCACCGCCACCGGCAGGGCGATGCCGACGATCTGCAGCACAGCGGCGAGGATCAGGGCGTTGATGTCGCCCGTATAGCGCGCGATCAGATCCCAGTTGAAGGCTGCCGGCGTCGCCGCCAGACCGATCGCCAGGAAGGCCAGCGCGCCCTGCCCGGCCAGCCCGGGCAACCCATCGACGATGGCGACGATGAACGTGGCGCTGATCACGTAGCCGAAGCCGGCGCAGAAATAGGCCGCCATGAAGATGCGCAAGAACAGCGGGCTCGGCGGGTTGTCGTGCATGGTTGCGCCGCTCTTGGTAACCCCGCTCGTATCGGGCGCCGGCAGCCAGGCCAGGGCCGGCACGATGAGCAGGCAGGCGATGGCCGAAAAGGCAAACCACTGCTCGCGCCAGTCGAACGAGCCGCTCATCAGCCACACCGAGATGGCACAACCGGAAATGCCCAGCCCGATGCCGCCGAAATGGATGCCCAGTTCCGGCCGATGGTTGTGGCGAATCAGCCAGTTCAGGATCAGCCCGGTACCGAGCAACATGCCGGCCGCGCTGCTCAGGCCAGCGATGAAGCGCGAGGCCATCCAGACCAGCGGATCGTTGGTCAGACCCATCATCACCGTGCTCAGGATGGCGACGACCAGACCGATCCGGTACAGCCTGTCCTTGAGCACCAGATCGCTGATCAGCGACGCGACCAGCGCGCCGCACAGATAGCCGGCGTAATTGAAGGCCGCCAGCCAGCCGGCTTCGGCCAGCCCGAGCCCGGCCTGTTGCTGCATCAGCGGCAGCAGCGGCGTGTAGGAAAAACGGGCGACGCCGAAGGTCAGCAGCAGGCTGAAGATCCCGGCGCCCAGCACCTTGAGGCGCTCTCTCTGTGAGTTCATGGTTTATTCCTTTTTGTACTTGATAGCCGAACAATAAACAGCGTAAAGTATCCATACAAGTGATTTGTTTCGAATCAACCATTCGTTTTTTGAGATACCAATGGAACTCGTCGCCCTCCGCACCTTTCAGGCCGTCGTCGAAGAAGGCGGCATCCTCGCCGCCTCGCGCAAGCTGAACACCGTCCAGTCCAACGTCACCGGCCGCATCCGGCGGCTGGAGGAAGAACTCGGCGCCGAACTCTTCTTCCGCAAGGGTCGCGGGCTGGAGCTCGCCCCCTCGGGCAAGGTACTGCTCGACTACGCGCGGCGGATGCTGACACTCGAACGCCAGACCGCCACTGCTGTCCGCCAGGTCGGCGAAAGCGCCGGCGAACTGCGCATCGGCGCCATGGAAACCTTCGCCGCCCTGCACCTGCCGAGCGCCCTGAAAGCCGTGCGCGCCGGACACCCCGGCCTCGAGTTGCGTGTCTTCACCGACACCACCAGCACGCTGACCGGCAAGGTGCTCGACCACAAGCTCGACTGCGCCTTCGTCGCCGGCCCGGTGATCCACCCCGACCTGCAATTCGATGAACTGGTCGTCGAGGAACTGGTGCAGGTGCACGCCGCCGGCACCGACCCGGTGCTGTTGCCGCTGATCCTCTTCCGCGAAGGCTGCGCCTACCGCACCCGCGCCGTCGCCTGGCAACGCGCCCAAGGCCACGCCGTGGCCGATGCCATGGAATTCGGCACGCTCGAAGGCATCCTCGGCTGCATCGCCGTCGGCCTCGGCTGGACGCTGATGCCGCGCCGCGTCGTTGAGCAGTCCAGCCATGCCGCCGATCTGGTCATCGAAACGGTGCCTGACGAATTCAGCCTGGTGCCGACCGGCATGATCCATCTGCGCGAAGGCCCCAGCCTCCCGGCCCTGCAAACGCTGTGCGACGGGATAACAGCCTCGGCAAACAGGAAACGCTGACCATTGCGCCCGTCACTCCCGCGAAAGCGGGAGTCCAGAAACCCGAGGAACTGGATTCCCGCTTCGCCCGCTGCGAAGCAGAGTCCCGGGTGTGTCGCGGCCGCGGAAGCGACAGCCGCTTAGGACTTCAGCAACTCTTCCCGCGAGCCTAGCCAGCGCTTGAGGTGCCGCTCAGCCAGTTCAAGGTGCTCGGTCAGCATTTCCTCGGCCACGTCACGCGCCATCTCGACCAAATCGGCATCCATTTCCAGATCGGCGTAGCGCAGTAACGGCACCCCGCTCTGCCGGGCACCGACGAATTCGCCGGGGCCGCGGATCTGCAGATCCTGGCGGGCGATTTCGAAGCCATCGGTGTTCTCGAAAATGATCTTCAGGCGCTGCCGGGCGATCTCGCCGAGCGGCCCGGCGTAGATCAGGATGCAGCTCGATTCGTACTGGCCGCGCCCAACCCGGCCGCGCAACTGGTGCAGTTGCGACAGGCCGAAGCGTTCGGCGTGCTCGATGACCATCAGGCTGGCATTGGGCACATCGACGCCGACTTCGATGACCGTCGTCGCCACCAGCACATCGATGTCGCCGGCCGCGAAGGCAGCCATCACCGCCTGCTTTTCGTCGGCTTTCAGGCGGCCATGGACCAATCCCACGGTCAGGCCGGAAAACTGGCCTGAGAGCAGTTCGTAAGTGTCCTGCGCCGTCTGCAATTGCAGGGTTTCCGATTCCTCGATCAGTGGACAGACCCAGTAAGCCTGGCGGCCTTCCTCGACATGCTTTTGCACAAAACCGAACACATCATCGCGCCGATTGTCCGCAACCAAGCGCGTCTTGATCGGCGTCCGCCCGGGCGGCAGTTCGTCGAGCACGGTGACATCGAGATCGGCGTAATAGCTCATGGCCAGCGTGCGCGGAATCGGCGTCGCCGACATCATCAGCTGATGCGGGTTGTCGCCCTTCTTGCGCAAGGCGAGGCGCTGGGCGACACCGAAACGGTGCTGCTCGTCGACAATGGCCAGCCCGAGTTTGGCGAAATCGACGCCATCCTGGATCAGCGCATGGGTGCCGACGACCAGTTGCGCCTCGGCCGCCGTCGCCGCCAGTTGCTCGCGCTTGGCCTTGGTTTTCAGGCTGCCAGACAGCCACGCCACATTGACCCCGAGCGGCTCCAGCCAGTCCTTCAATTTCAAATAGTGTTGCTCGGCGAGAATTTCCGTCGGCGCCATGAACGCCGCCTGCCAGCCGGCCGAAATGGCCTGACACGCGGCCAGCGCGGCGACGATGGTCTTGCCGGCGCCGACGTCGCCCTGCAGCAGACGCTGCATCGGGAACGGCTGGGCCAGATCGGCACCAATCTCGGCCATCGCCCGCGCCTGCGCTCCGGTCAAGCCGAAGGGCAGGCTGTCGAGCAAGCGGGCGCCAAGATTGTCGCGCGCCCTGAGCACCGGCGCGCCCTGCTCGCGACGGGCGAGATAGGCGCGGCGCAAGGAGAGTTGCTGGGCCAGCACTTCGTCAAATTTCACCCGCCGCCAGGCCGGATGGTTGCGTGCGTGCAAGGTATCGAGGTCGGTGCCCGGCGGTGGCTTGTGCAGGAAGCGCAGGCTGCGCGCCAGGCCCGGCAATTTCAAACGCTGGCGCAGTTCTTCCGGCAAGGTCTCCGATAAATCGCCCACCGCCAATGCCTTGCCGATCAGTTTTTGCAGCGCCGAATTGGCCAGGCCAGCGGTCGACGGATAAACCGGGGTCATCTCGGTCGGCAGCGGTTCGTCGTCACCGACCTTGCGAAAACGCGGGTGCACCATCTCGGCGCCGAAAAAGCCGCCGCGTACCTCGCCAAAGGCCCGGATGCGCGAGCCTTCGCTCAGCGCCGCCTGCTGATTCGGATAAAAGCTGAAAAAACGCAGCGTAATCTCGCCGCTGTCGTCGGCCGCCCGCACAATCATCTGCCGGCGGGGCCGGAATTGCACTTCATTGCTCTGGACGACCACCTCGATCTGCACCGGCTCGCCGCCAAAGGCTCGCTTGACCGGCGTGATGCGGGTTTCGTCCTCGTAGCGCAGCGGCAGATGGACCAGCAAATCGGCCTCGCTATGGAGGCCGATCTTGGCGAGCTTCTTCTGCAGCGCCTCGGAGGCGCGAATCGGCGGAGAAGCGGGGGCCGAAGCCCCGCTCGTCGTCATCAGGCGTGGATCAGCCGCTTAGTTGCCCAGGCACATCACGGCATCGGCCTCGACCAGCGCACCGCGCGGCAACTCCTTGACGCCCACCGCAGCACGGGCCGGGAAGGGCTCGCTGAAATACTTGGCCATCGTTTCGTTAACCTTGGCGAAGTTGGCCAGGTCGGTCAGGAAGACGTTGAGCTTGACCACGTCAGCCAGCGAACCGCCCGCCGCCTCGGCCACGGCCTTCAAGTTTTCAAAAACGCGAACGATTTGTGCGTCGATCCCGTCTACCATCTGCATGGAAGCCGGATCGAGCCCGATCTGCCCGGACATGTAAACGGTGTCGCCGACGCGTACGGCTTGCGAATAGGTGCCGATGGCTGCCGGGGCGTTCGGGGTGGCGATGATGGTCTTGGCCATGGAATACTTTCTCTATCAACAATCGAAACGACAATTCTAGATGAACCCGCGCATCGAATCCTTGGAAAAAATGCTCAACGGCCCACGCGATGGCGCCCTGCTCCGCTTCTCGCTCGGCAACGAATACCTGAAAGCCGGCAATCCGGCCAAAGCAGCGGCCTGCTTCAAGGACGCCGTCGACCGCGACCCGAAATATTCCGCCGCCTGGAAAGCGCTGGGCAAGGCGCGCGCCGAAGCCGGCGACAACATCGGCTGCCTGGCCGCTTACGAACAGGGCATTGCGGTGGCCGAAGCCAACGGCGACATTCAGGCGGCCAGGGAAATGACCGTCTTTGCCAATCGGGCACGCAAGGCGCTGGCCGAATAAACGCCGGCCTCCGAGACACACGAAGGAAACTCGGAAAACCCTTGCAGGGCCTGCCTCTAACGAATTGTTACAAACCAGCCAGGCATCGCAGTATGCCGGGCGGGAACTGTCCGCGTTATTTGCTTACGCAACCACCGGAAACACTTTCCCCATGAAACTCTCGCAAACCATCATCCGCCTTGGCCTCGCCACAGCACTGCTCGGCAGTCTTGGCGCCTGTATGGTGGTTCCAGCGCATCAGGCGGGTTATCACCGTGCGCCGCCGGCGTATGTGGAAACCTACCCAGCCTATGGCTACCCGAGGGCGAATATCTATTACGAATCCGGTCACCGTCATTACGATGACCGCGGCGGCAGGTATTACGATGATCGACGCCATGATGACCGGCGCAGCTATGGCGCTCCCTTGCCACCGCCGCTGCAGCTACACCGCGATGTCCGGCGCAGCCTCGGTCTGCCGCGCCTCCCCGGCATGCCCTGATTGGCTAGTTCTTGCCTCTAGGCGGAACGAGAATGGCCTCGACGCCTAGCTCCTTGAGCTTGGCTTGCGCAACTTCCGCTTCATGCCGGGTCCGGAACGGGCCAACCTGAACCCGCGTTTCCAGCGTTGAGGGAACGCCACTCAAGGTCAGGCGGGCATGCAACTCCTCGGCTCGCTGTACGCTCGAAAACACCCCGGCCTGCAGCAAAAATCCGGAGAACAGACGTGGGGCACTCGGCGCTGCCACCGCGGGCGCTGGTGCCGGTTTCGCTTCAACGATACGCACCGAGGGCTTGGCGGGTGCAGACTCAAGCTGGGCAGCGGAACGCTGTGGCGCCAGCGTATTCGAAGGCGCCATCGTTGCCTCCGGCACTGCTTGCGGTGCTGGTGGCGCTGAAACCGGGGGTTTCGTAATGGCCGCAGGCATCTTCGTAGCGGCACGAGATTCCGGCTGCGGCTCAGGTTTGGCCTCGACGACAGCCGCCGGCTGCGCCTCAACCTTGGGTGGTGAAGGTGGTTCGACGGGTGGTTCGGCTTTCTCGGGCGCCGGCGGTTCGGGCAAGTTCTCGGCCGGCGTCACCGGTTGCGAGACTTCTTTCTTGGGCGCAACAGGCACAGCTTGGGTGAATACCTGCTGTTCGGCTTCCTCAGGCGGATTCGCCAGATAGTCGAAAAAGGCCAGCACGCCAAGCAGCAGCGCTACCAGCACGCCAGCCACGGCCAGACGGCCGATCAGCTTGCTGCGCAGTTCGCCCGCATTGTCTTCACTCTCGGCAACTTCAGGTTGATCTGCCATTCCCTACCTCAACGTTCCTGACTCTTGGCCAAGGCAACGACCAGTTCTGCTTCGGCCCGGGCGATCCCGCAACGTTCGGCAATCGCCGCCGGATCATAGCCGGAGACAGCCATCTGCATCGCATCGCCGTATATTGGAGAAACAGTCTGACTGGCCCGCAGATGGGCCAGTTCGTGCAACATGTCATCGCGCAAGGCCGCCAGTTCGCCGCGCATGGCATCGACCTCATCGCGCAACTGGGCCAACTCCTGCTCCAGGCCTTGGCGTAAAACCTCTTCGCCCAGACCTTTCGTGGTTTGCTCCCAAGTCTCTTCCTCACTGGGCTCCGAGGCGGCCGGCAAAGCAGGCACCGTTGGTTCCTCAGGCGGAACGCTGTCGACCGGAGCAAGCGGCGCCTCCACTGGCTTGTTGCGCAGCCGACGCATGCGCAGCAGAACGAAGAGCATGTAGACCGCGACCAGCGCGATCAACACGATCACCCCTTCGCGCAGCCCCAGCGTCATCCCGCCCAGTTCCAGCGCCGGCACGTCGGCCCCTTAATGATTAGAAGCCCACCGAGTATTGCAGGCCGACGATATGGGCGCTGGCATCATAGCGGCCACTCAGGTTCACCGTGCCGAGCAGGGTGCCGGAGGCATTCCGGATTTCCTTGGTCTGGTTGATGCTGGGATCCTTGACGTACAAATAGGCGTAGCCCAGATCAAGCTTGCCGTATTTTCCGGCGTTATATTGACCGCCCAGCGACAGCCAGAGCCTATCGTTATCCGGCACGCGCGCCGAGCGATCGTCATTTTGTATCGGCGTGCGGTCATAGGCGATACCGAACTTGAGTTTCACCGCATCGCTGCTCTTGTAAGCAGCGCCCCAGGCAAGCCGCCAGGCATTCCCGTAGTTAAAGCGCTCAGAGCTTAGCAATGCACCAGAGGCACGACTCTGGACATTCAGCGCCTGCATGGACTCCCAGCGCGTGTAGGACAAATCCCCCATCGCCTCCCAGCGATCGGAAACCTGTTGCCAGACTGAAAGAATGAAGGTGTCCGGCAGCTTGACATCAGCCTTCACCGGCACGCTGCCATTCACAGTGCCTTCGAGTGTGTGCTGGACAGCCGAACGATAGGAAACGCCGACCCGCATCGCAGGAGAGAGGGTAAATAGTACGCCAGCGTTCCAACCCAGCGAGGCGTCGTCGCCCTTCAAGGTACCGGTGGCGCTGCTAAGCTCCCCGTCGATGGTCTGGTAATTCAAGCCGAAGCCAAGCGAAATTTTCTCGTTGACCTTGTAAGCGACGGAAGGATTGTAATTGACTGTCTTGATTTCGGATTTGACTGAGTGATAGCGCCCAACCCAGCTTGTATCCTCATATTCAGTCGCTAATCCAAAGGGCGCTGATACGCCGAAACCAAGAAAAAGGTTCGGCGTCACCGCCCAGGACAAATACGCATTGGGCACTGCAGCCCAGCCACCAGCGTTCCCCCCATTGCCGCCCGACAGCCCCAGAAAAGCCCCGGTGCCGCGCGACCCTTCGTTGCTGAACTCATAGCTCGGCCCGACCCCGGTCACGCCTGCCGAAAACTGAAAGCCTGTCAGTTGCGTCATCCCCGCCGGATTGAAGAAGATCGTGCTGGCGTTATCCGCAACCGCCGCCGAACCGGCATAAGCATTGCCCAAGCCGCTGGCATTTTGCTCCCAGAGCTGAAAGGCAGCAGCGGAAGCCACGCCGGAAAAGGCCGTGAGCAGCAGGGCCGGAACGATACGCAGGCAGAATTTATTCATTGGATTGCTCGCTTGCAGGCGGAAAATTGGTTAATCGTCGGATTTTAGACCATTTCCGGTCACTTTTCGGCTGGAACCTTGCGCTTCATACCTTCGCTGTCAATCGCCACGTAGGTCAACTCAGCCTCAGTCACCTTGACGATGATCGGTGCGGCGTAATTGCGTTCGGCATAGACCTCGACCCGGACGGTAATCGACGTCGTGCCGACGCGGACGATGTCGGCGTAAAGACTGACAATATCCCCAACTGAAACGGGCTGCTTGAACAGGAAGGAATTGACCGAAACGGTGGCCACCCTGCCGCAAGCCCGACGCATTGCCGGGATGGCACCAGCGACGTCGACCTGGGCCATGACCCAGCCGCCGAAGACATCACCGTTCTGATTGAGATCAGCCGGCATCGGGACAACACGCAGCGTACAGTGCTTGCTCGGAAGGGTAAGACGGTCGACAGCCATGTTCAGTCCAGATTGCAAATAATCTCCGGATTTTCCCGGAAAGGCGGCAGTTTTCATATACTCGCCAGAGACTCTTTCACCGGATTTCGCCCCAGCCCCATGCGTCGCGCCTCTGCACTCCCCAAGCCCCCCGCCGGCCAGGCTCTGCCTCAAACCCACGTCTGGCTGACGCTCCGCACGCTATTCCCGTATCTGTGGACCTATCGACTGCGCGTCCTGGCCGCCATGGCTTGCCTGATCGGCGCCAAGGTGGCCAATGTCAGCGTGCCGCTGATCTTCAAGGAAATGATCGATGGCCTTTCCGGCAGCCAGCAATTGCTTGCCCTGCCCATCCTGCTGCTGGTCCTGTACGGCATCCTGCGCTTCTCGACGTCGCTATTCACCGAACTGCGCGAAATTCTCTTTGCCCGCGTCACCCAACGCGCCGTCCGCCAGGTTTCGCTGGAGGTATTCCGGCACCTGCACGCCTTGTCGCTGCGCTTCCATCTGGAGCGGCAGACCGGCGGCGTCTCCCGCGATATCGAACGTGGCAGCCGCTCGATCTCCAGCCTGATTTCCTACACGCTGTACTCCATCCTGCCGACACTGGTCGAAATCGGGCTGGTGCTCGCCATCCTGTTCGTCAAATACGATGTCGGCTTCGTGGTCATTACCATCACCTCGCTCATCGTCTACATCATCTTCACCGTCAAGGTCAGCAACTGGCGCATCGACATCCGCCGCGCCGTCAATGAAAACGATTCAGCCGCCAACACGCGCGCCATCGACAGCCTGCTCAACTATGAGACAGTTAAATATTTCAATAACGAAGCCTGGGAAGCCCGCCGCTACGACGAACAACTGGTCAAATGGGAAGAAGCCGCGACGCGTAGCCAGACCACGCTCGCCTTCCTCAACCTCGGCCAGGCGGCAATCATCGCGCTCGGCGTCACGGCGATGATGTGGCGCGCCGCCAGTGGGGTGGTTGCCGGCGAGATGACCATCGGCGATCTGGTGCTGGTCAATGCCTTCCTTATCCAGCTCTACATTCCGCTCAATTTCCTCGGCATCGTCTATCGCGAGATCCGGCAGGCGCTGACTGATATCGAGCGGATGTTCAACCTGCTCAAGGAAAATCGCGAAATCGCCGATGCTCCTGATGCCAGAGAGCTTCCGGACGGCCTTTTGCAGATCAATTTTGAAACTGTCAATTTCGGCTATGACCCGGATCGCCAGATCCTGAAGAACCTCAGTTTTGCCATTCCCCCGGGCAAGACGGTCGCTGTAGTAGGACACTCCGGCGCCGGCAAATCCACGCTGGCCCGCCTGCTTTATCGCTTCTACGACGTCACAGACGGCGCCATCAGAATCAATGGCCACGATCTCCGGAAACTGAAGCAAAGCAGCCTGCGAGCGGCAATTGGCATCGTGCCCCAGGACACGGTGCTGTTTAACGACAGCATTTTCTACAACATCAATTACGGTCGCCCGGAAGCCACCCGGGAAGAAGTGTTCGCTGCCGCCCGCGCCGCTCAAATGCACGATTTCATCGAGTCCTTGCCGCAAAAATACGAAACACGTGTCGGCGAGCGTGGCCTGAAACTTTCCGGAGGCGAAAAACAACGTGTCGCGATCGCCCGCGCCTTGCTGAAGAATCCGCCCATCCTGATTTTTGACGAAGCCACCTCGGCCCTCGACTCGGCCACTGAAAGAGCCATCCAGAGCCAGCTTGAACAAGTTGCTGTTGGCCACACCACACTGATCATCGCGCACCGCCTGTCCACGGTGATGAATGCCGACGAGATTCTGGTCATGAGCGAGGGCCACATCATCGAGAGAGGCACGCATTCAGCCCTGCTGGCTGCCGGCGGCAACTACGCAAAAATGTGGACCCTGCAACAGCAGGAGGAGCACCACCCACCGGTAGCCGGACTTTAAGTGGCCGGCAGCTCCGAATGCCCAGCCGATCGGCTGGGAGAAGGCCAAGTTTCAGCGGCATTCGACACGAAGGTTGGTAATATCACAGCTAGTGATATTGAACGCCCCAAT
This sequence comes from Ferribacterium limneticum, assembly GCF_020510625.1. Lineage (NCBI taxonomy): Bacteria > Pseudomonadati > Pseudomonadota > Betaproteobacteria > Rhodocyclales > Azonexaceae > Ferribacterium > Ferribacterium limneticum. The sequence continues at coordinate 384,868 of NZ_CP075191.1, read as the reverse complement.
CCGGCCCCACAGCATTAGTCGATCATGATTTCGGTAATGAACAAAATGAAGGTCCTGGCGGTTGATGACAACCGCACCAACCTGCACATACTTCAGGTTTTCCTCAAGAAACTGGGGCATGAAGTCATTCTGGCCGAAAACGGCGAGGAAGCCGTGCGCCGGTTTGAGTCGGAATCGCCAGACCTGGTGCTGCTCGACATCATGATGCCGGTCATGGACGGCTTTGAAGCAGCGCGTCGGATCAAAGCCATGACTCGCGACCGCTGGACGCCGGTCATCTTCCTCTCCGCCCTGAATCGTGATGAAAATCTCGTCGAAGGCCTGGACGCAGGTGCCGACGACTACCTCACCAAGCCAATCAATTTTGTCGTGCTGGAAGCCAAGTTGCGCTCGATGCAACGGTCGCTAACCATGCAACAGCAATCCATCGATTCGCTGCGCCGGGTTCAGGCAATTTCAGACAACGTTCTTGATGCCATCGTTACCACCAACGAAGAAGGCATGGTTGTCTCAGTCAATCAGTCGACAGAGCGGATTTTCGGCTGGCCATCATCCGAGCTCATCGGGCAGCACACATCAGTGCTGATACCGGTTCAGCAGGGAGCCACGGACCAGCACAGCGTTCGTTCGATTGATGCGGACGAGCCGTTGCTGGTGGCCGCACAGGAGCAAGAAGTCGTCGCGACACACAAGGACGGCCACCGCTTCCCGGCAACCATCTCGGTCAGTCAGGTCACCCTCGACAATCAACGCATGATCATCAGTGTGATCCGCGATATTTCCGAGCGGAAACAAACTGAGCAAAAGCTGCGCGAGAACGCCCACCAACTGCAGGATTACTACGACCAGACCCAGACAGAGCAGCAACTGGCGCTCCGCCTGATGGAAAAACAACTCCACCGCAGCGGCCTTCAGGATAAACGCCTCTGTTACAAGGTCATCCCAGCCGAGCACTTCAGCGGAGACATTGTCGCCGCCGCTCGTTCCCAGGATGGACACCTCTATGCCCTGCTCGCGGATGCCACCGGACACGGATTAACCGCAGCGATCAGCGTGCTCCCTGTGCTGGCTCTCTTTTACCGGATGACCAAACTCAACCGTTCAATCCAGGAAATAGTCCTCGAGTTGAACCAGCAGTTGAAGGAGTCCATGCCGGTCGGGCGCTTTGTCGCCATAACGCTCGTCTGCCTCAACGAAGGCGAGCGGAAAGGCGAAATTTGGGTGGGAGGCACTCCGGAAGCCTTCCTGTTCGATCGCTGGGGGCGGGTCGCCAGCACCTTCCCGTCAGACAACCTGCCGCTAGGCATTGTCGGCAGCAATGAACTTGGAGGCCAGCCAAGAGTATTTACCTGGGAACCGGAAAGCCAACTCGCCTTATGCTCGGATGGTCTTTTGGAAGCCACGGACAAGGATGGCGTTCAATTCGGCAGTTCCGGCCTGATCGAGTCTGCGACAAACAGCTCGCCAAAAGAACGATTTGCCAAGATTGAAGCGGCCCTGAAAGTGCATCAGAACGGCTGCCTGGCGAGTGACGATATCTCACTGATGCTGATCGAGTGCCCATGATCAGAAAAGGCATAGCCAATAAAAAAGCCAGTCAATGACTGGCTTTTTTATTTAAGGTCTCAACAGCTTATTCAGCTGCAGATTCCTCGATCTCAACCGCTTCGGTCACTTCCGGACGGTCAAGCAACTCGACGAATGCCATCGGGGCATTGTCGCCGACGCGGAAGCCACACTTCAGAATGCGAAGGTAGCCACCCGGACGGGTTGCATAACGCGGGCCGATTTCTGCGAACAGCTTGACCACGATATCGCGGTCGCGCAGACGGTCGAAGGCCAGACGCTTGTTAGCCAGCGTCGGGTTCTTACCCAGGGTGATCATCGGTTCAACAACACGGCGCAGTTCCTTGGCCTTCGGCAACGTGGTCTTGATAGCCTCGTGCTTGAGCAGGGAAACGGTCATGTTGCGCAGCATCGCGAGGCGATGGCTGCTGGTACGGTTCAGTTTGCGAAGTCCATTGCGGTGACGCATGGTTAATCCTTTCTATGTTCTGCAGGCGTCCCTTGACGACCCGGGTTGAAAAAGGCCTACGCCTTTTCCAGACCGGCGGGCGGCCAATTTTCCAGTTTCATGCCGAGCGTCAGACCGCGTGCGGCCAACACTTCCTTGATCTCATTCAGCGACTTGCGACCCAGATTCGGGGTCTTGAGAAGTTCATTCTCGGTACGCTGGATCAGATCGCCGATGTAGTAGATGTTCTCGGCCTTCAGGCAGTTCGCGGAACGAACCGTCAGCTCGAGATCATCCACCGGACGGAGCAGAACCGGATCAACCTGAGCCGGCTTGGAAGCCTCAGCCACAGGAGCGGTACCCTCCAGATCGGCGAACACGGAGAGTTGTTCCATCAGCACGCGAGCTGCGTAGCGGATGGCTTCCTCCGGCTCGACAACGCCGTTGGTTTCGATATCAACAATCAGCTTGTCCAGATCGGTACGCTGTTCGACGCGGGCACTTTCGACCGCATAAGCAACGCGACGGATCGGGCTGAACGAAGCGTCCAGAACCAGCTTGCCGATGGTCTTGGCATCACCCAGGTTACGGACATTACCCGGCACGTAGCCGCGACCCTTCTCGACCTTGATTTCCATGGCGAGCTTGCCGCCGGGTGCGAGGTGAGCGATCACGTGTTCCGGGTTGATGATCTCAACATCGTGCGGCAACTCGATATCGCCAGCGCGGACGGCGCCTTCGCCTTCCTTGGCTAGCTTGAGGTTGACCACGTCACGGTTGTGCAACTTGAAGACGATGCCCTTCAGATTAAGAAGGATATCAACGACATCTTCCTGCACGCCGTCAACGGTGGAGTACTCATGGAGCACGCCGTCGATGCCGACTTCGGTCGGTGCATAACCGACCATCGAAGAGAGCAGAATGCGACGCAAGGCGTTACCAAGGGTATGGCCATAGCCGCGTTCGAACGGCTCCATGACCACCTTGGCTTGCACGGGCGAAACGCTCTGCACGTCGATGATGCGGGGTTTGAGAAGTCCACTGCTTTGCATGGGCTAGATCCTCTGCTCAGTGCTTACTTCGAGTAAAGTTCGATGACGAGACCTTCGTTCAGGGTCGCCGGCAATTCGGAGCGCTGCGGCATGGCCTTGAACGTGCCCTTGCCCTCCTTGACGTCCACGGAGATCCACTCCGGGAAACCGCGGGACTCGGCAGCTTCAAGAGCAGCCTTGCAACGCAGGGAAGCACGTGCGCGATCAGTCAGCTGGACAACATCACCCGGCTTGACGATGAACGACGGAATATTCACGCGCTTGCCGTTTACCAGAATACCGTTGTGGCGGACCACTTGGCGAGACTCTGAACGGGAAGCACCAAAACCCATACGGTATGCAACGGAGTCCAGACGGGCTTCGAGCAATTGCAGCAGGTTTTCACCGGTCTGGCCCTTGCGGCGGTCAGCTTCGGCAAACGTCTTGCGGAACTGGCCTTCAAGAACGCCATAAACGCGGCGAATCTTCTGCTTAGCGCGCAAGTGAACGCCGTAGTCAGACAAACGGGCACCAGATTTTTGACCGTGCTGGCCCGGCGCGTACGAACGACGCTCAATGGCACACTTGTCGGTAAAACACTTTTCGCCCTTCAGGAACAGCTTTTCGCCTTCGCGGCGGCACTGACGGCATTTCGGATCGAGATTACGAGCCACTTGTCTTTCTCCTTAGATGCGGCGCTTTTTAGGCGGACGGCAACCGTTGTGCGGCACCGGCGTCACGTCCGAAATGGAAGTAATCTTCATGCCCAGCGCGTTAAGCGCGCGGACGGAGGATTCACGACCAGGACCGGGGCCCTTGATACGGACTTCAATGTTCTTGACGCCACATTCCTGAGCGGCCTTGCCAGCAGCTTCAGCCGCAACCTGGGCTGCGAACGGAGTCGACTTACGCGAACCGCGGAAGCCGGCACCACCGGAAGTAGCCCAAGACAGAGCGTTGCCCTGACGGTCGGTAATGGTGATGATGGTGTTGTTGAACGATGCGTGAATGTGGGCGATGCCCTCAGCAACGTTCTTCTTAACCTTTTTGCGAACTTTGGTAGCAGTCTTTGCCATGTTCTGTCCCTATTACTTCTTGCCAGCGATGGCCTTGCGCGGGCCCTTGCGGGTACGAGCATTGGTACGGGTGCGCTGACCACGGCAAGGCAGACCCTTGCGATGGCGCAGGCCACGGTAGCAACCGAGGTCCATCAGGCGCTTGATGTTCATGGTGACTTCGCGGCGCAGGTCACCTTCAACGGTGAACTTGCCAACTTCGTCACGCAGACGATCCATGTCCGAATCGGACAGGTCTTTCATTTTTACGTTACGACCAACGCCGGCTGCGTCACAGATTTTCTGTGCGCGGGTACGGCCGATGCCGAAGATCGCCGTCAGGGCGATTTCTGCATGCTGATGGTTCGGAATGTTTACCCCTGCAATACGGGCCATTGAATCACTCCACTATTTCGAAAATTAACAAATGCCGAACTGGACAGGGAATTAACCCTGGCGCTGTTTGTGACGCGGATCCTTGCAAATGATGCGCACGACACCTTTGCGGCGGATAACTTTGCAGTTGCGGCAGATGCGCTTCACTGAAGGTTGGACTTTCATGTTTCACTCCTCGTCTGCGAGAGCTTGGAAGCAGCCGTGTTTCCTTGCCCTGCGGTTTATTGCGTAGAGAACTTTTTACTTGGTCCGGAAAACGATCCGGGCCTTGGTTAAATCATACGGTGTCAATTGCACGGTCACTTTGTCTCCGGGAAGGATGCGGATGTAATGCATCCGCATTTTTCCGGAAATGAACCCATGCACTATGTGTCCGTTTTCCAGCCTGACTTTGAAGGTCGCATTCGGGAGGTTTTCAATAACCTCGCCTAGCATCTCAATGTAATCTTCTTTCGCCATGCCTGATTACTACTTGATCATAGGTGCGCCTTTGAAGTTTGCTTTCTTCAGCAGGCTTTCATATTGATGCGACATTACATAGGCTTGAACCTGAGACATGAAGTCCATGGTTACAACTACGATGATAAGCAGTGACGTTCCACCGAAATAGAACGGCACGTTCCATTTCAGGATCAAAAATTCGGGCAACAGACAAACAACAGTGATGTAAGCAGCCCCAATCAGGGTCAAGCGCATCAAAATCTTGTCGATGTAGCGTGCAGTCTGTTCACCTGGGCGAATACCGGGCACAAACGCACCGCTCTTCTTCAGATTGTCTGCCGTTTCCTTGGAATTGAACACAAGGGCGGTGTAGAAGAAGCAGAAAAACACGATAGCCGAGGCGTAAAGCATCACGTAGATCGGCTGTCCCGGGGACAGCGTACCGGCAACATCCTTCAGCCAGTGCATCGACTCACTGGAACCGAACCAATTGGCGACAGTCGCAGGGAACAGGATGATGGAAGATGCAAAAATCGGTGGGATAACGCCCGACATGTTCAGCTTCAGTGGTAGGTGCGAACTCTGTCCACCGTAAATCTTGTTTCCGACCTGACGCTTGGCGTAATTGACCAGAATTTTCCGCTGGCCACGCTCGACGAAGACGACAAATCCGGTAACCGCAACAACGAGAACACAGATGATCAGGGCGGTCAGCGGATGCATCGCACCGGTACGGACCAACTCAAGCAGACCACCAATTGCATTCGGCAAACCGGCTGCAATACCAGCAAAAATGATGATCGAAATACCGTTACCCAAACCACGCTCGGTAATCTGCTCACCCAGCCACATCAGGAACATCGTACCGGTCAGCAGTGTTGAAACAGTCGTCAAGCGGAACATAAAGCCAGGGTCGTTAACCAGACCTGCCTGTGCTTCAAGTGCTACAGCAATCCCCAAACCCTGGAACAGCGCGAGGATTACTGTGCCGTAGCGGGTGTATTGAGTGATCTTGCGGCGGCCTGCCTCACCCTCTTTTTTGAGAGCTTCAAGCTGCGGGCTAGCGACACTCATCAGTTGCATGATGATCGACGCCGAGATGTACGGCATGATCCCCAATGCAAAAATCGTGAATCGCGACAGGGCGCCACCAGAGAACATGTTAAACATGCCCAGGATGCCACCCTTCTGCGAATTGAAAAGATCGGCTAGAGCGTTGGGGTCAATACCCGGAACCGGGATATGGGCGCCGATGCGGTACACAACGAGTGCCCCCAGCAGGAACCAAAGCCGGCGCTTGAGATCGCCGAACTTGCCACCTTTGCCAACGGTATTGGGATTTGCTGCCAACGTTCTAACCTTTCCCTGTCTTACTCAGCGACCGAGCCACCGACTGCTTCGATAGCAGCCTTGGCACCTTTGGTCGCGCCAACACCCTTCAGGACAACCTTGCGGCTGATCGCGCCGGACAAGACCACCTTGGCGGAAAGAGCATCACCCGGAACGATACCGGCCACTTGCAGCGCAAGCAGATCGATTTCGTCAACCGGCAGACGCTCCAGATCGGTCAGGCGAACTTCGTAGTTGCGCGCACGAGTCAGCGAATTGAAGCCACGCTTCGGCAGACGACGCTGCAAAGGCATTTGACCGCCCTCGAAGCCAACCTTGTGGAAGCCACCGGAACGCGACTTCTGACCTTTGTGGCCACGACCGCAGGTCTTGCCCAGACCGGAACCAATGCCACGGCCAACACGCTTGGCTGCTTTCTTGGAACCTTCGCCCGGCTTGATGGTATTCAGACGCATGGCTTAACCCTCAACCTTAACGAGATACTGAACCTTCTGGATCATGCCGCGAACAGCCGGCGTATCCTCAAGCTCAGAAGAACTATTCAGCTTGCGCAGACCAAGGCCCTTGACGGTAGCCCGATGGTCTTGCTTGGTGCCGATAACGCTCTTGACGAGCGTCACTTTGATTTTCTTGTCAGCCATGACTTACCCCTGGATCTGATCCACCGAAAGACCACGCTTGGCGGCGATTTCGGCTGGCGTATTCACCTTCGACAGGCCGTCGATGGTGGCACGCACGATGTTGTAGGGATTGGTCGAACCGTGAGCCTTGGCAACCACGTTGGTGACACCAACGACTTCGAAGACAGCACGCATTGCGCCGCCAGCGATAATGCCGGTACCTTCGGGAGCCGGTTGAATCATCACGGTAGTAGCACCATGACGACCCATCACGGTGTGATGAACGGTACCGCTCTTCAGGCTGACCTTGGCCATCTTGCGACGAGCCTCTTCCATTGCCTTCTGGACAGCAACCGGCACTTCGCGGGACTTGCCCTTGCCCATGCCAATGCCACCGTCACCGTCACCAACCACGGTCAGGGCTGCAAAACCGAGAATCCGGCCGCCCTTTACAACCTTGGTAACACGGTTAACCGCAACCATCTTCTCGCGCATGCCATCATCGCGCTCTTCAGCCTGTTGCGGCTTCTTGTTTCTTTCAGGTTTAGCCATTTCTTAACCTCGTCCTTTTGCCGTCGGTTAGAACTTCAGGCCGCCTTCACGCGCGGCTTCCGCCAACGCCTGAATACGTCCGTGGTACTGGAGACCGGAACGGTCAAAGGCTACCTGCTCAATACCGGCGGCCTTGGCGCGCTCGGCAATCAGCTTGCCAACGGTAGTGGCAGCAGCCTTGTTACCGCCGTTCGCAACATCCTTACGGACATCGGTGTCCAGCGTGGAAGCCGAAGCCAGAACCTTACCGCCGCAAGGCGAAATGATCTGGGCGTAAATGTGGCAGTTCGTACGATTAACGCACAAACGGACAGCTTTGAGCTCGGCGATTTTGGCCCGGGTTTTGCGGGCACGGCGCAGACGCGCTTGCTTCTTGTTAAACATATGCCACCCTTACTTCTTCTTGGTTTCCTTGATAACCACCACTTCATCGGCATAACGAACGCCCTTACCCTTATAGGGCTCCGGCTTGCGATATGCACGAATCTCGGCGGCAACCTGACCGACTTGCTGCTTGTCCGAACCCTTGATCAGGATTTCGGTCTGGGTCGGACACTCGACTTTCACACCGGCGGGCATCTTGTGAGCCACGGGATGGGAAAAGCCGAGCGACAGATTCAGGGTATCGCCCTGAGCCTGGGCACGGTAGCCCACGCCAACCAGCTGCAGCTTACGTTCGAAGCCCTTCGAAACGCCGGTCACCATGTTGTTCAGGTTGGCACGCATGGTGCCCCACATGGCGGCAGCATTAGCTACACCAGCGACCTTGGAAACGGTAACGTTCTGGCCTTCTACGGCAACATTGACTGCTGAATGAGCGGCCGTCTTCAGGGAACCCAACGGTCCCTTGACAACGATCTGCTCACCGACGGTGACTTCAACACCGGCGGGCAGCACTACGGGATTCTTACCAATACGAGACATGCTTCGCTCCTTACGCCACGATGCAAAGGACTTCGCCGCCAACCTTGCTGGCGCGAGCCTTGCGGTCAGTCATGACGCCCTTCGGGGTAGAAACGATGGCCACACCAAGACCATTCATGACACGCGGAATATCGTCGCAGCCTTTGTAGATACGCAGACCGGGCTTAGAAATACGCTCGATGCGCTCAATAACCGGGCGACCGGCGTAATACTTGAGTGCGATTTCGAGAGTTGCCTTGCCGTCAGCCTGACGAACTGCAAAATCTTCGACGTAGCCTTCATCCTTGAGCACGGCAGCGATAGCCACTTTGACCTTGGACGAGGGCATGGAGACAGACGCCTTTTCGGCGAGCTGGGCGTTGCGGATGCGAGTCAGCATGTCCGCGATCGGATCGCTCATAGCCATTTCTGAATCTCCTGATTACCAGCTGGCTTTAACAATACCCGGGATCTCGCCATTGAAGGCCAGCTCACGGATCTTGTTACGGCACAGACCGAATTTACGGAAAACACCACGCGGACGGCCAGTCAGCTGGCAGCGATTGCGCAGACGGGACGGACTGGAATTGCGCGGCAGGGCCTGGAATTTCAGACGGGCTTCATAACGCTCCTCGTCAGACAGGCTCACGTTGGTGATGATCGCCTCCAGGGCAGCGCGCTTCTTAGCGTACTGAGCCACCATCTTGCGGCGCTTCTCTTCGCGGTTGATCAGAGCAAGTTTTGCCATGATTGCCTCAATTCTTGAACGGGAACTTGAAGGCCGCCAGCAGAGCCTTGGCTTCTGCATCGGTCTTCGCGGTCGTGGTGATACTGATATTCATACCCCGCAGAGCATCGATCTTGTCGTACTCAATTTCCGGGAAAATGATCTGCTCTTTGACACCCATGTTGTAGTTACCCTGGCCGTCAAAACCCTTGCCAGAAATACCACGGAAGTCGCGAACACGCGGCAGGGCGATGGTCACCAGACGATCCAGGAATTCGAACATGCGAGGACCACGCAGGGTGACCATGCAACCGATCGGATAACCATCACGAATCTTGAAGCCGGCGATCGACTTGCGAGCCTTCGTGGTAACCGGCTTTTGACCTGCGATCTTCTGCATGTCACCAACGGCATTTTCCAGAACTTTCTTGTCAGCAACCGCCTCGCCAACACCCATATTCAGGGTAATTTTGGTGATACGCGGAACTTCCATCACGGACTTGTAGCTGAACTGTTTGACCAGATCGGAAACAATAGTGTCCTTGTAAAACTGTTGCAAACGCGCCATGACCACCCCTTATGCGTTTACCAGTTCGCCGTTCGACTTGAACACGCGAACCTTGCGGCCATCCTCGAGCGCCTTGATGCCGACACGGTCAGCCTTCTTGGTCGCCGGATTGAACAGCGCAACATTGGAGATATGGATAGGCATGTCTTTGTCCACGATGCCACCAGCTACACCCTTGACCGGGTTCGGCTTAACGTGCTTTTTGGCACGATTGACACCCTCGACAAGCACATGCTCATCATCGACACGGCGCAGCACGGTGCCGCGTTTGCCCTTGTCTTTACCTGTAATGACGACGATTTCGTCGCCTTTGCGAATTTTTTCCATCATCCGTTCCTTACAGCACTTCCGGCGCCAGCGACACGATCTTCATGAAGCGCTCGGTACGCAGTTCGCGCGTAACCGGGCCAAAGATGCGCGTGCCGATCGGCTCGAGCTTGTTGTTGAGAAGGACTGCGGCATTGCCATCAAAGCGCACCAGCGAGCCATCCGGACGACGAACACCCTTGGCAGTACGAACCACCACGGCGTTATATACATCACCCTTCTTGACACGACCGCGCGGGGCAGCATCCTTGATGCTAACCTTGATGATGTCACCAATGCCCGCATAACGGCGCCTGGATCCACCCAGCACTTTGATACACATTACTGAACGCGCGCCGGTGTTATCGGCGACATCCAGAGTCGTCTGCATCTGAATCATTTAAATAAACTCCAACTTAATCCGCCCAGGCGGTCAGTCTTGGAACCCGTACGGGTCGAACAACTTCGCAACCACCAGGACGGCAGTCGCAAAAAAGAAGCCGGATTATACCGGCTTCTTTGATCACTGCGCAAGCGTTTTTAAAAACTTTCGTTATACAACGATCGCTTTTTCCAGAACGCTGGTCACAGCCCAAGTCTTGGTACGGGAAACCGGACGGGTTTCGACAATCTCAACGAGATCACCGGCCTTGGCCGAATTGCCTTCGTTATGGGCATGGTACTTCTTCGAACGAACCATCACCTTGCCATACATAGGGTGCTTGACCTTACGCTCAACGAGGACGGTAACCGTCTTTTCCATCTTGTCGCTGACAACGCGACCAATGAGAGTACGTTTGCTACTGGAGGATTCGCTCATTGCTGCACCGCCTTTTCACGGATAAGCGTGCGAACGCGAGCGATGTCGCGGCGCACCTTGGACATTTGGCTGGTATTGGACAACTGCTGGGTAGCAAGTTGCATACGCAGACCGAACTGGGCCTTCAACAGGTCCAGCAATTCCTTTTTGAGCTCGTCCACGCTCTTGGTTCTCAGTTCACTAGCTTTCATGATTACCCCAGATGACGAGTCACGAAGGTGGTGGGAATCGGCAGCTTGGCCGCAGCAAGGGCAAATGCCTCACGAGCCAGCGCTTCATTGACACCATCCATTTCGTACAGAACCTTGCCGGGCTGGATCTCGGCAACCCAATATTCCGGATTACCCTTACCGTTACCCATACGAACTTCGGCCGGTTTCTTAGAAATCGGCTTGTCCGGGAAGATACGGATCCAGATGCGACCGCCCCGTTTGATATGACGGGTCATGGCGCGACGAGCCGCTTCGATCTGACGAGCCGTCAGACGACCACGACCGATCGCCTTGAGACCCCACTCACCGAAGGAAACCTTCGTGCCACGAGTCGCCAGACCTTCATTGCGGCCCTTGTGCTCCTTGCGGAACTTGCGACGGTTAGGTTGCAGCATGTTAAGCACCTGCCTTTCTTACGCGCTTGGCCGGATCAACCGTACCATCGGTCTTCTTTACCGTGCGGGTACGTGGCCTGTCGCCTTCGGGCTTGCCAGGAGCGCGACGCGGACGACGGTCATCAGCTACCGGCTCTTCAACTGCCGGCTGCTCATTACGGTCAAGCATGTCACCCTTGTAAACCCAGACCTTGATACCAATGATTCCGTACGTGGTCAGCGCTTCCGAAGTTGCGTAGTCGATGTCGGCGCGCAGGGTGTGCAGGGGCACACGACCTTCGCGATACCATTCACTACGAGCAATTTCGGCACCGTTCAGACGACCGGCGCTCATGACCTTGATGCCCTGGGCACCGAGGCGCATGGCGTTCTGCATCGCACGCTTCATGGCGCGACGGAACATGATGCGCTTTTCGAGCTGCTGGGCAATTGAATCAGCGATTAGCTGGGCATCGATTTCCGGCTTGCGGATTTCTTCGATCGAAACATGGACGGGAACGCCCATGATGCGCTGAAGATCCGAACGCAGTTGTTCAATATCCTCGCCCTTCTTGCCGATAACCACACCCGGGCGGGCGGAGTAAACGGTGACGCGGGCATTCTTGGCCGGACGCTCAATCAGAACACGACCAACCGAAGCGTGAGCAAGCTTACGCTTCAGGTATTCGCGAACTTTGATGTCTTCGTTCAGCATACCCGGGAAGTCTTTGCTGTTAGCGTACCAGCGTGAACTCCAGTTTTTGGTGACTGCCAGGCGGAAGCCAGTCGGATGAATTTTCTGTCCCATGGCTCTTCCTTAGTTACCAACGGTCAGATAGATATGGCAGGTCGGCTTGATGATCCGATTGCCACGACCCTTGGCGCGGGCGGTAAAACGCTTCAGCACCATGCCTTTTTCGACGTAGATGGTTTTCACCGTCAGCTCATCGATATCAGCACCATCGTTGTGCTCGGCGTTGGCGATTGCCGACTCCAGCACTTTTTTGACGATACCGGCGCCCTTTTTGGGGCAGAAAGCCAGGATGTTGAGAGCCTGACCAACCGGCTTGCCGCGCACCAGATCCGCAACCAAGCGGCCCTTTTGCGCAGAGAGGCGTACGCCTCGCAGACTTGCACGAGTTTCCATGTCAGCTCCTTACTTCTTGGCCTTCTTGCCGGCGGTGTGACCCTTGAACGTACGGGTCAGCGAGAACTCGCCGAGCTTGTGACCGACCATATTTTCGGTGACGAACACCGGAATATGCTGCTTGCCATTGTGGACCGCAATCGTCAGGCCGATGAACTCGGGGAGGATCGTCGAACGACGCGACCAGGTCTTGATCGGGCGCTTGTCGCTGGTAGCGCGAACTGCTTCGACTTTGTCGATCAGGTGCGCATCAACAAACGGGCCCTTTTTGAGAGAACGTCCCATTTCCTACCCCTTAACGCTTATGACGGCGCTGAACGATCATGCTGTTCGTGCGCTTGTTGCTGCGGGTGCGGTAACCCTTGGTGGGCTGACCCCACGGATTAACCGGCACGCGGCCTTCGCCAGTACGGCCTTCACCACCACCGTGCGGGTGATCCACAGGGTTCATGGCAGTACCACGGACGGTCGGACGAATACCACGCCAACGCATCGCACCGGCTTTACCGAACTTGCGCAGGTTATGCTCTTCGTTACCCACTTCACCGATGGTAGCGCGGCACTCGACGTGCACACGGCGCACCTCACCGGAGCGAAGGCGAATCTGAGCATATGCACCTTCGCGAGCCAGCAACTGGACGGAAGTACCGGCCGAACGAGCAATCTGCGCGCCCTTGCCTGGCAACATCTCAACACAGCAAATGGTCGTACCAACCGGAATATTGCGGATCGGCAGAGCATTACCCGATTTGATCGGCGCTTCCGAACCGCTCATGATCGGCTGACCAACCACCATACCCTTGTTGGCGATGATGTAGCGACGCTCACCGTCGGCATAACAAAGCAGCGCAATATTCGCAGTACGGTTCGGATCGTATTCCAGACGCTCAACCTTGGCGGGAATCCCGTCCTTATTGCGCTTGAAATCGATAACACGATAGGCCTGCTTGTGACCACCACCCTGATGACGTACGGTGATGCGACCGTTGTTGTTGCGACCAGCATTGCCAGACTTGGCTTCAACCAGCGCAGCAAACGGCTTGCCTTTGTGAAGGTTGGCGTTTACGACCTGAACAACGGCGCGACGACCAGGGGAAGTCGGCTTGACTTTAACGAGTGCCATTACGCATTCCCCCCTTCAACGAAATTGATTTCCTGACCCGGTTTGAGGCTCACGTAGGCTTTCTTCCAGCCCTTACGACGACCGGTTGCACCCTTGAAGCGCTTAACCTTGCCCTTCACGTTGGAAACCTGAACACCTTCGACTTCCACCTTGAAGAGCAGCTCGACAGCAGCCTTGATTTCCGGCTTGGTTGCATCAGATGCAACGCGGAAGATCACTTGCTCATACTTGTCAGCAACATAAGTTGCCTTCTCGGAGATTTGCGGTGCCAGCAGCACCTGCATCAGACGCTCTTGATTCATCCCCACATCTCCTCGAACTTGGCCACGGCATTCTTGGTAACCAGAACCTTGGCGAAGCGGACCAGAGAAACCGGATCAGCTTCCTGAGCTTCGAGAACCAGAACGTTAGGCAGGTTGCGCGACGAGAGATACAGATTTTCGTTCAGCGCGTCAGTGATGACCAGAAGATTGCCTTCAAGACCCATGCCCTTCAGCTTCTGCGTGAATAGCTTGGTCTTGGGCGCATCAATGGACAGATCGTCGATAACGACGAGGCGGTCCTGACGAGCCAACTCAGAGAGGATCGCAGCCATACCGGCGCGGAACATCTTCTTGTTAACCTTCTGGCTGAAGTTTTCTTCAGGAGAGTTCGGGAAAATCCGACCGCCTCCGCGCCACAGCGGGCTGCCATTGGAACCAGCACGAGCACGACCAGTGCCCTTCTGACGCCACGGCTTGGTGGTGGTGTGACGGACTTCGGAGCGATCTTTCTGCTGACGGTCGCCAGAACGGGCGTTTGCCTGATAGGCAACGACGATCTGATGTACCAACGCTTCGTTAAAGTCGCGACCGAACAGCACATCGGAAGCCTGCAGCTTCGCTGCTTCCTGACCTTGTTCGTTAATAACCTTGAGTTCCATGTCGCCCCCTTAAGCCTTGACCGCCGGACGCACAACGACGTCGGAACCCTTGGCGCCGGGAACGGCACCCTTGACCAGCAACAGCTGGCGATCGGCATCAACGCGAACAATCGTCAGTCCCTGCATCGTGGACTGAACATCACCCAGATGACCAGCCATGCGCTTGCCCGGGAAAACACGACCCGGATCCTGCGCCATACCAATGGAACCCGGCGCGTTATGCGACAGCGAGTTACCATGGGAAGCACGGTTGGAACTGAAATTGTGGCGCTTGATACCACCCTGGAAACCCTTACCGATCGAGGTACCGGTCACATCAACTTTTTGCCCTTCGGCAAAAATGGTGACAGCAACCTGATCACCGGCCTTGAAACTAGCTAGTTGATCAGCTTCGATCTGGAATTCCTTGAGCACATGCCCGGCTTCCACACCCGCCTTGGCCAGATGGCCAGCCAGGGGCTTGGAAACGCGCGAGGCACGGCGCTTGCCGAATGCGACCTGAATGGCTGCGTAGCCATCGATCTCCGGCGTTTTGACTTGGGTCACGCGGTTGTTTGACACGTCAAGCACAGTTACCGGAATGGACGCGCCATCCTCGGCAAAAATGCGAGTCATGCCAACCTTGCGACCAACAAGGCCTAGACTCATGGTTATTCTCCTCATCGCCGGCTGCGATTGGCCGGTCGATGTAAAACAACAAATGGGCAGCCGTCGCCGGCCACCCCCGAAAGGCGCGGATTATATCCGCGAACTACTATTACTGCAACTTGATTTCGACGTCGACACCAGCCGGTAGATCCAGCTTCATCAGCGCATCGACTGTCTTGTCGGTCGGATCAACGATATCCATCAGACGCAGATGGGTACGAATTTCGAGCTGATCGCGGGAAGCCTTATTGACGTGCGGCGAACGCAGGATATCGAAACGCTGCTTGCGGGTTGGCAGCGGAACGGGACCACGAACGACAGCACCGGTACGCTTGGCGGTTTCAACGATTTCCTGAGCGGATTGATCGATCAGGCGATAGTCGAAGGCCTTCAGACGGATACGGATTTTTTGGCTTTGCATTTTTGGCTTCCAAAGAACGATGGGGTAGGCAATCTACCTACCCCGATTTTCAAAAAGAACGATTACTCGATGATCTTGGCGACGACGCCGGCGCCGACGGTACGACCGCCTTCACGGATGGCGAAGCGCAGACCTTCTTCCATGGCGATCGGTGCAATCAGCTTGATCGTCATGGCGATGTTGTCGCCCGGCATGACCATTTCGGTGCCTTCCGGCAGCTCGATGGAACCAGTGACGTCGGTCGTGCGGAAGTAGAACTGCGGACGGTAACCATTGAAGAACGGGGTGTGACGGCCGCCTTCATCCTTGGACAGGATGTACACTTCGGAGGTGAAGTGGGTATGCGGCTTGACAGAACCCGGCTTGCACAGCACCTGGCCACGCTCGACGTCTTCACGCTTGGTACCACGTAGCAGGGCGCCAATGTTGTCGCCAGCCTGACCTTGGTCGAGCAGCTTGCGGAACATTTCAACACCGGTACAGATGGTCTTGACGGTCGGGCGGATGCCGACGATTTCGATTTCTTCGCCAACCTTGACGATGCCACGCTCAACACGACCGGTCACGACGGTACCGCGACCAGAGATGGAGAAGACGTCTTCAACCGGCATCAGGAACGGCTGATCGATGGCACGCTCAGGATCAGGGATGTAGGTGTCCAGGGCATCTGCCAGACGGAAGATCGACGGTTCGCCGATTTCGGATTGGTCGCCTTCGAGGGCCTTCAGGGCGGAGCCGTGAATGATCGGGGTGTCGTCGCCCGGGAAGTCGTACTTGGAGAGCAGCTCGCGCAGTTCCATTTCGACCAGTTCGAGCAGTTCGGCGTCGTCAACCATGTCGCACTTGTTCATGAACACGAGCACGTACGGCACGCCAACTTGACGGGCGAGCAGGATGTGTTCGCGGGTTTGCGGCATCGGGCCGTCAGCAGCGGAACAGACGAGGATGGCGCCGTCCATCTGGGCAGCACCGGTAATCATGTTCTTGACGTAGTCAGCGTGACCCGGGCAGTCAACGTGGGCGTAGTGACGGTTGGCGGTTTCGTATTCGACGTGAGCAGTATTAATCGTGATACCGCGGGCCTTTTCTTCCGGCGCAGCGTCGATTTCGTCATATTTCTTGGCAGCACCACCGAACTTGGCGGACAGCACCGTGGTGATCGCAGCCGTCAGCGTCGTCTTGCCGTGGTCAACGTGACCAATCGTACCAACGTTTACGTGCGGTTTCGTACGCGCGAATTTTTCCTTAGCCATTATCAGCTCTCCAGATTACTTCTTGTTAATGACGGCCTCAGCGACGTTCTTCGGCGCTTCGGTGTAGTGCTTGAATTCCATCGAGTAGGTAGCGCGACCTTGCGACAGGGAGCGCACGGAAGTCGAGTAACCAAACATCTCGGACAGAGGAACCTCAGCCTTGACGACCTTGATGCCGCCAACCTGATCTTCCATGCCCTGCACGATGCCGCGACGGGACGAAAGGTCGCCCATAACGTTGCCCATGTATTCCTCAGGCGTTTCAACCTCAACCGCCATCATCGGCTCGAGCAGGGTCGGACTAGCCTTCTTCATACCTTCCTTGAAGGCCATCGAAGCGGCCATACGGAAGGCATTTTCGTTGGAGTCAACGTCGTGGTAGGAACCATCAAACAGGGTGAATTTGACATCGACTACCGGGAAGCCAGCCAGAACACCACTGGTCACTGCATCGCGCAGACCTTTGTCAACCGCCGGAATGAATTCACGGGGAACCACACCGCCCTTGATGGCGTCGATGAATTCGTAGCCCTTGCCGGCTTCGTTCGGCTCAATCTTGAGCCAGACGTGACCGAACTGACCGCGACCGCCAGACTGCTTGACGAACTTACCTTCCTGCTCGACAGACTTCTTGATGCACTCACGATAAGCAACCTGAGGCGCACCAACGGAGGCGTCAACGTTGAATTCGCGACGCATGCGGTCAACCAGAATTTCCAGGTGCAGTTCACCCATACCGGAAATGATGGTTTGGCCGGATTCTTCGTCAGTACGCACACGGAAGGACGGATCCTCCTGAGCCAGACGACCCAGCGCCAGACCCATCTTTTCCTGGTCAGCCTTGGTCTTCGGCTCGACGGCAACGTGAATCACCGGCTCTGGGAAAACCATACGCTCAAGGGTAATAACCTTTTGCGGATCACACAGCGTATCGCCGGTGGTTGCTTCTTTCAGACCCACGGCGGCAGCGATGTCACCAGCGCGCACTTCCTTGATTTCCTCACGCTGGTTGGCGTGCATCTGAAGGATACGGCCGAGACGCTCCTTACGACCCTTAACCGGGTTGTAAACAGTGTCACCGGAGTTGATAACACCGGAGTAAACACGGAAGAAGATCAACTGACCGACAAACGGGTCAGTCATGATCTTGAATGCCAGAGCCGAGAACGCCTCGTCGTCAGCTGCGCGACGCTCACCTTCGGAGTCGTTCTCGAGAATACCCTTGACCGGCGGAATATCAACCGGCGACGGCAGCAGCTCGATAACAGCGTCGAGCATCTTCTGAACGCCCTTGTTCTTGAAGGCGGTACCGCAAAGCATCGGCTGGATTTCACAGGCAATGGTGCGGGTACGCAGACCAAGAATAATGTCAGCCTCAGAAAGCTCACCCTCTTCGAGGTACTTGTTCATCAGATCTTCAGAGGCTTCGGCAGCAGCTTCGACCATCTGTTCGCGCCAGGTGGCGGCATCATCAGCCAGCTCGGCCGGGATTTCGCGAGCATCGTACTTCATGCCCTGAGAAGCCTCATCCCAGTAGATTGCCTTCATCTTGATCAGGTCAACCACACCTTCGAACTTGTCTTCGGCGCCAATAGGAATGACGATAGGCACCGGATTCGCTTTCAGACGCAGCTTGAGCTGGTCAACGACCTTGAAGAAGTTGGCACCGGAACGGTCCATCTTGTTCACGAAGGCCAGACGCGGCACGCCGTACTTGTTGGCCTGACGCCAAACAGTCTCAGACTGCGGCTGAACACCACCAACCGCACAGTAAACCATGCAGGCAGCATCAAGAACACGCATGGAACGCTCAACTTCGATAGTGAAGTCAACGTGACCCGGGGTGTCGATGATGTTGATATGGTGCGGCTGGAACTGCTTGTCCATACCACTCCAGAAACAGGTGGTCGCAGCGGAGGTAATAGTAATACCACGCTCCTGCTCCTGCTCCATCCAGTCCATGGTGGCAGCGCCGTCATGAACTTCACCGATCTTGTGATTAACACCGGTGTAGTAAAGAATACGTTCAGTCGTCGTCGTCTTGCCGGCGTCGATGTGCGCGCTGATACCGATATTGCGGTAGCGCTCGATGGGAGTTTTACGTGCCACGTTAAAGCCCTTTGAAAATTAGAAGCGGAAGTGAGCGAAGGCCTTGTTGGCTTCAGCCATGCGGTGCACTTCGTCGCGCTTCTTGACAGCGCCACCGCGATTTTCAGCAGCCTCCAGCATTTCAGCAGCCAGACGCTGACCCATGGACTTCTCAGAACGCTTGCGGGCGGACTCACGCAGCCAGCGCATTGCCAGCGCGGCGCGACGAGCCGGGCGCACTTCAACCGGAACTTGATAGTTTGCACCACCAACACGACGGGACTTGACTTCGACCATCGGCTTCACGTTGCTCATGGCAGCGCTGAAGACTTCGAGAGGATCCTTGCCACCCTTGGTGGTGATGATATCGAAAGCACCATAAACGATGCGCTCAGCAACGGACTTCTTGCCGCTTTGCATGATGGCGTTAACGAACTTGGAGACTTCAACGTTGCCGAACTTCGGATCCGGCAGAATGTCACGCTTGGGTACTTCACGACGACGGGGCATATTAACCTCAATTAAACACGATTCAGTTGAAAAGCCGGGAAGGGGTTTTCACCCACCCGGCCCTCTCAGCCGCCCAACAGAGCGACCACTTACTTAAGCCACTTAAGAATTAAGCAGCCTTCGGACGCTTGGCGCCGTACTTGGAACGGGATTGCTTACGATCCTTGACGCCCTGCGTATCCAGGGAGCCACGCACGGTGTGATAGCGCACACCCGGCAAGTCCTTGACACGACCACCACGAATCAGGACCACAGAGTGCTCCTGCAGGTTGTGGCCTTCACCGCCGATGTACGAAATGACTTCGAAGCCATTCGTCAGACGAACCTTGCAAACCTTACGGAGCGCGGAGTTCGGCTTCTTCGGGGTGGTGGTATAAACACGGGTGCAGACGCCACGCTTCTGCGGGCACTTTTCCAGAGCAGGAACCTTGCTCTTGGCCTTTTCGGCTACGCGCGGTTTGCGCACGAGCTGGTTGATGGTCGGCATATCAAACTTCCTTCAACAGCCGGGCACCGAAAAATGGTGCACGACGGCAATTTTGTTATCCAAAGCAGAGACAATGATTAGCCTCTGCCGACAAAGACCATAAATTCTATGGCTGATCAACCCCCGTGTCAACGTGGCACGGGGGTTGCAAGACGGATCACAGGCCCTGAGCGGCGTCCTGTGTTGCGTTTTCGGCAGTTGCCTCTTCGATCGGACGGGAGGCCGCAATGTCTTCGCCCGCCAACTGAGCCTTGCGGCTACGGTGGTAAGCCAGACCGGTACCCGCCGGGATGAGGCGTCCGACGATGACGTTTTCCTTGAGACCACGCAGCTCGTCGCGCTTGCCCATGATGGCAGCCTCGGTCAGCACACGCGTTGTTTCCTGGAAGGACGCAGCAGAGATGAACGAGTCGGTCGACAGCGATGCCTTGGTAATACCCAGCAGCATGTGTTCGATCGTTGCCGGGAGCTTGCCCTCGGCATTGGCGCGATCATTCTCAGCCAGCAGTTCGGCTCGTTCGACTTGCTCGGACTTGATGAACTTGGTATCGCCCGGCTCGACGATGGTCACCCGACGCAGCATCTGACGGACGATCACTTCAATGTGCTTGTCGTTGATCTTCACGCCCTGCAGACGATAAACGTCCTGAACTTCGTCGGTGATGTAGCGGGCCAGCGCCTCAACCCCCTGCAAACGCAGGATATCGTGCGGATCCGGTTCGCCTTCAACGATCTTTTCGCCCTTATTGACTACCTGGCCGTCGTGCACCAGAACGTGCTTGTCCTTGGGAATCAGGAACTCGTGCACCACGCCGTCAAGGTCGGTAATGACCAGACGCTGCTTGCCCTTGGTGTCCTTACCGAAGCTGATCGTACCGGTCGTTTCGGCCAGCACGGATGCATCCTTCGGCGTACGGGCTTCGAACAACTCGGCCACACGTGGCAGACCGCCGGTAATGTCGCGAGTCTTGGCAGACTCTTGCGGCATACGAGCCAGCACATCGCCCACACCAACCTGTTGACCATCGAGCACGGAGATGATCGAGCCGACCTGGAAAGCGATAGAGACGGTGTGATCGCTGCCATGAACACGAACTTCCTGGCCATTTTCGTCCAGCAGCTTGACGACCGGACGCACACCCTTGACGGCCGCCTTGCCGCCGCGCTTGTGGTCGATAACCACCAGCGTAGACAGGCCGGTCACATCGTCGACCTGCTTGGCGACCGTGACGCCTTCTTCAACATTCTCGAAACGCGCAGTACCGGCGTATTCGGTAATGATCGGGCGGGTGTGCGGATCCCACGTCGCCAGCTTGGCACCGGCCTTGACGGTCTTGCCTTCATCAACCGACAGCATGGCGCCATAAGGCACTTTGTGACGCTCGCGCTCACGGCCGTGATCATCGACGATCAAGACTTCACCGGAACGGGAAATGACCACCTTTTCGCCCTTGGCGCTGGTGACATAACGCATGTTGGAGGTGTAGCGCACGGTACCAGCCGACTTGCCTTCGACCTTGTCAGCCACGGCAGCACGGGAAGCCGCGCCACCGACGTGGAAGGTACGCATGGTGAGCTGGGTACCCGGCTCACCGATTGACTGGGCGGCGATGACACCGACCGCTTCACCGGCGTTGACCATCGTGCCACGGCCGAGATCTCGGCCGTAACACTGGGCGCAAAGGCCGTAGCGCGTATCGCAGGTCAGCGGGGTGCGAACCTTGACTTCGTCGATGCCCAGCTTGTCGATCAGATCGACCAAATCTTCGTCTAGCATGGTGCCGGCGAAAATAACCGTTTCCTGGGTTTCCGGATCGATCAGGTCATCGACCGTGACGCGACCCAGAATACGTTCGCGCAGCGCTTCGATCACTTCGCCGCCTTCGACCAGTGCCTTGACGACAAAGCCGTTCTTGGTGCCGCAGTCGTCTTCGGTGATCACCAGATCCTGGGTCACATCGACCAGACGACGCGTCAGATAACCGGAGTTGGCAGTCTTCAGCGCGGTGTCGGCCAGACCCTTACGGGCGCCGTGGGTCGAAATGAAGTACTGAAGAACGTTCAGACCTTCGCGGAAGTTGGTGGTAATCGGGGTCTCGATAATCGAGCCATCCGGCTTGGCCATCAGGCCACGCATACCAGCCAGCTGACGAATCTGGGCAGCGGAACCGCGAGCACCGGAGTCGGCCATCATGTAGATGGAGTTGAAGGAGTCCTGCTTGACCTTCTTGCCGTGACGATCGATGACTTCCTCGTGGCCGAGTTCGTCCATCATCACCTTGGCAACCTGGTCACCAGTGCGGCCCCAGATATCGACGACCTTGTTGTAACGCTCGCCCTGAGTGACCAGGCCGTTCGTGTACTGGGTCTCGATTTCCTTAACCTCAGCTTCGGCGGAAGAAATGATTTCGTATTTCTTGGCCGGAACCAGCATGTCGTCCGAGCAGAAGGAAATACCGGCGCGCGTCGCGAGGGCATAGCCGTTCTGCATCAGCTTGTCGGCGAAGACGACCGTTTCCTTCAGGCCGCAACGACGGAATGACTCGTCGATCAGCTTGGAAATTTCCTTCTTCTTCAGCGCACGATCGATTGCTTTGAAGGGCAGACCCTTTGGCAGAATCTTGGCAAGCAGTGCGCGACCAGCCGTCGTTTCAACACGGACAATCTTCTCTTCCCATTCGCCATCAACCGCCGCCGGTTCGTACTGCTTCAAGCGGACGGAAATGCGGGAATGGACGTCCAGTTGGCCGGCAGCCATGGCACGCTCGATTTCGTTGGTGTCGGCAAAATACATGCCTTCACCCTTGCCGTTGATCTTCTCGCGGGTCGCGTAGTACAGACCCAACACGATATCCTGTGACGGCACGATGATCGGCTGGCCGTTGGCGGGCGACAGCACGTTGTTCGAGGCCAGCATCAGGGTGCGGGCTTCCATCTGGGCTTCGAGCGACAGCGGCACGTGAACAGCCATCTGGTCACCGTCGAAGTCGGCGTTGAACGCCGCACAGACGAGCGGGTGCAACTGAATGGCCTTGCCTTCGATCAGGGTCGGCTCGAAAGCCTGGATACCCAGACGGTGCAGCGTCGGCGCACGGTTCAGCATGACCGGATGTTCGCGGATGACGTCTTCGAGGATGTCCCAGACGACCGGTTCCTGACCTTCAACCATCTTCTTGGCTTGCTTGATGGTGGTGGCGTAGCCGAGCACTTCCAGCTTGTGGAAGATGAAAGGCTTGAACAGTTCCAGCGCCATCAGCTTCGGCAGGCCGCACTGATGCAGCTTGAGCTGCGGACCAACCACGATGACCGAACGGCCGGAGTAGTCGACGCGCTTACCCAGCAGGTTCTGACGGAAACGACCGCCCTTGCCCTTGATCATGTCGGCCAGCGACTTCAGCGGACGCTTGTTGGCGCCGGTCATCGCCTTGCCGCGACGACCATTGTCGAGCAGCGAGTCCACGGCTTCCTGCAGCATGCGCTTTTCGTTGCGCACGATGATTTCCGGAGCCTTCAGTTCAAGCAGACGCTTCAGACGGTTGTTACGGTTGATAACGCGACGATAGAGATCGTTCAGGTCAGAGGTCGCAAAGCGGCCGCCGTCGAGCGGAACCAGCGGACGAAGATCCGGCGGCAACACCGGCAGGACTTCGAGGATCATCCAGTCCGGCTTGATGCCGGACTTCTGGAAACCCTCAAGAATCTTCAGACGCTTGGCCAGCTTCTTGTTCTTGGCTTCGGAACCGGTCACTTCGAGTTCGGCGTGCAGTGACTCGACTTCGCTATTGAGTTCGAGGTTGCGCAGCAGCTCACGAATACCTTCAGCGCCCATCAGCGCCTGGAATTCATCGCCATGCTCTTCGACCATTTCCAGATACTGGTCTTCCGTCAGCAGTTGAGCGCGCTGAAGGTTGCTGACCATGCCCGGATCGGTCACGACATAGGCTTCGAAGTACAGGACGCGCTCGATATCGCGCAGCGTCATGTCGAGCACCATACCGAGACGGGACGGCAAGGACTTCAGGAACCAGATGTGCGCAGTTGGCGAAGCCAGTTCAATGTGACCCATGCGGTCGCGGCGAACCTTGGCCAACGTCACTTCGACGCCGCACTTCTCGCAGATAACGCCACGGTGCTTCAGACGCTTGTACTTGCCGCACAGGCATTCGTAGTCCTTGATCGGGCCAAAAATCTTGGCGCAGAACAGGCCATCGCGCTCCGGCTTGAAGGTACGGTAGTTGATGGTTTCCGGCTTCTTGACTTCGCCGTAGGACCAGGAACGGATCTTTTCGGGCGAAGCGAGGCCAATGGTAATCGCGTCGAATTCTTCCTCGGCGGTTACCTGCTTGAATAGATCGAGCAATGCTTTCATCGTTTAACTCCCAGCCCTAAATCAGTAACGTTCCAGATCGATATCGATCGCCAGCGAACGGATTTCCTTGACCAACACATTGAAGGATTCCGGCATGCCGGCTTCGATGCGGTGTTCGCCCTTGACGATGTTTTCGTAAACCTTGGTACGGCCGTTCACATCGTCGGACTTCACAGTCAGCATTTCCTGCAGTACATAGGAAGCGCCATAGGCTTCCAGTGCCCACACTTCCATTTCACCGAAGCGCTGACCACCGAACTGTGCCTTGCCACCCAGCGGCTGCTGGGTAACCAGAGAGTACGGACCGGTCGAACGGGCGTGCATCTTGTCGTCAACCAAGTGGTGCAGCTTCAGGTAGTGCATGTAGCCAACGGTCACCTTGCGCTCGAATGCTTCGCCGGTACGACCATCAAACAGGGTCATCTGGCCAGAAGACGGCATGCCGGCCATCGCCAGCATGGCCTTGATTTCCTCTTCCTTGGCACCGTCGAACACCGGCGTCGCAAACGGCACGCCGCTCTTGAGGTTTTCCGCCATTTCCAGAACTTCGACATCATTCAACTCGTCGAGGTTCTCGGACTTGCCGCTGGAGTTGTAGATCTGGTCCAAGAAACCGCGAACTTCCTTGGCGCTGGACTGGGCACGCAACATCGCGCCAATCTTGTGACCAAGACCCTTGGCGGCGAGGCCAAGGTGAACTTCGAGAATCTGACCGACGTTCATCCGCGACGGCACGCCGAGCGGGTTCAGAACGATGTCGACCGGGCTGCCATCTTCCATGTGCGGCATATCCTCAACCGGCAGGATGCGCGAAACCACACCCTTGTTACCGTGACGACCGGCCATCTTGTCACCCGGCTGCAGACGACGCTTAACGGCGACATAGACCTTGACCATCTTCTGGACACCCGGCGGCAGTTCGTCGCCTTGCGTCAGCTTCTTGCGCTTGCCTTCGAAAGCGATGTCGAAGTCCTTGCGTGCCTGCTCCAGACCATCCTTGACCTGTTCCAGCTGCTGGGCAGCCTCATCATCGGCCAGACGGATGTCGAACCAGTGGTGCGGATCCATGCTGTCGAGGTAGACCTTGTCGATCACCGTGCCCTTGGCCAGCTTCTTCGGGCCGCCATTGGCTTTTTTGCCGGTGATCAGGCGCTCGACACGAGCAAAAGCGTCGCGTTCGACGA
This sequence comes from Ferribacterium limneticum, assembly GCF_020510625.1. Classification (NCBI taxonomy): domain Bacteria; kingdom Pseudomonadati; phylum Pseudomonadota; class Betaproteobacteria; order Rhodocyclales; family Azonexaceae; genus Ferribacterium; species Ferribacterium limneticum. Next base: position 359,347 of record NZ_CP075191.1, on the reverse strand, counting down.
TGCGCATCTGGTCGGCGAGGTCCAGCTTGTAGTGGCGCAGATGCTCGTCGATGATGGCTTGGGCGCGTTTGTCGCGCTCGATGCCTTCACGGGTAAACACCTGAACGTCGATGACGGTACCGGCAATACCGGACGGCACACGCAGCGAGGTGTCCTTAACATCGGAAGCCTTCTCACCGAAGATGGCGCGCAGCAGCTTCTCTTCCGGCGTCAGCTGGGTTTCACCCTTCGGCGTCACCTTGCCAACCAGCACGTCAGCAGCTTCGACTTCAGCACCGATATAAACGATGCCGGAATCATCCAGACGAGACAATTGAGCCTCACCCAACGATGCGATATCGCGGGTGATTTCCTCAGGGCCGAGCTTGGTGTCGCGGGCGACAACCGTCAGCTCCTCGATATGAATCGAGGTGTAACGGTCTTCTGCAACAACGCGCTCGGAAATCAAGATCGAGTCTTCGAAGTTGTAGCCGTTCCACGGCATGAAGGCGATCAGCATGTTCTGACCGAGAGCGAGTTCGCCCTTGTCGGTCGAAGCGCCGTCAGCCACCACGTCGCCCTTGGCGATGTGGTCACCGACACGCACCATCGGACGCTGGTTGATGTTGGTGTTCTGGTTGGAGCGGGTGTACTTGACCAGATTGTAGATATCAACGCCCACTTCACCGGCAATGGTTTCATCGTCATTGACACGAACCACGACACGAGCGGCGTCGACGTAATCAACAAGGCCGCCACGCAATGCGACTACTGCAGTTCCCGAGTCAACAGCAACGGTGCGCTCAATACCGGTGCCGACCAGCGGCTTTTCCGGACGCAGACAAGGCACGGCCTGACGCTGCATGTTGGCGCCCATCAAGGCGCGGTTCGCGTCATCGTGCTCCAGGAACGGAATCAGCGAGGCAGCAACCGATACGATCTGGCCCGGTGCCACGTCCATATACTGGACGCGTGACGGCTCAGCCAGAATGGTTTCACCCTTCTCGCGGCAGGTCACCAGATCGTCGGACAGGCGGCCGTTGGCATCGAGAGAGGCATTAGCCTGGGCAACCACGTAGTTGCCCTCTTCAATCGCCGACAAATACTCGATATCGTTGGTCACCTGACCGTCATTCACCTTGCGGTAAGCGGTTTCGATGAAGCCATAGCTATTGACCTGGGCAAACAGCGCCAGCGAATTGATCAGACCAATGTTCGGACCTTCCGGCGTTTCGATCGGGCAAACACGGCCGTAGTGGGTCGGATGCACGTCACGCACTTCGAAGCCGGCGCGTTCGCGGGTCAGACCGCCTGGGCCGAGGGCGGAAACGCGACGCTTGTGCGTGATTTCCGACAGCGGGTTCGTCTGGTCCATAAACTGCGACAACTGGCTGGAACCGAAGAATTCCTTGATCGCAGCGCTGATCGGCTTGGCATTGATCAGATCGTGCGGCATCAGGTTATCGGATTCAGCCTGCGACAGACGCTCCTTAACGGCGCGCTCGACACGGACGAGGCCAGCGCGGAACTGGTTCTCGGCCAATTCGCCAACTGAACGGACGCGACGGTTACCAAGGTGATCGATATCGTCGATTTCACCGCGACCATTACGCAGTTCGACAAGAATCTTGATGACTTCGACGATATCGCGCGGCGACAGGGTCAGCTGTTCGCGCACCTCGATATTGGCGCCAAGCGGCTTCAGCTTGGCAGCCAGCGCCTCGACTTCGCCCAGAGTCGAATTCTCGACCATGGCACGAGCGCCGAAAGGCATCAGGCTGACCAGATCCTGAATTGCCGACAGGGCAAAACCGGAGGCTTCCGCCAGATTCTTCAGTGCGGCTTCGGCCTTCGAAGCCAGGCCCTTGAGCATCAACTTGTATTCAATGACGTCCGGACGGGCCAGACGACGATTGAACTTCATGCGGCCAACGCCAGACAGATCGTAACGTTCGTCGGAATAGAACAGGCCGTTAAAGAGGATTTCAACCGCCTCTTCCGTCGGCGGCTCGCCCGGACGCATCATACGGTAGATCGCCACACGAGCGGCCTGGCGGGTTGCCGTTTCATCAGCACGCAGCGTATTAGAGATGAAGGCACCGCGATCGAGCTCGTTCGTATAGAGCGTCTCAAGCGTCGTGATCTCGGCTTCACGCAACTTGGCCAAGAGCGTCTCGGTAATTTCGTCGTTGGCGTTGGCAACAACCTCGCCCGTCGCCTTGTCGATCGTATTCTTGGCAACCACACGGCCAATCAAGAATTCGTCGGGAACAACGATCTGTTTGATTGCTGCTGCACCAATGTCGCGAATGTGCTTCGCTGTGATGCGCTTGTCTTTCTGGACAATCAGCTTGCCATCCGGGGCGACGAAATCGAAACGAGCGACTTCGCCACGCAAGCGCTCAGGAACAAGGGTGAACTCAACCTTGTCCTTGGCGATCAGGAAAGTATCAAATTCGAAGAACTGGCTCAGGATTTCCTCGGAAGACATGCCGATTGCCTTGAGCAGCGTGGTGACCGGCATCTTGCGGCGACGGTCGACGCGGAAGAACAGGGTGTCCTTGGGGTCGAATTCGAAATCGAGCCATGAACCGCGGTAAGGAATGACCCGCGCGGAGAACAGCAGCTTGCCGGAGCTGTGGGTCTTGCCGCGGTCGTGCTCGAAGAAGACGCCGGGAGAACGGTGAAGCTGGGAAACAATGACCCGCTCGGTGCCGTTGATCACGAAGGAACCATTGGTCGTCATCAAGGGAATTTCACCCATGTAGACTTCCTGCTCCTTGACTTCCTTGACCGTATCAGGGGCTTCGCGGTCCATGATGACCAGGCGAACCCGCGCACGCAGCGACGAGGCAAAGGTCAGGCCACGTTGCTGACATTCGGTAACGTCGAACGCTGGCTCTCCCAGCATGTAGCTGACAAACTCAAGGCGAGCGTTGCCGGAGTGCGAAACAATCGGGAAGATCGAGGTGAACGCGGCCTGAAGACCTTCGTTTTTCCGCTTCTCAGGGGCAACTTCGTCTTGCAAAAAGTCCTTGAAGGACTGCAACTGGGTCGCCAACAAGTAGGGAACGTCCAGCACGCTGGCGCGCTTGGCGAAGCTCTTGCGGATGCGTTTCTTCTCGGTGAAGGAGTAAGTCATGGTAACTCCGTGAGGATGAAATCAAAGGTGGAACCTGAGAAAACAGGCAAACGCAAACAAACTCTCCTCCCCGCCGGGAAAAAGGAAAGCCTTGTTTGCGTTTGCCAGTTGGCGTTATTCAAGTTCGTTTTCTAGGTTTATCAAACCTGTCGTACAAAGCACAAAAGGGCTGGCGGAAAACCGCCAGCCCACACACCAAAAGTCGATTACTTGACTTCGACCTTGGCGCCTGCGTCTTCAAGCAACTTCTTGAGGGCTTCTGCATCAGCCTTGGAAATAGCTTCCTTGACGGCCTTCGGAGCGCCATCAACCAGATCCTTGGCTTCCTTGAGGCCCAGACCGGTAGCTGCACGAACGACCTTGATGACTTCAACCTTCTTATCACCAGCACCGGTCAGCATGACGGTGAATTCGGTCTGCTCTTCAGCAGCGGCGGCACCAGCACCAGCCGGGCCAGCAACGGCGACGGCAGCGGCGGAAACGCCAAACTTCTCTTCGAATGCCTTGACCAGGTCATTCAGTTCCATAACGGTCAGGGAGCCTACGGCTTCCAGGATGTCTTCTTTGCTAATTGCCATTTCAATAAACTCCTAAATCAGTTCGTATGCGGTGAGGATCAAGCGGCAGCTTCTTCGCGCTGTGCAGCCAGGGCAGCCAGGCCGCGGACGAAGCCGGCAACCGGAGCTTGCATGACGTACAGCAGCTTGGAGAGCAGCTCTTCGCGGCTCGGTACGGAGGCAAGCGCCTGCACACCAGCTTTGTCGAGCACCTTGCCGGCATATGAACCGGCCTTGAGCACCAATTTGTCGTTGGTTTTGGCGAAGTCACTGAGAACCTTCGCGGCAGCCACCGGATCAGCGGAGACGCTATAAATCAACGGTCCGACCATGTGGTCAGACAGGCCAGCGAACGCAGTGTCCGCGACCGCGCGACGCACCAAAGTGTTCTTCAACACACGCAGATACACACCAGACTCGCGCGCCTTCTTGCGCAGCACGGTGAGGTCAGTAACCTCGATGCCACGATATTCGGCAATCACGATGGTCTGTGCGTTGGCCACTTGTGCCGACACCTCAGCTACAACCGCTTTTTTGTCGTTCAGATTGAGACCCACGGGTCCTTCCTCCTTTCAAGTCATAACACGACGGGAAAATTCCCGCCGCACCTACGGCGACCTGAACCAGAAGTTAAGCCATCCATTGCGGACGACTAGAAATCTTGTTCGGGGACACCGTCTGCGCAGGCTACTTACGCGATTAAGTTCCGTTGCCGAAACACCTGCGGTCTTTGACGATCCGCCGGCAGCCACCGAAGTGACCACCAACGGCCCAAAGTTCTATTAACCCACCACCGTGGACTGGTCGACGCGAACGCCGGGGCCCATCGTGGCAGAAACTGCGATCTTCTTCAGGTACTGACCTTTGGACGAAGCAGGCTTGGCCTTGCTCAGCGCATCGATCAATGCCTTCAGGTTGCTTTCCAGGCTCTCAACGGAGAAGGAAGCACGGCCGATCGTGGCGTGAATGATGCCGGCCTTGTCAGTGCGGTACTGCACCTGACCAGCCTTGGCGTTCTTCACTGCAGTGACAACGTCCATGGTCACGGTACCAACCTTCGGATTCGGCATCAGGCCGCGGGGGCCGAGGATCTGGCCGAGCTGACCAACCACCTTCATGGCATCCGGGGTGGCGATGACGACATCGAAATTCAGGTTACCAGCTTTGACTTCAGCAGCCAGATCGTCGAAACCGACGACTTCAGCGCCGGCTGCCTTGGCAGCCTCAGCCTTTTCGCCCTGAGCGAAGACGGCAACGCGAACCGACTTACCGGTACCAGCCGGCAGAACGACGGAACCGCGAACGACCTGATCCGACTTACGTGCGTCAACACCGAGGTTGACTGCGACATCGATCGATTCGTCGAACTTGGCGATTGCCGTTTCCTTGGCCAGGGTCAGCGCCTCTTGCAGCGGATACAACTTCTGCGCGACAACCTTGCTGGCAAGGGCTTTTTGCTTTTTCGTGAACTTAGCCATGATTACAGACCCTCTACCGTGATACCCATCGAACGGGCGGAGCCGGCGATGGTGCGAATTGCTGCTTCCATATCGGCGGCGGTCAAGTCAGGCGACTTGGTCTTGGCGATTTCTTCGCACTGGGCGCGGGTGATCTTGCCAACCTTGTCGGTGTGCGGCTTGGCCGAACCGGACTTGATACCAGCAGCCTTCTTGATCAGGATGGTGGCCGGCGGGGTCTTCATCACGAAGGTGAAAGACTTGTCCGCAAAGGCGGTAATTACGACAGGAATCGGCAGACCCGGTTCAACGCCTTGAGTCTGGGCATTGAAGGCCTTGCAGAATTCCATGATGTTCAGACCGCGCTGACCGAGGGCTGGGCCGATCGGGGGCGACGGGTTTGCTTTGCCAGCAGGCACTTGCAGCTTGATGTAGCCAATAATTTTCTTGGCCATAATTTGCTCCTAATAAATGAGTCGTAACGCGCGTTGGCCGAAAAAATCACCAGCTACTGACGCTCCTCTTGCCGAAATCGGGGCTTTCGGCGAACCCAAAAAACCTGATCAGGCCTTTTCGACCTGGGCGAACTCCAGCTCAACCGGCGTAGCGCGACCAAAGATGGTCACCGAAACGCGCAGGCGATTCTTTTCGTAATTGACGTCTTCGACCGAGCCATGGAAGTCGGTAAACGGACCTTCCTTGACACGAACCACTTCGCCAACCTCAAACAGCACTTTCGGACGAGGCTTCTCAACACCCTCCTGCATTTGCTGCATGATCTTCTCAACTTCCTTTTCGGAAATCGGTGTTGGCTTGGTCGCGGTGCCACCAACAAAACCAGTGACTTTCGGCGTGTTCTTGACCAAGTGCCATGAATCGTCGTCCATCTCCATTTCGCAGAGGACGTAGCCAGGGAAGAATTTGCGCTCAGAAATCGATTTCTGACCACCCTTCATTTCGACGACTTCTTCAACCGGCACCAGAATCCGGCCAAACTTTTCTTCCATACCCAAACGGGTAATGCGCTCCTGAATGGCGCGCATTACACTTTTTTCGAAGCCGGAGTAGGCATGTACGACGTACCAGCGTTTGCTCATGATTTCTTCCAGCCCAGCACCCAGTCGTAAAGAACCACTTCAAGGCTCTTGTCAGTCAGATACAGGAAAATTGCCATGACCACGACAAAGGCGAATACCGCGCCCGTGGTTTGCATGGTTTCCTTGCGAGTCGGCCAAACAACTTTCTTGGCCTCGACCACCGCCTCATTACCAAACAGGAAAAAGCGCTGACCCGGCTCCGTCTTCCAAGCCACTGCAATTGCCAGCGCCAAACCAACGAGGACCGCCAGGACGCGCAAAATCATTGCCTGCTCGGAGAGCAGGTAGAAGCCAGCCACACCAGCCGCCAGAATAATCAGCGCCAGCGCAAACTTGATCTTGTCAGCCATTACGTTCGCGATCTTTAAAGAGAGTGGCAGGGGCGGAGGGAATCGAACCCCCGACCTACGGTTTTGGAAACCGTTGCTCTACCAATTGAGCTACACCCCTGCTGCAGAAACATCAAAGCGCTTCGGTTTCCCGAAGCGCCTCAATTACCGAAAGATTATCGATTACTCGATGATCTTGGCGACGACGCCGGCGCCGACGGTACGACCGCCTTCACGGATGGCGAAGCGCAGACCTTCTTCCATGGCGATCGGTGCAATCAGCTTGATCGTCATGGCGATGTTGTCGCCCGGCATGACCATTTCGGTGCCTTCCGGCAGTTCGATGGAGCCAGTGACGTCGGTCGTGCGGAAGTAGAACTGCGGACGGTAACCATTGAAGAACGGGGTGTGACGGCCGCCTTCATCCTTGGACAGGATGTACACTTCGGAGGTGAAGTGGGTATGCGGCTTGACAGAACCCGGCTTGCACAGCACCTGGCCACGCTCGACGTCTTCACGCTTGGTACCACGTAGCAGGGCGCCAATGTTGTCGCCAGCCTGACCTTGGTCGAGCAGCTTGCGGAACATTTCAACACCGGTACAGATGGTCTTGACGGTCGGGCGGATGCCGACGATTTCGATTTCTTCGCCAACCTTGACGATGCCACGCTCAACACGACCGGTCACGACGGTACCGCGACCAGAGATGGAGAAGACGTCTTCAACCGGCATCAGGAACGGCTGATCGATGGCACGCTCAGGATCAGGGATGTAGGTGTCCAGGGCATCTGCCAGACGGAAGATCGACGGTTCGCCGATTTCGGATTGGTCGCCTTCGAGGGCCTTCAAGGCGGAGCCGTGAATGATCGGGGTGTCGTCGCCCGGGAAGTCGTACTTGGAGAGCAGCTCGCGCAGTTCCATTTCGACCAGTTCGAGCAGTTCGGCGTCGTCAACCATGTCGCACTTGTTCATGAACACGAGCACGTACGGCACGCCAACTTGACGGGCGAGCAGGATGTGTTCGCGGGTTTGCGGCATCGGGCCGTCAGCAGCGGAACAGACGAGGATGGCGCCGTCCATCTGGGCAGCACCGGTAATCATGTTCTTGACGTAGTCAGCGTGACCCGGGCAGTCAACGTGGGCGTAGTGACGGTTGGCGGTTTCGTATTCGACGTGAGCAGTATTAATCGTGATACCGCGGGCCTTTTCTTCCGGCGCAGCGTCGATTTCGTCATATTTCTTGGCAGCACCACCGAACTTGGCGGACAGCACCGTGGTGATCGCAGCCGTCAGCGTCGTCTTGCCGTGGTCAACGTGACCAATCGTACCAACGTTTACGTGCGGTTTCGTACGCGCGAATTTTTCCTTAGCCATTCCAGTTCCTCAATAATCAAATAAAGTAAAAAATCCAGAATCCAAGCTAATCGGTGGTGCCCATGGGCAGGATCGAACTGCCGACCTCTCCCTTACCAAGGGAGTGCTCTACCACTGAGCCACATGGGCCTACCTTAAAACTCCAGCCGTACTGCATCTTGGAGCGGGTGAAGGGAATCGAACCCTCGTCTTAAGCTTGGAAGGCTTCAGCTCTACCATTGAGCTACACCCGCTTATTACGCCCGCATCACAGGCTGCTACAGCATTCAATCTGGTGGAGGGGGAAGGATTCGAACCTTCGAAGGCAGAGCCGACAGATTTACAGTCTGTTCCCGTTGACCGCTTGGGTACCCCTCCGGAAGAACCCGAGATTATCCGGACGCGACATAGACCTGTCAACACCTAAAAACAGAAAAGCCGGCATATAGCCGGCTTTTGCGCTTTCGAAGCTTGAATTACTTCTGGGCGAGAACCCAGGCAACCAGCTTCTTGGCTTCGTCTTCGGTAACGTTGTTGGGGGGCATCGGAATCTGACCCCAGGTGCCTTTACCGCCAGCCTTGACCTTGGTAGCCAGCATGGCCGGTGCCTTGGCATCGCCCTTGTACTTGGCGGCTACTTCCTTGTAAGCCGGACCAACCAGCTTCTTGTCCACGGCATGGCAGGACATGCAGTTCTTGGCCTTGGCCAGCGCTTCGTCGGCCTGGACTTGACCAGCCATCACAACACCAGCAGCCATCATGGCAACATAAACAGCTTTCATTCTCTTGCTCCGTTCTTCGAGTTGGAAGGTAAATCAGTTGAGGATGATAAAACCCTTTTCTGTCCCTTGCAAACAAGGAGAACGGCAAGTCTGGTCTTTCGCATCCGCACACTACTTAACGCGCAAAATGAAAGCTCAGTTGACAGCAAAAGCTTATGAAGGCCGCGATGAGATAGCCAACAGCGCCCCAGCCGATACGAAAAGCCCCCCGAAAGCACGATTCTGCAGGCGAATGGCTAGCGGATCATGCAACCAGTGACCCAGACGCGATGCAGCAAGGGCGTAGCCTGACATCACCAAAAGATCTGTCAGACAGAGCGTCACGGCAATCAGCAGATACTGTGGAATCTGCGGCATCGCCGGATTGACGAACTGGGGCACCAGCGCCCCGATGAATATGATTGCCTTCGGGTTGGTCAGATTGACCAGCACACCCTGCAGGAAAAGCCCCTTGCGGCGGACCGGAGGAACATTCGCATCAACTGGAACGATTGGCGCCCGCCACTTCTGGATGCCAAGCCAGACCAGATAGGCCGCCCCGAGAAACTTGACCAGCGTGAATCCCACCTCCGAAGCCGCCAGCAAGGCGCCAAGACCCAAGGCAACGATTAGCAGATGCAGAAGAATCGCTGCCTGCAGCCCCAGGATTGCGGTCAATGCCGCCCAGTAACCATGCCGCATGCCGGTGCTCATGCTGATCACCGCACCCGGCCCGGGCGTGACAGCGATCAGTAGCGATGCCGCCAGAAACCCGAGCCAGACAGTCAGTGTCACTTGCGGCGCTGAATCTGCTTAACGTCCCGCACGGCTCCCTTGTCGGCCGAGGTAGCCATCAGGGCATAGGCTTGCAGAGCGGCGGAAACCTTGCGCTCGCGACTGACCGGTTGCCAGGCGGCTTCGCCCTTGGCTTCCATCGCAGCGCGACGCTGGGCCAGCTCGCCATCGGTGATGGCCAAATGGATGCGACGAGCCGGGATGTCGATTTCGATGGTGTCACCCTCTTCCACCAGACCGATGGCGCCGCCGTCGGCCGCTTCGGGCGAGGCATGGCCAATGGAAAGCCCGGAGGTGCCGCCGGAGAAGCGGCCATCGGTGAGCAGCGCACAGGCCTTGCCGAGACCCATCGACTTCAGATAGGACGTCGGGTAGAGCATTTCCTGCATGCCGGGACCACCCTTCGGGCCTTCATAGCGAATGACGACAACGTCACCAGCGACGATTTTTTCGCCCAGGATGGCTTCGACCGCCGTGTCCTGACTTTCGAAGACGCGGGCACGGCCGCTGAATTTCCAGATCGACTCGTCGACACCGGCCGTTTTGACGATGCAGCCATCCAGCGCAATGTTGCCGTAGAGCACGGCCAGGCCGCCTTCCTGCGAGAAGGCATTGGCCTTGTTGCGGATACAGCCGTGGGTCCGATCAAGATCCAGTTCGTTGAAGCGACGATCCTGCGAGAAGGCGACCTGGGTCGGCACGCCACCGGGCGCGGCCTTGAAAAACTCGTGCACCTTGACGTCGTGCTCGCGTACCACATCCCAACGATCAATCGCTTCGCCGAGGTTTTTCGCATAGACGTTCGGCACGTCACGATTGATCAGGCCAGCCCGGTCGAGTTCGCCGAGGATGCCCATGATGCCGCCGGCACGATGGACGTCTTCGATGTGATATTTGTCGGTCATCGGGGCGACTTTGCACAGACAGGGTACCGAACGTGAAATACGGTCGATATCGGCCATGGTGAAATCGACGCCCGCCTCCTGTGCCGTGGCCAGGATATGGAGCACGGTGTTGGTCGAACCACCCATCGCAACATCGAGGGTCATGGCATTTTCGAAGGCGGCCTTGGTGGCGATCGAGCGTGGCAGCACCGAGGTGTCGTCCTGCTCGTAGTAGCGCTTGCACAGCTCGACGATCTGACGGCCGGCACGCAGAAAGAGCTGCTTGCGATCGGCGTGAGTGGCGACCACGGTACCGTTGCCGGGCAGGCTGAGGCCGAAGGCTTCAGTCAGGCAGTTCATCGAGTTGGCGGTAAACATGCCGGAACAGGAACCACAGGTCGGGCAGGCTGAACGTTCGATTTCGTCGAGGTCGGCTTGTGAGACGGTGTGGTCGGCGGCCTTGACCATGGCATCGACCAGATCGAGATGGATCACCTGATCCTGCAGCTTGACTTTGCCGGCTTCCATCGGGCCGCCTGAAACGAAGATGACCGGGATGTTGAGGCGCATGGCGGCCATCAGCATACCCGGGGTGATCTTGTCGCAGTTGGAGATGCAGACCATGGCGTCGGCACAGTGGGCGTTGACCATGTATTCGACCGAGTCGGCGATCAGGTCGCGGCTGGGCAGCGAGTACAGCATGCCGCTGTGGCCCATGGCGATGCCGTCGTCGATGGCGATGGTGTTGAATTCCTTGGCAACGCCGCCGGCTGCCTCGATCTCGCGCGCCACCAGCTGACCCATGTCCTTGAGGTGAACGTGGCCGGGCACGAACTGGGTAAAGCTGTTGACCACGGCGATGATCGGCTTGCCGAAGTCGCCATCCTTCATGCCTGTGGCGCGCCACAGGGAGCGGGCACCGGCCATGTTGCGGCCGTGGGTGGAGGTGCGGGAACGGTATTGCGGCATGACTCTCTCTCCGTCTGAATCTGGCGCCGATGTCTTGTCATGGCGCGCGAACTATAATCGGCTAATTCTAGCCCACTCTGCGCCTTCGATGCTTCTTCACCCACAGTTCGATCCCGTCGCTTTCTCTGTCGGCCCGCTCTCGGTGCGCTGGTACGGTTTGATGTATCTGGTCGCCTTCGTTCAGTTTATTTTGCTCGGGCGTTACCGGATCAAAACCCGGCCAGGCTTGCTGAGCATCGAACAACTGGATGACCTGCTTTTTTACGGCATGCTCGGTGTGATCATTGGCGGACGACTTGGGCAGGTTCTGTTCTACGAACCGACGTATTTCCTGGCCAATCCACTGGAAATATTCGCCGTCTGGAAAGGCGGCATGAGCTTCCATGGCGGCTTCATTGGCGTACTGCTGGCAATCGGCCTGTGGGGCCGAAAACTCAGCCTGAACTGGTTCGATGTGACGGATTTCATTGCGCCGCTGGTGCCACTCGGTCTGGCGGCCGGACGAGTCGGGAATTTCATCAACGGCGAGCTCTGGGGCCGGGTCGCCGAAGCCAGCCTGCCGTGGGCAATGATCTTTCCACAATCCGGCGACATGGCGCCGCGCCACCCTTCCCAGCTCTATCACGTCGGGCTGGAAGGTTTGTCGCTGTTCATCATCCTCTGGCTATTCACTGCCAAGCCGCGCCCCCGCGCTGCCGCCTCGGGCGTGTTCCTGATCGGTTACGGCGCCTTCCGTTTCATTACCGAGTTTTTCCGGGAGCCGGATCACGGCATTTTCGGGCAGTCCTACACGATCAGCATGGGCCAGTGGCTGTCGTTGCCGATGATCCTGGCCGGGGTGGCGCTGGTGGTATTTGCCTACCGGAAGAAGCCTCTATAATTATGGATTACGTTATCTAACCCAAGACAGGAATCCAGTCATGACACGTCCGTTCAAGGTTCTCGGCATCCAGCAAATCGCCATCGGCGGCCCCTCCAAGGAAAAATTGCGCACGCTGTGGGTCGAGAAATTCGGCCTGGAAATCACCAGCACCTTCGTTTCCGAACGCGAGAACGTCGACGAAGACATCTGTGCCATGGGCAGCGGCCCGTTCAAGGTGGAAGTCGACCTGATGCAGCCGCTGGATCCGGAAAAGAAGCCGGCTGTACATACGACGCCGCTCAACCACGTCGGCCTGTGGATCGATGATTTGCCGAAGGCCGTCGAATGGCTGTCGGCCAATGGCGTGCGTTTCGCGCCTGGCGGCATTCGCAAGGGCGCCGCTGGCTTTGACATCACCTTCCTGCACCCGAAGGGCAATGAAGAATTCCCGATCGGCGGCGAAGGCGTGTTGATCGAACTGGTTCAGGCGCCGCCGGAAGTCGTTTCGGCCTTCGCCAAGCTGGCGGCTCAATAAGCATTCTCATGGCGGACATCCCCGAGGAAGAGCTCGAGGAAACCCGGGCGGCGCTCGCTCCGACACTGGAAGCGACTGCCGCCATCCTGCCCTGGGTGAGCAAGCCCCGCCAGTTACGCTTCGCTGCGGAACTGAATGAGCGCTGGGTCGCTGCCGGAAAGCGCCTGACGGCTGCGTGGTCAGACCGTCACGGTGCTGGCGCTGAAGAGATCCGGCCTGCCATCTTCAGCCTCTACGCCATCGCCATTGAAACGGCCGATAGCGACTGCCTCCGATTGGGGGAGGCGCTGGCCAGCGCTGCCGACCGCCTGGAAAATGCGAGCCCGTCGCCGCGCCTGATCGCCGCCATCACCGGCGCCATCGAATGCCTGACCGAAGCGGACGGCCTGGAGCACGACGCTTTTGCCGACCGCGCCCATCATTTCTCGATGCGCCTGGAATCAACGGCATCGGCACCCGACAACGCCGAACGCTCGGCCGTACTGGACCGCCTGTTTGTCGATGAGTCTCGCGAGCAGATCGAGTTGATGCACGATGCGCTGGCCGCACTGCCGCCTGACGCCTATGCGCTGACCACAGAAGCCATGAAACTGGCCCAGCAGGCTGAACAACTGGAACTCTGGGGCATCATGCATCTGGCCCGGCAATTGACCGAGCTCGTGGGCCAGAATGCCGCCGAACTGGACTCACCCGAGTGCCGGGAAAAAATCGAGACGCTTCTGCACACCCTGGCCACGGCAATTGCTGCCGTAGATGCTGCCTAGACTGGCCGAAAAATACTCAAGGCGAGCCGCCGGCCATCGCTCAGGTCGGCGACCTCGGCGGTAATCTCGACCGGCACCGTCCGCCCATCGCTATGTTGAATCTGGCTCGCCAAAGCCCAGGGCTGGCGGCCATCAAGCATCTGGCGAAACTCCCCGAGCATCGTTCTCTGGAGCTCGAGCGGATGCAGGCTGCCTTGATGCCGACCAAGCAATTCATGGCGCGCCCGACCAAGCAAAGCCTCGGCCTGGCGATTGACATCAAGGATCTCGCCGCTATCGCCATCGGCCAGGAAAAGCGCGTCCCTGGATGCATCGAAAACTGCCCGCAGGCGCTCACTGGCCACTTGCGCCTCGCGTTTCGCCTCTTCTGCCTCGTATTCGACCAGCGCCAGGGTCACCAGATTGGCCACGGCCTGAGCAAAAAGCTGGTGCGCCGAGGCCCACGGCTGGCGTGATGCAACCTGTTCGAGACACAGTACACCTTGCAATTCACCTCGAATGTGAATCGGGGTATCGAGCATCGCCGTCACCTGGTAGCGCGGCAAATAGTCGGTGGCAAATTCGGCCGTCAACGGATGCATCAAGGCATCGTCGACCACAATGGTCGTACCGGCCCGCAGGGCGCGAAAATAGGCGGGATAGCGCCCGGCATCGATACTCGTCCCCTTGCTATGCTGACCGGAGGCACGTTCGTAGAGGTCAAGGCAACTGAGTTCGTGATGATCGTCAGTCAGCGCCCAGATGCTGACGCGCTCGACCCCGGACATTTGGGCGGCCGATTCGGTCAGGATGCTGAGCATCATCTCGAACGAGGCTTCCTTGAAATAGACCCCGCGCGACAGGCTGGCGATGCCTTCCTGCAGCTCTGCTGGCGACATCAGGGCGGCGCCAATGCCGGGGATATGCAGATTTTCCATGTAATTCCGAACGACCTTGGCCCTTCAGGGCATTTGAACAAGTCGAATTCTAGGAAAACCTGCCAAATCCTACCGTGAAATCCTCCACATCTGACTAAAGTAATAGATCATTCTCGGAATTACTCCGGCCCGGGTGTCGTCTTGAAAATGAAAGCGACCTTCTCGACGTCGGTGATCCAGACCAATCCGTCACCGTAATGCCCGGTCTGCGCCACTTCAGTAATGCGCATGAAGACGGCCTCGGCCACTTCGTCGGGCGCGACGATTTCGACGCGCACCTTGGAAGTGTAGTCGGTCAGCTCATCCTTGATTTTGGTCCGCGCCGGCACATGGCGTGAGGGGGCGCTGCAGCCCTCAACCTTGGTCACCGTCATTCCGGGAAAGCCCGGCAAGGCCACCAGCGCATCGCGCAACACCGCCAGTTTATTGGGGCGAATGACCGCCTTGATCTCTTTCATGCTTCAACCTCGTCTTCGTCAAACCAGCGGTAAATCGTGGGTAAAACCAGCAGCGTCAGCAGGGTGCAGGTAATCAGGCCGCCAATGACCACAATGGCCAACGGACGCTGCACCTCGGAGCCCGGCCCACTGGAGAACAGGAAGGGAATCAGGCCGAGCATGGCCACCGTCGCGGTCATCATCACCGGCCGGAAACGCAGCGTGGCGCCTTCGACCACCGCATCGCGCACACTGCGCCCCTGGTCGCGCAGACCGCGGATGTAGGACACCAGAACGACGCCGTTGAGCACGGCGATGCCCCACAGCGCAATGAAGCCCACCGAGGCTGGCACGGACAGATATTCGCCGCTGACGAACAGGCCGATGATGCCGCCGATGGAGGCAAATGGCAGCACGGTAATGATCAGCGTGGCGAAGCGCAGCGAATTGAAGAGCAGGAAGAGCAGGAAGAAAATCGCCGCGATGGTGATCGGGATGATGATCTTCAGGTGACCGAGCGCCCGCTCCATGTTCTGGAACTGACCGCCCCACTCCAGGTAATAGCCGTCCGGCAACTTGATCTGACCGTCCACCTTCTGCTGCAACTCGGCGACGAAACTGCCGAGGTCGCGATCCTTGACGTTCACGCCGACGACGATGCGTCGCTTGCCCAACTCGCGCGAAATCTGTGCCGGGCCGTCCATGACACTGATTTTGGCCACATCGGCCAGTCGTGCCCGCGCACCATTGGGCGAAGTAATCAGGATGTTGGAAATTGCCTCGACGTTATTGCGGAAACGCTCGGGCAAGCGAACCACGCCCGGGAAGCGGCGTTCGCCCTCGAAAATCTCGGTCGCCACCTTGCCACCGACGGCCGTTTCCAGCAGATCATTGACATCCGAAACGTTAATCCCGAGGCGGGCAATGGCCTGACGATCCACTTCGATCGACAAGTACTGCTGGCCGCTGATCCGCTCGATGCGCAAATCCTGCGCGCCCTGCAAGGCCTGGGCGACCTTGCCGATTTGCCCGGCAATCTTCTTCAACTGATCGAGATCGTCGCCAAAAACCTTGACCGCGATGTCGGAGCGCACGCCGGTGACCATTTCATCGACGCGGTCGGAAATCGGCTGGGCCATGACCACCTGCACGCCCGGCAAGACCTTCAGCTTCTCGCGCATGGCATCCTGAATATCCTCCTGCGTCCAGCCGGATGGCCACTCGCTGCGCGGCTTCAGGCTGACGATCGGCGTCGATTCATTCGGCCCCTGCGGGTCGGCCGGCGATTCGCCGCGACCAACGCCGGACACCGCCGACTTGACGCCCGGCACCTGCATGACCAGACGCATGGCCTCCATTTCCATCTTGATCGACTCGTCGAGCGAGATGTTGGGCACCCGGTTGATACCCGGCACGACCGAGCCTTCCTTCATTTCCGGAATAAAGGCAGTGCCAAGGAAAGGCAGCGTGCCGATGGTCAGGATGAAGGCGCCAACGGCCAGGATCACCGTCTTGCGCTCATTGCCCAGCGCCCAGTGCAGCATCTTGAGGTAGCGGCGCTTCATGGCGGCGATCAGCTTGGTGTCGTGATCACCATCGTGGGCCGGCGGCTTGAGCAGGTAGGTCGACATCACCGGCGTCAGCGTCATCGACAGAATCAGCGAAATGGCCAGCGCGATGGCGATGGTGTAGGCCAGCGGGGCGAACATCTTGCCCTCCATGCCCTGCAAGGTCATCAGCGGCAGGAAGACGAGAATGATGATGCCAACGCCGAAGATGACCGGCGTCGCGACTTCGACCACGGCGCGCAGGATCACCCGCAACTGGCTCTCTCCGCTCTTGGCATGGCGCCCGAGTTGCAGGTAGGCGTTTTCGACGACGACCACCGAGCCGTCGACCATCAGGCCGATGGCGATCGCCAAACCGCCGAGCGACATCAGGTTGGCCGAAATGCCCAGCTTGTTCATCGCCATGAAAGTCAGCAGCGGCGTCAGTACCAGCGTACCGACCACGATCAACGAGGAACGCACGTCACCAAGGAACAGGAAGAGCACGACGACAACCAGCGCGACGCCCTCAAGCAGCACCTTGGTCACCGTCCACAGCGCCGCATCGACCAGTTCCGAACGGTCGTAATACGGCGCGATCTTCAGGCCGTCGGGCAGCATGCCCTTGCGGTTGATCTCCTCGACCCGCGCCTTGACCCGGCTGACCACTTCCTTGGCGTTGCCGCCGGCGATCATCATGACCACGCCGCCGACCGCCTCGGTCGTCCCGTTCTTGATCACGGCGCCTTGGCGAACCTCATGGCCGATCTGCACCTCGGCCACATCGCGCACATAGACCGGCACGCCGTCCTTTTCCTTGAGCACGATGGCGCGCAAATCCTCCAGGTCGCGGATCAGGCCGACGCCGCGAATCAGGTATTGCTCGGCGTATTGCGGCAGGACGCCGCCGCCGGCGTTGGCGTTGTTGCGGCCAACCGCCTGATAGACGTCAGCCACACTGAGCCCGAAATGGCGCAGCTTGTCGGGATTGACCAGCACCTGATACTGCTTGGCAAATCCACCCTGCGAATTGATTTCGGCAACCCCCGGAATCGAGCGCAGCAAGGGGCGCACCACCCAGTCTTGGGCGACGCGACGCTTCATCAACTCTTCTTCACTCAGCGTCCGGTCGCCATCATCAGGCCGTTCCAGCGTGTATTGATAAACCTCGCCGAGACCGGTCGACACCGGCCCAAGAATCGGCGTAATGCCGACAGGCAGACGCGAACCGACTTCGAGCAGGCGCTCCATGACCAGTTGGCGGGCGAAATAGACGTTGGTCTTGTCGTTGAAAACCAGCGTGATCAGCGACAGGCCGGGCTTGTTCAGCGAGCGCATTTCTTCCAGCCCGGGCAGGCCGGTCATCGCGACCTCCAGCGGCACGGTGGCAAAGCGTTCGACCTCTTCCGGCGAACGGCCAGTGGCCTCGGTCGCGATTTGAACCTGGACGTTGGTTACGTCGGGAAAGGCATCGACCGACAGTTTGCGCGCTGCATCCAGCCCGAAGAAAAAGAGAACCGTCGCGATGACCGCGACGACCAGGCGCTGCTTGAGCGCACCACGGACGAGAGATTCGATCACGACCCCTCCATTTCCTTGCGATTACGCTCATTGTTCAGGTGAAAAGCGCCGTCGACGACCAGCTTCTCCCCGCCCTTGAGCCCTGAAAACAGCACCCGAACGCCACCCTGCTCCGGCCCGAGCTTGACCTTGAGCAAACGAAAAACCCCATCGCCCTCGGCCACAAATACGTGATCCTCATCATTTTCACGGACGACGGCGCTGGCCGGCACGACCAGGCGTTCCACCGGCTTGGCCTCGATCAGCATGGAGGCCAGCATCGCCGGCTTGAGACGTCCCTCGCGATTATCCAGCTCAGTGCGCACGAGCACCGTGCGCGTTTCCGGATCAATCGTCTGCCCAACAAAAATCAGTTTGCCGGCGAGTTTCTCATTGCCCAGTGCTGGAACTTCGATACTGACGGTCTGCCCGGTCTTGACCTGGCTGACCTGCTGCTCCGGCACCTCGGCCACGGCCCACAGGCGCGATAGATCGGCAACGACGAACAGAGCGTCCGCTGGCTGCACCACCTGTCCCTGGGCCAGCTTGCGTTCGACCACCACGCCATCCATTGTTGCCGTCACCGGGGTCACGGAATCCACCGCCCCCTGCTTGCCGAGACGATCAATGGCGGCCCGGCTGACGCCGAGCAACTGAAGCTGGTCGGCAGCAGCGCGGGATTCGGCCACGGAAATCTGGAACTCGCTTTCCCGCCGTTGCAACTCGGCAGCACCGATCACATCGGCATCGAACAAGGCCTTGGCCCGCTCGGCGTTGCGGCGGTTCAGTTCAAGCTGAGCCCGGGCTTTCAGATAGGCCAGCTGCTGGCTGGACAATTCGCTGCTGTTCAGGCGGGCCAGGACTTCACCCTTTTTGACGCTTTGCCCGAGCAGGGCATCAATCTCGGTGACGCGACCGGTCACCGTGGCGCCGATGCGCGCCAGCCGCTGCTCGTCGAAATCGATCCGCCCCGCCACACGCAGGGTTTCAGCCACCGCCCTCCTTTCGAGATCAGCCAGTTTCAGCTGCGCCAGCAATTCCGGAGACGGCTGAACGATGGTCGGGTCCTGCGCCTGCCGAGCGGCGGCCGGGTTGTTATCCTTGTTGCAGCCCAGTAAAAGTGCTGCGGACAAAGCCAGAATCAGGGCTTTTTTCATTTTCTTGTTTCTCCGGGAATCGCCCGCAATCTTTCAATTTCTACCCACGCCGCTGCCAGTTCATAGCGCGCCGCAATCAATTCGGCACGAGCCGCACGGAAAACCCGTTGCGCATCGAGCACTTCGAGAAAGCCGCGTTCGCCAAAGCGATAAGCTGCCTCGGAAACCTTCAGCGCCGCCTCGGCCTGCCGGACGATGCCGCCCTCCAGCGCCGTCACCTGCGACTGGGCAATTTCATATTGCTGGACCGCGACATCGAGTTGCTGGGCCAGCGAAAACTCCTGCGCCGCGAGTTCGTGGCGCGCCCGAGACAATTGGGCCGCCGCTTCGCCGACCGGGCCGCTACGCCGGTCCCACAAGGGTATCGAGACAACCACGCCAACTTTCGAGGCCCGTGTTTCCGGATCCTCATCCATGCTGGCTTTCAACGCGACGCTAGGCCAGCGCTGACGTTTTTCAAGATCAAGCTGGTGCTGCGCACGCACCATTTCGGCGCGTACCCGCGCCAAATCCGGGCTCGTTTCGCTCAGCTGCTTGCGCAGCCCATCCAGCGGCGGCACTTCCGGCACGTCACGCAGGCGCCCCTGCAAGCCGAAGTCAGCCGGCAAGGCGGCGCCGACAGCCTGGCGCAGCAGAAAACGCGCCTGCTCAACCCGGAATCCCGCAGCCTGAGCGGTTTTCTGGGCGTTGAGGGCTTCGGCATCGGCCTTGATCAACTCGAAGCGCGGTGCTTCGCCGGTTTCGACCCGCAGGGCGATACGTGAGCGCACACTCTCCATCAAGCTCATGTCTTCACGGGCATTCTTCAGCTCGGCATCGCGGCGCAAAACTTCGAAATAGCGCAGACGAAGACGGGCCAGCGAATCAGCCTCGAAGGCACGCACGGCCGCACTGGTCGCCGCCAGCCCCGCCTCGGCCGCGCCAATCCGGGAGGAACGGCGCCACGGCATGTCCAGAGGCTGAGTCAGCGCAACGCTTCGTGCATCGCCAAGATTGCCGCCCACCCCGCGGGAACGTACGGTGCCGCCAAGATATTCCAGTTCCGGGTTGGGAAAGGCGCCCGCACTTTCAACGGCATAGCGGGCCGCCGTAATCTGCTCACGGGCTGCCAGCACGGAACGACTGGACTCCATGGCCAGCGCCTCGAGCTTCGGCAAATCATATTCGGGCTGCGCGACGACCAGCATCGCGCTCATGCCCAGCAGGAGAATCAACAGTTTTTTGCGTTGCATCATAAACATCGAATTAGCAAACCGCGTGCCACGAATGGCTGCGATCAACGACCTCCCAAGGCGGCAATGCGTTCTTCGAGCGGCGGATGGGTGGAAAACAGCGCCATGAAGCCGCCCTTGCCACCGGCAATGCCCGAGGCCGCCATGTTCTGCGGCAAGGGTTCGGTGTGCAGGTTGCCCAGGCGGCGCAGCGCGTTCTGCATCGGCACCGGCGAACCCATCAGGCCAGCCGCACCGGCATCGGCGCGGAATTCACGCTGACGCGAGAACCAGGCGACGATGATGCTAGCGAGCAGGCCGAAGACCACTTCGCAGATCATGCTGGTCACCATGTAGCCGATGCCCGGGCCGCTGTTTTCGCTGTCGCCACGGCGCAGGAAGCCATCAACCACGTAGCCGACGATGCGCGACAGGAAAACGACGAAGGTATTCACCACGCCCTGGATCAGGGTCAGCGTCACCATGTCGCCGTTGGCAATGTGGGCGACTTCGTGGGCCAGCACAGCTTCGGCTTCGTCACGCGTCATGCTCTGCAGCAGGCCGGTCGAGACGGCAACCAGCGACTTGTTCTTGGTCGCGCCGGTCGCGAAGGCATTCGGCTCACCGTCATAGATGGCCACTTCCGGCATCGGCAGGTTGGCACGCTTGGCCAGCTTGGCCACGGTATCGACCAGCCACATTTCGGTGGAGGTACTTGGCGACTCGATGACCCGGGCGCCCGTGCTCCACTTGGCCATGGTCTTGGACATCAGCAGCGAAATGAAAGCGCCGCCGAAACCGATTACTGCGGCAAAGACGAATAGCATGCCGATATTCAAGCCATTGGCTGTCAGGAATTTATTAACGCCCAGCAGGCTGGTCGCCACGCTGAGAACCAGCATGACCGCCAGGTTGGTGGCGAGAAACAGGATGATGCGTTTCATGTCGAACTCCTCAAAAGAGAAACGGGCCGATGGTATTGCATTGCACAAATTACAAAAACAGGAGCAAAATTGATTATCCCTTCGATTTTTCCTGATGAACTTTATGACCCCACTCAACTACAAGCACCTCCATTACTTCTGGGTCGTCGCCCAGGAAGGTAGCATCACCCGGGCGGCAGAACGGCTCGGCGTTGCCGTTCAGACGATCAGTGGTCAGCTTTCCCTGCTTGAACGCCACCTGGGCAAGGCCCTGTTCAACAGTCAGGGACGCGGCCTGGTATTGAGCGAGGTAGGACGCGTGGCGCTTGGCTACGCTGACCAGATCTTCCAGCTCGGCGACGCGCTGGTTGATGCCGTCGAGCATAGCAATAGCGAGTCCACACTTCGCCTGCGTGCTGGCATTTCCGACGGCATTCCCAAGCTGCTCGCCTACCGACTGTTGTCTACGGTCACCGACATGCCGGCCGATGTTCGTTTGATTTGCGACGAAGGCGAATTCGAAACATTGTTGGCCGAACTCGCCCTGCACCGTCTCGATGTCGTGCTGACCGACCGTGCCGCGCCGGTTGGTGGCAACCTGAAGGTATTCAGCACCCGGCTGGGTGAATTTGCCACCGGGCTGTTCGCCGCGCCAGCCCTGGTCGAGCGTTACGCACATGGTTTTCCCAACAGCCTCGACGGTGCGCCGATGCTGCTGCCGACTCGCCACAATGCCCTGCGCGGCCGGATTGATCGCTGGCTGGAGCACAGCAATATTCGCCCGAAGATCGTCGGCGAATTCGAAGACAGCGCCTTGCTCAACACCTTCGGCCGCGGCGGCCTGGGGATTTTCCCCGCGCCGCTCGGCCTGGCCGAACAGATTGCCTCACAGCTCGATGCCCAGCCGCTGGGCGCCATGGCCGGCGTCAGCGAACAGATTTATGCCATCTCCAGCGAACGACGGATCCGCCACCCGGCTGTCGAGGCGCTCTGCGCCGCAGCGCCGCAGGCCGGCGCGGAGCCGAGGGTATAATGCTTGCCCCCAACATAAAACAAAGTCAAAAATCCATGTCGCTGTTCCGCAAGACCGCTTTCATCCTACTGAGTATTGTCACCGCCGGCCAGGTGCTGGCCCAGCAACTCCCGGTTCCGCCCGCACTGGCCGCCAAATCGTGGCTGCTGCTGGAAGTCGGCTCGAACCAGGTTCTGACCGCCGAAAAGTCCGATGAGCGCCTCGAACCGGCCTCGCTGACCAAGCTGATGACCGCCTACCTGACTTTCTCGGCCATGCGCCAGAAGACCATTGGCCTGAGCCAGCCCCTGCCCGTCTCGGAAAAGGCCTGGCGCACCGGCGGCTCGAAGATGTTCATCCGGGTCGACACGCAAGTGCCGGTGGAAGACCTGATCAAGGGCATGATCGTCCAGTCCGGCAACGACGCCTGCGTCACGTTGGCGGAAGGCATTGCTGGCAGCGAAGAAAATTTCGCCCAGATGATGAACCGTGAAGCCCAGCGCCTGGGCATGACGAACAGCCATTTCATGAACTCGACCGGCCTGCCCGATCCGCAGCACTACACCACCGCCCGCGACCTTTCCCTGCTCGCTTCGGCACTGATCCGCGACTTCCCCGAGGATTACAAGAAGTACTACTCGATGAAGGAGTTCCGCTACAACAACATTACCCAGCCGAACCGCAATCGCCTGCTCTTCATCGACCCGACGGTTGATGGCGTCAAGACCGGCCATACCGAAGCGGCCGGCTATTGCCTGATTTCCTCGGCCCTGCGCGACAAGCGCCGGCTGCTGTCAGTGGTTCTCGGCACGGCCTCGGACAGCGCCCGCGCCTCCGAATCACAGAAGCTGCTGAACTGGGGTTACATCTCCTATGACGCCGTGGCGCTCTTCGCCAAGGATCAGGTAGTTGCCACGCTGCGCGCCTGGAAGGGCGCCCAGAGCGAGGCGAAAGTCGGCTTTACCAGCGACCTGTCTGTGGTCGTTCCGAAGGGCTACGCCAACAAGGTGAAGAGTGATTTCGTCGCCGAGCCGCGTCTGATCGCTCCGATCGAAGCGGGCCAGAAGGTCGGCACGCTGAAAGTCAGCATCGACGGCAAGCCGTACAACGAATATCCGGTCGTCGCTCTTGAAAATATCGCTCTCGGCAATATCTTCATTCGACTCATCGATACCATCCGACTCTGGTTCAACTAAACCCATGACCCCCTACGTCGCCGATCCCGTCTACCTCAATGGCCGTTTCCTGCCGCTGGCAGAAGCGGGCATCTCCCCGCTCGACCGGGGTTTTCTCTACGGCGACGGCGTCTATGAACTGATCCCGGTCTATTCCCGTCGTGCTTTCCGCATCGACGAACACGTCAAGCGCCTGCAAGCGACGCTGGACGGCATCAAGCTGGCCAATCCGCTGACCGCTGACGGCTGGAAAGAAGTGATTGGCAAGCTGATCGAAACCGCCCCCTGGGACGACCAGTCGATCTACCTGCAAGTCACCCGCGGCGCCGATGACAAGCGCGACCATGCGTTTCCGCCGGCCTCGGTGCCATCGACGGCCTTTGCCTTCGCTTCGCCGCTGGTCACCACGCCCGCAGAAGTCCGCGCCAAGGGGGTTGCCGCGATCACCGTGCCCGACCTGCGCTGGTCGCGCTGCGACCTCAAGGTCATCTCGCTGCTCGCCAACGTCCTGGCCCGCCAGCAAGCCGTCGAGCAGGGTTGTGCCGAGGCGCTGTTGATTCGCGACGGCTTGATGAAGGAAGGCGCAGCCTCGAACATCTTCATCGTCAAGGATGGTGTTTTGCTCGCCCCGCCCAAGACGCACTTGATGCTGCCAGGCATCACCTACGACGTGATCCTCGAACTGGCCGCGACCCACCAGCAGGCTTTGGAAGTCCGTGAAATCAGCGAAACTGAACTTCGCAGCGCCGACGAGGTCTGGATGACCTCATCGACCAAGGAAATCCTGGCGATCACGACACTGGATGGCGAGCCTGTCGGAAACGGGCCCAATGCAGGCCAGCCCGGCCCGTTTGGCGAGCAGATGTGGCAGTGGTATCAGGACTTCAAGAACACCGTAATGCGCAAAGGCTGAAATGGCTTCATACAAGGACACCCTCCTCGAATTTCCCTGTGAATTCCCCCTGAAGATCATGGGCAAGGCGGATGACAGCCTGGCTCAGGTCGTCCTGGATATCGTCACCGTTCACGCCCCGGATTTCGACGGCGCCAGCATGGAAATGCGGGCCAGCTCTGGCGGCAACTACCTGAGCCTGACCTGTACCGTTATCGCCCGCTCCAAACCCCAACTCGATGCGCTATACACCGACCTGAGCGGCCACCCGATGATCAAAGTGGTGCTGTGAGGTACCAAGCAGGCGCCCCGCTTTGCGGGGATGCGAGTAAGCCGAACAGCACCTGCTGCCGACAAATGCCACGTGCCGAAGCTTCGGAGGCAGCGCTGTGACCCCTGTCGTCAAACGCCTGGGCCAGGTCGACTACGCGCCGACCTTCCAGGCCATGCAGGACTTCACGGCCAGCCGCACAGCCGAAACGCCTGACGAGATCTGGATCGTCGAGCATCCGCCGGTCTACACCCTGGGCCAGGCCGGCAAGCCGGAGCACATCCTCAAGGATGTCGGCATCCCCATCGTCAAGATCGACCGCGGCGGGCAGGTCACCTACCATGGCCCGGGCCAGGTCGTGATCTACCTTCTGCTCGACCTGTCGCGCCTGAAGATCAAGGTGCGCGAATTGGTCACGGCGATCGAACAGGCCGTCATCGACCTGCTGGCCGAATATGGGGTGACCGCCGAACGTCGCGACGGCGCCCCTGGCGTCTATGTCGGCGAGGCCAAGATTGCGGCCCTCGGTCTGCGCATCCGCAACGGTTGCAGCTACCATGGCGTCTCGCTCAATGTCGATATGGATCTTTCCCCCTTTGCGGCGATCAATCCCTGCGGCTATGCTGGCCTGAAGGTCATCCAGACCAAAGACTTCAATATCCCGCTCACCGCTCACGAGGCCGGCGAGCAACTCTCGCAACACTTGCTACAGCAACTGGACAAACAACATGGCTGAAAAAGGCGTCAAGCAAAAAGGCGAACTGAAAACCGCACGCATCCCCATCAAGATCGTGCCGGTCGACACCCCGCTGCGCAAACCCGAGTGGATACGCGTCAAGGCCGGCAACAGCGCCGGGCGCTTCGGCGAAATCAAGACCATGCTGCGCGAGAAGAAGCTGCACACCGTCTGCGAAGAAGCCGCCTGCCCCAACATAGGCGAATGCTTCGGCCGCGGCACGGCGACCTTCATGATCCTCGGCGACATCTGCACGCGCCGCTGCCCGTTCTGCGACGTCGGCCACGGACAGCCGCTGCCGCCCAACCCGAACGAGCCGCGCGAACTGGCCGAATCGGTTGCCACCCTCAAGCTGCGTTACGTCGTGATCACCAGCGTCGATCGTGACGACCTTCGTGACGGCGGCGCTCAGCACTTCGTCGACGTGATCAGCAACGTCCGCGAACTGTCGCCGACCACCACCGTCGAAACCCTGGTTCCCGACTTCCGCGGCCGCATGGACGTGGCGCTCGACGTTCTCGGCGGCGCCCTGCCCGACGTCCTCAACCACAACATGGAAACCGTGCCCCGCCTCTACAAGCAGGCTCGCCCCGGCGCCGATTACGCCCATTCGCTGGAATTCCTCAAGCAGTTCAAGGCACGCTACCCGGACGTCAAGACCAAGTCCGGCCTGATGGTCGGCCTCGGCGAAACCGATGAGGAAATCCTCGAGGTCATGCGCGACCTGCGCGCCCATGATGTCGAGATGCTGACCATCGGCCAATACCTCGCCCCGTCAGGCCATCACCTGCCGGTCAGCCGCTACGTGCATCCCGACACCTTCAAGATGTTTGAAGAAGAAGCGAAGAAAATGGGCTTCTCCGGTGCCGCCTGTGCCCCGATGGTGCGCTCCAGTTACTGGGCCGACCAGCAGGCCCACAGCGCCGGCATCGCCTGATCGCGGCACGATAATCCGGAGTCTGAAAAGCAAAGGGCAGCGCCATTCGGTGCTGCCCTTTTGATTCATGCCCCAAATCTAGCGGACATTGGCCGGCGCCGGTGGCGGCGCACCGGGTGGTGGCGGTGGGATGCTCGGATCCTGTGGCTGGTTTTGCACCGACGAACGAACCGGCGCCGAGTAGCTCATGTTGGCCGGCACCGGAACGCGATGCCCCTTGGCATACATGCACTGGATGTAGGCGTTGTCGTACTGGCGCTGGGTGCCGACCGTCGAGGCTCGCGCAGCATCCGTGCCTGACGCACTGCCCATCAACAGGCCCGCACCGGCACCAATCGCCGCCCCTTTGCTGTTACCGCCGATCGCCGCACCGGCCAGCGCGCCGACGGCCGTGCCGACGGCTGCGCTGGTCACCGCGGATTCCTTGGCGCTGTCGCCGGCCGTCTTGCCACCGATCTGGTACTGCGCGTACTGACGGCAGTCCATATCGTCAGCCCGGAAACGCTCGAAAGGCTGCCCCGTCCCCGGCAGCACCATGACGCTCGGTCCCGTCGGAATCACCGTACACGCGCCCAGCAGCAGGGCCATACCAGCCACGGCCAGTTTCGGCCTATGATTTTTCGCGCTCATTTCATCTCTCCGGTTGCGGCAGCACCTTCTGCCAGCCTTCTGGACATTCCTTGACGTAGGGGTAGTAGCCCTTGCTGCTCTTGCAGTAATACCAGTATTGCTGAGCCTGCACAGGCTGTGCGGCCGGCTCGGCCTGCTCGATGTAAACCGGAGGCGGGGCCGGGGGAACGACGATCACCTGCGGCGGATAGTAATAGGGCGGGGGATACCAGACAGGGCCCCAAGCCGGACCCCAGACCGGGCCACCAATGCCGACATTGACACCCAGACGAACGCGACCGCCATGCGCCCAAGCGCTGGAGCCTGCGCCAGCCATGATCACGGCCAGCAAAACAACAAGTAGATTTCGATATTTCATGGCGACACCCAAACGGGCCATTGACTCGCTTTAAAGATAGCGAATAAATGGCCCGTCGGGGAAAACTAAATTGCTACAGTTTGTAAGTGCCGACTGAAGAGTCGGCGTGATGCTTCAAAAACCTCGCTCGACGGCCTCTGACATCTTGCGGCGCAAGCCTTCGGGCATTTTCAGCGTTGTCCGGTCCCAGCCTTCCATAGTCAGGATCTGATCCAGGCAATCCTCCATCATGGCGTGCGCCTTGGCGGTCACGTCGGCAATGGCCTGATGAACCGCCGGATCGTTGCCGGGATCGATCTCGCAACTGAGCTGATACTGGAACAGTTCGCGTAGCCCTCGAATCTGGACAACCACCTGGGCCGGGCAGGCACACATGTAAAAGGTTGCCTCATCGATGATCCGCTCGAGTTCCTGATCCGAGAAACGCTTTTCCATCATGACACTTCCTTAAAGTAGCTTGAGCTTCTTGGCAGCCTCGCGCAATTCGCCACGGAAATTCGGGTGAGCGATGCCGATCAGCGCTTCGGTCCGCTGCTTGGCCGTCTTGCCACGCAGTTGTGCGACACCGAACTCAGTCACCACGTAATTGATGTCGTTCTTGCTGGTCGACACGTGGGTACCGGCCGACAGGGTCGGCACGATGCGTGAAATGGTGTCGTCCTTGGCCGTCGACGGCAGCACGATGAAAGCCTTGCCGCCATTCGAGCGATTGGCTGCCCGTACGAAGTCGGACTGACCGCCGGTGCCGGAGTAAGGAATTGAGCCCAGGCTTTCCGAGCCGCACTGGCCGAGGAAGTCGATCTGCATCGTGGCATTGATCGCGTGCAGGTTGTCGTTCTGGCCAGCCAGATACGGGTCGTTGGTGAAATCGACCGGATGCATTTCGAGCGCCGGGTTGCGGTGCATGAACTGGTAGAGCTTCTTCGAGCCGAGCGCGAAGGTCGCCAGCATCTTGCCCGTGTGGTAGTTCTTCTTGCGGTTGGTCACCACACCAGCTTCGACCAGCGACATGATGCCATCGCCGACCATTTCGGTATGGATACCGAGATCGTGCTTGTCGGTCAGCTGCATGACCACGGCGTCGGGAATGCCGCCGTAGCCGATCTGCAGCGTCGCGCCATCGGGAATCATGTCGGCGACATACTTGCCGATGGCTTCCTGAACCGGGCCGATCTTGGGCAGGCCGACTTCAAGAATCGGATCGTCGCTCTCGCACAATGCGGCGACCTGCGAGATATGAATGTGGCAATCACCGTTGGCGAACGGCACATTGGGATTGACTTCGAGCACCACGACGCGGGCGCGCTCGATGGCGGCCATCGTGTAGTCGGCAGCCAGCGCCAGCGAGAAGAAACCGTGCTCGTCCATCGGCGAGGCCATGCTGAACACCACGTCGGCCGGCATCAGGCCGCGGTTGATCAGCTGGGGCATTTCGGAGAAGTAAGCCGGGATGAAATCGACCCAGCCATCCTTGCCGCCCGGGCGTGTGGCACCGCTGTAGAAGTAGGCGGTGTGACGGACATTTTCAACGGTTTCGGGGTCCAGATAACCGTATTTGCGCACGGCCAGAATCTGCGAAACCTGCACGTCACGGAAGTCACGGCGCGCCTCCGACAGTGCCGTCAGCAGGCTGGGCGGTTCGCCGACTGCCGTCGGTACAACAATGGTATCCCCGTTTTTGACGACGCGAATGGCATCGGCAGCAGACATGCGTTTTTGTTGGTAGAGGGCCTGGACGGACATGCGCTATCTCCTGAAATTATTAATTACGAAACGTGAATCGTCGCATGGCGGTCAGACCAATAAGATGACCAAGATCAAAACCCCATGCTTATTGCATCGCAGCAATCAAACCTTGCGATTGCTGCCTGCCACCATACGGATTTCGAACAAGCGGCATTCGAGCGGACCGTTGAACAGCGGTGTTTTGCGGCTGGGTCGCAGGCCGACCAGCTTGGGCAAACGCATGTCAGCCGTGAAGAAGAAACAGTTCCAGCCGGCCCAGTGACGCTTCAGCGCCGTGCCGAGTTGCGGGTAAAGGGCGGCCAGTTCGTCCTGCTCGCCGATACGCTCGCCGTAGGGCGGGTTGGTCACCAGAATGCCATGGTCAGTCAGTGGCTGCGTTTCCAGCACATCGCTGTTGTCGACCATCACCGCCGCACCGAAACCGGCTTCCTGCAGATTGCGCCGGGAGGCGCGTACGGCTTTTTCGTCGTTGTCGTAACCACGAATATCCATCGGCTCGACTGGCTTGACCCGCGCCTCAGCAGCGGCCCGGATATTAGCCCAGTTCATCGCCTCGAAACTCTTCAGCAATTCGAACGCAAAGCCACGATCCAGCCCCGGCGCCCGGTCGAGCGCCATCTGCACCGCTTCGAGCAGGAAGGTGCCGCTGCCGCACATCGGGTCGATCAGTGGCGTGCCGGGCTGCCAGCCGGTCATTTTCAGGATGCCGGCCGCCAGGTTTTCCTTCAGCGGCGCATCGACGCTGGCCTTGCGGAAACCGCGCTGCCACAGCGGCTGGCCGGAGGTATCGAGGTACAGCGTGCATTCGTTTTCACTGAGGAAGACGTGGACGCTGACATCTGGATGGCGCGTCTCGATGTTCGGACGTTCGCCGAGGTCTTCGCGGAAGCGGTCGCAGATCGCATCCTTGACGCGCAGCGTGACGAAATCAAGCGACTTCAGCGGACACTTGATCGCCGTCGTCACCACACGCATTGTCCGGCTGACCGAGAAATGGTTCGGCCACAACTGGCGCACGGCCAGGCGATAGATGTCCTCTTCCTTGGCGTACGGCCCCTTGACGATGTGCCAGAGGATGCGGGTAGCCAGCCGCGATTCGAGGTTGGCGCGATAGCAGACCGACCAGTCACCGGAGAAGAAGACACCACCGTGGGTCGCCCGTAGCTCTTCACCGCCGACAGCACGCAGTTCCTCGACCAGCAGCTCTTCCAGCCCACGCGGGCAAATTGCGAAATATTTGTTCATGTCAGAAAGGCTTCAGGACGACGAGGAAGAGGACAACCAGCAGGATGATGACCGGCAGTTCGTTGTAGAAACGGAACCAGACGTGTGATTTGGCATTGTCGCCCGACTGGAAGCGTTTGAGCACCCGGCCGCAATGCCAGTGATAAGCAGCCAGCACGGCAACCAGCGTCGTCTTGGCATGCAGCCAGCCACCGGAAAAACCGTAGCCAAACCACAGCCAGAAACCCAGCACGATGGCCAGCGCGCCGAGCGGGGTCATGAACTTGTACAGCTTGCCGGCCATCAGCAACAGGCGGTCGCGCTCAGCGTGACTATCCGCTGGCACCATGGCCAGATTGACGAAAATGCGCGGCAGGTAGAACAGGCCGGCAAACCACGAAATGACCATCCAGATATGCAGTGTCTTTACGACGAGCATGCGTTTCTCCTTGCAAGCGCCTCGGCTATCCCGGCGTCGACCGTCGGGTATGCGAGGCGTAGTTTTAATTCGTTTTTCAGGCGCCGATTGCCGATGCGCCGCGATTCGCGCATGAAGGACATCTGCACCGGCGACAGCGTTTTTTCGGCCTCCAGCCGCGAGATGCGCGGCGGACGTGGCAGCGCGAACGCCTCGGCAACACGGTCGAAATACTCGGCCATCTTCAGATCGGAATCATCGACGACATTGTAAACGCGGTTGGCGTCGCCATTGCGCCACGCGGCAATGCAGGCAGCGGCTAAATCGTCGGCGTGAATGTGATTCGTATAGGGATCATCCGCCTCGCACAGCGCTGGCATGCCCTTGTTCAGGCGCTCGATCGGCAGCCGATCGGCCGCATAGATACCAGGCGCTCGCAGAATGGAGATGACTACCCCGTTCTTCGCCCCCCATGCCCGCAAGCAGCGCTCGGCATCGACCCGCCGGCCGGCACGGGCACTTTCGGGATTCAGACAGCGGGTTTCATCAATCTGCGCGCCGCCACAGTCGCCGTAAACCCCTGTCGTGCTTACGTAAATGAGTTGGCGTGGTAGACTTTTGGCCTTGCCCAAGGCGGCCAGCAGGTTGCGGGTACGCGTGTCGCGGCGGCCTTCGCCAGGCGGCGGCGCCAGATGCAGCACGACGTCGGCCAGGCCGGCGATGCGTTGCAGGCTGCCCCGGTCGTCGAGGTCGGCCAACACTGGCATTGCGCCGGCAGTACGCCACTCGGCAGCACGCGCCGCATCGCGCAGCAGTGCGTAGACGCGGACGCGGCGGGCAAGACGGGAGAGGATGCGGCGGGCAACGTCCCCGCTGCCGACAATCAGGATTTTTTGCACGGCTGCATTGTAGCCGACCAGTAAGGGGAACCGATGAGCTACCAAGTCACTGTCCAGCCGAGCGGCAAGCAATTTGCTGCCGAGGCCGACGAAACCCTGCTCGACGCCGCGCTGCGTCAGGGCCTGACCCTGCCCTATGGCTGCAAGGATGGCGCTTGCGGCGCCTGCAAGGGCAAGGTGCTCAGTGGCGCCGTCGATCACGGCAAGGCCCAGCCCCATGCCTTGAAGGATGACGAGAAAGCCGCCGGCCAAACCCTCTACTGCTGCGCCAAGGCGCAATCCGATCTGGTCATCGAATGCAAGCAGGTCAGCTCGGCCGGTGATATCCCGGTCAAGACCCTGCCCTCGCGCATCGAAAAGCTGGAAAAACTGGCGCCTGACGTCATCGAACTGCACCTCCGCCTGCCGGCCAGCGAACGACTGCAGTTCTGGGCCGGCCAGTACATCGACATCCTGCTCAAGGACGGCAAGAAGCGCAGCTACTCGCTGGCCAATGCGCCGCACGACGACGCCCTGCTGCAACTGCAGATCCGTCATGTGCCCGGCGGCCAGTTTACCGACCAGGTTTTTTCGACCATGAAGGTCCGCGACATCCTGCGTTTCAACGGTCCGCACGGTACGTTCTACCTGCGTGAAGACTCGAAGAAGCCGATGATCCTGCTGGCCGGTGGCACCGGCTTCGCGCCGATCAAGGCCATCGTCGAACACGCCATCGCCGAAAAGTGCGAGCGGCCGATCTTCATCTACTGGGGCGCCAAGGCCCGCGTCGACCTCTACCAGAACGCCCTGCCGGAACAGTGGGCAGCCGAACACGCCAACATCAAGTACATCTCGGTGTTGTCCGAACCGGCAGCCAGCGATGAATGGACAGGTCGTACCGGCTTCGTGCACCAGGCCGTGCTGGCTGACTTTCCGGACCTCTCCGGCTATCAGGCCTACGCCTGTGGCGCGCCGGTGATGACCGAGGCCGCCAAGCGTGACTTCATGGCGCAAGGCCTGCCGGAAGAAGAGTTCTTCGCCGACGCCTTCACCTTCTCCACAAACTGATATTCAGGCGCGCCAGCCAGGTCAGGCTGGCGCTTTTCAGCCAGGTTTTACCGCGCCCAGGCGCAGCCCTTGAGTACCTGACCATTCAGGTCGAGCGTTGCCGTCCAGGCGAAAACGCCATTCGCCGCAGTGTCGCGACAAAGCGTCTTTTCGAAACGAACGGATAGCTTGTTGTTGTCCTTGGCCCCGTCGTAGCGGGTCACGTTTCCTTCGGTCCGGAATTCCGTATAGGGCAGTGCCACTTCCGGCTTGCCATAGCGCTGCAACTGGACATGCTCGCCACCGGCAACCATCGCCCAGGCTGGGTCATTGCCGGCCGCCCGCCATGATTCTTCCTTGCCGCCCGGCATCTGGCAGCGCCCTTCGACACGCGCCATGTTGACTGCCGAGGCCCTCAACTGGGTACCTTCCAGCACACCGAGCAATTCGACGTACAAGCGCTTGCCGGCATCCAGACCCACGCTGTTCAGTACCTTGGTGACACTACCGTCGGCCGAAACATCCTCGACATAGGCGTAGCTGCGGTCACGGCAGGGCGAGAAAATCAGCTTGTCACCCTGCTTCAGCATCAGGCCGTAGGCCATCTTGGGCATGGTATCGACCGGCTTGGTTTCTTCGGCATGGAGCGCGGTCGCCAGCAATATGGCAGCCAGAGCAGAGAAGGAGTGACGAATGTTCATGGCGGAGGAATCCTGAAAAAGACAATGCCGGCATTGTGACCTGCCGGCATGGCAAAACGTTTGATGCATCTCAGCAAACGAAGTCCGACCTCGTTCGCCGCTCTGCTTCAGCCCTTTTCGGGCAGGACGATATTGACTTCAAGCACCTCGTAGCGATCCTGCTTCTCCAGCGAAACACGGATGTCGTCGGGATTGACCTTGACGTACTTGGAGATCACGGCGATCAGTTCGCGCTGCAGGTCGGGCAGGAAGTTGACGCTGCTGCCGCCGCCATCGCGTTCGTGGGCGATGATCAGTTGCAGGCGTTCCTTGGCCATCTGGGCGGTTTTCGGCTGGTTGCCGAAGAGTTTCTGGAGCCAGGACATCTCACTTGCCTCCGAACAGGCGCTTCAGCAGACCCGGCTTGACGTAATCGACAAAACGCAGCGGCTTGTCTTCGCCAAGGAAGCGGGCGATCACGTCGTGGTAGGCCTCGGCGGCGTCGGTTTCCTTTTGGTGGATGACCGGCGAGCCCTGGTTGGAGGCCTGCAGCACTTCTTCGGACTCGGGGATGACGCCGATGATCGGCACGCGCAGGATTTCCTGGATGTCCTTGTACGACAGCATTTCGCCGGCTTCGACGCGGGTCGGGTTGTAGCGGGTGATCAGCAGATGTTCCCTGACCGGCTCACGGCCTTCGATGGCGCGGCGGGATTTGGCCTGCAGGATGCCGAGGATGCGGTCGGAGTCGCGCACCGAGGAAACTTCAGGGTTGGTCACGACCAGCGCCTCGTCGGCAAAAGTCAGGGCCATCACGGCGCCGGATTCGATGCCGGCCGGCGAGTCGCAGACGATGTAATCAAAGCCCTGATGTTCGAGTTCCTTGATCACCTTCTCGACGCCCTCTTCGGACAGCGCATCCTTGTCGCGCGTCTGCGAGGCAGGCAGCACGTAGAGGTTGTCGGTGTGCTTGTCCTTGATCAGCGCCTGGGTCAGCGTCGCTTCGCCGTTGATGACATTGATCAGGTCATAAACGACACGGCGCTCGCAACCCATGATCAGGTCGAGGTTGCGCAGGCCGACGTCGAAGTCGATGACGGCCGTCTTGAAGCCGCGCATGGCGAGGCCGGAGGAGAAGCTGGCGCTGGTGGTGGTCTTGCCGACCCCGCCTTTGCCGGAAGTTACGACGACGATTCTGGTCACGGTGGTTTCTCGTTGGGTAGGTTAAGGTTTATAGGAATGGGTTCTAACGGAGCGCCAGCGGCACGATGGTCAGGCCGTCATCAATCAGGCTGACGGTGGCTGGCTGGCGCAGCAGTTCGGCCGGCACGCCGGCTTCAAAAGTACGGTACAGACCGGCGATGGAGAGCAGTTCGGCCTCCAGGCTGGTCGTGAAAATACGGGCATCCTTGTCGCCACTGGCACCAGCCAGCGCGCGGCCACGGAGCGGGGCATAGACATGGATATTGCCGTCGGCAATCACTTCGGCGCCGGCACTGACCATGGCCGTGACGATCAGGTCACAACCCTTGGCGTAGAAACGCTGACCGGAACGCAGCGGCTTGTCGAGGATGATGGTGCGCGGTGCCGGTTCTGGTACAGCAGCGGCCAGCGGTAGCGGGGCAGGTTCAGGCGCCACAACCGGCGGTGACTTGGGGGCGTCCTCGATTTTGGCGCGCTGGCGGCCGAGCGCATCGGCGCCGACGACCGGCAAGCCAGCCGCTACGGCCGAATTCGCCAGTTCATCGGGCAGCCCACAGGTCGCCACCGCATTCAGGCCGGACTGGCTGAGCAAATCAACGATGCCGGCCCAATCAGCGGACTCCGGCAAGGCCTGGGCCTGGCTGAAATCGAGGACAGCCAGCTCGTTTTCGAAAAAGTCCGGACTATTGCCGGTCAATTCGGTGAGGGCTTGATGCAGCGCGGCGTGGTCGGTGGTGCGGAGTTGCGTCTGGATGATCTTGAGCGTGGTGCCCTTGAACTGAATCGGTGAATCTTTTGCCATGCCTGCGACGTGTGTTGCGAAAGGATCGCGATTATCCCACAGGCTCGCCCCGCCAAGATGAGGCTTGCATGACAGAAGGCCGGCCACTCACTCGCCGAGATAGGCGGCGCGGACTTTCGGGTCGTCGAGCAACATCGCCGATTCGCCATTCAGCGTGATTTCGCCGCTTTCCATGACATAGCCGCGCTGGCTGCATTGCAAGGCCAACCGGGCGTTCTGCTCGATGAGCAGGATGGTCATGCCATTGGCGGCCACGGCACGGACGACTTCAAAAATTTTCTGAACCATGATAGGCGCCAGCCCCATCGAGGGTTCGTCGAGCAGCAGCATTTTCGGCCGGCTCATCAGGGCGCGGCCGATGGCCAGCATCTGCTGTTCGCCGCCGGACAAGGTGCCACCGAGCTGGCTTTCGCGTTCCCGGAGGCGAGGGAAGTACTCGAAGACCATTTGCAGGTCTTTGTCGACGTCGGCCGCCGCATCGCGCACATAAGCCCCCATGTGCAGGTTTTCCAGCACGGTCAGCCGCGGGAAAACGCCGCGCCCCTCCGGGACCAGCGCAATGCCCTTGCGAATGATGTCGTGCGGTGCCAGACGGGTGATTTCTTCGCCACAGAAGTGCACATCACCGCCGACAGCATCGAGCACCCGCGAGATGGCCTTCAGTGTGCTGGTCTTGCCGGCGCCGTTGGCACCGATCAGGGCGACGGTTTCGCCAGCATTGACGTGAAAGGTGATGCTGCGCACCGCCTGAATGCCGCCATAGGCGACGTGGAGTCCGGTTACTTCAAGCACCTAGGTAAGCCTCAATGACGCGTTGATCTTTCTGCACGACTGCCGGCACATCCTCGATGACCAAGGCGCCGTAATCAAGCACGGCCACCCGGTCGCACAGGCCCATGACCAGTTTGACGTCGTGTTCAATGAGCAGGATGGTCGTGCCGTCGCGCCGGATGCCTTCGATCAGGTCGCGCAGTTCGGCGGTTTCCGTCGCATTCATGCCGGCCGCCGGCTCATCCAGGCAGAGCAGTTTGGGTTCGGTGGCCAGCGCCCGGGCAATTTCCAGCCGGCGCTGATCGCCGTAGGAGAGATTCTTGGCCAGATCGTCGGCCCGCTCTTCGATGCGCACGTAATGCAGCAGGTCGATAGCTTTCTGCCGGATCGCTGCCTCTTCGGCCTTGGTCGCCGCATTCTGGAACATCGCCCCGAGCACGCCGGCCTTGGTCCGCACGTGGCGGCCGACCATGACGTTTTCCAGCGCCGTCATGTTGCCGAACAGCCGGATATTCTGGAAGGTCCGGGCAATACCGCGCTCGGCGGCCTGATGCGGCGCATCGGCGATCAGCGGCGCGCCGTCGAAGACGAAGCCACCGCCATCCGGCACGTACAGCCCGGTCATGCAGTTGAAGAAGGTCGTCTTGCCGGCCCCGTTCGGACCGATCAGGCCATAGACTTCGCCACGGCGGATGGTCAGCGACACGTCGCGCAGTGCCTTGACGCCTCCGAAGTGCTTGGCAACGGCATTCGCTTCGAGCAGGACGGGGCTCATTTCCCGGTCTCCTGCCGAATTTCGCTCATTTCGCGCTTGCGCTCCGGTGATGGCCACAGGCCGGCCGGCTTGAAACGCATGACCAGCACCAGCGCCAAACCGAAGACCAGCATGCGCAGGCTCTCCGGATCGACCAGCATCTTGCCGAACAACGCCATCTGCGCCGGGCCGACACCATAGCGCAACACCTCGGGCAGGATGGACAGCAAGACCGCGCCGAGGATGACGCCGGGAATGTGGCCCATGCCGCCCAGCACGACCATGGCCAGGATCATGATCGACTCGATCAGCGAGAAGCTTTCCGGCGAGACGAATCCCTGCATCGCCGCAAAGATGCCCCCGGCCACACCGCCGAAGCTGGCGCCCATGGCAAAGGCGAGCAGCTTGACGTTGCGGGTGTTGATGCCGACTGCCTTGGCGGCGATCTCGTCCTCGCGAATCGCCTGCCAGGCGCGGCCGATGCGCGAATGCTGCAGACGCAGGTTAATGATGATGACCAGAATCGCCAGCGCGACGAGCAGGTAGTAATACTTCTGCGGCCCGCTCAGGGCAATGCCGAAAATCTGCGTCGTGCCGGAGAATTTGAAATCGCCAAAGGCCACCGGATCGATCAGGGTAATGCCCTGCGGCCCGTTGGTGATATTGACCGGCGCATTCAGGTTGTTCATAAAAATGCGGACAATCTCGCCGAAGCCGAGCGTGACAATGGCCAGATAATCACCACGCAGCTTCAGGGTCGGCGAACCAAGGACCACGCCGGCCAGGCAGGCCAGCGCCGCGCCGATCGGCAGGATCGCCCAGATCGGCAGATGCAGGCCAAAGTGCGGGCTGGCCAGCAGGGCCCAGGTGTAGGCACCGACGGCATAGAAGGCGATATAACCCAAATCGAGCAGGCCGGCGAAGCCGACGACAATGTTCAGACCCAGCGCCAGGAAGACGTAGAGAATCGCAAAATCGAGGATGCGTACCCAGGCCTGGCCGCCCATCGCAGCGACGAAAGGCAGGGCTATCAGGGCCGCGGCAATCAGCGCGATGCCCAGGCCGGAACGAGGATTAAGCCACTTGCTCATGCCCGATCCCCCGTCTTTTCACCGAACAGGCCTGACGGTTTGAACATCAACACGACGATCAGCACGACAAAAGCGAAGATGTCCTGATAGTGGCTACCGAGGAAGCCGCCGGTCAGGTCGCCGATGTAGCCCGCCCCCAGCGCCTCGATGATGCCAAGCAGGATACCGCCCAGCATGGCGCCGCCAAGGTTGCCAATACCGCCAAGCACTGCTGCCGTGAAGGCTTTCAGGCCGAGCATGAAACCCATCTGGTAATGGGCGATTTCGTAATAGCCACCGACCATGATGCCGGCCACAGCTCCCAGCGCCGACCCGATGACGAAGGCGGCAGCGATGACGCGGTTGATATTGACGCCCATCAGGCTGGCCACCGCCGGGTTCTGGGCCGTGGCGCGCATCGCCATGCCGAGCTTGGTGCGATAGACCAGCAGCAGCAAGCCGCCCATGGTGATGCCGGAGACCGCCACGATGATGACCTGAATCGCCGTAAAGTGCGCGCCGGCCAGCTCGAAATTGACCTTGGGCAAGAGCGACGGGAAGGTCAGGTAGTTCCGCCCCCAGATCATCATGGCCAGATTCTGCAGCACGATGGACATGCCGATCGCCGTAATCAGCGGCGTCAGGCGCGGTGCGTTGCGCAGCGGCCGATAGGCGATGCGTTCCAGCCCCCAGCCGAGCGCCATGCAGACCAGCACCGAGACACTGACCCCGGCCAGCCCGGCCAGCACTACCGGCATGCCGGCCTTGATCAGCGATCCGGCAACCGTGATGGTGACCAGCGTCCCTATCATCACCACCTCGCCATGTGCGAAGTTGATCAGGCCCATGATGCCGTAGACCATCGTGTAGCCCAACGCAACCAAGGCGTAGATGCTGCCCTGCACGAGGCCGTTGATGATCTGCTGAAGGAAAATATCCATTTAGTCTTTTTCTTTTGCAACATAAGGAAACGGCACCTTGCGGTGCCGTTTCTGTTCAGCGGATCTGCTGTTACTTCTTTTCGACTGCAGCCTTGGTCGCGTCAGCGGCATTCTTGACCGCTTCGGCACCAGCCTTCACGACATCCTTGCCGGCTTCGGCCGCCGCCTTGGCAACTTCCTTGGCCTCGCCGACCGCTTCCTTGCCGACGGCCGTTGCTGCACCGGCGACGGCCTTGGCGGCATCCTTCACTTCAGCCACGGCTTCCTTGACCTCGGCCTTCGCCATCTCGACCGAACTACCGCCCAGCGTTTCGACATACTCGAGCTTGCCGCCCTTGTACTGGTAAATCGAGATTGCGCCGCCCTTCAGGTCGCCCTGCGGGTCGAATTCGACCATCGCCGTCACGCCATCGTATTTCGTCTGGCCAATGGCCGGCAGGAACTTGGCGGGATCGACGGAATCGGCGCGCTTCATCGAATCGGCCATGACCATCACGGCATCATAGACATACGGTGCGTAAAGCTGGATCTCGGCGTTGAACTTCTTGGTGAACTTCTCGCGGAATTCCGGACCCTTGGCCAGCTTCTCCAGCGGCATGCCCGGCAGCGAACAGAAATTACCTTCAGTCGCCTCACCACCCAGTTTCATGAATTCCGGCGTACAGACACCATCGCCACCGAGGAACCTGGCCTTGATACCCAGCTCCTTCATCTGCTTGGCCATCGGGCCGCCCTGGGCATCCATGCCGCCGTAGAAGACCAGTTCGGCCTTGGTCGACTTGATCTTGGTCAGGATGGCCTTGAAGTCGGTAGCCTTGTCGGTGGTGTATTCGGTGGCGACAACCTTGAGGCCGGACGCTTCGGCGGCCTTCTTGAACTCGTCGGCCAGACCCTGGCCATAGGCGGTGCGGTCGTCAACAACGGCTACCGTCTTGACGCCCTGCTTGGCGGCGAACTCGCCGAGTGCCCGGCCCTGCTGGACATCGTTGGCCATCACACGGAAAGCCGTCTTGAAGCCCTGCTGCGTGTATTTCGGGTTGGTCGCCGAGCCGGAAATCTGCGGGATGCCGCCGTCGGAATACAGTTTGGATGCGGGGATGGTCGTGCCTGAGTTCAGGTGGCCGATCACGCCATTGACCTTGGCATCGACCAGCTTCTGGGCAACGATGGCGCCCTGCTTCGGATCGGCGGCATCATCTTCAGCCAGCAGTTGGAACTTGACCTTGGCGCCGCCAATTTCCAGCCCCTTGGCATTCAATTCCTCGATGGCCAGCACGGCGCCGTTTTCATTGTCCTTGCCCAGATGGGCCTGCGGGCCGGTCATCGGCGCCACATGGCCGAGCTTGACGACCACTTCAGGCTTGCCAGCCGGCGCAACGGGAGCCGCAGCCTTCGGCTCTTCCTTCTGACCGCAGGCGGACAGAGCAAAAGCGGCAGCAACGGAGAGGGCAACTACGGAAAGCTTCGCGTGCATTGATATGTCTCCTGATCTCTGGGGGTAAAAGGCGTCCGCTGATTGTCCGGAGGCGCCGAATACATGTCAATAATAAGGTGCTATGATCAAAACGTAGTCATTTTCGATAGGTCGCCTTGATGCCGGTCATTGCCAAGTTACGGTTTCTGGTTAAGCAGACGGCTCGCAAGCTGTTCTCGATGCTGCCACAAAAAAGACGGCACGACGTCTATCGATCTCTTGTGGACTGCAACTCCGACCCGAACAAGCGGCTGGTCCTGAAGATAGCCGAGAGCAAGGAAGAGCTGGAAGCCTGCTTCAAGCTCCTGCATGACGCCTACGTCAGCAGCGGCTTCATGACTCCCGATCCTTCAGGCATGCGGGTCACCATCTACCACGCACTGCCAAGCACCACCACGCTATGCGCCAAGTACGACGACCAGGTGGTCGGCACCCTGTCGCTGATTCGCGAAAGCGCCATTGGTTTCCCGCTGCAGCGCATTTTCGACCTGACCGGTGTTCGCGAAAAGGAAGGCCAGATCGCCGAGGTTTCGGCCCTCGCCGTGCATCCGCGCTTCCGGCGAACCGGCGGGACTATTCTTTTCCCGCTGATGAAGTTCATGTACGAATACTGCACGACCTTCTTCGATACCCGCCATCTGGTCATCGCCGTCAATCCGCGCCACATCGAGATGTACGAGTCGCTACTTTTCTTCAAGCGACTGACTGCCAACGTCGTCGAGAACTATGACTTCGTCAATGGCGCCCCGGCTGTCGGTGCCGCACTGGATCTCAAGTTCGCCCCGGAAATCCTGCGCAAGGCCTACGCCGGCAAGGCGCCGAACCGCAACCTTTATCATTACTTCATCGAAACCAAGCTGGCCAACATCCAGATACCGCACCGGCGCTTCTTCACGACCAATGACCCGGTGCTGACGCCCGACCTGATCGATTATTTCTTCAACAAGAAGACCTCCGTCTTTGCCGAACTGAGTGATCGCAAGAAGGCCCTGCTGCACCTGATCTACGACCTGCCGGAATATCGCAAGATACTGCCAGCCCTTCCTGACAAGGGCGAAGGGGCCGTGCAGCAAATTCGCCAGCACCGCCGTTTCTCGGTCAAATGCCCGGCCAAGCTGGCCAATTCGACAGCCTTCATCGACAAACCGATTGCAGTCGAGGTCAACGAAGTCTCCCGCTACGGCTTCCGGGCGCGTGTCGCCCAGCAGATCCCCGCCGACGTCTGGCTCAACGCCACCGTTCAGCTCGGCCTCAACGAAGTTTCCCGCCTGACCGTGCAAGCGGTTCAGGAAACCGATGTCGACAACCAGCATTACTGCGGTTTCCGCATTGGCGAACCCGACCTGGTCTGGCGAAAATTCGTCACGGCGCTCTATGAAGGGCATACTCACACGGATCTCGACCAAGCCACCCGATTCCTTCCGTGACCCAAAAAGCCCTCCCCGCAGCACTGCAGCAAGCCCTCCAGCAACAATTCCAGCAACGTTTTTCGCAAGGCGAATCGACCCGCCTGCAGCATGGCCGCGACGAATCGGTCCATGCGCCAGAACTGCCCGACGGCGTCATTCTGGCCGAAAGCACCGACGAGGTGGCGCAAGTCGTCCGCCTCTGTGCCGAGCATGGCGTGCCGGTCATTCCCTACGGCGTCGGCAGTTCGGTCGAAGGCCACGTGCTGGCGACCAGCGGCGGCATTTCGCTCGACCTCTCCGGCATGAACCAGGTGATCGCCATCCACGCCGAGGACGGCGATGCGACGGTACAAGCCGGCGTCACCCGCAAGCAGTTGAACGATGCGCTGAAAGGTACCGGCCTCTTCTTCCCGATCGACCCCGGTGCCGACGCAACGCTCGGCGGCATGGCCGCCACCCGCGCCTCCGGCACCAACGCCGTCCGCTACGGCACGATGCGCGACAACGTGCTGGCGACGACCACCGTGCTGGCCGATGGCCGCGTGATGAAAACCGGCGGCCGCGCCCGCAAGTCCTCGGCCGGTTACGATCTGACCCGCCTGCTGGTCGGCTCCGAAGGCACGCTGGGCATCATGACCGAGCTGACCGTCAAGCTCTACCCGATCCCCGAAGCCATTTCGGCCGCCGTGTGCACCTTCCCGAGCATCGAGGCAGCCGTCCAGACGGTGATCCAGACCATCCAGCTCGGCATCCCGGTCGCCCGTATCGAACTGCTCGATGCGCTGTCGCTGAAGGCGATCAACCTGTTCAGCAAGACCACGCTGGCCGAAGCGCCGACGCTGTTCTTCGAATTCCACGGCAGCCCTTCTTCCGCCGAAGAGCAGGCCGAAACCGTGCAGGCCATTGCCGACGATCTCGGCGGCACCAATTTCGAATGGGCCGCCCGGCCAGAAGACCGCAGCCGCCTGTGGCAAGCCCGGCACGACGCCTATTTCGCCTGCCTGCAACTGAAGCCGGGCTGCCGCTGCTTCCCGACCGATGTCTGCGTGCCGATCTCGCGCCTCGCCGAATGCATCGCCGCGACCTATGAAGATATCGCGCAAGTCAGCATCCCGATTGCGCTGTTTGGCCATGTCGGTGATGGCAATTTCCATCTTGTGGTGCTGGTCGATACCGACAACGCCAAGGAAATGGAAGAAGCCGCCTGGATCAGCCGTCGCGTCGTCAAAAGGGCGATTGCCATGGAAGGCACCTGCACCGGTGAGCATGGGATTGGGCTGGGGAAGAAGAAGTATCTCGTCGCCGAGCATGGGGAGGTGGCAGTCGACGTGATGCGCGCGGTGAAGATGGCGCTTGATCCGCGGAATTTGTTGAATCCTGGGAAGGTTTTGCCATAGGCGTTTTGGTGGCTGGCTTGGCACCGGCCTGAGGGTTTTCTACGTGAGATAAGCGCTGTTTTCCGCCTTGAGGGCGGGCGTACTTTCTTTTGCTTCGCCAAAAGAAAGTAGCCAAAGAAAAGGCGACCCCGAGGTTGGCGCCGGGCAAGCCCGGTTCCTTGCGCTACTCGGCAGGCCGGGCGGCTTGCCAGAACTCGCCTGCGGCTCAGACAAGGCAAGCCGAACTCCCCCGGCCCGCCTGCGTTGCTCAGCGCCGCCCAAGGGGGCCAAAAGGCGTCGCGGGACCAAGCGGCAGCCTGACTTTTGACTTCCACGGTCAACTCGAAAAAACGCCAAAAAATAAAATCCAGCCCTCGATCCTCCCATCCCTAACCCCGTCACTCCCGCGCAGGCGGGAGTCCAGACCGCCCTTGGAGTCCCGGGTGTGTCGAGGCCGCGGGAATGACGCGACCAAGCCATGAGCACGGCCGGTTTTCCGGGCCCCTTGGAAGGTGCCGAGCAACGCAGGAACGCCGGGGGCAGTCGGCTGGCGTTGTCTGAGCCGCAGGCGAGTTTAGCCAGCCGCCCGGCGTTTCGAGTAGCACAGGGAACCGGCGAAGCCGGCACCGCCCCAGGGTCGCCTTTTCTTTGCTTACCTTTCTTTTGGCGAAGCAAAAGAAAGTAAGGCGCGCCTCAAGCGCGAAACCCAAC
The DNA here is from genome assembly GCF_020510625.1 of Ferribacterium limneticum. Classification (NCBI taxonomy): domain Bacteria; kingdom Pseudomonadati; phylum Pseudomonadota; class Betaproteobacteria; order Rhodocyclales; family Azonexaceae; genus Ferribacterium; species Ferribacterium limneticum. Next base: position 315,596 of record NZ_CP075191.1, on the reverse strand, counting down.
AGTTAAACAAAGAGAAATACCCGACAAGCAAGACCAAAGACAGCCAAACCCAAAACAGGGGGAAAACCCCCATTCCCCCGAACCATCCCCTCCCCCAATACTCAAACCTCCACCCCCCTCCCGTCACCACCCCCGACGGCAGGGCGAACGACCACCCGGCCCACAAGGCCGCAAAAATGGAGACAAAAATGAGCAATCTCGCTCTACCAGCCAGCCTCACCGCGACGCTGGACGACAAATACACCCGCACCTCCGGCCGCGTCTTCCTGACCGGCACCCAGGCCCTGATCCGCCTGCCCATGCTGCAGCGCGAACGCGATCTGGCGGCCGGGCTGAACACCGCCGGCTTCATCTCCGGCTATCGCGGCAGCCCGCTCGGCAATCTCGATCTCGGACTTTGGAAAGCCAAGCAGCACTTGGCAGAACACCACATCACCTTCCAGCCCGGCCTCAACGAAGACATGGCGGCGACCGCCGTGTGGGGCAGCCAGCAGGTCAATCTCTTTCCCGGCGCGCAATACGACGGCGTATTCGGCCTGTGGTACGGCAAGGGGCCGGGCGTGGACCGTTGCGGCGATGTTTTCCGCCACGCCAACGCTGCCGGCTCGTCAAAATTCGGTGGCGTGCTGGTCATCGCCGGCGACGACCACGCCGCCAAATCCTCGACCCTGCCGCACCAGACCGAGCATGTCTTCAAGGCGCTGATGATGCCGGTGCTCTACCCGGCCAACGTGCAGGAATACCTCGATTTCGGCCTGCACGGCTGGGCGATGAGCCGCTATTCCGGCTGCTGGGTGGCTTTCAAGGCGCTGGCCGACACCGTCGAAACCTCGGCCTCGGTCAATATCGACCCGGCTGCGGTCACCCCGATTTTTCCGCCAGATTTCAAATTGCCGCCGGACGGCCTCAACATCCGCTGGCCTGACCCGCCGCTGGTGCAGGAAGCCCGGCTGCTCAACCACAAACTTTACGCCGCGCTGGCCTATTGCCGGGCCAACGGACTGAACAAGCTGATCATCGATTCGCCGACCCCCAAGCTCGGCATCCTGACCGCCGGCAAGAGCTATCTCGACGTCCGCCAGGCGCTTGTTGAACTGGGTATCGATGACGCACTGGCCGCCGAGATCGGCATCCGGCTGTACAAGGTCGGCATGGTCTGGCCGCTGGAGCCGGAAGGCGTGCGGCAGTTTGCCGAAGGGCTGGAGGAAATCCTCGTCGTCGAGGAAAAGCGCCAGCTGCTCGAATACCAGTTGAAGGAAGAGCTCTACAACTGGACAGATTCGCAAAATCGCGACGTCCGCCCCCGCGTCATCGGCAAGTTCGACGAAATCGGCGAGTGGAGCGAAGGCAACTGGCTGCTGCCAGCCGCTGGAGAGCTGCCGGTCGCCACCATCGCCCGCGTCATTGCCGAACGGATCGGCCGCTTCTTCACGTCGCCGACCATCGCGGCCCGCCTGAAGGTCATCGCCGACAAACAGAAAGCCGCCCAGACGCCGATCGTGCTCGCCGAGCGCAAGCCGCATTTCTGCTCCGGCTGCCCGCACAACAGCTCGACCAAGGTACCCGAAGGTTCGCGCGCCGTCGCCGGCATCGGCTGCCACTACATGGTCACCTGGATGGACCGGTCAACCTCGACCTTCACCCACATGGGCGGCGAGGGCGTGCCCTGGGTTGGCCAAGCGCCTTTCACCAGCGAAAAGCACATCTTCGCCAACCTCGGCGACGGCACCTACTTCCACTCCGGCCTGTTGGCCATCCGGCAATCCATCGCCGCCAAGGTGCCGATCACCTACAAGATTCTCTATAACGACGCCGTGGCAATGACCGGCGGCCAGCCCGTTGATGGCATCCTCAGCGTCGCCCGCATCACCCGCCAGTTGGAGGCCGAGGGCATCGAGAAGATGGTCATCGTCGCGGCCGAGCCGGAGAAATATCTCTCGGGAACCGTCATTCCCGCGAACGCGGGAATCCAGTGTCGGCCATGGATTCCCGGTCAAGCCGGGAATGACGGAAAAATCCCGGTCGCACACCGTGATGACCTCGACGCCGTGCAGCGCGAACTGCGCGAATATCCCGGCGTCTCGATCCTGATCTACGACCAGGTCTGCGCCACCGAAGCCCGCCGCCGGCGCAAACGCGGCAAGATGCCGCCAATAAACCAGCGCGTCTTCATCAACGAAGCCGTCTGCGAAGGCTGCGGCGACTGCTCGGTGCAATCCAACTGCCTGTCCGTCGTGCCGGTCGAAACGGCCTTCGGTACCAAGCGGCAGATCGACCAATCGTCGTGCAATCAGGATTTCTCCTGTCTGAAAGGCTTCTGCCCCAGCTTCGTCACCATCGAAGGCGGCAAGCCGAAGAAGGGCAATACTGCCCAGCCGGGCACGCTCGATGCCGAAGGCTGGCCAATCTTGCCGGCCCCGACACTGCCCGCCACCACCCAACCCTACAACCTGCTGATCACCGGCGTCGGCGGCATGGGCGTCATCACCCTCGGCGCCCTGATCGGCATGGCCGCCCACCTCGACGGCAAGGGTATTTCCACCCTCGACATGACCGGTCTGGCGCAGAAATACGGCGCCGTCTTCTCGCACCTGCGCATCGCCGACCGACCGGAAGACATCCACGCCGCCCGCATCGCCACCGGCGAAGCACATGCCATTCTGGGCGGCGATCTGGTCGTCAGCGCCGGCAGCGAGGCACTCTCCAAGATGCTCGAAGGCCGCACGCGGGCCGTGGTCAGCTGCACCGACACGCCGACCGCCGACTTCACCCGCAACCGCGACTGGCACTTCCCGCTGGCCGGGCTGCAAAAGAGCCTGACCGAGACGCTGGGCAGCACCGCCGTCGATTTCATCGACGCCCAGCACCTCGCCACCCGGCTGATGGGCGATGCCCTCTACGCCAACATGCTGCTCCTCGGCGTTGCCTGGCAAAAAGGCCTGGTGCCGGTTTCCGCCGCCTCGCTCGACCGGGCCATCGAACTGAATGGTGCGGCCGTCGCCGCCAACCGCGAGGCCTTCCAGTGGGGCCGGCGCGTCGCGGCCGATCCGGAAAAAGTGGCCAGCATCGCCGGCCCGCTCGGCGGCCAGCCTTTCGTCGAGCAAACATTGGACGAACTGATCGCCAGCCGTGTCGCCCACCTCACCGCCTATCAGGATGCCGCCCTCGCCCAACGCTACACCGACCGGCTAGCCGGCATCCGCGCCCTCGGCGACGAAGCCTTGACGCGCACGGTCGCCACCCAGTACGCCCGCCTGCTCGCCCCCAAGGACGAATTCGAAGTCGCCCGCCTGTACGCCGACAGCGATTTCATCCGCCGCCTGCGTGACAGTTTCGACGGCGATTTCCGCCTGCAATTCCACCTCGCCCCGCCGCTGCTCGCCAAACCCGGCCCCGATGGACGCCCGAAGAAAATCCGCTTCGGCCCCTGGCTCATGCCCGCCCTCAAACTGCTCGCCAAGGCCCGCCGCCTGCGCCACACCTGGCTCAATCCTTTCCGATTTTCAGCCGAATTTCGGGTTGACCGTCAGCTACTCGCCGACTACGAAGCCGACCTCAATTTCATCATCGCCCACCGCCCAAGCCCGGAACTCACGGCCCTCGCCAACTGGCCAGCCGAGGTACGCGGGTTCGGGCTGGTTCGCAGCGAAGCGGCCAGGAAAGCGGCCAGCCGCCGGGAGGCGTTGCGGCAACTCGCCTGAAACACCTCGTACCCACTCGACATTAGCTCATCCGCTCCGTATGCTGTTGCCCTGAAAATGATCATTTGGCAGGACTAGTCAGAGAACCAGCCAAATGATTCACCTCAATGACGTAATTGGCGGACAAATATCACGGTGAATATCCACACTGTTTCGAGGCTTCGCCAGAATGCATGCGGGTTTCAGCCCGCCATATTCTCCAGAGGGGACGGCACGAGTCCGGGATATAAGGCGTTCGCGCCGCATATCCCGGCCCCGCGCCATGTTTCACCGCCATCCATCCTCGGTAATGATTTGATCACCAATTCCCAAAGCCACTCTGACAGGCCATCTTTGGCTGAAGTGCTGGCCAGGATGGACGGCTGTTTTCCAGAATGGATGGCAAAAATGCCATCCACTTTACGTTAGGTTTTTCCACTCACAAGGGAGTCAGCAATGAGCGAAGCACAATCAGAAGCCGCATGGTTTTATGAGGAAAATGGTCAGAGAAAGGGCCCCGTCGTGGAGCCAGACCTAGTTAAGCTCATAAAGGCATCCGTCATTTCGCATGGGACCGCAGTTTGGAAACAAGGGTTTCCGGACTGGTTGTCGGTTGAGAATACTGAATTGCGCGTCCATCTGGACAACACAGCCCCGCCACCACTCTCTGGCGAGAAAATCAACAACACCCTCGTCTGGCTTCTGGCATTTGCCCCGCTGATCGGCTATTTCCTTGAATGGTTTATCGCGGGTGCCATTCATGGAAATCAGGTTGGTGCTGCAATTGCCATGGCCGATAGCAAGTACTGGTTTGTCACTCTTGGATTGAATATTGCGCTGGCGTTTTTCGACGAGAGGCGCCTTAAGTCCGCAGGGCACAACACCGAAAAGTTCAAAGGGTGGATTTGGCTCGTTCCCGTCTATTTGTATCAGCGAGCCAAGGCAACGAAGCAAAATCTCGCATATTTCATCGTCTGGATTGTGTGCTTCGTTTTGGTACTCATCAGCTGAGCCCGAAAAACCTAACTCTGCGGTCAACACGGACGCTGCGCGATAAAGCCGCGCAGCGCCGGTTACCTCCACGTTAGGCATTCCAAAAACAATAATAGAAAACAATAATAGTAAAAACAATAATAGGGGACAGACCACGGTTTCTGCGGGCCAATCACATTTACTATCCCAAAATCCCCATGGGCTCCACATTTTCCAATTCCCACGGTGAACCGGAAAAAACGGCCAAAATTGAAATCGTCGCCGTTGACTGCTTTCCTGGCAAACCTTGCCAACCCTTCGCCCTCCCTGCCCCTCGCCCACTGAGCGCACCTGCCAAACCCACCACTCAAGCAAGAGAAAAGGCGAGATCCGCACTGATGACATAAAATCCGGGGATGATTTCACCCCCGCTACGCCAGTTTGCCCTGCAAGGGGCGGCGGCGATCCTCGTTCTCTCGCTGGCCTGGCCGTATTACGGCCTGAACGCCGAGGCCATGCCGTGGCTGGAAACCAGCCTGGCCATCGGCGGCGTCGCCCTTGTTCTCGCCACCCTGTCGCGCCAGCCGTGGTGGTGGAAGCTGATTCACGGCGGCTTCATGCCGCTGGTCTGGTTCACCCACACGCTGGCCATCGACCCGATCTGGTTCCTGCTCGCCGCCATCCTGCTGCTGCTGATCTTTCGCGGCGCGCTGTCCGGGCAGGTGCCGCTCTACCTGTCGAACAAGGAAACGGTGGCCGCATTGGCCGAAGTGCTGGCCGAACGCGGCCCTAGCCGATTTCTCGATCTCGGCGCCGGGCTGGGCAGCACCACGGTACCGCTGGCCGACACCCTGCCCGACAGCCATTTCACCGGCTATGAAAACGCGCCGCTGACCTGGCTGGTCGGCCGCTTTTTCAGCCTCGGCCGACCCAATATCCGCTGGCGCTGGGATGATCTCTGGATGGCAAATCTCGGCGACTACGACGTGGTTTACGCCTTCCTCTCCCCTGCCCCTATGCCGCGCCTGTGGGAAAAGGTGAAAGCCGAAATGCAGCCGGGCAGCCTGTTCGTCAGCAACAGCTTTCCGGTGCCCGGCGCGACGCCCGACCGCATCATCGAGGTCGATTGCACGCCGCCTCGCCCGCTCTATTGCTATCAGCTATAGGCCGCATGCCCGCCAGAAAGCCCGAAACCCTTGCCCTGAGCGTTGCCCTGGCCGGCACGCTGGTGGTTCTGCTCGTCTTCCTGGCCGACCTCGCGCTGGCCCGCCACCGCGACCTGGAATCCGGCGAACGTCGCCTTCAACACTTCGGCCTGATGATGGCGGAACACACGGCACGAACGTTTGAAGCCGTCGACGTCCTGCTGCGCGAAACCGCGACCGACCTCTCGCACAGTCGGCGCGACTGGGAGAGCTGGGACCCGAGCAAGGGCTGGGAGTACATTGCCCAGCGCCATTCGCGGGCCATGCCGCAGCTGCGTGACCTGATCATCTTTGACCGCTTCGGCAACCAGCGTTTTATCTCGACCTTCTTTCCCGCGCCACACATCAACGTCAGGGACCGCCCTTATTTCAAGGCACTTGAGGAAGGCGCCGAAGCCGGGACCTTCGGCCCCTATATCGGGCGCAACAGCGGCCGTTACACCTACGCCATCGCCCGGCGCCTGACCGGCGACAACGGCCACTTTGCCGGCGCCGCCTTCGCCGCCATGGAGCCGGCCTATCTCCAGGATTTCTGCTGGTCGAACCGCTTGTCCGACGACTTCGAAACGGTTCTCATCAACCGAAAAGGCGAAATCATCGCCTCCTGTCGCCCCACGGACCTGAGCCGGCAATCGCCGATTCTCGGCGCCCAGGCCTCGACCGTCCTCTACAGCGGCCAATTGCGGGGTTTCATCCCGGAAGGCGGCTTGACCACCGGTAACGGCTATCTGATCTCCGTGTCGCCGATCCCCGGCTTTGCCGACTTGCGAATTCTCAGCGCCATTCCTGAAAAGACCCTGCTCGCCGCCTGGTACAGTCGCTTGTTCGAACTGGGCACGCTGGCCCTGCTGGTCAGCATCGTCCTGCTTGTCACGGCCCTGCTGGTCCGCCGCCAGGTTCGCGACATGGCGGCCATGACCGACGAACTGGCGGCCAGCCACGATCTTCTCGAAGAGCGCGTCCGCGATGCGACGCAGGAACTGGCCGGGCAGAAGAATGCCGCCGAACGCGCCAACACCGCGAAGAGCCGCTTTCTCGCGGCGGCCAGCCACGACTTGCGCCAGCCGCTGCACGCCCTGTCGCTATTCGCCACCGACCTGCAAAGACAACTCCAGAGCGGCACGGCGAAGGAGCTGCCACGACTGGCCGAGCAGATAGCCGCCTCGACCACCATTCTGGGCGAACTGCTCGATTCGCTGCTCGACATCTCCCGGCTCGACGTCGCCGGCATCAAGCCCGACAGCCGCCCCACCCCGGTGCAGCCAATATTCGAACGACTGGCCAACTCTTTCCGGCGCGCGGCAACCGACCGCAACATGACGCTGCGCTTCCGTCCGACCAGGCGATGGGTTGAATCAGACCCGATCATGCTTGAGCGCATGATCGCCAACCTGGTCTCCAACGCCCTGCGCTACACCCCGCCCGGTGGCTGCGTGCTGATTGCCGCCCGTCTGCGGGGCGATCGCGTCAATATTGAAGTCAGGGATAACGGCATCGGCATCGCGGCCGAACACCAGGCCGCCATTTTTGCCGAGTTCTATCAGGTCGGAAATATCGCCCGGGAACAGAACAAGGGCCTGGGCCTGGGGCTGTCCATCGTCGATCGCCTGGCCAAGGCGCTGGGCATCGAAGTTACGCTGCGTTCGCGGCAGGGAGAAGGCACACGCTTCTCACTCAGCGTTGCGCGCAGCCATCCGGAGATCGCCGTACCGGCGGCCAGCCTGCCCTCACCCAAAGCCGGCAAGGTCCATTGCATCGGCACCTCGGACGAAATGCAAGAGTGCATCGAGTTGATGGAGCGCTGGGATTATCTCGTCAGTGCCGACGACGGCAGCAGCACCGAGCGCCGGCCTGAAGATGCGGTACTGATCGCCGACGACGAACTCGCCGCTGCCGTCAGTGCCGAACTGGCCACGGGCATGCCCCTGGTCGTGCTGGTCCGGGATCCAGCCCGGAGCCTGCCGACCGACGCCCACGCCCTTCCCGTGCCGGTGCGCCCGGCCAAGCTGCGGGCGCTACTGAACCAGCTTCAGAAAACGCTTTCGAAATCCACGCCGTAGCGGGCCACGGCAACCAGCGCCTGGGTCCGGCTATTGACCCCGAGCGCCTTGAAAACGGCCGTCGCATGAATCTTGACCGTGCCTTCTGACAGACCGAGCTGATCGGCGATATCCCGGTTCGACAGGCCGCGCACCATCAAGGCCAGCACTTGCCCTTGGCGGTCGGTCAGGCCGATTTCATCAGGGCGCACACCCCCCTTGGTCGGCGGCGGCACCGGTGTCGCATCATCGAGCCGCGCTGCCGACTGGCCATTCGGCCGGAAGATGTTGCCGGCCAATACTTCGCGTACCGCTGACAGCAATGCCTCGCCGGAAAAAGCCTTGGGAATGAATCCGGATGCCCCGAGATTCAGCACGCGCGTAATGGTCGGCGTATCGTCGAAAGCCGAAACGACGGCGACCGGCATGGCTGGGTAGCGGCGGCGCAGGATATCGAGACCGGCAAAGCCGTCGATTCCCGGCAGCGCCAAGTCGAGCAAGACCAGATCGAACTCGCCTTCGTTATCGAGCACATTCAGCGCCGATTCGAAATCCGCACACTCCTGAACCTGGGCGCCGGGTTCGATCTGCCCAAGCAGGCGAACCAGACCTTCGCGAACCAGCGCATGATCTTCAACCACCAACAGCTTCAACATACCGTCCCCCTATTCAACAGGCCGCTAATTTATCATTTTGCATTACGAAGTGGTTTAAGAGGTTTAAGATGAGGTTATCCAACAGGAGGAGAAGAACATGGCCGAAGAACAGGTACACGACCCGCTCAATTTCATGCGCAACATGTGGGGCAACATGGGTTTCTCGCTCCCCGGCATGGTGGCACCGACTTTCGATCTCGACGAACTCGACAAGCGCATCAAGGACATGAAGGCAGTCGAAGGCTGGCTGCGCATGAATCTGTCGATGCTGCAGATGACCATTCAGGGCCTGGAAATGCAGCGGACTACGGTTGGTGCGGTGCAGGCCATGGGCCAGATGGCCAAGGACAGCGTCAAGGCAATGTCGCCCGAAGCCGCCGCAGAAGCACCGGCCGAACCGCAGGCCAACGCCTTCTCCGAAGCCGCCATGTGGCCGTGGCAAATGATGCAGCAGATGCGCGACCAGATGCAGCAATCGGCCGAAGCCGCCGCTGAGGCGGCCGCCAGCGCCGCCACCGAGGAAGCCGCCAAGCCGAAGGCCAGGCGGCCCGCCGTCAAGAAATAATCAGAGTCGAGCCAGCCACGCTGCCCATAGCGGCAGCGTGAGCATTGAGCCCAGCGTCGTCGCTGAAATCAGCCAGGCCACACTGCGGCCGTCGCCACCCATGCGCATGGCCAGGATATAAGCCGACGATGCGGTCGGCAGCGCCGCGAACAGCACCACCACCTGATAGTTGAGGCCGGACAGGCCAAGCAGACTGCCGACGCCAAGCGCCACCAGCGGCAGCGCCAGCAGTTTCACCAGCACCAGCCACAACGAAAAACCCCGCACGCCCGGCGTACTTTCCAGCCGCAAGGCCGCACCAACCGTGATCAGGCCGAGGGCAATCGAGGCATCGGCCAGACGGCCGAGAAAGGCCTGCAACGGGGCCGGCGGCACAAAACCGGCGAGATTGAGCAGGAAGCCGGTTGCCGTTCCCCAGATCAGAGGATTACGCGCCACCTCGCGCCACAGGCCGACTTCGCCATGGCGGGCCAGCATCCAGACCGAGACCAGATTGGCGAAAGGCACGGCAGCGCCAACGATCAAGCCCATGGTGGCGATCCCCGGCGCGCCGAACAGCATGCCGGCGACGGCCAGTGCAATGTAGGAGTTGAAGCGGTAGGCACACTGGAACATCGAGGCATAGGTCAGCGCCGGCAGACGACTGAACAGCTTGGGCACGATGCCGAGCAACATGCCGCCGGCCATCACGGCAAAGGCCGTGGCGAGCAATGGCAAGGCCGCCCCCAGGTCGAGCCGGGTCTTGATGATGGCGTTGATCAGCAGCGCCGGAAACAGGATGAAATAGACCAGCTTCTCGACCCCGTTCCAGAAATGGTCGCCCAGATGCATCCAGCGGCGAATGGCAGCGCCAAGCAGGATCAGTGAAAAGTCGGGAAGGAGCAGCAGCGCAGTGTTCATCGCTGCATTCTAAGTCGTGAATAGCCCCGTCAGCGGTGCGGTTGCCGTCGGGGTCGGTCATCGACAGCAAATCGTTTTCTCCTTTGGTCTGTATTGCTCATCACACTCGCAATAGTCTTTTCCTCAACAAAGGCCAGTCTTCCTGAAAGTAGTCAGCCGCAACAACATTCGATGTTGCTGCTTCACCGAGAATTTCATCGATTAATCGCAACCTGTCTTCAGAACATCCTTGAGACAGTCTGTCTATCAGATACAAAGCGACTGAGAAGTCCTCAATAGCGCCGTTCTCCAAAATATTGGAATCGTCCCAGCCTTCAAAATCTTTCTTGTGCCAAAGCTTAAAAAGTCCGAGTACGGTTCCGCCTAGCTTTCTTGCAGCCTCATCAAATTTGTCTGACGTCACTTGCTTAAGCGGAACCTCAATGATGCCGCGCGCAATGTCCTCCGTCGGAAGCTTCTTTGCTATGTGTAAAGCTCCATCCTCTACATATATCGCAAGATATGGCTCGTGCATTTTTATTTTCCTTCACATTGACGCAAACAGCGGGAATAGTATTCCTTGGCCTTAGCCAGGCAAACTCTTTGTGCAGCTCGACCATAGCCGGCTCTGGCAATCAGACATTCCGCTTCGTCTCTTTGAAGCGTGTCAGCGCATTCTTGCTTGCACTCTTCAGCACTGTCCTGGCAGGTTAGATAGCCAATCCCAGCACCAATAGCAACACCGACAGCCGCACCCACAGGTCCAAACCGACTTCCTGCCGCGCCCCCGAATCGGGCACCTTTTATTGCTCCTGCTGCAGCTAGCCCTTCTGGGTCTGTATAGCTCAGCGGATTCTGATTCGCGTAGCCATACGGGTTGATGCCCCCGGCAATCCCAATCGGGTCCGGAGAAATGTACCCGATCTTCGGACTGTAATACCGATGCCAGTTGTAGAAGAGCCCACTCTCCCGGTCAGAGTACATTCCCGGGAACCGAACGTTGAGCGTCAGTTTCTTCCCGTCGCCATCTGGGTCTTCGTTCGGCTGTGTCCGCCCATACCCATCCGGTTCCCAGCGCCAGACAATCTTGCCTTCGATCGTCCGTACCTGATAGGGCGTGCCCAGATGGTCGACCTGCACGGTATATACCGTGCGTTGCGGTTGATGGACAATGATCCCGGTGAGTATGTCGCCATTCCAGACGTAGGTCATCAGGGCTTCGCCCGATCCGCCCATCTCGGCGAGCAACCGGCCGTCCGGCAGGTAAATGTAGAAGGTCGTCGTCGCCCCTTGCGGGGCGGCGGCAGTGGTCACCTTGCGCGTGCGCCGGTGGCGGTCATCGTAGTAGTAGGTAGCGATCAGGGTGTTGTCGGAGCGGCGCAATTCCTTCAGATCGCCGAAATCGTCCCAGACATATTTGTACGTGCCGTCAGCGGTCAGGTTGCCGGCCGCGTCCAGCGTGACGCTGATGCCGTTGATGGTCGCCACCCGGTCGGTGTTCGGGGTAAAGGTCGCCATGGTGCCGGCCCCGTCACTCGTGCGATTGCCGTTGGCGTCGTAGGCGTGGTCACGGTTACCGGGTGGGCCGGCCTCGATGTCGAGGCGGTCGAGTTTGTCGTAGGTGTAGGCCGTTGTGCCGCTGGCCGTGGTCTTGCTGATGACGTTGCCGTTGGCGTCGTAGTCATAGCCGAGATCGGCAGCCTCAGCTGAAGGAGCTGCACTAAGGAAGATTGCAAGCAGCCCGGTAGCAAGCAAGGGGAGGACGCTTCCGGCTGGCCGGCGCCGGGTCAGGCCGAACAGGGTGGCGCCGAGGACGGCCAGGGCCCAACCGGGGAGCGGGACATCGCCGTTGCTGTCGTTCGCGGCATTGCTCGGGGTGGCACTCACCGTGTCGGCCCGCCCGGCGCTGTCGTAGTTCACCGTCAGCCAGGTCAGGCCGAGTTGCTGGGCGGTGATTTGCCCGGTGGCGCTGTAGGCGATGGCGCTGGCGATGGCTGTGGTGGTGCCGCCGCCGGTGGCGCTCAGGGTTTGGGTCTTGCCGCCGGGGTCGAGCGTCGGGACGAGGGTTTCGCCGGTCGGGGCGAGGACGTCGGTGGGACGGTCGGCGGCGTTGTGGGCGGTGGTGGTGGTGAAGCTGCGCCCGCCTTCGCTACGCGTCTCGCTGAGCAGATTGCCCCGCGCATCGTAGGCGTAGGTGGTGGTGCCTGCGCCATCGGTTTTCTGGCAGAGGCGGCCAATGCCGTTCGGACAGCCCGCATCCCAGGTGTAGCGAATGATTTGACCGTTGCTGGTAGAGACTTGCGTCAGCCGGTTCAGGGCATCGTAGGTCTGGGTGACGGTCAGCCCCCGGGCATCCTTTCTGGTTAGTGCATTGCCGGCGGCATCGAAGGTGCTGTCCACACTGCCGCGGTCGGCCGAGCTTTCTTTCCAGACGTTGCCCAGGCCATCGATGTCAAAGGCGGTGACGGCGCCGTTCGGAGCGGTCAGCCGGGTGAGCTGGTCGAGGCGGTCATAGGCCATGAGGGTGGGCTGGGCGCTGCCGTTCTCGGGATCGGTGCGCTTGACCGGGCGGCCCAGGGGGTCGATGTCGTCGGTGGTGGTGTCGCCCTTGGCGGTGATGCGGTAGCGCGGTTCGCCGTTGGCGGTGTAGCCGAGGGTGTGCGGCGGACTGTTGCCTTCGATTTCGTCTTTCAGGCGACCGAGGGCGTCGAAGATGCGGCTGACTTGCCGGGCCGGTGAGCCGTCGGCGTTGCGGTAGTCTTCCTGGAGGCGGTGGCCGGCGGGGTCGAGGGTGTAGTGCACGCCCCGCCCGGCGCTGTCGACGATCGCGGTGAGACGGTGGGCGGCGTCGTGGGTGTAGCTGATGCCGCTGCCGTCGGGGTAGCTGACTTGGGCAAGGCCGCCCCAGGGGGTGTAGTCGTAGGTGGTGGTCTGGCCGGCCACGCTGCGCGTCTTGAGCCAGCCGCGCGGGGTGTAGCTCAGCGTGGTGATGGTGCCGTTGGGGTCGGTGATCGACAGCGGCCGGCCGTTGAGGTCGTAGGCGGTGTAGCGGGTGAGATGACCGAGGGGGTTGGTGACGGTGGCGATGTTGCCGCGTTTGCCAAGGTCGGGGTCGGCGGCATCAAAGTAGGTGGTGGTCAAGCTGTGGCTGCCGACGGTTCGGGGTTCGCTGCTCAGGAGCACTTCTACGGTCAACCGGGAAAAAGAGCGAAAAATGAAATGAGGTTGAAGTTCGTTGGCTGGGGCGAAAGGCGAGTCAAGTCAAGCGATCCCCATTTTTTCTATTCACTCCGACCCTTTGGCTTGCTACCGGAACTCGCATCCGCCAACTTCGTAATTCCATCTGCCACCCTGATCAAGACAGCTATCGATCCGGAATTCGTTACGCAACCAGAAACCAACTGCCACAAATGTACAAATAACCACGACTAGGATAAATCCCATTTTTCTATTCATTTAGGTTCCCTCAGTATCTTGCTGGCAGGCCGTTTGGCCGAAATGGAGTGCAGACCTGCGAGCATGTTCCAGAGCTATTTGCATTTTTCCTACCAAACTGATTCGCAACCTGATCTGCAGCGGAAGCACTCGCAGGGTCGCCTTTTATATTTTGGTCCGCCCATTCTCGTGCATCTGAGATGAAGCATGCTTGATCGTCGCCTGATTGGCCGCACCGGGTGGCCTCGCAATTTGCCTTGCAATGAAAGTACTTATCCGCGCCGATAGTATTGGCGTCACGCATATCGGCGTAGTTGCTCAGAAACGCTTGTGCGACGCATGGAGAACCTGATACCGGTGGAACATAGCCAGGATGTCCTTGGGGTGCATTCGGTAGTGATTGTCGCAATCCGTCCGGATCATATGCGTTCACCGGATTCCCCCCGACATAGCTGTACAAATTCATGCCCCCAGCAATCCCAATCGGGTCCGGACTGATGTAGCCGATCTTCGGACTGTAATACCGATGCCAGTTGTAATGCAGCCCCGATTCCCTGTCGAAGTATTGCCCCGGGAACCGAACGTTCAGCGTCAGCTTCTTCCCGTCCCCATCCACATCCTCGTTCGGTGCGGTTCGCCCATAGCCATCCGGTTCCCAGCGCCAGACGATCTTGCCTTCGATCGTCCGTACCTGATAGGGCGTGCCCAGATGGTCGACCTGCACGGTATATACCGTGCGTTGCGGTTGATGGACAATGATCCCGGTGAGTATGTCGCCGTTCCAGACGTAGGTCATCAGGGCTTCGCCTGATCCGCCCATCTCGGCGAGCAACCGGCCGTCCGGCAGGTAAATGTAGAAGGTCGTCGTCGCCCCTTGCGGGGCGGCGGCGGTGGTCACCTTGCGGGTGCGCCGGTGGCGGTCATCGTAGTAGTAGGTAGCGAGTAGCGTGTTGTCGGCCTTGCGTAGTTCAGTCAGATCACCGAAGTCGTCCCAGACATATTTGTACGTGCCGTCAGCGGTCAGGTTGCCGGCCGCGTCCAGCGTGACGCTGACCCCGTTGATGGTCGCCACCCGGTCGGTGTTGGGGGTAAAGGTCGCCGTGGTGCCGGCCCCGTCACTCGTCCGATTGCCGTTGGGGTCGTAGGCGTGGTCACGGTTGCCGGGTGGGCCGGCCTCGGTGTCGAGGCGGTCGAGTTTGTCGTAGGTGTAGTTCGTCGTGCCGCTGGCCGTGGTCTTGCTGATGACGTTGCCGTTGGCGTCGTAGTCGAGATCGAGGTCGGCGGCTTGGGCGGCGGGAGGCGTGCCCAGAAAGAGCGTCAGAATGCACGCGGCGAACAGGGAAAGCGTTGCCCCGGCCAGCCGGCGCCGGGTCAGGCCGAACAGGGTGGCACCGAGCACGGCCAAGGCCCAGCCGGGCAATGGCACATCGCCGTTGGATGAAGGTTCGGCCTGGACGGTGGCGGTTTCGCTGTCCACCCGCCCGGCGCTGTCGTAGTTCACCGTCAGCCAGGTCAGGCCGAGTTGCTGGGCGGTGATTTGCCCGGTGGCGCTATAGGCGATGGCGCTGGCGATAGCCGTGGTCGTGCCTGCTCCGGTGGCGCTCAGGGCTTGGGTCTTGCCGCCGGGGTCGAGCGTCGGGATAAGGGTTTCGCCGGTCGGGGCGATGACGTCGGTGGGGCGGTCGGCGGTGTTGTGGGCGTAAGTGGTGGTGAAGCTGCGCCCGCCTTCGCTGCGCGTTTCGCTGGTCAGATTGCCTCGTGTGTCATACGAATAGGTCGTGCTGCCCGCCCCGTCGGTTTTCTGGCACAGCCGGCCGATGCCGTTGGCGCAGCTGGTGTCCCAACTCAGGCTCTGGGTCTTGCCGCTACTGGTGGTGATTTGGGTCGGCCGGTTGAGAGCGTCATAAGTGGTGGTGACGGTCAGCCCTCGGGCATCCTTTCTGGTTAGCACATTGCCGGCGGCATCGAAGGTGCTGTCCACACTGCCGCGGTCGGCTGAGCTTTCTTTCCAGACGTTGCCCAGGCCATCGATGTCAAAGGCGGTGACGGCGCCGTTCGGAGCGGTCAGCCGGGTGAGCTGGTCGAGGCGGTCATAGGCCATGAGGGTGGGCTGGGCGCTGCCGTTCTCGGGATCGGTGCGCTTGACCGGGCGGCCCAGGGGGTCGATGTCGTCGGTGGTGGTGTCGCCCTTGGCGGTGATGCGGTAGCGCGGTTCGCCGTTGGCGGTGTAGCCGAGGGTGTGCGGCGGACTGTTGCCTTCGATTTCGTCTTTCAGGCGACCGAGGGCGTCGAAGATGCGGCTGACTTGCCGGGCCGGTGAGCCGTCGGCGTTGCGGTAGTCTTCCTGGAGGCGGTGGCCGGCGGGGTCGAGGGTGTAGTGCACGCCCCGCCCGGCGCTGTCGACGATCGCGGTGAGACGGTGGGCGGCGTCGTGGGTGTAGCTGATGCCGCTGCCGTCGGGGTAGCTGACTTGGGCAAGGCCGCCCCAGGGGGTGTAGTCGTAGGTGGTGGTCTGGCCGGCCACGCTGCGCGTCTTGAGCCAGCCGCGCGGGGTGTAGCTCAGCGTGGTGACGGTGCCATTGGGGTCGGTGATCGACAGCGGCCGGCCGTTGAGGTCGTAGGCGGTGTAGCGGGTGAGATGACCGAGGGGGTTGGTGACGGTGGCGATGTTGCCGCGTTTGCCGAGGTCGGGGTCGTCGGCGGCGTAGTACGTGGTGGAGGTGACATCGGCCACGTCGGTGCGCGGGCCGTCGGCAGTGAGGACTTGGCCAAAGGCGTTGTAGGTGTAGCGCCAGGTGCGGGGCGCACCGGTAGTCGTGGCAGCAAGACCGGATGTGCCGGTTTCATCGGTGGTGGCTTGTTCGGTCTTGGAACAGACGACGCCGATGGGCTGGGTGCCGCCATTGAGGCTGGGGACGGTGGCCGTGGTCGGGGCGCAGTAGGCGCCGCCGTCACCGTTATAGACCCAGGTGGTGCGTTTCTTGGGTTCGGCGCGCTGGGCGGGCTGGCGCCAGGTGGCGTGCCACTGGGTGGAAATGGTCCGCGCTTCGGGTTTGCCGGCGGCTTCGATCCGCTGGGTTTCGAGATTGCGGGTCAGGTCGTAGGTGTAGGCGGTGGTATTGCCGTTGAAGTCGGTGCGCGTGGCGACGTTGCCGTTGGTGTCGTAGGTGAGGTTGCTGCTCGCCGCGCCGCAGCCACTGCCGCCGGGCTGGGAAACGCCGGTGCTTTTGACAACGCCCAGAATCGTCTGGAAGCTATAGACCCGCTGGGAACCTAGAGGGTCGGTGACCGTGGCGCTGTTGGCGCCGTAGGCCACGGTGTGAAGATCAGCACCTTCGGTGTGACCAGTGGAAATGGCCCGGCCTTGGGTATCGTACCGGTATGTGGCATAACGCACACTGTTCTCGTCGGTGATCCCCGTCAGCGCATTCGGAAGGTCGGCTCCACTGGTGTAGGCCGACTCGTTGTAGTGATAGGTCTTGGTCTTGCCATCCGGGTAGATCACCGATGCGAGATTGCCTTTTGCATCATAAATGTACGAAATCGAACTGCTGCTTGGAGTAATGACAGTAGAAAGGCGATTTTGCGTATCGTGGCTAAAAACCAACCTTCGACCAAATGGATCAGCGACCACGTCAAGGGTGTTGGCGTTATTGTCCCCACCTGCACTATCTGGCAGATCGTAAATTAGACTCAGGGTTTGACCGGAGCGATCAGTGACAGCTAGAAGGTTGCCCGTATCACCGTAGGTTTCAACCGAGTTGTCAGCAGCGACAAAGTATCGCCAGCCTGAACGGACCCCGTTCACGTCTTTGACTTCGAGGATTCGATCAGAGATATCGGCTTCAGGCAGCCAAGCATTACCCGATAGATTGAAAAACACCGCCCGTCCGTCGGGACGGGCGACAGAGACAGTGCTTATGCCCCCTCCTTGAAAAATCTTAAGGAAGAGAGAATGGCTGCTACGCCAGTTGGTGCCAATGCTCCCGGAGAGCAACGGTACCCCATACGAGCCGTTGTATGAGCCTTTGCTCCTCTCCATGGCAACGGCCCGACTGTTATACGAGCGTTTCAGTGAAAGATGCGTTCCGCCATGCTCATAATCGGCTTGGGCTTCATATTTATTCTGGAAACCGGGATTGATTGGATTGCCCACACAATTCATCGGCCCTTGATTTTTTTCGAAGTCTGGCTGGCTGTCACTGCGCCGACAAATGACGTCGTATCCCGAATAGCCTGCAGGGTAATAACTGGCGCCACTGGTGGTGCAATTGTCTGTTTCTCCAAGGTAGCCAATTCCCAGATACCCTGCGGGACAGAAGTTTCTGTACCGGGGATAAGCCATGGTATCGATTGTCCCCGATGGTCGCTGCGCCTTACAAAAAGCGTAACCAATTAAGGGGTCACCACTGCCGGGCTCGAAGATTAGAGGCCATTGCCAGTTGATAAGTTTCGTTCTGGCATCGCATACCTGTTGCCCCGAATCATAGAGTCCGGGAACATTCGCACAGTTTTCCCAATGGCGGCTTGGTGCGCGGTCGACGGCCGGACACTCTGTGACCGATGCCGACAAGGCAATCAACAATGGAGCCAGATATCTGATGGATAGCCCTCCGGCTTTATCGAAAGGATCGAGCGTGCCACCCCGCTTGACGTGACTCGGCGCTTGCTGTCGAAAATACACCCACCGCCCCCTGGTTTTGTGTTTTTCCCGGACTGACGCGTTAGGTGTTTTCACGAAATAGCAAGAAATATGGATCGGAACACCGGTTTCCGCCAACAGATGAATGAAGACACAGATTGTTGATGCATTCTGTTACACCGGCACGACAAAAACAGGACAAATTCATAGTCCGTTCGCATCACGACGAAAGTCATAAAAGAATCATAAGAGGCGATGAGCCAAAAAACAGGCAAAAACCGCATTCCACCTTGACCCTGTCACGCAAACCCTAAATACTCGCCGGAACAAGGAGAAATACATGCATCCTGAATGGTGGCACTGGGTTGTCGGCGGCATCGTGCTGGTTCTTGCCGAGCTCGTCATCCCCTCGTTCTTCATCGTCTGGTTCGGCCTGGGTGCCCTGCTCGTCGGGCTTCTGGCGCTGGCCTTCGACCTTTCACTGACCGCCCAGTTGGCAACCTGGACGCTGGCCTCGCTGGCCATGGTCGTGCTGTGGTTCCGCGTCTTCAAACAGAGTTTCATCAAGACCCGCTCGGGTACGGCCGACGGCGAGGCCATCGGCGAAATCGGCCTGCTGGTCAGCGCCGTTGCCCCTTTCGAGCGCGGCAAGGTACGTTTTCAGCGACCAATCCTCGGCTCCGAGGAATGGGTTTGCCTGTCGGATGCTGCCATCGCTGCCGGTGAACGGGTCAAGGTGACCTCTGTTGAAGGCAGTTTCGTCAAAGTCAGCAAGGCTTAAAGGAAGCAAAAATGGACTTGAACGCAGGATTTATCGTCACGCTGGCCATTCTGGTCTTTGTCATCGTCACCATCGCCAAGGGCGTGCGCATCGTGCCGCAGGGCGAGGAGTGGATCGTCGAACGGCTCGGCAAGTACCACGGCACGCTGAAGCCGGGCCTCAACATCGTCATTCCCTACCTCGACAAGATCGCCTACCAACTGGTGACCAAGGACATCATCCTCGACGTCCAGGAGCAGGAGGTGATCACCCGCGACAACGCGGTGATCCTGACCAATGCCATCGCCTTCATCAAGGTGACCGACCCGGTCAAGGCGGTTTATGGCGTGACCGATTTCTCGGAAGCGATCCGCAACCTGATCATGACCACGCTGCGTTCCATCGTCGGCGAAATGGAGCTCGACGAGGCGCTCTCGTCGCGCGACAAGATCAAGGCCCGGCTGCGCGAAAGCATCGCCGACGAAGCCGTCGATTGGGGCCTGACCGTCAAGTCGGTCGAAATCCAGGATATCAAGCCCTCGCAGTCGATGCAGAAGGCGATGGAAATGCAGGCCGCCGCCGAGCGCGAGCGCAAGGCCGTCGTCACCCGCTCGGAAGGCGCCAAGCAATCGGCCATTCTCGAAGCCGAAGCCCGACTGGAGTCGGCCAAGCGCGACGCTAACGCCCAGGTCATGCTGGCCGAAGCCTCGGCCGAGGCAATCCGCCGCATCACGGCGGCCATCGGCGACCAGACCGGCCCGATGTCCTACATGCTCGGCGAAAAATACATTGCTGCGCTGGAACGCATGGGCGAGAAGGACAACGCCAAGGTCGTCGTCCTGCCGGCCGATCTGCAGGAAGCCGTGCGCGG
This sequence comes from Ferribacterium limneticum, assembly GCF_020510625.1. Taxonomy (NCBI): domain Bacteria; kingdom Pseudomonadati; phylum Pseudomonadota; class Betaproteobacteria; order Rhodocyclales; family Azonexaceae; genus Ferribacterium; species Ferribacterium limneticum. Next base: position 295,892 of record NZ_CP075191.1, on the reverse strand, counting down.
CCTGTTCGGCAGAAAAGGCTAGAAGCAGCGAAACATCCCGGGGCATGCGCCATGCGTGCCCCGACTGCAGCCCGGCGCTCAGCCGAGACACAGCTGCCCGGTGCAAGCCTCTTGGCTACCTATTTTTCAACAAAAGTACAAAATTTTGCAAATACACAGGTGTGGAGTGCTAAGCTTCCTATGCCCTTGTCAATCCGTATCCATCCTGATGACAGCGCATTTGAAATGCACAGCCCAACCATGAACATGCCTGAGCATTGGCAGCCTCCGCCAGCCTGAATTCAGGCAAACAGAAAACAATGCAGAATCAGACGACTCCCTCTAACAAACCGAAAAGCTTCGCCCGCCAGGCGCCCGGCGCAGCCTATCTGGTGCATGGCGCCGTACACGAGATTTCGGGGCAAGCCTCGGAACTCGACGCGAGTTTGCTCGGCAAGCTGTTTCGCCGCCGCCTGAAACGGCTGGAAAGAGTGTTGGCAGCGCATGGCGGCGCACTGATCAGGCAGATGCCGCAGAGTCTGCTGGCCTCTTTCGAAACGGCCGAGGCTGCCTTGTTAGGGGCTTGCGAAATGCAGCGGCGTTGCGCCGTGATTCCGCAGATTGCCGATACCCAGATCGCGCTCAAGATTGGCATTCATCTGTCAGTAACCAGAAGAATTTCAACCGGCCCCGTCGATCCAGCCGAAGCGACCGCCTCCAAGCTCTCTTCGCTGCTTGACGAGGCCAGCATCGTGATTTCGGAAAGTGTGGCCGAAGCGCTACCCGTCAGCTTGCGCGAAAAAACGGTGGCGGTAGTTAACGAAGGCTCCGAAATACCGGCTTATGCCGTCGACTGGAATTCACTCCCCATGTTGCGGGCGGCTCCCCCCAAAAGCAGCGCCGAAGCCGACCCCGATACACCGCACAATGGAATCATCATTCGCCAGGGCGAACGTGTCCTCCGCTTCACTACCGATCGCTCGCTACTGACCATTGGCCGGGATCCGGCCAGCGACATCGCGATCAATTGCCCGAAAGCCTCGCGGCAGCATTGCCGGATCATTTATCGCCTGGGCAACTACGTGCTGGTTGATCTGAGCACGAACGGCACCTACGTCACGACGACCGACGCACCGGAGATTCTGATCAGAAAAGAAATGGCGACACTGACCGGCAATGGCCGGATCGGTTTCGGGCAGTCCTGGCACCAGGGCGGCGACCACGCATTCGAGTTTGAAGTCAGCGTCATCGAACCCTGAGCGGACCGTGGCCCGCTACTTCCCGGGGTCGTCGTATTGTTTGCGCAGCCGGTTCAAGCCCTGCTGGAACGCCTCGGCATCGCCATAATCGAAGAAATTCGGATAGCGATCATGTGCAGCCTTGACGCGCCGGGCGTGCTTGATCGGGCACCAGTATTGCTCGGTCCGCGCGGCGACTTCCCGCGTATAGGCCGCCACCCCGTTGCCGTATGAGCAATAGAAACAGTTGAATTTCTCGATGATGTTCAGGTAGGGCAGATCTTCGCGATCAAAAACCAGATAGTCGGCCCGCCGCACCCTGGGAATCCGGTAGATTGGAAAACAGACTGCCTGATAAAGGCTGACAAACAGGTCCATCAGCAAAAACGGTATCCAGCCGAGATAGATTACCGGTGCCGTCAGGGCGACCAGGAAGCGCGTCCGCAGCAGGAAACGGAAAAGGCCGGTCTTGTAGCGGCGCTGCTGGCGAAGAAACTCATCGGCCAGTTCCTGTTTCTTCTGCGACCACTCGTCGCGCGTCCGGCGGTATTCCTCTTCCAGTTCGTCCTGCAAGCTGCGAATTCGCACCAGCAGTTCGTCGACATTCTTGTTCATCAGCGTGGATCCTTTGCCTGATCGGCTTGGCATACCGGCAGAGTGTGCCTGATCAAGCGGCCAGCGTCACGCCCGATGGCCGATCAACAGGGCTTTTCGGGAGAACACATGAGGCCCGATAATGCGGGCTGCCACCCAGACAAACTCTTCACGAACAGTCCCCGGATACCATGCAAAACTCATCGAAAACAAAAGCACGCGGCCCCCTGGCCGGCATCAAGGTGGTCGAATTCGCCGGCATCGGCCCCGGCCCCTTCTGCGGCATGCTGCTCGCCGACATGGGCGCGGAGGTCACCCTGCTCGAAAGGGCCGGCGGCACCTTTGCCTCACAATTGTTTGGCGGTGGGCGCAAGGCGGTGGCCAATCGCGGCAAGAAATCGCTGTGCATTGACTTGAAGCACCCGGAAGCCAAAAACCTGGTTTTCAAGCTGATCGCCGAGGCCGATGTGCTGATCGAAGGCTTCCGCCCTGGCGTCATGGAACGCCTGGGCTATGGCCCGGAGGTTTGCCTTGGGCTCAATCCACGACTGATCTATGGCCGGATGACCGGCTGGGGCCAAACCGGCCCGCTTGCCCCCCGGGCCGGCCACGACGCCAATTACGCCGCGCTGGCCGGGGTACTCGATACCGGGCGTCGCCACGGCGGTGCCCCATGGGCGCCACCGACGCTGGTCGGCGACATGGGCGGTGGCGGCCTGATGCTGGCCTGGGGCATTGCCTGCGCCCTGCTCGAAGCCAGGAGCAGCGGCAAGGGCCAGGTCATCGACGCCGCCATGTGCGAAGGCGCGGCAGTGCTCGCCCACGGCCTGTTCAATCTCGAAGCACTGGGTGAATGGGAGGGGCAGTGCGCCATTGATTCGAGCGCCCCCTTCTACGACGTCTATCAATGCGCCGACGGCCTGTGGATCAGCGTTTGCCCGCTCGAACCGCAGTTCTACGCGACCTTTGTCAAGCGGCTGGGGCTGAGCGGCGACCCGGACTTTACCGGCCAGCAGTACGACACCACGCGCTGGCCGGTGATGCAGCAGCGGCTGGTCGAAATATTCAAGCGCGAGCCTCGCAGCCACTGGGAAGCGCTGTTTGACGACAGCGATGATTGCGTCTGGCCCGTGCTGAGCATGAAGGAAGCCCCGGCGCACCCGCACAATGTGGCTCGCGAAGCCTTCGTCGACGTGGCAGGGGTCAGGCAACCCGCCCCTGCTCCTCGCTTGTCGCGCACCCCGGGAGCGATTCAGGCACCGCCACCGCTATTGGGGGAACACGGCCGCGAAATCCTGTCGGAACTAGGCTTGTCCGATGCTGAAATCGAACGGCTGGCAGCCAGCGGGGCGGTCAGCACGAATCAATAGCGCGGCAATAATCAAAGGGAGGGCGGCGCAGCCGCCCGAGTGCAGGCCTACTGCTCGCAAATGCCGAGCAGGTCGGCCTCCAGCTCGATTTCCAGGTCTTTGGCCAGTTTCCGGTCGACGAACATGCCGCGATAGAGCCGCCCGGCATTTTCAGCCTTCTTGGCATGCGGCGTTTCCCAATCGCTGACCCGGACACGAACGACGCCGATCTGCTCGTCACGCTCGGCCACATCCTGCGCCACGCAGGGGAAGGCATTGGCGTGGCGGTTGAATTCGTCGCGGCTGTATTGCTCGATATTCTTGCCGGGCACCACCGGGCACTTGGCCAGGTGGCGCGACCGGACTTCCGCCGCGATCACTTCGCCTTTGAGGTAAAAAACCGGCTCGGTGACGATAAAGCCGGCCCCACCCTCTTCGTAACGCACGCACTGCCCGGCTTTCAGCATCTCCGGTTGCTTGAACAGCAGCCGCGCCGACGGCCGCAGAACCGGCTCGGCGGCTTGGGCCGAGAGCGCCAGCCAGGCCAGCGCAAGCACGAAAATTCGCATGAAAGATATCCGGATCAATAAACCCGGCTATCTTCGATCACCTTCCCGTCGTTGGGCAAGCCCCCCGGCGCCGAAAAGGCCACTTCGCCGCGCAGTTTGGTCACTTCGCGCAAGCTGCTGACCACCGCCTTGTCCAGAACCTCGTTACCCGCCTCGATCTCGCAGTGCAGGACCATGCGATCCTGGCCGCCGGGGTTGTCGACCACCAGCCGCATGCGATGAATTTCCGGGTGCCGAACGGCGATCTCGGCCACCTGTTCCGGATGCACAAACATGCCCTTGATCTTGGTGGTCTGATCCGCCCGGCCCAGCCAGCCCTTGAGCCGGATATTGCTGCGACCGCAGGGCGAACGGCCCGGCAGGATGGCCGACAGATCGCCGGTGGCGAAACGGATCAGCGGGTAATCCGGACTGAAGCTGGTCACCACCACCTCGCCGACCTCACCGGGTTCGACCGGATCACCGGTGCCGGGACGAACGATTTCGACCAGCAACTCCTCCTCGACGACCAGCCCTTCCTCAGCTTCAGTTTCGTAGGCGATGGCGCCGATGTCGGCCGTCGCATAGCACTGGCGAACCGCGATACCGCGTTCGTTCAGCCAGTTGCGGGTAATGCCGGGCAACGCCTCACCGGACACCAATGCTTTCTTCAGCGAGGAAATATCGGCACCGAGTTCCTCGGCCTTCTCGACGATGATGCGCAAAAAGGACGGCGTGCCGACATAGCCATCCGGCTTCAGATCGACCATGGCCTGCACTTGCTGCTCGGTCTGCCCGACACCGCCGGGAAAGACCGGGCAACCCAGCTTGCGTGCCCCACCCTCGAAGATAAAGGCGCCGGGCGTGAAGTGGTAGGAGAAGCAATTGTGGATCAGGTCGCCATGCCGAAACCCGGCGGCATAGAGCGCCCGGGCCATGCGCCAGTGATCCATCTCGGCGCCCTGCAGTTCGTAGATCGGCCCCGGCGAGGCGAACACCCGGCGGGCCTTGCTGCGGGCTAGCGCATTCAGGCCACCGAAGGGCGGCGTCTTTTTCTGCAGCTCGATCAGGTCGCGCTTGCGGGTCAGCGGCAATCTGGCCAGTGCCTCGCGCGTCGTGCACTCGAAGGGATTGATCCCGGCCAGCGTCTGAAAATAGTAATGCGTCGTTTCCTTGGCATGCGCCACCTGGCGTGCCAGCTTGTCCATCAGATCGGCTTCGCGCTCATCCGGATCGCGGGTCTCGAGCGGGTCGTAATAGCTCATTTCATTTTTCTCCGTTTTTTCCGGTTGACCGTGGGAGCCTCCCCAGGCGGCTCCCGGAATGGCAATGTAGTCGCTCAGGGCAAGGCGGAGGCGGGCGCCGTTTGCTCTTGCAAACAAGCCCGCCGACAACGCCGCCATGAGCGGCGCACTGCCATTACGAAAGCCAGCGTTTGCGGCGACGATAGTGTTTGACGTCCTTGAAGGACTTCCTCCCGGCCGAACTCAGCCCCAGATAGAACTCCTTAACATCCTCATTGGTCCGCAGGTCTTCCGCATCCCCCTCCATCACCACCCGCCCGTTCTCCAGGATGTACCCGAAGTCCGCATACCTCAGCGCCACCATGGTGTTCTGCTCAGCAAGCAGGAAACTCACGTTCTCGCGACTATTCAAATCCTTAACAATCTCGAAAATCTCTTCAACAATCTGCGGCGCCAGGCCCATCGACGGTTCATCGAGCAGGATCATTTCCGGCCTGGCCATCAGCGCCCGGCCGATGGCGCACATCTGCTGCTCGCCACCCGAGGTATAGCCGGCCTGCGAAGTGCGCCGCGTCTTCAGGCGCGGGAAGTAGTGATAGACCTTTTCCAGGCTGTCCTTCAGTTCGCCGCGCGAAATGCTGCGCGTGTAGGCGCCGGTCAGCAGGTTTTCCTCGATGGTCAGGTGGCCGAAGCAATGGCGCCCTTCCATGACCTGGATGACACCGCGCTTGACCAGCTCGTTCGGGGTGAGCTGGTCGATGCGCTGGCCCTTGTATTCGACCGAACCCTTGGTCACATCGCCGCGCTCGGCATGCAGGAGATTGGAGATCGCCTTCAGGGTCGTCGATTTGCCGGCGCCGTTGGCACCGAGCAAGGCGACGATCTTGCCTTTCGGCACGTTCAGCGACACCCCCTTGAGCACCAGAATCACGTGGTCGTAGATGACCTCGATGTTGTTGATGCTCAGGTAGTTTTCGCCCGCCGCAGCGGCAGTTTGTGTAGTCATATGCGTCCTTACATCTCCCCACCCCTTCAAGGGGGTGAAGGCGGGGTTTCGCAGAGCACCGCTCTGTGCCGCCTGAACGGGCTGGCTATGCAAAGCCAGCCCTCCGGCCGGGGTGGGGATGGGTTATCGGGCAAGCCCAACCCATCCCCCTCCTAACCTCCCACTTAAAGGGGGAGGAACATCCTTATTTCTCTTTCGAGCAATCGCGCGGCGTGATGCCCTTTTCCTTGGCGTACTGCTTGGCAGAAGCCTGGAACAACGGGTGGATCAGCGCCTTGTTACCCTCGATCCAGCCGGACACCGGCACCCACTTGGCGCCATCCCACTGCTGGATCTTCACCTTGCCGGAACCTTCGTGGTTGTCGCAGGAGGTCTTGATTTCCGGCAACAGGTCGGTCGCACCCAGGGTCTTCAGGCGGGCGTCGGTGATATTCAGGTTTTCCAGCGCCCAGCGGGTCTGTTCGCCCGTCAGCGCCTTACCCTTGCCGTACTTTTCCTGACCCTTGCGGATGGCTTCAACCGACAGCACGGCGGCGGAAACACCACGGTTGTAGAGGATGGTGCCGATCTTGGCCTTGTCCTGCAGGTTGCCCTTGCCGGCGCCGTAAACCACCTTCTCGATGTCGGCGATCACCGGCACCTGCTTGCCAGCGACATTCCAGGTTGCAGCCATGTAGCCCTTGGCGGCATCGCCGGCCGGTACGACGTCTTCCTCTGAACCGGTCCACCACGAACCGATCATCTTGTCACGCGGATAACCAACCTTCTGGGCGGCTTTCAATGCGGTCTGGTTCATCACGCCCCAGCCCCAGAAAATGACGAAATCAGGCTTCTCCTGGCGAATCTTCAGCCACTGGGCGCCCTGCTCGTTACCCGGGTGGGCCACCGGAATCTGCACCATCTCGAACTTGTTCAGCGCGGCTTCGGCATTCAGCGCGACGATGGCTTCCTTGCCGTAGGCGGAGTCGTGATACAGATAAACGATCTTCTTGCCGGCCAGGCTGCCACCGTTCTTGTCCTTGAGGAACTTGACGATGGCCGAGGCCTGCATCTGGTAGGTGGTGACCAGCGGGAAGGCATACGGGAAGACCGAGCCATCAACCGCGTCGGTGCGGCCGTAACCCATCATGGCCAGCGGCAGCTTGTCCTGGGCCGACTTGTCGATCAGGGCGTAGGAGATGCCGGTCGACATCGTGTGCAGCGGGCCGGCCGACTTGGCGGCCTTGCCCTTCAGGCGCTCGTAGCACTCGACGCCCTTGGCGTTGTTGTACTCGGTTTCGCACTCTTCGTAGGTCATCTGGACGCCATTGACGCCCTTTTCCTTCAGATTGACGTAGTTGAGGTAATCGATGAAACCACCGTAGAAAGCCTGGCCGTTCGAGCCATAGGGGCCGACGCGGTAGTCGATCAGCGGAAAAAACTGTTCTTCGGCAGCTGCTGCACCTTGAGACAGCATCGCCAGGGAAAGCGCAACGGCACTCAGGGCAGGTTTGAAGCTTTTAATCATGGTTTTGTCTCCTTTAGTTATCAACTACTGACCGGGAGGTGAGCCCGGAATGAAGCAAAGCGGTTCTGGCTAGGCGTGCCGCCGAAGACAGTACGTTTAGTACGGCGAGGCGGCACAACAACGCCAGAATCATTTCGGGGTCGCCTCCTAGTGCGGGAAGGGCCACAGGCGCAGCTTCTCCTTGGCGATTTGCCACAGACGGGCCAGCCCGTGTGGTTCAACGATCAGGAAGAACATGATCAGCGCACCGAACACCGTAATCTGGATGTGCGACACGGTAGCGCTGGAAAACGGCAGGCCGAACAGATCGGCCATGAACGGCAGGGTGATGTCGAGAAAGATCGGCAGCAGCAAAATGAAGGCAGCGCCGAGGAAACTGCCCATGATCGAACCGACCCCGCCGATGATGATCATGAACAGGATCTTGAAGGACATTTCCAGCGAGAAGCCATCCGGCTCGACCGAACCGAGGTAGCAGAAGGCGTACAGCGCGCCGGCCACACCGCAGTAGAAGGAACTGACAGCGAAGGCGAGCAGCTTGGTCGGCATCAGCTTGATACCGATCACCGACGCCGCCACATCCATGTCGCGCACCGCCATCCAGGCCCGGCCCGTGGTCGAACGGACCATGTTCTTGGCGGCCAGCGCCATGACGACGACGATGGAGAGCACGAGCAGGTATTTCTCGACCGGTGTCTTCAGTTCATGGCCGAAGAAGATCAGCTGCTGCGTCGAAATCACGCCCGAAGACGAATTGTTGGACAGCCAGGGGAACTTGGTCAGGCACCAGACGATGAAGAATTGGGCCGCCAGTGTCGCCACCGCGAGGTAGAAGCCCTTGATGCGCAGCGATGGCAGACCGAACAGGATGCCGACACCGGCTGCGGTCAGGCCAGCCAGCGCGAAGGAAACCAGAATCGGGATGCCTTCGATGCGCAACTGGAAGTTGTAGGCGGCATAGGCGCCAACCGCCATGAAGGCCGCCGAACCTAGTGATAGCTGGCCAGCATAACCGGTCAGGATATTGAGGCCGAGCGCCGCCAGCGCAAAGATCAGGAAGGGAATCAGGATGGCCGAGAACCAGTATTCGCTGGCAAAGAACGGCACGCCGAGAAAGGCGACGACGAGCAGGGTGATGACGCCGATCCGGTCCTGACGGATCGGAAAGAGCTGCTGGTCGGCGGCGTAGGTGGTCTTGAATTGACCGGCTTCACGATAAAGCATTTATTGTTCTCCTTGGAGAAACGCTGACTGATTCGTCATCCCCGCGAAAGCGGGGATCCAGTTGCTTGAGTTCATGGATTCCCGCCTTCGCGGGAATGACGGGGGTGCCTTGATCAGCATTTCCTTAAACCCGGTCAATGTGTTTTTCGCCGAACAGGCCTTCCGGTCGAACCAGCAGGAACAGCAGCGCCAGCACATAAGGGAACCAGCCCTCGATGCCGCCGAAGTTGCCGCCGAACAGATCCTGCATGACCGGCGGAATGTAGATTTCAGCCAGTTTCTCGGAGGCGCCGATAATCAGGCCGCCGACAATCGCCCCCGGCACGGAGGTGAAGCCACCGAGAATCAACACAGGCAGGGCCTTGAGTGCGGTGAAAGTAAGCGCAAACTGCACACCGTTGCGGGCGCCCCACATCATGCCGGCAACCAGGGCGACGAAACCGGCCACACCCCAGACGATGGCCCAGATGTGCTGCAGCGGAATGCCGATCGACAAGGCGGCCTGGTGGTCATCCGCCACGGCGCGCAGGGCGCGGCCGACACGGGTGTATTGGAAGAACAGGGCGAGCGTTGCAACCAGGACGGCCGCGACACCGGCAGCAACCAGATCGAACTTGGAAATCACCATGTTCCAGTTGTCGAGGATCCAGGGAATCGGCTCATCGACAATACCCAGCTCCAGTGCCCGCGGCTCGCTGCCGAAAATCATCGGGGCCAGACCTTCGATGAAGAAGGCCAGACCGATAGTCGCCATAAACAAGGCAATCGGCGGCTGATTGACCAGCTTGCGCAGCACAAACTTCTCGGTGGCAATACCGAAGGCGGTCATGATCGCGAAGGCCAGGATGATCGCCAGCCAGAGCGGCGCGCCCTTCTCCATGCAACCAACGACCGACAGCGCAGCGAGATAAACCATCGCCCCCTGAGCGAAGTTGAAGACGCCGGACGCCTTGTAGATCATCACGAAACCGAGGGCCACCAGCGCATACATGACGCCGGAAAGCAGGCCGCCGATCAACACTTCAAGAAAGAAATTCATCTCGCCCGCTCCTTAATGGCCAGCACCGAGGTACGCCTTGATGACGTCTTCGTTGTTCTTAACTTCTTCAGGGACGCCATCGCCGATCTTCTTGCCGTAATCGAGCACGACAACGCGGTCGGAGATATCCATCACCACGCCCATGTCGTGTTCAATCAGCACGATGGTGGTGCCGAACTGGTCGTTCACATCGAGGATGAAACGGCACATGTCCTGTTTCTCTTCGACGTTCATGCCGGCCATCGGCTCATCGAGCAGCAGCATTGATGGCTCGGCGGCCAGCGCACGGCCGAGTTCGACACGCTTTTGCTGGCCGTAGGGCAGACGTCCAACCGGCGTCTTGCGGATGTGCTGGATCTCGAGGAAGTCGATCACTTCCTCAACCTTCTTGCGATGCTCCAGTTCCTCCCTGCGCGCCCGGCCGAACCACAGCGCATGCTCGATGAAGTTGGCCTTCATCTTGGTAATGCGCCCGGTCATGATGTTGTCGAGCACGCTCATGCCCTTGAACAGGGCGATGTTCTGGAAGGTCCGGGCAATATTCTGCTGAGCAGCCATGTGCGGCTCCATGCGCTTGCGCTCGTTGCCGTGCCAGAAAATCTTGCCTTCCTGCGGGTGGTAAACGCCGTTGATGACGTTGAGCATCGAGCTCTTGCCAGCACCGTTCGGGCCGATGATGGCGCGGATTTCGTGCTGACGGACATCGAAGGAAATGTCGGTCAGCGCCTTGACGCCACCGAAGCGCAGGGAAATGTTCTGCAGGTCGAGAATGACGTCGCCTATTTTCTTGCTCATGTTCAGGCTGCCTTTTTCACGATCGGGAAGGTCTTGGCATCGATGATCTTGAGATCGGCTGACACCTTGCCGCGCCGGCCATCTTCGAACTTGACCTCGGTTTCGATGAACTGATTGGCCTTGCCCTCATAGAGCGCGTCGATCAGCACCTTGTATTTCTCGGCGACGAAGTTGCGACGCACCTTGCGCGTGCGGGTCAGCTCGTCGTCATCGGGATCGAGTTCCTTGTGCAGCACCAGGAAGCGGTGAATCTGCGAATCGGCCACCATGCTGTCGTGCACCAGATCGGCGTTGATCTGTTCGACGCATTCGCGGATCAGTTCCAGCACTTCCGGCTTGCCGGCCAGATCGGCATAGCCCGAGTAGGCGATGCCGCGCCGCTCAGCCCAGTTGCCGACCGCGCCGACGTCGATATTAACGAAGGCACAGACCATGTCGCGGTCGTGGCCGAAGCAGACGACTTCCTTGATGTGCTGGAAGAATTTCAGCTTGTTCTCGATGTAGTTCGGCGCAAACATCGCGCCGTTCGACAGCTTGCCGACATCCTTGGCGCGGTCGATGATCTTCAGGTGGCCGTCTTCATCCAGGAAGCCAGCATCGCCGGTCATGAAGTAACCCTCGGCATTGATCGACTCGGCCGTGGCGTCCGGGCGCTTGTAGTATTCCTTGAGCAGCATCGGGCCCTTGACCAGCACCTCGCCGTTGTCGGCAATCTTGATCTCGACGCCGGGGGCCGGCTGGCCGACCGAGTCAAACTTGATGGCGCCATCCGGCTGCAGGCAGACGTAGGCACAGGTTTCAGTCTGGCCGTAAAACTGCTTGAGGTTGATGCCCATCGAACGGTAAAAGCGGAACAGTTCCGGACCAATCGCCGCCCCGGCCGTGTAGGCGACACGGATACGGCTCATGCCGAGCACGTTGCGCAGCGGACCATAGACCAGCAGATTGCCCAGCCAGTACTGCAAACGGTCGCCAAGGCCGACCGACTTGCCATCGAGAATATCCGAGCCGCAGCGCTTGGCCACCGCCATGAAGTGGTGGAACATTTTCTGTTTGAGCTTGCCGGCATCTTCCATGCGAATCATCACAGAAGTCAGCAGGCTTTCGAATACACGCGGCGGTGCGAAATAGCAGGTCGGACCGATTTCGCGCAGGTCACTCATCACCGTCTCGCCGGACTCCGGGCAGTTGATGGTGAAACCAGCCACTAGCGCCTGGGCGTAGGAGAACAGGTGGTCGCCCACCCAGGCCATGGGCAGGTAGGACAGGATGTCGCCATCGGCGCCCAGCTTGTCGACCTGCACCCCGCCCTGGGCGGCGGCAATGAAGGCAGCGTGCGTCTGGCAGACGCCCTTCGGCTTGCCAGTGGTGCCCGAGGTGTAGAGCATCACCGAGATATCGTCGAAATGTCCATGCTCGACCTCCTCGTTCAGGAAAGTCGTGTGGTTGCGGTCGTGAATCCGGCCCATTTCCATCAGTTCATGGATGTCGTGCAGGAAGGGCTGGGTGTAATGCCGCATGCCGCGCGGGTCGTCATAGACGATGTGTTCTAGCGTCGGCACCTGATTCTGGATTTCCAGCATCTTGTCCACCTGCTCCTGGTCTTCGACGATGACGAAGCGGATGCCGGCATCCTGCAGCACGAAGAGCATTTCGTTGGCCACCGCGTCCTGGTAGAGCGGCACCGGCACGCCACCCAGGCACTGGGCGGCGGTCATCATCATGTAGAGATGCGGACGGTTGTCACCGATGATCGCCAGATTGTCGCCGCGCTTGAAACCCAGCGAGGCCAGACCACAGGCCAGGGCGCGAACGCGCTCGGCGACATCCAACCAGGTCCACGTTTGCCAGATGCCGAGATATTTCTCGCGCATGGCCGGGGCATTGGGACGCGTTTGAGCGTGATGAAAAAGCAAGCGCGGGAAGGTATGCAAACCATCCACCGCGGCAAAATTCGCCTGCGTGGGCATTCTTTAGTCTCCTCATCGCCGCGTTTTTTGGCACGCGGTCTAACGTTCGTTTGAATCATTGTGGGCTGCGCTGCCTTACATAAACCTTGCGCCGCGCCACGACAATCTCTCACAGTTGCGACCCAGTGTATGCACACCCCGCGCTTATAATTGTCGTCCGGCAGACATTCCAGGAAATAAATTGAAGAACGCTGAGGAACTGCTTCGCACCTCCCTCTGGGGCCAGTCGCTGACGGCCGAGGAAATGGATCGCGCCCTGGCCGGCACGATCGAGCGTTCTTTCGCCCCCGGCGCCTTCATCTGCATGAAGGGCGAGCCGGTCGATTACTGGATGGGCATCATCGACGGCCTGGGCAAGATGGCCAGCCACTGGACGACCGGCAAGACGACCTCGCTGACCGGCATCAGCGTCGGCGGCTGGTTCGGCGAAGGCTCGCTGATGAAGAAGGAGCCGCGTCGCTACGACGTCATGGCCCTGCGCGAAACCCGGGTCGCCTTCATGAACCGCGCCACTTTCAACTGGCTGCTCGACCACAGCATTCCGTTCAACCGCTACATGATCGCCCAGCTCAATGAGCGCCTCGGCCAGTTCATCGGCATGATCGAGAACGAGCGCATGCTCGACACCGATGCCCGCATCGCCCGGGGCCTGGCCGCCCTGTTCAATCCAGTCCTTTACCCCGGCACCAACCGGTTGCTGCAGATATCACAGGAAGAACTCGGCTACCTGGCCGGCGTATCCCGCCAGCGGGCCAATCAGGCGCTGAAGGTACTGGAGGACGCGGGGCTGGTGCGCAGCGAATACGGCGGCATCCACATCGTCGACCTGGAAGGCCTGCGCAGTTTCGGCGACTGAATGGGCGGCTTGTACCGCCCTTCAGCGCAATAAGCCGATCTACTTCACGTAGCCCCAGCTTTGCAGCCGGCTGTAGGAATACTCCGCTGCCTTGCCCTTCTGGCTCCGCTTCAGATAGGCGGCGTACTGGTTGGCCGCTTCCTGCTTGCGGCCCAAGCCTTCCAGCGAAACCCCCTTGAGGAAGGTGACGCCGGCGTCGCCCGGCATCAGACGGTCATAGCGATCGAGATGTTCGTAGGCCTTGGCCGGATCCTTCTGGCCGAGCGCCAGGATGCCGACCATCTTCTGGGCCTGCGCTTCCTGCGGGTAAATCTTGGTCGCTGCCTGCGCGTACTCCATCGCTTGCCCATCCTTGTCCTGAACTGACAGGCACTTGGCCATCAGCACATTGGCGGCGTAGTCGCGCGGCGTTGCCTTCAAGGCCGTGCGGAACTGCTCCTCGGCCTTGCCATAGGCTTTGCCGGCCATCGCCACTTCACCCTTCTGGCAGGCTTCGATGGTCGGCTTGATACGACGCAGGGAGGCGGTGTTGTCCATGAAACGGTCGCGCCCGGGATCGCGGGTATTGCTTGCGGCGTACTTGCTCTCGGCCAGCTGCTTCGCGGTATCGCGCCGTTCGCTGCTCATCGGGTGGGTCGAAAACATGGTCTTCAGCATGCCCGGCGACTCTTTCTGCTGGTCGACCAGCAATTGCTGCAGACCAACCATACCGCTGGCCGGGTAGCCGGCGCGCACCATGTATTCCTGACCCAGCGAATCGGCCTCGCGCTCGTTATCGCGGGAATAGCTGGCGAGCAGCGCACTGGCGCCGAGTTGGGTGCCGATATCGGTCAGGCTGCCGACACCGGCCACCGCGCCGATGATGTTCACGCCGGTCATCGCCACCTGCGTCACCATCGCCGTGCCCTGACGCTGGGCGGCGTGGCGGGCATTGACGTGGCCCAGCTCATGGCCGAGCAGCGCCGCCAGTTCAGCCTCATTGTCGAGATCGACCAGAATGCCGCGCGTCACCCCCATCGCCCCACCGGGGAAGGTGTAGGCATTGACGTAGTTGGCGTTCAGTACACGGTACGAATAAGGCATCTGCGGCCGGTGTGACTTCGTATCGAGGCGGTGCCCCACGTCCGTCAGGTACTGGTTGATCGGTCCGTCCTGTACCGCCCCCAGATCCTGCGAGAACTGCTGCGGCGCCACTTTCTGATCGACCGCCTTTTCCTCCTCCTCGCTCATGCCGACCAGGATGGAGCCGCCGCCGACCGGCGAACTGGCACAGCCGGACAAGGCGCTGGCGCCGAACAGCCAGAGCACCTGGCGGCGGGTGATTCGATTCCCGAGCAGATTTTTCGCAAGCCGATCGTGAGAGCTCATGCCAACTCCGAATATGGATTCAAGATCCGAAGCCTTAATTCTGCGGCAATTTTCCCAAGGAAGAAAGGCGCGGCCAGAAACGCAAAACAAACCTTTAAATACGACAAATAATTCATTCAAAGCACCACAAAACCATTTATTTATCAAACCCGACAACAACGCTGAAACCCCCGCCAATACTGGATCTCGAGCCCAATGCACCTATGCTTTTTTGCATAAATGGCTATATTCATAACAGATACCAAATAACCTGCAGACGCAGGACCAGGGAGATGTCATGAATGCTCGTTTCATTCCCCGTGCCAATCAGCGTTTTCTCGCCATGGCCATTTCGGCAGCCTTCGTTCCCGTGGCGATCGCCGGCCCGGACAGTTGTACGACCAGTGACGGCGGCATGACCCTGACCTGCGAAGGCAATCAGTCGCAAGGCGTCAGTATCACCACCCCGCCCAGTCGACTCGATGTCCAGCAGCTGAATCAAGACATAGCCCCGGTCAGCGGCACACCAGGCATCCGGATGATCAGCAACGGTATTGGCAACGTGCTGATCAACAGCGGCACGCCTTCCAGCGTGGTCGAAATAAAGACAAGCGGCAACGCGGCCTACGGCATCGAAGGCATCACTTTGGGAACCCCCAGCCTGAGCGCGCCACCGGATGCCTTCCTCGGTGTTCCGCTGGTCGGCGTCGATCCGAACGTTTCGGGCGGCACGGTGACCATCAACTCATACAGCAACATCGTCACCGATGGTGCGAATGCCCATGCGATCCGCGCCTACAGCGCCAGCCCAGGCTATCCGGAGAGCGTGCTGAGCCAACTGCGCAGCTTCAGCGAAACCGGCTTCAGCTTTGCCGTGACCAGCGTCCGCAATACAGCCGGTGATGTGCTGAGTTTCACCGGCGCCAGCATCCAGGTGCGCGGCCATTTGATCGACGCCAACGGGACCATCGTCCGGGATGGCAACGGCAACCCAATCGAGCACGGCACCTTCACCATTTATCCCGACGGCCATTTCACGGTGCAGTACAGCCCCGCAGAACTCGCGGCGCAGGCCGCGCTGGGCACTGGCCAGACCTTGAGCACGGCGGTCAGCTACAGCGTTCTCGGCACACGGGCTGGCAACACGCAGGCAGATAACAGCCAACTGGTCGTCACCTTCCAGAAAGACAGCCACGGAGACCTGATGCAAAACCGGGAAGCCTGGTTCGACACCTTCGGCGTCAGCAGCAAACCGGCGGCAGCCAGTTCGCCCACCCTGTTCCCCGACCTGCAGCGCTATGTCGCGGGCATTCTCAGCGATGCAATGGCCGGCGGTGCGGGCAACAGCATCGCTATCACCAGCAATGGCGCGCTCGAGACGAAAAATACCGGGTCCTATGGTATCGACGCCTACAGCCAGGGCGGCACCGGCACCCGGGGGCGCGATGGCAGCATCGGTCACTCGGCCGGCGGCGGCGGAGCGGGCAGTGACGGTGGCGCGGTCAGCATTGCGGCCAGCGGCAGCATCGTCACGCATCTGGATGCTTCCGGCGGCATCGTCGCCATCAGTGCCGGCGGCGAGGGTGGGGCCGGCGGCGATGGCGGCCACTGGCGCCATGGCCAGAAGGGCGGCACCGGCGGCACTGGCGGCACCGTGACGGTGAGCGGCAGTGCCGACATCACCACCAGCGGCGCCGACGCGACCGGCATCTACGCCCTGAGCGTCGGTGGCAACGGCGGCGCCGGCGGCAGCGGCAGCGGTGCCATGCCGGGCGGCGGCGGCGGCTTCGGCGGCAAGGGTGGCGAAGTCAGCGTCGTCGGCGGCTGGAACGTCACGACCGGCGGCGACTACGCCAACGGCATCTGGGCCAGGAGTATCGGCGGCAACGCCGGTGCCGGCGGCAGCGGCGGCTGGCTGTTCGGCAAGCCCGGCAGTGGTGGTGACGCCAGCGATGGCGACAAGGTGACGCTGCACAGCAGCGGCGCAATCGAAACCTCGGGCAAGTACGCCTACGGCCTTTACGCCCAGAGCGTCGGCGGCTTCGGCGGCCCCGGCGGAACCAGCTGGGGACTGTTCTGGTCCTTCGGCGGCGACGCCAACAGCGGCGGCAGCGGCGGCGACGTGGATGTCCGGAACGAAGCGTCCGGCACCGTCAGCACCAACAACCTGTACAGCCACGGGATTTTCGCGCAGAGCATCGGTGGCGGCGGCGGCAGCGGCGGCGGCCGCTTCGGCCTGTTGGCCAGCGTCGGCGGCGACGGCGCCGCCGGCGGCAATGGCGGCATGGTGACCGTGGTTAACGAAGGGGCCATCAGTACCGGAACCGATGGCTCGCAGGCAGTACATCGTGGCGACTACGCACACGGCATCTACGCCCAGAGTGTCGGCGGCGGCGGCGGCGACGGGGGCGGTGCCAACGGTCTGGTCGGCATCGGCGGCAACGGTTCGGGAACCAGCGACGGCGGCAAGGTCGATGTCACCAATCGCGGCAGCATCAATACCTTCGGTCTTCAGTCCTACGGCATCTACGCCCAGAGCATCGGCGGCGGGGGCGGCGACGGCGGCCACTCCGGCGGGCTGGTCAGCATCGGCGGCGACGGCGGTGGCGGTGGCAATGCCGACACCGTCAAAGTGGTCAACGAAGGCAGCATCCATACCCGCGAAGACGAGTCGCATGCCCTCTTTGCCCAGAGCGTCGGCGGTGGCGGCGGCGCAGGCGGCGACGCGGTCGCTGTCGGCGCCGAAGCTTCGGTGTCGATCGGCGGCAAGGGTGGCACGGGCGGCAATGGCTCGGACGTCACCGTCACCAATACCGCAAGCGGCAGCATCGTCACCGATGGCGAACGTGCCCACGCGATCTTCGCGCAGAGCATCGGCGGCGGCGGCGGCAACGGCGGCTTCGCGATTTCCGGTTCGGCCGGGAGCATCGTCAGCCTTAGCGTCGCCATCGGCGGCAGCGGCGGGACGGGGGGCGATGCCGGGGCGGTCAAGGTGCTCGGCGGCGGCAGCATCTACACCTACGACAAGCAGTCCTACGGCATCTTCGCGCAGAGCGTCGGCGGCGGCGGCGGCTCCGGCGGCTTCGCCATCGCCGGCAGCTACAGCGGCAGCAAGGGCCTGAACCTCAGCCTCGGCGGCGAGGGCGGCGGCGGCGGCGTCGGCAAGACAGTCGATGTCGGCAGTGCAGCGGATCCCTTCTTCGGCAGCATCCATACCCGCGGCGATTACGCCCACGGCATCGTCGCCCAGAGCATCGGCGGCAGCGGCGGCGATGGTGGTTTCGCCATCGCCGGCAGCGTGATGGGCGGCATCACGGCCAACATCTCGATTGGTGGTAACGGCGGCACCGGCAATGATTCAGACGTCGTCACGGTCCACAGCGTCGGCGACATCACGACCGGTTGCAGCCAGGCGATGGCTGATACAAGCGGGTGCGACCCGGCCGCCGGCAACGGCGCGCACGCCATTCTCGCCCAGAGCATCGGTGGCAGTGGCGGCAACGGGGGTTTCAGCATTTCGGCCAGCCTGGCCGGCGGTACCGGTCTCGATCTCGGCTTCGGCGGCACGGGCGGCGGCGCCAGCGACGGCAATACCGTGAATGTCGGCAGCGCGAACTCGGCCTTGGGCGGAACGCTCACCACTTACGGCGATCGCGCCCACGGCATCGTTGCCCAGAGCATCGGCGGCGGCGGCGGCAACGGCGGCGCCAGCATCACCGGCTCGTTGCTGAAGCCGGTGTCGATATCTTTCGGCTTCGGCGGCGACGGTGGTGCTGGCGGCAAGGGCGGCCTGGTCAATGTCTATGTCGACAGCGACGTCATGACCTGGGGCCGGCAAAGCCACGGCGTCCTGGCGCAGAGCATCGGTGGTGGCGGCGGCGCCGGCGGTATGGCCTTCTCCGGCGCCGTATCCGCCTTCGGCGGCTTAACCCTGACCATGGGCGGCGACGGCGGTAACGGCAATTCAGCCGACACCGTGACAGTGGTGAACAGCGGCCGCATCGAAACCTGGAACGAATACTCCTACGGCATCTTCGCGCAAAGCATCGGCGGTGGCGGCGGGGCGGGCGGTTCCAGCGGCGCGGTGATGGCCAATTTCAGCAGCCTGGTGCCGATACCAGAGCCCTATCCGAAGGTCGGCGTGAACATCGCGCTGACGCTGGGCGGTGATGGCGGCACGGGCGGCAAGGCTGGCGACGTTGTTGTCACCAACGACGGCCGGATCACGACCCACCAGGACTACGCCTACGGCATCCTGGCGCAAAGCATCGGCGGCGGTGGTGGTGACGGCGGCAGCAGCGTCGCCGCGACCGCCAACTTCTCCCTGCCGGACGATCCCAGCGACGCAGGCGGCCAGGGAGGCAAAGCGGGCGGGCAGGTCGAAGTGAAGGTCGACTTCGCCATGGCTATCGGCGGCAAGGGTGCCAGCGGCAACGTCGGCGGCAATGTGACGGTGACCAATCGCAACGCAATCGATACCTACGGTGTCGGCGCACACGGCATCTTCGTCCAGAGCGTCGGCGGCGGCGGCGGCGCGGGTGGCGACGCACGTTCCATGATCCTGAGCATTGATCCCTCCAACTGGCAGCCCGATGTACCCGAGGTGCCCGACCCCACCAGCTTCAGCGTCGGCGCGACGCTGAGTGTCGGCGGCCGGGCCGGCACAGGCGAGGATGCCGGGGCGAAGGTGGAAGTCACCAATACCGGCAGCATCGTCACGCGCGGCGCTGACGCCTTCGGCATCTTCGCCCAGAGTATCGGCGGCGGCGGCGGGGTAGGCGGCAGCGGTTACCACGGACTCGACTGGGAGGATTTCGGCGTCTCGGAAGACGTTTCCGAATTGCTCGACTTCGTGCTGCCGATCCAGGAAGAGGGTGACGTCAACATCACGGTGGGTGGTGCCGGCGGCGCCAGTGGCGACGGCAAGGAAGTCTTCATCGACCATACAGGCAGCATCACAACCACCGGCCAGGGTTCCGTCGCGGTGCTCGCGCAGAGCATTGGCGGCGGCGGCGGCATCGGTGGCATCGGCGCGATCGGTGATGCCGACAGCAAGCAACTCAGCTTCGGCGGTGACGGTGGTTCATCGGGCAACGGCGGACTGGTGCATGTCATCACCCATGGCGAAATTTCCACGTCGGGCGTTGTCGCCCACGGCATCTTCGCGCAGAGCATCGGCGGCGGCGGCGGTTACGCCGGCAATGTCGACCTCGGCGTCACCGACTTCGGCAACGCCTTCGCTTTCGCCGGCGATGGCGGCAATGCCGGCAACGGCGGCGAGGTGATCGTCGACAACTTCGGCAACATCGTCACCCGCGCCCGCGGCGCCATGGGCATTTTCGCCCAGAGCGTCGGCGGAGGCGGCGGCCTGGGCGGCACCGTCGGCGCCGGTATCGGGATAGCCGGCAGCGTTGGCGGCACTGGGGAAGGCGGTAAGGTGACCGTTGCACAAACCGGCGATATCCGGACCTACGGCATCGCCGCGCACGGCATCGTCGCCCAGAGCAATGGCGGCTTCAGCGGCGGCGTTTATACCGGTTCATCCGGCCTGGTCACGGTCAATAGTTCGGGCAATATCCTCGTCACCGGTGCTGACGCCCACGGTATCGTTGCCCAGAGTCTGGGCGGTGCGAGCAACGGCAATGTGATCGTCAATATCAACGACGGTTCGGTCACCGGCGGCAGCGGAACCGGCGTCGGCATCATGGTTCTGAATGGCGCCAGCAACGTCATCACCAACCGGGGTACGGTCTCGGCTTTGAGTGGCATGGCCCTGAGTGGCGGCGCTGCTGCAGAAACGCTCAACAACCACGGCACGCTGACCGGCAACGTCGATCTCGGCGCCGGCAGCAACACAATCAGCAACCTTGTCGATGCGACCTTCAACCCCCTGGCCAACATCATGATCGGCGCCGGACGCAGCTTCAGCAACGACGGCACGCTCTCACCCGGCGGTTCGCGGGTGCCACAGACCACCTTGCTGACGGGCAATCTGCAGCAGAACGCCGGCGGCGCCTACAACGTCGACCTCAGCCTGGCAGGCAGGAGCAGCGACCGCCTCAACGTCAGCGGCAGCGCCCAGCTTGGCGGCAGCATCCGGGTAACGCCGATCGACACCGGCTCCGTCCAGATCGGCAACTGGCAGCGCGTCGTCCTCTCGGCCGCTGGCGGCGTCACCTCCAACAGCCTGAGCCTGATTGCCCCGGCATCGCCCATCGTTCATTACGCCTTGAGCTACCCGAGCAGCAATGAGGTGGCCATTTCCAGCCTGGTTGATTTCTCACCGGCCTCGCTGGGCAACAACGGCCGGCAAATCGGCGCCCACCTCAATGCAATTCTGGCGGCTGGCGGCTCAAGCAGCCTGGCACCTTATATCGCTGCGTTGGTCAGCATGCCGGACGAGGCGCGCTTGCGCATTGCCTACGAAAAGCTCGGCCCGGGCGCGCTGGGTACGACAACGACGGCAGCGACCACTTCCAGCCTGGCGTTCAACGATGCGATGCACAGTTGCCGTCAGCGCGACGGCGACTATCGCTTCATCCGCGAAGGCGAATGCAGCTGGGTCCGCTTCGGTGGCAGCATCCGCGATCAGGAAAGGAACGACCAGAATCCAGGCTATCGTCAGGATGTGGTGACGATGGCCGGTGGGTTCCAGAAGGCCGTGCGCGAAAACCTGCATCTCGGCTTTGGCGCCTCTTACCAGCAATCGGCCCTCAACTCGGTCTTTTCGGACGTCAATGGCGAGCGCTTCGAGGGCGGCATGATCCTCAAGCAACGCTACGACGCCACCCGCCTGTCGCTGTCCTTCAGCGCCGGCTACGGCCACTACAACACCCGGCGCCTGGTCGACCTCGTAGCCCCGGGCACCTATGCCCAAGCCAGGCCGACCCTGTGGTCTAGTTCCTTGCACGGCCGGATCAGCCACGACATCATGGCCAGCGAAAACGCCTATATCCGCCCGATGCTGGGCTTGGGCGTGTCCTACGTGTCACGCGATGCCTATGAGGAAACTGGGGCCGGTGGTGCCAACCTGCGTGTCGAGAAGGCAAACGACACCTTCGTGTCACTGCATCCAGCTATCGAGTTCGGCGGTGAAAACAGTGTCGGCGGCGAGGGCACCCTGCTCCGCCATTACGTGCGCGTCGGCATGACCCAGTTCCTCGGCAGCAATGAGCGCCACGTCACCGCCAGCCTCGAAGGCGCGCCATCCGGCGTCCAGCCATTCACGGTCACCACCAAGAGCAAAAAGACCTATGCCGATCTGGCGATTGGCGTCGATATCCTGCGCAAGAGCGGCACGACCATTCGCCTGGAATACACCGGTCAGTTTTCCAACAACAGCTCCACCAATGCGATCGGGGTGAAGGTGGCAATGCCGTTCTGATCACCTCTCTCACCGGTGCACCAACAATAACGGCGAGGTCCACGGCCTCGCCGTCGTTTTTCCGCCGCCCGAACGGCTCCGGCATGCCACCCCACCGCTGAAGATTGCCTCACAGGCTGCGGCGGCAACGATCAGCCGTGTTTCAGACGCCGCCTCAGTCGCCGACCGGGGTCGGGCGCCCGAAAAGGTAACCCTGGAATTGCGTACACCCCATTGCCAGCAGGCGTTCGTACTGGGCCTCGGTTTCGACCCCTTCGGCCACTACGTCGAGACCGAACTGCTGGCCGATGGCGATCATGGTCTGGACCAGAATCGCATTGCTGCTGTCGATCGTCATTTCATGGACGAAAGAGCGGTCAATTTTCAGTTCGGTGATCGGCAGCCGCTTCAGGTAGGCGAGTGAGGAATAGCCGGTGCCGAAATCATCGATCGAAAGGTGGAAACCCAGTTCGCGCAAGCGCGAGAACTTGTGGAGTATCTCCTTGGTGTGTTGCAGCAGGACGCTCTCGGTCAGTTCAAGGCAAAGCAGCTCGGGTCGGAAGCGGTAGCGTTCGAGCAGTTCGGTAATGCCTGCCACACAGTCGCCGTCTTCGAACTGGCGAACGCTGACATTGATCGAAATGCGCCAGTTTTTTCGCTCCGGATCGTTTTCCCAGGCTTTCAGCTGGCGGACGGCCTGATGCAGCACCCATTGCCCAAGCGGGAGGATCAGGCCGCTTTCCTCTGCCGCCGGAATAAAAATGCCGGGCGGAATCATGCCTTGCTCGGCATCCGGCCAGCGGGCCAGCAATTCGACGCCGTAAACCTTCCGGCCACCGGTGGAGCCAATTTGCGGCTGGGCGTAGAGCTGAAGCTTTTCTTCTTCAATGGCACGCCGCAGACGGCTGATCAGCAGTGCCTTGGCTTCCGCCTGTTGTTGCAGCACCGGGTCAAAGAAACGCACGCTGTTGCGTCCGGCATCCTTGGCCGTGTACATCGCGGCATCGGCATAGCGCAACAAATCCTCGTTGGAACCCGAGGAACCGTTGAACAGGGCAATGCCGATGCTGCCGGTGAGCCGGTAGTCGTAGGTATCGATCAGGTAAGGGACCGCCAGCGCATCGAGAATTTTGCGGGCAGCCTGATACGCCTTTTGCGTGGCTTCGCTTTCAGCGGAGGAGAGGTTTTCCAGCAGCACGACGAATTCGTCGCCGCCGAAGCGGCTGACGTAGTCGGCATCGCGCGTGTACTGCCTGATTCGTCGCGCGGCTTCGATCAGCACCTTGTCGCCGACGGCATGGCCACGGGTGTCGTTGATGGTCTTGAAATGATCGAGATCGATAAACAACAGTCCGCCATAATTTCCGCTTCGCCGGGCGGCGTTCAAGGCGTGGCCAAGTTGTTCGTTCAGATAGCGCCGGTTGGGCAGCTCGGTCAGCGCGTCGTAGTAGGCCAAGTGGCTGATCTCGGCTTCCTTTTCCTTGATTTGGGAAATATCCAGAATGGCAGAAACGCGAATTTTACGGCCGGCCAGGCTCAGGTCGCGGCCGCGCAGGATGGCCCAGAATACGGAACCGTCCCGGCGCAGCATCTGCGCTTCATAGGGGGCCTGGTCAGCATTCTTGATGACGCGATGGACGTGATCGCGCGACTGGGGGGCGATGAAATCGAACGCGCTCTTGCCGAGCATTTCGTCGGCGCTGTAGCCCAGGATTTGCGGCGCCACCTGATTGACCCGCACGCAACGGCGATCCTCGTCATAGATGATCAGCCCTTCGATGGTCGCATTGGTCAGCATCTCGAAGGTTTCCAGCGACGCCCGGCGTTCCTCGTCGACGGCCGATTCGAGCGCCTTCTGGCGAGTGATGTCGATACCAACCTGAAGGCGAATCCGACGACCGTCGGGCCAGCGAAGGTAACGGCCATTCAGCAGATAGGTCCGCTGGTTGATGCTGTTGGTGTTCTCCCATTCAACCAGCTCATCGCTCTCGGGCTGCTCGGGAGGGGGCATTTCCGGACAACCCGGGCAGATCTCGTCGCGCCCGCGTTGAAGTGCGTGAAAGCAGGTTTTGCCGACCACGTTACCGAAAGTGCGAACGACGCTGCCGTTGGCATAAAGGATTTCGTGAGTCGTCGCGTCGATGGCGTAAACAAAGCCGCCCGCTTCGTTCAGGACGAAATCGAGCAGGTGGGTGTTATCGACAATCCAGTCGGAAGCGGCGTTGGTAGTCTGCGGGTACATAAGCGATGACTGCATGATGCATTAGCGTTTTCTGATTATCGTGCAGATTCACCGATGCAGGTTACCAAGAAGCGCATTTTCAGGTTTACCCGCGGATAGATCAGGCAATGAAAACGGCGAGGTTCATAGCCTCGCCGTCGTTTTTCTCCTCCGCCCTATCGGGTTCGGGTTGCTGTTCGCCTTTTACGCGGGCCCTTACATGCTGCGGCGGTACTGGCCACCGACTTCATACAGTGCGCTGCTGATCTGACCGAGCGAGCAGCACTTGACGGCATCGACCAGCACGGCGAAGACGTTGCCGTCTTCAATGACCGTCTGTTTCAGCTTGGCCAGCATGGCCGACGACTTGTCGGCATTACGGGCCTGGAAGTCGCGCAGGCGCTTGATCTGCGATTGCTTTTCTTCCTCGCTCGAACGGGCCAGTTCGATTTCCTGTTGGGCCATGCCCTTCGGATTCAGGAAGGTGTTCACGCCAATGATCGGGTACGAGCCGTCGTGCTTCTTGTGCTCGTAGTACATCGACTCTTCCTGGATCTTGCCGCGCTGGTAGCCGGTTTCCATGGCGCCGAGCACGCCGCCGCGGCTGGCGATGGCTTCGAATTCCTTGAGCACGGCCTCTTCAACCAGATCGGTCAGTTCGTCGATGACAAAGGCCCCCTGGTTCGGGTTTTCGTTCTTGGCGACGCCCCACTCGCGGTTGATGATCAACTGGATGGCCATGGCGCGGCGCACGGATTCCTCGGTCGGCGTGGTGATCGCTTCGTCGTAGGCGTTGGTGTGCAGCGAGTTGCAGTTGTCGTAGATGGCGATCAGCGCCTGCAGCGTGGTGCGGATGTCGTTGAAGTCCATTTCCTGGGCGTGCAGCGAGCGGCCGGAGGTCTGGATGTGGTACTTCAGCTTCTGGCTGCGTTCGTTGGCGCCGTACTTGTTCTTCATCGCAATCGCCCAGATGCGGCGGGCAACGCGGCCGATCACCGAGTATTCCGGGTCCATGCCGTTCGAGAAGAAGAACGACAGATTCGGCGCGAAATCGTCGATGTGCATGCCGCGCGCCAGATACGACTCAACGTAGGTGAAGCCGTTGGACAGCGTGAAAGCAAGCTGGCTGATCGGGTTGGCGCCGGCTTCGGCAATGTGATAGCCGGAGATCGACACCGAGTAGAAGTTCTGCACCTGGTTATGGACGAAGAATTCCTGGATGTCGCCCATCATCTTCAGTGCAAACTCGGTCGAGAAGATGCAAGTGTTCTGGCCCTGGTCTTCCTTCAGGATGTCGGCCTGAACCGTGCCGCGCACGCTCTTCAGCACCCACTCGCGAATCTTCTCGGCTTCGTCTTCGGTCGGCTGACGGCCGTTGTCCTTTTCGAACTTGGCCATCTGTTGATCGATGGCGGTGTTGAAGAAGCAGGCCAGGATGATCGGTGCCGGGCCGTTGATGGTCATCGAGACCGAGGTGGTCGGGGCGAGCAGGTCGAAGCCGTCGTAAAGCACCTTGAGGTCGTCGAGTGTGGCGATCGAGACGCCGGAATTGCCGATCTTGCCGTAGATGTCCGGGCGCTCGTCCGGGTCACAGCCGTACAGCGTCACCGAGTCGAAGGCGGTCGACAAACGGTGGGCCGGCATGCCTTCGGAAACGCGCTTGAAACGGCGGTTGGTGCGGAAGGCATCGCCTTCGCCGGCGAACATCCGGGTCGGATCTTCACCTTCGCGCTTGAAGGCGAAGACGCCGGCGGTGTAGGGGAAGGAGCCCGGTACGTTCTCGCGCATCAGGAAGCGCAGGGTTTCGCCATCGTCGCCGAACTTGGGCAGGATGACCTTCTTGATCTTGGTGCCGGACAGCGATTCGGAAACCAGCTTGGTACGGATTTCCTTATCGCGGATTTTCACGACGTACTCGTCACCGGAATAGGCCTCGACCGTCGCCGGCCACATGTCGAGCAGCTTCTTGGCTTTCGGGTCTTGCTGGGCGTCCTTGAAAGCCTGCATTTCGTCGAAATCGGCCACGTTCTTGTCGCAACCGGCAAAGACAGCCTTGGCGATGCGCAGCGACTGGCGCTCACGGGCGATCTTGACCTGCTCTTCAGTGTGGGCGTGATAGCCGCGCACGGTGTCGGCAATTTCAGCCAGGTAGCGCACGCGCTGGGCCGGCACGATGGCGCGCTGGGTCGAGGACTGCTTGACGGTGACGATCGGCAATTGACCTGGCTTGAGCGTCAGACCCTTTTCGGTCAGGGCCGGGACCAGCGCCTGATACAAGGCGGTGACGCCATCGTCGTTGAAACGGGCAGCCTGCGTGCCGAAGACCGGCATGTCGTCAGTCGGCGTGGTGAAAGCTTCGCGATTGCGCTGGTACTGCTTGCGCACGTCGCGCAGCGCATCCTCGGCGCCCTTGCGGTCGAACTTGTTGATCGCGACGAAATCGGCGAAATCGAGCATGTCGATCTTCTCCAGCTGCGAGGCGGCACCGAACTCGGGCGTCATCACGTACAGCGACAGATCGACGAAAGGCACGATGGCGGCGTTGCCCTGGCCGATGCCGGAGGTTTCGACGACGACCAGATCAAAGCCGGCCAGCTTGCAGGCGGCGATCACTTCCGGCAGCGCAACGGAGATTTCGGAGCCGGTGTCGCGGGTAGCCAGCGAACGCATGAAGATGTTCGGATGCTCGATGGCGTTCATCCGGATACGGTCGCCCAACAAGGCACCGCCGGTACGCTTGCGTGACGGATCGATCGAGATCAGGCCGATCTTGACCGTATCGCCCTGATCGAGGCGGAAGCGACGGACCAGTTCGTCGGTCAGCGACGACTTACCGGCACCACCGGTGCCGGTGATGCCGAGCACAGGAATATTCGTTTCGGCCGCCGCCTTGAGCAGCGGCTCCTTGAGGGCCGGGGCTTCGCCGTTTTCGAGCAGGGTGATGACCCGGGCCAGCAGGCGCTTGTCGCCGGCCTTCAGGCCAGCCAGCACCTGTTCGGCCGTTGGCACGCCTTCATCGGCGACATCGAAGTCGGATTTCTGCACGACCTCGTTGATCATGCCTTGCAGGCCCATGTGCACGCCGTCTTCCGGTGCGTAGATGCGGGTCACGCCGTAGTCGTGCAGTTCCTTGATTTCCGACGGCACGATGACGCCGCCGCCACCGCCGAACACCTTGATGTTGGCGCCACCATTGGCCTTGAGCAGGTCGATCATGTATTTGAAGAATTCGACGTGCCCCCCCTGGTAGGAGGTGATGCAGATGCCCTGCACGTCTTCCTGCAGCGCGGCATTGACGATTTCCTGCACCGAGCGGTTGTGGCCGAGGTGGATCACTTCCGAGCCAGTCGATTGCAGGATGCGGCGCATGATGTTGATCGAGGCGTCGTGGCCGTCGAACAGCGAGGCGGCGGTGACGAAACGAACCTTGTTCTTCGGCTTGTACGGGGAAAGCTTCTTGGCAACTGAAAGATCGGTCATGACGCCTGCCTCAACAAAAAGGTGGAAAGGCGCCCATCGTATGCCCCTTTCACCCCGCTGCCATTGTGGCGAATGACGATAATCGTGCAAATTCCGCCAAGGTGATACCCTGTCACAGTGAACCAGAAAAATTGGCCAAAAATGCTGCATCGCACCAACCCAGAATCACCAAACCGCACCCAAGCCACTGTTGCCATGGGCTTTGTTACCGGCATGCTGGCTGGTCTGGCGCGGCGACAGATCAACCCGGCCCCCATGCTGGCCGCTGAAAACATTGACATTGCAGACACGGCCAAGCGCATCCCTATCGACCGCTACGCCGCGCTCTACAACCGGCTGAATCGTGAGCTGGACGATGAAGCCTTCAATCTTTTCGCCCAGCCGATGCGCGTCGGCAGTTTCGAATTCCTGTGCCGTGGCTGCCTGAGTGCCCCGACGCTGGCCGAGGCGCTCACCCGTGCCGCCCGCTTCCTGCACGTCGTATTGCCCGACATGGCGGTCAGCGTCCGCCGCTCACATGGTCACGCCGAACTGGTCATCGCTGAACGGCGCCCGCTCGGCCTGCCACTCCCTCCCATGCAAAGTTGGCCTGCCCCCCCTCCCCTTCAAGGGGAGGGCTGGGGAGGGGATGGGGCAATGACAGCGCGTGCCAAAACCCATCCCCCACCCAACCTCCCCCTTGTCCCAAGGGATACCGGCCCTCTGGACCCTAAAGAGGGAGGAGTAAATGACCCCGGCCGCATCTTCGCCTTCGAATGGCTGCTCCGTCTGCTGCACGGCCTGTCGTGCTGGCTGGCCGGGCGCGGCATTGGTCTCGACAGCGTGATCTTTCCCTACCGCAAGCCAGCCCATTTCGCCGACTACGCCCTGATCTTCACCGAGGATTCGCGCTTTGCGCCGACGGTTCCCGGTGGCATGGGGACGCTGGTCGCCAGCTTCAACGCCAACCTGCTCGATCTGCCCATCCGCCGCGACGAAGCGGCACTGACCACTTTCCTCGACGGCGCCCCCGGCAAGATCACCACCCTCTACCGACGCGACCGCGAGATGGTCATCCGCGTCCGCGACCTGCTGCGCGCCGCCCTGCCCGACACCTTGAGCCTGGACGACATCGCCGACCGCCTCTACCTGTCGCCGCGCACCATTCACCGCCGGCTCGAAGAAGAAGGCTCCAGCTTCCGTGGCATCAAGGACGCCCTGCGCCGCGACATGGCGCTGGCCCGGCTGACGAAAACGAAGGACTCGATCGCCAAGGTCGCCGCCGACCTCGGCTATGCCGACACCTCGGCCTTCTATCGCGCCTTTGTCGAATGGACCGGCATGGCGCCAGTGCACTATCGGCGTCAATGGGTGGGAAAATACGCCGACTCGAATCGAGGTATCTGATGAAGCTCAAATCCCTAATGGCCGCACTGGCCCTCCTCGTTAGCGCCACGACCGGCAGCGCCGGCTTGCTCGACAAGGAAGTCTATTTTTCCGAAGCCGACATCCAGACACAGATCGACAAAAATGGTGTGCAGCAGAAGAGCTACGGCAAAGGGATGATCATCGTTTCACTGAGCGAAGCGCCCAGAATTCGTCTTGGCGAGCCGGCCGGCAAGGCCACCATCGCTGCCCGCCTGAATGTATCGCTGCTCGGCCAGGCAGCCGTTCCTGTCGACATGCTCGGCACCGCCGGGGTGCGCTACGACGATGCGGCCAAAGCGTTTTTCCTCGACCAACCGGTCGCCGAGTCGGTGCAATCCGCCGCGCTACCGCGGGAATACGAGCCGATGGCCCGTCAGGCAATCAGCCAGATGGTGGCCAGCTATTTCCGTAGCAAGCCGGTCTATGTCCTGCGCGAAGACGGCAGCCTGCAGGAAAAGGCGGCCCGCTGGCTGCTTCGCTCGATCCGCATCGAGCCAGGCCGGGTGGCCGCCGTGCTGTCGCCGGTTTGAAGCCTAATCGGCCTCTAACTCCCGGGCATACGGCTCGCGCAGATCGACCGGCTTGACGGCCTTCTTGCGCATGCGGATGTTGAGCATTTCGACCCCCACCGAGAAGGCCATGGCGAAGTAGATGTAACCCTTCGGCACATGGTGGCCGAAACCGTCGGCGATCAGCACCACGCCAACCACCACCAGAAAGGACAGGGCCAGCATCTTGATCGTCGGGTGATTCGAGACAAATTCGCCGATATGGCGCGCAAACAGCATCATCAGGCCGACCGAGGCAACGACGGCGGCAATCATCACGCCGACCTGGCTGACCATGCCGACCGCCGTGATGATCGAATCCAGCGAGAACACCAGGTCGATCACCATGATCTGGGCGATCACCCCGGCAAAGCTTGACGCCACCTTGGCCGATTCGCTGCCTTCCTCGCCTTCCAGCAACTGGTGCACCTCGCCGGTACTCTTCCAGATCAGGAACAGGCCGCCGGCAATCAGGATCAGGTCGCGCCCGGAAACGCCATAACCGAACAGCGTCAGCACCGGTTCAGTCAGGCCGACAATCCACGACAGCACCAGCAGCAGCGCAATGCGCATGAACATGGCGAGGAACAGGCCGATCTTGCGGGCCAGCTCCTGCTGCTCCTTGGGCAGCTTGTCGACCAGGATGCTGATGAAAATGATGTTGTCGATACCGAGCACCAGTTCCAGCGCCGTCAGCGTGAAGAAAGCGATCCAGATTTCGGGGGAGAGCAGGAGTTCGAACATGGCAGGGAACCGGAAAAATCGTAGGCGCCTATTCTAAGCAGCCTGACCAGTGCGAACCACCGACCTGTGCAACAGAAACACTTCGATTAAACCGAAGAGTCGCCCGCATTTTTGGCGCTTCCCAAGCCTGGCCACAGGGCCTGCCAATCCGCGCGCCGGCCACGCGAAATGTCATTACATGGTCATATCACGACACTAGCCTAGCCGCTCCCCCACCTCTGAGGAGCACCCCACATGCGCAAGCACTACCTTTCGCTCGCCGCCCTGCTGGTCACCGGCGCGCTCGGCCTGGCCACGACCGCCCCGGCTGTCGCCCACGATGGTCACAACGCTTACGACGAACGCAACGAAACTGCCCCGCTGGTCATCGGCCACCGCGGCACCGCCGGCTACCTGCCCGACCACACCCTCGAAGGCTATGCCCTGGCCATCGCACTCGGCGCCGATTACATCGAGCCGGACCTTGTCTCGACCAAGGATGGCCACCTGATCGCCCGTCACGAACCGAACATCACGGCGACGACCGACGTCGCCAGCCGCCCCGAGTTCGCCGCCCGCAAGCGTACCCGCCTGGTCGATGGTGCCGCCGAAACCGGCTTTTTCGCCTCCGACTTCACGCTGGCCGAAATCAAGACCCTGCGCGCCAAGCAGCCGATCCCGGCCGACCGGCCGACGCAATTCGACGGCAAGTTCCAGATCCCGACCTTTGATGAAGTAATCGAACTGGCCAAGCGCAAATCGCGTGAAACCGGCCGCACCATCGGCATCTATCCGGAAACCAAGCACCCGACCTACCACCAGGCCCTCGGTCTGCCGCTGGAAGGCAAGCTGCTCGCCGCGCTGACCCGCGCCGGCTGGAACCACCGCCACGCCCCGGTCTTCATCCAGAGCTTCGAACAGGCCAACCTGAAGGCCCTGAGCAAGCAGACCAAGGTCCGCCTGATCCAGCTGGTCGATGCCGACGACGTCAACGCCGATGGCAGCCTGGCCTACAACGCACCATTCGACCGCCCGTACGACTGGACGGCCTCCGGCAAGCCGGAATTGCTGGCTCGCACCTTTGGCTGGTTCGCCACCGATGCCGGCCTCGACGAGATCGCCAGCTACGCCTACGGCATCGGTCCGTGGAAACGCTACATCGTCAGCACCGTCGTCTCCGATGCGACCGGCCCGGGCGAAGCGGCCCGCGCCCTGGCCGAGCCGACCGACCTGATCGAGCGCGCCCACGCCCGTGGCCTCAAGGTGCACACCTGGACCTTCCGCAACGAACAGCGCCGTCTGTCCAGCGATTACACCGGCAACCCGGTCAATGAGTACCTGCAGTTCTACCGCCTGGGTATCGATGGTGTCTTCTCCGATTTCACCGACACCGCGGTCGTCGCTCGCACGCTGTACAAGCTGGAGCAGGATGGCTACAACAAGTGCTTTACCGGCAGCGGCCTAAGCCGCGCCGAGCAGCGCGCCTGCGCCGCTGGCGAGTAATCGCAGCAAGCCGGAGGCCATTGCCGTCCAGGCCGAGGGCCCAATACGGTTCAGTCAAGCGTCATTCCCGCGAAAGCGGGAATCCAGGCATCACACATTTACTGGGTTCCCGCTTCGCCCGCCGCGAAGCGGAGTCCCGGGCGTGTCGAGGCCGCGGGAACGACAGACCCCAGAGGTTTTTCACTAACTGAATGGCATTGGGACACAAGGCCGCCCCGTTTCGGGCGGCCCTTTTCGTTTCAAATCAGCGTGGCAATCGCCTCTCCACCACACGCTGCCTGCCATCAGCATCGCCTGTCGCGTACATCCGGGGCACAAACGGCTATCCTTGCTACCGCAGCGTCGCAAGCAACCGGGAACAATGGCGAATGGACAGCAAAACCTTATTGGCTCAGGAGTGGCAAACCCTGCAGGACAACCACGAACAGCACGAACGCAACGCCCTGAGCATCAAGCTGGTCTGCCTCGCGCTTTGCCTGATTGGCCTGGCGCTCCGCCTGCCACCGGTCTGGATCGGCTTCACGGTACTGCTCTGCTGGGTGCAGGAAGGCATATTCAAGACCTACCAGTCACGGCTGGCCGAGCGCCTGCTGCACATCGAAGCGCTGCTCGGGCAGCCCGAGCCGACACCAGCGGCGATGCAACTGCATACCGACTGGGCTGCCAGCCGACCCGGCAGCGTTGGCCTGATCACCAGCTACATTCTCAGCGCCTGCCGCCCAACCGTCGCCTTTCCCTATCTGCCCATCGTGCTGATGCTGCTGGTCGGCCGCTGGCTGACCTGGCTCTGAGCGGCCACCACCAAGGAACCATCGAATGAGCCATGCCAAATCGCGCGAAGTAACGCTCCCGCTCAAGATCACCGAAGAACTGGGCCTAAGCCTCGACAAGCTGCGTCAAGCCTGGAAGGAGAACCCGGCCAGCGTGCCGAAGGGCCTGTCCTGCTCCGAGTCCAAGGAAGGGCAGTTTGTGCTGGTCGCCGCCGAATCGGCTTTTGTCACGCTGCCCGGCGCCTGTGTCATCAAGGGCATAGGCGCCATTGAAATGCTCAACGAAGAACCGCTGTTTGAGGAAGGGGCCAATTCAAAATCCCTGCTCCTCAAGGCCAGCCCGGACGGCTGGAAATTCTCGGTCAAGTTCGTGCCGCCCATCGTTCGCGAGCGGAACGCCAAGTAATCAGGCGGGTGCGTTGTCGCCCAGCAACTCGTACTCGGCAATCACCTGGGCGCCAAGCAGTAGCAGCGTCGCGGCGAGTTCCATGCAGAACAGCGCCACCACCGCCGTGGTCAGCGAGCCATAGACGACACTGACCCGCGACAGGCTGGTCAGGTACCAGACCAGCACATGGCGCAGGGCTTCCCACAGCAGGGCGGCCGAAAAACCGCCGATCAGCGCGTGGCTGAGCGACGTCCGCCCGACCGGGATGATCAGGTAGAGCGAGGTCAGGACGGCAGTTTCCATGGCCAGTCCGAGCAGGTAGAAAAGCAGGCCGGAGACCCCGCGCAACGACCAGTCGGTGCCAAGAAAATGGACGCTTTCATGTTCCATCGCCTGCAGGCTGGCCGAAGCGAAGGTCACGACCAACAAGGCGATGCCCAGCACGAAAACGAAACAGTAGGGCAGGACGGCGGAAACCAGAAAGTGGCGCTTCTTTTGCCGACCACGATGGGCAAAGATGATCGCCATCGCTTTTTCCAGTCCGGAAAAGGCCAGCGAACTGAAAAACAGCATGGTCAGCAGCAACAGGGCACCGATCCCGATGCCGTTCTGCAGAAATCGGGAAACATCGCCGAGCACCGCCTGCGACTGGCTGGGCACCAGCCATTCCAGATAGCGCCCGAGGACGCCGAGCAATTCGGCCTGGCTGACCAGATTGGAAAGCAGGAATACCGTCAGGATCAGCAGCGGTACGACCGAAAGCAGCGCATAGTAGGCAATCGCCCCAGCCAGCAGCAGGCCCTGATTGGTACTGAAGCCGCGCAGCACCCGAAAGACAAAGCCGAGTGGATGCTTCAGCACCTGCAGGGCGGGCGGCTCACCGCGCAGGGCGATGAAGGGGTCAATCATCGCAGCCCCCAAGGCCAGCCAACGGATGCCGTTCCGGCATCAGGGCATCCGTTGTCGCCGGCCAGCGCACTTCAGCGAATTTCCAGCAAGCTTTCGTCCCAAGCCGCATGCTTCTCCAGCCCGAGCAGGTTGGCAACTGTGGCGGCGATGTTGGACAGGCCGGCCGTCTCGGTCTGCTTGAAGCCCAGCTTGCTGCCACTGACGTTGTCGTAGAGGATCAGCGGCACCGGGTTCAGCGTATGTGCCGTCTTGGCCTTGAACGAACCATCCTTGTTCATGGCCGGCTGCTTGGTCTTCTTGTCCAGTTCGAACATTTCGTCGGCATTGCCGTGGTCGGCCGTGATCAGCGCCACGCCGCCGGCCGCATCGATGGCCTGCAGGACGCGGGCGAGCGACAGGTCGACGGCTTCGACCGCGATCCGTGCTGCTTCGAAGTTGCCAGTGTGGCCGACCATGTCGCCATTGGCGAAGTTGCAGCGCAGCGTTCTGTACTGGCCTGACTGGAGGGCAGCGATCATCGCGTCGGCGATTTCGGCCGCCTTCATCCAGGGCCGCTGCTCGAAGGGAACGACATCGCTCGGCACTTCCTGCCAGGTTTCGCCGTCGAACTTGCCGGAGCGGTTGCCATTCCAGAAGTAGGTCACATGGCCGAATTTCTGCGTTTCCGAGCAGGCGAACTGAGCGATGCCCGACTTGGCGAACCATTCGCCGGTGGTGTCCTTGATCGCCGGCGGGGCGACCAGGAAACGGGCCGGCAGTTTCAGGTCACCGTCGTACTGCAGCATGCCGGCGTAGGTGACCTTCGGGAAACGAACGCGGTCAAACTTGTCGAAAGCCGCCTCTTCGAAAGCGCGGGTGATTTCGATGGCGCGGTCGCCGCGGAAGTTGAAGAAGACGACCGAATCGCCGTCCTCGATGGTGCCGATGGCCTTGCCGTTATCGGCGATGACGAACTCCGGTAGATCCTGGTCGATGGTACCGGGGTTCTGCTCGCGCAGGCCGTTGACCGCTGCCGTGGCATTGGCGAACTGCGGCCCCTTGCCGAGCACGTGGGTCTTCCAGCCTTTTTCGACCATCGCCCAGTTGGCGTCGTAACGGTCCATGGTGATGTACTGGCGGCCACCGCCGGAAGCGATGCGGGCATCGAAGCCATCCGCACTGATCTCGGCCAGAAAGGCTTCGAAGGGCACGACATAATCCAGCGCACTGGTTTCCGGCACGTCGCGGCCGTCGAGCAGCGCGTGAATGCGCACGGTCTTGATGCCTTCGGTCTTGGCCTGGACGACCATGGCCTTCAGGTGATCGATGTGGCTGTGCACGTTGCCGTCGGAGAACAGGCCGATGAAATGGACCACACCGCGACCGGCCTTGGCGCCGGCAACAATCTGCTGCCACGCCTCGCCCTGCCAGAGGGCGCCATCGGCAATCGCGTTGGCGACCAGCGACGCGCCCTGGCTGTAAACCTGTCCGGCCCCGATGGCGTTGTGGCCGACTTCGGAATTGCCCATGTCGTCGTCGGACGGCATGCCGACCGCCGTGCCGTGGGCGCGCAGGCGGATGTTCGGGTAATTGGCGAACAGGCGGTCGAGGGTCGGTTTTTTGGCCGCGGCGATGGCGCTGCCAACGTCGGTCTTGGGCAGGCCGTAGCCGTCCATCACGATGATAACGACCGGGCCTTGGACGCCGGGGAAGGAGGTGAGCTTCGGTAGCATGAAGGAATTCCTGCAGGAAAATGAAGTCGGGCCTCAAGCGATGGTTGCCGGATAGCCAGCACCGATCACTTGGTCAATTCGTTATTTTACCTTTGACGGCCATGCCAGCGGGGAGGCAAAGCTCGCAGCTGGCCCGGCCACGCGATTGGGCTTTCCGAAACAGCCCGGCACGACTAGCATCGGCAAATACTGTCCGCGGAGTACTCCGATGCCCACCCTGCTCAAACCCAGCGAAATCGTCCGCCGCCTCTCCGAACATGTCATCGGCCAGGAAGATGCCAAGAAAACGCTGGCCGTCGCCATCTACGCTCACTTTCGCCGGATGGGGAATATCGCCGAGGACAGCGTCGAGCTGACCAAGAGCAACATTCTGCTGATCGGCCCGACCGGCACCGGCAAGACGCTGCTTTGCGAAACGCTGGCCCGTATTCTCGACGTGCCCTTCGTGACCGCCGATGCGACCTCGCTGGCCCAGACGCAGTTTGTCGGCGACGAAATCGAGGCCATCCTGCATCGCCTGCTCGACCGGGCCAACGACGACCTCGCCCTCGCCCAGCGCGGCATCGTTTTCGTCGATGAAGTGGACAAGCTCAAGGCGGTTGGCGGCGAAGCCCGTGCTACTTCCGGCGAGAGCGTCCAGCACGCCCTGCTCAAGATCATGGAAGGCGCCCCGGTCCGCCTGAAAGACGGGCGCCATATCGATACCACCAATATCCTGTTCATCTGCGGTGGCGCCTTTGTCGGGCTCGACCACATCCTGACCCGGACCCACACCTTCGGCTTTATCTCGACCGCAGAAGGCGACGACCAGAAAATCCTGGAACGGCTGAATGCCCGCGTCAAACCAACCGACCTGCTCGAATTCGGCCTGATTCCCGAATTCGCCGGCCGTCTGCCCATCGTCACCCGCCTGCACGAGCTGTCGCAGGACATGCTGATCCGCATCCTGACCGAGCCGAAAAACGCCATCTACAAACAGTTTCAGGCCATGCTGGCCGCCGATGGCGTCGACTTGCAGGTGGAACCCAACGTCTTCCGCCAGATGGCCGAACTCGCCATCGAATACAAGGCCGGCGCCCGCAGCCTGCGTGGCATCTTCGAGGAAATGATGGTCGATGTGATGTATGCCGTGCCGGACACCCCGGCCATCGGGCGTGTCACCATCAGTTCGCTGTTCGAACGGCCGAAACTGGCCGCCGCGGAAGCGAAAACAACCTGAAGCGAACCGGCTGATGCCGAGCCCGCTGCACCGCCCAAACAACAACTGGCGCCACCCGGATGCTTGAGCTGATTGTCGAGTTCATCGTCGAAGTCATTGGCGAAGTTGTGCTGCAGGCGGTTGCCGAGGCGCTGGTCGAACTTGGGCTGCACTCGCTGGCTGAGCCATTCCGCAAACCGCCCAACCCGTGGCTGGCTGGATTCGGCTATGCCATCTTTGGCGCCATCGCCGGCGGCATCAGCCTTTTGCTGTTGCCGATGCATTTCGCCAGTGCCGGGCTGCGTCTGGCCAACCTGCTGTTCACGCCTGTCGCCGTTGGCCTGCTGATGTGCGTCATGGGTGCCTGGCGGGCCCGGAATAATCAGCCCGTGCTGCGCATCGACCGGTTCGCCTATGGCTACCTGTTTGCACTGTCACTCGCCCTGATCCGGTATTGGTTTGCGCAGTAGCGTGCTGCCCGATCGCATCAGTAGCGATTGATAATATTCGTGTAACCTTATATTTCCACACAATATAAAGGAGACACCATGAAACGACTCATTGCTGCAGCCAGCCTGATCTTCAGCGCGCTGACGGCCAGTGCCGTCGATATCGCAATTTCTGCGCAGGAGGCCTACAACAAGGTCAAGCAGGCCGATGCCAAGATCCTGTTCATCGACGTGCGCGATCCGGTCGAGATCATGTTCACCGGTTTCACCGACATGATTACCGTGAACATTCCCTACCTGATCGTCGACCGCAATGTCTGGGACGACAAGCGCGGCAACTACAAACCGAACTACAACCCGAATTTCGTAGCCGACGTCAAGGCCGAGCTGGCCAAACGGGGCTGGGGAGCGGACACCGAAATCATCACCATGTGCCGTTCCGGCAGCGAACGGGGCGAGCCGAGTGCCGAATATCTGCGTGACAACGGCTTCGTCAATGCCCGCTATATCGTCAATGGCTTCCAGGGTTCGATCATCAAGGAAGGGCCGCAAGCCGGCTTCCGCCTGCAAAACGGCTGGCAGAACAGCGGCCTGCCGTGGAGCCCGAAGATGAACAAGGCCAAGATGTATCGCGTCGACAAATAAACGGTCACGTTCACCCGCCGGCAGCCCGCCGGCGGCGGCCCTTGGCGCCTTTAGAAAAACTCCACTTCGTCGTAACTCTGCTGCGCAAAGACCCCGGAATCGACCAGCTCCTGATAGGCGTAAACGCGATTTCGCCCGTCCTGCTTGGCTTGGTAGAGGCTGCGGTCGGCCCGGCTGAGGACTTCGACCGGCAGGATGTCGGGCGCGGCCTGGCTGTAGCCGATGCTGACGGTCAGGTGTTCGATACGTGGGAAAAGATGCGCCTCGATGGCCAGGCGGACACGTTCGAAAACGTTCCTGGCGATGGCCGCGTTTTCGGCCGAAATAATCGCGACAAACTCTTCGCCCCCGTAGCGGTAAAGCAGATCCGAGGAGCGGAAGGTGTGGCTCATCAGGCGCGACGCCAGCAGCAGGATCTCGTCGCCGACCATGTGGCCGAAACCGTCGTTGATGCGTTTGAAGTGATCGATGTCGATCACGGCCAGCCAGTAAGTGTCGGCCGGCAACTGCCGGCGGCCGGCGGTCTTCTCGGCAAAGAAATCGGGACGACCGAGCGCCCGCCAGATCCGGTCGAAACTGCTTTCCAGTGCCTGGCGGTTGAATAGTCCGGTCAGGCGATCGCGCTGGCTGATGTCGAGCAGCGCGTAGTAATTCGAGAACACTTCCAGCACGCCGCGGATCATCGTGTCTTCAACCGCAGAAACCTCTCGATCGCGCAGGAAGACGAAGTAACCACAGACATCGTTGCCGCCCATCAGGGGATAGGCGACCAGAAGGTCTTGATCGAGTTTGCGCGTACAGGGCTTGGCCAGCAGCCTGACGTTATCGGTCAATCCGATTACCTCCGGCGGCAATTCGCCCAGATGCATGACCTCCTCGACCCGCTCGACCATGCGAGCGACGCCATCCGCGTCCACCACTTTGGAACGGTGATAGTGGGTGACCCGGATCAGGCTCTCGCCATCGTCCGTCCGGTACAAGGAGGTATCGAGCACCCCGAGCAAGGGCCCCAATGTCCGCAGCAGGCTTTGCTCCAGCAGCTCAGTATCGCGAATCGACGTCATCTTTCCCAGTTTGCCCAGCAGCCCGGGAAGCCGGCTTTGGCCCATCTCACTCATTTACTTTTGCATCTCCGCAGAAGCCATTACTTTAGTTATAGTCGATAGCGTCAGGATAACGCCAAATCAATATTTAAAAGGCATTTTTTGTAAAATTATTACATTTAATATCTACGTGACAAAAAAAGGGGCCCGAAGGCCCCTGAAAGAATGAGATGGCGGGCGCTGTTCTCCCGATATCTCACCCGCAGAGTGAGCAAATTCTTAGTGCGCGTGCGCTCCGGCAGCACCCAGGCCGGTTTGGGCACGGATGAACTGCTCTTCGAAAGCGGCGGCTTCGGCCGCAGCACGGGCGCTCTTGTCGGTCACCGAAAGCAACCAGGTGACAAAGAAGGCGAGCGTCATCGAGACGATGGCCGGGTGGTCGTACGGGAAGATGGCGGCCTTGTTGCCGAGAATCTTGACCCACACGGTCGGCGACAGGATGACCAGACCAACCGACGAAACCAGACCAGCGATGCCGCCCCACAGCGCGCCGCGCGTGGTCAGGCCCTT
This sequence comes from Ferribacterium limneticum, assembly GCF_020510625.1. Taxonomy (NCBI): domain Bacteria; kingdom Pseudomonadati; phylum Pseudomonadota; class Betaproteobacteria; order Rhodocyclales; family Azonexaceae; genus Ferribacterium; species Ferribacterium limneticum. Next base: position 256,267 of record NZ_CP075191.1, on the reverse strand, counting down.
CCAGTACATGGACAGGATCAGCACCGGGAAGTTGACCGAGGAAGCGACGCCAAAGGCCAGCGCGACGAGGAACAGCACGTTCTGATCCTTGAAGGCGATGCCAAGCAGGATGGCCGCGATGCCGAGGCCGATGGAGGCCAGACGGGTGACCTTCATTTCCTGCTGGCTGGAGGCCGTGCCCTTCTTGATGACGCGGGCGTACAGGTCATGCGAGATCGCCGAGGCGCCGGCCAGGGCCAGGCCCGACACCACTGCCAGGATGGTGGCAAAAGCCACGGCCGACAGGAAGCCGAGGAAGATGTCGCCGCCAACTGCCTTGGCCAGGTGCATGACCGGCATGTTGCCGCCACCGATCAGCTTGCCGCCAACCTGGCCGCCTTCGAAGAAAGCGCCGTTGGTGCCGACGATGGTGATCGCGGCAGCGCCGAGAACCATGGTGACCAGGAAGAACAGGCCGATGAAACCAGTCGCGTAGAACACCGACTTGCGGGCTTCCTTGGCGTTCGGCACGGTGAAGAAGCGCATCATGATGTGCGGCAGACCGGCGGTACCAAAAAGCAGGCCGAGCGACAGCGAGAAGGCAGAGATCGGGTCAGCCATCAGCGTACCCGGTGACATCAGCTTTTCGCCCAGCTTGTGCGACTCGATGGCCTTGGTGAACAGATTCTCGAAAGACCAGCCGAATTGCGCCAGGGTCAGCAGCATCAGCGTGATGCCGCCACCGAGCAGCAGGCAGGCCTTGATGATCTGCACCCAGGTCGTTGCCGTCATGCCGCCGAAGGTGACGTACACCATCATGAGCAGGCCGACGACGATCACGGCATAGTTGTATTCCAGCCCGAACAGCAGCTGGATCAACTGGCCGGCACCGACCATCTGGACGATCAGGTAGAAGCAGACGACGGTCAGCGAACCGATGGCCGCGAAGGTGCGGATGCGGTTCTGGTCGAGGCGGTAGGAGGCGATGTCGGCGAAGGTGAACTTGCCGAGGTTGCGCAGACGTTCCGCCATCAGGAACAGGATGATTGGCCAGCCGATGAAGAAGCAGACGGCGTAGATGAAGCCGTCGTAGCCCTTGAAATAGACCATCGAAGTCAGACCGAGCAGGGTCGCGGCGGACATGTAGTCGCCGGCGATGGCCAGGCCATTCTGGAAGCCGGTGATGCCGCCGCCAGCCGTGTAGAAGTCAGCGGTGGTCTTGGTCTTGCCGGCCGCCCACTTGGTGATGCCGAGCGTGGCCAGCACGAAGATCATGAACATGGCGATGGCGCTGACGTTGATCGGCTGTTTCTCGACGCCTTCGATGGCGCCGGGACCGGCAAATACGGCGAAGGAGACGGCGAGCAGGCTGCCGGCGATCAATGCGGTGATGGAGCGCTTCATTTGCGGGCCTCCTTGAGGACTTCGGCGGTGATGCTGTCGAATTCGCCGTTGGCGCGGTTGACGTAGACACCGGTCAGGATCCAGCCGGCAACGACGATCAGCGCGGCGATCGGCCAGCCGATGGTGATGACGCTACCTTCGGCAATCTTGGCGGCGAAGATCTGCGGCTGCGTGGAAACGAGGAACATGAAGGTGTAGTAAGGCACCAGCACGACCAGCGAGAGGATGACGGCGAAGCGGGTACGCTTGCCGACCAGTTCGGCGAATTTCGGATTGCTCCGAATCTTCGCCTGGATATTTTCTTGTGACATGAGACCTCCTGGAAACTCCGATTGATTTGAAACTGCGCTGTTCTCGGGTTCTGTTTGTTGTTGCGCCCGGCCTGAGCGATGCCCGGCCAGGCGTCAGGACTTACATGTTTGGATAGTTCGGCCCACCGCCACCTTCCGGAACCGTCCAGTTGATGTTCTGGGTCGGATCCTTGATGTCGCAGGTCTTGCAGTGCAGGCAGTTCTGGCCGTTGATCTGCAGCCGCGGCTTGCCTTCCTCCTCACCGAGGATTTCGTACACGCCAGCCGGGCAGTAACGCGTTTCCGGCGCGCCGTACTTGGCGTAATTGACCGAAATGGCCACCGATTCATCCTTCAGGCGCAGGTGCGTCTGCTGGTTTTCCTCGTGGTTGGTCGCCGACAGGAAAACCGAGGACAGGCGGTCGAAGCTGATCTTGCCGTCCGGCTTCGGGTAGTCGATCTTCGGATAGCTGTTCTTGTCGCCGAGCTGGCTGTGGTCGTCGTGGTGACGCATGGTCCACGGTGCCTTGCCGCCGAACAGGAAGGTGTCGATGGCGCCGTAGGCCAGGCCACCCAACAAGCCCCACTTGAAGGCCGGGCGGATGTTGCGCACCTTGTACAGCTCGGCCCACAGCCAGCTCTGCTTGATCAGCTCGCCGTATTCCTTGACCTCGGTGCCGGCGTTGTCCTTGAACAGGTGCTCGAACACGGCCTTGGCGGCGACGATGCCGGACTCCATGGCCATGTGCGTGCCCTTGATCTTCGGCACATTGAGGAAGCCGGCGGTGTCGCCGACCAGCAGGCCGCCCGGGAAATGCAGCTTGGGCACCGACTGGTAGCCGCCTTCCGACAGCGCGCGGGCGCCGTAGGAAATGCGCCGGCCGCCTTCGAAGAAGCCGCGAATCGCCGGGTGCGTCTTGTAGCGCTGGAATTCCTCGTACGGCGACAGCCACGGGTTCTTGTAGTCGAGGCCGACAACGTAGCCCACCGCCACCAGGTTGTTCTCCAGGTGGTAGAGGAAGGAGCCGCCGTAGGTGTCGGACGATACCGGCCAGCCCACGGTGTGCACGATCAGGCCGGGCTGGTGCTTGGCCGGGTCGATTTCCCACAGCTCCTTGATGCCGATGCCGTAGGTTTGCGGATTGATGCCATCGCGCAGATCGAACTTGCCGAACAGTTCCTTGGTCAGCGAACCGCGGCAGCCTTCGGCGAAGATGGTCTGGCGGGCATGCAGTTCCATGCCCGGCTGGAAGTTGTGGCCCGGCTGGCCGTCCTTGCCGATGCCCAGGTCGCCGGTGGCGACGCCCTTGACCGAGCCGTCCTCGTGGTAAAGCACCTCGGCGGCGGCAAAGCCCGGGTAGATCTCGACGCCCAGCGCCTCGGCCTGCTCACCCAGCCAGCGGCAAAGGTTGCCCAGGCTGATGATGTAGTTGCCATGGTTGGACATCTGCGGCGGGGTCGGCAGCTTGAACGAACCGCCTTCGGTCAGGAACAGGAAACGATCCTCGCCGGCCGGCGTGTTCAGGGGCGCGCCGCGTTCCTTCCAGTCCGGAAAGAGTTCGTTCAGGGCATGCGGTTCCAGCACGGCGCCGGACAGGATGTGGGCGCCGATTTCCGAGCCCTTTTCCAGCAGACAGACGGAAACTTCCTTGCCCGACTGCTCGGCCAGCTGCTTGATGCGGATCGCCGAAGACAGCCCCGAAGGGCCGCCGCCGATGATCACGACATCGTATTCCATTGCATCGCGATCGGTGCGCGTGCTCATGGTCAGAACAGGCTTTCCGGCAGGGCGAACACCGACTCGGCACCACCGGTGATTTCAGCAGCGTAGGCGGTAGCGAACGGCAACTGGTGGGCGGCGAAGTAGTTGGCCGTGGCCAGCTTGGCCTTGTAGAAATCGTCGCTGCTGCCTTCGGCAATGTGCTTGACGGCAATGGCGGCCGACTTGGCCATCAGCCAGCCGCCGACCACGATACCGGTCTGCTTGAGGAAAGGCACGGAACCGGCATGAACGGCGGCCGGGGCGCTTTCGTAATTGGCGAGAATCCAGTCCACCGCCTTCTGCTGGGCCGCAATCGCCGTCTTCAGGTTGGCGGCAATACCGGCCAGCTGGGCGTTAGCGGCGATCTCGTCAGCCGTGGCCGTCATTTCGGCGATCAGCGTCTTCATGGCGGCGCCCGGCACCTTTTCGCGGGCCAGCTTGCGGCCGACCAGGTCGTTGGCCTGGATGGCCGTCGTGCCTTCGTAGATGGTGGTGATGCGCGAATCGCGGTAGTACTGCGCCGCACCGGTTTCTTCGACGAAACCGACGCCACCGAAGACCTGCAGCGCGGTCGACGACAGCTCGACGCCCTGCTCCGTGCTCCAGCCCTTGACGACCGGGGTGAGCAGATCGACGCGCGACTGGGCGGCAGCATCGCCGGCATGGGCGCGGTCGATATTGGCGGCAGCGTAATAAGCCAGCGTACGCATGGCTTCGGTGCGCGACTTGACGTCCATCAGCATGCGGCGAACATCCGGGTGATGCAGGATGGTCTTCTTCTCGTCGGACTTGTCGCCGATGATCTTGCCCTGCACGCGCTCACGGGCGTACCACAGGGCGTGCTGGTAGGCGCGCTCGGCGATGCCGACGCCTTCGAGGCCGACATTGACGCGGGCGTGGTTCATCATCGTGAACATGTAGCCGATGCCCTTGTTCTCGTCGCCGATCAGGTAGCCGACAGCGCCTTCGTTCTCGCCGTAGGACATGACGGCGGTCGGGCTGCCGTGGATGCCGAGCTTGTGTTCAATGGAGGCGCAGATCAGATCGTTGCGCTTGCCGAGCGAGCCGTCGTCATTGACCAGGAACTTCGGCACCAGGAAGAGCGAGATGCCCTTCAGTCCCGGCGGCGCGTCCGGCAGGCGGGCCAGCACGAGGTGGATGATGTTCTCGGCGACATCATGTTCGCCCCAGGTAATGAAAATCTTGGTGCCGCTGACCAGGTAAGAGCCATCACCGACGGCCTTGGCCTTGGAAGAGATGGCCGCCAGATCGGAGCCGGCGTTCGGCTCGGTGAGGTTCATCGTGCCAGTCCAGGTGCCTTCGACCATCTTCGGCAGGTACTTCTGCTTGAGTTCGTCGGAGGCGTGGTGGGCAATGGCTTCAATGGCGCCGCCGGTCAGCATCGGGCACAGGCCGAAGGCCATGTTGGCGCCCTTCCACATTTCATTGACGGCCATCGAAACGACGGCCGGCAGGCCCTGGCCGCCGTATTCCGGCGAGAAAGGCATGGAGTTCCAGCCGGTTTCGGCGAACAGTTGGTAGGCTTCCTTGAAGCCGGGCGCCGTGGTGACGACGCCGTCCTTGCAGACGTGGCCGACACGGTCGCCAACGTTGTTGATCGGATCGAGAACGCCGGTGGCGAACTTGGAAGCTTCGTCGAGAATGGATTCGACGAGATCGACCGAGCATTCCTCGTTGCCCGGCAGGGCGCAAATCTCTTCAAGGCCGGCGACTTCATTCAGAACGAACTGCATGTCGCGAATCGGGGCGATATAGGTGCTCATGGGAATTCCTTTTAGTGGTTAGTCCGTAGTCATTAGTCGCTAGCAACCAACCGCTAACGACTAACGACCAGCAACTAATAGCTACTCGATGGCCAGCGCCGAATTGGCGTGCTGGCGGAGGACGTATTTCTGGATCTTGCCGGTCGAGGTCTTCGGCAGTTCGCCGAAAACAACCTGCTTGGGCACCTTGAAGCGGGCCAGGTGGGCGCGGCAATGCTCGATGATCTCGGCCTCGGTGCACTTGGCATCGGCCTTCAGTTCGATGAAGGCAGCCGGCACCTCGCCCCACTTCTCGTCGGGCTTGGCGACGACGGCGGCGGCGATGACGGCCGGGTGGCGGTAGAGCACGTCCTCGACTTCCAGCGACGAAATGTTCTCGCCGCCGGAAATGATCACGTCCTTGGAGCGGTCCTTGATTTTGACGTAGCCGTCGCTATGGACGACCGCCAGGTCACCGGTGTGGAACCAGCCGCCGGCAAAGGATTCCTCGGTGGCCTTCTCGTTCTTCAGGTAACCCTTCATGACCAGGTTGCCGCGGAACATGATCTCGCCCATCGTCTCGCCATCCCAGGGCACCGGCTCCATGGAGACCGGGTCGAGCACGGTGATCGCTTCCTGCATGTGGTAACGCACACCCTGGCGGCCGTTGCGGGCAGCCTGCAGGTCGATCGGCAGGCGATCCCACTCCGGCTGCTTGGCGCAGACGGCAGCCGGGCCGTAGGTTTCGGTCAGGCCATACACGTGGGTGATGTTGAAGCCCATGCGCTGGGCGCCTTCGATGATGGCGGCCGGGGGGGCTGCACCGGCGATCAGGCCGTTGACCTGATGCTCAATGCCCTCGCGCAGGCTTTCCGGGGCGTTGATCATCATGCCGTACACAATCGGCGCGCCGCACATGTGGCTGACCTTGTGCTCCTTGATCAGGCCGAAGATCAGGGCCGGATCAACCTTGCGCAGGCAGACGCTGGTGCCGGCATTGGCGGCCAGGGTCCAGGGGAAGCACCAGCCGTTGCAGTGGAACATCGGCAGGGTCCACAAATAGACCGAGTGCGGCGGCATGCCCCAGGAAATGATGTTCGAGGCCGAATTCAGGTAGGCGCCGCGATGGTGATAGACCACACCCTTCGGGTTGCCGGTCGTGCCGGAGGTGTAGTTCAGGGCGATGGCATCCCACTCGTCTTCAGGCAACTGCCATTCGAAGTCGGGCGAACCTTCGTTCAGGAAGGCGTCGTAGTCCTTCTCGCCGAGCTTTTCACCGTCGGTGAAATCCGGGTCGAGGCTGTCGATGACCAGCGGCTTCGGCCCTTCGAGCAGCGCCAACGCGGCCTTGACGACCTTGGAGAACTCCAGGTCGGTGATCAGCACCTTGGCTTCGCCGTGGGCCAGCATGAAGGCGATGGCTTCGGCGTCGAGGCGGGTGTTCAGGGTATTCAGCACGGCGCCGATCATCGGCACGCCGAAGTGGCATTCGAACATCGCAGCACTGTTCGGCAGCATGACGGCGACAGTGTCACCCTTGCCGATGCCCCGGCCCTTGAGGGCGGCAGCCAGCTGGCGGCTACGGTCGTAGCTTTCCTTCCAGGTGTAATGACGAGCGCCCTGGATGACGGAAATGCGCTTGGGATAGATAAAGGCCGACCGTTCGATGAAGGTCAGCGGAGAAAGCGGAACATAGTTGGCCGGATTCCGGTCCAGCCCTACGGTGTACGGGTTAACCAAGATAAATCTCCTCACGTTGCTTGCCGAGTTTGCTGTTCTCGTTGGAGCAAGTTATTGCCGATCCAGGCATCTATCCGTGCGGTGCGCCCGTAACCGTGCTTTGTTTTTCAGGAGAATCGCAAAACACTCTTGCGCAACTATTGGCAGAATGTAACGAATCGTTACACCCCGGATTCAAACCTGCCGCCTGCACTAGAATCGACCGATGCTTCCCGCCGCCCCCGCCGCCGCGCCCAGCCAGCGCTACGAAATGTTGCAAGCCGGCCTCGATCTGCTCGACCAGGGCATCACGGTGTTCGACGGGGATTTGCGGCTGGTCGCCTGGAACCGGACCTTCCTGCAGTTGCTTGAATTTCCGGAGAAACTTGCCTTCGTCGGCGCCCCGTTCGAAAGCTTCATCCGCTACAACGCCGAGCGCGGCGAATACGGGCCGGGCGACAGGGAAATCCAGATTGCCGAACGCGTCGGCGCCGCCCGCGACTTTGCCCCCCACCTGACCGAGCGCCAGCGCCCGAACGGCCGGGTGCTGATGCTGCGTGGCGAGCCCTTGCCCCACCGCGGCTTTGTAACCTTGTACAGCGACGTGACCGAACAGCGTTACATCGAGCACCTGACCGAACACCAGAACATCCAGCTCGAAGAACGCGTGCGCCGGCGCACGGCCCAGCTCGAAAACGCCAATGCCAACCTGCGCCTGGCCAACGAAGACAACGAGCGCATTGCCGCCGCCCTCGGCCGCAGCGAAGCCCGCCTGCGCCTGATCAACGACACCATTCCCATCCTGATCGGCTACGTCGACAAGGATGAGGTCTATCGCTACGCCAACAAGGGCTACTCCGACTGGTACGGCCACCCGGAAGGTAGCGTCACCGGCCGGGCGGTGCTCGACGTGATCGGCCCCGAGGTTTACGGCCAGGTTCGCGACTCGGTGCGCCGGGCGCTGGCCGGCCAGCAGGTCACTTACGAGTACCAGATGGAAAAGCAGGGGCAGACGGTTTTTGCCCGCAGCACCCTGGTTCCCGAAATCAGTGCCGCCGGCGAAACCCTGGGCTTTTTTGTCTTCTCGCACGAAATCACCGAGCAGAAGCGCATGCAGGCGGCGCTGGTCCAGGCCCAGAAAATGGAAGCCATCGGCCAGCTGACCGGTGGCCTGGCCCATGACTTCAACAACCTGCTCACCGTCATCATCGGCAACCTGGCCGCCTTGCAGGATCACCGGCCGGACGATGCCGGCGTCAACGAATTCGTCGAGCCGGCGCTGCAATCGGCCCGCCGGGGCGTGCAGCTGATCAAACGCCTGCTCACCTTCTCGCGGCAGCAGCCGCTGGAGCCGCAGGCCGTCGACATCGGCCGCCTGATCGGCAGCCTGGCCAAACTGGTCCGTCGTTCGCTGCCCGAGTCGATTGCCGTGTCGACCGACCTGGCCGGGGCCTCGATTCACGCCCTGGTCGACCCGGGGCAACTGGAAAGCGCCCTGCTCAACTTTGCGCTGAATTCGCGCGATGCCATGCCCAATGGCGGGCGCCTGCACATCGGGGCACGCGCTGTCGAGCTGTCGACCGACGCCGCCGCTTTCGATGTGCCGCCCGGCCATTACGTGCTGATCGAAGTCGCCGACAACGGCTGCGGCATGGATGCCGCCACCCTCTCCCGGGCCTGCGAACCCTTCTTCACGACCAAGCGCTTCGGACTGGGCAGCGGCCTCGGTCTGGCCATGGCCTACGGCTTCGCCAAGCAGTCAGGCGGCGGCGTTTCGATTCAAAGCCAGCCCGAGCAAGGCACTTCCGTGCTGATGGTGCTGCCGCTGGCCGCGCCGGAACTTGAGCTCGACGCACCCTGCGCAGAGACCGCCCTGCCCCATGGCGGCGAACTGGTACTGCTCGTCGAGGATGAGCCGAACGTCCGCCGTGTCGTCCGCCAGCAACTGATCGATCTGGGCTATCCGGTCATCGAGGCCGAGGACGGCGCCCAGGCCCTCGACATGATCGATCAGGTTCACGATATTGCCATCGTCGTCAGCGATGTGATCATGCCCGGCGGCCTCAACGGCCGGCAATTGGCCGAGCAAACGCTGGCCCGTCGCCCACAAATGCGGATTGTGCTGATGAGCGGCTATACCGACGAAGCCGATGCCGATGCCACCAGCGATCTGCCGGTGCTGGCCAAACCCTTTGACCGCCAGGATCTGGCCCGCGCCCTGCAACGCGCACCCCGAGGCAAGCCATGAGAGATAACGAAGCCGCCAAGCTGATCGCCATCGTCGAGGACGATCCGGATGTCGCCAAGATCATCGAGCAGGTGCTCGGCGACTTCGGCTTCCGCACCGTCTGGTGTCGCAGCGCCGGCGACCTGCTGCGCCGCCTGCGCACCCTGGCGCCCGACCTGTGCATCATCGACCTCGGCCTGCCCGACATGGATGGCCTCGAAGCCATGCAGCGCGTGCGCGCCCAGTCGGGCTGCGGCATCCTGATCCTGACCGGGCGCGCCCATGTCAGCGACCGGGTGATGGGCCTCGAACTGGGGGCCGACGATTACGTGCTGAAACCGTTCGAGCCGCGCGAACTGGTCGCCCGGGTACGCAGCATCGTGCGGCGGCGCGAAAGCGGCGAAGCCCCGGCCCGCCAGATTGCCGAATTCGGCGGCTGGCGCTTCAATCTTGGCAACAACCGGCTGAGCGCCCCGAATGGGGAAGAACACGCGCTGAGCACCGCCGAGTCGGAATTGCTGAAAGTTTTCGTCAACAACCCGAACCGTATCCTGCAACGCGAAAAGCTGATGGGCACCCGCGACCTGGCCCCGACCGACCGCGCCATCGACGTCCGTATCTCGCGCCTGCGCCGCAAGCTCGAACCCGATCCGCAAAGCCCCGCCTTCATCAAGACCGTCTATGGGGCCGGCTATCTCTTTCTGGCTAGCGTAGCCTGGTCCGGCGAGCCGGATTAGGCCTTTGCCCGGAGCCGCCGGGCAAGCAGGGTTCCGGCTGACCATGCCGGCGCCATTGCCCCTAAAAAACACCTATTGATTTTGATGTTTTTGTTATAAATTCCTCGAATTACAGCATCGCCTGGGTTTAGAATGACCAGCGCGGCAGGCAGCTTTTCGCCCACCGCAGCCACTGTGATAGCTGAAATCGGGATGGCAATTCCTCAGCCTCTCGCTTTGATCGACAACACCGACCGACAGATGCCTCTGCCGATCGCTCTGGGGTTTGCTGCAAATGCGCGACAACGGTCCGGTAAGCGGCCACGAAATCGAACTGCTGGATGATCAGATCATCATTTCGCGAAGTGATGAGCAGGGTCGGATCGTCTTCGTCAATGCGGATTTCGTCGAAATCAGTGGCTTTACCGAAGAAGAGCTGATCGGCCAGCCACACAACATCCTTCGCCATCCCGACATGCCGGCGGAAGTCTTTGCCGATCTCTGGCGCGACATCGAGGCCGGACGCCCGTGGATCGGCATGATCAAGAACCGCTGCCGGAATGGCGATGCCTACTGGGCTGAAGCGCACATTTCGCCGATCTGGGATCGCGACAAGGTCTCCGGCTACATGTCGATGCGGCGCAAGGCAACGCGCGACCAGATCCGGCTCGCCGAGCAAAACTACGCAACCTTGCGCCATCAGTCGCAGAAAGAACTGGTCTTCGAACACGGCGCAGCCAGCCCTCGCCGCAGTTGGACCTCGCTGCCGCAGACATTTGGCAAAGCCTCACTCGGCACCAAGTTTGTCCTGGCTTCGCTGCTCGCCGCCATCATCGTCCTCGGACTGACGACTTATTTCCTGGCCGGCCACGTTACCCGCACCCTGGATGACAACGCCCGCCATCAACTGACCCATCAGGTCAGCCTGCTCCGCGCGGCAGTGTCGGCCCGGGTCGAAAGCGCCAATATCGAAGCCGTCGAATATTCGAAGCTGCTCTCCGACCAGGTCTACGACGCGCTCGATGGCCAAAGGAACGCCAGCCTGGAAACACTGACGGCCATGTTGCGGCAAGAGAGCAAGTCACCGGTTCATCACTTCGAGCAGTTTCTCAAGGAATTACGCGGTGTCGGCAGCATCTTCATCCTCACCCCCCAGGGGTTTCAGCGCCGCCTGTCCACCGCCGTCGATGAACGCGGCAAGTCCGCCATCGGCACCTACCTCGAGGCTGATCATCCGGCCTCCAAAGTGCTTGCCGCCGGCCATACCTACGTCGGCCCGGCCCGCGTCTTCGGCCGCCAGTACGTCACCCGCTACACCCCCATCCTCGATGCCAACAACAAGGTCATCGGCGCCAGCGTGGTCGGCATCGACATCGGCGAACAACTGGAGACCCTCAAGGCACAAATCCGCTCGATGCAGGTCGGCAACAGCGGCTATTACTACATCATCGACACTTCCCCCGGCGAGTATTACGGCAACCTGATCCTGCACCCTTACAAGGAGGGTCGCAATCTGGCCGACTTCCGCACCGAGGACGGCCTGGATCTGGTCACCGAACTGGTCAAGCAGAAAAATGGCGCGATCACCTACCACTGGAAGAATGAGGAAGCCGGGGAGAAAACAGCCCGCAAGAAACTGGTCATTTTCGAGACGCTGGACAATCCGAGATGGATCGTTGCCGGTGGCACCTCGGTTGATGAATTCACGGCGCTGACCGACCGCATCGTCTGGCTGGTCATCGGCGGTGGCCTGGCGATGGCCGGGGCAATTTTCGTCATCATCATCCTGCTCTTGCGCAAGCTGGTGCTGGAGCCATTGAACACGCAGGTCCTGCCAACCTTCCACGCCATTTCGTCCGGCCAGTTCGACACCCGGCTCGACGTTCGCGGCGACGATGAAATAGCCCAGGTCATCCAGGGCCTGGAGTCGCTGCGCAACCGCCTCGCTTTCGACAACGAACGCGACCGGGCCCTGGCCCGAATGCGCGAAATCGCCCGTCAGGAGGCAGAAGCGCTGGCTCAGACGCGTTCCGATTTCCTGGCCAACATGAGCCATGAAATCCGGACGCCGCTGAACGGCGTGATCGGCCTCGCCTACCTGCTCCTGCAGAGCAAGCTTGAGCCGCGCGAGATGGAATACGTCAGACGCATCGAGGGGGCCGGCAAACTGCTGCTGGCAGTCGTCAATGACGTCCTCGACTTCTCGAAGATCGATGCCGGCGGAATGCAGCTGGAAACCGCCTCCTTCCAGCTCGACGAGGTGCTCGACAATCTGTCGAACCTGGTTCGCGGTCGCGTCCAGGAGAAGAAACTGGTCCTCGAATACGTGGTCAATCCGGATACGCCACAAGCCCTGCGCGGCGATGCGCTGCGCCTGTCACAGATCCTGATCAACCTGGTCGGCAACGCCATCAAGTTCACCGCCGAGGGGTCGATTACCGTTTTCGTCGATGCGCAAGCGCCTGTCGACGGCCAGATCGAGCTCGAATTCCGCATCCAGGATACCGGGATAGGCATGTCGCCGGCGCAAGTGGAGAACCTGTTCCGGGCCTTCTCGCAGGCGGACAGTTCAGTCACGCGAAAATACGGCGGCACCGGACTCGGCCTGATCATCAGCAAGCGGCTGGTCGAAATGATGGGCGGCAGCATCTCGGTAGACAGTCGCCAGCAAGTCGGCTCGACCTTCTCGTTCAATGTCCGCCTCGGGGTCGACACGGCGCACCCCGATCCAGTGCAAAAACCCGGTTATCGGGTACTGGTCGTCGACGACAACGACCTGGCACTCAGCGTACTGGCCAGCCTGCTCAAGAAACATGGCTGTATCGTCGCGACGGCAAGCTCGGGCGCCGCGGCACTGGCCATGTTGCATGCCCAAAACAACATCCGCTTCGATTGCGTCATGGTGGACCTGAACATGCCGGACATGGACGGCCTGGCACTGGCCCATCATATTCGCGACGAAAAGGGCGCCCCGGCCAAACTGGTCATGGTCACCGGCGAAAACGTGCATGCCTCGCGCTACCGCTACGCCCTGGGGGACTTCGATGCCATCATCGAAAAACCAGCGACTTTCGCCCGCATCGGCGAGGTGCTCAACGACCTGCAGCACAGCCCCCACCCACCGCCGGCAGAAGCAGCGTCGCACACCGCGCCGCTGGCCGGACTGCGCATCCTGGTGGCCGAGGACGTCCCGACCAACCAGCTGATCATGCGCGACCTGCTCGAATCGCTCGGCGCCACGGTCGACATGGCGGATAACGGCCGGCTCGCCCTCGAGCAGCTGGCCGCTGCCGGCAAGGGGCTTGATCTGATCCTGATGGACATCCAGATGCCCGAGATGGACGGCATGGAAGCAACCCGCCGTATTCGGGCCGGCCAGGTGCGAGCCGATATTCCAATCATCGCGCTCACCGCCCATGCACTGGAGGATGAGCGCCAGCATGCCATCGCCTCGGGCATGAATGATTTTCTGACCAAGCCGATCGAACCTGCCCAGCTGATCGCCATGATCCAGCGCTGGAAACCGGATCATTCCGTCGGCCAGGCACAACCCGAAAAACCGGCGAGCACGGCCAGCGGCGAAGCACCCGGCATGCCCGATTTGCCCGGGATTAATGTCGTCGATGGCTTGCGCCGCATGCTCAATCGCGTTTCGATGTATGAAAAGATACTGCGCGACTTCCATGCCCGCTTTACCGGCGAAGCGACGCGCATCCGCGAAGCTCTCGGCAATCAGGAAATCGATGTCGCCAGCCGCCGAGCCCACAGCCTGAAGGGCACCGGCGGCATGATCGGCGCCACGACGCTGGCCGCACTGGCCGCAGCGCTGGAGCAAGCCATCAAGAACCGCAGCCCGGACATGGCGGAACACCTCGAACGCTTTGAACTGGAACTCGACCGCGTTCTGGACGGCATCAAGGCGGCTTACAAACTCGAAGAGAGCACCGGCTGACGGACAGCAAAAAGGGCTGATGACTCAGCCCTTTTGTCCATCCAGCCCACGGCGCACAGGCACCGGGGGCAGCGTGAAAACTCACTCGTCTTCGTCGTGCAACTGGAACTTGCTCGCCAGTTGCTGCTGGATGTTCGGCGGCACGGCAGCGTAGCGCGCGAACTCGATGGTGTAGCTGCCCTGACCACCGGTCAGCGACTTCAGGCGGGACTGGTAGTCGTTCAACTCGGCCAGCGGCACTTCGCCACTGATCGCGGCCAGCCCGTGGCCACGCCCATCGGTGCCGGTGATGTGGCCACGACGCCCGGAAAGGTCGCCGGTCAGATCGCCAATGGCGCTTTCGGGAACGATGATCTCGATATTGACGATCGGTTCGAGCACGATCGGCTTGGCGCCACGAATGGCCTCGATGACCGCCTTGCGGCCGGCCACCACGAAGGCGACTTCCTTGCCATCGACGGCGTGGGTCTTGCCATCGAAAACCGTCACTTTCAGGTCATCGACGGCATAACCGGCGACAACGCCACCTTCCAGGCCCTGGCGAATGCCCTTTTCGACCGCCGCCATGAAGACACCGGGAATGACGCCACCTTTGACCGCATCGACGAACTCGAAGCCCTCGCCCCGGCCTTTCGGCTCGATGCGCAGATGCACTTCACCAAACTGCCCGGCGCCGCCCGACTGCTTCTTGTGGCGGTACATTGCCTCGGCAGAACCAGTGATCGTCTCGCAGTAAGGAATGCGCGGCGGCTTGGTATCGACTTCCAGCTTGTACTGACCAGACATGCGGGCCAGCTTGGCTTTCAGGTGGATTTCGCCCAGACCGCGGATCACCGTTTCGTTGCTGGTCGGATGACGCTCGACGACGAAGGTCGGATCTTCCATGGCCAGCTTGCCCAGCGTTTCGAACAGACGCTGCTCGTCGCCCTTCTTCTTGGTCTCGACCGCCAGGCCAGCCATCGGCTTCGGAAATTCGAGCGGCACCAGATGGATATGATCCTCATCGTGCGAGTCATGCAGCACACAGTCGAAATCGACTTCATCAACCTTGGCGATGGCACCGATGTCGCCTGGCAGCAGTTCATCGACCTCGACACTGTCCTTGCCCTGCAACTGGTACAGGTGCGCCACCTTGAACGGGCGCTTGCTGTCGCCGACGAACAGTTGCATGTCCTTTTTGATCGTACCCTGATGCACACGGAAAACGCCGATCTTGCCCATGTAGGGGTCGGCCACGATCTTGAAAACGTGGGCCAGCACATGTTTGCCGGCATCCGGCTCGGCGTGGAATGGCTCGGTGACGTCGCCCGGTTCGCCCTTGTAGAACGGCGGCGGGTTGCCTTCTGCCGGGTTAGGCGCCAGCGAGGCCAGCACATGCAGCAGTTCCTTGATGCCGGCGCCGGTCTTGGCCGAAGTGAACAGGATGGGAATCAGGTGACCTTCGCGCAGCGCCTTCTCGAACGGCGCATGCAGGGCAGCAGCGCTTGGATCGGCACCATCTTCGAGGTATTGGGCGAGCAGGTCCTCGTCTTCCTCGACGATCTGGTCGATCAGCGCGCGGTGGGCGGCCGTGACGGATTCGAAGTCGGCATCGCCAGCGTCGTGCTCCAGGACTTCGACCACATCGGCCGCGCCATGGGCCGGCAGATCGAGCAGCATGCACTGCTTGCCAAAGCGCTCGCGGATGTCAGCGACCAGGCCCGGCAGATCGAGATTCTCGGCATCGATCTTGTTAATGACGATCATCCGGCACAGCTTGCGGTCGGCGGCGTAGCGCATCATGCGCTCGGTCATCAGCTCGACACCGGTCTGGGCATTGATCACGACCAGCGCTGTATCGACGCCGGCCAGCGCGGCAATGGCCTGACCGGAGAAATCCGGGTAGCCCGGGGTGTCGATCAGGTGAACATGGGTATCTTCGTAGCCAAAATTGACCACGGCAGAAGTCAGGGAATGGCCCGCCTCCTTTTCCTGCGCATCGAAATCGGCAACCGTACTGCCTTTGTCGACGCTGCCCTTGGCAGCGATTGCGCCGGTCGCGAACAACAAGGCCTCGGCCAGGCTGGTCTTGCCGACGGCACCATGACCAACCAGTGCGATGGATCGAAGGGACTCGGTGTTGTACTTGGACATCTTCTTCTCCCTGAACTTATATGAACTTAGCGAAAAATCATTTGATGCCTGCGACGAGCTGGTCAGCAAAGTGCTGGCCAAAGCCGAATAGCAAGCCGACTGCGGCGGCAATCAGCAGCAGGCCGGAAATCAGTTGCAAGGCTGGGCGCAGGAACTCGTCACGGTGCGTCAAGGCAAACCAGACCGGCCCGAGCACGGGCAGGACCAGCGTCGGCAGCCATGCCTTCCAGCCAAAATTGAACGACGCCGGCAAGGTACCGAAATAGCCGACCAGCAATAGCGATCCCCCAACTGCCACGAGGAGCGCAATCGCGGTGACAAACGCGGTGAAACCCAGATCCATTATTTCTTTACCTTCTTCGGACGTTCCCAACCCGGCAGCGTCAGCTGCTTGGCACGCGACACGGTCAGGGCATCGGGCGGGGCATCCTTGGTCAGCGTCGTACCGGCCCCCAGCGTTGCCCCACGCCCCACGGTCACCGGTGCAACCAGCTGGGTATCGGAGCCGATGAAGACATCGTCCTCGATGATGGTCAGGTGCTTGTTGGCGCCATCGTAGTTGCAGGTGATGGTGCCGGCGCCGACATTGACGCGCTGGCCGATCCGGGCGTCGCCGATATAGGCCAGATGATTGGCCTTGGACTGGGCGCCGATGGTGCTCTTCTTGACCTCGACAAAGTTGCCGATATGCACTTCCGGGCCGAGTTCGGTCCCCGGCCGCAGGCGGGCGTAGGGGCCGAGCACGCCATCCGGCCCGATCACCGCATCCTCGAAATGGCAGAAGGCGGCGATGCGCGTGCCGGCGCCGACCTTGACGTTTTTCAGTACGCAATAGGGGCCAACTTCGACCGCATCGGCCAGTTCGACCTTGCCTTCGAAGACACAGCCGACATCGATCGCCACATCGCGACCATGGGTCAGCTCGCCGCGGATATCGATGCGGGCCGGGTCGGCCAGGCGCACGCCGGCAACCAGCAAGGCATCGGCCAGATTGCGCTGATGCTGACGCTCCAGCTCAGCCAGCTGGACCTTGCTGTTGACGCCCAGCACCTCCCATTCGCCCTCCGGCTGCGCCGTATGCACCGGCATGCCTTCGGCCACGGCCAGAGCGATGATATCGGTCAGGTAATACTCGCCTTGGGCATTGTCATTCTTCAAGCGGCCCAACCAATCAGCCAGGCGTGCCGTCGGTACCGCCATGATGCCGGTGTTCACCTCACGGATCGACTTCTGCTCGGCGCTTGCATCCTTTTCCTCGACGATGCTGACCATGTTGCCAGCGGTGTCTCGCACGATACGACCATAGCCGGTCGGATTGGCCAGGTCGACGGTTAGCACCGACAAACCATCCTTGCCAGCCTGCAGCAGACGCTTCAGCGTTGCCACGGTAGTCAGCGGTACGTCACCGTAAAGCACCAGCGTCTGGGCGGCTGCACCGAGCTCGGGCAAGGCCTGCGCTACCGCATGACCGGTACCCAGTTGCTGCGCCTGCTCGGCCCAGGAAAGATCGGCGGCGGCCAGCGTCGAACGCACCACTTCACCACCATGGCCATAGACCACGATCAGCTTTTCCGGGGACAACTGGCGCGCCGTGTCGATCACATGCTGGGCCAGTGCCTTGCCGGCGACCGGGTGAAGCACCTTGGGGAGATTGGAGTGCATGCGCTTGCCTTGGCCGGCAGCGAGGATGACGATATTCATGGTTTTATCTCAGGTAAGGCCGGCCAAAGCCAGCAGATTTCATGCGATCTTCTTCTGCTCCTGTCCGCCGAGGATATCGCCCAGCACCGCCTTGCCGCGGGCTGAAACGAACCAGTGCAGGACATTCTTGTCGTTGATCCGGGTTTCGATGACGCCCAGCGCCTTCATGACCGTCAGCCGCTGGCTGACGAAATCCCTGGCCAGCCCGGTGCTGTCGCAGATGGCGGCAAGATTGCCGTAAACGAAGCTCTCTTCGGACAAGGCCCGCAAAATTTCCACGTCGTTGTAGGAGAGGACCTCCTTGGGATCTGGCTCAACCGCCTTGACCTGCTCGGTCTCTAACCTGGCCGCTGCCATGATCGGCTCGTCGCGCCGCTGCTGCTTGATCTGCCCGACATCGCGGCGCACCTGATCAATCTGGCCCAGCAGCAGTTGCACCATGTTTTCGAACAGGCGGCGCGAGGCCACCACATAGATCAGGCAAAAGCCGGCGAAAACATAGAAATCGATCGGTTTTGTCCGCGCCCCCTCAAGCAGGGTGCTGGAGATCATGTTCAGGAAGAGCGGCACGGTCAGCGCCGCCACGACCCCGAAAACCGGATATTTCAGCCAATCGCGGCGGGCGGGTTCGCCATGCCGGTCAGCCAGGAAATAGTTGGCGGCACCGCCCAGAATACCGGCCACGACCATAATGGCCAGGATGAGCAGCATATGCCCATCAAGCGCCCCGCTTGGTGTTGTCACCTGCAAGGCAGGTTGCAGCTCAGCCGACATAGTTCCCCCCTAGTGATCGTTCGTCATTTTCACACGATTGAGGCGGGCTGTCGAAGCCTGAAAACACTGATGGAGGAAGTTTTCACCGGCCTCGCAAGCTGTGCTGAGCATTCTTTCCGGATGGCGGATGCCATAAGAAAAAAGCCCCGCCATCTTCTCAGATGCGGGGCTTTTCAGGATCAGGCTTGATTTAACGCGGCAGCGTCGTCGAGCCCATCAGGAAGGCATCCACTTCACGCGCTGCCTGACGGCCTTCACGGATCGCCCAGACCACGAGCGACTGGCCACGACGCACGTCACCGGCGGCGTAAACCTTGTCCACGTTGGTCTTGTAGCAACCCTCGCCATCGGTCGTTGCCTTGGCATTCTGGCGCGCATCCTTTTCGACGCCAAAAGCCTCGAGCAAGCCGCCAACCGGGTTGGTAAAGCCCATGGCCAGGAAGGCGTTGTCGCACGGCAGTTCGAACTCCGAACCGGCGACTTCGCTCATCTTGCCGTCCTTCCAGTCCAGACGAACGGCCTTTAGTGCCTTGACGTTGCCCTTGCCATCATCGACGAAACCCTTGGTCGCAACGGCGAAATCGCGGCTGCAGCCTTCATCGTGCGAAGAAGAAGTACGCAGCTTGTACGGCCAGTACGGCCAGGTCAGCGCCTTGTTTTCTTGTTCCGGCGGCATCGGCATCAGTTCGAACTGGGTGACCGAGGCTGCGCCATGGCGATTCGACGTACCGACGCAGTCAGAACCAGTATCGCCGCCACCAATGACGATGACGTGCTTGCCCTTGACGTTGATCGGATTGGCCTTGCCCTGCTGAACTTCCTTGTTCTGCGGAATCAGGAACTCGAGCGCAGCGTAGATGCCCTTCAGCTCGCGGCCCTGCACCGGCAGATCGCGCGGCACTTCAGAGCCGGCAGCCAGAATCACCGCATCGAAATCTTTCTTCAACTGGTCGGCCGAAACGAACTCGGTGGCATCGTTGTTGATGCCGGCCGGCACGTTCTTGTCACCGATCACGACCTTGGTCTTGAAGGTGACGCCTTCGGCTTCCATCTGGGCAACACGGCGATCAATGACCGTTTTTTCCAGCTTGAAGTCGGGAATGCCGTAGCCAAGCAGGCCGCCGAGACGGTCGCTCTTTTCGAACACGGTCACGTCATGACCGACACGCGCCAGTTGCTGGGCAGCAGCCAGACCCGCCGGGCCGGAACCCACGACGGCAACCTTCTTGCCGGTCTTGGTCTTCGGCGGCTGCGGCACAACCCAGCCCGACTCCCAGCCCTTGTCGATGATGAAATGCTCAATCGACTTGATACCGACCGGTGCCGCGTTGATGCCCAGCGTACAGGCAGCTTCGCAAGGCGCCGGACAGATGCGGCCGGTGAAATCCGGGAAGTTGTTGGTGGAGTGCAGCACATCCAGCGCCTGCTTCCAGTTGCCGCGGTAAACCAGGTCATTCCAGTCCGGAATGATGTTGTTCACCGGGCAGCCGTTATTGCAGAACGGGATGCCACAGTCCATACAGCGTGCGCCCTGAACCTTGGCATCGTCGTCGTTCAGCGTATGCACGAACTCCTTGTAATGCTTCAGGCGTTGTTCAACCGGGTCGTAGCTCTCGTTGAGACGCTCAAACTCCATGAAGCCAGTCGGCTTGCCCATTATGCGGCCTCCTTCTGTGCAGCAGCCATCTCGGTGAGGGCGCGCTTGTACTCGTGCGGATAAACTTTGACAAACTTCTCGCGGTAAGCATCCCAGTTGGCCAGGATAGCCTTGGCGGTCGCGCTGCCGGTATATTCGGCGTGACGGGTCACCAGTTCCTTGAGTTGCGTTTCGTCGGCGATGCCACGATGCAATGGCTCACCGGCAGCGTGACGGCTGGCCGGCAGAACTTTCTCGAGTGCCACCTGAGCGAGATTGCAACGGCTCTTGAAACCACCGTCCTCATCCAGCACATAAGCGATGCCACCCGACATACCGGCCGCAAAGTTACGCCCGGTCATGCCCAGCACGGCCACCGTACCGCCAGTCATGTATTCGCAGCCATGGTCACCGACACCTTCGACCACTGCCGTGGCGCCGGAGTTGCGGACGCAGAAGCGCTCGCCACCAACGCCAGCCAGGTAGGCTTCGCCATCGGTTGCACCGTACATCACGGTATTGCCGCAGATGATGTTCTGCTGCGTATCGCCACGGAAATCGGGGCTCGGCTTGATGATCAGACGACCGCCCGACAGACCCTTGCCCACATAATCATTGCCTTCACCGGTCAGCTCCAGCGTCACGCCCTTGGCCAGGAAAGCACCGAAGGCCTGGCCGGCAGTACCGGTCAGCTTGACGTGAATGGTGTCGTCCGGCAGGCCGTCGTTGCCGTAGCGACGAGCGACTTCACCCGACAGCATGGTGCCGCAGGTACGATTGACGTTGATGATCTTGGTCTCGATCTGGACCTTCTGGCCCTTTTCGAGGGCTGGCTTGGCCTGCTCGATCAACTTGTGGTCGAGCGCCTTTTCCAGACCGTGATCCTGAGTTTCAGTATGGCGACGCGAAACTTCGGCCGGCACGTTCGGCTGATAGAACACCTTGGAGAAGTCCAGTCCCTTGGCCTTCCAGTGTTCGATACCGGCACGGGTGTCGAGCAGATCGGCACGGCCGACCAGATCGTCAAACTTGCGAATGCCGAGCTCAGCCATGATTTCGCGAACTTCTTCAGCAACAAAGAAGAAGTAATTGACGACATGTTCCGGCTGACCGGAGAAGCGCTGACGGAGTACCGGATCCTGGGTGGCGACACCAACCGGACAGGTATTCAGGTGGCACTTGCGCATCATGACGCAGCCTTCGACCACCAGCGGTGCAGTGGCGAAGCCGAATTCGTCGGCGCCGAGCAGCGCACCGACAACGACGTCACGACCGGTCTTCATCTGGCCATCGACCTGAACGCGGATACGCGAACGCAGACGATTCAGGACCAGGGTCTGCTGGGTCTCGGACAGACCGAGTTCCCATGGCGTGCCGGCGTGCTTGATCGAAGATTGCGGCGAAGCGCCCGTACCGCCGTCGAAACCGGCGATCACGACGTGGTCGGCCTTGGCCTTGGCCACACCGGCAGCAACGGTACCAACACCGACTTCGGAAACCAGCTTGACAGAGATCGAAGCACGCGAGTTGGCGTTCTTAAGGTCGTGAATCAGCTGGGCCAGATCCTCAATCGAGTAGATGTCGTGATGCGGCGGCGGCGAAATCAGGCCGACGCCCGGCACCGAGTGACGCAGGAAGCCGATGTACTCGGAAACCTTGTGACCCGGCAACTGGCCACCCTCGCCCGGCTTGGCGCCTTGCGCCATCTTGATCTGGATCTGGTCGGCGTTGACCAGATACTCGGTAGTGACACCGAAACGACCGGAGGCGACCTGCTTGATCGCCGAACGCAGGGAATCGCCGTCCTTGAATTGATAGTCACGCTCAATGCGCGAGGCACCAATGATTTCGGACAGCTTCTGACCCGCCTTGATCGGCAGGAAACGCTTGGCATCCTCGCCACCTTCACCGGTATTCGACTTGCCGCCGATACGGTTCATGGCAATCGCCAGCGTGGTGTGCGCTTCGGTCGAGATCGAACCGAGCGACATGGCACCGGTAGCGAAGCGCCTGACGATCTCCTTGGCCGACTCGACTTCTTCCAGCGGAATCGCTGCGCCTTGCGGCTTGAAGTCGAACAGGCCGCGCAGGGTCAGGTGACGCTTGGTCTGATCGTTGATCAGCTTGGCGTATTCCTTGTAAGTTTCATACTGGCCGGAACGGGTCGAGTGCTGCAGCTTGGCGATGGAATCCGGCGTCCACAGATGCTCTTCACCACGGATGCGGTAAGCGTACTCGCCACCGGCATCCAGCATGTTGGCCAGCACAGGATCAGCGGAGAAGGCTTCATTGTGCAAACGAATGGACTCTTCGGCCACCTCGAAGACACCAATACCCTCAATGTTCGACGGCGTACCGGTGAAATACTTCTCAACGAAGGCCTTTTGCAGACCAATCGCTTCGAAGATCTGGGCACCGGTGTAGGACATGTAGGTGGAGATACCCATCTTCGACATGACCTTGTTCAAGCCCTTGCCGATAGCCTTGATGAAGTTCTTGGTGAACTTCTCGGCCTTCTCGGCATCGCCCTTGGCCAGACCTTCGATGGTTTCGAGGGCCAGGTACGGGTGAACCGCTTCGGCACCGTAACCACCGAGCAAGGCGAAATGATGGACTTCGCGGGCGGAGCCTGTCTCGACCACCAGACCGGCGCTGGTGCGCAGGCCCTTCTTGACCAGATGCTGATGGATGGCAGAAGTCGCCAGCAGCGCCGGAATGGCCACGTGCTCGGCATCGATCTTGCGGTCGGAGACGATCAGGATGTTGGCACCGGAACGAACCGCGTCCTCGGCATCTGCCGCCAGCGAAGCCAGACGGGCTTCAACACCATCCTTGCCCCAGGCAACGGGATAGCAGATATCCAGTTCGAAGGAACGGAACTTGTCGGAGGTGTACTTGCCAATATTGCGCAGCTTTTCCATGTCAGCAAAGGACAGGACAGGTTGCGACACCTCGAGACGGATCGGCGGATTGATATCACTCGTGTTCAGCAGGTTCGGCTTCGGCCCAATGAAGGACACCAGCGACATGACCAGTTCTTCGCGAATCGGATCGATCGGCGGATTGGTCACCTGAGCGAACAGCTGCTTGAAGTAAGCGTAGAGCGTCTTGTTCTTACTGGACAGGACCGGCAAAGCCGAATCGGTGCCCATGGACCCGCTAGCTTCTTCGCCATTCAGCACCATCGGCTCAAGAATGACCTTGACGTCCTCTTGGGTGTAGCCGAAAGCTTGCTGGCGATCGAGCAGGGAGGCTGAAGATTCAGCGCACTTTTCGGCGGCCGCCGGCACTTCGTCGAGCTTGATGCGGATCTTTTCGATCCACTCGCGATATGGCTTGGCGTTGGCCAGCGAGTTCTTCAACTCCTGGTCATCGATGATGCGGCCTTGTTCCATATCGATCAGGAACATCTTGCCCGGCTGCAGACGCCACTTCTTGACGATTTTCTTTTCCGGAATCGGCAGCACGCCAGATTCGGAAGCCATGACCACGAGGTCATCGTCAGTCACCAGATAACGGGCTGGACGCAGGCCATTGCGATCCAGCGTTGCGCCGATCTGGCGGCCATCGGTGAATGCCACCGCAGCGGGGCCGTCCCACGGCTCCATCATCGCAGCATGGTATTCGTAGAAGGCGCGACGGTTCTCGTCCATCGTCGTGTGCTTTTCCCAGGCTTCCGGGATCATCAGCATCACGGCTTGGGCCAGCGAGTAGCCGCCGCCCATGACCAGCAGTTCGAGCGCATTGTCGAAAGAAGCAGAGTCAGACTGACCGGGGTAATGCAGCGGCCAGACCTTCTTCAGGTCGTCGCCGAGAATCGGCGAAGAAATCGCCTGTTCACGAGCCTTGAACCAATTGACGTTGCCGCGCACCGTGTTGATCTCGCCGTTGTGGGCGATATAGCGGAACGGGTGAGCCAGATCCCAGGTCGGGAAGGTATTGGTCGAAAACCGCTGGTGCACAAGCGCGAGAGCAGAAACAGTACGCTTGTCCTGCAGGTCGGCGTAGTACACACCGACCTGGTCGGCCAGCAGCAAACCTTTGTAGTTGACCGTGCGCGCCGAGAAAGACGGCACATAGAATTCCTGGCCATGCTTCAGTTTCAGCGACTTGATGGCGTTGGCAGCGCGACGGCGAATGATGTACAGCTTGCGTTCGAGCGCGTCGGTCACGAAAACATCTGGACCACGACCAACGAAGATCTGGCGAATGACCGGTTCTTTGGCCTTGACGGTCGGCGACATCGGCATATCGGCATTGACCGGTACATCACGCCAGCCAAGGACAACCTGACCTTCGGCCTTGACCGAACGCTCGATCTCTTCGACGCAAGCGTGGCGCGAAGCGGCTTCTTGCGGCAGGAAAACCATGCCGACACCGTACTCGCCATTCGGCGGCAGCTCGAGGCCCTGCTTGGCCATTTCCTCGCGATAGAACTGATCCGGAATCTGGATCAGGATACCGGCACCGTCACCCTGCAACGGATCGGCACCAACGGCACCGCGGTGATCCAGATTCTTCAGGATCAACAAACCCTGCTCGACGATGCTGTGACTTTTCTGGCCTTTAAAATGGGCAACAAAGCCCACGCCGCAAGCGTCGTGCTCGTTGGCTGGGTCGTACAAACCCTGCCGCTCAGGTACTGCCGGTTCCATCACACGCGTTCCTTCAAATAACTTGGCCGGTGACTAAAGGCCAATGGTCAAAAAAGCCGCACGTCATATTTGACGTTACGGCCTGTACGAAAATTAGAGGCAACCATCAAATATACTGGCAAACCCCTGTCAATTCAAGATGCTGCGACGCACCAATCCGGCACTTCAACAGTCACACTTTCCCTGTTTGGGTGCATCGCGCCTCGATGGCGCCGACAATCTGTTCAGCAGATGCCACATCTGAAAGCACCGCCTCGCCAATTCCGCGGAGGAGCACCAAACGTAGCTTTCCGTCCTGCACCTTCTTGTCATGACTCATCAATTCAAGATAGCGAGCCCCACCAAGAGCCGGCCCCACGACAGGCAAACCAGCCCGGACGAATATTTTTTCTATCCGATCCAGGGCATCGTTACCAATCCAGCCCATCTGACATGACAATTCGGCTGCAATTAGCGTGCCGGCAGCTACCGCTTCACCGTGCAGCCATTCGCCGTAACCCAGTCCAGTTTCAATGGCGTGACCAAAGGTATGCCCGAGATTGAGTAGCGCGCGCTCGCCACTTTCGCGTTCATCAGCAGCAACCACTTCAGCCTTGTTGGCACAGGAGCGATGCACCGCATACGCCAATGCAGCTTTGTCGCGAAGCAGCAACTGTTCCAGGTTGCCCTCCAGCCACACGAAGAAATCCGGATCTCGAATCAAGCCATATTTGATGACTTCGGCCAGGCCGGCTTTCAATTCTCGGTCAGGCAAGGTATCGAGTGTCGAAAGATCGGCGAGCACCAGTCTGGGCTGATAGAAGGCGCCGATCATGTTCTTGCCCATCGGGTGATTGATGGCAGTTTTTCCGCCCACCGATGAATCAACTTGTGAAAGCAGCGTGGTTGGTACTTGAATAAACGGCATGCCGCGCTGATAGCAGGCTGCAGCAAATCCGCCCATATCACCGATAACGCCCCCACCAAGAGCAATCAGCGTGGTATTTCGCTCGCATCGGGCGCCTAACAAGGCATCGAATATCAGGTTAAGCGTTTCCCAGGTCTTGTACTGCTCACCGTCCGGCAAGACAACGGGCAGAGCCTCTATCCCACCTTTTTCGAGAGTCGAAAGAAGGGATTCCAGATAAAGCGGCGCCACCGTGGTGTTGGTTACCACAACCGCTTTTTTTTGGGCGATGTACGGCAGGATTAACTCCGGCTTGGACAAGACACCCGTTCCAATGTGTATCAAATAAGAACGTTCGCCCAAGGCAACATCGAGCGTTTGGGTCACTGTTTGCATAAGCGGTTGAATTCCCTCAACAAATACTGAACGATGCCAGAGGCAACCAGATGAGATCCATCGACCACGATATGTGCAGTCTCCCGATACAAGGGATCCCGGATCGAATGGAGTTCCTCGAGCTTGGCCAAAGGGTCCTCCACGTGCAATAGCGGTCGATTGCGATCATGCCGTGTACGTTCATACAAGAGCACCGGCGAGACGTTCAGGTATACGACCCAGCCCGTATCGTGTAATCGCTGGCGATTCTCTGGATTGATTACTACCCCACCACCTGTAGCCAAGACAATATTGTCATCAAGCGTGAGGTCATGAATCGTCTGCGCCTCTCGACGCCGAAACCCCTCTTCGCCCTCAATCTCGAAAATAGTCGGGATCGGCACCCCCGTCCGCTCAACGATCTCATGATCGGAATCGAAAAAAGGGCGGGTAAGCCGCCTAGCCAATTGGCGCCCAACAGTAGTTTTACCGGCACCCATCAACCCGACGAGATATATGTTTCGACGATGTTCCACAGTCGTGATTTTAGCTGAGTCTTAAGCTGAAACAAAAAAGGGCCGGCATTGCCGGCCCTTCATCGATCAATTTCGTTGCATCAATCAAAACGCATCTTGTCAGACATAAGTCGAGGCGTAATGAACACCAGCAACTCGCGCCGGTCCACCGATTCGCTTTTCGTCTTGAACAACCATCCAAGGACCGGGATATCACCCAGCAAAGGAACTTTGTTTACCGTGTTGCCTGATTTCGTTACAAAAACACCGCCAATAACCACAGTTCCACCATTCTCAACAACGACACTTGTCTCAACGATTGAACTCTTGATCGGCGGATTCAAGAAACCATTCACCGCGACCGCTCGCTCCCAATCTGGCTCCTCTTTCTTTACTACCAGCATCATCCTGACCGTTCCCTCTGGCGTAATTTGCGGCGTAACTTCCAATGATAACTTGGCGGGCTTGAAACTTACCGTATACGTCTGAGCAGCCCCAGCAGTAGCAGCTTGGGTTGTTATATACGGTACCTCAGTGCCATCTTCTATTTTGGCCTTGACGTTATTTGCCGTGATAACCCGCGGACTGGAAATAATTTTGCCGATTCCATCCTTCTCCAAGGCCGTCAATTCAAGATTCAATATCCGTGTTACGGATGCGTTGAAGAGCGACAGGGCCAAGGTGCCTCCACTTGAGGCACCAGAAGGGAGATTCACGCCAACCATTGAATTTTGCGTCAAGGTAGCAGGCGTCGTGGTAGTTCCACTAGTCACAGCGGGACTCATCTTGCCCCCCACTACATTCCAGCCGCTTCCACCAAGCTCATTTGCCTTTGAATTGATGAACCCTAGTTTGACACCTAGATCTCGGTTAAATGTGTCATTTGCTTCAACTACCCTGGCCTCAATCAAGACCTGCCTAGCCCCAATATCAATAGCCGCAATAAATGAACGAATCTCCTCAAGTTTAGAGGGAATATCGTTGATAAAAAGAATATTGGACATTGGATCAGCTACTGCACTACCCCTCTTACTTAGAATGCGCTGGGGGTTTGCTCCCCCCGAGCTGGCGACAGCCCCCCCAGCAATCGCGACCCCTGATAGCAAGCGTGCGACATCTGCAGATTTTTGATAATTCAGCTGAAATTGCTCTAATTTAAGCGGTTCCAATTCACTAATCTGCTGTTTTGACTCAAATTCCAATTTTTCGCGAGTTGCAATTTCATCACGCGGGGCGATCATGATGATGTTGCCTTTCTTCCGCATGTCCAGCCCCTTTTGCTGGAAAATGATGTCGATAACTTGGTCAGCAGGGACATCCTTCAGTACCAGCGTCGTCGTCCCAGTCACTGTTTCACTGATCACTGCATTCAGACCTAGCTCCTCTGCCATCAGACGCAAGAGCGCACGCACATCGCCATTCTGATAATTAATGCTAACTCGCGGCCCCTGATAACCTACTTTGGAGCCTTGGACCAACTTATTAGGATCTTCAACAACGCGCTTCACCTCAACGATAAACTGGTTGTCGCTCTGATAAGCGTTGTGCTCCCATAGCCCTTTTGGCGTAATAATCATCCGCACGTTGTCACCAAAGGCCTTGGTTTCTACTGTCGTCACGGGGGTTGCGAAATCAGTGACGTCCAGTTTTCGACGCAGGCGGTCAGGGATATTGGTTTTCATGAAATCAACAATCAGGTTTGCTCCCTGTTGCCGAATATCGATACCCGTTCCTGTATCACTTAGATCGACAACAATGCGACCCTCGCCACCTTTGCCGCGACGAAACACTACATCATTAACTGCGTGCCTACTGCCGACCAAGCTTTCCTCAGCAAACCTAGTAGCACGCTGAGCCGTCGAGTCCGCCAAGCGCTCAATCGGTGAAAGCGTTACGTATAGCGCCTTCCCATCCAGACGTGTCTTGTAATTCATATTCCGGACAAGATTGAGGACCACACGAGTGCGGTCACCCACTTGAACAACATTCATGCTGCGCAGATCGCCTTGGTTAAAAACCTGACTATTTTTACCCAAGCCATTGGCCGTTGACTGAAAGTCCAATGCTATTTTGGCAGGATTAGCGACGCTGAACCCTGGGGGAGGCGAAGCAAGCGCCTCTTTTAAGTCAATCCGCAATGCAACTTCGTTCCCTTGTTGCGCCACATTGACAGATTCAATCGCATTTGAAGGCAATGTTTCCGCGTTCACAGAAGAGACTACGGCAAGGCAGGCCAAGGCAGTAGCCATCGCATAGTTTATGAATTTCATTTCTTGCTTCCCTCCTTGCTCTGCAGGTAGAGCGAGCTCTTGCGCTCAGTCCAATCCCCAGCAGAATCCTGAATCAATTCCCGCAATTGCACTTCCGTATCGGAAACCTGCGTCACCATACCGAAGTCAAGCCCCATGTAGTCACCGACTTTTATCTGCTTGACCTTATCTTCCACCTGAATCACGGCCATTGGACGCTTATTGACGTTCATGTAGCCGATCATCTTCAGGGATTCGATCGGATACTTTTCGAGCAAGCTATTCCGTACCTCGCGCGCCTCGAAATCGGGCTGGAATGCCCCCCCTTTTCCAGCCACCTGCTTGTATTTCGATTCCGGCTCGATTTTGCTGGCCTTGAATGGATCTAACGCGCCCTCAACATCATACGGAACAGGTTCGTAGGGCTTCACCTCAGGTAACTTGGGAATATTCCCGCGTAGGTCCTTGGTGTTTTCCGCCATCCATTGCTTCAAATCTTCGTGGTCACTCCCGGAGCAAGCCCCCAGAGCGCCATACAGGGCGATGAGCAATATCCGTTTCACTTCTTCGCTCCTTGCTCTGCCTTCTTCTGTTGCTCGGCTTTTTTCTGCTTGGCGATTTCTTCGTCATCCAGATAGCGGAATGTCTTTGTTGTCGCATCAAGAGAGAGCTGACCGCCCTCTTTAACGGAAGTGATTGCTATATTGTTCAGCGTTACGATGCGCGGAAGTTTCGCGATATCAGCGGCAAATGCGCCGAAGTCATGGTAGCCGCCATTAATTTTCACTGTAATCGGCAGTTCGGCGTAGAAATCCTTGACTTGCTCCTGGCCAGGCTTGAAGAGCTCAAACTGCAAACCGCGCCCTAAGCCAGCCTGGTTAACCTCAATCAACAGCGCCTCGATCTCGGATTTGTCTGGTAGCTGCTTTAACAGGGCACCAAAAGAACGGTCAATTTCAGCCAACTGCTGGATATAGAGATCCAGATTCACCGCCTGGCGCTTCTTATCCAGAAATTGCTGCTTCAAGGTCTGCTCTTCATTTTCTTTGGACTCCAATTCAATCAACTGATCATTCCAGACGAACCACCAGCCAGCCAGCAAAATTGCCGCAAATAAACCGACAAGAACTGTCGCCTTTGGAACCAGTGGCCACGAACCCGGATCATTCGGGTTTAAGAAACGAAAATCGTCTGTGATCGATTGAAAATCGAAATTGGGCAGGGATATGGACTTGGCGTTCATTTTTTACCCTTCACGTCGTCTGGTTTCACTCGGGTCATGACGAAATTCATTCCGAACTCGTAAACCCTGCGACCATTGACAACTACCGCCTTGCTTTCGACCAACTGCGGCTGCTCCAGCCAAGGGGATGCTTCCAAATTACGCATCAGCGCTGAAATACGGGCATTTGACTGGGCATGACCGATAACATTGATTTTCAGGCCATCCTGCTTCACCGCTTTTAGATAAATACCCTCTGGAACCTGCTTGACCAGTTCGCTGAGCAGATAAACAGTCTCACCGCGATCACGCTGTAAGTTTTCAATAACCTGCTTTCGTGACAACAATGCCTGTGTCTGCTCTTTCAGGCGCTTGATCTGATCCAGTTGCTTGTCAAGAACTGCAATTTCCTTCTTGAGGAAGTCATTTGCCCCCTCTTGGTTGGTGATCGCACCACCAATCAGGGTGTAGCCGGCAAAGACGATCAGGGCACCCAAAATAGAAACCAACCCGACCAATACGAAAAACTGTTCGCGCCTAGCTTTTTTTGCCTCTTCGCGATGCGGCAGAAGATTGATGCGAATCATGATGGATCAAACCTCCGCAAAGCCAAGCCGCAGGCCACCATCAGCGACGAGGCGTCGGCTAAAAGGCTCTTCGCACGCACGCGGTCGGACAGCACCATGTTGGCAAACGGGTTGGCAATCAGGGTATTAACTTGCGTTCTAGTCGCAACAACTTCATCGATGCCGGGGATTACTGCGCACCCTCCCGCGAGAACGATGTGATCAACCTGGTTGTATTGAGTCGAAGTAAAGAAGAATTGCAAGGCACGCGAAACCTCGAGCGCCAAATTTTCCATGAACGGGTTCAGCAACTCCACCTCGTAACCTTCAGGCAGATTTCCCGCTCTTTTGGCCGCCTCGGCATCTTCGAAGCTCATGCCGTAGTGACGCGCTATATCTTGCGTTAATTGACCGCCACCAAAAGCCTGCTCACGGGCATATACCTGCTGGCCATTTCTGAGCACGGTCAAGTTCATCACATTGGCGCCGGCATCGATCATGGCGACGACCTGATTCTTGCCGGATTCTGGCAACTGGCGCTCAATCAACTCAAACGCAGCCAACACTGCGAAAGACTCGACATCAACCACCATGGCTTTGAGCCCGGCCGCATCGGCAACAGCTACGCGATCTTCGACGCGTTCTTTTTTGGATGCTGCGATCAGGACTTCAAGCTCATCGGGCACTGCGGGGGCCGGTCCGATCACCTGATAATCCAGATTAACTTCGTCGATCGAAAACGGAATGTACTGATTCGCCTCCGTTTCGACCTGAGCCTCAAGCTCGTCATCCCGCAGCCCCGCCGGAACAATGATTTTCTTGGTGATGACCGCAGAACCTGGCAGAGCCATGGCGACATTGCGAGTCGACGTTCCCATGCGCTTCCACGCACGCTTCACGCAGTCGACAACGCCATCCAGGTTGGCGATATTGCCATCGGACACCGCATCCTTGGGCAACACCTCAATGGTGTAGCGCTCAACGCGATAGCCGTCCTTCCCGTTTGCGGTCAACTCAACCATCTTTACGGCGGACGAACTTATGTCCAACCCGAACAAGGGACGCGCCTTGGGATTTAACAACGCTGAGATATCGAAGCCCACCAGACCCCCAAAAAGTCCTTACGGATTACGAAGTTACGAAAATAACCAATAATTCACTTCAGATGCTAACAACAACCTATAGGCATGTAAAGCAATTTCACGACCGAAAAATAGCGCGGCGTATAATCTGCGCAACTTCAATTTTGCAGCCCAAACCGCCGTGTTTTCAGCCCATCCAACGCTACGCCTGATCCTTTATCCCCTCATATTGCTGGTTGGACTTGTCGCCATCGGCGTCGCGATGGCATTGATTGTCCTCATTCTGGCCTATCCAAACCTCCCGTCGCTTGAAGTGTTGACCGACTACCGCCCAAAGATTCCTTTGCGTGTGTATACAGCTGACGGCTTCCTGATCGGCGAATACGGCGAGGAGCGCCGCGCGGTGGTTGCGATCAAGGACGTGCCACCAATCATGAAGCAGGCCATTCTGGCCGCTGAGGATGATCGCTTTTATCAGCATGGCGGCATCGATTACACCGGAATCCTGCGCGCAGCTGGCGCAAATTTGATTGGTGGCGGCAAACGCCAAGGCGCATCGACCATTACCCAGCAGGTCGCCAGGAACTTCTTTTTGACCGGCGAAAAGACCTACACGCGCAAACTTTACGAGGCACTTCTCTCTTTCAAGATAGAAAGCAACCTGACGAAAGACCAGATTTTCGAGCTGTACATCAACCAGATTTTCCTTGGTCAGCGCGCCTATGGATTTGCCGCGGCCGCCCAGATTTATTTCGGCAAGCCGCTGAAAGATATTTCGATTGCCGAAGCGGCCATGCTGGCCGGCTTGCCGAAGGCACCATCGGCCTACAACCCGGTGGTGAACCCGACTCGGGCCAGACTTCGCCAACAATACGTACTGCGCCGCATGCATGAACTGGGGCATATCTCGGAAACCCAACACGCCGCCGCCCTGAAAGAGCCGCTGATCGTCAAGCGCGAACTGGCGGGCTACGCCGTTCATGCCGAATATGTCGCCGAAATGGCTCGCCAGATCACGGCGGAACGCTTTCCGGAAGAGGTTTACTCCCGCGGGATGAAGGTTTACACGACGCTAATCAAAGCCGAGCAGGAAGCCGCCTACAACAGCCTGCGGAAAGGCGTCATGGACTACGACCGACGGCACGGCTACCGGGGCGCCGAATCCTATCTGGACATGAAGGACATCAAGTCCGACCAGGATGAGGCGATCGACGAAGCGCTTCAGGACATCTCCGACACGGGGGATCTGATCCCCGCCCTGGTGCTGTCGGCCGACGCCAAACAAATCAAGGCTTACCGCAAGGGCGGCGAAGTCGTGACACTGACTGGCGATGCGATGAAATTCGCTGCCAAGATGCTCGACGACAAGGCTCCGCCGAACAAGCGCCTGAAACGTAGCGCCATCATTCGCCTGCAGAAGGACGACAAGGGTGGCTGGCAGATCAGCCAGTTGCCGGAAGTCGAGTCTGCATTCGTCGCGGTCGATCCAAAAGATGGAGCCATTCGCGCCCTGGTCGGCGGTTTCGATTTCAATCGCAACAAATTCAACCATGTCACGCAGGCCTGGCGGCAGCCAGGTTCCAGTTTCAAACCATTCATCTACTCGGCCTCGCTGGAAAAGGGTTTCAGCCCGAACAGCGTGATTGCCGATGAACCAATCGTCATTCCGGCTAGCCAGACCGGCACCCAGGCTTGGGAGCCGCATAACTACGATGGCAAGTACGAAGGCCCGATGAAGATGCGCACGGCACTGGCCAAATCGAAGAACATGGTATCGATCCGCATCCTGCAGGCTATCGGCACGAACTACGCTCAGGACTACGCCGGACGCTTCGGCTTCGATCCCGCCAAGCATCCACCCTATCTGACCATGGCGCTAGGTGCCGGATCAGTCACCCCATGGCAGATGGTCACCGCCTATTCCGTGTTTGCCAACGGCGGCTTCAAGGTCAATCCATTCGTCGTCCGCGAAATTCGTGACGAACGCGAGCAGGTCCTGGCCCGCTCCGCCGAGATCGAAGCCGGTAGTGACACTATCCGGGTCATTGACCCACGCAACGCCTTCATGATGGATACCATGCTGCGCGACGTCGCCATCTACGGTACTGCAGCCAAGGCATCGGCGATTCTGAAGCGTCAGGATCTGGCCGGCAAGACCGGAACAACAAACGAGTATGTCGACGCCTGGTTCTGCGGTTATCAGATGACAGTCGCCGGTTGCGCCTGGATTGGCTTCGACCAGCCGAGAAAACTGGGAGACAAGGAAACTGGTGGCACGGCGGCACTACCGATCTGGATCGGCTACATGGCGCGCGCCCTCAAGGACGTACCAATGCAGGTACAGCAAGCGCCGGAAGGTCTCATTGCCTATGGCGAAGGGCGTGACCGAAGCTACGTCTACGCCGAGAACGCCGCCAATGAGCGTACGCCTGAAGAGGAAAGCCAGGATGCGACGCCGCTGCCCAAGCCAGACCTGAGTACGCCGCCCAGCGACTGATCAGCGCAGAACGATAGTCTCGCCGGCCTGCTGGCTGGCGAGCATCGACAGCTTTTCCATCAGTTCGGCGTTATCGCGGGTATCGCGCCAAGCGGTACCATCCCAGCGAAAATGGAAGCCGCCGGCACGGGCGGCTACCCAGATTTCCTTGGCGACACCGTGGCGATTGACAATGATCTTGCTGCGGTCGGCAAACTCGATTTCCAGCACGCCGCCCGGCGCCAGTTCGAAATCGAGATCGGCATCACAAGCCTCGAGTGCCGCATCAATCCGGGCCAGTACCTGTTCGGCCAATGCGTTGAATTCGCTGTCATCCATCGTGTGCTACCATCCCGCTCTTCGCTGACAGCGCTCCGAACATGTCCAGAATCGCCGCCTTACTGATCATTTTCAGCCTTGCTGCCTGTGGCATGAAAGGCCCGCTTGAACGGCCTTCCGGCCCGGCGCCGGAGCCGCTGCTCGGCAGCGGCAAGACAGCCGTCAAGGATGTTAGCACGACCACTCGCCCCCAAGCCCAATGACCGAATTTGCCCTGAATAACGGCGTCCTGCACGCCGAATCCGTTGCCCTGCCCGCCATCGCCGACCAGTTCGGGACGCCGGCCTATGTTTACTCCCGCACTGCGCTGGAAGCATCGCTGCGCGAATTCCATGATGTTCTCGGCGGCCATCCTGCCGGCAAAGGTGCCTTGGTCTGCTATGCCGTCAAGGCGAATTCCAATCTGGCCATCCTGAACGTCTTCGCCCGCCTCGGCGCCGGCTTTGACATCGTTTCCGGTGGCGAACTGCAGCGCGTGCTCGCCGCTGGTGCTGATCCGAAGAAGGTTGTTTTTTCCGGTGTTGGCAAGAAAGCCGAAGAGATGAAGCTGGCGCTGGAAGTCGGCATTTTCTGCTTCAACGTCGAATCCGCGCCTGAACTGGAACGCCTGAACGAAGTCGCCGGCCAGTGCGGCAAAAAGGCGCCGATCAGCCTGCGCGTCAATCCCAACGTCGACCCGAAGACGCACCCCTACATTTCTACCGGCCTCAAGGGAGCCAAATTCGGCGTCGCCTACGACAACGCACTTGCCCTCTATCGCCGTGCCGCTACCCTGCCGAACATCGAAGTCACCGGCATCGACTGCCATATCGGCTCGCAACTGCTCGACCCGTCGCCGTTCGTCGAAGCACTCGATCGCATTTTGGCCCTGGTCGACCAGATGGCGGCCGAAGGCATCCACATTCATCACCTCGACCTCGGTGGCGGCCTCGGCATAAAGTACAACGCCGAACAAGTGCAACCAACAGTGGCTTCCTACCTGACGCCGCTGCTCGATAAACTGGCCGGTCGCGGCCTGCAGGTCGTCCTCGAACCAGGCCGCCGACTGGTTGGCAATGCCGGCCTGCTGCTGACGCGCATCGAATATCTGAAGCAGGGCGAGGCCAAGAATTTCGCCATCATCGATGCCGCCATGAACGATTTGATGCGTCCGGCGCTGTACGAAGCCTGGCACGACATCCTGCCCGTCGTGCCGCGCGCCAGTGCTGCCACCGAATACGACGTCGTCGGCCCGGTTTGCGAAACTGGTGATTTTCTCGGTCAGGCCCGTCCGCTGGCCGTCGAAGCCGGCGACCTGCTGGCCGTGATGTCAGCCGGCGCCTACGGCATGGCCATGGCCTCGAACTACAACACCCGGCCGCGGGCGGTTGAAGTGATGGTCGATGGCGACCAGATCCATGTCATTCGCCAGCGTGAAACGGTCGAACAACTCTACGCCGGCGAGTCCATTCTCCCCAAGTGAGCCTGCGCGTCGATAAATGGCTGTGGGCAGCGCGCTTTTTCAAGACGCGCTCCCTGGCCAGCGATGCCGTCAGTGGCGGCAAGGTGAAGATCAATCGCGCCACGATCAAACCAGCCCGTGAAATCAAGATTGGGGACCAACTTGAGATCGCCAACAGCGAAACACGCTGGGAAGTGACCGTTAAAGCCCTGTCGGACAAACGCGGCCCGGCGCCGGAAGCACGCATGCTTTACGAGGAAACACCGGAAAGTATTGCGGCCCGCGAAGCCGAGCGCGAAAGCCGGCAGTTCGTGCAAGACCCCGCCGCCGACACCCATGGCCGACCGACCAAGCGCGACCGCCGCCAGCTCGGCCGCTTCAGCGGCTCATAGCACCCAGGCTAGGGCCAACGGCAGAAAAACCAGCGCTGCCAGATTACCAATCAGCACAATCGAGGCAACCCGCTGCGGCTCCTGCTTGTAGCGCTCGGCAAACAGGAAATTGAGCACGGCAGGCGGCAGGGCGCCGAAAACGAACAGCATCGCCGCATCCCTGCCCTGCAATCCAAGCAACTGAATGACACCGGCTGCGATCAGCATGCCGGCCAGCGGCCGCAGTACGGCACTACCCACCGCCACCTTCCATTCGCTGAAATTCACATCCGTCATCCGCACGCCAAGCGAAAAGAGCAACAGCGGTACAGATACATCGCCAAGCATCTTGATTGCGATGACCAGCGGCGTCCAGATGGAGATTTTCAGCAGCGCGACAGCCAGCCCGGCAATCGCGGCGAAAACCACCGGGATACGCCACAGCGTCAACAGCCGTGTCGTCGGATCGAGCAGACGGGCGCCGAACGAGAAATGCAGCGTGTTCTCAACCATGAACAGGATGACCGCTGCCGGCAGGGCGTTTTCCCCCCAGGCCAGTACGGCGAGCGGCAGGCCGATGTTGCCGGAGTTGTTGAACAACATGGGTGGAACCAGTGTTTTTGGCTGGATGCCAGCCAAACGCGCAATCGGCCAGGCGAGCAGACCACAGGCAGCAAGAACCAGAAAGCCGCCCAGCGCCAATGGGGCATAGGCCGCCAGATCGAAGGACTTGCCGGCCATTGCTGCAAAGACCAGCGCCGGCACGAAGACATCCATGTTCAGGCGGTTGGCGACGGCCATCTCCGGCTTGTGCTTGCGTCCGTAGAAATAGCCGGCCGCCACGATCCCGAAAATGGGGAACAGGATGGCCAGCAGGCGGAAACTCAGGCTTTGGTCTTCCAATCAGAACCCCGGGGAATGGTCTGCAATGTGGCAGACATTGTGCGAGGCTGGCCGATCAGTGCGCAATAGGGAAAGACCCTGAGGCCCACCCGGCCAGCCGTGCTTTTACAGCACGTAACGCGACAGGTCTTCGTCGGCGGCCAGTTCGCCTAGCTTGGCATTGACGTAGGCGGCGTCGATCAGCACCTTGACGAGGCCAACCTTGCCGGCATCGAAGGAAACCTCTTCGAGCAGCTTTTCCATGACGGTATGCAGACGACGGGCACCGATGTTCTCGGTTTTTTCGTTCACCTGGAAGGCGATTTCAGCCAAACGTCGGATACCATCTTCGACAAACTCAAGCTGAACACCTTCTGTCTCAAGCAACGCCTGATATTGCCGCGTCAGGCAGGCATCGGTCTGGGTCAGGATGCACTCGAAATCAGCCACCGAAAGCGAATCCAGCTCGACACGGATCGGGAAGCGGCCCTGCAACTCGGGAATCAGGTCGGACGGCTTTGACAGATGGAAAGCGCCCGAAGCGATGAACAGGATGTGGTCGGTCTTGATCATGCCGTACTTGGTCGATACGGTCGTGCCTTCGACCAGCGGCAGCAGGTCGCGCTGTACGCCTTGCCGAGAAACGTCGGCGCCATGCATTTCGGAGCGACTGGCAATCTTGTCGAGTTCATCAAGGAAGACGATGCCGTTCTGCTCGACTGCCTTCACTGCCTCCAGCTTCACGTCCTCATCATTGACCAACTTCGCAGCCTCTTCATCGGCCAGCAGCTTCAAAGCCTCCTTGATCGGCAGCTTTCGCGACTTCTTCTTGCCACCACCGACGCTCTGGAACATGCCCTGAATCTGCTGGGTCAGCTCCTCCATGCCCGGCGGCGCGAAGATTTCGGCCTGCATGCTCGGTGCGGCGACTTCGATGTCGATTTCCTTGTCATCCAGCTCGCCTTCGCGCAATTTCTTGCGGAATTTCTGGCGGGTGGTGTTATCGCTTGCGGTCGACTCGGAGTTTTCGGCAAAAAAATTGGGGCCGCGCGCCGTTGGCAGCAGCACGTCGAGAATGCGCTCTTCGGCGGCATCCTCGGCCCGTGCGCGCATAGCCTTCATGGCCCGTTCGCGGTGTGATTTGATGGCCATCTCGACCAGATCACGGATGATCGTCTCGACGTCACGCCCGACGTAGCCGACTTCGGTAAATTTCGTCGCCTCGATCTTGATGAACGGAGCATTGGCCAGGCGAGCCAGACGACGAGCAATCTCGGTCTTGCCAACGCCAGTCGGCCCGATCATCAGAATATTTTTTGGCGTAATTTCCTGACGCAGGGGCTCGGCCACCTGCGAACGCCGCCAGCGGTTGCGCAAGGCAATGGCAACGGCCTTCTTGGCGTTTTTCTGACCGACGATGTGCTTGTCGAGCTCGGAAACGATTTCCTGCGGGGTCATCGCGGTCATTCGAGGGCCTCGATCGTGAAATTACGGTTGGTGTAAATGCAGATATCGCCAGCGATTTCCAGCGATTTGGTGACGATGTCGCGCGGTGCCAGTTCGGTGTTTTCGAGCAAGGCACGCGCTGCGCTCTGGGCGTAGGAACCGCCTGAGCCGATCGCGACGATGCCCTGCTCCGGCTCCAGTACATCGCCGTTGCCGGTGATGATCAGCGATACCTCGCGATCAGCAACCGAAAGCATGGCCTCCAGGCGGCGCAGGGCACGGTCCGAGCGCCAGTCCTTGGCAAGCTCCACGGCCGAGCGCAGCAGGTTGCCCTGATGCTTTTCCAGCTTGGCCTCGAAACGCTCGAACAGCGTGAAGGCATCGGCCGTACCGCCTGCGAACCCAGCCAGGATGCGGCCCTGATACAGGCGGCGAACCTTTTTGGCCGTCGCCTTGATGACGATGTTGCCCAGCGTGACCTGTCCGTCGCCGCCCATGGCAACAGAATTGCCCCGGCGCACCGACAAGATCGTGGTGCCGTGATATTGCTCCATGATTTTTCCTAAATTAAGACTTGGGAACGACGATGCGTGCCTGTTTGTTGAGTCCGACCACGGCCATAAGTTCAGCGACGAGGTGGTTCGGACTGCGGATAATGATGTCCCGCCCGGCTGCCTTGTAGGGTGCCAGACGGTTCACCAGCTGCCCGGCCGACACGAAATCGAGCCGGCTGACGCCGGAGAAATCGAGGATGGGCTGCTCGTTGGCCTCAATGATCTGGGCCAGATCTTCAAAACGACAGCCTTTAAGATCGCCGCTCAGATAATGCGCATCGTCACCTGACTGAGGCACAACGGCAGAGGCTTTGGTGCCGGGCGCCGGCGCCTCCCAGGAGGGTGGTGACAACTCGAAGGTGATGGCGTAATCGACAGCCCGTTCTTCAAACTTTTCCTGGGTGCCATGGCGCTGCAGCAACTCCAGCAGCAAGCGCCAGGCAGCCTCGTGCCCCGCGTCGCCTGCGACCAGCCGGTCGTTCAAGCGATCCATAAAAGCTTCTGCGCCGAGCAGCGTGACCGCAAGGCGCGTCTTTCGTGCCTTGGTCAGACAATCAGCCAACAGGGCCGCAATTTCGTCATCACAGCCGATCAACTTGCTGCAATCAACGGTCACCTCTTCCTTCTGGTCAATGAATTTGACCAGCTCCGTCACTGGCAAGGCGCCTTCGGTCGTCAATACGCCTTGCAGAAAAACCTTGCGTGGCCCGACCCCACTCGTCGCCTGTTTGGCCATCGACGACGCCTGGCACCAGGTTGGCGGCGAAGTCTCGCAGGCCTCGGCATAATCTACGCCCAACTTTTCGAAGGCAACCCGGTCGCCGCCGATCTGCAGCAGGTCGAATAAAAGCAGCCAGAAGCGCTTGCCTTCAGTACCGCGATAAGAACGGACAAAAGTCTCGAGCAGCGAGCGAGCCGCCCCATCCTGGCCGTTGGCGTAGAGCACCACTACCTGCTCGACACAGGCCTGTAATGGATCGACGTCATGATCAACATCGATGCCCATGACACTCGAATCCGTAAAATCGCGATCAAAATCGTCAATGCTGAAATCTGTATTGTCCACCGGCAATTTGGCCTGGGTGGAGGGAGCATTCGCCACGGCTGCGGCAACTTTGGGCTGCGCCGCAGCGATGCCTGAAACGGTGGCCAGTGGCTTGCCGGGGGTAAATTCCAGATCCGGCAATGGCTGGGGAAGCGGCTTCGGCGCCTCTTCGCTGGCTGGTTTTGGCTGATCTGCCTCAGGCAACGGTTCAGCCGAACGCGGACGCGCGGCCGGACGTTCCGGCATCTTGTTGGGCTGCTTCTTGAAAAACGAAAAGACCATGACCACTCCGCATGCAGAATGCGAGTTTTAGCACGGCGTCTGCGTTCATGCAACGACCAGCCCAACGACAACCAGCAGAATTGCCAGCACCGGACCAAAGGGTTGATCCAGCCAAAGCGC
Organism: Ferribacterium limneticum; assembly: GCF_020510625.1. Classification (NCBI taxonomy): domain Bacteria; kingdom Pseudomonadati; phylum Pseudomonadota; class Betaproteobacteria; order Rhodocyclales; family Azonexaceae; genus Ferribacterium; species Ferribacterium limneticum. The sequence goes on along the minus strand of NZ_CP075191.1, from coordinate 215,705 downwards.
CAGCGAGAAAGCGCCGACATAGCCAAGAACGCCAATAATCAAGGCCCAGAGCAAGCCGGCACGCCAATTCCCGGCCCGCCGGAAGGCCAGCCACGGCGGAATGAAAATCAGTGTAAAGGCCCCCATTACCCCCAGATTCATCGTCGCCAGCGCCAAAGACAAAGCCGCCAGGAGATCGAAGCCGATCTGCGTTGGCCACGCCTTCAGACCGCGGATACGAAACAGATCCGGATAGGTGTGCGCCAACAGCAGGTGGCGGGACAAGAGACGCAAAATCAACACGGCCACTGGCACACAGGCTGCGACGAGCCAGAGTTCATTCTGACCGGCAAAATAGAGTTGCCCGTCAAATAAGGCATGCCCCAGCCGCTCCGCCATCGGCTGATTGGCTGCCAACAGCACGGCCACCGCCCAGCCACCGAGCAGCAGCAAGGCGTAGCTGGCGCCACCCGCCAGGCGCCGGGCAAACAAGCGCTTGCCTGCGCCGGCCAGGCCGGCCAAGCCGATGCCGCCGAGAATGGGGGGCAAACCACTGACCAGCGCCAGCAGAGCACCGGCTGCCGCGACGTGCGAATAGGCCAGCGCCGCCAGCCACTCGTCGCGCAAGCGGAGATAGCAACCGAGCAGCGGTAGCAAGACCGCCAAGCCTAGCCCGGTCAGGAACGGAATCAGAAAAAGCTCATTCCCCATCATGGGCCTCCAGAACCACGACCCGGTCGCAGGCCGCTTCAACGAAAGCGGCATCGTGACTGACCACGATAATTCCCGTTCCGCCTTTCGAGCGCTCGTGCAGATGCGCTGTCAGGTGCCGGACGCCGGCCGCATCGAGATTGTTGGTCGGTTCATCGAGCAGGACGAGATCGGCCGGTGCCTGCAGGACCGCCCACAGCGCAAGGTAGTGCCGCTGGCCGCCGGACAAACGGTCCAGCCGGATATCGATACGCTCAGCCAGCCAGGGTGGCAAGCCTGCCGGGCTGGCGCCGGTCAGCGCCAGCAATTCGCGCCCGGACAGCGGCAGGCCATCGACCGGCGGTACATCCTGGGTCTGCAAGGCCAGGCGTAACCCCGGCTGCAGGTCGAGGCGTCCGGAGAAAACGCGGGCTCGCCCGGCCAGGGCGGCGAGCAAAGTGCTTTTGCCGACGCCGTTGGGGCCGGTCAGGCCGACAATTTCGCCAGCCGCCAGTGACAGATTGATGGCCTGGGTCGCCGGCTTTTGCCAGCCGGCGACAAGCGCTTTGGCGCGCAGCATCATCTCAACGAATACCTTTGAGCAAACGCTGGATCGTATCGTCGTACAAGCCGAACAGATCGCCGGCCTCCGGCGTCCCGCCGACGGTATAGGGCAGCAACACTGCCGGGATACCCGTCTTGCCGGCGATCCACTGACTTGGCCCCTCCTGCTGATAGGCCGCCCGCAGCACCATTCTGGCTGGAGCGGTTTGCTGACGACTGAGGAGACCCGTCAAATGGCCGCTGGTCGGCTCGATGCCTGGTTTGGGCTCGAGCGCGCCGACCTCCTTCAAGCCCAGCCAATGACTGAGATAGACGAAGGATTGATGATGGACCAGTACCGGAACGCCTTTGAGTGGCGCGGCTTCCTTTTCCCAGCGCGCTATCGCCACCTGCCACTTGCTGGCAAAGGTCTTGAAAGCCGCCTGATAGCTGGTGGCATTGGCCGCATCCAGCTCGGCCATGCGTGCCGTCAGCGCTTCGCCAACCTTCAACACGTTGCGTGGATCAAGGTGAGTATGCGGGTTGCCGGCCGCATGGAGATCGCCATGGGCTCGATCCAGTGTTGCTGGCACATCCAGCCGATTGACGAAGGCCGAGGCCTCGAAATATCCGGACCGCCCATTCTGAATGGCCGAATTCCCGGAATCACGCAGGACCAGCGGCAACCAGCCGATTTCCAGATCGGCGCCGGCCGCGACAAGCAGGTTGGCCTGCCGCGCCTGGGCAAGCAGCGACGGCTTGGCCTCGATGCGATGCGGGTCCTGGAAAGCATTGGTGGCCGTGTAAACCCTGACCTTGTCGCCGCCAATTTCCTTGGCCAGCGCCCCCCATTCGGGAACCGTGGCGAAGACCTTCAGGTCGGCCTGGGCGGAAAGCCCCGTCACAGCGAGCAAAATGCTCATAGCAAAATGTTTCATGTGACCTCCTAGAACTTGTGGGCGCCGTGGGCACCCAGGCTCATGACGTACTGCAGTGTCACCTGGTTGTCGGTGATGCCAAGCATCGACTTGTCCTGGGCAAACTGCAGGCGGACCCGCGAGAACTCGCTCCAGCTGTAGTCGACCATCGCTGTCGCCTTCTTCGGCCGATAGTCGGCAACGACCAGATTGGCTGCATTGGCGCCGAAATCGCGGTGGCCGCTGTCGAGTTGCTCGTAGCGCAGGCCGGCACGCCATTGCGGGGTAAACTGGAAAACGCCTTGTGCATACCAGCCGGACTGACGGGTCTTGTAGCGACTGGTCACGCTGTCACCCGCAACCAGCGGGTCACAGGCATTACCCACGCCCTCATCATCGGAACAGGTCAGATCGCCCTTCTCCCGCCGGCTGAAGTACTCAGTCTGGAACTTGAAATTCTGGTACTTCGGATTGCCATTCGGCGCCCATTTCCAGACGAAGTCCGCCAGCACGGTGGACGAATCGCCAGTGAATTTGCCCAGCGCCTCGACGCCGCCGATGTCCTCGAAATGACCCTCGCGCTCCTTGGCCTTGGTCTTCAGGTAGGACACGCCGGCCCGCCAGTTGCTGGACAAGCCGACATCGCCGCCGACATGTGCAAAGGCCGCCGCGGCGCCACTGCCGTTCTTGTTGCGATCGGTACCCGGGAAGGTCGCACCGCGCCCCGCTTCGACACCAAGTTCAATAAAGGTTTCGGTCGGTGCCAGCCACTTGAACTGGACGCCGTCCTGCACGTAGCTTGCCTCTTCACCGAACATCGCCTGGTACATCAACGGTGCGTCGGCGAAATCCCACATATGCGGATGCTGCTCGTTCAGGTAACCGATACCCGAGCGGTAACGCCCCCCTTTCAGGCCGATGCCATGGCCAAGGCCGAGCGACTGGAACCAGGCCTCCTCGACCTCGGCCGTACCGTCGACCATGGCGATTATCGCCTGGCCGCGCCAGTAAGGATCGATATTCGCTGCCAGCACCAGTTCGGTATGCTCGACCGAGAAGCCGCGCTTGCTGATGCCCGGAATGGCCCCATCGCCATGATCGTGACCGCCCGCCGGGTAGAAGCCGGTGATGCCACGCTCCGGCACATCCTTCATGTTCTTGTACTGCCCCTGGAGGATCAGCGATACCTCGGGATTGAAGCCGCTTGCCGTCGATGCAGCCGTTTGGCGTCCCTCGGTTGTGACGACCGGTGCGGCAACAGGCTGCGCACTCGCCTTGGACTCGGCTTGCACCAGTTTCTTCTCGAGCGAGGCAATACGCTGCTCGTAGGATTTTTTCATCTCGTCGATCTGGGCGCGGATGGCTGCCAGATCGGCATCGGTTGCGGCCTGCGCGCCGCACGAGGCGGCCAGCAGCGCCGCCATGGCAAATGATTTTTGCATGGGATTCTCCTGAAAATGCGTTGAAATCGACCGGCAGCAGGATTGCTCCGGTCGACCATCAAAAACGGGCAAATTTCAGAAGAGAGGCGGGCCGCGCTGAGTTGCGACCGGTGCCGGGAAGGCGCTCCGGCCATGGGCCGACAAGGCTTCCGGAACAAACTGGATAGCCACCACTGGCGGCAAAGCCACCAGCGAGGGCAGTGCTGCGCCAAGATCATGCGCTGCCAGGCAAAGCTGGCAGGCATGCGTCGGCAAGCCCTTCTCGTTGCCCGCCGCATGCTCGACCGCGTGCGCTCCCGTCGCCAATTGGGCGAAGAAGAGAACGGCAACGAGAAGGAGCTGGCGCAACTGAAGCATCTATTCAGTTTAGCAGCGCTGCATTACGTTCAGATGGCAGAGCGGCTGGCTCAGTCCACCTGGACCAGCAGGCCCTTCAAATATTCGCCTTCCGGGAAATTCAGCGCCACCGGATGATCGGCCGCACCGGACAAACGGCGCACGATACGCGCACTGCGCCCGGCATCCAGCGCCGAATCGGCGATGATTTTCTGGAACATTTCCAGCCCGACACCACCGGAACACGAATAGGTCATCAACAGGCCACCCGGCTTGAGCAGCCGGCAACCGAGGATATTGATGTCCTTGTAGGCTTTCGCCGCCCGGTCGGCATGCGCCGCAGAAGGTGCAAACTTGGGCGGGTCGAGCACGATCAGGTCGAACAGCTTGCCGGCCTTGCGGAAATCGCGCAGCGCCTGGAATACATCAGCCTCCTGCCATTCGGCACGAGCAGCCGGCAGTTGCGGATTGAGCGCCAGATTGGCCTTGGCCTGCGCCAGCGCCGGGCCGGAGGAGTCAATCGACAATACACTTTTCGCCCCCCCAGCCAGAGCCAGCAGGGAAAAGCCGCCGGTGTAGCAGAAGCAGTTCAGGACATCCTTGCCGGCTGACAACTGGCCGAGCAAGGCCCGGTTTTCGCGCTGGTCGAGATAGAAACCTGTCTTATGGCCACCGGCAACATCGACCGCCAGACGGACGCCGTTTTCATCAATCGACAGCGGCGTTGCTGGCGCTTCACCATGCAGCCAGCCGGTCGTCGGCCCCAGACCTTCGAGGCCACGCACATCTGAATCGGAACGCTCATAAACCCGGGCACAGCCGGTCGCCTTGACCAAGCCGGCGACGATGGCATTGCGCCACTTGTCGGCCCCGGCCGAAGTCAGCTGGACGACTACCGTATCGCCATACTGGTCGGCGATAACCCCGGGCAAACCATCGGATTCGGCATGGATCAGTCGCAAGCCCTGCTGGCCGCGCAGTTCCGGCAATGCCTGGCGAAGCGCCACGGCGGCAGCGATACGGCGCTTGAAGAAGGCATCGTCGATCGACTCGTCGGCGTCAAACGTCCAGAAACGGGCGCGAATCTGCGATTTCGGACTGTAGGCAGCCCGTCCGAGCGGACGCAGGTTGTCAGCCAATACCTCGACCGTATCGCCCGGCCGCGCACGGCCTTCCAGACGACCAACCGAACCGGCGAACAACCAGGGGTGATGCTTGAAGGCAGAACGCTCCTTGCCCGGAAGCAGAATCAGCTGAGCCATGTTTTTCCCGATCTAAAAAGCAAGAAGCCCCGGTTGCCTTGCAGCAACCGGGGCCTGAAATACTGTGCTGGCTTTTATTCCATGCCCGGATCAAGCGTGACGCGAAGACAAGCCGCAGACAGTGCGATTAGCACGGCAAGGCGACGTCGACAAAGTCACGGTTGGTTCGGGCGTGGAATCAGGCGCCCAGAGCCTTGCGGTTGCGCTGATGGCACTCAGCAGCGTACATGACCTTGAACATGGTCTTGCCGGTGCTCTTGAACAGACGCTTGGTGGACTTGGAAACGCAGCGGCGCTCCAGGGACGAACGGCGATTACGGTTGATGGCCATGAATAACTCCTTGATTCCGGCTATATTTCGAAACCGTCAATCATAGAGGCTGGTGGAGAAATCGTCAACGAAGCCTTGATTTTTCGCCACTTTCGGCAGCCGGCCACAGAAATTCCATCAGCCCATGCCATACCAACCGAAGTGAGTCCTACTTGCTCTTCGCTCTTGGGTGGGCAGCGTCGTAAACCTTGGCCAGATGCTGAAAATCAAGATGCGTATAGACCTGCGTCGACGCGATGCTGGCATGACCGAGCATTTCCTGCACCGCCCGTAAGTCCCCCGACGATTGCAGGACATGCGAAGCGAAGGAATGGCGCAGCATGTGGGGATGGACATGGGTCGGCAAACCAAGCAGCATAGCTCGTCGAGCCAGCCGGGCCTCGACCATGCGCGGGCTGATGCGGGCACCGCGCTGACCGACGAACAGGGCCTTTTCCTCAGGCTTCGCCAGCTCACCTCGCACCGCCGCCCACGCCGCCAGGGCCTCCCGCGCCTTGCTGCCGACCGGCACCAGACGCAGCTTGTTGCGCTTGCCCAGCACGCGGACTTCGCTTTCATGGGCGATGCTGTCCAGCGCCTCGCAATCCAGAGCAACCAGTTCGGCCAGGCGCAAGCCCGACGAATAGAACAATTCGAACATCGCCAGATCGCGTGCCGCCTGGGCGGGATCATCATCCTCGACCGGCGTTAGCAGGCGCGAGGTTTCATCGACCGACAAGGCCTTGGGCAACAACCGGGGCGATTTGGGCGGACGGATTCCGTCGCAAGGATTGGCTTTCACCATGCCGCGTTCACCCAGCCATTGAAAGAACCCGCGCCATGCCGACAAGGTCCGCGCCAACGAGCGACCTGCCAGCCCCTGACCATGCAGTTGGGCCACGAAGCGCCGGAGGTGGTGCACCTGCAGGCTGGCGAGCGGAATATCCCCCGCTGCTGCCAGCAGCTTTTGCAGATCACGTCGATAGTTCGAAACGGTGTGCGCCGACAAGCGTCGCTGGTCCGAAAGCTCGGCCAGCCAAGTGTCGACGGCAACGACCGGGGTCACAGCACGCTCTTGGTCACCCGGGCCAGCGCAGCAGAAACCATTTCGCCGAGGCGTTCGAGATAGAGCGTCCCCATGTCGGCGTAGAAGCGCTGCGCTTCCTCGCTGCCCAAAGCGATCATGCCGATCGTGCCGCCACCGTTGCGCAAGGCAATCAAGGCTTGCGAGCGAATGTGCGAAGCATGTTCGCCAAACCATGAAGCCGTACCGAACCCTGCCGTCGAACCGCAATAAGGACGGGCCAGCGTTTCGGCGAAAACCTGCAATTCCTCACTGACCGCAGCGAACTCCGGCAAGCCCTCGACGCCTTCCGGCTTGTCCCACAGGCGCAGAGCGACGTGCGGCACGGAGAAATCATCGCGCAGATGGAAATTGAGCAAATGGATCACCGCCTGAAAAGTTTCGGCAGCGATCAGTGCCACAGCGAGGCGATGCACCTTCTCGCTGATCTGGTCGTTTTCTTCACCAAAAGCAATCAACTCGGCCAGCTTGCTTTCGGTCGTCCGGTTTTTTTCGCGCAGCGTCAGCATCTGCCGCTCGGCCAGCGAGACAGCACGACCACCGTGCGGGTGTGGCACGAAAATCTGCGCCATCAAGTCCGCATACTGCTCGAAGAAACCCGGATTGTTCTTCAGATACTCCGCGATTTCCTCGGGGAACATGGCGCTCATAATTCAATTTCTCCAGTAAATACGGTCACTGCCGGGCCGGTCATCAGCACCGGCCGGTCGTCGCCACCCCAGGCTATCGTCAGGTCGCCACCGCGGGTCGTTACCCTGACCGGCGAATCGAGCAAGCCACGACGAATCCCCGTCACCACCGCCGCACAGGCGCCAGTGCCACAGGCCATCGTTTCGCCTGAACCGCGCTCGTAAACACGCAGCTTGATGGCATGCCGATCAACGATCTGCATGAAGCCGGCGTTGACCCGCTGCGGAAAGCGCGGATGCTTTTCGATCAATGGCCCATGCTCGCCAACCGGCGCGGCGTCGACGCTCTCCACGACCTGCACGGCATGCGGATTGCCCATCGACACGACACTGGTTTCCAGGGTCTCGTCGGCTACGTCAAGGAGGTGAATGATCACGTCGTCTTCGGCCAGGAAGGGAATTTCAGCCGGCAAAAAGCGCGGAACACCCATATCGACCGTGACATTGCCATCGCCTTCAAGGCGCGGCGAAATAATGCCTCGCATCGTCTCGACGCGAATCTCGCGCTTTTCAGTCAGGCCTTCGTCATGAACAAAGCGAACGAAACAGCGAGCCCCATTGCCGCATTGTTCGACCTCGCCGCCATCGGCATTGAAAATCCGATAACGGAAATCGATCCCCGGCTGGCTCGTCTTCTCGACCAGCAGAATCTGGTCACAGCCGACGCCGAAGTGGCGATCAGCCAGATAACACAACTGTTCCGGGGACAGGGAAACATGCTGGCGAACACCGTCAAGGACAACGAAATCGTTGCCCAAACCGTGCATCTTGGAGAATTTGAGTTTCACGCACCGCTCCGCTGAATGGTTAGGAAAAGAATAGCAGAGACAGGGGCTTGCCTCAAATTGTTAAAGTTTCTTCTCCATCACGAAATCGTCCATCACGTAGCCGTGACCGATGTCGTCAACCGTCGCTGCACGTACGGCGAAACCATATTTCTTGTATGAGTTGATGGCATTCACGTTGCGCTTGTTGACCTGCAGGATGACGCAAGGGTAGCCCTGCTTTTTCGCCCGCTCGGCGACGTGGGCGATCAACTGACCACCAACGCCCTGGCGCTGCACATCCGGGTGAATGTAGAGCTTGTCGAGCTTGAATTCGTCCTTGTAGATTTCGCTGAACGCGAAACCAACGCGACGCTCCCCGTGGAAAGCCTGATCCAACCACTTATGCAAGTCTTCCAGGTCGTCGTACAAGCGCTCATGGCCGTAGCGCTGTTCGAGCATAAAATCGATCTGTTCCTGGGTGATGATGCCAGGATAGGTCGCCTGCCAGATTTCGCGAGCGAGGGCCGCGATTGCCGGCACATCGGGCGGCGTCACGGGGCGGATTTCCACTTTCAGGCTGCTGTTCATTTATAAAACCTCTGTTCTCCGGGTGGCCGGGTTTTGAAGCGTTTATGCAACCAGAAATACTGCTCCGGCATGCGCAGCACCTGGCTTTCGATAAATTTGTTCATGAATTCGGTATCGGCTTCAACACTCTCGCCGGGAAAATTCTCCCAGGCGGGCATCACTTCGACCTCGTAGCCGTCCGGCACCTGACGGGTAATGCAGGCCACGACGCGAGCGCCGGTCAGGCGAACCAGCCGCGACAGAGCGGGAATCGTTGCTGCCTGAACGCCGAAGAAAGGCACGAAGATCGACTCCTTCGGGCCGAAATCCATGTCCGGCAGGTAATAGAACTGATGTCCGTCCTTCATCGCCTTGACGATCTTGCGCATGCCATCCTGCCGTGACAGCAGTACTGCCTCATTGAATCGCATCCGCCCATCATAAAGCAGCTTGTTCAACACCGGATTCTTCTGGTTGGAAAAGACGCTGCAGCCGACGACGTACATCGAAATACGGGTTGCGCCGGCATCCAGCCCGACAAAATGCGGTGACAGCAGGATCACCGGCCGGCCTTCCGGATCGGTCAGGTGTTCGACACCATGGATACGGATGATGCGCTCCAGTCGTTCCTTCGAGGCCCACCAACCCAGCGTACGATCAAGCACAGCCCGGGCAAAGGAGACGAAATGCCGACGCGCCAGTTCTTCGCGCTCGACTTCACTTTTCTCCGGAAAACACAGACGCAGATTGGTCAGCGCAACACGCCGCCGCTCACGCCCCAAGGCATACAGCAGACGCCCCAAGCCCCAGCCCAAGTCTCGCAAAACCGGCAAGGGCAGCCAATGCAGCAGCCAGAGAAAACCAACGAGGAGGTAGGTAAGGAAGATCTTCAAAGCTCACTCCGCCGGCGGCAATTCAGCGCCACCCGGTCGCTTGTATCGGTTGTAGCCCCACAGGTACTGGGTTGGACATTGACGAATCAAGGCCTCGATTTCGGTATTGATCTGCTGTGCGCGTTCGACGGTCGAACCCGTTAAAGCGGTTTGCGGCGGCTGAAAATGAACACGGTAACCGCGCCCGCCAGGAAGGCGCTCGCCCCAGGTCAGCAGCGAGGCTGCGCCAGTTTCGGTCAGGCGTGCCGCCAGGGTCATGGTGTAGGCATAGCGCCCGAAAAACTTCAGCCAGACGCCTTCGCCGGTCTTGGGCGCCTGGTCCGGCAGCATGCCGACCATCTCGCCCTTCTTCAGCGCCTTGATCAGCGCCCGAACCCCGGACAGATCGGCCGGCGCGAGGTGCAGGTGCTCACGTTTACGCCCCATCAGGATCAACTCCTGAGCCGAGGCCGACTTGGGGGCACGATATAGCACGGTGATGTCGCCAAAAGACGAGAGGTACTGGGCCGTAATCTCGAAACAGCCGAGGTGCGGCGTCAGAAACACGATTCCCTTGCCAGCCTGCCGTGCTGCCGCGACATGTTCCCATCCGACGACCTCGGCGACCAGCGGCACCGCCTCTTCAAGCGGACGCATCCAGATGCGCGCCAGCTCGATCATCTGCTTGCCGGTTTCGGCCGCCACCCGCCCACGCAAGGCCGGGGCTATGCCGGCCTGCGCCAGATTTTCCTGCAGATGACGCCGATAGGTCGGTGAAAGCCAGTAAATCAGGCGGCCGACCCCGCCGCCCAACGCATGCAGCAAGCCCAGCGGCAATAAGGAAAAAACGCGAAAAATAAAAACCATGACGCCCCGGGGGTTGAATCCCCCTGAGAAAAGTTTAATATTATCCGTTCGCCGAGTTAAACAGACAACTTGCGGGGCGACTAATAAATTCTGCTAAAGCGTCACCTGCTCATGGTCCGAAGCTGGTAACGCCGGATCAAAGGACCATTGGAGCATTCCATGAGCGATTACCTCTTCACTTCGGAATCTGTCGGCGAAGGCCATCCCGACAAGGTTGCCGATCAGATTTCCGACGCCATCCTCGACGCCATCCTGGCTCAGGACAAGCATTCCCGCGTTGCCGCCGAGACCCTGTGCAACACCGGCCTAGTCGTGCTGGCCGGTGAAATCACCACCAACGCCAACGTCGACTACATCCAGGTTGCCCGCGACACCATCAAGCGCATCGGCTACGACAACACCGAATATGGCATCGACTACAAGGGCTGCGCCGTGCTCGTCGCCTACGACAAGCAGAGCCCGGACATCGCCCAGGGCGTCAATGCCGCCTACGACGACAACCTCGGCCAGGGCGCCGGCGACCAGGGCCTGATGTTCGGCTACGCTTGTGACGAAACCCCGTCGCTGATGCCGCTGCCGATCTATCTGTCGCACCGCATGGTCGAGCGCCAAGCCATGCTGCGCAAGGATGGCCGCCTGCCGTGGGCCCGCCCGGATGCCAAGTCGCAGGTCACCATCCGCTACGTTGATGGCAAACCGCACTCGATCGATACCGTCGTGCTGTCCACCCAGCATTCGCCGGACATCAGCCTGGAAGACCTGCGCGAAGCCACCATTGAGCAGATCATCAAGCCGGTACTGCCGAAGGAGTTGATCAAGGGCGACATCAAGTATCTGGTCAACCCGACCGGCCGCTTCGTCGTCGGCGGCCCGCAGGGCGACTGCGGCCTGACCGGCCGCAAGATCATCGTCGACACCTACGGCGGTGCCGCACCGCACGGTGGCGGCGCCTTCTCCGGCAAGGATCCCTCCAAGGTAGACCGTTCGGCCGCCTACGCCACCCGCTACGTCGCCAAGAACATCGTTGCCGCCGGCCTCGCCTCGCGCTGCCTGGTCCAGGTTTCCTACGCCATCGGCGTCGCCGAGCCGACTTCGATCATGGTCGAGACCTACGGCACCGGCAAGGTCAACAACGAAACTCTGACTGCACTGGTTCGCAAGCACTTCGACCTGCGTCCGAAGGGCATCGTCAACATGCTCGACCTGCTCCGTCCGATCTACCAGAAGACCGCCGCCTACGGCCACTTCGGCCGCGACGAGCCGGAATTCACCTGGGAAGCCACCGATCGCGCCAATCTGCTGAAGAGCGATGCCGGTCTGTAAACCCTACATTTCTTCGCATTAAACAAGGGGGCGCGCAGCCCCCTTTTTGTTAGAATTGCGAAATATGTTGAAGAAAATCCCAGTCGAAAAACTGACGCTCGGCATGCACCTCCAGGCTTTCTGCGGCGCCTGGCTGGATCATCCGTTCTGGCGGACCAAGTTCGTCCTGACCGATCCAAACGACCTGTGCCTGATCATGGAAAGCTCGATCAGGGAAGTCTGGATCGACGCTTCCAAAGGCACCGACGTAGAAACGGGGGATTTTGCCGGTGCGAAGGAAGTCGTCAGCGCAGAGGAAATTCCCGAACCACCGCCCGTTGTGCAGGAAAAGGCTTCGTTCAACGACGAAGTAAAACGCGCCGCCAAGATTTGCGCCAAAGGCAAGGAAGCCGTCGTTTCGATGTTCCAGGAAGCGCGCATGGGAAGGGCCATTGAGGCCGAAGCCGCCGCGCCGCTGGTCGAGGAAATTTCCAATTCGGTCATGCGCAATCCGGGCGCCCTGATCAGCCTGGCCCGCCTGAAAACGGCGGACGACTATACCTTCATGCATTCGGTGGCCGTCTGCGCCCTGATGATCGCCCTCGCCCGCCAACTCGGCCTCGATGAGCAACAAGTCCGCGATGCCGGAATGGCCGGCCTGTTGCATGACCTTGGCAAGGCGATGATCCCGCTTGAGATATTGAACAAGCCGGGCAAGCTGACCGACGAGGAATTCGATCTGGTCAAGACTCACCCCGCAGAAGGCTACAAGCTTTTGCTGGAGGGTAGCGGCATCAGCGAGATGACCAGGGATGTCTGCCTGCACCACCATGAAAAGGTTGATGGCAGCGGTTACCCCAAGGAACTGAATGGCGAGACCATGAGCCTGTTCGCCAAGATGGGGGCCGTTTGCGACGTTTACGACGCAGTCACCTCCAACCGCCCGTACAAGGCTGGCTGGGATCCGGCCGAGTCGATCAAGCGAATGGCCGAATGGAAGGGGCATTTCGACCCCGCCGTTTTTCAGGCCTTCGTTAAAAGTTTGGGAATCTATCCAATTGGCTCACTGGTTCGCCTCGCCTCGGGCAAACTCGGCGTCGTCGTCGAACAGGGCGAGCAATCGCTGCTCAAACCAAAGATCAAAGTATTCTTTTCGACCAAATCGCAGGCCTATATCAAGCCGGAACTCATCGACATTGCCCGCAGCCCCGAGAAAATTGCCGGTCGCGAAGATGCCGCCAAGTGGGGCATCAAGGATGTCGACCGCTATTGGGCTGGCGACAAGGTCTGAAAAGACATTTATAATCCGCAACCTACCGAGGGGCGCTGCAGGAGATTCCTCCCAGGCTCGGTTTAAAACGGCGCTCACTGATCAACCCTGCCGGGCGCAGGGGGCCGCCGGTGAGCAACAACGCCGTTATTCCCCTCCCCGTCACAGTTATTTAGGAGCTTACTGTGGCTGAATTCAAAGACTACGTCATTGCCGATCTTTCCCTTGCCGACTGGGGTCGCAAGGAAATCCTCATTGCTGAAACCGAAATGCCGGGCCTGATGGCCATTCGCGAAGAATTCGCGAAGACCCAGCCGCTCAAGGGCGCCCGCATCACCGGTTCGCTGCACATGACCATCCAGACCGCCGTGCTGATCGAGACGCTGACCGCGCTCGGCGCCGAAGTCCGCTGGGCCTCGTGCAACATCTTCTCGACCCAGGACCACGCCGCGGCCGCCATTGCCGCGCAGAACATCCCGGTCTTCGCGGTCAAGGGCGAAACTCTGGTCGATTACTGGGATTACACCCACCGCATCTTCGAATGGGCCGACGGCGGCTACTCGAACATGATCCTCGACGACGGCGGCGATGCCACCCTGCTGCTGCACCTCGGCGCCCGTGCCGAGAAGGACATCTCCCTGCTGGCCAAGCCGGGCTCCGAAGAAGAAACCATCCTCTTCGCCGCCATCAAGGCCAAGCTGGCCGTCGATCCGACCTGGTACTCCGTGCGCCTGGCCCAGATCAAGGGCGTCACCGAAGAAACCACCACCGGCGTCCATCGCCTGTACCAGATGCACCAGCGCGGCGAACTCAAGTTCCCGGGCATCAACGTCAATGACTCGGTGACCAAGTCCAAGTTCGACAACCTGTACGGCTGCCGCGAATCGCTGGTCGATGGCATCAAGCGCGCCACCGACGTGATGATCGCCGGCAAGATCGCCGTGATCGCGGGTTACGGCGATGTGGGCAAGGGCTCCGCCCAGGCCATGCGCGCCTTGTCGGCTCAGGTCTGGGTTACCGAAATTGACCCGATCTGCGCCCTGCAGGCTGCCATGGAAGGCTACCGCGTGGTGACCATGGAGTACGCCGCCGACAAGGCCGACATCTTCGTCACCACGACCGGCAACTTCCACGTCATCACCCATGACCACATGGTCGCGATGAAGAACAACGCCATCGTCTGCAACATCGGTCACTTCGACAACGAAATTGACGTCGCTTCGATCGAGAAGTACCAGTGGGAAGAGATCAAGCCGCAAGTCGACCACGTCATCTTCCCGGACGGCAAACGCATCATCCTGCTCGCCAAGGGTCGCCTGGTGAACCTCGGCTGCGGCACAGGCCATCCGTCCTACGTGATGTCTTCCTCCTTTGCCAACCAGACTATCGCTCAGATCGAACTGTGGACCGAGGCCGTCAAGGGTTCCAACAAGTACCCGGTCGGCGTCTACACGCTACCCAAGCACCTCGATGAAAAGGTCGCCCGCCTGCAGCTCAAGACGCTGAATGCCCAGTTGTCCGAGCTGACCGACGAGCAAGCTGCCTACATCAGCGTGCCGAAGGAAGGCCCGTACAAGGCTGACCACTACCGCTATTAAGCAATCACGATGCTGAACCTGCTCGCCGTCTGGATCGTCAATGCGCTGGCCTTGCTGGCGCTGCCTTATGTCGTTCCGTCGATCCAGATAGCGGGGTTCGGCACGGCGATGCTGGTGGCCGTCGTGCTGGGCCTGATCAACACGCTGCTCAAGCCGCTGTTGATCCTGCTCACGCTGCCGGTCACGTTGCTGACGCTGGGGCTGTTCATTTTCGTCATCAATGCCCTGCTCTTCATGTTGGCCGGCAATCTGGTCGACGGCTTTCAGGTCGGCGGCTTCTGGTCGGCCCTCCTCGGCTCCATCGGCTACAGCCTGATTTCATGGGTCTTGAGCGCGGTTCTGCTGCGCAAGAACTGAACTGCAGCGATGAGCATGAACTCCTTCCATGCGCGGCAGAAAAAGCCGCCGGCCCCACGCCAGCCTAGCCATGAACGACCGGCCGGGATGTCGCGGGCGGATGCCTTGCTCGTCGCCCAGAAACTCGCCCCCTCCCGCACGGCCGCCCAATGGCTGATCAAGGAAGGGCGCGTCAGCTGGGTAGGTGGTGCGGTCAACAAACCGGCAATGGAATTGCCCGAGGGCACCCCCTTGAGCGTTGCAGCCGACCCGGATGCCCATTACGTCTCGCGAGGCGGCAACAAGCTGGCCGGCGCGCTGGCCGAAACAGGGATCGAGGTCGCGGGAAAGAGCTGCCTCGATGTCGGCCAGTCGACCGGCGGCTTCACCGACTGCCTGCTGCAGGCCGGAGCGAAGCACGTCGTTGGCGTCGATGTTGGTCACGGCCAGTTGCACTCGCAACTCCGCCACGACTCCGCAGTCACCGCCATCGAAGGTATCAACTGCCGGGCACTGACCGCGGCCGATCTCGGCCATGCCTTTCCGGCGGCCGGCTTCGATCTGATCGTCGGCGATGTCTCCTTCATCTCCATGACCTTGGTTCTGCCACAGTTGCCGGCCTTGCTGGCCGAACATGGCGACCTCCTGCTGCTGGTCAAACCGCAATTCGAAGTCGGTCCAGACAACATCGGCAAGGGCGGCATCGTCCGCGATGCAACGCTCTACAAGGACGTCGAGACCAAACTGCGCGACTGCGCAACCAAGCTTGGCCTTACTGTCCGCGCCTGGCTGGATAGTCCGATTACCGGCGGTGACGGCAACCGCGAATTCTTTATCTGGTTGAACAAATGAAACCTGAAATCTCCATCGAGTTTTTCCCGCCCCAAACCCCGGAAGGCCTCGAAAAACTGCGCACCGTCCGGGCTGAACTGGCCAAGCTGAACCCGCATTTCTTCTCGGTCACCTACGGCGCCGGCGGCTCGACCCGCGAGCGCACCTTTGCCGTGGTCAAGGAAATCGCCGCCGAAGGCTTCGACGCAGCACCGCACCTGTCGTGCATCGGCTCGACCCGCGAGTCCATCCGCGAAATCCTCGCCGAATACAAGGCCGCCGGCATCAAGCGCACCGTCGCCCTACGCGGCGATCTGCCCTCCGGCATGGCCGAAACCGGTGAGTTCCGCTACGCCAACGAACTGGTTGAATTTATTCGCGCCGAAACCGGCGACTGGTTCAGCATCGAGGTTGCCGCCTACCCGGAATGGCACCCACAAGCCCGCAGCCCGAAAGACGACCTCGACGCCTTCGCCCGCAAGGTCAAGGCTGGCGCCAACTCGGCTATTACCCAGTATTTCTACAACGCCGACGCCTATTTCCATTTTGTCGACGAAGCCCGCGCCCTCGGCGTCGATGTGCCCATCGTGCCCGGCATCATGCCGATCGCCGGCTTCACCAAGCTGGCCCGCTTCTCGGATGCCTGTGGTGCTGACATTCCACGCTGGATGCGCAAAAAATTCGAAAGTTTCGGCGACGACGCCGACTCGATCCGCGCCTTCGGCCTCGATGTCGTCACCGAACTTTGCGAACGCCTGCTCAAGGGCGGCGCCCCCGGCCTGCATTTCTATGCCATGAATCAGAGTGCGCTGACCACGGAAATCTGCCGCCGCCTCGGCTGACTGCCTGGCGAGCCATTTTTCCGGTTTGCTGCTGCCAACCGGAAAAACAGCCAAAAAGCAAAAAGCCCGACCAAACCGTGTCGGGCTTTTTGCTGCCCCGATATCTCAGGAGATTTGCGTCACGATCACGTTCTGTGCCGGCATTGGTGCCGGGAAGCCGGCTTCGGCCAAGGCCTCGCGAATCACCCGATTGGTATCGAAATAGACCTGCCAATAGTTGTCGTTATGGCAATACGGACGCACAGCCAGCACCGGGCCAACCAGGTTGAACTCGAGAATTTCGACATCGACCTTCGGTTCCGGCAGCACATTCGGGATCAAGGCTACCTTTTCACGCAACAGCGCCATCGCAGCCTGATGATCCGCCGTACCGGCCAACTGGCACTTCAGATCGACCCGGCGGAACGGATTGACTGTGAAATTCTGGATATTGTCGCTGAACACCTTGTTGTTGCCGACAATGGTCAGGACGTTATCCGGCGTATTGATCGTCGTCGTGAACAAACCCAGCTCGGTGACCGTGCCGGTAACACCGGCCACCGTCACGAAATCGCCGACTTTCATCGGCCGCAGCACAATCATGAAAGCGCCCGCCGCAAAATTTGACAGCAAGCCCGACCAGGCCATGCCGATCGCCACACCGGCCGCAGCGATCAGAGCGGCAAAGGTTGTCGTCTGGATGCCAAAATAGCCCAGAATGCCGATCACCAGCAGGACGTTCAGGGTCACGGTAATGACCGAACCGAGGTAACGCAGCACCGTCGGATCGACCTTCTGGCGCTCCAGCGAAGCGCGGACCAAACCAACGGCCACGCCAATCAGCCAGCGACCGACCACCCAGAAGACAATAGCAGCCAGTATCTTCAAGCCCACGTCCGTGGCCGTCGTGACCAGCAAATCCTGATAGCGCGAAATATCCTGTTCTGTCATAACCTTCTCCTTAAAGAACATGGTTCTAAAGTCCGCCAGCCGGAAGGCCGGCCCACCAGATTATTCTAGCGACATCCTCCCAAGCAGGTCATGCTTCCCAACATATCTTCACAATTCAACGAGGTGCGTTGACGCACAACTGGTGCGTCTATATAATGCGCGCTCCCTGTAAGCTGGGTCGGTAGCTCAGTCGGTAGAGCAGCGGACTTTTAATCCGTTGGTCCCGAGTTCGAATCTCGGCCGACCCACCAGTCTTTTAGGGAACGTGGGGCGCTAGCTCAGTTGGTAGAGCAGCGGACTCTTAATCCGTAGGTCGACAGTTCGAATCTGTCGCGCCCCACCAGAATTACCAAAACACTGAGCCTCGGCCTAGCGTCGAGGTTTTTTGTTTATAGAGTTGTTGCAGTAAATCCCAGGTGATTTCACCTGATCGGACGCGGGGTGGAGCAGTTGGCAGCTCGTCGGGCTCATAACCCGAAGGTCGCAGGTTCAAGTCCTGCCCCCGCAACCACCGGATACCAGCAAAAAGGCCAGTCACTCGACTGGCCTTTTTCATTGCTGTCTGCTCGAAGCTTATTTGCGCCCGAATTTTTCAGCCAGCTGATTCAGCTTTTCGACGCGACGCTGCTCGGCCTTGGCCTCAGCTTCCGCGGCCTTGCGCTGCTCGGCCTGTTTCTTGAAGCGCTCACGCAACAGTTCCGTCGCGTGCTGACGGTTTTCGTCGGTCACCTCGCCAGCCGGCGTGCCGTCGAGATTCAGACGGACAGTACCTTTTTCCATTTCCTTCAGATAACGCGTTGAAATGGTGTGACTGCGCATGGCGAGTCGCAGGGATTTCTTGCTGACTTCCGGCAATTGGGCGAAAACCTGCTTGTCGATGCCAATGGCCAGCGGGCTGAAATTGCGGAAAACATCGAATTGCGTCTGCAAGTCCTTGAGCAGGGCTCGCGCGTCAATCGGCTTGTCGGTAGTGGCTTCGGTAGTCGTCATGATGTAACAGAAACAGGTTGAGGCGCGAAGGTTAGCACGAAGGCACGCCCTTACAGCCGCGAAATCGGTTTTCAGACACCGTTTTTGCGGAACCAGGCGAGCATGCGTTTCCAGCCATCCTCAGCCTCTTCCTTGCGATAGCTGGGGCGGTAGTCGGCATGGAAGGCATGTGGCGCATTATCGTAAACATAAATTTCCGAGGCCTTGGCCGCTGCGCTGCCTTGCTGCAAGGCCTTTTCCATAGCCTCGACGGTTTCCAGCGGAATACCGGCGTCCAGGCCGCCATAGAGACCAAGCACCGGCGCCTTGAGCTGCCCGACGAGTTCAGTCGGATGCTTGGGTGTCATCTCGTTACTTGCGCCCACCAGCTTGCCGTACCAGGCCACCCCAGCCTTCACGGCCGGGTTGTGAGCGCTGTACAGCCACGTGATGCGGCCGCCCCAGCAGAAACCGGTCACCGCCAGCCGACTGGTATCCGCTCCCTTGCCGGCAGCCCAAGCCACACAGGCATCGAGATCACTCAAGACCTGCGCATCGGGGGTCTTGCCGGTGATTTTTTCGAGAATTTCGGGAATGCTGGTGATCTGCCGCGGGTCGCCCTGACGGGCAAAGAGGTCGGGGCCAATGGCGCAATAACCGAGCTTGGCCAGACGGCGACAGGTATCGCGGATGTATTCGTGGGCACCAAAGATTTCGGAAACCACCAGCACCACCGGCGGTTTGGCCAGACCACCCGGCATCGCACGGTAGGCGACCATCTCGCCATCCTTGACCGGCACCTTGATTTCGCCGGCAATCAGGCCGACCTCATCGGTCTTGATCGCGGTTTGTGCCATCACCGGCTGCGTGGCCAGGGCGAATCCGGCGCCCAGACTGGTCACCAGGAAGCTGCGGCGATCAAAGGTCTGGGGCGGAACGAGACTGTCGAACTCGGGTTCTGTTTTCATGGTTTGTCTCCTGAATGGGCATTACATCAAAACAATGTCGTACTGCTCGGGCGAATAGCTGGGTTCGGACTGTAGTGAGACGGATTTGCCGATGAAGTCGGAAAGCATGGCCAAGGCCTGGGACTCTTCGTCGAGAAACAGGTCGACCACATCGGGACCAGCCAGAATCCGGTATTCGCGAGCATTGAACTGGCGGGCTTCGCGCAGCAGTTCGCGGAGGATTTCATAGGCTACGGTACGTGCGGTCTTGACCTCGCCCCGCCCGCTACAGGTTGGGCAAGGCTGGCAAAGCACGTGGGCGAGCGATTCACGCGTCCGCTTGCGGGTCATTTCAACCAGCCCAAGCGCCGTAAACCCGTTGACCGTCAGGCGCGTATGGTCACGGGCCAGCGCCTTATTGAACTCGTCCAGCACGGCCTTCTTGTGCTCGTCGTTCTCCATGTCGATGAAGTCGACAATGATGATGCCGCCGAGGTTCCGCAGGCGCAGCTGGCGGGCGATGGTGACGGCTGCCTCGAGGTTGGTCTTGAAGATGGTGTCGTCGAAATTGCGCACGCCGACGAAACCGCCGGTGTTGACGTCGATGGTCGTCATCGCCTCGGTCTGGTCGATGATCAGGTAGCCACCGGACTTCAGATCGACACGCCGGGCGAGGGCTTTCTGGATTTCCTCCTCGACGCCATGCAGGTCGAACAAGGGGCGTTGGCCGGTGTAGTGTTCGAGCAGCGGGATGACGGCCGGGGTGTACTCCTCGGCAAACCCGGTCAGTTTCTGGAAATTCTCCCGCGAGTCGATGACGATGCGCGTTGTTTCCGGATTGACGAAATCGCGCAGCACGCGCTGCCCAAGCGAGAGTTCCTGGTAGAGCAGCGTCGGCGGCCCCGAGGTGCGGGCCTTGTCGCGGATATCGGCCCAGGTCTTGCGCAGATAGGCGATATCGGTGGCGAACTCTTCATCGCTGGCGCTCTCAGCCATGGTCCGGACGATGAAACCACCCGGTTCGTCTGCTGGCACCAGTCGGGTGATTTTCTCGCGCAGCACTTCGCGCTCGGTTTCGGACTCGATGCGCTGCGAGATGCCGATGTGTTTTTCCTGCGGCAGATAAACCAGCATGCGGCCGGCGATGGAAACCTGCGTCGACAACCGGGCGCCCTTGGTGCCGATCGGATCCTTGACGACCTGGACGAGAATACTTTGTCCATCGTGCAGAATCTTCTCGATCGGCCGTTCGGTCGCCGTTTCGCGCGGCTGCCAGATATCGGCAACGTGCAGGAAGGCGGTGCGATCCAGCCCGACGTCGATGAACGCCGACTGCATGCCGGGAAGAATGCGGACGACACGGCCAAGATAGACGTTACCGACCAGCCCGCGGCTCGCTGTGCGTTCGATGTGCAGTTCCTGGACGACGCCCTGTTGCATGACGGCAACGCGGGTCTCCTGCGGCGTGAAATTGATCAGTATCTCTTCGGTCATGGGGCGTAGAATGCGCGGTTTTGCTGCATTCTACTATGCCCAAAGCTCCCGAACTCCTCGCTCCCGCCGGCTCGCTCGATATGATGCGCACCGCCTTCGATTTCGGCGCCGATGCGATCTACGCCGGCCAGCCACGTTACAGCCTGCGCGTCCGCAACAACGAGTTCGGCAGCATGGAAAAGCTGGGTGAAGGCATTGATGAAGCGCATGCCCGCGGCAAGCAGTTTTTTGTCGTCAGCAACATCATTCCGCACAACGCCAAGCTGACCACCTATCTGGCCGACATGGCCCCAGTCATCGCCCTAAAGCCCGACGCCCTGATCATGTCCGACCCCGGCCTGATCGACATGGTGAGCGAGACCTGGCCGGAACAGGTGATCCACCTGTCGGTGCAGGCCAACACCGTGAACTGGGCCTCGGTTCGCTTTTGGCAAAAAATGGGCGTCCAGCGCATCATCCTGTCGCGCGAACTGTCGCTTGATGAAGTCGCCGAAATCCGTCAGCGCTGCCCGGACATCGAGCTCGAAGTCTTCGTCCATGGCGCGCTGTGCATCGCTTACTCAGGCCGCTGCCTGCTTTCCGGCTACTTCAATCACCGCGACCCGAACCAGGGCACCTGCACCAACTCCTGCCGCTGGGATTACAAGGTCAGCACTTCCGACGGGCAACCGGCGCAAATGCTCCGGCAGGAACAGGAAATCCTGCTCGAGGAAAAGCAGCGCCCCGGGGAGCTGATGCCGATCGAGGAAGACGAGCACGGCACCTACATCCTGAACTCCAAGGACCTGCGCGCCATCGAGCACGTGCATCGCCTGGTCGAGATCGGCGTCGACTCGCTGAAGATCGAAGGCCGTACCAAGAGCCCCTACTACGTCGCCCGGACCAGCCAGGCCTACCGCCAAGCCATCGACGATGCGGTCGCCGGCAAGCCGCTCGACCCGGCGCTGTTGCGTGAACTGGAAGGCCTGGCCAACCGCGGCTATACCGATGGATTCCTGCAACGCCACCACGATACCGAGTACCAGAACTACCTGCGCGGCAGCTCCGAATCGGACCGCAGCCTCTACGTCGGCGACGCGGTACGTTTCGATACGGCGCGCGGCCTGATGGAAATCGAAGTCAAGAACCGCTTCTCGGTCGGCGACCGTCTGGAGTGCGTGCACCCTTCAGGCAACCACATCTTCACACTGGCCCGCATGGAAGATAAGGCCGGCCAGCCGGCTACCGTTGCCCCCGGCAGCGGCCACCGGGTCTGGGTTGATTTACCGACCATGTACACCAATTCCTTTGTCGCGCGTTTTGTGTAACAAACACCCGACAAATCAATAACAAATTGGTTTTGTGCACCGCAGCAAACCCGTGTAAGATTCGCCGAATGAGCCAGAATTCCAACCGCATGCCGCTAATCGACGCCCTCAAGGCGGTCGCGGCACTGCTCGTTCTGCTCAACCACTTTTCCTCCTATGGCCCGCTGGCCGAGGCGGCTCGGCAGGCTTTCCCGGGGATATTCGGCTGGTTTTTCGAGTACGGCCGCATGGCCGTGCAGGTTTTCCTGGTCATTGCCGGCTTCCTCGCCGCACGCGGCCTGTCTTCTCAAGGCCAGGCACTCGATGTTTCGCCCTTGCCGCTGATCTGGAAGCGTTATCTGCGGCTGGTCGTGCCTTATCTGGCCGCCATTGGCCTGGCCATTGTGGCCGCCGCCATTGCCGACCACTGGCTGGACGACGATGCCATTCCGGCCCGCGCCACCTTCCTGCAATGGCTCGCCCATGCCACCTTGCTGCATGGCGTGCTCGGCTTCGACGCGCTCTCGGCCGGCGTCTGGTACATCGCCATCGATTTCCAGCTCTTTGCGCTGATGGCCCTCCTGCTCTGGTCCGGCCGCACGCGCATCGTTGCCCCCGCGCTGGTTCTGCTGGTCGCCTCAGCCTCGCTGTTCTGGTTCAACCGTGATGCCAGCTGGGACAACTGGGCCATCTACTTCTTTGGCTCCTACGGCCTCGGCGCTGCCGCTTGGTGGGCCTCCGACCGCAAACAACTATCCGCCTGGATGGGCGTCATCCTGACCATTGCCATTGCGGCGCTGATCGTCGATTTCCGCCTGCGCATCGTACTGGCCGTTGCCGTCGCCTTGCTGCTCGGCTTCGGGCGCCGCAGCGGCCTGCTGGAACAATGGCCGAATGCCAGGCCACTGGCCTTCCTTGGCCAGATTTCCTACTCAATTTTCCTGGTGCACTTCCCGGTCCTGCTCATCGCGAACGGCCTCTATGCCCGACTCGGTCTGGATTCAACCGCATCGGCCATGATCGGCCTGATCCTGGCCTGGGCGACCAGCATTGCCGCAGCGACCCTGTTCTATCGCTGGATCGAGAGCCCGGAAGCCAGCCGACGCATCACCGGCGCCCTTGGCTGGCTATTCGGCAACGCCATGATCATTGCCCGCCGGGTGCCAGTCATCGGCACCCTGCTGCCGCGCCGCACCTAGCACCACAGAACCAAAGGCTGGCCTAGTCGGCGAGTTCCGGGCGGCCCCGGAAGAATTCCAGCGCCTCGGGGTTAGCCAATGCCTCGACATTCTTGACCGGCTGCTCACTCACCACGTTGCGCACCGCCAGTTCGACGATCTTGCCGGACTTGGTGCGTGGAATGTCCTGCACCTGAACCACTTTGGCCGGCACATGGCGCGGCGTCGTGCTGTCCCTGATCTGCCGTTTAATGCGGTCGATCAATGCGGCATCCAGCACATCACCTTCCCGCAGCCTGACAAAGAGCACGACGCGTACGTCGTCATTTCGACCGGGGGGCCACGCCTGGCCGATGACCAGTGACTCGAGGACTTCCGGTAGCTGTTCGACCTGGCGGTAGATTTCCGCCGTGCCGATGCGCACACCACCGGGGTTCAGCGTCGCGTCGGAGCGACCGTAGATGATCACCCCGTCGTGGGCAGTCAGTTCCGAAAAATCGCCGTGGCACCAGATGTTGTCGAAACGCTCGAAATAGGCCGCCTTGTACTTTGCGCCTTCCGGATCGTTCCAAAAGCCGACCGGTATCACCGGGAAGGGCTTGGTGCAAACCAGTTCGCCCTTTTCGCCGCGCACCGGCTGACCGGCATCATCAAAGACATCAACCGCCATGCCCAGGCCACGACACTGGATTTCACCGCGATAGACCGGCAGCACCGGATTGCCGAGCACAAAGCAGGAAACAATGTCGGTGCCACCGGATATCGAGGCGAGCAGGATGTCCTGCTTGATTTCGCGATAGACCCAGTCAAAGCCTTCCGGTGACAGCGGGCTACCGGTCGAGAACATGGCGCGCAGGGCAGTGAGATCGTGCGTCTTGCCCGGCGTCAGACCGAGCTTGGCGGCGGCATCGATGAATTTGGCCGAGGTGCCGAAGTGGGTCATTTTTTCGGCTTCGGCATAGTCGAACAGCACCCTGCCCTTGGCGGCAAACGGCGAACCGTCGTAAAGCAGCAGCGTGGCGCCGCAGGCCAGACCTGAAACCAACCAGTTCCACATCATCCAGCCACAGGTGGTGAAGTAGAACAGCCGGTCGTCCGGCCGGACATCGCTGTGCAACTGGTGCTCTTTCAAATGCTGCAACAGCACGCCGCCGTGACAATGGACGATGCACTTCGGGACACCGGTAGTCCCCGAGGAAAACATGATGAACAGCGGGTGATCAAAGCCAACACGCTTGAATACGACCTCTTTGCCATTAGCGGGCGGGATATCGTTCCAGCTGACCGCGTTGGCGATATTGCCAAGTGCCGGCGATGCATTCAGGTAGGGCACGACGACCATCTTGAGCAGCGATGGCATTTTGGCCACCACCTCGGCGTTCTTCTCCAGACAATCCACCGGTTTGCCGTTGTACCAGTAGCCATCGACACAGATCAGCACCTTCGGCTCGATCTGGCCGAAACGATCGAGCACGCCCTGGATGCCGAAATCCGGCGAGGCGGAGGACCAGATGGCCCCCAGTGAAGTCGCCGCCAGCATGGCGACCAGCGTTTCCGGCAGATTGGGCAGGTAACCCGCCACCCGGTCGCCTTCGCCGACACCGGCGGCGATCAGGAATTGCTGGAAGCGCGCTACCTCGGCATACAGTTCGCTGCGACTCATCCGCCGCTTGACCTTGTCTTCCCCCCAGAAGACCAGCGCCTCGCTGGCATCGCGCTGTTGCAGCAGGTTCTCGGCGTAATTCAGGCGTGCTTCGGGAAACCAGCGGGCACCGGGCATTTTGTCGCGATCGACGAGGATCTTCGTACCTTTTTCGCCGACCGCGCTGCAGTAGTTCCACAGCGAAGACCAGAAAACCTCCGGCATGTCGATAGACCATTGCCAAAGGTCGGCATAGCTTTCGTAACCCTCCGCGCGCATGAACTGCGCCATGCGGGTCTGGCCGACAGTTTGCGGATTGGGTTGCCAGAGTGGCTGCGCTTCGATGGCGTAGGTCATGTTGTCTCCGTTTTATGGTGTTCAACGTACAGGTTAACAGCTTAGCGAGGCTCAAGACTGTCGTCAGGCGGACAAACCCTGATTTGCCTGCTGCTAATATCAGGGTTTGTCGCCACCAACAAAACCACAGACAAGGAGAGCCAGCATGACCCAAGTAGTCCTCACCGAAGTGATCGGCAAGGTCGGCCTGATCCGCATCAACCGTCCGGAAGCGATGAACGCACTGAACAACGAGGTCGTCGACGGCATCGGCGCCGCCATCGACACCTACGAAGCCGACGAGAACATCGGCTGCATCGTCATCACTGGTAATGAGAAAGCCTTCGCCGCCGGAGCCGACATCGGCTTCATGAAGGATTTTGACTACATGCACGCCTATAAAACCGACTTCATCACCCGCAACTGGGAACGCATCAAGACCACCCGCAAGCCGGTCATCGCTGCAGTCTCCGGATTCGCCCTCGGTGGTGGCTGCGAAATGGCCATGATGTGCGACATGATCTTTGCCGCCGACACCGCCAAGTTCGGCCAGCCGGAAATTCGTCTTGGCACCATGCCCGGGGCCGGCGGCACGCAACGTCTGCCCCGCGCCGTCGGCAAGGCCAAGGCCATGGACATGTGCCTGACTGCCCGGATGATGGATGCGGCCGAAGCCGAAAAGGCTGGCCTGGTCGCCCGCATCATCCCGGCTGACCAACTGCTAGCCGAAACCCTGAAAGCCGCCCAGACCATTGCCGGCTATTCGCTGCCGGTGGTCATGATGATCAAGGAAACAGTCAATCGGGCCTATGAATCGAGCCTGAACGAAGGCTTGCTCTTCGAGCGCCGCGTCTTCCACTCGGCCTTCGCCCTCGAAGACCAGAAGGAAGGCATGGCCGCCTTTGTCGAGAAGCGCAAGCCGGTGTTCAAGAACCGCTGAGACCGGTCATTTAGGCAATAGACAGCCCAAATGCACCTGTTTGTCGACATTTCCAGCCACGGTTTCGGGCATCTCGCCATCACGGCGCCAGTGCTCAACGCCGTGGCGGAAATCATCCCGGATTTCCGGCTGATCGTCAGAAGTGCTCTGCCCGCAGCCAAGCTGCAGCAACGGATCAAGACACCCTTCAATCTGATCAGCGCTGCAAGCGATTTTGGCTACGTAATGATCGATGCCACCCGCGTCGATCTGGCGGCCAGCGCGTCCGCCTATCATCAGGCCCACACCGACTGGGCAGGCAGCATCGCCGATGAAGCCTGCTTTCTCGCCAGCCTCAAGCTCGATCTGGTGCTCACCAACGTCAGCTACCTACCGCTGGCCGGGGCTGCCGCTGCGGGCATTCCCGCCCTCAGCCTGTGCTCACTGAACTGGGCGGACCTGTTTGGCCACTTCTTTGGCGACCAATCCTGGGCACCGCCCATCCACGCAGAAATGCTCGCTGCCTATCGGTCGGCGCAGGCTTTCCTGCGGGTTACGCCGGGCATGGCGATGGCGGCGCTGGGCAATATCCAGCCCGTCAGCCCGATCGCCGCCCACGGCAAGCAACACAAACTCAAGCTGAATGGCGACAAAGCCATTCTGATTGCCATGGGCGGCATCGCTCACCGTCTGCCGGTGGAAAACTGGCCCCGGCTGCCCGGCGTGCGCTGGCTGGTTCCGGCCGAATGGAACTGCCGGCACCCTGATGCAATCGCCGGCGAGTCCTTTGGCCTCAGCTTCACCGACCTGCTGTGCTCCGTCGATGCGATCATTACCAAACCCGGTTATGGCACCTTTACGGAGGCCGCCTGCAACGGCATCCCAGTCATCTACCAACGGCGTGAAGACTGGCCGGAGCAGAATTGCCTGATCGAATGGCTGACTGGCAATGCGCGCTGTCTCGAGATCGAAGCTGCCGACCTGGAAAGCGGACGGCTGACCGCTGCTATCGAAGGCGTTCTGAGTCAAAAGCCATCCCCTGTTCCGACAGCAGACGGCATTTGCCAGGCGGCAAATGCCATTATTCGCTACGCCAGCGCAAAAATCCCTGCTTGAAATACCGAGGCTTGGCTTTGATGGAGAGAAAGACGGAACCGGAGGAGTCTTTGGCAGAAGGCAGCGCTCAGCCTGCCCGCTACGTTGGTGCTGTAGCGACTAAAGCGGCCTGAAGCCGAGCTTCTTGAGTAGATCGCCGGTTTCGCAAACCGGCAGGCCCATGACACCGGTAAAGCTGCCGGACAGATGCTTGACGAACAAGCCGGCCCGGCCCTGAATGCCGTAAGCGCCGGCCTTGTCCATCGGCTCGCCGCTCATCACGTAATGGCGGATTTCCTCATCGTCGATCTCGCGGAAAGTCACTTCGCTGGTCGACAGCACATACTCGGAATG
This sequence comes from Ferribacterium limneticum, assembly GCF_020510625.1. NCBI lineage: Bacteria > Pseudomonadati > Pseudomonadota > Betaproteobacteria > Rhodocyclales > Azonexaceae > Ferribacterium > Ferribacterium limneticum. Next base: position 188,051 of record NZ_CP075191.1, on the reverse strand, counting down.
GCCCATGTGATTGATCGCCACTCCGGTCAACACCCGGTGGGTATGCCCGGAAAGGCGGCGCAGGATAGCGGCCGCATCAGCCCGATCGACCGGTTTGCCGATGATGGAGCCATTGAATTCGAGCGTCGTGTCGGCCGACAGCACCGGGCGCATCGGCAACTTGCGTTCCTCGACGATTTTCAGGCCATGGATGGCCTTGGCACGGGCTACGCGCTCGACATAGGCAACCGGGCTCTCCCCCGGCTGTGGGGTTTCATCGGTTTCGCTATCCGCCCGGGTACCATCGCGGAAAACGACGGTATCAAAATCGATACCGATCTGATTGAGCAATTCACGACGGCGCGGACTGCGCGAGGCAAGATAAAGACGCATCATCCCTCCCGATGATATGGATGGTTCTTCAGCACACTGACAGCACGATAAAGCTGTTCGCATAATAGCAGGCGCGCCATGCCATGCGGCAGCGTCAGGCTGGACAAACGCAAGCGATCGTCGGCCTGCTGCTTGAATTCCTCGTCCAGGCCATCAGCCCCACCGATCAGCAAGGCCACATCGCGACCATCCTGCATCCAGGCTTCCAACCGCTTGGCCAGTTTCAAGGTTGTCAGGTCGTCGCCCTTCTCGTCGAGCACGACAATGCGGCTGCCAGCGGCCAGCGCATCGCGAATGCGCGATTTTTCGGCCGCGAGCAATTGCTCGCGGGTCTTGGAACCTCGGGCTTCAGGCTTGATTTCGGTAACGCTGGCCGGCAGTTCGCGCGGCATGCGCTTGAGGTACTCGGCGCAGCCTTCGTTCACCCAATCGGGCTGGCGATGGCCTACGGCGAGTACGGCAAGTTTCATTCTTCCCGAGCCTGCTCCACGGCTTTGCGCCGCTGGGCCGGTGTGGCTGACCACAACTCTTCAAGGTTGTAATACTGGCGCACGTTGGCTTGCATGACGTGGACGACGATGTCGCCAAGGTCGACCAGCACCCATTCGCCACCGTCTTCGCCTTCGGTCGAGATAACCTCGGCACCGGCTTCCTTGACCTTTTCCTGGACGTTGTTGGCCAGCGATTTGACTTGGCGGTTGGAATCACCAGTCGCGATGATGATTCGATCAAACATCGAAGTCAGCTTACTGGTGTTGATTACTTCGATATCCTTGCCCTTGATGTCTTCGAGGGCGGAAACGACGATTTTTTGCAGCTTGCGGATGTCCATCAGGAGTTTCTATAAAGAGAATGGGTTTGAATATAGTCGAGAACGCTATCCGGCAGCAAATAGCGAGCCGATAGGTCGTTGGCCAGCAACTTGCGGATTTGCGTCGCCGAAATGGCCAGCTGGGTCATGGCGAAAGTCACAATTCCGCCGGCTGGTGAGGCTTTCAGCCCGTCCACATCGGCCAGTCGACGGTCATTGAACTCAGTGGCCAGTTCGTGCGGCAGACTGGAAATTTCAACCGGAAAACCCGGCCGATGTGAAACCGCGACATGAGCCAGCGCGAAAATGTCCCGCCAGCGGTGCCAGGTTGCCAGTCCGGCAAAGGCATCGGCGCCGACCAGCAGGACCAGCGGTTGCTGAGCGCCCAGTTCGCGGCGCAGACGCTCCAACGTATGCACGGTGTAACTTGGCGCTGCAGCCTCCACTTCGCTCGGGTCCAGCGAAAATCGTCCGTTGCTGGCCATGGCCAGACGGACCATTTCCAGACGTTGCTGTGGCGTGACCTGAGGCGTCCCGCGATGCGGCGGCTGCCCGGCCGGAATCCAGCGCACGCCACCTAGGCCTAGGTGGGCAATCGACTCTTCGGCCAATCGCAAGTGGCCGAAATGAACCGGGTCGAAGGTACCGCCAAACAGGCCAAGCGGTTCAGACAATTTCGGAAATACCGAAGATGTCACGATAGCAGGCATAGAAGCTGGCAAAGATGGTTGGCGCCACGACCAGCACCATCGGGATGGTCACGAGGGCGGTGATGAAACTTGCAGCCCCCGGAAACAGCAGCAATAACAAGCCGAGCACAACGCCGGGCACGATGCCGGCAAACAGCACCAAGCCGATGCCATAGGCCAGAAAGGGGCGCCAGTTCATCCAGCAGGCGACAAAGCTGAAGAAAAGCGAACGGCCGACCGACAGGCGATGCCAGGCCGCCAGCACCGGGGCAAACCAGTAGGCCATCAGCACCGGTGTCATCAGGAGGGTGATGAACAGGGCGGGTAAGATGAAATCGGCGTCCTCGACGGCGGCTCTCTCGGCACGACTGCTCGACAGCATGAATTTCAAAAAATCACCACCATCAACCAGCGATGACAGGCCCAGGATACCCAGCGTGCAAGCCAGATAGAGCGCGCCAAGGGCGATCAGCGTCCTGGCGTTTTCCTTCAGGCTGCCGTAGAGGGTTTGCAGGCCGATGGGCTGCCCGCGTTCCAGGTTGCGCGCCGCCTGCATTAGGCCAACCGACAGGCCTGGGATAGCCAGCGAGGCAACAACGACACCAATCACCGGCACGATATTGAGGAAGAGCACGGTGAACCAGTAGGAAACGACCAGCATGCCGAGCATCAGCGGGTTACGCCGGAAGATTGCGAAGCCGCCGAGTATCCATTGCCAGCCAGCGGCGGCTGGTAGTGTTTGCGCCCTCACCCTTAGCTTCCCACGAAAATATCGCGGTAGGAGGCGTAAACCGCACCGGAGAAGACCGGCAGCAGCAGCAACAGGCCCATACCGACCGGCAACATGGCAAAAAACAGTGCGACGACCAGAAAGACGCCGAAGATAGCCATCGGCAGGAAATTCTTGGCGCCAGCGGCGAAGCTGGCCTTCATCGCATCCAGCGGCTGCATGTCGTGGAAAAATACCAGGGCCGGCGAAAACCAGGTGGCCATGATGACCGGTACCGACAGCACCATGACCAACAGGCCCGCCAGCATGACGCCGCCGAGGGCGATACCGACGCCCGCCACCTTGCCGGTCACCCCGCCACCAATAATTCCTCCGCTGACCAGTAGAAAAGCCATGAAGGCAATGCCGAAAATCCCAAGCGCAAAGAAGACTCCAACCATGACCAGTTGCCCGGCATTGTGGCGAAATCCGGCAAACAGATCGGCGATTTCCGGCTCTTCGCCTTCACCCAGGCGGCGGCAGAGCTTGATCATACCGGCCCCGAACAGCGGCACCAGCAGGTGCGCCGCAATCTGTCCAAACAAGGGCACAATGGAAATGGCCATCAGGATGACGAGCAGCAGGACGGTGCTGCCGATCCAGACGCCAGGATTGACGAGAAACATTGCCCAGCCCTGGCGCAGCCAGTCAAAGCAGGCACCGGGGTCAACTTCGCGGCTCTCCCCGGTAAAACGGGTCGGTGCCATGGGAAATACAGGAGTTTCGTTCATGCGCGGATGCTAACGGGGGAGTGCTTCCGGAGCAAGGCGAAAACGGGCCAGCAGGTGCCGAAAGTCATCCGGATTCTTGATCGTTACCACTTCCCCGGCACGCGGCTGGTGCCTGACCTCCAAACGTAGCAGCCAGAAACGCAAGGCGGCGGCCCGGCGCATGGCTGGCCAGGCTTCTCTTTCCGACTCGATCAAGGGACGCTGGGCCGTATAACCGGTAATCAGCGCCGCCAGTGTCGTTTCGTCAAAACACCAGTCGTTGGCGACGACCGCCAGATCGAACAACCAGGCGTCCTCACCGGCAAAGTAAAAATCCAGCACGCCGCTCAGTCGGCCAGTCGAATCCCAGAGGACGTTGTCGCGGAACAGATCGGCATGGATGACACCACGCGGCAGACCCGCCCAGTCCTGCCCGTCCTGAAACACCAGTTCGTCAGCCAGCAGGTCATGTTCCTCAGCCGACACCAGTGGCAGCAGGGCCGTACCGACAGTCTGACGCCAGGCGGCACCACAGGGGTTGGGCAGCGGGTTCGGCATGTCGGCCGCCGCCAGGTGCAGGCGGGCCAGCATTTCGCCGGCGGCATGACAATGACTCGCCGCAGGCGTTTCCAGCGCCGCCCCCGACAGACAGGTGAGCAAGGCGGCCGGTTTGTCGCAAAGCAGGCGCCAGTAGCGTCCCTCGCCATCGGCCACGGGTTGCGGACAAGGGATGCCACGCCGAGCCAGGCTGTCCTGCAGCGCCAGATAGAAATCCAGGGCCGAGGGGTCGATACGTTCAAACAGCGTCAGCACGAAACGACCGCGGGTGGTCGTCACGAAATAATTGGAATTCTGCATGCCGGCAGCGATACCGGCATGGTCGATCAACTCACCCAGACCTAGCGGCTGGAGCCAGGCGGCGAGATCATCCCGCCCGACCTTGGTATAGACGGACAAGGCTTACCAGCTATGGATGACCCACATCGGCGGCTTGACCGGCTTCTGGTTGATATCCGCCTCGATAAACTGACCGTCACCCTGACGATCGACCAGATAGTAGGCCGGACCGACGACGGGCGTGACCTTGACCATGTAGAGCTTGCCCTTGACCCGAAACTCTTCGCGGGTTTCGGTCTCTTTCTTGACGATGGTCACCTGCGGCTCAAGCGCTTCATCGAAGGCTTCCATGCCCGGCGGCGGTGGCGGCACGGCCGGCAGGGGCTGGAGATCGCCCTTCTGCGCCCAGACAGGCAAAGCGGCAAGAAGCAGGATGGGGAGAAGGCGGCGCATGATCAGATCCTCAGTGGCTATGTCCCGATTTTACAGGTTGAGCAGCATCTCGTGTTCGTTCGGCAAGGGGCCGAAGGGGCGAGATTCGTAATGCTTGAAAATGGCTTCGACAACCTTTTCCGGCTCGTCGATCAGCTGGATCAGATTCATGTCTTCCGGATCGACCATGCCCTCGGCGACCAGACGGTCCTTGAACCAGGCGATCATGCCGCCCCAGAATGCCGAGCCGACCAGGATCAACGGGATCTTGCGGCCCTTGCCAGTCTGGATCAGCGTCAAGGCTTCCATCAACTCGTCCAGCGTACCGAAACCGCCCGGCATCACCACATAAGCACTGGCAAAACGGACGAACATATATTTGCGGGCGAAGAAGTGACGGAAAGTCTGCGAGATGTCCTGGTACGGATTGTTCTTCTGCTCGTGCGGCAACTGGATGTTCAAGCCGACCGATGGCGACTTGCCGAAGAAGGCACCTTTGTTGGCCGCTTCCATGATGCCCGGCCCGCCGCCGGAGATGACCGAGAAGCCGGAATCGGACAGCAGCCGCGCCGTTTGCTCGGTCAGCATGTAATAGGGAGACTCCGGACGAACGCGGGCACTGCCGAAAATGGTTACCGCCGGCTTGATGGCGGCCAGGCGCTCTGTTGCCTCGACGAACTCTGACATAATGCCAAAAATCCGCCACGACTCGCGGGCCGTCGTACTTTTCAGGATGGCCTCGGTCTCCACCCCAGTCACCAATTTATCGCTTTCCGTCACTTCCTATGCCTCTCTTGTTGTTAGTGGACGGTTCGTCCTATCTCTATCGCGCTTTCCATGCCCTGCCTGACTTGCGCAACAAGGCCGGCGAGCCGACGGGCGCCATCTACGGCGTTCTGAACATGCTACGTCGTCTGGAGAGCGACTACAAGGCAGACTACAAGGCCGTCATCTTCGACGCCAAGGGCAAGACCTTCCGCGACGACTGGTATCCCGAATACAAGGCGCATCGCCCGCCGATGCCGGAGGATCTGGTCCAGCAGATCGAACCGCTGCACGCGGCGATCAAGGCGGCCGGCTGGCCGCTATTGATGGTCGATGGCGTCGAAGCCGATGACGTGATCGGCACCCTGGCCACCAATGCCACCGCCGATGGTATCGAGACGCTGATTTCCACCGGCGACAAGGATCTGACCCAACTGGTCAGCTCACATGTCCGCTGGTACAACACGATGAGCAACGAACTGCTCGACGAAGCCGGCGTTGAAGCCAAATTCGGCGTGCCACCGGGCAAGATCGTCGATTACCTGGCGCTGGTCGGCGATACCGTCGACGGCGTGCCGGGCGTCGCCAAGTGCGGTCCAAAGACCGCACTCAAGTGGCTGGCGCAATACGGCTCGCTCGACGAAGTCGTCGCCCATGCCGGCGAAATCGGCGGCGTGGTCGGCCAGAACCTGCGCGATCACCTTGGTTTCCTGCCGCTCGGCCGAAAGCTGGTCACCGTCGCCTGCGACCTGTCGAACCTGCCAGGGCCTAGCACGCTGACCACCAGCCCGCGTGACACGGCCGCCCTGCGCGAGCTCTATACCCGCTACCAGTTCCGGACCTGGCTGGGCGAAATCGACGGCCCGGAAGCGGCTGCCGCCGTGCCTGCCCGGGAAAGTCTGGCGGCAACCCCGATAGCGCCGGTTGGCCCGGTCGAGGTCAAGTACGAAACCGTGCTGAGCTGGCCGCAATTCGATGCCTGGCTAGCGAAGATCGAAGCAGCAGAACTGACCGCGCTGGATACCGAAACGACCAGCCTCGATTCCTTCGAAGCCCGTATCGTCGGCGTTTCTCTGTCGGTTACCCCTGGCGAAGCCTGCTACATCCCGCTCGCCCACACCGCCCCCGGCGTCGCCGACCAGCTACCGCGCGCAGAAGCGCTGGCCAAGCTGAAATCCTGGCTGGAGTCTGCCGACCACAAGAAGGTGCTGCAAAACGCCAAGTACGACCAGCACGTTTTCGCCAACCACGGCATCACGCTGGCCGGCATCGCCCACGACACCATGCTGCAAAGCTACGTCATCGAGTCCGACAAGGGCCACGACCTCGGCCAGCTATGCACCCGCCACCTCGGGCTGGATACCATCGCTTACGAAGACCTGTGCGGCAAGGGTGCCAAGCAGATCACCTTCGATCAGGTCGACATCGAACGCGCCGCGACCTACGCCGCCGAAGATTCCGACGTCACCCTGCGCGTCCATAACGTGCTGCACCCGCAATTTGCCGATGAACCTGGCCTGTCGCGCATTTACCACGAGATCGAAATGCCGGCCCGCCAGGTGATCTGGCAGATCGAACGCAACGGCATCCTGATCGACATCGAAATTCTTGCCCGGCAGAGCCACGAAATGGGCCAGAAAATCATGGCCCTCGAAGCGCAAGCCTACGAACTGGCCGGCCAGCCATTCAACCTCGCCTCACCGAAGCAGCTCGCCGACATCCTGTTCGAAAAACTGGGCCTGCCGGTCAAGAAGAAAACGCCGTCCGGCGGCCCGTCCACCGACGAGGAAGTGCTGTCCGAACTGGCCCTCGACTACCCGCTACCGAAACTACTGCTCGAGCACCGCAGTCTGTCCAAGCTGAAAGGCACTTACACCGACAAGCTGCCGCACATGGTCAATCAGGGCACCGGGAGAGTACATACTCACTTCTCGCAAGCCGCCGTTGTCACGGGCCGGCTGGCCTCCAGCGACCCCAACCTGCAGAACATCCCGGTACGCAGCGAGGAAGGCCGGAAAATCCGCACCGCCTTCATCGCTCCGGAAGGTTCCAGCATCGTTTCGGCCGACTATTCGCAGATCGAACTGCGCATCATGGCGCATTTGTCGGGCGACGAGCGTCTGCTTGATGCCTTCGCCCACGGCGAGGATGTGCACAAGGCGACGGCCGGCGAAATTTTTGGCGTCACGCCGCTTGAAGTCGGCCCCGACCAGCGCCGCGTCGCCAAGAGCATCAACTTCGGCCTGATCTACGGCATGAGCGCCTTCGGCCTGGCCCGCCAGCTCGGGCTGGAACGTAGCGCGGCGCAAACATACATAGACCGCTATTTCGCCCGTTACCCGGGCGTCGCCCGCTACATGGAAGAAGCTCGCGAATCGGCCCGTCAGCACGGTTACGTCGAAACCGCCTTCGGCCGCCGGCTATGGTTCCCGGATATCCGTTCCAGCAACGGCAATCGCCGCCAAGGCGCCGAGCGCGCCGCGATCAACGCGCCGATGCAGGGCACGGCGGCCGACCTGATCAAGCTGGCAATGATCGCCGTGCAAAACTGGCTGGAAAAGTCGGCGCTGAAATCACGGCTCATCTTGCAGGTTCACGACGAATTGCTGCTCGAAGTGCCGGACGACGAACTGATGGATGTCCGCACCCATCTGCCACGGCTGATGGGGCAGGTAGCCGAGCTGAAGGTACCGCTGGTCGTCGAAGTCGGCGTCGGACCGAACTGGGAAGCGGCGCATTAGGCGGGCCGCTTGCTTACGTTACTGATTAGCAAGCGTTCAAACGCCGCAAGCACCTCGTCCACGCCAATATCACCGACATCCTCCGACGATTTTTGCAACAATTCATAGGGAACCCCCCATGGATGCCAGCGATTCGACGGAGAGTTGCCAAAAAAGCAGACCATGGGCTTACCCAGCCCGGCAGCCAGGTGCATCGCACCTCCATCGGAGAGTATGGCGAAATCGGCCAATGAAAGGCCGGCAATCAGTTCGGCCAAAGCTTCCGTACGGACCGCTGATACCGGCAGGTCGGCAACGTCCGCCAGCAATTTTGCTGCCTTGCCATCATCACCAGGATGAAAGGGATTGTTCTCGTCACCAGGCGACCAGAAAACCAGGAAGCGTGTGCCGTGGGTCTGGTACAAGCGCCGGGCCAATACTGCAAACCTGTCGACCGGCCAACGCTGCTTTTCCTTGCGGGCGCTCAGGTGCAGCGCCACAACCGGGCCGCTGGCCGCGGTGAAGGCCGGCGCCAAACTGGAGGCAATCCGTTCCACAACTTGCCGGTTCGGTACCACCGTCAGCGGTGGTATTGGTTCAGCAATATCGAGCGGCGAGAGCAACCGAAAGATATCCTCTGTTTCATGCAGAGACTCGCCGCCAACATGGGAAATTGGCACATCGATCCCGCCCCCCTTTTCCTTGCCACCATCGAATCCAATGATGCTCTTCGGTTTCAGCATCCGGGCAAAACTCAGGGCCCGCGAAGCGTAGCCGCCATTGGGAAGGATGACGAAATCGAAATGTTGCCTGCGCAAGCGCCAGACCAGCAAAAAGCGCCGCCAGTAAGCATTCAGTACTTTGACACCCTCGGCATGCTTGCCTTTGGTATATGAAAAGACATCGTCGACAAATGGGTTACCAAGAATTGCCGGTGCGTTGTAGCTATTGACCAGCACGGCAATGTACGCATTCGGATAGCGTCGCCGGATGGCTTCGAACAAAGGTGTCGTCAACACCAGATCACCAATGTTGTCTCGCCGAATGATTAGAATTGATTGTTCTGGTTTGCCCATCTCTCTGTTTCACACCCTTCCGTGCGAGGGATCTTGTTCAGAGCCCCCTGCACGCTGCCTCACAGCCACAAAGCTATGCCGAATTACGTTCGAAGAAAAAAACCTTGCCCGAGGACATCAGGAAATCACAGACAAACCCCTCATTCAGCAAGCGCCTGAAAATACTGCTGACGCCCTGATTGCCGATCACATGTGGATGCAACTCGATGCAAAGCTTTCGTAAGCCATCCAGAGACATGTAATCGAGCAACTCCTGCTCCCCGCCTTCGATATCACAGATCAGAAATGTCGGCTTGATCTGTTGCATGAATCTCCCCGCATCGAAACGCTGCGTCCTGATCGGCGTGGCGGAAGCACTTCGCTGGTGGGTAGATGACGAGATGAAATTGCTCTCAACATAAAAAGTGTCCTCACCATCGCCCTGTCCGAGAAGACCGCAGGTCAACTGCGGAGCAACACCATTGAGACGATAGGTCTCCCGGATGGTTTCGGCCATGATCGGATTCGCTTCCACAGCAAAAACCCTTTCGCTACCTATTTTTTTTGCGCAGAGGGTCGAGATGAACCCTATCCCAGCCCCCAACTCGAGCACCACATCATCGCCAGCCAATTTGCTCATGATGATTGCCCGCTCATGACTTTCATAAGGGTCAAGATAAATCGCCCGCAACAAGGCGGGAGAAACGCCGGCGGCAGAAATCGGCAGCAGTACACCAGAATTCTCGGCCAATGCCGGCTTGCCAAATTTCAAGCGTAGCTTTCGCAGACGCCGCATCGTACGACCATCTTTTCTGATCATGCTTTTCCTTTTATCGACTAGCCCCATCCAGACACGATTTTAAGGCCCATGTCGCTCGCTTTGCCCCAACCCTGGTTGACAACGCTGTTAAAAATTATCGCCTTCTGGCAGCGAATACGCCGACAAACATCCACATCAAAACACCGGCCGGCCCCCAAAAAAAATCATCCGTCATGGACTTAACCAAAGCTGCCAGCACCAGAGAAAGGGCAGCCAGTTGCCATGTGCCCGGCACTTCCGCAACTGCACCCCGGGCATCGAATAGCAAGCGCCAGACTCCCCCGAGTGCGAACAGAAAACAAACGAGTCCGACAAGTCCCGTCTGGACGACGATGTTGAGCAGCAGATTATGAGCATGCTGCTGAACGTTGTAATCGACAGTGACGGCAATTTTCTGTTCGCCCACTCTCGACATGATCCGCGAGCCATAGCCGATACCGAGCAGCGGACGTTCAGCTGCTACCGCCAGCCAGTCATGCCAGATTACCCAACGAGGATCCTTGACATAACTATTCAGATTTTCGGAGGGCGCTGCTTCGCCAACTGCGGGCAATTTGGCAAGATAATTCGAGTACAAAATGCCCATGGCAACAACCATCAGCAAGCTGCCAATCAGCCCGAAACGCATGCGTTTCGGCAAATTTCCAATCCTGATCAGCCACGGCAGCAAGGCGATTGGCAAAGCCAACCAGTACATCCGGTTATGCCCGAGTACTCCCAGCAATATCCCGGCAATCAACAACCAGCCCCCAAGAAAAATCAGCCGATATTTCCGCCCCCCCGCAACTCTCCAGTTAATTCCGATTACGGCAATGCCGATCAGCGTCAGAAAGACTCCCATGGTACTGGCCACGCCACGCCCGGCGTAGGCGCCAACAACAACTTTGGGGAGTTCCGGCCAGAATCCCGCATGGACATGCAATGCCCCGAGCAGACATGGCACGATAAAAATGCCGATCAAGGCAAATGGCAACCAGAAATGGCGTTGCCCGATACGCGCCGCCACCGACATGGCCAACAAGCCGGCCGCAATCGGAGAAATGATCTCCCACAACGCGTCACCCAGGGTAACCGTGGGAGAAGGTGACCAAAGAGCCGATGCCAGCACCACCGCGACCCAGGGTAAAAAGGCTGCCCAGTAGCGCCTGATCAGGGAAACTCTGTTGAACCCTTCAACGATGAAGCTTAACAACACCACAACTGAAAATATTCGACGGGGTGCCGGCGCGTTTGCCAGCAAGGCAAAAACGCCCAGCAGGGAGAGAGAAACCCAGGCGAAAAGCGTAAAACGGCTGTTCGGCTCAGCGGACGCTGGCAAGCAAGGCGGCGAGTCGTTTGTTGAAGGCATTTTTCGAGAAACGTTCCATGTGTTCGGTTTCGCTACGCGGGTCGGGTAGCGAACCGGCCGCCTTGCCCATCTGAATCTGGGCAAGTAGCGCAGAAAATGACGGGTAAACAGCGTCGCCGGATTTTCTCGGGTCTGCATACAGCCAGCCTGTCTTGCCAGGAAGAACCGTTTCGGTAAATGGCGGCGCCCCCGGCGCCAGCACCGGTACACCGCAAGCCTGGGACTCAATGACATTGAGCCCCAGTGCCTCGCGCTCCGGCAAGCCGGTCATCAGCACGTCAATGCTGGCATAAGCCCGGGCAACATCCCGCTGGTGACCCCAAAAGCGAACGCGCTCACCGAGCGGTTTCAGGGCGCGGCGCAGGTCGCGCACCGAAGCGTAGCCGCCTGCACCAAAGACTTCCAGAAAAATGTTTTTCTGGCGCGCCAGTTCCGGAGAGAGCAGTTCCATCAGCAGCGGGAACTGCTTGATCGGTGCCAGACGCGAAACAATGCCAAGCGTCAGGCCATCGCGCTTCTGGTAAGCGGTTTGCCGACGCAGGCGTGACCAGAACGGTTCGCTGAGACCAAGCAGACGATCGCGGAACTTGCGGCGATCCCATTCGAATTCGGAGGTCGAGACGATCCCCTCCCCGTCACCTGGTCGCCTGGCATCAGCAACGCCATAGAAAGGATCGGGCCAGGCTTCCAACCCCAAGCCGCGAATGGTATCGATCACGTAGCCGGAAACACCGACCACCCGCGTGCAGGCGCCATAGGCATGACGGCTGTCGGCATAAAAACGGTTGAGAGGCATATGCACGAAGCCGATCAACGGTTGCATCGCGGCAATTTTCTGCGCAATGTCCAGCGGTGGCGCAGCATGGACAATCACCGGCAAGCCGCGCGGTAGCTTAGTAACAGCCTCTGCCCAGTCGTGCGCCTCGATCAGTCTGGTTGCCGGCAGGTGCAGGTTCTGCCAATGCTTCGCAGCCGGGTGCACAATCAGGACTGATGAGCCACCCAAGCCGGCGGCAGCCTCGGCAAGATGCGCAGCGAAAATTTCTCCGCCACCGAAATACGTGTGCAGTTTGATCTGGGCAAACAGCGGCTCGGCTGGCATGCCCTGAGTCATTTCTTTGCCGCCTCGGTCAGCGCCTCAAAATGAGCAATGTAGGTTTGGATCGTGTTTTCGGCTCGGAAGCGCTCGATATGAGCCTCGCCGATTGCCGGATAGTTTTCCAGCGCCGCACGGATATTGGCGCCCAGCGCCGGTGCATCGTCGACCGGTGACAGGAAGCAGGCCAGATCGCCAGTGAGAATTTCCGACGGCCCTGTCGGACAGTCGGTGCTCACCACTGGCGTTCCAAGAATCAGGGATTCGATCAGCACCGTCGGCAGGCCTTCGCTGTCGGAGGACATCGCGACCAGCGCCGCATGCTTGATCCACGGATAGGGATTCTGCTCGAAGCCGAGGAAGCGGACCCGCCCGGCAATACCCAATTCGGCAGCCAGCGCCTTCATCTCTGCCTCGTATTTCTCGCCTTCGGCACCACTGACACCGCCCAGCAATACCAGCGGCAGCGTCACCCCCGACAGCGCATAAGCACGCAGCAGCAGATCTTGGCGCTTGCGCGGCGTCAGGCGGGCGGGATAGAGGATGTAAGGCTCGGCCGGCAGTTCGCGCGCTTCGGCGGCACGGCGACGCAGCAGGTCGAAATCAAAGGGGTTGTAGATGGTTTTGATCGACTTCGGTTTGAGGCCGATTTCATGCACCAGCTCTTCTTCCAGCGCCCGCGAGACAGTAACGATATGACCGCTGTAGAAACGGCGAAACTTGTTCAACCAGCGGACATGACGGATACGGCGCTTGAGCCCTGTCGTATCTCCGACCTTTGCGGCCAGGAAGTGCTGCAGCGAATTGCGATAGCGGATAAATACCGGCCGCAGACCGGCCATCCGTGTCAGGCGATCGGAATCCTCGGCATTCGAGATGAAGAAATCGAAAGGCTTGCCATCGGCCTCGATCTCGCGGACCAGCTTTTTGATGCGCTGGGCGTACAGCCATTTATTCAGTGGCCGCCAGTTGGCCAGTTTGAACTGCTCGCTGACCAGATGAATCGGCACAGTGCCGGTCTGGTGTTCGATGGGCGGGTGCAGCACAAAAACCCGCGCATCGTGGCCCAGTTCGATGAATTTTTCGGCGAAATTGAGCGCCACCCGCTCGGCCCCGCCGCCCATCAGCGAGTCGACAAACAAACCGACCCGTTTCTTGTTTTCCGGACTCATGCCCGCTCCCTGACCAGCACGATGCCGGTAACTTTTTCAATGGCCTGCATGACCCGTTGGTTATCGATTTCCCAGATGCAGCGCGGCCGACCGCACTCGGCAACGCCGCGCCAGCAATGGCGCACCCAAGGCAAGGGCCGCTCGAACAGCAGATTCTGATTGCGGCACTCGATGTTCTCTTCCCAGACCACCGCAAACGGACTGTCGTGCCAGAAACGGCCCGGCCCCGACACAATCGGCGACCCCGGACCGAACAGCACCACGGCAGGCGTCCCGGTCAGCCGCGCCAAATGGGCGACCCCGGTATCGGGACTGACCAGCAGCGCAGCCCCGGCCATCAGATGCCACAAGCCTGCCATGTTGAACTGCCCAGCCAGATTAATGAAGCGTCCCTGCGGGTCGGCCGCCTCGACCAGCGCCTTTTCATTCGGCCCGGCGGACCAGACCACGGTTAGTCCGGACTGAGCAAGGGTTTCGGCCAAGGCCAGCCAGCGTTCAGGCGGCCACAACTTGTGAGGGCTGGAGGCGCCCAGATGCAGCACTGCGTACGGTTTGGCCGGCAGCACCGGGCCATTTTCGGGCAAGGGCGGTGCCGGCCACTCCCCGGAAACGTACGGAGCCGGCTCCGGACCAAACACCAAACGGCTGGCGATGTCCCCCCAGGCTTCCGGGCTCTGTGGCCAGTCGATGAATTCGTCCACCGGCCAATCCTTGACGCCACCTTCGCTACCGGCAAAGGCGGTCACCCAACGCGCCCCCATGGCCCGGGCGATCCACGCCCAGCGGTTGTCGGCCGGGACGAGCGCCCAGTCATAGGGCCCCTCGGAAATCAGTCGTTTCTGGCTGCTCAGTGAACGAGGGTCGTAAGGCAGCGCCCGTATGCCATAGGGCCGACTCGCAAAAATGGGCAGCCAGGCCACCGGCACCAGAGTATCGATCTGCGCTTCAGGGTGATCGCGGCGCAGTTTCTTGAACAGTCCAGCCAGCATGATGCTGTCACCGAGCAATAGATGATGAGCGATCAGTATTCGTTGTGGCCGGCTCGGTTTTTTCCGGCCAAAAACAAGGCGCGGCAAGGCATGCGAGAGAACCAGCAAGCGAGACCAGAGGCGGCTGTTTTTAGTCATGTCGCACCCGCGCCAAGCAGGCGAGTTGCTGGAGAGACTCATCGAGGATCAGCAATTGCAACAGTTGTTCGCCATACCCGTTGTCGCTTTGCCACTGCGCCAGCGCCTGGGTCAATGCAGGCACCGGCAACTGGTTGCCACTGTTTGCCGAGAGGCGTTCCGGCAAACCTGCGAACCGGCCTTGCAAGGATTTCAGCAGGGATCCAACCGGTGGATTGAAACCCATTTTCTTGCGCGAAAAGAATGCGAACTCTGCTGCCTGCGGACAGACGCCTGCCAACGCCTGCTTCGCGGGATCGGTGAAGCGCTCGGCGGCCGGCATCGCCAATACGCGGCCGACGAAAACATGGTCGAGCAAAGGGGCGCGCCCTTCAAGGCCATGCGCCATCGTCAGCAAGTCCGCCTTGCGCAGGATATATTCCGGCAGATAATTTTCGGCATCGATGGCCAGCAACTGCGTGATGGGAGACAGCGCCGCCACCCCATCAGGAATTCGCCAGTGGTGAGCATTGACCGCGACATCCGGTTGCAGCGCCGCACGCTCGGTCAGGCCAATCCCGGAAAAGCGCAATGGGTAGGCGGATAACCAGTCGAGCGACGCTTCCAAAGCCAAGCGACCAGGCTTGCCGGGCAAGATTGCCGGTGGCGGGCGAAGAGCGGAAATCGCAGGAAGCTTTCGTCGCCAAGCCGAACGCAGGTGTTGCCGATAACGCTTGTAACCGGCAAACATCTCGTCACCACCGTCACCGCAGAGCACGACCTTGACGCTCTTGACTGCTGCCTGCGCGAGATACCAGGTTGGGAAGCTGGAGGGGTCGGCGAAGGGCTCGTCGAGATCGGCGACAATCTGCGCAAAATCAGCCACCGTGTCCGCCGGCATGGCAATTCGTTCGTTCTCCATGCCCAATCGCCGGGCGATACCCGCAGCACGCTCGCTTTCGTCCATGGCGGGGTTGTCGAAGGCAGCGGTAAACGTCCTGATGTTGCGGTAGCCCTGCTCGGCCAGTCGACTGGCGAGTACCGTCGAATCGATGCCACTCGACAGGAACAGGCCGACCGGCCGGTCAGCGGCAGTACGCAGGAAAATTGCCTCGTCCAGCTCGGCCTGCCAGGTCTTGCTGCCATCTGCCAGCGGTTCGGGAGACCAGTAGCAGCGCTTCTCGAGTTTGCCACTGGCGAGGTCGAACGCCAGACAATGGGCATTTTCCAGGCGCTGGATGTGGGTAAAGACCGTTCCCGGCGCGGGAATCGTTCGGTGGGCGAGATAAGCGTCGATGCCGGCCGGCGAAAACCCGCGCTTGTTGGCGGGCAGATAGGGCAGCACGCCACGCACCAATGAGCTGAAGGCAAATTCGCCATTGGCTGCATCGTGGTAATAAACCAGCGGCTTCAAACCCATGCGGTCGCGTGCGGCAAAAACCTTGCCCAATTTCCGGTCGAGGACCACCAGTGCGAACATGCCGCGCAAGCGCGGCAGCAGCCCGTTCCAGCCCCACTGCTGGTAGGCGCGCAGGATGAATTCCGTGTCGGATGTCGTATTGAAAACGTGACCCTGAGCCTGCAAACCTGCCTTGTCTTGTTCCCAGCCGTAAACTTCACCGTTGTAGCAAAGCCAGATATCACCATCTTCGCTGGCCATTGGCTGGTCGGCCACCGGGCGCGGATCACGGATCGAGAGACGGGCATGCAGCAACGCGCTGCTCAGTCCGGCATACTCATCCTGCAAGACGAACTGGGCAGCAGAAACACGACAACCGGCAACATGAAAGGCATCGGGACCGCGGCGGGCAATCGCCGCACGCATGGCGTCAACAGCCAACCCGGAAACCGGGCGGCGGCCAAAGAAGCCAGCGATGCCACACATCGTTTAGCGTGCTCCGGGACGCCCGAAACGCCGGAAGATGGCTTCCATACGGTCCAGCATCAGTGTTTCACCGCAACGCACCACGGCCAGTTCGCGGGCGGCTGTCCCGAGGCGGCCGGCCAACGCCGGATCGTCGAGCAGCCGGGCAATTGCCGCAGCGAGTGCAGAGGCATCACGCGGCGGTACGATCAAGCCGGTTTCACCATCGTGGATGACCTCAGTCAAGCTCCCCACCGGGGTGGTGACGATAGGCAAAGCGCACGCCATCGCCTGCATCAAGGCTTGCGACACGCCTTCGTCGCCCCAGGAGGGCAAGGTGAACACATCGATGACCGGTAGCCAGCGCTCGGCATCCGTACGGTGACCAACAAAGTCGAGCCTGTCGGTTATGCCCAGCACTTCGGCACGGGTATCGAGCCGGTCGCGGTAAGGACCATCGCCGATGATCAGCACACGCAGGTTCGGACGACTCGGCAGCAACTGGGTCAGCGCATCGAAGAGCACGGTGTGCCCTTTCCAGTCACGCAGGGTAGCCAGAATACCGATGTAAGTCGCCTCCGCACTTAGCCCAAGCGTCGCCCGCGCCGAGGCTCGTGGCTGCGGATGGAAACGTTCGAGGTCGATGCCGGTTGGCACCGAGGTCAGTTGCGCTGAAGGGAAACCGTTATCGCGAATCAGCTGTGCCTTCAGGGCCTCGCCGGTGACGACGACATGAGCGCAGCCTTTTTCGTACAACCAGCGGGTCGACCATGAGCGGTTGACCGCCGTGGACAAATGGCGGGTGCGAACGATGGGCGGGGCGTCGGCCAGCGTCTTGCAGGCCAGCGCAGCCAACCAGGAATCTGTCGAGCTATGGGTATTGATGACGTCGAAACGGTTGTCGTGCAGAAAAGTACGCATTGCCTTGAGCGCTGGCAAACGCTTCTTGCCGATTGACAACCCTCTGACGGGCACGCCGTAGGCAGGCGCCTCCTGAAAAATGCGAGCCTCCGGCGGGCAGACCAGCTCCACCTGATGACCGCGGCGGATCAGCCCGCGCGCTTCCGTCAGGATCCGGATCTCCTGGCCGCCCCAGCCACATGAAGCTTCGGTATGGAGAATTCTCATGCCGGCTCCCGCATCGACTCGGTCTGCATCTGCAGGCTGTGCAAACGGGCATAGGCGCCGTTGATGGCGACAAGCTCTCCGTGCTGCCCGGATTCGAGTACCCGGCCATCGCCAAGAACCACGATGCAATCAGCCTTCTCAATTGTCGACAAACGATGGGCAATGACCAGCGTGGTCCGTTTCTTCATCAAGTTTTCCAGCGCCCCCTGCACCAGACGCTCGGATTCGTTGTCGAGCGCCGAAGTCGCTTCATCGAGGATCAGTATCGGTGCGTCTTTGAGGATGGCGCGAGCAATCGCCAGGCGCTGGCGCTGACCACCGGAAAGGTTATTGCCATTCTCGCCGATCATCGTCTCGAAACCGTTGGGCAACGCACGGATGAACTCCAGGGCATTAGCCGCTGCAGCCGCGGCCTCAATCGCCTCAAGCGACGCGCCAGCCTTGTCGCCGTAGGCGATATTGGCCGCAACGGTATCGTTGAACAGCAACACATCCTGGCTGACATAAGCGATGTTGCGGCGCAGGCTATGCATGCTCAAGGCCTGCAGTTCATTGCCATCGAGCAGGATGGCACCGCTATCGGGGTTGTGAAAACGCGGCACCAGCGCTGCCAGGGTCGACTTGCCACCGCCGGACTGGCCGACCAGAGCGACCGTCTGGCCAGGGGCAATATCGAGATTAATGCCGGACAGCGCATTGCGCTCGGCCCCCGGATAGCGGAAGGCAACATCGCGGAACACCAGATGCCCCGCGGCATGGCCGGCGTCGATCTTGCCATCGTCGCACTCGATCGCCTCATCAAGCAGCTGAAAAACGCTTTCGGCTGCGGCCAGACCACGTTGCAGTGGCGCATTGACGTCGGCCAAGTGGCGCAACGGTGAAAGCAGCATCAGCAGCGCAGTGATGAAAGAAACAAAGCTGCCGACCGTGATCTGGCCCGAAGCCGACTGCACCTGCGCGATGTAGATGACCACTGCCACTGCCGTCGCGGCAAACATCTGGACAATCGGATTGGTCGCAGCGGCAGCAACCGCCTGACGCATGTTCTGGCGACGAACCTCATCGTTGGTACGGTGGAAGCGGGCCGCTTCCTGCGACTCTCCCCCGAACACTTTGATCACCCGCTCACAATGCGCGGTTTCCTGCAGCACCTGGACCATGTTCGCAGTGCTGACCTGCGCCGCCCGGCTGGCCTTGCGCAAGCGTCCCGAAAAGGTTCGCATCGCCCAGGCCACTGCTGGAATCAGGGCAAAGCAAATCAGGGTCAATTGCCAGTTCAGCCACAGCAACCAGCACAAGAGGCCGATAACCACCAATCCATCCTTGAGCACTGTGACGATAACGTTGGTTGCCGCTGAAGCAACGCCATTGACGTCGTAGGCGATCTTGGTCAGCGGTACGCTGGATGCATTTTTCTGGAAATAACCATTCGGCAGCCGGACCATCCGGAGATACATTTCGGCACGAATATCGGCAATGACCCGGTTCGAGACCCACGAAAAACCGTAGGAGGAAAAATAGTTGAAAACACCGCGCAACAGGAAAACACCGACGATACCAAGCGGGATGAGCAGCGGATTTTCCATACCGCCACCCTGTTTGGTAAATCCTTCGTCGAGCAGCGGCTTGAGCAGCGCCGGAAACATCGGTTCGGTTGCCGCCATGATCGCCGTCGCGCACAGGGAAAGCACAATCGCCTTCCAGTAGGGACGAACGTACTGAAGAAGGCGCAGATAGAGTTCGCGGCTGCTCGCGGGTTTGGTCATAGGCGCTCGGCGATTAAACGAGCATTATACCGTTTCGCCGGCAAGCCTCAGAGGAGGCTGCGATAAAGCGCCAGTAATCGCTCCGACATGGCTACCAGTCCCAGATGCTCAACCGCCGCCCGCGCCGCCCCCCGCATGCCGGCCGCCACGCCGGGTTGCGCCAGCGTATCCAGATGGGCGCTCAGCGCAGTCACGTCAAGCGCATCGCAAATCTGACCGCTCACTCCCGGCTCGATCAGCTCAGCTGCCCCGCAATGGTCACTGACGATACATGGCAGACCGCAAGCCAGTGCTTCGAGCACCGCATTTGAGAGCGGTTCATACAGCGTCGGCAAGACAAAGGCGTCGGCTGCGCCGTAACAGGGAAGGACATTCTTGAGCCCCCCGGTAAAGATCACCCGCCCGGACAGACCGAGACCCGCCGCCTGTTGCCGATAGGACTCCAAATGCTTGTCGGCGCCGACAACCAGCAGGTAACTGCCTGTTGCCCTGGCGCTTGCCAACGCGGCAAGCAACGGTCCGACACCCTTCCGCTCGAAGCCGGAGCCAACGTAAACAAACAGCGGAGCCGCTTCGGGAATGCCATATTGCCGGCGTACCTCGGCCCGATGCTCGGTCGCCAGCCTCGGGTGATAACGGTCCAGATCGATACCGTTGTAGATCACATGCAGTTTCTGCTCAGGCACGCCATAGAAGCGCCGGATATCGTCACGGACCAGTTCGGAAATACAGATGACCGCCCGCAAACGCGGGTCGGCAAACATCGCCCGCTCTGCTGCCAAGGTATAGCGATGCCAAGGCGACAGTGCGGTGCCGACCCGGCCGATCAGACTCTGTTGGCGACGCCGCTGCTCCAGCCACGCGGCATGCACGCCATCACCGGCGCGAAAGATGTCGCAACCCGCAATCCGCTCATGCGACTGCACGAGATCGAACTGCTCACGCGCCAGCGTGCGCTGGACGCAACGGGCAAAAGAGTAATCGCGCCCCAGACGGCCAAGATGCGGCGGGGCGCACTCGATGACCGCATGTTTGTGTTCGCTACCCGTCCATTTGCGCGTAATCAGGGTCAACGACAGGTCGTTGTTCTTCTGCATCAAAGCTTCCAGCGTCGTCGCAACGAAACGTTCCGCCCCACCAAACGGGTTGTAACGTTGGCGAATCAGCGCAAGCCTGATCGTCATTTGCCCACCCCGCCACATTGACTCAGGACGTCCTGCACCGCCTGAAAAACTTCGTCGACGCTCAAGGATGTCAGGCATTCGCTAAGCTTCCCGCCCCCGCAACCGTCAATGCCGCAAGGCCGACACTGGTGCCTGGTGCTACTGACGATGCGGCAAGGCACTCCCCACGGCCCCCACTGCTTATCGCCGGACGGCCCGAACAGCGCAACTGTCGGGGTGCCGACCGCTGCTGCGATATGCATCGGGGCGGAATCAACACCGACAAACAAGGTCGCTACCCGGGTCAGCGCCGCCAGCTCCTTCAACGACAACTGACCGGAGAGGCAGAAGGCCGGCTTGGTCAGGCGCCCCTGAATCGAGTCCAACATTCTCTTTTCATCCGGACTGGGCGCAGCAGTCAAAATAATCGCATGCCCTTCGACCTGCAGCCGTTCAACCAAGGCGGCCATATTTTCTACCGGCCAACACTTGAAAAACCAGCGTGAAGCAGGATGGATGTGAATAAAACCCCTCCCGCTGAGTCCAAACCCGGCAAGGTGCTTCGCTACCACCGCCTCAGCCGGCGCCCCAGGTACAAGGGTCATGCAACGCTCATTCACGCCTGGCTGAATGCCGATCCGGCGCAGGGCGTCGAGATTGGTTTCAGCCATGTGACGCAGCGCATTGAACGGCATGGCTTGGATATGGCTAAAGCTCTGCTTCCAGCGCTTGCTCCGCCCCCGCACCGCCGGGCCAACCGCCCAGCGTGGCTTCAACAGACGGCACAGCCAGGCGCCGCGCCAATGCTCGGTCAAATGAATAATCAGGTCGTAGCCACGCGCCTTCAGGGTGTTGTAAAGCGCCAGTTCGGCCTTGAGCTGGCCGATGGCACCCAACTGCTTCCACTTGCGGTCGATGGTATGCACTTCAGCAATCGCCGGATGCAAGGTCACCATCTCGGCCGTATCGGCATAGACCAGCGCATCGATCTCGACCTGCGGCGCATGCGCCTTGAGCACCGAAAAGACCGGCGAACTGACCAGCACATCGCCATGATGGCGCAGCTTGATGACCAGCGCTCGCTTGATTTCACCGAGCGGCACCGCGTCGCGCAGAGGATTGAAAGTTTCCATGCCCGGCATTCTACTAGCAGCCACCATTGTGGATAACGCCGGCGTTACCGGGGAATGTCGATCACCGCGCAGGAGCCATAAGCGAAGCTCAGCTCCGTCCACCGCTCCGGCGGTAGCCCCTGCCAGTGCGCCAGCAAGGTACGGATCACCCCGGCATGGGTGACGATCACCGCCTCGGGCACATCCAGTGAATCAACGAAATCGAGCGCCCGTCGTTGCAATTGGCGCGGCGATTCGCCGCCGGGCGGCGCATAGCCGGCCACATCCGCCGCCCAGGCATCCAGCTCGGCGCGCGGAATCTCATCCCAGAGTCGCCCCTCCCATAGCCCGAAATCCATCTCGGCCAGACGGGTGTCAATGATTGGCCGTACATGCAACCGGTCCGCCAGCTCGCGACAACGGCGCAAGGGGCTGCTCCATACCGCTAGCCCCGGCGGCAATTCGACCAGCAAAGCCCCGGCCACCGACACCACATCCTCGGCCGGGCAATCATGCCGGCCGTAGCAAACGCCAGATTCGATCACTGGCTTTGGGTGGCGGATCAGATGGAGGCGCATATTGGCCGTTTGAAAGTTATAAAGCGTGCCGCCGACTCTTAGCGAAAGTTCGGGTTTTCAGCAGCAAACAGAAAGCTCTGTATCAGATAGGATCGAGCGAGAGTTTTGATCGTCTGACAGGAGTTGTGACTCCATACCGCTGCGCAACATCTTTAACGAGATCAATGAACCATGGCTGAGCTGATGGCGACACGACGATGCTTCTGAGTAAGCTATTTAGCCGAACACTTAGGGGTAATCCACTTTCCTTGCCTGACATCTTGAAGTTCTGTTCGAACCTGTCGTGGATGATTCGTACCTCCCGCTCGAAATCGTAGGCGACAACTTTGTACCGAAAGACGTTCGAATACGGAATGATGTCTATTTTTGGGTCGTTCCAATGCTTGATGTACTCAACCTTGCATAGGCTTGTTACGCCAAGTAGATTGGATGCTGCCAATTCCTTTCGTAGCCGGCCAACTGTCGTGGTAATTGCTACCGAAGCATCAGACTTTCCATAGAGTTCCCAAAGGGCCATATTGTCATTGACACCTAATGACCAGCAATTTACGTAAACACCTTCACGTAGCTCCTTTTTGAATTTCTCATAGCTGAACTCGCTCTTGTTATAGCTATAAGCCTCTTCAATCGCAGCTCGCAATGACGGCGTAAACGAGCCTTCGAACTTGTCTTGAAATAGATCAGCGCGACAAAGGAAAAGATTTTGCGTTCGCAGCAGATCAATAAACTTCGGAAGATCAAGGTAACGTCTTAAGACTCGGTTATCGCTTAGTTCTGAACTGATTTGAGATTTTGGAATGATGGTCAAAGTACTCTGCGCCCAAGAGGTTCTTATCGGATCCTAGTGATCACGAATCTACATTGATGCCCTTGCGGGAATTATGCTCCCGGAATGACCTGTCAGCAATGAACGCTCATTCGACAGAGCCGAAACATTCAATCAATACTGAGACAGTCAGCAATCTCGACGGAATTCTCTGCCATTTCTACTGACCGACCTGCAGCATACGAAATACGAAAGAGTTAAGGAAGGCGCACCAACCAAATCGCCGCCAACCCCAGATAGAACGCAATCTCCGCCAACTGCTGCGTCGCACCAAGGCAATCCCCCGTATACCCGCCCAGCCAGCGCTGAAATTTGCGGGCAAGCCACAGGGTGGCCAGAGCGGCCAGCGTGACTCCCGCTAGCGCCTTGAATAAGGGCAACGCGGCCAGCGGAGCGATAACGAAGCACAAAGCAACCAGCAGGGCCCCGCCTGACAAGCGGGTGGCGAGCGGCTTGGCCTTGCTGAGTTGATCGTCGCGAACGTAGTCCATGGTCGCCAGCAGCACGGTCGCGCAGAAGCGCGAAACAGCATGGCCAGAGAGCAGGGCTAAGGGAACTAGCGCCGGGTTGAGCGAGGAGAGCAGAACGAACTTGCCGAGCAGGGCCAGCACCAGCGCGACAACGCCGTAGCTGCCGACGCGGGAGTCCTTCATGATGTCGAGGATGCGCTGTTTCTCCCAGCCGCCACCGAGGCCATCGGCGGTGTCGGACAGGCCATCTTCATGGAAGGCGCCGGTCGCGTAGATGGTCGCCGCCATCGACAGCAGCACAGCGACCGGCTGCGGCCAGAGCAAGGCTGCGCCGAGATAGATCAGCGCCCCGATGCCGCCGACCAACAGGCCGACGGCCGGGAAATAGCGGGCCGAGTGGTTGAGCGCCTCGGCCGAATGCCCGACCCAGCCGGGCACCGGCAGCCGCGTGAAGAAGCGGATGGCGCCGAAGAAGTATTCAAGCTCGCGACGGATCATTCTGGAATTCCTGGATTCCCGCTTTCTCGTCCCGCAGGAAGTGCCCTTGGGGTACGGGAATTACGGTTTCTATTGGCCTGCTTATTCCTTGTCCGACACACCGGCCGATTCGAAGCTGGCCATCTCGTTGAGGAAATTCACGGCCGCCTGTACCAGCGGATAAGCCAGCGCGGCGCCAGTGCCTTCGCCGAGGCGCAGGCCAAGGTCCAGCAGCGGCTCGGCGCCCATCGCCAGCAATTGCGTGCGATGACCGGCCTCGGCGGAACGGTGGCAGAAGACACAGTAGCCGAGCAGGGCTGGCGCCAGACGGGAAGCCACCAAGGCAGCCGAACCGACGATGAAGCCGTCGATCAGCAGCACCATCTTCGCTTCGGCCGCCGCCAGCATGGCGCCGACCATGGTGGCAATTTCGAAACCGCCAAACTCGGCCAGCACCTTGAATGCTTCGTCATCGCCACCGCCTGCGCGGTAGCGGATCAAGGCTTGTTCGAGCAGGTCCTGCTTGCGCGCCAGGCCGGCATCGTCCAGCCCGGTGCCGCGCCCGACGCATTCGGCCAGTGGCAGGCCGGTCAGGCAGTGCGTGAGCAGCGAGGCAGAAGCGGTATTGCCGATGCCCATTTCGCCGAAGCCCACGACATTGCAACCGTTCGCTGCCAGTTGGCGGACGATGGCGGCGCCGTTATTGATCGCCTGTTCGCACTGGGTAGCCGTCATGGCGGCTTGCTCGATGTAGTTGGCCGTGCCGGCCGCCACCTTGGCATCGACCAAACCGGTACGCTGGCCGAAATCGTGGGCCACGCCGGCATCGACGACCGAGAGGCCCAGCCCGTTCTGCCGTGCGAAGACATTGATGGCAGCACCGCCGGCCAGGAAGTTCTCGACCATCTGCCAGGTAACGTCCTGCGGGTAAGCCGAGACGCCAGCCTTGGCTGCGCCATGGTCGCCTGCGAAAACCAGCATTTGCGGGTTGTTCAGTTGTGGGCTCAGCGTTTGCTGAACCAGACCGATTTTTTTGGCGACTTTTTCAAGCTGACCTAGCGCGCCGAGCGGCTTGGTCTTGCGGTCGATCTTGTTTTGCAGGGCAGTTTCCAGACCGCAGTCCGGGGTAGAAATTTCAAACGAATGCATCCGATTCTCCAAAAGCAAAAGGGCCTCGCGACAACGTTTGGCCAACGCTGCCGCGAAGCCCTGTCCACAGGCTTCCACGATCAAGAAACACCAACAACATGAAGCAAAGCGGTCCTGGCTAGGCGTGCCGCCGAAGACAGCACAAGGCGTACGGCAAGGCGGCACAACAACGCCAGGATTATTTTGTTGGCGTTTCTTGTTTCGACACGTCTTCTGGCTTTCGGATCGTCCCTTTACCGCGCCTTCCCGCCGGGTCTGTTTCCCCATTGCAGTGGCTGTTGCGGCATCGGTCCCCGATTACAGCGGCGGGCCCGCCCCGGAATTGAGTCAGACTCGCACCGGGTTCCGTATTGTCGAAGGCAAAATTATACCGGTTGCCGCCGGGCCGGCCTTCACCCAAAATGCCGGCCATGAAAGAACTGATTCTCGGCGGTGCCCGGTCGGGCAAGAGCCTGCTGGCCGAACAACGGGCACGCGTATATGCCAACGACCGAAGCATGAAGGTGACCTACCTCGCCACGGCACAGGCGCTCGACGGCGAAATGGCCCGCCGTGTCGCCCATCACCGCGAACGCCGGCCGGCCGAATGGGGCTGCACTGAGGAAACTCTTTACCTGGCGGCCCGACTGCGTGAACTGGCAGCGCCGGACACCTGCGTGCTGGTCGATTGCCTGACCTTGTGGCTCTCCAACCTGCTCTTTGCCGGCCAGGCTGCAGCACAGGCCGAAGCCGGCGAGGCCATCGACTGCCCGCTGTTCCGCACGGAAACCACTGCGCTGATCGAACTACTGCCGCAACTACCCGGCCGCATCATTCTGGTCTCCAACGAGGTGGGCTGGGGCATCGTGCCGATGCATCCGGTTTCCCGCCTGTTTGCCGATGAACAGGGGCGGCTGAACCAGCGCGTCGCTGCGGTTTGCGATCAAGTGACGCTGGTTGCCGCCGGACTGCCATTGAGCCTCAAGTCCGCCGCCGGCTGATCTGGCGCCATTTTTGAGGGCATTTCTCGCGATTCGGGCAGCCCGACAAAAAGATCGGTATCCTTACCGAAAATAGATGCGACAGATGTCTTTGGTGGAGGGTTCAAAGATGCATAAATTGCTCGACATCCTGGCTTCGGGCGTACATGACGCCAAGAACCAGTTGTTCATCGCCGAATCGCTGATTGCCGCCGCCGAAGCCAAGTACGGCATGACCATGAGCGAAGCCCGCTACGCCATCGAAGCGGC
Source organism: Ferribacterium limneticum (assembly GCF_020510625.1). Classification (NCBI taxonomy): domain Bacteria; kingdom Pseudomonadati; phylum Pseudomonadota; class Betaproteobacteria; order Rhodocyclales; family Azonexaceae; genus Ferribacterium; species Ferribacterium limneticum. The sequence goes on along the minus strand of NZ_CP075191.1, from coordinate 161,587 downwards.
GGGTAATCGCCTCTCCCGCACGTTGGCTGCCTATGGCGTTCTGCGCCATGACGCGACGCTGGCCGTCACGCCGGTACTCGTTGCCGACCTCTGCGAAGAAGTCGTACTCGCCCAAAAGAACCATCTGACCGGCGAAAACATTGAACTGACAGTCGATTGCCAGGTGTTCGACGAATGGCCGCTGGACCGTGACCTGGTCACCGACATGCTGAACAACGCCGTACAGAACGCCGGGCGCTTCGCCCGCAGCCAGATCAGGCTCAGCGCTCAGGAGCAAGGCGGCTGGCTCCTCCTCAGCGTCGAAGACGACGGTTCTGGTTTTTCCGCACTGCCGCCGGAACAGGGTACCGGCCTGATGGTCGCCTCCCGCCTGGCCGAGCTGCATGCCCGCAAGGGCCTGCAGGGCAGCCTGCATTTGAGCAACGGCGGCAGCCTCGGCGGCGCCCGTTTTGAATTGCGGCTGCCCTGATGAGCGAGTACAACAAAAAACGTTTTCTCGTCATCGACGACCAGCCGCAGGCCCGCGATGCGTTGCGCTCCATTGCCCAAACGATAGGCGCCTTCGCCGTTGAATTCGCCTCCAATTATCAGGATGCGATCTTCCGGATTCGCAACAATGCGCCGGACATCATCCTTTGCGATTACATGCTGGGCGAGGGCCGCTCGGGGCAGCAGTTGCTCGAAGAGTTGCGCCGCTTCAATCTGTTGCCGGACGAAACGATCTTCATGATGGTTACCGGCGAACAATCCTACGAGCAGGTGGTTTCAGCCGTTGAACTGGTGCCGGACGACTACATCATCAAGCCGTTCTCGCCGGACAAGCTGGTCCTCCGACTGGACCGGATCGTCGCCAAGAAGAACTTCTTCGCCGCTTACTACAAGGAAAAGCGCCAGCAGGAGTTCGCCAGGGCGTTGGCCATCCTTGAGGCCCAACGCGCCAGCGAAACCGGACGACCGTACCGTTTCGAGATTCTGCGTCAGCAAGCGGAAGTCCTGCTCGCCAGCGGCGATGCCGAAGCCTCCGAGAAGGCCTATCGCGACATCCTGGAAAATTACGAATTCCCCTGGGCGAGAGCCGGGGTTGCCCGCTCCCTGCACAAGCAGAACCGTCTGACCGAGGCCCGCACCGAAATCGACAAGGTGGTCGCCGGCACACCGCATTTTTTTGACGCTTCGGACCTCAAGGCCAGCATCTGCATGGCTCAGGGCGAACATGCCGAAGCCCAGAAAGTGCTCGATGAGGTGGCCAAGAAAACCCCCCGCAACTATCTGCGCAAGCGAATGCTGGCCGAAGCCGCCACCCTGAATGGCGACAGCGAAACAGCGCGGGCAGCAATGGCCGACGTCATTGCCAATGACACCATGCCTGGCGCGGTTTCGGCGGAAGACCGGCTGGCCATGGCCCGCAGCCACGTCGATGCCGGGGACAAGATTTCAGCCGAAAAAGTGCTGGTCGGCCTACGCGACGCCGAAATTCAGGCGATGAACCTCGCCGAGCAGGCCAGTTTTGCCGCCCTGCTCGCCATCAGTTCGCCGGAAAAGGGCAAGGCCCGCTTTGCCGGCCTGCGCCCAGCCCTGCTAGCCAGCGAATTGGACCCGAGCGCCAGCATCGACGTGATGCGGGCGGCGCTTACAGTCGGCGATCACGAACTGGCCGACCGGCATACCGAGCTGTTGATGACCAGCCCAGACGCCAAGAAGGTTTTCGGCACGATCCGCAAGCAATACGCGCTGCAGGGCCGGGAGCAGGATTTCCGCGAGATTCAGAAGCAGGTGGCGCTCAAGCGCATCCACCACGAAGAGAAGCCGGCCGCCTGAAACGCTCAGCCGGGCAGCAGCGACGACAGCTTTTTCCAGTCCAGCGCGGCTTCGACCGAATCGGCCAGGCGGTCGAGATCAGCCTCACGGCGCGCCGCGAAATCGACTTGTTCGCTCTCGGTCATGCCAGCCCAGGCGAGCAGCGCGGTCAGCGCATCGGGGTGATCAAAGACCCCATGGCAGTAGGTGGCAAAAACCTGATCGTCGGCTGAAATGGCGCCATCGCGGGTGCCGTCAGCCAGTTCCACGGCGCCCAGGGCCAATCCTTCGCCGCGTGTCACACCGAGGTGAATTTCGTAACCGGTCATCGCCGGCCGACCCGGTAGCGACAAGTGACCACTCACATTGCGCAGCTGCTTCTCGGCCTCCAATGTCGTTTCCACGGCCAGCACGCCGAGGCCAGCCGTGCTGCCCGACAGCCCCTCCAGCCCCTGCGGATCGTGGATCATCCGGCCCAACATCTGGTAGCCACCACACAGGCCGACGACCTTGCCACCGTAGCGCAGATGCTTGTGGATCGCTTTGTCCCAGCCCTGCGTCCGTAGCCAGTCGATGTCGGCGCGCACCGCCTTGGAACCGGGCAAAACGATCAGATCGGCGGCTGGCGGCGTCTCACCCGGGCCGATCCAGCGAAAATCGACTTCCGGGTGCAGACGCAGCGGATCGAGATCGTTGTGATTGGAGACGCGCGGGTAGGCCGGGGCAACGACTTTCAGTTTTGCCGTCTTTTTGCCGCCGACCGCCGCGGTGGCGATGGCGTCCTCTGCATCAAGCATCAGGCCATGCAGATAGGGCAGGACGCCCAGAACCGGCTTGCCAGTGCGCTCTTCCAGCCAGGTCAGACCCGATTCAAGCAAGGCAATATCGCCGCGAAAACGGTTGATGACAAAACCCTTGACCCGGTTCTGCTCGGAGGGTGACAGTAATTCCAGCGTGCCAACCAGATGGGCAAAGACACCGCCACGGTCGATGTCGGCGACGATGATCACCGGGCAATCGACCGCCTCGGCAAAGCCCATGTTGGCAATGTCGCGGTCGCGCAGGTTGATCTCGGCCGGCGAACCGGCGCCTTCGACCACCACGCATTCGTATTCAGCAGTCAGCCGCGCCCAGGATTCCAGCACCGCCCCCATCGCCCGTGGTTTGTAGGCGTGATAGGCCTTGGCATCGAGATCAATCGCCACCTTGCCGTGGATGATGACCTGCGCCTTCTTGTCGGTGGTCGGTTTGAGCAAGACCGGATTGAAGTCGGTATGCGGCAGAAGCCCGCAGGCCAGTGCCTGCAAGGCCTGCGCCCGGCCAATCTCGCCGCCATCCACCGTCACGGCAGAATTCAGCGCCATGTTCTGCGGCTTGAACGGCGCCACCCGCACGCCCCGCCGCTTCAGGATGCGGCACAGCGCTGCGACCAGCGTCGATTTACCGGCATCGGAGGTAGTGCCTTGGACCATCAGGGAATAACAGGGCATGGCGAGCATATGTGAAAAAAGTCGGTAATTATGGCACCATCGGGGCCGCCCAATTTGATTTGGGCGAGTGTCTCCGGGTGCCGTTCAGCCTGCTGAACGGAGAATCGGGAAGGCGGTGCAATTCCGCCACGTGCCCAACGCTGTGAGGAGGACGGGCGATGCAAGAAGCCACTGGCAGAGGGGAAACCCGGCCGGGAAGGCGCATCGTTCGGTTGAATCCAAGTCAGAAGACCGGCCGGGAGACGAAATTAGGCTGCATGGACAGGCAGCCATCGTTTTTCCACAAGGGGAATTCATGGAAAACCAGATTGACCATTCTTTTTCAGACGCCGAGCGCGCCGCCGTCTATCGCAGCATCTTCAATCGCCGCGATGTGCGCGGCCAGTTCCTGCCCGATCGGGTACCGGACGAGGTGCTCGCCCGCGTCATGCTCGCCGCCCACCATGCGCCATCGGTCGGTTTCATGCAGCCGTGGAACTTCCTGCTCGTCCGCTCGCCCGAGGTCAAGCAGCGGGTCCGCGACATCTTCGCCAAGGCCCATGCCGAAGCGGCCATGATGTTCCCCGAGGGCAAGCGGGAAATCTACAGCCAGCTCAAGCTCGAAGGCATCGTCGAATCGCCGATCAACCTGTGCATCACCTGCGACCGCGAGCGAACCGGCCCGGTCGTCGTCGGCCGCACCCACATCAAGACAATGGATCTCTACTCCAGTGTCTGTGCCGTGCAAAACCTGTGGCTGGCCGCCCGTGCCGAAGGGCTGGGCGTCGGCTGGGTAAGCATCTTCAACCAGCCTGAACTGCAGCAGGCGCTGGGCATGCCGACCGACATCGTGCCAATCGCCTACCTGTGCATCGGCTACGTCAGCCACTTCCACGACAAGCCGGAACTGGAAAAGGCTGGCTGGCTGCCCCGCCTGCCGATTGCCGACCTGCTCTATTACGACCAGTGGGGCCAGGCTGATGTGACACGCCAGGAATCGCTGACCAACACAGTCGCCGCCATGCAGGACGACATCCAGCAGCGGGGCATCTTTCCGAAATGATGCTCGATGGCGCACTCGCCATGCCGGCCGCCGCCCTGGCGGCCGTGCTGCTCGACCGCCTGCTCGGCGAAGCGCGCCATTTCCACCCGCTGGTCGGTTTCGGCAACCTGGCCGCCGCTGTCGAGAAACGTCTGAACAACCGCCGCCTAGTGCCAGGGCTGTTCGCCTGGGCGCTGGTCGTCCTGCCCTTTGTCGCACTGGCTTGGCTGTTGCGCCCCTACGCCCCCTTCGCCGTCGATGTGGCTCTCCTCTACTTCGCGCTCGGTGCGCAGAGCCTGTGCGAGCATGCGGAAGCCATCGCGAAACCCTTGCAGGACGGGCATCTTGACGAGGCACGACAGCGCGTCAGCTGGATTGTCTCCCGTGACACATCGACGCTGGACGAATCCGGCATCGCCAAGGCGGGCGTCGAGTCGGTACTGGAAAATGGCAACGATGCCATCTTCGGCACCCTGTTCTGGTTCGCCCTGCTCGGCGGCCCCGGCGCCCTGCTTTTCCGCCTGGCCAATACGCTGGATGCGATGTGGGGCTACCGCACCGAACGCTTCAACCTGTTCGGCCGTTTTGCCGCCCGTTTTGACGATGCCTTGAACTGGGTTCCGGCCCGCCTGACGGCCCTGACCTATGCCCTGCTTGGCCAGACCCGCAACGCGCTGGCCTGCTGGCGTACCCAGGCGCCGGGTTGGGACAGCCCGAACGCCGGACCGGTGATGTCGGCCGGGGCCGGCAGTCTCGGCGTGCAACTCGGCGGCGCGGCGATCTATCATGGGCAGGAAGAAATCCGCCCACCGCTCGGCAGCGGACCGGCACCGGTTGCCGCCGACCTTGGCCGGGCGATTGCCCTGATTCGGCAGAGCCTCTGGCTCTGGCTGAGCGCATTTTTCGTGATTGGATTCCTGGATGCTTGAACACGGCGGCCGCCTGCGTGAAGCCGCGGCACACTACAACATTCCGCTGGATAACTGGCTGGACCTGTCCACCGGCATCAACCCTGACCCATGGCCGGTTCCGGCCCTGCCGCCCGCTGTCTGGCAGCGCCTGCCGGAAAGCAACGACGGCCTGGAAGCCGCTGCGGCCGCCTATTACGGCAACGCCAACCTGTTGCCCGTCGCCGGCTCGCAGGCGGCAATCCAGTGGCTGCCGACCCTGCTGCCCCGCGCCGTCGTCGCCTGCATTTCGCCGATCTACGCCGAGCACCCCCAGGCCTGGCAACACGCCGGCCACAAGATCCGTTTCCTGCAGAATGCCCTGTTGCCGCGGGCGCTGGCGGCAGCGACTCCTTACGTGCTGCTGTGCAACCCGAACAACCCGACGGCCGACCGCCATCCGCACGACATCGTGCTCGACGCCGCCCGGCAGATCAAGAAACGCGGCGGCTGGCTGATTGTCGACGAGGCCTTTATCGATGCGACGCCGGAAGACAGCGTCACCCCGCTGGCCGGTAGCGAAGAAGCGCCGAACCTGATCGTCCTCCGCTCCATCGGCAAGTTCTTCGGCCTAGCGGGAATCCGTGTCGGTTTCGTGTTTGGTGCCCCCGAACTGCTCGGCCGGATGAGCGAGGCACAGGGCCCATGGACGATCAGCGGCCCGTCGCGCGAGGCGGCCAAACTGGCCTTGCAGGATACTGCCTGGCAGGCTGCCACCCGTCCCCGCCTGCAGGCCGCCGGCGAACGTTTGCTCCTGATGCTCGCCCCGCTCGGCGAGGTCAAGGCCACCGCCCTGTTCGCCACGCTGACCACCCAACACGCCGGCGATTTACATGAAGCCCTCGCCCGCCAGGGCATCCTGACCCGCCGCTTCGACCAGCAGCCCCTGCTCCGCTTTGGCCTTCCCGGCAGCGAAACCGAATGGCAACGTCTGGGCCAGGCACTTGCCGAATGGAAACCCGCATGAAAATCCACTTGCTTGCGGCCTTGGCTGCAGCCTTCGCCGTGTCCACTACTGTCCACGCCGACCTCGTCTTCAAGGACGACACCGGCCAGGAAGTCCGCCTCAAGGCGCCGGCCAAACGCATCATCGCGCTCGCTCCGCACATCGCCGAGAGCCTCTACGCAGCGGGGGCTGGCGACCGGCTGGTCGGCACCGTCGATTACAGCGACCACCCGCCGGAAGCGAAGAAAGTGCCGCGCGTCGGCGGCTATTCGCGCGTCGATCTGGAGGCCGTTGCCGCCCTTAAACCGGATCTGGTCCTGGCCTGGGAAAGCGGCAACAACATGCCGCAGGTCGACAAGCTGAAGGGGCTGGGCCTGACGGTCTATGTTTCGCAGCCCAACACGATGGAAAACGTCGCCGACCAACTGGTGCGCCTGGGCCAACTGGCCGGCACCGAAACAGTCGCCAATGCCACGGCCGAACGTTTCCGCAAACGCCTGGAGGCCCTGCGCGCGGCCAATGCCGGCAAGCCCAAGGTCCGGGTGTTCTATCAAATCTGGAAAACGCCGCTGATGACGGTCGGCGGCCCGCAGATCATCAGCGATGCCATCACGCTGTGCGGCGGCACCAACGTTTTCGGCCACCTCGGCAAGATGGCGCCGACGGTCAGTGTCGAAGCCGTGCTCGAAGCCGACCCCGAGGCCATCATCGCTACCGGCATGGGCGACGCCAAGCCGGAGTGGCTGCACGACTGGGACAAATGGACACGGATGACGGCGGTCAAGCGCAACAACCTGTTCCACATCAACCCCGACATCATGCAGCGCCACACGCCGCGCATCCTTGATGGTGCCGAGAAACTTTGCGCCCACCTCGATGTCGCAAGAAGCCACCGTTCTGCCAAGTAAAACATGCCCCGCCTGCCCCAACGCATCGTCTGCCTGACCACCGAAACCGTCGAAGTCCTCTACGCCCTCGGCGAGCAGGAGCGCATCGTCGGCATTTCCGGCTACACCGTGCGCCCGCCGGAGGCCCGCAAGGAAAAACCGAAGGTCTTCGCCTTCACCAGCGGCGACATCGACAAGATCCTCGCTACCCAGCCCGATCTGGTCCTGACCTTCTCCGACCTGCAAAGCGAGATTTCGCGCGACCTGATCAAGGCCGGCGTGCCGGTTTACGCCTTCAACACGCGCAGCGTCGAGGACATCCTCGGCATGGTGGAAACGGTGGGCCGACTGGTTGGCGCCGAGGCCAAGGCACTGGAGATCGTTGCCGGACTGGAAGCGGAAATTGAAAAAGCCCGCGCCATCGCTGCCGAACGCTACGCCCGCAGCGGCAAAAAACCGCGCGTCTATTTCGAGGAATGGGACGAACCGCTGATCAGCGGCATCCGCTGGGCCTCGGAGTTGATCGAAATCGCCGGCGGTGAAGACATTTTTGCCGAGCAGGCCCGCTCACCATTGGCCAAGGATCGTCGCCCAACACCGGAAGCCGTCATCTCCCGTGCCCCGGACATCATCATCGGCTCGTGGTGCGGCAAGCACTTCCGCCCCGAGCGCGTCGCCGCCCGCCCTGGCTGGGACAGCATCCCGGCGGTACGCAACGGGAAAATGCACGAAATCAAGTCAGCGATCATCCTGACTCCTGGCCCCGTCGCGATCAGCGAAGGCCTGCCGCAATTGCTAGCCATTTTTGATCTGTGAAAAGGCCACGACCGGCACATTGCCTATAATCGTCGTCCAAACTTAAGGATTCCGTTCATGAAGATCACTGCTCCGCTCCTTGCCCTGATCCTTGCCGCTCTCGCCAACAGCAGCATGGCTGCCGATACCGACCCGGGCACTGTTGCGGTCGAAGCGCTCGGCCGTCTCAACGGCATCGCCCTGGCCTGCCAGCAGCCGGCCCTGGTCACCCGTGCCCGCAATGCCATCATCACCACCGCCCCCAAGACCCGCGGCTACGGCGAAGTTTTTGAAAACGCCACCAACGCCGCCTATCTCGAACAAGGCAAGGGTGCCACCTGCCCAGATGCCGCAAGCCTGGCCAGCAACATTGCCGCAGCCGAACAACGCATGAAGTCGGCATTTGCCGATAGCAAATGATTCGTACCCTCGTATTTCTCTTTGCTCTTCTGGTCGCCGGCCACGCTGCCGCGCAGGCCTCCCACAGCCTTGAGTTGCTAAAAGAAGGAAGCACCGAAGGAATCAATCCACGCTACCTTCTGCAGGATCCGAACGGACGCTCGGTCACCAGTGAGGATTTTCGCGGGCGCTATCAACTGATCGCCTTCGGCTACACCTACTGCCCCGACATCTGCCCGACCACGCTGGTCGAAATGGCCGAAATCCTGAAACAACTGGGCGCCGATGCCAAACAAGTCCAGGCCATTTTCATTTCAGTCGACCCGGAGCGTGACACCGGCAAGATTCTCAAGACTTATACCGAGTTCTTCGACCCCCGCATTCTCGGCCTCACCGCCTCACCCGCGCTGATTCGGCGTACGGCCGACAATTTCAAGATTCGCTACGCCAAAGTCAAGGAACCCGGCGTTGCCGCAGACCGCTACGCAGTCGACCATTCCGCCGGCATGATCCTGCTCGGCCCGGACGGCAGCTTCGTCAAGAAATTCGCTTTTGCCATGCCTGTGTCAGAAATCACGGAACAAATCGGTCGCATGATCAACAATCGTTGACCTGTGTAAAACCCTCATTGCATTGGCATACCTGCCGTGCGATATTCCGCTGATGCGCAGCTTGAGCCGCTTCGTCCTGATTTTACTGATCGTCCTTGCCGTACCGGCACAGGCCGGCAGCATTGCGCTTGTTCTCAGCGAAGGCGGCGGCATGTATGGCGAATTCGCCAACATCCTTGATGAATCGCTCAGCGGGACGACCTGGAACATTGTCTCGACCAGCCAGGGAGATGCGCCACCTCAACCGTCCAGGCCCCCCGATCTGGTCGTCACCGTCGGCAGTGAAGCCTTGCGCCGGACCTTGAGTCGAGGCGACAGCACCCCGATCATCGCGACACTGCTGCCGCGACAAAACTACGAAAAGATCCTGGCTGAGCATCGGCGGACTTCCGGCCGCATCACCGCCATCTATCTCGACCAACCGGCCAACCGGCAAGCTGCTTTCTTGCGCCATCTCTTACCGGACCAGAAGCGATTCGGCATACTTTTCAGCAGCGAGACAAGAAACTCCGCCAGCCAGTATCGCCAGGCCTTCGCCTGGTCCGGACTGGTACTGGACAGCGAAGACAGCGATACCGACAAGACGCTATTGCCGGCCTTGAATACCCTGCTCACCCGGAGTGGTGCCCTGCTCGCCCTGCCTGATGCCAGCATCTACCACCGCAACAATATCAAGGCCATCCTGATTACCGCCTTCCGCCACCAGCGACCGGTCATCGGCTACTCCACCGCCTTTGTCACGGCCGGCGCGCTGGCTGCGCTGCATAGCACACCGAGCCAGATTGCCCGCCAGACGGCCGACATGATCGTCAACAACGGCATCAACCTTGCCCCCCCAACCGGCCCCGCCCAGTTTGCCATTGCCATCAATACCAATGTTGCTCAGGCGCTGGGGCTCAATATTCCGGATGAAGCGTCGCTGCGACGCTCCATCCTTGCTGACAGGGAAGCACGATGAATCGTCTCACCCTCCGCCATCGCCTGCTGCTATTGACGCTGCTCCCCAGCACGTTGATTGCCATCGCGCTGGTCGCGTATTTCACCTTCAGCGGGATCAAGACGCTGGAAGGCGAACTCCGCCTCAAGGGCATGGCCACCGTCCGTTATCTGGCCCCGATCAGCGAATACGGCATCATTGCCGGCCAGGTTGAAGGCCTGCACGGGCTGGCCCAGGCCACCGTCCAGGAATCCGGCGTCAAGGCGGCCATTGTCGTCAACCAGAAGGGCCGCACCATTGCCGTCAGTGGCCGGGTTTCACTGGCAGCTGACGAACTGCGCCAGAACCTGAGCGAAGCGCGGCAAGTCGCCGAAACCGAACACTGGATTGCCTTTGGTGCCCCGGTCAAGCGCTCGATGAGCGATACCGACCAGCTCTTCGAAACCAATACCAGCAAGCCGGCCGCCCCTGAAATCATTGGTCACGTCTTTGTCGAATTCGACAAGACCGAGCTGGCCAACAAGCAACGACAACTCCTGCAGCGCGGTTTGGTCATCGTGCTCTTCGGCTTGCTGGTACTCGCCGCGCTAGCCATCGCCATGGCGGACAATTTGGCCAAGCCGGTGATGCGTCTGGTCGAGGCCGTGCGCGGCATGTCATCTGGCCGACTGGATACGCGCGTGCCAACCAGTTCCAGCGGCGAACTCGGCATTCTCGAAAACGGCTTCAACGAGATGGCCACACGAATGGAAGAAGTGCATCACTCGATGCAGGCGCGGATCGAGGAAGCCACCGCCCAACTCGCCTTCCAGGCCCGCCACGATGCGCTGACCGGCCTGCTTAACCGGCGCGAATTCGAACACCGTCTGGAAAAGGCTTTGGCCAGCGTGCAGGCTGGCGGCGATGAATTCGCCATCCTCTTCCTCGATCTTGACCGCTTCAAGCAGGTCAACGACACCTGCGGCTATCTGGCCGGCGACGAACTGCTCCGCCAGATGTCGCTGCTTTTCCAGGGCCGCTTGCGTGAGGAGGACACGCTGGCGCGTCTGGGCGGCGATGAATTCAGCATCATGCTGGCCAACTGCACCGGCACACGTGCCATGCAGGTCGCCGAGGATATTTGCGGCCTGGCCGCCGCCTATCGCTTCATCTGGCAGGACAAGGTATTCGCCATTGGCGCCAGCGTTGGCATCACCACGGTGAACCGCAAGGTACGCAATATCAACGAAATCCTCGCTGCCGGCGATGCTGCCTGCCATCGCGCCAAGGAAAGTGGTCGCAACCGGGTCGTCGAGCAGGAGGTCACCTTCAGCCAGGAACGCCGCCACGAAGCCAGCAATTGGGCCAGCCGCATCGCCAGCGCCCTGTCCGAGGACAGATTGCTTATCGAAGCCGTGCCCTTGCGCGCCCTCCAGCACGCTTCCGGCGGGCACATCGTCGAACTGACGGCGCGCCTCAACGAACCCGGTCAACCACCTGTCACCCTCGCCGCACTGATCGACGCCGCCGAACGCTACGACCTGGCGCCGGCCATCGACCGTCGCCTGATCGATACCGCCATCGCCGCCCAGGCCCGCGCCAAGCGTCGGCACCGCAACCTGCACTGTCTGGTGCCGCTCTCCCGCGGCTCCATCGGCAGCCGCGAAACCATCGACTACATCGCCCGCAGCCTGGCTAGTCAGAACATGTCCGGCAACAAGCTCTGCTTCGTGTTTTCCGAAGACATCCTGACCCACCTGACCAGTCAGGCCATGGAGTTCTCGCGCCAGATGCGGACCCTTGGCTGCCAGATCGGCCTGGACGATTTCGGTGGGGGCCTGTCTTCCTTCAGCCACCTGCGCAGCATCACGCCCAGCCACGTCAAGCTGAGCCGCAGCCTGACCCGGGATCTCGGTGGCAACCGCGCGTCAACCGCCCTGCTGCGGGCCGTGCAGGAAATCACAGCCGACCAGCATATCCATTCGATCGCCGAAGATATCGATGATCTGGAAACACTGGAGCAACTCAAGGATCTCGGTATCGATTACGCCCAGGGCAAGGCCATCGCCCCCAACGAGCCCTTCGAGGTCTGGTTCGAGGGTGCGGTGATGCGTTCGGGTTAGTACCGACTCAGGATCAGAAGTCAAGCCGCAGACTGATCCACTGGCGCCGATCCACAACACGGTCGGAGGGCTCGTCGTTCCATTTGTACTCGCTGTGGGCGCCATTCAGTGATTGGATGGTGTAAGCCACTTCGCCGCCCAGCCCACTCCAGCGGAAGAGGTAGGCCAGACGCGCATCGAAGCGCCGGTATTTCGGCGACCAGGAATTGGTCGACCATTTCATCCGGTCCTGCCAATAGCCCGCCACGGAGAAATCGAGGTTCCAGTGCAACTTTTGCATCACCAGCAACGATGTCGAACGATGCGGCATCGAATACTCGGTTTGCTCGCGAATTGCTGCGCTCTTGGCGGCATTTCCCAATGAATTGTTGGGATTAGCCAGTGCCGATTGCAGATAGCTGCTGCCAATATCGGCAAAAGCCTGATTCAGGACAATCCGTGTCGATTCAAACGGCTGCCACTTGTACTGATACTCAAATCCGCGAATCCAGACTTTCTGGACCGGCATGATCGTATCCGGAATCAGATTGTTGGCGATGTTCTGATCGATCGACAGCAGCCTGTCGTGAATTGTTTCATTGAAAACCCGCACATCAAGGCTCATCCGGCTTTCACGCCAATCGCCCAGGTAACCGATTTCCCACGTATCCATCCGCTCGGGCGGCATATTCGGATTGCCTGCAAACTGGTATTTGGGCAAGCCACCACTGACTGTCCACCAATCTCCCCGGTAACCCAGAATGCTCCCTGTCCGATAAGCGCGGGAAAAACCGGTACGGATCGTATTCTCCGGACTCAGATGAAAATTGCCGCTGACTCTGGGGGCCATATGAAAGCCAGCCATTGAATCGTTCTCCCCGGAAATACCGGCATTGCCGGTAAACCAGTGACTCGGTTTCCATTCGAGATTGCCGAATATCCGTGCCAGATCTCGCTGCACAGCCCCCTGCCCTGGCAGGGTCCAGTCCGAACGCATGCTGTCAGTACGCCAGCTTGCCCCCCAGACCAGCCGCGAAGTATCAATCAGCTTCAGGGAGTTCTGGATCTCCAGTTCATGCCTGGCCCCTTCGTCACCGGATTGATTAACCCGGTAGATTCGGCCAGCGAACGGAATGGAGAACTCGTCAGATGAACGGTCAACGACATAGGAGTAGCGCAGTTGCAAATCTGAAGTGGGCGACAATACCCGGCGCCACAAAAACTGCACATAGGCATCTGTCTGCCGCATATCACGAATCGGATCTTCCGGTTTCTGCTGCCATGTAGTCGTATTCAGCCGGCCGCGCTGGGTTACCCCCTCAATCTGCCCAATGCTGAACTGCAGACTATCCCGGTCGCTCAATGAAAAATCCGAACGGAAGTCGAACAATCGCGACCGGAATGAATCGACCCAGTCCCAACGGTTAGTCAAGCCATCATCATTCTGCTGCTTGTAGGTGAATCGGAAGTCTCCGACATCCCCGATCCGCCCGCCGGCACGCAAAGCATAGTCACGAACATTCTGGCTGCCGTAACCGGTAGAAATGGAAAAACCCTGCGCCAGAGCGGGATCCACCGTGATGATATTGACGACCCCGAGAAAGGCATTGCTGCCATAAGACACCGCATTGGTCCCGCGCACGACCTCAATCCGTTCGATATCCTCAAGCGCTACCGGAATCGTCGCCCAATTGATCCCATTGCTGAACAAAGGAGAATGCAGAGAACGACCATCCACCAGCACCTGCAGGCGCGGCGAATACTCACCATCCGACATGCCGTGGTAGGTGACCTGAGCTGCCTCGGTGTTATTGGGAAAGGTCTGGAAACCCGGCACCAACCGGAATACATCACTCAAATCACGGGCACCGGAAGCCTTGATCAACTCCCGATCGATAACGGTGACAGCAGTTGGGGCATCCGCAATTCGCTGCGGCAGCCGGCTGACCGATGCAACAACCGGCAACTCACTGAAATAGGCCCTCTCGTCATCTGCCCAAGATGCACTGACCCCCATCGCGACCAAAGCAATGAGCAGAAGACTGCGCGAGAGGCTATTCCAGGGTCTGATCACGCCCCGACATCCCCGGCGCCACATCTCCAGGCACGACTTGCGCAAACTTCCATGCCTCGGCAAAACACTGCGATTGAGCACCAATGGAGACGCCATGCCGAGTGGTTGCCACCAGACATAGCGCCAGACCAGCCTGCTCAACAGCCGTCACGCTTTCTACATCGATTTCATCGACGCCCATCCGCGTCAGGGCGTGCATGAAGTCATTGCGCAAGGCGCCGGAAAGCCCCCCGGTGATGCGCATGATTTTCTTCCCGCCTAATTCGTGGACAGAGAGAATCGACGCATTGCCATCGAGCAGCGCCTGATTGATCGCATCCTCGATCAGAATCTGCGCGATCGGACCCGGTTGAAAACGCACGCCAAAAACATCCCCCACCCGGCTGACCACGGCAGCGGGAACATCAATCAGCGGCGACTGGAAAATTCGAAACTCGCAGCCAACATTGCGCGAAATTTCCAGAGGCATCGAGGTTCGAACCATCAGCCCTGACAGCGACAGGTTCTCAATCACCCCGTCACCGATCGCACCGCCATAACCAAGGCGTATCGTTGGCAATGAAGCAAACCGAATTCGCAGATGCCGTCTTTGATCCAACATTAGGTTCAAGTCTTTCTAAAAGTTTGTTTTTTGGAGTTTAACAAAACTTGACGCCCCCACCATCACTGCATAAGGCATTCGTTTTATTGACTTTTGCCGCCCTGCTGGGTATTGTCCGCAGACGCTGAAAACACTTCAGCGGCGCCGATTTGAGCTCTGATTGCGGGCGCTTATAAATACAGCTAAAACGGGAACCACCCAGTTCGCGTTTTTCAGCCAACTGGGTTTTTGTTTTCAGGAACAGCATGCCAGGACAATCCGTCGGCGCCGTCCAGCCACAGCGCGCCCACTTCGACCAGCCACTGCATTTGCGCAGCGGCGGGGTTTTGCCGGCCTACGATCTGGTCTATGAGACCTACGGCACGCTCAATGCGGCCAAGTCGAATGCCATTCTCGTCTGCCACGCCCTCTCCGGCCATCATCACGTCGCCGGCCACTATGCCGACCAGCCCGACAATATCGGCTGGTGGGACAACATCGTCGGCCCCGGTCGCCCGCTCGATACCGACAAATTCTTCATCGTCGGCCTGAACAACCTCGGTGGCTGCCACGGCTCCACCGGCCCCTCATCGCTCAATCCGGCCACTGGCAAGCCATGGGGGGCCGATTTCCCGATCGTTGCCGTCAATGATTGGGTGCACGCCCAGGCCCGGCTGGCCGACTTGCTCGGCATTGACAGCTGGGCTGCCGTCATGGGTGGCAGCCTGGGCGGCATGCAGGCGCTGCGCTGGAGCATCACTTTCCCGGAACGCGTCCGGAACGCCATCGTGATCGCTGCCGCCCCGAAGCTTTCGGCGCAGAACATCGCCTTCAACGACGTCGCCCGCCAGGCCATCCTGACCGATCCCGATTTCCACGGCGGCCATTACTACGAACACAACACCCGCCCAGTCCGCGGCCTGCGCCTGGCGCGCATGCTCGGCCACATCACCTATCTGTCCGATGACCAGATGGGCGAAAAATTTGGCCGGGAACTGCGCAACAGTGCCTTTTCCTTTGGCTACGGCGTCGAGTTCGAAGTCGAATCGTATTTGCGCTACCAGGGCGACAAGTTTGCCGGTTACTTCGACGCCAACACCTACCTCCTGATGACCAAGGCGCTCGATTACTTCGACCCATCCCGAGAAGATGATGGCAACCTGACCGCCACCATGGCGCGCACCAAGGCCAATTTCCTGATTGCCTCATTCACCACCGACTGGCGATTCACACCGGCCCGCTCCAAGGAAATCGTCGCCGCGCTGCTCGCCAACGGACGCAATGTTTCCTACGCCGAAATCGACCTCAACTTCGGCCACGACTCTTTCCTGATGGATGATGCCCATTATCACGGCGTCGTCGACGCCTATCTGCGGAACATCAAGCTATGACGCATACCTTGGGCCGCCCCGATTTTGAAGTCATTGCCGGCTGGGTCGAGCCGGGCCACCGCGTCCTCGACCTCGGCTGCGGCGATGGCACGCTACTCAAGCACCTGATCGAAACCCGCGGTGTTCATGGCGTCGGCGTGGAAATCGACGACGCCAACGTCCTGGCCGCCATCAAGAACGGCATCAACATCATCCAGGGCAATCTGGAGCGCGGCCTCGATGAATTCGCCGACCAGGCCTTCGACCACGTCGTCCTGTCGCGCACCCTGCAAACCGTTCGCCACACCGAGGGCATCCTGCGTGAAATGCTGCGCGTCGGCCGCGAAGCCGTCGTCTCCTTCCCGAACTTTGCCTACTGGAAAAACCTGCGCTCGGTGCTTGATGGCCGTATGCCGGTCTCCGAAGACTTGCCATACCAGTGGTACGACTCGCCCAACGTCCGCTTTTTCACGCTGCTTGATTTTGAAGCGCTGTGCGATCAAATGGGCCTGATCATCCGCGAACGGCAAGTGCTGGACGAGGGTGGCAACATCGTGCACAACACGGACAACCGGGAAATCAATTTCCTCGGCAGCCTGGCAGTCTATCGCCTGACGCAAAACCGCTGATGCCAGCCTGGCTCGCGGCCCTACTCACCCGGAAGATGCTGATCTGCATCTTCACCGGTTTTTCATCCGGTCTGCCGCTTTACCTGCTCCTTAACCTGCTGCCAGCCTGGCTGCGCAGCGAAGGCGTGGACCTCAAAACCATCGGTTTCTTCGCGCTGATCCAGTTCCCTTACACCTGGAAATTCCTCTGGTCCCCGCTGCTTGACCGCTACAGCCTGCCAGGCTTTGGCCGCCGGCGTGGCTGGATGCTGATTACCCAAATCGGCCTGCTGTTCTCCATCGGCTTCCTCGGCGGCTTTGACCCGAAAGAAAGCATCTGGCCCATCCTGTGGCTCGCCACCCTGCTTTCACTGCTCTCCGCCACCCAGGACATCGCTGTCGATGCCTTCCGGCGGGAAATCCTCGGCGACAACGAACTCGGCCTCGGCAATGCCGTCCATGTGAACGCTTACCGGATCGCCGGTCTGATTCCCGGCTCGCTATCGCTGATCCTGGCCGATCGCCTGCCCTGGAACGAGGTTTTCTGGATTACCGGTGCTTTCATGATTCCCGGTATGGCCATGGCCTGGCTGGTTACTGAGCCGACAATCAAAGGTGCCCCCAAAACGCTGCGCCAAGCCGTCACTGAGCCTTTCCACGAATTCATCGGCCGCCAGGGCTGGCAGGGTGCCGCCACGGTACTCGGCTTCATCTTCCTGTACAAACTGGGCGATAGCCTGTGCACGGCACTGGCCACCCCTTTCTATCTCGACATGGGTTTCACCAAGACCGATATCGGCCTGATCGCCAAACATGCTGGGCTATGGCCGGCAGTCATTGGCGCCCTGCTCGGCGGATTATGGATGGTCAGGCTGGGCATCAACCGGGCCCTGTGGCTGTTTGGCGTCGTGCAACTGGTATCGATCTTCGGCTTTGCCTGGCTGGCGGCCCAAGGACATTACGATAGTGTCGGCGCCAGCGAGCGGCTTGCTCTCGCCTTCGTCATCGGACTCGAAGCGCTAGGTGTTGGTCTGGGCACTGCAGCGTTCGTCGCCTTCATTGCGCGCTCGACGCATCCGGCTTATACGGCGACGCAAATGGCCCTGTTCACCAGCCTGGCCGCCGTGCCGCGCACCTTCATCAACGCCTCGGCGGGCTGGCTGGTTGAAAATCTTGGCTGGTACGGTTTCTTCTGGCTGTGTGCCGGCCTTGCGGTGCCGGGAATGCTTTTGCTACTGAAAGTCGCACCGTGGCACGAAACCTCGGATTCGGCTATTCGCCCCGTTTGAGACGTCGGCGATCCAGCCACCATGCATAGATCGGCAACAGCAGAACTGACCCCGGCAAGAGCAGGCCAATCAGATAAGGGGACAAGTGGGCCATCCGGCGCAAATGCCCCAGTAGCTCCTCTTTCTCGGCAATCGTCCAGCCTTCGCCATTACGCGCCTTCATCAACAGCGGCATGATGCCGCGTGTCGCCAGCAGTTCGGCCAGTATTCGCTGGGCTTCGCGTCGCTGCGACGACACAACCTGCCGCCACCAGCCAGGCAGTATCGCCTCGTCCAGACTGCCTTTCGCCACGCTCAGCGCCCTCCGGCCACGGCGCTTTTAAGTGCCTGCCAGCCACGCCACAGCAGGAAACTGCGCCGCCCCCAGCGCCATGCACGTTTTGGCCGGGCAATGACGGCCGCAGCGACGGCTAAGCCGACGGCGGCGGGATGATGCTTCAGCCAATCGACCCCTTTGAGAACGGTATCGCCCTTGGCCAGCGCTCCCTGCAGCGGCTCAACATGCCTTGCCAGTTGACGGCGCTGCTCGTCGATACGCGCCTTGAGAGCACCGTGTCGCGTTGCCAGCTCAAGCAGCTTGGGGTTCATTCCGACTTGTTGCGATAGCGGCGCAGTTGCGCCATGTCCGCTTCCAATTCAGACAGACTGGACTTGAACATTTTGCTCGGCTGACTGGCTTGCCGTTTCAGCGAACCAACGAGGATCGCACCACCGCCAATGAACAGGACGGCAAAGATGCCGAAGACGACGACCCTCTGCTCCCAGAAAGCCAGCGCCACACAGCAGACGACCATGACGACGCCCAAGGCGAGCAGAAACGCGGCACCGATGGCCTTGGCCCAGAGCGACATGAGGCGGAATTTCTCCTCCTCAAGCTCCGTAACCAGAAGCTCAGCACGCGTCTTACCTATCGCGATCAGCGTCGCGACAATATTTTTCAAGGCGGAAAAAAGACCCTCGCGGCCCCCTTCACCGCCTGACTGCTGAGTCATGCGCTTAGCGACGTCCGATCAGCACACCGAGAGCCAGACCCAATGCGGCAGCCACACCAACAGCCTTCCATGGCTCTTCGTGCACAAAATCATCAGTCG
Source organism: Ferribacterium limneticum (assembly GCF_020510625.1). Classification (NCBI taxonomy): domain Bacteria; kingdom Pseudomonadati; phylum Pseudomonadota; class Betaproteobacteria; order Rhodocyclales; family Azonexaceae; genus Ferribacterium; species Ferribacterium limneticum. The sequence goes on along the minus strand of NZ_CP075191.1, from coordinate 142,664 downwards.
CGCGGGCTGCTGCCTTGGTCTTATCGACCAGAGCGACTTCGAGATCGATCACGCGCTCTTTGGCATCGCGCAGACGAACGCCAAGACGCTCACGCAGTTCGCCCACTTTTTCACCGGCAGCACCGGCAGTTGCGCGCAACAATTCTTCGGTATCGGAGATCACAACCTTGAGATCGGAAACCAGCTTTTCCTTGTTGGCAGCAGTGATTTGGTCAGACATTTTTCAACCTCGTTAGACAAGTAAGCAGAGCTACAGGTTATCCCTACGGCGCAGCGAAATCAATGCACTTTGGGTGCTTATTTGAAGTCGTAATCAACGATCAGCGGAGCGTGATCAGAAAATCGCTCATCCTTGTAGACCTCGGCCTGCACAGCCGTTGCTGCGATGCCCGGGGTGGCGATCTGGTAGTCGATTCGCCAGCCGACATTCTTGGCCCAGGCCTGACCCCGATTGCTCCACCATGTGTAACAGGTATCCGTCGTTTCCGGGTACAGGCGGCGATAAACATCGACCCAGCCCAGTTCGTCGAAAACCCGTGACAACCACGCACGCTCTTCCGGCAGGAAGCCGGAATTCTTCTGATTCGACTTCCAGTTCTTCAGATCAATGGCCTGATGGGCGATATTCCAGTCGCCACACAGCACGATTTCGCGCCCCTCGTTGCGCAAAGCCAGCATTTGGGGAAAGAAGACATCAAGGAAGCGAAACTTGGCCTCCTGCCGCTCCGGCGACGAGGAACCCGAAGGCAGATAAAGCGAAATCACCGACAGGTCGCCAAAATCAGCCCGTATGTAACGCCCCTCGGCATCAAACTCACCGCCATCGAAGCCTTCGATCACCCGATCCGGTTTTTGCCGACTCCAGATACCGACGCCGCTATACCCCTTCTTTTCGGCACAGTGATAGAACGCCTGCATGCCATCCGGGGCCATCATTTCCGGGGTCAGATCGGGCAACTGAGCCTTCAATTCCTGCAGGCAAATGATGTCCGCATTCTTGGCTGCTGCCCACGGCAACACATTTTTGTTCCACGCGGAGCGGATACCATTGAGATTCAGGGAGATGATGCGTAACATTGTGCTCAAATTGGTCGTATTTTTCCGACCGTCAGGAAAAGAAAACTATGGATTTTCGTCAGGATTTCATCGAATTCGCCGTTAGCTGCCAGGTATTGCGCTTTGGCGAATTCAAAACCAAGGCTGGACGGCTTTCGCCCTATTTTTTCAATGCCGGCCTGTTCAATGATGGCAACTCACTGGGGCGTCTGGCCGAATTCTACGCCAAAGCAGCAGAAGCTGGCGGCGTGCAGTTCGACATGTTGTTTGGCCCGGCCTACAAGGGAATTCCGCTGGTTGCGGCGATTGCCATTTCCCTTGCCCAGCGTGGCAAAAATTTCCCTTTCGCCTTCAACCGCAAGGAAGCCAAGGATCACGGTGAAGGCGGCAATATCGTCGGTTCGCCATTGACCGGACGCGTCCTGATTGTCGATGACGTGATTTCTGCCGGCACCTCGGTCCGCGAATCGGTCGAACTGATCCGTGCCGCCGGTGCCACACCAGCCGGTGTTCTGATTGCGCTGGACCGCCAGGAGCGTGGCCAGGGCGACCTCTCCGCCGTCCAGGAAGTCCAGCGCGACTATGGCATTCCCGTTGTCGCCGTTGCCGGGCTCAAGGATCTGATGACCTTCCTGTCCCAACGGCCTGATTTTGCCAAGCATCGCGAGGCTGTGGCCCGCTACCGGGAGCAGTATGGGGTCGATGCCTAAGCGGGCTATCCTCCCTCTTCTTCTGCTGCTGGCCACTTCGGCCCAAGCGGCTGGAGAGTTTTACTGCTGCCACGACCCGGTCAGTGGCCGTCGGGTGTGCGGGGACACGCTGCCCGAGCAATGTCGCGGCCGTGCCTATCGGGTGCTCGACAGCGGCGGCAATATCGTCAAGGAAGTCGGCCCGCCGCTGACGCCGGAGCAAAAGGCGGAACAGGTACTGGAAAACCGTCGCAAGAAACAGCTTGAAGATGCGAGCCGCGAGCAGCGTCGGCGGGATCAGGCCCTACTCGATACCTACACGACACCAGAAGACATCGATCTGGCACAAAAGAAAGCCGAAGCGGATGTGAATTTAGCCATTCTGGCGACTATTTCCCGCATCGATGCCGTTCGTACCAAGCGCAAAAAGTTTGCTGACGAGGCCGAGTTTTACAAGAAAAAGACACTACCTCCTGAACTCGACAAAGAACTGCGCGCCATTGACCACGAAATCAAGTTGCAGCAGGAACTACTCGAAATCAAGAAAAAGGATTTCGAGTCGATCAAGGCCAAGTACGACGCTGACCGCAAGCGCTACTTCGAATTGACCCGCCGGCCACCGGCTACGCCGAACAGCGGCGCAGCCCCGGCAATTCGCTGATCAGCCAGCCAGTTTCTGCTTCAGCAGGTCGTTGACCTGCTGCGGGTTGGCCTTGCCCTTTGCGGCTTTCATCACTTGACCGACCAGCGCATTGAACGCCTTTTCCTTGCCGGCCTTGAATTCGGCGACGTTGGCAGCATTGGCAGCCAGTACTTCGTCCACCAAAGCTTCGATGGCGCCAGTATCGGTAATTTGCTTCAAACCCTGCTTGTCGATGACTTCATCGGCCGTCGCCCCTTCACCATTCCACAGCGCCTCGAAGACCTTCTTGGCGATATTGTTGGAAATGGTGTCGTCAGCAATACGCAAGATCAGGCCAGCCAGTTGAGTTGCTGAAACCGGCGACTCGGCGATGTCCTTGCCTTCCTTGTTGAGACGGGCAGCCAGATCAACCATCACCCAGTTGGCACAGGGCTTGGCATTGACCTTGCCGGCAATCGCCACTGCCGCCTCGAAATAATCGGCTATTTCCTGACTGGCGGTGAGCGCGGTGGCGTCGTAAGCAGAGAGTCCCAATTCGCCAGCAAAACGTTCGCGTCTCTGGACCGGCAATTCTGGCAATTCGCCCTGCACACGGGCAATCCACTCGGCCGGAATAATCAGTGGCAGCAGATCAGGATCCGGGAAGTAGCGGTAATCGTGCGCATCTTCCTTGCTCCGCATCATGCGTGTTTCGCCGGTATCCGGATCAAACAGCACGGTGGCCTGCTGAATCTTGCGGCCTTCCTCGATTTCATTGATTTGCCACTGGACTTCGAAGTCGATGGCTTCCTTCAGGAAACGGAAGGAGTTCAGATTCTTGATCTCGCGACGGGTGCCAAATTCGGCCTGGCCTTTCGGGCGCACCGAAACGTTGGCATCGCAGCGGAAGGAGCCTTCCTGCATGTTGCCGTCGCAAATGCCGATCCAACGGACCAAGGCATGCAATGCCCGGGCATAGGCGACCGCCTCGTCAGACGAACGCATGTCCGGCTCGGAAACGATTTCCAGCAATGGTGTACCGGCGCGATTCAGATCGATCCCCGACTTGCCATGAAAATCTTCATGCAGCGACTTGCCGGCATCTTCTTCAAGGTGAGCCCGGGTCAGGCGAACGACTTTTTCGTAGGCCTTGTCGCCCAGTCCAACCTGCAGCGTGATGTTTCCGCCAACCACCACCGGCAGATCCATCTGGCTGATCTGGTAGCCCTTGGGTAGATCTGGGTAAAAGTAGTTCTTGCGGGCAAATACCGATTTTTTGGCGACTTCTGCGCCGATCGCCAAGCCAAAGCGAATGGCGCATTCCACCGCTTTCTTGTTCAGCACGGGGAGAACACCAGGCAGGGCAAGATCAACGGCGCAAGCCTGGGTGTTCGGTTCGGCACCAAACGCCGTCGAGGCGCCGGAGAAAATCTTCGAGACCGTCGAGAGCTGTGCATGCGTCTCGATGCCGATTACCACTTCCCACTGAGTCATAGCTTCATCCGTATTAGAAACATTGCCCGCTCTTCGCCTCGACCATGATCGGCCAGAGATAGTCGAAGGCCTTTCCTTCGCAGGATTTGGGGCAACTATTGAATGCAATCGTTACTTTGGGGCCCTGCTCCCACATGCGAACCAGGCAATCCGACTGTTTCTTGTGACGCAGCAGCGCCTGCGGCAGCTTCTCGATCTGCTCGAAATCGTCCAGGTTAAAACGGCAGGTGCCATAGCCCTTCATGCTGACCTGGGCATCAAATTTCTTGACGTCGGCCTCCTTGACCAGCAGATCGAGCCGGGTCTGCGTGCCGATCGCATCCTTGTGCGAGCAACGCGAGCGAACGTTGAGCGGACGCGTCGGCTGCGGCTTGAGGTTGCGGTTGGCCAGGTACTTCAGGGTCGAATTCTTGAATTTCGGCGTTTCTTCGGTGGCCACCGGTTTTTCAGCAGTTGATTGCGCCGCTGGTTCCTTGGGCGCCTTCGGCGTTTCAGCGCAACTGGCCAACATCAGGGCAGCGAGCAGAGTCCAGAGAAGGCGCATTTTATTCAATGCCACCCGGGCGACGCTGATGCCAATCAGTCGCTTGCTGATAACGATGGGCCACATTTAGCAAACGGTTCTCGGCAAAGTAGTTGCCGATCAGTTGCAGTCCAACCGGCAAGCCGCCGACAAAGCCGCAGGGAATCGACATGCCGGGCAGACCAGCCAGATTGACCGCGATCGTGTAGATATCCGACAAGTACATCTGCACCGGATCGGCCGCCTTTTCGCCGAGTTTGAAGGCAGTCGATGGCGAAGTCGGGCTCATGATCACATCACAGTGCTTGAAGGCCTCGACGAAATCATTGGCGATCAAGCGGCGGATGCGCTGGGCCTGCAGGTAATAGGCGTCGTAATAGCCGTGCGACAACACATAGGCGCCAATCAGGATGCGGCGCTTTACTTCCGCACCGAAGCCCTGGGCGCGGGTCTTCATGTACATGTCGTCCAGATTGCCGTAATCCGGAGCGCGATAGCCGTAGCGCACACCGTCGAAACGCGACAGGTTGGAACTGGCCTCCGCCGGCGCGATCACGTAATAGGCCGGTACCGACAGATGGGAGTTGGGCAGCGAGACATCAACTATCGATGCGCCGAGCTTCTCGTATTCGGCAATCGCCGCACGCACGGCCGCCATCACCCCGGCATCGCAACCCTCACCGAAGAACTCTTTCGGCAGACCAATGCGCAGGCCATTCAGAGGTTTCTCGAGATCACGGGCATAGTCTTCGACCGGGCGGTCGAGTGAGGTTGAGTCGCGTTCGTCGAAACCGACCATCGTGTTGAGCAGCAAGGCGCAATCTTCGGCGCTGGCTGCCATCGGGCCGCCCTGATCAAGCGACGATGCGAAGGCAATCATGCCGTAGCGGGAAACAACACCGTAGGTTGGCTTCAGGCCGGTCAGGTTGCACAGCGCAGCCGGCTGACGGATCGAGCCGCCAGTATCGGTGCCAGTCGCTGCCGGCGCCAGACGGGCAGCCACTGCGGCGGCCGAACCGCCAGACGAACCGCCTGGTACACGCTCGGTATCCCAAGGGTTGCGCACCGAGCCGAAGAACGAGGTTTCATTCGACGAACCCATAGCGAATTCGTCCATATTCGTCTTGCCGAGCGAGACCAGGCCGGCTTCGGCGTGCATCTTGCGGATGACCGTCGCATCATAGGGCGAAACGAAGTTGGCCAGCATTTTCGAGCCACAAGTACTCAGCCAGCCCTCGGCACAGAAGATGTCCTTCTGGGCGATAGGTATGCCGGTCAATGGGCCAGCCGTGCCGGCAGCGATACGCGTATCGGCATCACGGGCCATTTGCAGGCTCTTCTCGCGATCAACCGTCACAAAGGCATTGAGACTTGGATTCAGACGCTCGATGCGGTCAAGGAACAAGGACGACAACTCGACGCTGGAAACCTTCTTCGCGGCCAGCGCCTGCGACAGTTCTTTCAGGCTGGCATTGATCATTCGATCACCTTCGGCACAAGGTAGAGCCCGGCTTCAATTTCCGGGGCGACGGCCTGATAGGCGGCGCGGCGATCACCTTCGGAAACTGCATCTTCACGCAGACGCTGGCTGACATCCTGAGCATGCGCCATCGGCTCGACGCCGCTGGTATCCACGGCCTGCATTTGTTCGATCAACTGGAAGATGCCATTGAGGTGGCCCTGGGTGGTCAGGGCCTCGTCATCGCTGATCTCGATTCGGGCGAGATGGGCGATGCGCTTAACCTGTTCTAATGTGAGCGACATGGGTGCCAAAGACTTTTTTGCAGTGCACAAAGTCTTAAAATGGAAAGCGTTATAAGGTATCATAAAAGTTTTCCCTACCGCACCCCCCCACGCGGAGCATCCATGTTTGGTTTCCTCAGTAAATACTTCTCGAACGACCTCGCCATCGACCTTGGTACCGCCAACACGCTGATTTATGTGCGTGCCCGCGGCATCGTCCTGGACGAGCCATCAGTCGTCGCCATCCGCCTTGAAGGCGGCCCCAATGCCAAAAAAACCATCCAGGCCGTCGGCCGGGAAGCCAAGGACATGCTTGGCAAGGCACCGGGCACCATCACCGTTATCCGCCCGATGAAGGACGGCGTCATTGCCGACTTCACCGTCACCGAGCAGATGCTCAAGCAATTCATCAAGAAGGTACACGACTCGAAGCTGTTCAGCCCGAGTCCGCGCATCATCATCTGTGTTCCGTCCGGATCGACCCAGGTCGAACGTCGCGCCATCCGTGAATCCGCCCTCGGCGCTGGCGCCAGCCAGGTTTACCTGATCGAGGAGCCGATGGCTGCTGCGATCGGTGCCGGCCTGCCGGTCTCCGATGCGACAGGTTCCATGGTCGTCGACATCGGCGGCGGCACGACCGAAGTCGGCGTCATCTCGCTCGGCGGCATGGTCTATGCCGGCTCGGTGCGCGTCGGTGGCGACAAGCTCGACGAAGCGATCATCAATTACATCAGCCGCAACTACGGCATGATGATCGGCGAGAACACTGCCGAGAACATCAAGAAGAACATCGGTTCCGCCTTCCCGGGCGCCGAAGTCAAGGAAATGGAAGTTTCCGGCATCAACAAGGCCGAAGGCATCCCGCGCAAATTCACGATTTCCTCCAACGAAATCCTCGAGGCGCTGACCGACCCGCTCAACCAGATCGTTTCCGCCGTCAAGTCCGCGCTAGAAAAGACGCCGCCCGAACTCGGTGCCGACATTGCCGAAAAGGGCATGGTCCTGACCGGTGGCGGCGCTCTGTTGCGTGATCTCGACCGTCTGCTGATGGAAGAAACCGGCCTCCCCGTCATCGTTGCCGATGAGCCCCTGACCTGTGTTGCCCGCGGTTGCGGCATGGCACTGGAAAAGATGGACAAGCTGGGCAGCATTTTTGCCTCGGACTAAACCTTGATCGCAGCAAGGCAGGATTGAGCGATGGCCGGCATCGACCACGCGCCTCCACCGTTCTTCAAGCGAGGGCCAGCACCGCTGGCCCTTCTGACTTTCTACATCGCCGTTTCATTGGCGATATTCGTGCTCGACCTGCGTTTCAAGAGCCTCGAATTGCTGCGCCAGAGTATCGCGCTGGTCGTCGACCCGGTCCAGCGCGTCGCCCAGACACCGGGCAGCCTGGTCGACTATGCGGCCAGCTATCTGCAAGGCCTGCGTGCCCTGCAACATGAAAACAGCGAGCTGAAGCACAATCAGCTGACGACCGCGCCCAATCTGCAGCGCCTGGCCCAACTCGAAGTTGAAAATGAACGGTTGCGCAAGTTGCTGGCCGTCAAGGAACGCGAAAAGGCCAACGGTCAAGTCACCCAGATTCTATACACTGCACGCGACCCGTTCTCGCGCAAGGTCATTGTGGACAAAGGCCAGCAGGCCGGCATCATCGCCGGGCAACCAGCCATCGATGAAGCCGGCGTCGTCGGCCAGGTGACCCGCGTCTTTCCGTTCTCGTCTGAAATTACGCTGATCACCGACAAGGATCAGGTCGTGCCGGTTCAAGTCGTTCGCAGCGGCCAGCGCTCTGTCGTTTTCGGCCTCGGCAACGGCCAGCTGGAATTGCGCTACATGCCGGCCAACGCGGACGTCCAGGTCGGCGACATCTTGGTCACCTCCGGACTGGACGGCATCTACCTGGCGGGTTTCCCGGTCGCCAAGGTGGTCAATATCGAGCGCGACAGCGCCTACTCCTTTGCCCGAATTTTCTGCGTACCCATCGCCGGCGTCGAAAACTTTGGCGAAGTGATGGTCCTCGACCCGCGCAAGGCTTTGCCGCCGGCGCCGCCGGAGTCGTCCGGACGCCCGGGCAGTTCGGACAAGCCGAACCTGCGCAAGAAAAAGAAAGTTTCAGGAAAAGAACACTGATGCAACCTACCTTTTCCTCCTCACGCATTCTGCTGCCAGTCCGGCCCTGGTTCATTTTTTTCAGCCTGATTGCCGCCGCGCTCCTCAACTTCCTGCCGACGGCACACTGGCCCGGCATGCCGGACTGGGTCGCACTGGTGCTGTGCTTCTGGAGTGTCCGCGAATTCCGCAAGGTCGGCATGGGCTGGGGCTTCATGCTGGGATTGCTGATGGACGTTGCCGACGGCGCGGTGCTCGGTCAGCATTGCTTTGCCTACGTCGCTCTCGCCTATACCGCCGCCTCGCTGTCGCGCCGCATCCTGTGGTTCCCGCTACTGCAACAGGCCCTGCAGATCATGCCGCTGCTGTTGGCGACGCAGGTATTGCAAGCCTTGATGCGCCTGGCCGTTGGCGCCGAGTTTCCCGGCTGGGGCTATTTCGTTGGCCCGATGATCGCTACGCTGCTCTGGATTCCCGCCACCTTCATCCTGCTCCTGCCGCAATACCGGCCGGTCGAGCAGGACCCCAACCGCCCTATTTAAGGCCGAGGCAGGGCGCACGTGGGTGACTTCAACAATCCGGAAGCCGATCTCGACCGTTTTCGGTTTCGCATCGGCTTTGCGGCGGTTGCCGTCCTGCTCGCCTTTGGCCTGTTGATCGGCCGCTTCGTCTGGCTGCAGGTCATCCAGCACGATTTTTACCGGACCCGCGCCGAAGATAACCGTATCGCACTGATTCCCATCGTCCCCAACCGTGGCGTCATCACCGACCGCAACGGGGTCGTGCTGGCCCACAACTACTCGGCCTTCACACTGGAAATTACCCCGTCGCAGGCTGGCGATCTCGAGGCAACCATTGATGCACTCTCCGAAGTCATCGACATTCAGCCGAAGGACCGCAAGCGCTTCAAGCGCCTGCTCGACGAAGCCAAGAACTTCGAATCGATCCCCATTCGTACCCGCCTGACCGATGGTGAAGTCGCCAAGTTTGCCTCGCATCGCTATCGTTTCCCCGGCATCGAGGTCAAGGCCCGTCTGTTCCGGCAATATCCGCTGGCCAGCATCGCCTCGCACGCCATTGGTTATATCGGGCGAATCACCGAACGCGACCTGAAATGGATCGAGGAATCTGAACGGCAGGCCAATTACAAGGGTACCGATCACGTCGGCAAAACGGGCCTTGAGCAGCATTACGAATTCGAGCTGCACGGCGAAACCGGCTACGAGGAAGTCGAGATCGATGCCGGCGGCCGGGCCTTACGCAGCCTGAAGCGGATTCCGCCGGTTTCCGGCAACAACCTGGCGCTGACGCTGGATGCCAAGCTGCAGGAAATCACCGAACAGGCCTTCGGCGACCGCAAAGGTTCGCTGGTCGCCATCGATCCTTCCACCGGCGGCATCCTCGCCCTGGTCTCCACCCCGACTTACGACCCCAACCTGTTCGTCGATGGCATCACGCCAGACAACTGGAAGGAACTGAACGAGCATCCGAGCAAGCCGATGGTCAATCGCGCCATCAACGGTGCCTATCCGCCGGGCTCAACCTTCAAGCCCTTCATGGCACTGGCCGCACTGGAGATGGGTAAGCGCACGCCGAATCAGGCGATCAGCGACCCCGGTTATTTCAACTTTGGCAACCACCAGTTCCGTGACGACAAGAAGGGCGGCCACGGTAGCGTGGACATGTACAAGTCGATCGTGCACTCCTGCGACACCTATTACTACATGCTGGCCAACGACATGGGGATCGACAACATCGCCAAGTTCATGGGCTCCCTGGGCCTCGGCCAGCGCACCGGGATCGATCTCGGCAAGGATGATTCCGGCGAATCGAAGGGGGTGCTGCCTTCACAGGAGTGGAAAAAACAGCGCTTCAAGAAACCGGAACAGCAGAAATGGTATGCCGGTGAAACGATCTCGATCGGTATCGGTCAGGGCTACAACGCCTACACGCCGATCCAGCTGGCCCAGGCAACGGCCACCCTGGCCAACAATGGGGTGATGTTCCGGCCACATCTGGTGCATTACATCATAGACACCAAGACGGGCGAAAAACGCCAGGTCGAACCGAAGCCGATTCGTGATCTGAACCTCAAGCAGCAGAACGTCGATGTCATCCGACGGGCGATGGTCGGTGTAAACAAGGAAGGTACCGGCACCCGCGCCTTCGCCGGCGCCCCCTACGAAGCCGCCGGCAAGACTGGTACGGCCCAGGTTTACTCGCTGAAGGGGGCCCAGTACAAGGAAGGCTCCGTCAAGAAAGAACTGCGCGACCACGCCCTGTTCATCGCCTACGCCCCGGCCGACAAACCGAAAATCGCCCTCGCCGTGCTGGTCGAAAACGGTGGCTTCGGCGCCCAGTCAGCCGCACCGATCGCCCGCATGGTCATCGACTACTACCTGCTCGGCAAGCTACCGGGCGGCGCGGCGAAGGAAGACCCGGCCGCCGTCGAGGAGGACCCCGAAGAATGATCGATATCGTTGGCACCCTCCGCCGCAGTTGGCAGCAGTTGATTGCCCATATCGACTTTCCGCTGTTTTTCATCACGCTGGCGATCATGGGTGTCGGCCTGGCCACGGTCAATTCCGCAACCTGGGACAGCAACCACCGGATGCTCTCCCAGGCAGGCAATATGGGCATTGCCATGATCGTCATGTGGTTCGTGTCGCGCCTGCCGCCACAGAAACTGATGAACTTTGCCATTCCGCTCTATGTCATCGCTTTGATCCTGCTGGTCTGCGTCTTTCTGTTCGGGATCAAGGTCAATGGGGCGAAGCGCTGGCTTTCGCTCGGTTTCACGCGGATTCAACCTTCCGAAATCATGAAGATTGCCATGCCGCTGATGCTCGCCTGGTATTTCCAGAAATACGAAGCCGTGCTGAAGATGAAGCATTACCTGATTGCCTGCGCTCTATTGATCATCCCGTTCGCGCTGATCGCCAAGCAGCCCGACCTGGGTACGGCACTACTGGTCGGCGCCGTCGGCTTTTATGTCATCTTTTTCGCCGGCCTGCCGTGGAAGGTGATCATCGGACTGGTCGCCGCGGGAGCCTCGGCCGCCCCGTTCCTGTGGAACATGCTGCACGACTACCAGCAAAAGCGCATCCTCACGCTGATCGACCCGACTACTGATCCGCTCGGCTCGGGTTACCACATCATCCAGTCAATCATCGCCATCGGCTCCGGTGGCGCCTTTGGCAAGGGCTACCTGAACGGAACGCAGACTCACCTCGAATTCATCCCGGAAAAGCATACCGACTTCATCTTCGCCGTCTATTCCGAAGAATGGGGTTTGCTCGGCAATGCACTGCTCGTCTTTCTGTACACCTTGCTGATCGGGCGCGGCCTGATGATTGCCTCGGCCGCCCCAACGCTGTTTTCCCGTCTCCTCGCCGGGGCGATTACCCTTGGCTTTTTCACCTACGCCTTCATCAACATGGGCATGGTCAGCGGCATTCTGCCCGTCGTCGGCGTCCCGCTGCCCTTCATGAGCTATGGCGGCACAGCGCTGGTCACGCTATTTCTCGGCATCGGCATGCTGATGTCGATCCATACCCACCGGATGCTGGTCAAGAAATGATTCGCCTGATCGCCCCCCTGAGTCTGGCCTTGCTGCTTGCCGCCTGCGGTGGCCCCGGTCCGGTACGCGAGACAACGGTTGAGGGGCAAAAAGGGCCAGTTTCAAAAACACCGACGCCGACCAGGAAACCAACAGCCGTCCTCAAGCGAGGCGGTGGTTTCTACAAGGATGACGGCCCGGCCGACGACATCCCGGATGGCCTCGATGACATTCCCGATGCCGAACCGAAGTGGGAGCCGCTGCACAAACCCGCCACCAAGCCCTACGCCGTGCTGGGCAAGGAATATGTGCCGAATACCGCGGTCAAGGCCTACAGGGCACGTGGCATCGCCAGCTGGTACGGCAAGAAGTTCCATGGCCAGAAAACCTCGATCGGCGAGCCTTACGACATGTTCGCCATGACCGCCGCCCACACCACGCTGGCCCTGCCCTCCTACGCTCGCGTCACCAGCGTGCAGAGCGGCAAGTCGGTGATCGTCCGCATCACCGATCGCGGCCCTTTCCATGCCGACCGTGTGATCGATCTTTCCTACACCGCTGCCTACAAGCTTGGCTTGATCAATGGTGGTAGCGGCCAGGTCGAGGTCGAGGCAATCATTCCAGGCGAACTCGCCGGCACCGCCTACGCCCAGACCACGCCGCCACCCCGCGTCGCCGGCCCCGCGAACGGGGACGATATCGAACAACTGGCCAAGCGCATGGCGCTTGAAGAGCGACCGGTGCAAACCGCGGCGATGGCCGGCATGAGTGGCGACGAAAGCATTCAGAAGGGAATTTACCTGCAGCTGGGCGCCTTTTCGAATGCCGAAAATGCCGAAAACCTGAAGAATCACCTGCTGCGCGAGCTCGACTGGCTGAGCGAAACGATGCGGGTCAATCCAAGTGGCGGCATTCACCGCCTGCATCTCGGCCCCTATGCGAATCGCGGCGATGCCGACCGGGTCGCCGAGAAAATCCGCGCTGCGCTGGGCTACCGTCCGACGATCATCACCCGCTAGGCAGCGAGGTCAGAGATTGACCCTGGCAACGACGACGTTGCCTCGCCCCTGATAGTCGAGCGCCGAGAAACTCATCATCTTCGCCATCGCGATGCCTCGGCCATTCGGATCAAACGCGCGGTCCGGATCGAAACTCAGGAACTTGTTCCACTCGAAACCATCGCCCTGATCAGTAATGGTGAAGACGACACCATCGGCATCACGCTCGACTCTGACCGTGGCAAATCGATCGGTGAATTGCGGCAGCGCAAGGCGACGCCTGATTTCTGCCTCCCAGTCGCCCTCCCACTTGAGCAGCGACTTTTCCTGATAAGTCACGCCCAGATTACCGTGCTCGACCGCATTGACCATCAGATCTGACAAACCGGGCGCAGCGACATCCGGCACCGGGCACATGCCGGCCAAGACAGGAACCAGACTGGTGACATCCTCCAGCGTCACAAAACGGTACTCGACGCTCCGGATCAGCTTTTGCGCCTCTTCCAGACGAGCCGCACGGCTGCGCAACTGTTTGCGTGCCCGCCGATCTTCCATCGCAGCCCGCACGATGGAAATCAGCGCTTCCGGTTCGTAAGGCTTGGTCAGGTAGTAGTAAGCTCCCGCTTCCAGACCCTCCCGAACCTGATCGGGAGAAGAAGCCGCCGTCTGCATGATGACCGGAATATCGACAAAGCGCGCCTCCCGCTTCATGCGGCGGAGCAACTCCATCCCGTCCAGCTCAGGCATCATTCGATCGAGAACCACCAGTGAAAAATCACTGTCCGGTGCAATCAGGCTATCCCAAGCCTCAAGCGGATTGCTGTGCATCTCCAGCTCGATATCTTCCTGCTCGAGAAACTCCTCGATGATGAACAGGTTCAATTGTTCATCATCAACAACGAGGACGCGTTCCTTATTCATTACTCAGCCTTTCTCAATGGCCTGACACATGACTGGCGGGGTGCTTTGGACGAAAGAGCGGGAAAACATGCCCCTCCCCTGGCCGATTATTGACCACAATCATACCGTAACGAAGGCCAATCTTGCCTCGCACAAGCCACGCCTTTGACCAGGATCAATGGCGTTTCTGCAGCGCTGGCTATACTCCGGCGCTTGATATTCAGGACGCCTCCCATGAGCTCCTTGCCCGATCTCGTCTGTCCGGCCGGCAGCCTGCCGGCACTCAAGGCCGCCGTCGACAACGGTGCCGATACCGTCTATCTCGGCTACAAAAACGATACCAACGCCCGCAATTTCGCCGGCCTGAACTTCGACGCCAAGACCATGGCCGAAGGCATACGCTACGCTCACGCCAAGGGTCGCGAAGTGCTGATGGCGATCAACACTTTCCCGCAGGCCGGCCGGGTTGCCGACTGGCACAAGGCCGTCGACGGTGCCGTCGATCAGGGGGTGGATGCGATCATCCTGGCCGACATCGGCCTGCTTGATTACGCCCGCAACAAGCATCCACAGCAGCGTCTGCACCTCTCGGTCCAGGGCTCGGCGACCAGCTACGAGGCGATCAATTTCTGCCAGCGTGAATTCGGCGTTCGCCGCGCCGTCTTGCCGCGTGTGTTGACGCTGGCCCAGGTTGAACATGTGATCAAGAACACCTCGGTCGAAATCGAGGTCTTCGGCTTCGGCAGCCTGTGTGTAATGAACGAAGGACGCTGCTGGCTCTCGTCCTACGCCTGTGGCGAATCGCCCAATACAGTGGGGGCCTGTTCGCCGGCCAAGTACGTCAAATGGGACAAGAAGCCGGGCACCATGGAAACACGCCTCAACGGCGTCCTGATCGACCGTTTCGGCGATGATGAACCGGCGGGTTACCCGACGCTGTGCAAGGGGCGTTTCGAAGTACAGGGCGAAACCTATTACGCCCTGGAAGAACCAACCAGCCTGAATGTGCTGGAAATCCTGCCGGAAATCATCAAGATCGGCGTCAAGGCCATCAAGGTGGAAGGCCGCCAGCGTAGCCCGGCCTACGTCACGCAAGTCACTCGCACACTGCGCGCCGCGCTCGATTCGCTCCGTGATGGCAGCGAACGCTTCCATGTGAAACCGGCCTGGCAAGCCGAGCTGGCCAAGGTTTCCGAAGGCAGCCAGGCAACGCTCGGCGCCTACAGCCGGCCATGGCGCTAAAGGACAACGCAACATGAAACTTTCGCTTGGCCCCCTACTCTATTTCTGGCCCAAAGCCGAGGTCATGGAGTTCTACGCCGAAATGGCCCAGAACCCGGCCATCGACATCATCTACGTTGGCGAAGTGGTCTGCTCGCGCCGCCAGCAACTGCGCACGACCGACTGGATCGGCCTGGCCCGCGACCTGACCGATGCCGGCAAACAGGTCGTCGTCTCGGCGCAGGCCCTGCTCGAATCGGAAAGCGACCTCAAGGCCCTGCGCCGGCTGATCGACGAAGCTGGCTGCATGCTCGAAGCCAACGATCTTGGAGCCGTCAACCTCGTGCACGGCCAGGATTTCGTGGCCGGCCCGCATCTGAACATCTACAACGAGGCGACGCTGGCTTCTTTCGCTCGCTTCGGCCTGAAGCGCTGGGTGCCGCCACTCGAAGGCTCACGCAGCATGATCGAGGCCCTGCACGCGAGCAGGCCAGCTGGCATCGAGACTGAAGTCTTCGCCTTCGGCAAGATTCCGCTCGCCTTTTCCGCCCGCTGCTTCACCGCTCGCCATTACGATCTGAACAAGGATGACTGCCAGTTCAAGTGCCTGGATCACGCCGAAGGTTTGACCCTGAAAACCCGCGAGGGACAGGACTTCCTGACCATCAACGGCATCCAGACCATGTCGGCACAGAGCTACAATCTGCTGCACGAGATGCCGGAAATGCTCAAGATGGGTATCGACATCGTGCGCATCAGCCCGCAGAAGCAGTACATCAACGAAATCATCGCTGCCTTCGATGCGGCCCGACGGGGCGAGACGCTGCCGGTCGACAGTCGGGAATGGAGCACCAGCGGCCTGGTGGATGGCTACTGGTTTGGCGATGCCGGTATCGTCCAGCGCCATACGCAAGCACTTGCCCAGTTGGGTGCATGACACACGGAGCATGAACATGAACGGCAATTTCACCATTCCCAAATTCAAGCTGCCTGATTTCGTCGCCAGTCTCGGCCAGAAACTGCCGCAATGGCCACATGCCCTGGCCTTGGTCGCCGGCTTGAATGCGGCACTGAAAATGAAGTTGCTGCCGGAAAGCGAACTTGCCCTGCTGGAAGACAAGCTGTTCCGCGTTCGTGTCCTCGATACCGGTGGAGAAGCTTGCTACACCTACCTTAACGGCCTGTTCCGGCCGGTTTTCCGCCCGGAGCGCGAACCTGATCTGGCCTTTGCTGCCAATCTGTCGGCCTACCTGCAGTTGCTGGCCCGCCAGGAAGACCCGGATACGCTGTTCTTCAACCGCGAACTGGAAATCACCGGCGATACCGAACTCGGCCTGATCGTCAAGAACATGCTCGACGCCGTGGAGTGGCCGAAGTTTTCCGCCAAGCTGCCGCTATTTCGCCATTAATTGCTATTGGCCGGACAGTCGATGACCAGCATCGACATGTCGTCATGAGCGCTGCAGCCCTTCAAATGGTGCTGCAACGCCTGCTGTAGCGCATCGGTTAACTCGACGCCAGGGGCACGGTGCTCGACGACATGTATCAGTTGCTCATCGCCAAAGGCAACGTCATCGGCGTTGCAGGCCTCGACAATGCCATCCGAGATCAACAGCAGCTGGCGAGCGTCAACCCAGTTAAAGTGTTCAATACCCTGAACACCCTCACTGGTCTTCACAATACCCAAGGGTAGATTGCTCGAAGCGATGCGTCGCTCCAGCCGGCCGGCGCTGTCGAACATCAGCACATCCGGCACCCCGCCTACCCAGATCTCCCCCTCTTTGGCCGCCTCATCCAGCGTCACAAAGGCGGCGGCGACAAAACGCCCGAGCGGCAAGGAATTGGCCAGCAGGAAATTGATCGACTCGATCACAGTGCTCAGCGGCGATGACAGTTCGACCAGACGATAAAATTCCTGCACCATCGGCAAGACGCTGACCGCAGCCGAAAGGCCATGCCCGGTCGCATCGGCCAGGATGGCATAGAGACGGCCAGACGGCGAGCGTGCGGCGAGCACCATGTCACCCGAGAAATTACTGGCCGGAATGACCGAATACTTGACTCCCGCCTGTTGCATCAGGTCGCTGCGAATCTGGTGGTCAAGAATGCGCCGTGCCAGTTCCGTCTCGCGCTCCTGCTCATCGAAATGTGCCTTCAGGATGCTGGCCTGCTCCTGCACCTTGGTCTGGGCAATATGCCTTTCCGTGGTATCGCGCAGGGTCTCGACCACGGCAATCAGCTTGCCGGACTCGTCAAACACCGGGCCCGCATCGATCGCCAGATAAAGATGCTGGCGACGACGTGGCATCCAGCACCAGTTCTCGGCGTGGACGCCGAATGACGGGTCGCTCGGATCGTCGGACACGGTATACAGATCGGAAATCTGCTCAAGGCTGGAAGTAGCGACCAGATCAGCCAGACACGGCCTGGGCTCTTCATAGAAAGCCCGCCAGTGGTTGCGGGTGCCAACCACCTCTGCAGCCGGTATATCGGTCAGGCGCTCACAGGCCCGGTTCCAGATCAGCACATTCTGATCGGCATCGAGCACGAAGGTCGGAACCACCAAGTGTTCCATCAGCGTAATCGCAAATGAAATCTGGTTTTCGCTACGCGAAAGCGCCTTGCTGATCTGGGAAACCAATTCTTCAGACATCAAACCCTCCCCGCCTGGCGCCAATGGCCGATTATTTCGGGAAGAGCATACCCCATGCTGTCCAATCGCGATTCCTGCAGTGCAGCAAAGCTTTTTCTGCACTCACGCGGACCGTTCAGACAATCGGCACAAACTGCTTACAAGCTACCTATCGGTACGATGCTGAGCACTTCTTCCAACTCGATCGGTGTCGCCAAGCCCTGCAATTCGCTGATGCTGCGAGGCCCGAGAAAGACCGCCACCCCGGGCAGCAAATCGCCGCTGGGCGATACCAGATAATCATGAATCGCCGGAAACTCGTGACCAACGGCAGCCAGAACCTCACCGACCGTATCGCCACTGGCAGTAATCTCATCGTGCCCACCGGAAAAACCACGGAGCGCCAACGGAATATGAACGGAAACAACGGGAGAGTCGAACATGGCAGATCTCCTTTCTGTCTGTGTTTGTAAGACAGAAGGAATCCGGCATGGTTCAGGATGCGGGGCAACAGAAATCAGCCGACCCGGTGCATCCATCATTCCCGTTGAAAAAGCAGTAAATTCATTCGCCAATAAAAAGGGAGGCCGCAGCCTCCCTTTTTGCTTCAGACGAAATCGCCTTTAGGCTTTTTTCTGGGTATCCAGACGGAACTTGACGTAGCTGCCCGGTGCATCTTCGATCACCGCCAGCTTGCCATCTTCCGGCTTGCGGGCCTTGACCTTGGCAGAACCACCCGGCAGGCTGGTGACCCACTGATTCCAGTGCGTCCACCACGAACCAGCGTTCTGGGTGGCGCCAGCCAGGAAGTCTTCCGGGCTTTCCGGCAGGTTGCCGTCGGTGGCGTCGTTGGTCCAGAAACCGTACTTGTTGGCGGCCGGCGGATTGACGATACCGGCGATGTGGCCGGAGCCACCGAGCACGAACTTGGTGTTGCCGGACGGCAGGCGGGCACCCATGTAGGTGCTCTTCCACGGGGCGATGTGGTCTTCGATCGTCGAGATGAAGTAGCACGGGGTCTTGACCTTGCTGATGTCGATCTTGACGCCGCCCAACTCGATTCCGCCCGGTTCCTTGAGCAGGTTGCCGAGGTACATGTTGCGCAGGTAGAAGCTGTGCATCGCGGCCGGCATGCGGGTGGAGTCGGAGTTCCAGTAGAGCAGGTCGAACGGGAACGGATCCTTGCCCATCAGGTAGTTATTGACCACGAAGGACCAGATCAGGTCGTTGGCGCGCAGCATGTTGAAGGTGCCGGCCATTTCCGAACCTTCGAGGAAGCCGCGCTCGGCCATCTTCTTTTCCAGACCGGCGACGGCGCCTTCATCGAGGAAGATGCCCAGTTCGCCCGGCTCGGAGAAATCAAGCATGGTGGTGAAGAAGGTGGCGGAGTTGGCGCGCTTGTCCTTCTTGGCCGCCATGTAGGCCAGCGTGGTCATGGTCAGCGTGCCGCCCAGGCAGTAGCCGGCCAGATTGACGCTGTCTTCGCCGGTGTGGGCGCAGACCTGGTTGATGGCTTCGATGGAGCCTTCGAGCAGGTAGTTTTCGAAGGACTTCTTGGCCAGCTTTTCGTCCGGGTTGATCCAGGACATGATGAAGGTGGTGTGACCCTGATCGGTCGCCCACTTGACCATGGAATTCTTCTCGCGCAGGTCGAGGATGTAGTACTTGTTGATCCACGGTGGAACGATCAGGAAGGGCTTCTTGTTCTGGTCCGGGGTCGTCGGGTTGTACTGGATCAGCTGGAACAGTTCGTTCTGGAAGATTACCTTGCCCGGCGTCGTGGCAACGTTCTTGCCCATTTCGAAGGCCGAGGTGTCGGTCATGCGGATGCGCAACTGGCCGTCGCCGGATTCGACGTCGTGCAGCAGGTTGTTCAGGCCCTTGATCAGGTTCTGGCCGTGGCTCTTGACGGTTTCACGGAAGACTTCCGGGTTGGTCAGGGCAAAGTTGGAGGGCGACAGCGCATCGATGTACTGACGGGTGAAGAAGTTGACCTTCTGCTGGGTTGCTTCATCCAGGCCTTCGGTACCGGCTACGGTGTCATGCAGGTGGCGGGCGGTGATCAGGTAGGACTGCTTGACGAAGTCAAACAGGAAATGCTGCTCCCAGTCTTCGTCCTTGAAGCGATTGTCACCCTTTTTCGGGGCAGCGACGGGGCCAGAACCAGGCACACCCATCATCTTCATCATGGAGCCTTGCCACAGCGAGAAGTAATCCCACATCATGTTCATCTGGGTCTGGGCCAGCTTGTACGGATTGGCCATCAGACGGGCGGAAAGGTCCATGAAGGCCTTGGCAACGCCCAACTCGTCGGCCGGCGCATCAACGCCGTCCTTCGCCTTCTTTTCCATGAACTGGGTAATCAGCCGGGAGGCGCGCTGGGCGACTTCGGCATAGGTCTTGGCAATTTCGGCCGGGTTCGGCAGATTCATGCTCTGGTCTTCGGTTTGCTGCGACATCTTCAAACTCCCTCTGTCAGTGCGCGGCGGGTCATTACCGCAACCGCGAATAGCGAATTACCCCATCGGCGTCCATGCTACGCGACAACCGACCAGCTTGTTCAAGGTAGTTCAGATGGGCGATCGCTTCGCCCATCGCGAACATGGTTTGGTGTGTATCGAGTGCCCGATTGAACAGGACATCCAGCAACTCGGCTGCGCTCTGTGGCGCTTGTTCACAGCTATTTTCCAGTGCCTGCAGGCGCTCCTCATGGTGCGCATGCAGTGCCTGAACCCTCTCTTGCACCCCGGTGAAGGGCAACCCGTGCGAAGGCAACACCAAAGTTTCTGCCGGAATATCTCTCGCCATTTCATCGAGCGAATCCAGATACCAACGCAAAGCGTCAGCTTCCGGGGTCGCCGCAAAAACGCTGACGTTAGTCGAAATTCTTGGCAATAGCATGTCGCCCGAAATTAACACGCCGAGTTCGACACAGTAAAGTGCCAAATGTTCGGGGGCGTGACCATGACCGATCAGAATTTGCCATTTTTTGCCGTCAATGGTCGTGATATCTCCGGCCATCAAGCGATGGTAGTACTCCGGCAAGGCAGGCACAGCCCGCCGATAGCCCGAACCGCGCTTCTCGAATTTGGCCAGATGGTCGGCATCCAGGCCATGCTGACGAAATTGTTCGACCATGAAGCGTGCCCCGTGACCGCCAACCTCATGCCAGACGACATGGGCTGTCAGAAACTCACCGGTGGTCATCGCCAGCGGTGCGCCGGTCTTTTCCATCAGCCAGGTTGCGAGGCCGAGATGATCGGGATGGAAATGGGTCACGATCAGGCGCGTCACCGGCCCGTCGAGCCGATCGAGAATCTGGGTCCACATTGCCCGAACAGCATCGTCGGGAAAGCCGGTGTCGATGATCGTCCAGTCAGCGCCATCACGCAGCAACCAGAGATTGATGTGATCCAGCTGGAACGGCAACGGCATGCGCAGCCAGTAAACACCGGGCGCGACCTCGGTCAGCTCGCCAGCTGCGGGCGGATGGGCATGGGGAAAATGCAGGGACATGGGGAAACCCGAAAACAGGGGCGTTCAACTTACCATACGGTAGCGGATTGAAAAAAGCCCCCGCTTCTGATTTACTCTGCCGCACCATCAGGAGACAAAATGAGCCAGACGGCCGCCCCTTCCACACCGACCTTCGCCATTTCCGACCTGGCTCGGGAATTCGGCATCACCCCACGCACCATCCGCTTCTGGGAAGACCAGGGCATCCTGTCGCCGGAACGTGAAGGCAGCAAGCGCATCTTCAACCGCCGCGACCGGGCGCGCCTGAAGATGGCCCTGCGCGGCAAGCGCCTCGGCCTGTCGCTGGCCGAGATCAAGGATCTGATCGGCATGTACGAGTCGACCGAGGACGAAACGCCCCAATTGCTCGAATGCCTGCGCGTCATGGAGAAGCGCCGTGCCGCACTGGAACAGCAACGCGAAGACATTGAGGCGATGCTGGCCGAAATCTCGCAATTCGAGCAGCAATGCGAACAGGAGTTGACCCGCCGCAACGCCAAGAAATAAATATTTCCCAATCAGTTGACGTTAACGTTAACGTAAATACAATCACGACCTATGACCAAAATCTTCGACCCCCACTTTGCCGAGCGCGTCAGCGCCAGTTTTGCCCGCCAGAACGCCATGGAATTGATCCAGGCAACGATGCCGGTCATCGAACATGGTCGAACGGAAATCCATCTGCCGCACTGGACGGGCGTCGAGCAGCAGCATGGTTTCGTCCATGGCGGCGTTGTCGGCATGATCGCCGACTCGGCGGCCGGCTATGCGGCAATGACCGTCGTGCCGGAAACTGCCTCAGTGCTGACTGTCGAATTCAAGATGAACCTGGTCGCCCCGGCCGACGGCGAAAAGCTGATCGCCCGAGGCAAGGTGGTACGCCCGGGCAAGACGTTGATCATCACCCAGGCTGAAGTTTTTGCCGTGAAAGACGGCCGGGAAACGCTTTGCGCTCTGATGCAGCAGACCATCATGGTCATGCATGGGAAGGGCGAGAAATAGGATCGAGTTGCCCAAGAGACTTGAGCTGTTAGTAAAACTGCTCTCACTCCAGTCCCTAGGCAACTAATAACTAACAACAAGACGGAGACAAATCACATGAACATTCCCAGCCTCGACTTCGGCCTCGGCGAAGACATTAATCTGCTGCGCGATGCGGTGAAGGCCTTTGCCGATGCCGAAATCGCGCCGCGCGCGGCAGAAATCGACCGGGTTAACGAATTCCCGGCCGATCTCTGGAAGAAATTCGGCGACATGGGCCTGCTCGGCATGACCGCCGGCGAAGAATACGGCGGCACCAACATGGGCTACCTCGCCCACATCGTCGCGCTGGAGGAAATCTCGCGCGCTTCGGCCTCGGTCGGTCTGTCCTACGGCGCCCACTCGAATCTGTGCGTCAACCAGATCCGCCGCAACGGCACCGAAGCCCAGCGCCAGAAATACCTGCCCAAGCTGATTTCCGGCGACCACGTCGGCGCACTGGCCATGTCCGAACCGAATGCCGGCTCCGATGTTGTCTCCATGAAGCTGAAGGCCGAGAAAAAGGGCGACCGTTATGTCCTGAACGGTTCCAAGATGTGGATTACCAACGGTGGCGACGCCGACACGCTGGTGGTTTATGCCAAAACTGACCTCAATGCCGGCGCCAAGGGCATGACCGCCTTCATCGTCGAAAAAGGCATGAAAGGTTTCACCCACGGCACCCATCTCGACAAGCTGGGCATGCGCGGCTCGAACACTTTCCCGCTGTTCTTCGACGACTGCGAAGTGCCGGAGGAAAACGTGCTGGGCGGCGTCGGCAACGGAACCAAAGTATTGATGTCCGGTCTTGATTACGAGCGGGCCGTACTCTGCGGTGGCCCGCTCGGCATCATGGCGGCCTGCATGGACGTCGTCGTTCCCTTCCTGCACGAACGCAAGCAGTTCGGCCAGGCGATCGGCGAATTCCAGCTGATGCAGGGCAAGGTCGCCGACCTCTATTCGACCTGGCAGGCCACCCGCGCTTACGTCTATGCCGTCGGCCGGGCCTGTGATGCAACGGACCATTCACGCACGCTACGCAAGGATGCGGCCGGCGCCATTCTCTACTCGGCTGAAAAGGCGACGTGGATGGCCGGCGAGGCGATCCAGACGCTTGGCGGCGTCGGCTATACCAACGAGTATCCGACCGGCCGTTTGTGGCGCGATGCCAAGCTCTACGAGATCGGGGCAGGCACCTCCGAAATCCGTAGAATGCTGATTGGTCGCGAACTTTTCGCCGAAACCGCATAACACGCTCCTGCCGGCGCTCCGGACAGGGGCGCCGCAACATGGAGCTAAACAGCATGACCGTTACCCTACGCACCCTCACCGCCAACGACACCGAAGCCCTCGAGCAGGTTCGCCAGTACTTCCGCAACTATGCGGCCTGGCTGGGCGTCGATTTGTCGTACCAGAATTTCGACCAGGAAATGGCTTCCCTGCCCGGCAACTATGTCGCGCCGCAGGGCCGGCTGTTCTTTGCCGAAGTCGATGGCCACCCGGCCGGCTGTGTCGGCGTTCGCCCGCTGCCGGACAGCGATGGCGTCTGCGAAATGAAACGCCTCTATGTCGATCCGGCTGAACGTGGTCACGGTATCGGCGCCGCGCTGGCGCTGGCCGCGATCAAGGCAGCCAAGGAAATCGGCTATCGCAAGTTGATGATCGACACCCTGCCCAACATGCGCATGGCCGTGAAGCTGTACCGCGAGCTGGGCTTTACCGAAGCGCCGAACTATTACCAGACGCCGGTCGAAGGCACGATGTTCCTCGCCCTCGATCTCGACAACTGGTCGGAAGAGGAAATTCGCAGCGAAAACCTCTCCCACCTGTTCGACTTCAACCGCGCCTGGGCCAGCCAGATGCAGGCCGTCGACCCGTCCTATTTCGACAAGCTGTCCCACCTGCAGACCCCGGAATTCCTGTGGATCGGCTGCTCCGACTCACGCGTGCCGGCCAACCAGATCGTCGGTCTGCTGCCGGGCGAAGTCTTCGTCCATCGCAACGTCGCCAACGTCGTCGTGCACACCGATCTGAACTGCCTGTCGGTCATCCAGTACGCCGTCGATGTGCTGAAAGTGAAGCACATCATGGTCGTCGGCCACTACGGTTGCGGCGGTGTGCTCGCCGCGCTCAACCGGGCCCGGGTCGGCGTCGTCGATCTCTGGCTGCGCCATGTCCATGACGTGCATAACAAGCACCTGGCCAACGTCGACAACCTGCCCGAAGCCCAGCGCCACGACCGCCTGTGCGAACTGAACGTCCTTGAACAGGTGACCAACGTCTGCCACAACCCAGTCGTCCAGGATGCCTGGGCGCGCGGCCAGCAACTGACCGTCCATGGCTGGATCTACGGCCTGAAGGACGGCCTGATCCACGACCTCGGCATCACCGTCGATTGCCCACAAGATTTACCCACCCGTTACGACGCCGCACTGAAAGCGTTGGACGCATGAAAACCTGCCCCCCGTCATTCCCGCGCAGGCGGGAATCCATCCCAAACAAGCCGCTGGATCCCCGCCTACGCAGGGATGACAAAGGCGGCGTGTCGTTTTGAACAACTCAGGAGAAATCAGCATGAATGACCCGATCGTTATCGTTTCCGCCGCCCGTACCGCCATGGGTGCCTTTCAGGGCGGCTTCGCCGGCCTGACCGCCGCCAATCTCGGCGCCGTGGCCATCAAGGCCGCCGTCGAGCGCACTGGCATCGACGCCAACCTGATCGAAGAAGTGCTGATGGGCTGCGTGCTGCAAGCCGGCCAGGGCCAGGCACCGGCTCGCCAGGCCGCATTGCAGGCCGGCCTGCCCCTCTCTGCCGGTTGCGCCACCATCCACAAGGTGTGCGGCTCGGCCATGAAGGCCACCATGCTCGGCCACGACGGCATTCTGGCCGGTTCCTACGGCGCCGCCGTGGTCGGCGGCATGGAGTCAATGACCAACGCCCCCTACCTGCTGCCCAAAGCCCGCGGTGGTTATCGCCTTGGTCACGGTCAGATGATGGACCACATGTTCCTCGACGGCCTGGAAGATTCCTACAGCAAGGAAACCCGCGGCCGCCTGATGGGTACCTTTGCCGAAGAGTGTGCGACCACTTACGGTTTCACCCGCGAAGCGCAGGATGAATTCGCCGTCCGCTCGACCAGCCGCGCCATCGAAGCCAGCAACAACGGCAGCTTCGCCTGGGAAATCGCCCCGACCACCGTCGCCGGCCGCAAGGGCGACGTCGTCATCGACAAGGACGAAGGCCCGTTCGCCGTCAATGTCGAAAAAATCCCGACCCTGAAGCCGGCTTTCAAGAAGGACGGCACCGTCACCGCCGCCAACTCCTCGTCGATTTCCGATGGCGCTGCCGCGATGGTGCTGATGCGTGAATCGCAAGCCGCCAAGCTCGGCCTGCAGCCGATTGCCCGCATCGTCGGCCATACCACCCATGCCGGTACGCCCGCCCTGTTCCCGTCCGCTCCGGTTGGTGCCATGCAGAAGCTGTTTGCCAAGACTGGCTGGACGGCTGAGTCGGTCGATCTGTACGAGATCAACGAAGCCTTCGCCGTCGTCACCATGGCCTCGCTGCACGACCTCAAGCTCGATCCGGCCAAGGTGAACATCCACGGCGGCGCCTGTGCGCTGGGCCACCCGATCGGCGCCTCTGGTGCCCGCATCGTCGTCACACTGCTCGGCGCGCTGAAGAAGTACGGCAAGAAGCGCGGCGTCGCCTCGCTGTGCATCGGTGGCGGCGAAGCAACTGCCCTCGCGGTGGAAATGCTGTAATTGCCTTCGGCCCGTTCGCTCGTCTACGTCAAGCTGATCGCAGCCATGGCCATGTGGGGAGGCACCTGGGTTGCCGGGCGGATCATCGCCCAGGAGCTGAGTGCGCCGCTCGCCGTGGCTTCGCTGCGTTTCGTGCTGTCCGGCCTGGCCGTTGGTGGCTTCATGCTGCTCTCCGCAGGCCGCATCCCGGTGCCGCAGACTGGCGGCGACTGGGGGCTGATCTGGGCCTTGGGCTTTTTCGGCATCTTCCTCTACGGGCTGTGCTTCTTCTTCGGCCTGCAACGCATTCCGGCTGGCCGAGGGGCGCTGGTCGTCGCACTCAACCCGGTGGTCATCGTCATCACTGCCTGGCTGATCGGCAAGGAGCACATGACACCCAGAAAGGCCATTGGCAGTCTGATCGCCTTTGCCGGCTGTCTGACGGTGATCGGCAACGGCGATCCGCTGGCGCTCTTCCAGGGCTCCGTCGGCCTCGGCGAGTGGCTGATCATCGGCTGCGTACTGTCGTGGACGGCCTACACCTTCATCGGCTGGCAGGCCACCCATCGTTTCTCGCCGCTGGCGACGACGCTCTACGCCAGTCTGAGCGGCGCCGTGCTGCTTGGCCTCGCCGCGCTGGTTCAGGGTGATATCGACCCGGCGTCCTGGTCGTGGCGCGTCTGGGCCGGCATGGGCTTCCTCGCCATTTTCGGTACCGCCATCGCCTACACCTGGTTTACCGACGCCGTGCATCGACTCGGCGCTGGCCATGCCTCCATATTCATCAATCTGGTGCCGGTTTTCGCCGTGCTGCAAGCTGCCCTGCTGCTTGACGAACGCCTCGGGCTGGCCGTACTGGCCGGTGGCGCGCTGGTCATTACCGGCGTCTGGCTCACCAGTTATCAAAAGGGAAAAACAACATGATTCTGACGCAAGAACAGGAAATGATCCGCGACTCGATGCGCGCCTTCGCGCAGGAGCGCCTCGCCCCCTTCGCCGCCGAATGGGACAAGCACCACACCTTCCCGGCCGAAGCCCTGAAGGAACTCGGCGAACTGGGTGCCATGGGCATGTGCGTACCGGAAGAATGGGACGGTGCCGGCATGGACTACATGTCGCTGGTCCTGACGCTGGAAGAAATCGCCGCCGGCGATGGCGCCACCTCGACCATTGTCTCGGTGCAGAACTCGCTGGCCTGCGGCATCACGCAGAAATACGGCACCGACCAGCAAAAGGAAGAATGGCTCAAGCCTTTGGCCCGTGGCGAAAAATGGGGCTGCTTCTGCCTGACCGAGCCGCATACCGGCTCCGACGCCGCCGCGATCACCACCCGCGCCGACCGCGACGGTGACAGCTTCGTGCTCAACGGCGTCAAGCAGTTCATCACCACCGGCAAGCACGCCCACATGGCCATCGTCTTCGCCGTGACCGACAAGGCGGCCGGCAAGAAGGGCATCTCCTGCTTCCTGATCCCGACCGCGACGCCGGGCTTCATCGTCGGCCGCACCGAGGACAAGATGGGCCAGCACGCATCCGACACCGTGCAGATCATTCTTGAAAATTGCCGCGTCCCGGCCAGCGCCCTGCTTGGCAAGGAAGGCGAAGGCTACAAGATCGCCCTGTCCAACCTCGAAGCCGGCCGCATCGGCATCGCCGCCCAGAGCATCGGCATGGCCCGCGCCGCCTTCGAGGCAGCCGTGCGCTACGCCAAGGAGCGCGTCACCTTCGGGCAGCCGATCATCGAACATCAGGCCGTCAATTTCCGCCTGGCCGACATGAACACGCTGCTTGACGCCGCCCGCCTGATGGTCTGGCGCGCCGCCCAGCTCAAGGACGCCGGCAAGCCCTGCCTGAAGGAAGCCTCGATGGCCAAGATGTTCGCCTCCGAAGCCGCCGAGAAGATCGCCTCGGACGCCATCCAGATCCACGGGGGCGTCGGCTACACCAGCGACTTCCCGGTCGAGCGCATTTACCGTGACGTGCGTATTTCGCAGATTTACGAAGGCGCCAACGACATTCAACGCCTAGTGATCGGCCGCAGCATCGCCAACGAGTAAGCCCCAACCTGGCGACCATAGAAACTACAGCTGGCCCCAGGGTCGACCGGAACACCCAAGAAATTCCGGCGACCGCTGCCAACTGAGCAGGAGACAAGACATGACCGATAACGACAAGGCCCCCATCGATTTCTGGTTCGACTTTTCCAGCCCCTACGGCTACCTGATGAGCGAGAAGATCGACGCGCTCGCCGCCCAGTACGGCCGCAAGGTGCGCTGGCATCCGATCCTGCTCGGCATCATTTTCCAGGCCACCGGCTCACGACCGCCGGCCGATGGTGTGACCAGCAAGGGGAAGTACATGTTCCATGACTTCTACCGCTCGGCGCGGTACATGGGCATTCCTTACACCCCGCCCAGCCGCTTCCCGCTGCCGACGCAGAACGCCGCCCGCGCCTACTACTGGCTGCACGGCCAGGATTGCGCGCTGGCCCGGGCTTTTGCCCATGCCGTCTATCGCGGCTTCTTCGTCGATGACCGCGATATTTCGTCGCCCGACACCGTGCTCGACATTGCCGAAAAACTGGGCGTCGATCGCACTACGCTGGCC
This sequence comes from Ferribacterium limneticum, assembly GCF_020510625.1. Classification (NCBI taxonomy): domain Bacteria; kingdom Pseudomonadati; phylum Pseudomonadota; class Betaproteobacteria; order Rhodocyclales; family Azonexaceae; genus Ferribacterium; species Ferribacterium limneticum. The sequence continues at coordinate 114,228 of NZ_CP075191.1, read as the reverse complement.
GCCGCGCTGCAAAGCCCGGAAATCAAGGCCAGACTCAACGACGAATGCGAGCAAGCGCTGGCCGCCGGCGTCTTCGGCTCACCGCACGTCGTCATCGACGGCGAAGCCTTCTTTGGCGCTGACCGTCTGCCGCAGATTGAGCACTGGCTTGAAATCGGAGGCTTCTGAGGACTTCATGAAACGAATCTGCGTCTTCTGCGGCTCGAACGCTGGCCACAACCCGCTCTACCGTGCCGAGGCCGAAAGGCTCGGCCGACTGCTGGCCGCCCGCGGCATCGAACTGGTCTATGGCGCCGGCAACATCGGCCTGATGGGCGCTGTCGCCGATGCCTGCCTGGAGGCGGGCGGCACGGTCATCGGTGTCATCCCGGAGGCGTTGATGGGCAAGGAAGTCGCCGGTCGCGCCGTCGATCACCGCGCGCTGACGCGGATCGAAGTGGTCGATTCGATGCACACCCGCAAGGCCCGGATGGCCGAACTGTCCGATGGCTTCATCGCCCTGCCCGGCGGCTTTGGCACCTTCGAGGAATTCTGCGAAATCCTGACCTGGGGGCAGCTTGGCTTCCACGTCAAACCAATGGGCCTGCTCAACGTCAATGGCTTCTACGACCCGCTGCTTGGTCTGTTCGACCATGCGGTACAGGAAGGCTTCCTGCGCGCCCAGAACCGGGCGATGGCGCTCGCCGACACCGATATTGAAAACCTGCTTGACGCGATGGCCGCCTACCGGCCTGAGCCAGTCAGCAAATGGCTGAAAGAGGAAAAGCAGCTGTGAGGATCAAGCCGTCGTTCCCGTGCAAACGGGAACCCAGAGACGCACCGCTGCCTGGATTCCCGCCTCCGCGGGAATGACGGTTTAACGAGGCTAGCAAGTAACTAATAACAAGGAAGAGACATGACTACCCTGAAAACCCAACTCAACCCGCGAAGCGCCGACTTTCAGGCCAACGCGGACGCCATGCGGACGGTGGTTGCCGACCTGCATGAAAAGGTCGACAAGATCGCCCTCGGTGGTCCGGAAGCGGCCCGCCAGAAACATCTGGCCCGCGGCAAGCTGCTGCCGCGCGAGCGGGTCAGTGGCCTGCTCGATCCCGGCACGCCCTTCCTCGAAATCGGCCAGTTCGCCGCTTATGGCATGTACGGCGGCGATGTCCCGGCCGCCTCGGTGATCGCCGGTATCGGCCGCGTACACGGGGTCGAATGCATGGTCGTCGCCAACGATGCGACCGTGAAGGGCGGCACCTACTATCCGCTGACGGTGAAAAAGCACCTGCGGGCGCAGGAAATTGCGCTGGAAAACCACCTGCCCTGCGTCTATCTGGTCGATTCCGGCGGCGCCTTCCTGCCCATGCAAGACGAGGTATTCCCGGACAAGGAACACTTCGGCCGCATCTTCTTCAACCAGGCCAACCTGTCGGCCAAAGGCATTCCGCAGATTGCTGCGGTGATGGGCTCCTGCACGGCCGGTGGCGCCTACGTGCCGGCGATGTGCGACGAGTCGATCATCGTCAAGAATCAGGGCACCATCTTTCTCGGCGGCCCACCACTGGTGAAGGCCGCGACCGGCGAAGTCGTCTCGGCCGAAGACCTCGGCGGCGCTGACGTGCATACTCGCATTTCCGGAGTCGTCGACCATCTGGCCGAAAACGATGCCCATGCGCTGGCCATCGCCCGCCGCATCATCAAGGACCTGAACTGGAAGAAGCAGCCGCCGGTCACCCTGACGCCGCCGGCCGAGCCGCTTTATTCGGCTGAAGAGCTCTACGGCGTGATCCCGACCGACAGTAAGAAACCATTCGACGTGCGCGAGATCATCGGCCGCATCGTCGATGGCTCCGACTTTGACGAATTCAAGGCCCGTTACGGCACCACGCTGGTTTGCGGCTTTGCCCGCATCTACGGCTATCCGGTCGGCATCGTCGCCAACAACGGCATCCTGTTCAGCGAATCCGCCCTCAAAGGCGCGCATTTCATCGAACTCTGCGCCCAGCGCGGCATCCCGCTCGTCTTTTTGCAGAACATCACCGGCTTCATGGTCGGCCGCAAGTACGAAAACGGCGGCATCGCCCGTGACGGGGCCAAGATGGTCACCGCCGTCGCCACCGCCAAGGTGCCGAAGTTCACCGTGGTCATTGGCGGCTCGTTCGGCGCCGGCAACTACGGCATGTGCGGCCGTGCCTACTCGCCCCGCTTCCTGTGGATGTGGCCCAACGCCCGCATTTCGGTGATGGGCGGCGAACAGGCTGCCGGCGTGCTGGCCACCGTCAAGCGCGACGGCATGGAAGCGACCGGCAAAACCTGGAGCGCCGAGGAAGAGGCCGCCTTCAAGACGCCGATCCGCGAGCAGTACGAGACGCAGGGGCATCCGTATTACGCCTCGGCGCGGCTGTGGGACGACGGGATTATCGATCCGGCGGATACGCGGCGGGTGCTGGGGCTTGGGTTGTCGGCTTCGATGAATGCGCCGGCTGAAGAAACGAAATTCGGCATCTTCCGGATGTAACTAATGGTGGTATCGAACCTCGATCTAACTGAAATCGTTGCCCACGAAAAATACTGGCAATTTGCAGATGCCTATATCGATGCAGCGATTTGTCAATGTCAACGATTTGGAGAAGACGGGGTGGTTTGGAATTATCCAGCTGCATGCGTTTCTGCTCATTTGGGAAGGCATGCAGTGGAGCTATTCCTGAAAGGAATGCTTGCTAGTAGATGCGGAAGCGTTGAAAAGGGACACTGGATTTCAACACTTTCTGAAAAATACAAAATTACATTCACCGAGCCTGAGTTTGATTGGGAAATCCCCTTCGATACAAAGAATCCAATTCCAAATTTGCTCAAAAAATTTCCTCCCGATCAACTTGATCGTTACCCACTGAGAAAAGGTATTGAGGACTGGGATCTTTTTATTCAGGCATACACAAAACCAGGTCTTTTAGATTGTTTGCAAAAAACAAAATCCGCTTTTAACAATTTAAAGCAGGCCGAAATACAACGACGAGCCTCAACAGGAGGAGACAAATAGATGTTCACCGCACTAGAAATCGAACTGAACGGCCCGGTCGCCACAATCTGGATGAACCGGCCCGACCTGCACAACGCCTTTGACGAAACCCTGATTGCCGAACTGACCGCCGCCTGCGTCGCGCTGGATAAAGACGAAGACATCCGCGTCGTCGTTCTCGCCGGTCGTGGCAAGAGCTTCTCGGCCGGAGCCGACCTCAACTGGATGAAGCGCGCGGCCAACAATGGCCTCGACGACAACCTCAACGATGCCCGGGCGCTGGCCAAGATGCTGCGTACGCTGGCCGAGATGAAGAAGCCGACCATCGCCCGCGTCCAGGGTGCCGCCCTCGGTGGTGGCATGGGGCTGGCCGCTGCCTGCGACATCGCTGTCGCTTCGGACAAGGCGGTTTTCGCCACCTCGGAGGTCAAGTTCGGGATCATCCCTTCGGCCATTTCGCCCTACGTGCTGCGCGCCATCGGCGCCCGGCAGGCAACGCGCTATTTCCAGAGCGCTGAACGGATTGATTCTGGCCGCGCCCGAGAAATCGGCCTCGTCCACGAAGCCGTTGAGCCGGAGCAACTGGATGCCAAGGTGCAGGAAATCGTCAGCTCGCTGCTGCAAGGCGGCCCGCTCGCCCAGGCTGCCGCCAAGGACCTGATCCGCGCCGTCGACAGCCGGCCGATCAACGACAATCTGGTCGAGGATACCGCCCACCGCATCGCCCACCTGCGCGCCACGCCGGAAGCCCGCGAAGGCATCGCCGCCTTCCTTGACAAACGCCAGCCCAACTGGATTGGGGAGTAATCACCATGTTCACCAAGATTCTGATTGCAAACCGCGGCGACCAGCCGCGCAGCGGCGCAGCGACGAAGTCAAATTGCCTGCGTGCAGAGCACGCCCAGGCTATTTCTCCGCGGGAGACCCAGCATGTTTAACAAGATATTGATCGCCAACCGCGGAGAAATAGCCTGCCGCGTCATCAAGACTGCCCGCCGCATGGGCATCCGCACCGTGGCCGTCTATTCCGAAGCCGACGCCAACGCCCGCCACGTCCGCCTCGCCGACGAAGCCGTGCTGCTCGGCCCGGCCGCCGCCCGCGAGTCCTACCTCGTAGCCGACAAGATCATCGACGCCTGCAAGCGCACCGGCGCCCAGGCCGTGCATCCCGGCTACGGCTTCCTTTCCGAGAACGCCGCCTTTGCCGATGCACTGGCCGCCAGCGGCATCACTTTCATCGGCCCGCCGGCCTCGGCGATTCGCGCCATGGGCTCGAAATCCGAAGCCAAGAAACTGATGGGCAGCGCTGCCGTGCCGCTGACGCCGGGCTACCACGGCGACGACCAGGCGCCTTCGTTGCTCCACAAGGAAGCCGACGCTATTGACTACCCGGTACTGATCAAGGCCGCCGCTGGCGGTGGCGGCAAGGGCATGCGCCTAGTCGAAAAGAGCGAGGATTTCCTCGACGCCCTCGCCTCCTGCAAGCGCGAAGCCGCGTCCAGTTTCGGCAACGAGCACGTGCTGATCGAGAAATACATCACCCGGCCGCGCCACATCGAAATCCAGGTCTTCGCCGACTCGCTGGGTAACTGCGTCTATCTGTTCGAGCGCGACTGCTCGGTGCAGCGCCGCCACCAGAAGGTGCTGGAAGAAGCCCCTGCCCCCGGCATGCCGGAAGAGCGCCGTCGCCAGATGGGCGAAGCCGCAGTCGCTGCCGCCAAGGCGGTTGATTACGTCGGCGCCGGCACGGTCGAGTTCATCGCCAACCAGGACGGTTCGTTCTATTTCATGGAAATGAACACCCGCCTGCAGGTCGAGCACCCGGTCACCGAAATGATCACCGGCCAGGATCTGGTCGAATGGCAGTTGCGCGTCGCTTCGGGCGAACCGCTGCCTCTGCGCCAGGAACAGCTGCAGATTCGCGGCCATGCACTGGAAGCCCGGATCTACGCCGAAGACGCCAGCAAGGGCTTCCTGCCCGCTACCGGCAAGCTGGTTCGCCTCGCCCCGCCAGCCGAATCGCTGAATGTCCGCGTCGATACCGGCGTCGAAGAGGACGACGAGATCACGCCCTACTACGACCCGATGATCGCCAAGCTGATCGTCTGGGACGAGCATCGCGACGCCGCACTGGCCCGCATGCGCAAGGCGCTGGCCGACTATCAGGTAGCCGGTGTCACCACCAATATCGATTTCCTCTCCCGACTCGTCGCCTGCCCGGCCTTCGCCGGCGCCGACCTCGATACCGGCCTGATCGAACGCCAGAAGGAATTCCTCTTCCCCGAAGCGCAAGCCGTTCCCCGCGACGTGCTGCTGGTCGCCACCGTGGGCGAGCTGCTCTGGGAACAGCATGAGGCCAAGCAGGCCGCCAAAGCCAGTGGCGACCCCTACTCGCCGTGGCATGCCCGCGATGGCTGGCGGATGAACCTGTCCTCGGCCCGCACCATCAGCTTCCGCGCCCCGAAGGAAGTCCCCTTGGGGGACGATGGCGAAGCACTGGTCGATGCCCACGTCCGCTACCAGCGCGATCAGTGGCAGATCACGCTGAATGGCGAAACGACCCTGGCCCGCGGCAAGAAGCTGGACGGCGACCGCTTTGCCGTCGAACTTGACGACCGCCGCCTGATCGCCAGTGTGGTGGCCGTCGCCGACAAGCGCAGCATCTTCCTGCAGGGCACCACCTTCACGCTGCTCCGCGACGACCCGTTGCACCGCGTCGACGCCGGCGACAGCCATGGTGGCGGCCTGACCGCGCCGATGCCCGGCAAGGTCGTTGCCCTGCTCGCCCAGCCCGGCCAGAAGGTCGAAAAAGGCACGCCGCTGCTGATCCTCGAAGCGATGAAAATGGAGCACACCATCACCGCTCCGGCCGCCGGCATCGTCAAGGCCTTCTGCTACGCGGCTGGCGAACAGGTGACCGATGGCGCGGCACTGGTCGAGTTCGAGGGCGAATAAAACTCCCCCCTCTTCAAGGGGGAGGCAGGGAGGGGGATGGGTTACGAATGCACGGACAGAGTAAAGACTGGTTGCAACAAAACCGGATTCCGCAACAACTTCGGAATAACGCAACCGATGCCGAGCGCCTGATCTGGCAATACCTGCGCGGAAATCGGCTCGGTGTGAAATTTCGTCGGCAGCATCCCTTCAATGGTTTCGTACTCGATTTCGTTTCACTCGAAGCAAAACTGGTCGTTGAACTTGATGGCGGACAGCATGCTGAAGTTATCGCCGAAGATGAGGCCAGGACGCAACAACTCAAAGCTGCTGGATTTCGGGTTTTGCGCTTTTGGAATAACCAAGTGTTTCAGGAAACTGAAGCCGTGATCGAGTTGATCATGGCAGCTCTCGCTGAAACAGGAACCCATCCCCACCCCAGCCCTCCCCTTGCCCCCTGGGATACCGTCCCTGCGGGACATAAAGGGGAGGGAGTTCACAAGGCCAACCCATGAATATTCCCGCCAAAGTAAAAATCGTCGAAGTCGGCCCGCGTGATGGCCTGCAGAACGAAAAACAGGTCGTCCCGACCGACATCAAGATCGAACTGATCAACCGTCTGGCCGACGCCGGCCTGCGCGTCATCGAGGCCACCTCCTTCGTATCGCCGAAATGGGTGCCGCAGATGGGCGACAACACGGCCGTCCTGCAGGGGATCAGGCGCCATCCGAAAACCATTTATACGGCGCTGAGCCCGAATTTGCAGGGTTTTGACGGTGCAATTCAGGCTGGCGCCGATGAAGTCGCCATTTTCGGGGCCGCCTCAGAGAGTTTTTCCCGAAAAAACATCAATTGCTCAATCGCCGAGAGCCTGAAACGCTTCGAACCCATCGTTTCAGCGGCTTCAGCCCTGGAAATTCCGGTCCGTGGTTATGTTTCCTGCGTCCTCGGCTGCCCATACGAAGGCGCGATCGATCCACAGAAAACAGCGGAAGTGGCGAAAACCCTGTTCGATATGGGCTGCTACGAAGTCTCGCTTGGCGACACCATCGGTGTCGGCAACCCGGCCAGCATCCAGCGCATGATCGAAGCCTGCGCCAGACAGATTCCCATGACCAAGCTGGCCGGCCACTATCACGACACCTACGGCATGGCCATCGCCAATATCTACGCCTCGCTGCAGATGGGCATGGCGGTTTTCGACAGCTCCATCGCCGGCCTCGGTGGCTGCCCCTACGCCAAGGGTGCCTCCGGCAACGTCGCGACCGAAGATGTCGTTTATTTATTGCAGGGGCTGGGCGTTGAAACCGGCATCGATCTGGCTAAACTGGCAGCTATCGGCGAATGGATTTCCAACGCCATCAACCGCCCGAATGGCGCCAAGGCCGGCCGGGCCCTGTGCACTGCGATCGAGTGAGCCTTTTTTCTGCCGTTGCCGACTTCCTGAAGCCTGCGCCACCGCCGGACCCTTCCTTGCAAAAGGCACTGGGCCGGGTCGCCGAACTGGTCGACCCGATGCTCAAACTGGCGCCGGGCTTTGAAAAAAAACTGAGCGGGCCGCTACAGCATGCACTCGGCTATTGCGATGGTCTGGTCGCCTCGTTGCCCGGCCCTGTCGATATCAACCGCCAGGCATTTGCCAATGACCCGCTGGTGCACGCGCTATTCGCCACGGCCGACGATATTTTCCAGATGCTGGGTCGCAGCCAGGCAGTGCGCGATTTCCTGGCCGAGCCCTGCAGTTGGGAAAGCGACCATTTCTACGCCATGTTCGCCGCCCGCCGCCAGCAGAAAAAACAGCTCGGCATGGAACAACAAGGCGAAGTCATTCGCAACGATGTGCCGCAACTGGTCCTCTACTTCTCCGGCCAGACCCTGATCGAACCGAGCTGCCAGCTTGAGACCAGCCTGCACGGCTTGCGCTGCAAAGCGCTCGAAAGCCTGCTCCACACCTTTCACTCGCACGTCGAAGTGCTCCGCCGCGAGCGCGAAGGGCTGCGTACCGACGTATCGATCGAACGGGCGCACCTGACGACCTTCCACAGTGCGATGGGCGGCCATGAAATCGAGGTCGGCACCCGGCACCTGGCCGAACTTGACAGCAAGCTTCGCCACAGCGCCGAAGCCCTGATGCCGGAACACCTGCTGGAAGCCTTGGCCGATTACCTGCTCTCCCCGGAACCCGCTCTGCACCTGACGCCGGTCAGCATCACCGTCGACCGCTTGGGCATCGTCAAGGATGAACCAGTGCAGGACATCAACGTCCACACTATCAATTTCCCGGAACTAACTGCCCGCGACCGGCGTCTGCATCTGGCCATGCTCGCCAGAATCAGCCGCGACGAAGCCCTCGAAGCCGTTGAGATGGTGCGCGATCAACAACACCGCTTCATGCTCATCTGATGGTTCCCTCACCCTGCATCAACATCTGCCAGATGGATGCGAATAATGGCCTGTGTCTCGGCTGCTATCGCACCATCGGCGAAATTACCGACTGGTCGCGCCTCGACGACGTCGCCAAAACAAACATTCTTGCCGCCGTCACCCGGCGCCGGCAGGAGTACGATTTCTGTGAAGACGTATTGCGCTGTGACAGCCATCGAAATGACTAGCGAACAAGAAGATCTCTACCAGTGCGTCGGTGTCTGCATGTCCGACCCCGACTCCGGCTACTGCCTGGGCTGCGGCCGTCCGCCCCTCGGCGAACCCGGCATCGTGGCCGAACTGACCCAACCGACAACGACTGTACCGACCGGCAAGGGTGATCCGGACACACCGGAATGACCGTGACGCTCCCCGCCAGCATGCAGGTACTCGAACGCGGCTGGCTGTCGGCCAACAACATCCTGTTTTTCGATGGCAATCAGGCCACGCTGGTCGATAGCGGCTATGTCGCCCATGCCAGGCAAACCGTCGAACTGGTGCAACACTCCCTGGCAGGCCGGCAACTGAGCCGGCTGATCAACACCCATTCCCACTCCGACCACATCGGCGGCAACGCAGCGCTCAAAGCGGCTTTTGACTGCGAAATCATCGTCCCGGCCGGTCTGCACGCGGTGATTGCCGACTGGGACGAAGATGCCCTGCTGCTTTCGCCGCTCGGCCAGCAGTCGGCCCGCTTCCAGCACGACAGCCTGATCGGCGCCGGCAACGAACTCGAAATGGGCGGTCTCAACTGGCAGGCACTGGCCGTCCCCGGTCACGACATGGAGGCACTGGCCTACTACAACCCGGAGCAGCGCATCCTGATCTCGGGCGATGCCCTGTGGGAAAACGGCTTCGGCGTCATTTTCCCGGAACTGCTCGGTGAAGCGGACGGCCTGGCCAGCACGCAGGCAACGCTGGAAATGCTCTCCCAACTGGCCATCGACACGGTCATTCCCGGTCACGGCCGACCGTTCTCTACCGTCGATGCCGCCTTCGAGCGCGCTTTCCGGCGCCTGAACCAGTTCCAGAACAACATTGAACAGCTGGCCTGGCACGCCATCAAGGTCATCGTCGCCTTTGCCATGATGGAAAAACGGCGGATACCGAAACACGATTTTCCGGCCTTCGTGCTCGCCCTGCCTTTCGCCCTTGACGTCAATACCCGCTTTCTCAATATGGCAGATGATGCACTGGTCGCCAAGGTTGAACGCGAATTGCTGCTGGTCAATGCCCTACGCCTGGAAAATGGAATGCTTGCAGCCGGCTAGGCAGACTTGGGCAACCAGCGCCGGACCAGATTCACCCAGTAGCTGGCGCCCAGCGTCAGCAGCTCGTCGTTGAAATCGTAGTGCGGGTTGTGTAGCGTGCAGCCGCCGGTACCCGGGCCATTACCCAGCCAGACGTAGCAGCCCGGCTTCTCGTTGAGCATGTAGGCAAAATCCTCGGCCCCCATGGATGGCAGGATGTCGGTCAGTACCTTTTCCTGCCCGAAGACCTCGGCGGCCACCTGCTGGCAGAAATTCGCTTCGGCAACGCTATTGACCGTTGGCGGGTAGCGATGATCGAAATGGACGCTGATCTGCGCCCCGTTGGCCGCAGCGATGCCGCTGCACAAACGCTCGACGGCCCGCTCAACGGCTTCCTGCACCTCCGGCTTGAAAGTGCGAATCGTGCCGCGCAGCACCACTTCCTCGGGAATGATGTTCCATGCCTCGCCGGCGTGGAATTGCGTCACGCTGACGACCGCGGATTCACAGGGGTGCAAGGTACGCGCCACCACCGTCTGCAACGCCTGCACCAGTTGGGCGCCAGCAACGATGGAATCGACGCCCTGATGCGGCATCGCCGCGTGGCAGCCATGGCCGCGCACGAAAATCTCGAAGGCGCAGGTGCCTGCCATCACCGGCCCCGGCATGACCATCATTTCGCCGACCGGAATACCCGGCCAGTTGTGCAGGCCAAACACCGCCTCGACCGGGAAGCGCTCGAACAGGCCATCCTCGATCATCACCGCCGCCCCGCCTTCCGATTCCTCGGCCGGCTGGAAGATGAACACGGCGATGCCGTCGAAATCGGGCTTTTCAGCCAGATAGCGGGCCGCACCGAGCAGCGTCGCTGTATGACCATCATGGCCGCAGGCGTGCATCTTTCCCTGGTGACGGGAGTGATGCGGGAATTCGTTCAGTTCGGCCAGCGGTAGCGCATCCATGTCGGCGCGCAGGCCGATCATCCGCTGCGAAGTACCGGCCCGCAGCACAGCCACGACGCCGGTTTTGGCGATGCCACGATGGACTTCCAGACCGTAGCGTTCCAGTTCGCGTGCCACGATATCGGCCGTCCGGTTTTCGTCGAAAGCGAGTTCCGGATGGGCATGGATATCGCGCCGCAGGGCAGTCAGTTCGGCCAAGAAAGGCAGATCGAGCAAGGGAATTGTCGGGGGCATGAGCGTCTCCTGTTTTTTATATTATGCCGCGGGTTGATACCGGACGCTGCCTTGATTATGCTCCGCTCCATGGAACTCATTCTGATTAGCGGCCTGTCCGGCTCCGGCAAATCCGTCGCCCTGAACCTGCTCGAAGATTCGGGCTATTACTGCGTCGACAACCTGCCAGTCATCATGCTGACCGTGCTCGTCGGCATGCTGAAGGAAGAAGGGATCAAGAAAACCGCGGTCGCCATCGATGCCCGCTCCGGGCATGGCATCGACTTGCTGGCCTCCAAGATGGAAAGGCTGACCCAATCGGGCATCAACCTGACTTTCCTGTTCCTGCATTCAACCGAAGATACGCTGCTCAAGCGCTATTCGGAATCCCGCCGCCGCCACCCGCTGGCCAGTGCGGATCAGACCCTGGTCGAAGCCATCCGGTCCGAGCGCAACCTGCTCGAACCCATTTCCGGACTCGGCCACCGCATCGATACCAGCGGCATGAAGGCCAACGGCCTGCGCGAATGGGTCCGCCAGTTCATTGAGGCTGAGCCGGGCCAGGGCCTGACCCTGATGTTCGAATCCTTCGGCTTCAAGCACGGTATTCCGCTCGACGCCGACCTCGTCTTCGACGTGCGCTGCCTGCCCAATCCGCACTATGACCCCGACCTGCGCCCGCTGACCGGCAAGGATCAACCGGTGATTGCCTTCCTCGAAGCTGAGGAGGAGGTTCGCCGCATGCGCGACGACATCGCCCGCTTCGTTGCCACCTGGCTACCTTGCTACATCCGCGACAACCGAAATTACCTGACCGTCGCCATCGGCTGCACCGGCGGCCAGCACCGCTCCGTTTATATCGCCGAGTGGCTGGCTGAGGAATTCTCCAACCGGGCCCGAGTGCTGGTTCGGCACCGCACTCTGGCCGGCACTTGACCCCCTGGCTGGCCCTGATCCGGCCGGGTGACTGGCTGGTCATCCTCGGCAGTGCCGCCTTGGTTGGTGCCAGCATCCCGGTTTTCTGGCAAGGCGGCCTGGCCGACCGGGCGATCATCCGCCAGGAAGGCAAGGTCTTTGCCGAAGTCGATCTCAAGGCCCGCAAACAGTTCGAGGTCAGTGGCCCACTCGGCATCACGCTGATTGCCGTCGAACCCGGCCGCGCCCGCATCATTTCCGACCCCAGCCCACGGCAATATTGTGTCAAGCAAGGCTGGCTGATGCGCCCCGGCGAAATCGCCATCTGCGCCCCGAACCGGGTCAGCGTCCAGATCGCCGGACGAACCAAGGTCTATGACTCGATCAGCTACTGAACTCGTCGTCACCGCCGAAGACCGTCGCGTCGCCTGGCTGGCCACGGCGGCCGTCGGCCTGTCGCTGGTCGACGCGGCGATCCCGTCGCCGCTACCCGGCGTCAAACCGGGGCTGGCCAACATCGTCACGCTTGTCGTCCTTGCCCGTTACGGCTGGGCTACCGCCGTCTGGGTCAGCTGCCTGCGCGTGCTGGCCGGTAGCTTGCTGCTCGGCTACTTTCTTGCCCCCGGATTTTTCCTGTCGCTGACCGGCACAATCCTCAGCCTGCTCACATTGGGTCTCGCCCGCCATCTGCCCCAACGCTGGTTCGGCCCGGTCAGCCTGTCCATCCTCGCAGCCTTCGCCCACATCGGCGGCCAGTTGCTGCTCGCCCGCCTGTGGCTGATCCCGCACGATGGCGTCTTCCTGCTCACCCCGGTTTTTACCGCCGCCGCGCTGGTCTTCGGCACCATCAACGGCCTGATCGCAGCTAAACTGCTGGCTGAACCTGCGCCAGCGGAAATGCCCCAATGAACAAGACCATTTGCCTCGCCCTGACCGGTGCCTCCGGCATGCCCTACGGCCTGCGCCTGCTCGAATGCCTGCTCGCAGCAGGCTGCAAGGTGCAATTGCTCTACTCGCAGGCCTCACAGATCGTTGCCAGACAGGAATTGGATTTCGACCTTCCGTCACGCCCGGCCGAAGCCAAAGCCGCCCTGCTCACTCGTTTTCCTGCGGCCAACCCGGAAAATCTCGCTGTTTATGGCCGCGAAGAATGGTTCGCCCCGGTCGCCTCGGGTTCAAATCCGCCGGACGCCATGATCATCTGCCCCTGCTCGATGGGCACGCTGGCCGCCATCGCCCAGGGTCTGGCTGACAACCTGATCGAACGCGCTGCTGATGTGGTGATGAAGGAAGGCCGCAAGCTCGTGCTAGTTCCGCGCGAAACGCCATTCTCGGCCATCCACCTCGAAAACATGCTGCGCCTGTCGCGCGCCGGCGCCATCATCCTGCCGCCCAGCCCCGGCTTCTACCACCACCCGCAGAGCGTGCAGGATATCGTCGACTTCGTCGTTGCCCGCGTCATGGACCAGATCGGCGTGCCGCACACCCTGATGCAACGCTGGGGCGAGGAGCGCTGACATGGGTTGGTTCGATTTTATCCGCTCACCATCCGGCAATGCGGTCGAAACGCTGCGCATCCCCCTATTCCCGCTCAGCACGGTGCTTTTCCCCGGCAGCATGTTGCCGCTGAAAATCTTCGAACAGCGCTATCTCGACATGGCTGCAGCCTGCATGAAGGACAACATGCCCTTCGGTGTCTGTCTGATCGAAAAAGGCAGCGAAGTCGGTGAGACGGCCGTTCCCCACTCCATCGGCACGCTCGCCACAATCAGCACTTGGGAAATGGAGCAACTCGGTATCCTGATGATCACCGCTCAGGGCGGCCGTCGTTTCCGCATTATCGAAAGCACCGTCGGACCGGGCAATCAGCTCGAAGCAAACGTCGAACTGCTGGCCGAAACCGGCCCGACACCGCTGCCGCCAGAACGCGAACGCCTCGTTCCCCTGCTCCGCCGTATCGTCGGCGACCTCGGCAAGGACCGTATGCCCGAACCACATCGCTACGACGAAGCCGAATGGGTGGGCTATCGGATTACCGAAGTCTTGCCCATCCAGAATCTCGCCAAACAGAAACTGCTGGAACTGGACGACCCGGTGGCACGACTGGAAATTCTTGAGAAGTATTTAACCCAACGCAAGTTACTTGGCTGATCACAGGCCATTCTCAGGACGCTCGGCGCGCAAACCAGAGGCTGCTAAAAACACACATTTCAGCCGTTATTTTTCTATTTAGTAGACGCACAAAGCCCCTCGCCGGTTTAACCGTGAGGGGCTTTGTAAATGGGAGTCTGGCGTTGACCTACTTTCGCGAGCGGAAGCTCACTATCATTGGCGCTCATCTGTTTCACGGTCCTGTTCGGGAAGGGAAGGGGTGGTACCAGAGGGCTATTGACGCCAGACGTAACTTGTATGCCTCACGTCCTGGGGACGGGAAGCGCAAAATGGGGAAGGTTGTTTGTTGTGACTGCGGTATGAGTTTGCTGCAGATTACAAGGTTATAGGATCAAGCCGTACGGGCAATTAGTA